>CBFHTK010000007.1:0-155656 GCA_965658745.1 Saprospiraceae bacterium | reverse complement strand
TAGATTTTCCGCTTGCAGTTCGTCCCATTATCGCCATTTTCGCACCGTCGTTTAACTTGAAAGAAACGTTATCCAGTGCCAATGTTTTAGTCTCTGGGTATGTAAAACTCACGTTTTCAAACTCAATATCCCAAGAAAGTGGAATTTTTGGCTCTTCTGAATCTAAAATAGAGGGCTCAACCAACATAAATTCATTGATACGTTCTTGTGAAGCTGATGCTTGCTGAACAAGAGACGCAATCCAACCTAAGGCAGTTATCGGCCAAGTAAGCATTCCTATGTAAATGATAAATTCTGCAATATTTCCTGGGCTTATTATGGAATTTGCAACCTGGGTCCCACCAACATATAGCACTATCAGCGTACTTATTGAAATTAGTAAAATCATCAGTGGAAAGAAAAGCGCATTTACCCTTGCAAGTTTGAGACTTTTGGCCTTAAAGTCATTGCTTTCATCTGTGAAATATTGGACAAACTGATTTTCTTTTACATATGACTTTATCACACGGATTCCTGAATATACTTCTTGCGCTGTTGAATTAATAACTGACAATTGCTTCTGGATAATTGCACTCTTTTTGTTTATAATATTACTTACGATATAAATCGAAATTGAAAGGACAGGTAGAGGAAGTAAGCTGTACAGTGTTAACTCCACATTGACGGAAAGCATAGAGTAGATAACAATTACGAATAAAGAAACGAGATTTATAAAATATAAGAGTGCTGGTCCCAAATACATCCTGACTTTAGAAACATCTTCAGAAATTCTTGCCATTAAATCTCCTGTCTTATTTTCCTTAAAGAATTTCAAATCCATTTTGGCATAATGCGCAAAAATCTCATTTCGCATATCATATTCAATCAGTCTTGACATTACAATAATCGTTTGTCTCATAAAATACATGAATAAACCCATCAGCAATGCAAATCCTAGTACCAATGCACCAAACAAAAGTAGATTCTTACCTACACCAGAAAGTATTGTAGATTGAAAATCAGACTGATCAATAAGTTTATATTCTTGAATACTAAGAAAAACATAATCAAGTGCCTCTCTTATTGCCTGCGGCATCAACACCCGAAAATAATTGGAAAGCGCAACAAAAACAATTCCAAGGATCAAATGGAATTTATATTTTACAAAATATTTATTTAGAACGTATAGTTGGCGCACAAGGTTAGAGCTTAGAATTCAAAATTACGCAATGAAAACGCATTGAGCTGATATAAGTTTGTTTTTTCTAGTAAAAAAACGTTTCATGCTTTGCTCTCAAATCTGTCATATTTGACTTCTCGACTTTAGAACATTACGAATAATTAGAAACTTAATCAGTAACTTTGCCAAACCTAATCAAATTGCAGAATAATGAATAGAATCGTCACCTTAGATGAATTCATCATCAAGAGACAGAAAGATTTCCCATATGCTTCTGGAGAATTAACTGGACTATTAAGAGATATTGGCGTTGCCGCCAAAATTATTAACCGAGAAGTAAATCGCGCAGGTCTTGTAAACATTCTCGGTGTTGAAGGTAGTGAAAATCAATCGGGAGATATCGTACAAAAACTAGATATTTTCTCGAATGATGTAATGATTGAATGTCTAGCAAATAGCGGCGAATGTTGCGGAATAGCTTCAGAAGAAGATGAGTCTATCATTCCTGTAAATTCGATAGCTGGTAAGGATGCAAAGTATATTGTAGTAATGGATCCATTGGATGGCTCCTCAAATATCGATGTCAACGTATCTGTTGGTACGATCTTCGGTATATACAGACGAAAAAGTGATAAAAAGCAGCTTGTAGAAACTAGTGATTTTTATCAAAAAGGAGATGAATTAGTTGCTGCTGGATATGTGCTCTATGGAACTTCAACCATGTTAGTCTATACTACTGGTAAAGGAGTGAATGGTTTTACTTTAGACCCTTCTATCGGTGAGTTTTGTCTTTCACACAGAGATATTCAAATTCCCGCAAAAGGTAATTATTACTCTGTAAATCAAGGTTACTACAGTAAATTCGATCTCGAGATACGGAGGTATATTGATCATTGTGCCGACATGAATTACCGACTAAGATACATTGGTTCAATGGTATCAGATATTCATAGAATTCTATTCCAAGGTGGTATCTTCTTATATCCAAATACACGCAAATACCCACTTGGGAAATTGAGATTGCTTTATGAATGTAATCCAATGTCTTTTATTGTTGAGCAGGCAGGTGGAAAGGCATTTAATACGAATCTTAAGCGCATATTAGATGAAGATGTGCACGATATTCATCAGAAGTGCACCATTGCAATTGGATCTCCACTGATGCTTGACGAAATGAAACAATTTGTTGAGAAATATCAAGCTTCAACAGCGCAATAACTATATGAACAAAAGATTCCTCACTAAAAATGAAGAATCTTTTGTGTGTAATTCACTATGTAGAAATCATCGTTTATTTTTCCGTCAACTCTACCAAATCAGAATTTTCGATAGAAGGATAAAAATCTAAATAAGGTTCCAAACGCTTTATTTGATCTTGATTTATCCCTTTTATTTTAGCAATATCGCCAAGTCCTGAAAAATCTCCATGATGCTTGCGATAACGTATTATTCGTTTTGCCTCTTTCCAGTACAAGTAAGGATGTCTACCTAATTCATCTTGACTTGCCAAGTTCACCTTAATTTTCTTATATGGTTTAGCTTCAATCAAAAGATGCTCGAATGTTTGGTAAAGCGAATCGGTGATACCGTATACCTCCTTTAACTGTTCCTTGCTGTGGAAACCGCCAAGCCAAGTTTGATACTTGATAATTCTTTCTGCATATGTTGGACCTATTCCCCGGAGAGTTTTCCACTCAGCAGCTTCTTTAGAATTAATTGAAATCGGCTCACTTGCCTGTCTTTTATACTGATACTTTTGTGCTTGATCCTTTTGGGCTGTGCTTTCTTTATTCCAGATTCTTCTGATGTCTTTCTTTTTGTTTTTTCGAACAGTTGAAGCTGAAATTTCATTAGAGCTATCTTCTTTGGTTTTTGAATTCTTGAGACTCAAATCCTCTTTCTGCTTCACTTTAAGCTGACTCTTAACATTGTTATTTTGACTAACGACTATCGATGAGGACCCGCTTGGTAAACTTGCCGTATTTATTTGGGAAAATGCCTTTCCCTTATTACTAGGATTCTTTTCTCGATAATCTGATTTTTGATGTGAATGATAGTCTTCGCCTTGCATACCAGTTTCCATCGCGATATTCAAGTTTGCCTCTGACGGCAGCATTCTCTTCTGTAGAAAAATAAATGTGCAAAAGAGTACAAGTAAAAAGCATAGTAGGAACAAGCCATTTCTTTCTTCGTAGTTAAAATAGTTCATTTGTTTTTTCATGATAATTTTTTTTGATGTGATATTTTAGGTTTCTTAATTATTCTGTCTTTGATTTATGATTGCTTAAATTGCGATAACAAGTGCTTCTTTTCGTCGAAGTGGATGATCTCCGTCCAAATGCTGATTGAATCCGTAATCAATTATTTGCCTCGCGCACGGAATTTCTTCTACCGCTTGAATTTTTCTATTGATTAGTAATATATCAAGAGTGTCTGATTGAAAGGAAGCATTTGACGTATTCCAGATACCCAAAGTGAAATTTCCAATTTGAATTTCTAGATCGCTTCTGCCATCAATTTCGTAGTCTTGAGCATTGACGACGCCTAGTTTGTTACGCATAGAGCCTCTAACAAAGGGCAACTTTTTGGCTTTCGTACCTTTTTCCACAAGTCCCATCAAAACTCCAGATTGAACTATATCTATCATGACGTCTTGGCTATCTGCGTAACAAATAATGTGATTTTGATTATGTATAGAGTTGTAATGGAATTGTGATCCAAGCAATGCTAAATAAGCTACTACAAAAGCAGTCAAATAGCTCTTTTTTCTAGTTAGGTAAAAAGTAGAAATACTAACTAAGCCAACATAATAAAGTACTATTTCAGCAGGTGATGGGAAAAGATTAGTTAGTACCATTCCTTCTCGATTGGCTAGCAGCTGAAGAAATTCTAGGAAGGAAAGACTAAACCAATCAAGCAATTCGAGCACAAAATTGATTCCAAATAGTGACTCCAAAAAAAGGCCTAGTAAGCTGATAGTTATCATCAAAAAGGTAGCAGGAATTGCAATGACTGACGCTGGAATAAACAGCAGTGGAAATTCATGGAAATAATAGAAACTAAGGGGCATCAATGTCAACTGAGCTGAGATGCTCAAAACAACCATCTGCCAAATTCTATCTGACAATCCGCGTAAGACTAACGCACTATAAATCAATTCGTAAAAGAACAGAATTCCTATTATGGCAAGAAATGAGAATTGAAATCCTATATCATAAATCCATGATGGATTCCATAGCAACATAAAGAAGCCTGACATAAAACAGAAGTTATAAGACATACCTTTAATGTTGAAAGCTCGACCAAGCATGAAGCTGCTCACCATGATGCTTGCTCTCAAAGTTGACGGAGCCATTCCTGATACTAAACAAAACAACCACACCCCCAAAACAATTAAGAAACACTTCAGCCAAGTCAGTCTGCTAGGTATCCAAAAAAGCAAAAAGTGAAGCAAGGTTGCTATAATTCCAACATGTAAACCTGATATAGCCAATACATGAGATGTACCCGTTGAGCGGAAAACATCACTCATTGATTTCAACTTGGATTTATCACCAAGTAACATTGCCTGGATTAGCACTTTGGTATCCTCTGAAATTTGAAGTGAATTAATATATCTAAGGCTTTCCGCTCTGATTCTTTGTAAGAAACTCTGATGCGATGCAGAAACAGTAATTTCATTTACAAAAGCCTGAAAGTATATTCCCTTCCTCGCGAGAAACGAGCTATAGTCGAAAGCATAGGGGTTCTTGATGGTTGCAATCGAATCTACAGAAGCTAAAAAGTGTAGGTGATTTCCTTCTTTGACGTCTTGTATTGGTGTAATGACTTTCAGCAAACCGTCAGCACTTACTTTGGTGTTTTCTAGTTCGACTGAACTAACATTTACAGTAATCTGAGCATATGAGTTACTACCTGCAATTTCAACTGCTTCACCTTCGAAGTAGACCGCTTGATCATCTATATAATTAGAAAAGTGACCGCGATCAAAATCTAGAGTATGTAATTCGGCAGAGATCATGCCCAATACAAAGCAAAATAGGATGCTCGAATAGCCAAACATTGGAATTGCTAGTAACCACTTTTGAATACAAATCTTACTGCTTACTATACCGAGAAGTGCTATACTGATAACTACCACTTTGGCATATGTGAACCCCGGACAATAAGCATTTACGAGAATCCCTAGAATTAGCGTTACGAACAATCGTAAAAAAGGAATTTTTCTCATGACAAAAACTGTTTTCTCTACAAAAAAATTGAAAAGACAATTCTTACATTAGTCGTCTTTCCTATTAGTGTAATGAATTAGCTTTTTGTCCCCTCCTAGATGGAATTTTCTGATAAAAAAATTTAATAGTCAATATCTATGGGGATTCCAAAGGATAGAATAATATGTCTACTTTGGAATAAAATTGAAGACACGCACCCAAATTGCACGGTTTCATCTACAGAGTATTTGGGACTTAGAAGCAAACGAATGGATGAAAGCCATCTTCAATTGGCTAGCATTCACGAAAACAGTTTACAAATACATACTTCGTCTTTTGGCGAAAGCCCTCATCATGAAACATAAACTGTCGAATATAAAGAACCAGAAACTAGTTTGGAAGTCATTTTTAACTCTAAAATCGCGGATAAAAACCAAAATTACGAGGAAAAAATTAGCTTTTCGCACAAAAAAAGACCAATTTTATAACGAACAATTCTAAGATATGAGAGCAGTCTATTTGATCATTTGGGCAATCCTGACCGTATTGGTTTGCTATTTTTTGTACGAGCAAAACGACAATAATAATTTGCTTTCAAATACAGAAACAACAAGCCAATCACTATCAACCCAAGCTGAGAAATCAAGTTTAGATAGTCCTATTGTTGATGATGACTTCTTTGAGGCGAATGATACTACTGAGGTTTCGATGACAGATACTATGGAAGTCTCCAGTCTATCAAACTCTGATAATCAGAGTACCAAAAGCAATAACCTAGGAGAGGCATCAAACGGTGATGATCAGGAGGAATTGCAAGTCAGCGAAGACAATACATCAAAAGAAGATAATTATTATACGACCGCTGCTGGAGAAGACGACTTTCTTCAAAAAGCATATATCGAGTTTAGACAAAATAGTATGACACTTCCCAAAATGGAAGATCTTGAAGAATATATGGATTCTCTTGCTCAAGTGGTTGTTTCAAATAACCTAAGAATAGTGCTAGAAGGTCATGCTGATAAATCAAAATCTCGAAGGTATGATAATTTTGAAGTTGCTCAGAAAAGGGCAGACTTTGTGAAGAATGCATTAGTAAGTCGAGGTATCCCAGACGATAGAATTGAATCAATCTCTAGAGGAGATACATTGCCTCGTATGGATATAGAATCGCCAGATGCTAAGAAAAACAATAGACGTGTCGAATTATTTATTAAACAAAACAACAGATAGATGGATATGATTTTTCTTTTAGAGATCGCTGGAAATGGACTTTTGATAGCTGTATTGTACGGTCTTGTCAGTTTTTTACTCGGAGCCTTATTTGGATATTCGCTTAATTCAAAGTACAAACGACAAGTCGTTGAATTGGAGCGAGATCGTGTAAGGTTAAACTCCAACATCAGTAATCTTGAATCTGATTTAGAAGCAGCAAAAAAAGCAAGATCTAATGCTGATGGAGAAATTTCAATTCTTCGTAACCAATTAAGAGACCGTGACAGTCGAATCCGAGAAGTAGAAGGTAAGATGTCGCTCATTGAAAAGAAATTTGAGGAGGCTTCCGCCAAAATTGAGGGAAAAGAAGAAAATACAACTTCTTCACAAACAGAAGCTAATCTTCCAGTTGATGATCAGAAAACTGCAGAAGAAGCGAAAGAGATAGGCAGTGATATTTCCGAAGAAAATGTTTCTTTTATATCTTCCAAACCAATAAAAGCATTCAAGAACATCACTTCCCACGAAGATGAAAAAGGAAAGAAAAAAAGTAAAAGCAAGAAATCAAAATCGAAAAAATCAGATAAATCAAAAGACGAAAACGCCACAAATAAGAAGTCTGAAGTAAAACTCAAAAGAGGAAGACCAAAGAAAACGGAAGGTAAAAAGAAAAAAGCAACGAAAGAGGAAATCACTCGCAAAGCGACAGAACCAAAAAAACGACGAGGCCGACCAAAAGGGTCAAAAAACAAAACAACAAAAGAATTGCCAACTAAGGCATCACCCACGGGCAAAACAAAGAATAACCCAAGGGACAAAGTCAACCCCACTCCTGAGAAAACTATGAAGAGAGTAGCGGGAACGGGACGTCGTGGGAGAACTCCAGACGATCTAAAGATCATCGAAGGAATAGGACCGAAAATGGAAGAAGCTTTAAGAAATGCAGGTGTGAAGACTTTTAGAAAAATGTCAACTATGTCACCTGAAGCTATAAAAGATATCCTTGTTAAGGCTAACACCCGTTATGGAATTGCTCAGACGGACACATGGCCGGAACAAGCCAAAATAGCAAGTTCTAAAGACTTTGAAGCTCTCAAGACCCTGCAAGATTCCCTTACTAGAGGCGTAAAGTAGTACTTTCCTATAGCCGTATGAAAGTGAAGACCTATTCTTTTAGAAGAGTGGGTCTTTCTGTATACTTTTGCCCTTTTCCTAAATCAAGTATATATTCAGGCAAATTAATCCAATGCAAACCAACAAAAACAAGCAGTTCAAGGAAATACTTTTGGTTAGCAACCCTAGAAGTCCATATTCAATCTTGACAGCTCTTGTATTCCTACTTCTAATCGGTGGAAGCCTCATGCTTTTCTTGAAATATCAAGATCGCATAGGTATCGCTTTAGCTTTATGCATAATTCCGTTGGTGATTGCTCTTTTTATGCTAAAATTACTTCTGTGGAATGTGGGCGGAAAAGAGATTATACAAATCTCAACAGATCAAACGGAAGTTCAAATGCAATATCCTCTGCTTTTTTCGCCAATGGTTCATCAAGAAAACAGTCGAATGAAGTCCATTCTATTTAACTCCAACACTCAAGCTGATCTGGTCAGACCGCAAGAGATAGTCGACTTACGTTTATCAAATAGTTTATATAAGCTAAAACTTGAATTTGCAAACGGAGAAACGTATATCTCATCCATTAGTTTTGATCTCCATGAAGCACAGCGAATCGTTAATCTAATACGTTCCTAGAAGCCTTCTAACAAACCATTCGATAAACAGAAAACCTACTAATACAAATAAAATCCATTTTAGATTGAGCGCCGATTCAGTCTTGATTGTAGAGTAGATAATTGGTTTTAATGTTGATTGTTCCTTCAGAGCGCCCACAATTTCGTCCGTTGATTCTTCATAAAATACTTGCCCTCCATACTTTGTATTGATGTTACGTAGCAAACTATGATTTGCAGTAGTATTGGCCAATTCCAATTGGACATCTTCGATGCTAAATCTACCGCTTGAAGTCAGTGGCTGACCATTGTAATTGGTTGTACCTGTAAAAGTATAATTTCCTGCTGGCAGACTTCCTGCATCAAGTTGATAGAAGTCTGAAACTTTTGAAAATGTGTATTCATACTCTTTGCCATCTTGATCCTTTACTTTCAAAAACGCATCAGCTTCATTGACTTTTTCGTATGTATCATTGTAGAGCTCTGCATCAAAACCTACCTTATCATAGGTTTTGTACACATTGTTTGTACTACTTACTCTGAATTTACGCTTATCCTCCTTGATCGTTACAAATTGAATGGTTTTTGAAAACAATTCGTTTATTTCGTCGAACCTAATTTTTTGTAGATAATTATAAAGGCGCCATTGCCATATACCCTCACCTACAATCACCGCCTCACGCAGATCAGATTGATTTCGCAGAACCCACAGAGGATATTCAGTTTCGACTTCGCCAATCTTCTGATTCATAAGAACTCTCGTATTTGGATTCACTTTAAACGAACCAAATTTTGCTTTCAATGGAGGATAGTCCTCAACAATATTTTGAATTCCCTCGTCTATTTCAAAAACGTTAAACCCTTCAGCTAATTTTGCCTGAACATCATTTGTGCTTTGAGTATTTGCTCTTATACTCATCGCCTTTTGTGCACGATTAAATGCAGGGATGTCTATCTGAGTACCAGCGATAAACATTCGAGGTTTGTTAAGTCGATTTAGAGAACTAAGCACACTGGAAACATTATACCTTCTACTAGGTAAGTTGTGAAACATTACAAGATCAAAGCTTGTGAGATTAGCTGGTGTATCTTTTGCAAATGCTACTTCAACTTCATAATTTTTGTTGGACTCAATCATTTTTTTGATCGCAGCAATATCTGGATGCGGGCTATTGCCTAAAAGCAAAATCTTCTGCCTTGCGTCCAAAATATCAACTATAAAGGAAGTAGTATTATTTTTTGTGCTAAACTCACCACTCCTTTGATCCACAGATAAAATATACTTGACGATACCTACTTGATCAGCTGGGACTTCAAAACTCAGAGTGGTAAAGAATCTTTCTCCTTTAATTGAAAAGGCTTGTTTATCCACTAAAACTCGCTGACCGCCTTGATCTCGATACAGATTTATACTGGTATTACTAGCGTTGAAATTATATGCTTGCACATCAGCCTGGACGACAAACTTATCCCCGAGATACGCGATTTTATTGTGGTAAACCTGTTTTATGGATATATCCTTCTTCTGGGTTGTGTCACCCTGCGCCAAAAAGTATACGGGAGATGTAATATTAGTTCGTTGATAAATCGGATTTTGCCCTTCGTTATAAATACCATCTGAACTTACAATGATAGCTCCCAGATTCTGATTAGCATATGTCTCGTCTACAAACTCAAACACTTGTGAAAGATTACTTGCTCCGCCATCTAGTGAATCAGTAAATCCTTCGTGAATGGAATTATCATAGTGGTAAGTTTCCACTTGAAATTCTTTACCTAATTCCTCATTAATATCTTGCAGTTTGGAAATTACTTCCGTATCACTTGCCACTGAGCGAGATCCATCCTGAAATATTACGACAGTCGGGTTCTTAATCTCTTCGTTATTTAGTTTCAAAAGAGGTCCCAACAACATGAATGAAATTCCAAAAACGGACAAAAATCTTAGTACAGCCAAAAGCCATGGCTTCCAATAAGAATGATCCTTGTAACGAGCATCTCGATAGTATAGAAACCCCGCATAGACCAAGCCTGCTAGAACGCAAAAAAAGATAAACCAAACTGGATATTGTAACGAAAAATTATCCAAAGATTAAATTCATTTTAGTATTTAAAAACGAGTGCAAATATGCATAATATTATAACAGATTTCTTTAAAAAGACCTACAACTACGATTGACTAGCAGTGATTACTTTTATCATAATTCCGAACGCTAAGGGCCATAAATAGGTATATCTAATTCAATTTAGATATGAATCGTTTAGATTTAGTAGAAATTTAACAGCTCTTGAGAAACGTTCAAGCTTACAAACGAGTTAATACCAGTATATTTGTTTGCCGCATGGAAGTTCTATGAAATCAAACAAAAAAGCAAAGTTTAGTAGTATATGAAGAAGTGGATATTTTTAATAGTTGTGTTTAGTGTCATCGGCTACCAAGCTAAGGGTTCTTACATTCTTTTGCCCATGGACAGCGAAAAGCAACGTGATCATCTCAAAGCATACGGTCTCACATATTGGGTATTAACCCAAGAAGTGGAGACTTACTGGTTGTTAAATTACCGAGGTGGAAGCTTTGCATTCGCTCACACTCCTAGATTCGAATCAGAATGTAAAATCAGGGGAATAAGTTATGAAGTAATACCAAATGCAAAGTTTGGTCTTATTCGACAACAAATAGCAAATCCAGAAGTCAATCAAGAAGTTATTAAACTTGAAAAAGCACCAAAAATAGCTGTATATACTCCAGACTTTAATGCCAAAGGCGAGAAAATACAACCTTGGGATGACGCAGTAACAATGGTTCTAACCTATGCAGAAATACCGTACGAAACGGTCTACGATCGTGAGGTCCTAGAAGATAAGCTCGCTCAATACGATTGGCTTCATTTACATCATGAAGATTTTACTGGTCAATATGGTAAATTCTACGCTAGTCAACATACAAAACCTTGGTATAGAGCCAACCAGCAGAAGATGGAGAGTCTTGCGACTTCTTTAGGGTTTAATAAAGTTTCCCAGTTAAAATTGGCTGTCGCCAAAAAAATTAAAGAATATGTAGAAGGTGGTGGATTCATGTTTGCGATGTGTTCAGCAACAGATTCATATGATATTGCATTAGCTGCTGAAGGACACGACATTTGCCACAATGTATATGATGGTGACGGAGCTGATCCCAACGCTCAGAGTAAGCTTGATTTTTCAAAAACCTTTGCTTTTCAAGACTTTGATCTTATTTCTGATCCGATGACGTACGAATTTTCGAGCATAGACAACCGGAATCGAAAGACTCAAGCTGAGAATGATTATTTTACTCTTTTTGACTTTTCAGCAAAATGGGATCCAATACCTACAATGTTAACCCAAAACCACACTAGAACAATAAAAGGTTTCATGGGTCAAACTACCTCTTTTAAGAAGCAATACGTAAAATCGGATGTTCTAATATTGGGTGAATCCAAGTCTGACAATGAGGTTCGTTTTATTCACAGTGAACAAGGATATGGAACTTGGACATTTTACGGTGGTCATGATCCAGAGGACTACAGGCACTATGTGAATGATCCTGAAACAGATCTTAGTTTGCATCCAAATTCGCCCGGATATCGGTTAATTTTAAATAATATTTTATTCCCAGCAGCAGAAAAAAAGAAACGCAAAACATAGTATTTAATATGATTATTAAGCAAATATTCACTCTACTTCTAATCATCAGTTTTGGAACTAACTCTTGCTTTTCCCAACAAAGTTGGTTCACTGAAATAGATACAGGTCTTGTCGAATCTCAATATACGGGAAAGAAAGTTCTTCTTGAATTCGGAGCAGTAATTAATGAATTTGCACTTTTTATTCCAGACGAAACTTGGAACGAAGACTCCGTGCAATATTATGTATATCAGTACATTCCAATCTCTATACTTCTACAAGATAGAGATCCAAGAGCACGAAAATACAATGTAGATTTTACCCCAACTCTGCTAATACTTACACCTGAAGAACATGAGCTTTTCAGAAATGAAGGACTTCTCGATGCTGGACAAATTGCTGAAATATTGAAGTTCCATTTAGAGCAGACTTCCAAACTTGAGCAACTATTTCAAGTATATGGTACGGAACCTAGTATCTTGGGTGATTTGCAATTTGTAGAAGAATATATTTACCTTCATAGTTTGGCACCGCAAACTTTAAGGGACTTTTATCTAAAACGCAGCAAATTATTGCTAGATGCTCTAAATAGAAATAGGAGATATCTTGATTCAGCTCAAAAAGAGAGGCTGAAACTTATTGAGGATTTCAGAGAGATTCTCTACATTTCGAATAATAGAAGCATTCAAAGATTAAAGAAACAAAAGGTTGAAAATCTTGATAAACGAAATCAAGCTCTATTCTGCTACTACCTATATCGACTTAATTCAAGTTTAGGGTCTTTTGACGAAGCCGTTCAAGTTGCTAGGACACTCGAAAGCTTAGTTGGAGAGGCTCCACAAGCTGCAAATTATTTGGCGCGAGTTAGGGCAAGCAATTAAAAAAGACAGGGCCTACATAGTTAAAGGAACTTAACTACATCCTCTCTTTCTGAAGACCAAGCTTTTGGGCATAAGCCACTTCCTTTTAATCTCCTATGTTTAGTCACTGCTGAGGCAGGCGAGACAAAAAACATTAACTAAAGGAAAAGTGCAATTTCTAATAGTATTTTCATTAATTTGTAGAGTGATAATCGTACTTCATCGATAAGGACATCAATTGCTTGAACGTTTAGCAACCAATTCACTCAATTCATTGTATATATTGTACTAAAAATATCGAAATACTGCGTTATAGAAGTACCGAAATAGAAGCTAAAATGTTAAAAAAAATAAAATCACTTTTCATCATCGAGGAAGAATCGAGCGTCGAAGAAAAACTCGAACAAATCAGTGGTGACAAATCAAATAAAAGTCAATCTTCAAAGTCAAAAAAAACGGTAAAATCTTCTGCTGATATTGGCAAACAAGAAACAGTTATTGAAGAAGAAATGTATGAATCTTCAGTCAGCAAAGCAGTTAAACCACGTAAGAAATTTACTGACATACTCTTAAAGGCAATTGATGCTCAAGATCTTGAAGGTCCAGACTATCTCGAATTTAAAAGCAGTTTAAAATCGCTAGAAAGTGTTATCGAAGAGGAAGAGACTAGATTTAAATCTTCTTTTGCAGTATTGCAAAGTGCAGGTATTACAAAAGACAGCTTACTATCTAGTGGGAAGCACTATTTAGATGTACTTGACAATGAGAAAAAGAAATTTGAAGAAACTTTCAGGGAGCAGCAAAGGAAGCAAGTAAAGCAAAAAGAAGCAAAGATTCAACAATTGCAAACTGGTATAAACAAACGAAAAGAGCATTTGCAAAAACTCATTACCGAGATTGAGTGCATGGAAAAATCGATGGAAACCTCAAGAAACGAAATTAATAAAGCAGCAAGCAAGGTACAACTAACTAAAGATCAGTTCATGGCCTCTTTTGGACAAGTTAAGGGCCAGATTCAATCAGATTTTGATAAAATAAATCAATACTTATAATGGCAGAAGGTAAAAGAAAATCATTTTGGAGAAGACCTGAAGGAGTAACGGGAGGAATTTTTCTTGCTGCACTTGCTATTGGTGGAGTTGTGGCCGTAAATGCTGCGCTAAGTGCCCTCGTGGGTTTCTTCACATCAACTATAGGAATCGTAGTCGGACTTCTTGTTCTAGGTGTAGCGGTTTTTACTGCAATTGACCCGAAGGCAAGGGCTCTAGTCGGATACATGTTCAAAAGTACCATGAGATGGGTTACTGGACTTTTTATTAAAATTGATCCAATAGGCATTCTTAAATCTTACGTAGACGACCTCAAGACTAATCTTCGTAAAATGAACCGTCAGATTAGTCAATTAAGAGCGCAAATGCACAAGCTCAAAGAATTGATTATCAATAATAAAAAGCAAATAAACACCAATCTTGCAGAAGCAGGTGCTGCAAAAGATGACAATCGTAGAAATGTTGTAATTCTTAAAACGCGAAAAGCTGGTCGCCTCAAGGATAGTAATATCAAGCTTGAGAAATTGTACCAGAAAATGGAAGTAATGTATCGAGTGCTTAGTAAGATGTACGAGAATTCGGAAATTATGCTTGAGGACATTTCAGATCAAGTTGAGGTAAAGGAACAAGAACGTAAGGCGATCATGGCTAGCCATAATGCAATGGGATCTGCTATGAAAATATTAAAAGGAGACAAAGACAAGCGTGAGATGTTCGATCGTGCACTAGAGGCTGTAGCGGACGATGTTAGCCAAAAAGTGGGAGAAATGGAACGCTTTATGCAAGTTTCCGATAGTTTCATGAGTTCTCTAGATTTACAAAACGGAGTATTTGAAGAAGAAGGACTAAAAATGCTGGAAAAGTGGGAACAAGAAGGAACTTCACTGCTATTGGGTGGTGAAAAGTCGCACTTACTCGAACAAGCCGCTGACGACGATGATGTACTTGATCTGGGTGCAGCTCCGCCTCAGCGAGAGAAGGTGAGTAATAGAACTAATCAATACGATACATTCTTTGAGTAAATCAATCCATAAAAGGTCATTTACTAGACTCTTTTTATCAAAAAAAAAATACAATGGCAAGAACTAGACTAACTGTATTATCGAAATTGCTGATTACATTAGCAATTTTGGCTGGAGTTTTTTTTGGAGGAAGGTATTTGTTGAACAACACGGAATTTGGTCAGACCATTATGGAAAAGACAGAAGAGGTAAAAGCAGCAAATCAGCCTCAAGAGGACTAGACCAGTATCAATCAACAGTACGATAGAAATGGTAAGGAAAATGTCATCTATGTAGGAACATTTACTTGATGCGCGTTATCAGAGTGATAGTGTGTTTTGAAAGCACTACAAGAAATTCACAACAATTTTTTATACTACAAAAGAGACCTCGATATATAATCGTTGATCAGGTTCTAGATGCTATTTTGCGAATTAATGAAGGCAACTTTGAAGAAATTCCTGATTAAGCGAAATCATGTTGAGTTTATTCTCTCAATTTCCGCTTGCAAAAAAAAATCAATTAAAATATTGATATTCAACATTTTATAAACAGTGTAGCACAAGATTCTCATACTGCTTTATAGGTCTTACAGCAAAGAAATACTATTTTTTATTAGATTTTCTTAAGATTCCATCATACCACAAAAGCAGCTGCTGGATACCTGGATCAGTATTTAAAACCTGAAATCCTTTATTTAATTACTAGCACACTTTTCGTTCTGAGAGTTTTACATCCTTATCGCTATCTTTATAGCAGATTTTATACATCAGAAACTAGAACGAACTTTCAGCTTTGATAGAAGTTCAATTAGTAATTCGTCTCCAACTAGACGAGTTCGATCACAATTACGCAAAAAACGAATATGTACCAACATAAAACTAAAATACGAGTCAGATATGGTGAGACTGACAAAATGGGTTATCTATACTACGGCAATTATGCGCAATACTTTGAGGTGGGGCGTGTCGAAGCTATGAGATCTCTAGGTCTTGTATATGCTGAACTAGAAGATCGTTATCATGTCATGCTGCCTGTGGCGAGCTACGAAACAAAATATGTCAGACCTGCGAGATATGATGAATTACTAACCATTACTACGCATATCATAGAAATGCCTAACAAGTTTATGAAATTCTATACGGAGATTCATAATGAAAAGGATGAACTTGTAAATGTTGGGAAGGTCACACTTGCGTTTGTGAGTACTAAAGGTAAACGGAGAGGAGCTCCAGGCTTTATGAAAAAAATCATGAAAAAACACTTTTAGGCTATTGGTAATATTTTTTAGCACTGTTTCGCAGTTGATTTAGTCAAAATGAGAGAACTGCCCGACTGAAATTGTATTTTTGAGCATAAGCTTATACTTTTTGTGGAAAAATCCTGGAAAAAATACTTTAATTCTAATTATTGGGTAAAACACCCTTTGCTAATTCGCACCTTGCAATGGGCAAAGAAAACAAGTTTCATTGGATTCTACGGTGTGCCAGTTTATGATGTTGCTGTTTTTATTTATAAGGAGTCAATGCGCGACGATATAACTACTCGAGCTAATTCGATGTCATTTAGTTTTTTCCTCGCTCTTTTTCCTACGATGATTTTTCTCTTTACGCTGCTACCGTTGATCCCGACCACAGCAAATTATGCATTAGATATACGTGAATCGATCAATGGACTGCTACCTGCAGCAAGTGAAGAGTACCTTTTTGGTGTGGTTGATGATATAGTCAGCCGACAAAGAAGTGGGCTACTTTCATTCGGTTTGATACTTGCCGTCTTTTTTGCGAGTAATGGAATGATGAGTATGATGAAGGGATTTGAAAAAGCCAATACTAAGACATTCAAAACACGTCACTGGTTAAAGAAGCGTTTTATAGCGATTGCACTTACTGTATTGATCGTATTCATCTTCATTGTGTCATCAGTGATGATTGTCCTCGGTCATGTCATCATCAACCTACTTGACAAATATCTGCGTTTGGATGATCTCGCTGTCTTTGGGTTTAGCGCTCTTCGATGGATAGTAGTAGTAATGCTTATTTATGCAAGCGTCTCGGTCCTATATCGATATGGACCTGCAGTTCGAAAACGTTTTTCGTTCTTTTCGCTAGGGGCAACTATAGCAAGCCTTTTGATTATTCTTAGTTCCTTAGGCTTTTCGTATTTCGTGAGTAATTTTGGCCAGTACAATGAACTGTATGGTTCGATTGGAGCTCTGATTGTAACCTTACTTTGGTTTAACTTGATCTGTTTTATTCTGCTTGTTGGATTCGAATTGAATGCGAGTATAGCGGTAAATAGAGATCTAAAAAAGTCAATCGAAACGACGTCTTAAGTCTCTTAAACCACCTCAGCAACTACAAAAATACTCCCACCTACAAAGATCAAGTCAGAAGAACCAGCTCTTCGCTTAGCAGCACGCAACGCATTCTTTACGGAGCTATAAGAGCGACCTATAAGTCCATTTTTTATTGCCAGTTCCTTCAACTTTGTAGTTTCCATTCCCCTTGGAATATCAGCTTTGACATAATAATATCTAGCCTTTTGAGGAAACTTTGGCAAAATCTTATTCAAATCCTTGTCATCTGAAAATCCTACTATCATGTGTAATTTCTCATAGTTTTCTTGTCCAAGTTGCTTCATCAGATATTCTAAGCCAGCTTCATTATGGGCACTTTCTGCAATTATTTTAGGGCTTTCGCCCAAAAGCATCCACCTACCTAAGAAATAGCTAACTGTTGGCATATTTTCTAAGTAGCTTCTAAGCTTCCCCCAATCTACATCTAGCGACTCTATCCGAACAAAAGTTAAAAATGTATATAAAGCCGATTGTACATTTTTCAATTGATATGGCGTGAACCACTTTGCATCAAACATCAAATCGATTCCATTTCCGAAAACGCTTATTTGTCGAGTTTCTTGATTATAGCTAGCCTCCAGCATTTGATCTGCATATTCTAGCACGGCATTCATTTGCTCAGCCTTTGTTCTGAATACAGTTTCAACCTCGTTTTGTGTCTCTCCGATTACTATAGGGGTGTTCTTCTTAATAATACCAGCCTTTTCTCCTGCAATCAATGGTAATGTATTACCTAAAAATTGCTGATGATCAAAACTGATGTTTGTAATAAGTGAAACAATTGGATCCAAAACATTTGTACTATCTAATCGTCCACCTAATCCAACTTCTACTATAGCTAAATCTACTTTTTGATCTGCAAAGTACTTAAATGCCATAGCTACTGTTATCTCAAAAAATGAGGGGCGAATATCCTCGATAACAGATTCAAACTGATTTATAAAATCTACAACTTCAGTCTTGGGAATCAATTGGACTTTTTCTACCGAATTGATCTTCATTCGCTCTCGAAAATCCTTGTAATGTGGAGACGTATAAACTCCTACGCGATAGCCCTGAGACTGAAACATGGCAGATAGCATATGAGAGGCACTACCCTTCCCATTGGTACCTCCAACATGAATTGACTTAAATTGCTTGTGCGGATTACCCATCGCTTCGAGCAGTAATCGGATATTGGTAAGATCTTTTTTCATAGCAGCAGCCCCTTGTCTTTGAAACATGGGAAGATTACGATAGAGATAATCCATTGCCTGCTTGTAATTGTTTATCAAGGTACAACTATTTTGGGCGAAAATACGCAAAGTTTGATGATTTAAACGCGGAAAAAAGTTAGGAATATAGTCTAGAGTTACATGTCTTATAAACCATGATAGCGAGCTCTTGAAAATTCACTGAAGGCATTTTGCAAGCAAACAAATGTTCCTCTATTAGCTTACTGAAACTTTAGGAAAAAGAAGTCTAAATCATCACCAAGGTCGCGCAAATGCAGCTCTCGTAAACGGTACAATTGGAGAACTTGACATGATCCGAAGATTCTCCAGCGTTGTATTTTCTTCATCTAGAAACTGAAAAACTTCCGCCGGACTGCACTTTCCAAAAAGTGAATCAAAAGCATCTTTGCCAGATGCATAGTTGTAAAGAATGGCTTTAAGCATAGTTCGATCCATCCATTTGTGCCAAGGTGAAGATTCGACGTTGGGCTTTTTTCCATCCAACAGTTGTTTTACCAGCTCTTCTGACTTCTCTAAAATACGCTTGAACGCATATCCACTCGAAGGCTTCACCCAGCCACCAGAAGTGCCAATTCGTATAATGCGGTCAGTATTATGCTTGTGAAAAGGATAAGTCGTCATTGGAATAACTCCTGACTCCTTTTCCGCAATCTCATACTTTCCGATACTTAAATAATCTTCTATATAGGATTCAATCATTGGGTCGTACTCTTCAGGCTGAAGAATATCATTAGAAAATATTGCAATTTCAACCAGAGCCTCCGTTTCTGATGTCGGAAGCACATAAAAGAATCTAGTTTCCCCTTCCTGGTCTATTCTGAAATCCATTAAAGTAGCTGTAGTAGGATCGAAGGCAGGTTTCTCCGTTTTGACGAACCAACCGCCAAAGTGTTGGGCCACATATAATGTCTCTGAAGGATTAATCTCTGGTCTGAATATACTATCAAGCAGCATGTGGCTAGTATAGCTTGCAAGTCTACCATTGACGCTTACGTAATCTTTTTCTTCTTTCGTTGATACGACTTCATCCTGAATGTAATGCACATTGTCTAAAGTCTGAAGTTCCGTGTGAAGCTTTTTGTAAAAATCAGCGGATCGGACCATTTTGTAGATATAGGGATCCATATCCTCTCGCACTATACTTTTTGAAGCATAGAAATTTAAGTGAGTCCACTCATGATACACGATATCGTCATGTACACCTGCTCCTTTTTCCCAAAACGACCACGTGCGATCATTACTATTCTTGAGTTCCCTTTCTATGATGCCAATCTTTTTACCAGACTTTGCAAGACCAGAAGCTACAGACAATCCAGCTGCACCTCCTCCAAGAATAAGATAATCGAAATTGTGTTTAGTCATTTTGCATCCTATATGCTAGAAAAACAGATATGCTTCAGAATAGTTGAAGGCAACCCAAATAGTTATTTCAACTTGAAATCAATCGAAATATTTCCACATTGCCGATCAAGACCAGATGGTGAAAATCTATACTTACCAGCTGCCTCTTCAGCTACCTTAATCAAAGCAATGTCAGTCGAAGTAGATCCTCGTTGCGTATATTTCGCTTCTGTTACGAGACCTTTTGAATTGACACAAACACGCACTACAATTCGTCCAATTTTTTGAGAATCTTCTTCGATTTCAGGCTCATACAATACGCCTCGATCTTTTAATCCAACACCTACATCTCCTGTTCCTGTCGAAATCCCTTCTAGTTTGTTTTTATCAGGATCACCATCAGGATCACCTTGCTTTTGGGGCTCTGACCCCGTGCCTGTGCCTCCAAATAAATCTGAGAACTCTCTCTTTTTAGCTTCTTCTTGCTCTCGTTTTAACTTTGCATCGGCTTCCCGTTTAGCTTTCTGAGCTTCTTCTTGTTCGGCTAGTTCTTCCGCATCAACCGTTTTTCGATCTTTTCCAGATTTTGCAGTTTCAGTAGGTCTTTCTTGTTCGACGGGTTTTGTGGATGAGTCCAAAAAGCTTTCCTCATCTGAATTTTGCTTTAAATTTGAACGGGGAGACTTTGCTGTTGCCTCTTGTTTAGATGGTTCTGCTGGAATTTCTTTCTGCCGTGCTGATGAAGGGTCTGGAGAAGGATCCGGTGCATCTGCATCCGTAATACTTGTTACCGTCGAATTTTCACCACCACCGTTTTCATCGCCAAATGCAAGCAAGATACCAGGCTTTTCAGGTGGCGGAAAAGTATATGACAAAAAGGGAATACCTAATACAAGAGCCCAGAAAAGCAAAGCTAGCAAAACCGCAAGTCGGGATTTCTTGCGAATATTTGCTTCTTCCTTTTCCTTCAAGATCATGGTAGGCTCAGAAACTGAATACATAAAAAAGGTTTTGACCTGGTTCACAAAACAAGTGGTTCTCGTTTATTGTAAATGGGAGTTGGTCATCTATATCATGGCCTGTCAGTCATCCATGACAGCTGTGATATTGAAGCGATATGCTAAATCCATCACATACACCACATGCTCATTTGAAGCATTTGGATTTGGTTTAATTCTTATTGTGGCTTTTGCTCCATTCTTGTTTTTCTCAGCTCTAACTGCTTTGGCAAGATCTACTTTAGAACTAGATCGTCCATTTAGTAGAAAGGTTCCATTAGCATTAATCGTGATTGTCGGTGGTGTAGAATTCACCTTCACAGAGCTTTTCTTACCTGGAAGTTTTAGGTTTAAGGCGTTCGGTACAACCATTGAGCTCGTCAACATGAAGAAAATCAAAAGCAGAAATATGATATCCGTCAAGGATGACATACTAAATTCTGCACTTACCTTACTTTTTTTCTTAAGTCCCATTTGATGCTACTAGTGATTTATTTTTTGCGTGATTTCGTCGCCATAATTGCCCTGATTCTTAGTCTTTTTGCTGTATTGATCAGTGGAGCTATCTTTTTCCAGGGAACTCCTTTTTCCGCAATAATGGACAAAGTAGCATTCTCTGGATTCTCCGATTTTTTGATATCTGCTGATACAAGCTTTGAAAGATCAGATTGTCTAATTGTCTTTCCATTATACGTTAATTCACCAGCAAGTGTAATCATTACAGCCATGTCAGTTGGCGCTACCGTCTGTGAATTTGACTCAGGTAGATCAACACTGATCTGAACCATAGAAGATGTAAGCATAAAGAAAATAAGTAACAGGAATATGATGTCCGTCAAAGAAGACATACTAAATTCCGCACTTATCTTATTTCTTTTTTTGATTCCCATGAGGGATGAGTTTTACTTATTAGTGAGCTGGTTCCTGCAATAAATCCATAAACTCCATTGTAGTAGCTTCCATTTTGAAAACAACTTTTTCAACTGATGCTACTAGTAGGTTATATCCAGCAAAAGCTAGAATACCAATAAAAAGTCCAACGGCAGTTGTGATCAATGCTACATAAATACCACCGGCTAAAACATCGGGAGTTACATTCTGCTCTGTAGCCATTTTTCTGAAGGCTAAGATCATTCCTGTTACAGTTCCGAAAAATCCAATCATCGGCGCAGCACCCGCTATAGAAGCCAGCGAGGATAAATTCTTCTCGAGCTTAAAAAGCTCTAGATTACCGACGTTTTCGATAGCTTTATCAATATCCTTTAAAGGTTTACCAATCCTAGTCAACCCTTTCTCAATCATACGAGCCACAGGAGTATCAGTCGTTTTACATAGCGCCTTAGCCCCTTCAATATTGCCCGCAGCTACCGAAGATCTGATATTATTGATAAAATTTGTATCAATCTTCCCCGCTCTTTTGATTGTGAACCATCTTTCAAAGAATATGTAAAACCCAAGAACGGATAAAACCAATAAAATGGCAACGATAATAACACCTAACGTTCCACCCTTCAAGATGAGACTAAGGAAATTTTCATACTGCACTTCAGGCTCACCTGCCGCTTGAAATAAGAAAAACATCTTTCCGAGCATTGTTTTGTTTTTTAACTTCTAAAAATTTTGATTAAAACGACTTGTCCTATTTTTTTGGTATCAATGTTCAAATTATTTGTTTGAAATTCTAGTCGAATGCTTCAAACAGTTAATAGACTCGCCAATTACAAAGATAAAAAGATTTCTTAACATATTAAGATTTTTGATAATAAGTTATATCTTCAGCATGAGAACAATTATTGAGGAATGACTCTTTGACATAATAGTTGTAGCAATATTTTTCGAGTAGATGTTTCGTTTGTTAACTAGCTTTATTGTCACATTTGTGCTCGAAAAGGGATCATAGAAGGAGAAATATGAGAAACGTCAAATTCATAATTATTGTATTGTCGCTTGCATGCCTTGCTGCGCTTTTCCCTACGATCACACTGGCAAACGAACATGATGCTCCGTTGGATCTGAACTCTTATTCGAAGTATTCTGATTTAGGCATAAATACAATGGTAATTGTTTATGAAGACAGCATTGTTCTCAATGGTGATCCTTGTTCGGCAGCGTTCTATCTGGAAGTACAAAACCAAGATAGTTTGTCATACCAATGGTACTACAATGGCAACCTTATCATGGGAGAAACGCAGTACCAACTTCTATTAAATGGTCAAAGCTCTTTTATCGATGGTCTTTATCAAGTGGTAGTGACAGGCTCTACTGGGGTAAGTTTCACATTCGATTATTTCCTTGAAGTTCCTGTTATCTATAGTTCAGACACGTTTTCTATCTGCCCAGGAGATTCGATTTTCGTGGGCATTAAATTTTGGGATGAGCCAGGAAGCTATACGATTAAATACCTAGACACGATTGATCCATGTCAAATTCAATTAGAATTTTTCATTGAACTAAACGAGAGCTACGAATTTGTAACAAATGAAGCAATCTGCGCAGGCGAAAGTTTTGATTTCCAAGGTCAAACCTATGACGAAACGGGAATTTACGAAGAACCCTTTTTAACGCAGGATGGCTGCGACAGTAACTACATCTTACAATTATTTGTCTACCCAGATTTCAATGACTCCCTGTACGTCACTATTTGCGAAGGAAATTCATATGAATTCAATGGATCAGTCTACGATTCAGACGGAACCTACACTTCATACTTCACGGACATTTCAGGATGTCCAGGCAGTACTACTCTATTTCTTAGCGTCGCTTCCATAATAGTTGGAGATACTTTAAATGTCACAATTGAGGAAGGCCAGAGCTATACTTTTGGAAACGAAGAATATACAGAGGAAGGAATCTATTCAGATACATTGGTTTCATCACAAGGTTGTGATAGCGTGTCGATTCTCAAACTTTTCACCGAGTTTCCTTGTGGAAGTCTCTTGCCTACAGTTGAGACAGGTTTCGGTTGCGAAAGCAACAGTGGGTTTATATTGATTGACCTAGACCTTGATGAGGAGATTACATTCTCAGTTGATGGCGGAGTCACCTCACAAGAAAACGGTTATTTTGAAGATCTTTCAGCAGGTGACTATCTAATCATAATTATTACTGAACAATGCGCTATAAATATGGGAACTTTTACGCTTGAAAGTCCCCCTATCCTCACTGGTAATCTAAGTTCTTCGAAAATAAGCCTAGGCGATAGCTTGTCCCTATCTCCATCCGATCTAAATTTCAAGGTTGAAAGCTATTTATGGAGTGGAGGCGACTCTATTAATTGCGATACCTGCTCATCTATCACGGTCGCTCCCACAATAACAACGGAATACAGCGTGATCTTAACCGATGAAAATGGATGTGAAATTATCTTAAACACTACCATTTTCGTAGAAAATGAGCAAAGTATCTACATACCAAATATTTTCTCTCCCAATAATGATGGCGTAAATGATGAATTTCGATTATTTGCTAAATCTGATGATACACGAACCGTTGAAAAAATGGCCATTTATGATCGGTGGGGGAATGAACTTTTTCAAGCTACTGAGTTTAGTATACAAGAAAATGTCTCATGGGATGGAAAAATTCGTGAACAAGCAGCGGGAACTGGTGTATACAGCTACATATTCCTTTTGTCTGACGAGCAGATCCTTTCTGGAACAATAACTATTATCCGCTAATCAACCATTCAAAATCATGAAAGTACTCGTATTCGGCGCTTCAGTCAAGGAAACAAGATATAGTAATATTGCTATGAAAATGCTCAAAGAATACCAACATGAGATAGTTGCAATCGGAGGTCGGAAAGGCGAAGTTGATGGTATTGAAATTCTAACAGGACACCCTGAACTAGAGCATGTAGATACAATTACCTTGTACATAGGACCTGCAAGACAGCAAGAACATTATGATTACCTGATCGGGCTTTCGCCCAAAAGAATCATTTTCAATCCTGGAACGGAAAATCTAGAATTTGAGCGAATGGTTACACAAGCTGGTATTTATGCACAAAGAGCATGCACACTTGTACTTTTACGAACGGGGCAGTTTGAGATAAAGGAAAATATTGCCCTGTAAAAGCTCATATTTTAATAAATTTCTGAATCCTAGCTTTATCATTGACTTTAACAAAGTACATTCCCGCTTGTAAGCTGCCGACATCAATGCTTATCTGATCTCCATATTGCTCCAGATACTGAAGTAATCTACCCACTTGGTCAAAAATTCTCACTTGATTCTCCCCATCGTTTAATTGGTCAATAGTCAGAAAATCAGCGACAGGATTCGGATATATGCGAAAAGTTTCTACATCAGCATCTACCTCTTCTGTAAAAGTGACAATTTCAGGAAGTACGATAGTCGAATCACAACCATTGATGTATCTGTACTGTGGAATATTCGGCAGATGATGAGGCATACGAGTTGGCAACACTAGTCGCTCAGGTGAAAAACCGCAAGCTTGACCTGCTTCATTTGGCGAATCAATGGTATGCATATAGTATGTAGATGAACCAGGCGATACATAGATTCGACAATCAGGTCCCAGGTACATATGACCAATGCCAATAGGCCACCCATCTGAACCAGCACTCGTATATTTTCTGATCAAGTCAACTAAATTATTGTTATTAAGATCTATCTGACGTAAATGTTCTGCAGAATTAACATATATTTTTGAGTTATCAGGTGAAAAGCAGAGACCTTTGGCGAGATCTTCACTATATGGATATTCTATCTGTCGAAAATTGCTAAGCGACCCATCTTCATTATTAAAATCATACAGAAGCACGCCATATTCCTCTGTATTCATAGCAAACATACTCGCATCAGGACTAAACTGTGCTTGTCCGATTTGTGTTTGCCGAGAATCTATCTCTACACCTAGTGTATCAGTATGATGCAAATATGCGCTATCCTGACCGATGGAATACACTTCAAAAATATTACTATAATTACGTGCGAGTACAATCCACCAGCGTGTCATGTCATGATTCGGTACAGCAGTAAGGCCGAGTGAAATGAGTTGCTCCTGATTAATCGTATACTTTCTTTCAAATACAGTCTCTTCGCCAGTTTCGCGGATAGTAGAAAACCAGAAATCCTGAGTATAAAATTCAGGACCTATAAACTCGACAATAAAATCCTTATGTAGTATGTATGTAAGGTTATCGTCAATTAAATCAGGTAAGATGATGACAGAACTGTAAGCTTGGTAGTCCTGAAAAATCGTACTTTTGCAACCATCGTACGATAAGCCCGTTGCGGTCATAACTTGGTCACTAGTCAGATTCTCAAGTACATTGTCATAAACGTAACAATGGTTTGTTATATACTTAAGTTGACCATCAACACTATTTGAAAAACTGCCGGAAACTCCCACCGCAATGGAATCTGACCCAAAAGCATAGCTAGACGTTACAGTATCTGTGTTGAAATCTAATACCGTAAAACCAAATCTTTCAGCCTCATCGTTTCCATATCCAAAAATCCATTGATTGTCATAATTTTGTGCCTCCATACTCATACTATTAAGTACAAGTAGAATTAAAATACACTTGCGACAAATCATATCTTGATGAATTTTTTAACCTGACCATTGTCGATTGATATGAAATAAACTCCTGAAGTAAATCCAGTAAGATCAATAGCAGTAGACTGACCGTTTCCAGGAACTTGTAACATAAGTCTACCTACGTTGTCAAAGATTCTAATTTCATGTGCTCTATCTTCGGGATCCTGACAGCCAAAACCGGACGAAGATATCGTTAAATCAAAATTTGTACATTTTCCTTCTACTGAAGCTGAACTAAGAAAAAAAGCATCATCAATGCGAGAGGCTTTCATAGGCAATAATTTTATTGTAAAAATAGGACTAAGCTTTGAATCCGAAACAATAATGCATGTTTACTAGGGGATATGTCGCTAATGCGATCTAATAGTTTGAATATACTATTTAGTTAAATACTTAATTCTAAGAAATAGCTTTCGCTCAAAAGGATCATCTTCAATCCCGGTACTGAGAATCTAGAATTTGAGCGAATGTGTACTGAAGCTGGAATCTATGCACAAAGAGCTTGCACCTTGGTTTTGCTAAGAACAGGGCAGTTTGATTTGCCAGCTAATATTCAAATGTCTTAAACCACAAGAGGATGCAAAATACGCACCTTTCTTACGCAAAGAAAACAACGTAAAACATAACAACAACTAGGGCTACAATATAGATTTCCATAACTTCAATTTGATTTCTACGATGAGTGTAAACGGGAGTGTTTCTTCTCGGATCGTGATCAATAGCTCTATTACTCTAAAATTTGCTAATAATACCGACTTCAACAAAAAAGTAATCTATCTAATAGACTACTTGATTTTATAAAGCGTACACTATGCGTTAAAACTTTTCATGGCACTACCCAAACGGGTAGTGATGAATCGAACTGAATTTTGGACTTTTGCTGAATGGGAAAGTCTGCTTCACCATCCGAAATTAATACTTTCATCGAACAGCTGAAATCTGAATTCTTGTTTCAAGAATATCAGAAAATTGATGAGCTTTTGAAAGCGCATTTTGACAAAACTAAGTTGCAAAAAAACAAGGACGATAAATCATAGACTTACTCAGTCTATTGTATATTCATACGAAATGGCAATACGGGTAGACCATAACTTCCAAAAAGGGAAAGCTTACCGGGATTATCAGACCACCCGTAATATAGAGTTTCTGCATCTTCTGGTACATTCAATATCACCTGATTATTCTCAAGAACTCCGAATACTTGTCTAAAACTCCCATCTGGTCCATCAACATAGAAGCCTTGTAACTCAGCTGTTTTTGAACGAAGTTTTAATCCGAAATTCTCAAAACTTAATAACACGGTTGTGTCCACTGTTGACATAGACGCTAGCGTGGGATTCAAATACGGTCGTGGTTTCTTGTAAGCTAAACTAAGCGCTCCACTCGCTAATCTATGACCAACATCCTTCTTATTACGCGGGTGAATATCATCTGCTTCACCCAAGTCAATTGCTGTTGCCATAGCGGTGAGGGGTAGATCAAGCACACTCGCTTGCCCATCTCTTACAATCGCCCAATCAGACTGCTCGGGGCCAGAAATTTTCTTATAGTTTGCAAGTTGAACGAATAAGAAAGGGAACTCCTGCTTCCATTGATTTCGATAATCTTCAATCATAGATCTAAACAAGTCTCCATATTGATTGGGATTTATATAAGCATTCATCTCTCCTTGGTACCAAATCATACCTTTCAAGCTTAGTTTAAACAATGGAACCATCATAGCCTGATAACGTATTGAGGGGAAACTGTTTGCTCCAAAATCTTGAGGACGTATAGGATAGTCTGGTGTTCCGATTTTCATTTTCCAATCACCTGCCAAGTCTACTCTCTGCTGGCCACATTGCAGATAAATATTCTCGGCCGCACTCCGAAATCCACCAGCCCAGCCATAATCTCTTACTTTTACAACGATTGTATTTTTATCTTTCAACAATGAAGCGGGGACCTTGTAAACTCTTTCTTTCGAATAAGCGTGGTCCATTCCTCCAACTTTGACACCATTTATGTAGGTTTCATCAGAATCATCAATCTTACCCAGAAATAATTCACATGTTTCAGCACCGCTTTTTGGTCTATCAAAATTTTTAGCGAAGTAGGCGATTCCGTCTAGATTTGTGTATCCTTTTGATTCCCATTTCCCGGGAACTTCAATAGTAGACCAATCCGAAAAATCAGTTTTTGAGCTCCATGACTTTTTGAGACCTTCATCAGCTGCATCCATATTTTCGACCCATTCCTTGAGTTTGTTCTTCTCTAGTTCAAAATCTATATTTAATGAAGTAAAGTACTCAGCTTCTTCTTCAATGTCAGGAAATTCCAAAAACTTTTTTGGAGACATCCATCCCTCTATCGTGGTTCCTCCCCAAGAATGATCGACTATTCCTAGAGGAGTTCCTGTTTCCTTCACAATGTCCTTAGCGAAAAAATATGCAACACCGCTTACATCCGATAGATTACTCGAATCAACAACAATCCATTCGCCATCTGCTATGTCCCACTGAGGCTTATTATGAAGTGCATGTGGGGTTTTGAAATAGTGAATCCTAGGAATACTAGCCTGCTTTTCTTCCTCGAATCCATCTGTTGAAGACATCTTCCATTCCATATTGGATTGACCACCTGCTAACCAAACATCGCCTACATATATATCTCGATAAACTCGATCATTTACTCGTAGAATATAAGGCCCTCCAGCGTCTGGCTCTTTGAACTTGATCGTCCATTGACCCTTGGAATTCACTTTGGTTGACTTTGACTCTTTCTGAAAGCTAACCGTAACGATTTCATCAGTAGGTCCACTACCCCACACTTGTAATGGCCGATCCTGCTGAAGCAATGCGTGATCAGTAAACAATGGCGAAATTTCCACTTGTGACAAACAAATAGCTGCCGTATGAATCCATAAAACTACAACCAAAGTAAAACTAGTAAATCTCATAACTTTCGTTTTATCATCACATTACCCGATTTGAATTACATCCAAAAAATTAATCCCTCAATATCAAGGCATTCTATTTTGCTACTTCGGAACGAATATGCTCAAGTGCTGCATCTATTCCTGCCGGATTTTTACCACCAGCAGTCGCGTAGAATGCTTGTCCACCTCCACCACCTTGGATGTGTTTGGCTGCCGATCTGATCATCGTACCTGCTTGATACGTTGAAGTGATGTCTTCGCTGACTACTATCATTAATTGAGCTTTACCATCTTTTTCAAATCCGAAACCAATAATCGACTTTTCTCTTTTATCCATTAGATTATAAGCCAAAGTTTTGATTGCATTTGTGTCGTGCAGAGCAAGTTTGCGTAATAAAATATGGACGTCTCCGACAGTCTCAAAATCGTTGGACAAAGCATCTTGTAAATTGGAAGCTTGCGCAAGCATCATTTCCTCAATCTGTTTTTTGAGGTTTTTATTCTCTTCCTGTAATGAATATACATTCTTAGCCGTGTGGACAGGATTTTTGAACAAACCTCTAATCGATGCTAGTTCTTCCAATTCGCGATTAATATATGCTTCCGCTTCAACAGAAGTAACTGCCTCAATTCTTCGAACTCCTGCTGCGACAGCTGATTCAGATGTAATCTTAAAAAGTCCAATATTTCCTGTCGCATCTACGTGGCAACCTCCACAAAGCTCAACCGAATAATCCTTGTCAAAAGTGATCATGCGAACCTTATCACCATACTTCTCTCCAAAAAGCATCATCGCTCCTGACTCTTTTGCTTGTTCGATTGGTATACTACGATCTTCTTGCAATTTGATATTGTCCCTTATTCGTTCATTAACAATTGCTTCAATCTGTGCAATCTCTTCGTCTGTAACTTTAGAAAAATGTGAAAAGTCAAATCGAAGATAGTTTTCATTAACTAGTGATCCTTTTTGATTCACATGATCTCCCAAAACGCGCTTTAATGCGGCGTGAAGCAAGTGTGTCGCTGAGTGATTATTCTCAGTTAAAATTCGCTTAGTTTTGTGAACTTCCGCATTGATGATCGCATAAAGATCTTCTGGAAGCTTGTTCGCAAAATGAATAATTAGATCGTTTTCCTTCTTGGTGTTCAATACATGAATCTTCTCTTCTCCAAAAAACAAAAGGCCCTTGTCGCCGACTTGACCACCACCTTCTGCATAGAATGGCGTTTTATCCAAAACGAGTTGATATTGCGGCTTGTCCTTTACAGTCACAATACGATATCGTAATAGTCTTGATCCTTCTACTTTTAATTGATCATATCCAACAAATTCCACATCATTTCCATCATGAACTGAGGTCCAATCGCCAGTTATTTTCTTACTATCTTCTCGACCTCTAGCCCGCTGCGCTTCAAGTGCCTTTTCGAAGCCTAATTCATCGATCTTCCATCCTTTTTCAGAAGCTATCAAACGCGTCAAGTCAATTGGAAATCCATAAGTATCGTAAAGCTCAAATGCCGTTTTTCCATCCATTTCTCCGTCTCCAACGTAAACGCTGTCAATTCTCTTAAGTCCTCCTGCTAAAGTTTTTAAGAACGATTTCTCCTCTTCCAACACGACTTTCTCAACAAATTCACGCTGAGTATTGAGTTCGGGAAATACATCTTTAAACTCAGACGCGAGCAAAGGAATTAGTTTATGCATCAATGGCTCTTGCACATCTAAAAATGAATAATAGTAGCGGACTCCCCTTCTCAAAATCCGTCGAATGACATAACCAGCACCCGTATTGGAAGGTAACTCACCGTCGGCAATAGTAAATGCTACAGCTCTGATATGATCAGCAATAACACGCATTGCGATATCACTTTTTGCATTCAGGTCGTATGAACCACTATATTTTCTGTCACTGAGTTGCTCTATTTTAGCTATGAATGGTGTAAAAACATCCGTATCATAATTTGATTTTTTCCCTTGCATTGCCATGCAAAGACGTTCAAATCCCATTCCTGTGTCAATATGCTTACTTGGTAGCTCTTGAAGAGATCCATTAGCCATACGGTTATACTGGATGAATACCAAATTCCAAATCTCGACCACTTCAGGATCATCTTGATTAACTAAGGTGCGGCCAGATATCACTGCTCGATCGGCGTCAGAACGCAGATCAATGTGAATTTCAGAACAAGGACCACAAGGGCCCGTCTCCCCCATTTCCCAGAAATTATCTTTTTTGTTACAATATAGAATATGACTTTCGTCAAAATACTTAGCCCAGAAGTTCTTTGCTTCTTCATCAGCTTCTAACTTATCTTCTTTATCACCTTCAAAAACGGTGATGTAGAGTCTATCCTTATCCAATCTGAAAACATCAACTAGAAGTTCATGCGCCCATTCGATGGCCTCCTCCTTAAAATAGTCTCCAAACGACCAATTTCCGAGCATTTCAAACATCGTATGATGATATGAATCTATTCCAACTTCCTCCAGATCATTATGTTTTCCAGAGACTCGCAAGCACTTCTGAGTATCAGCGGCTCTCAAAAATTGAGGTTGCTTATTACCTAAAAAATAGTCCTTGAACTGATTCATTCCTGCATTGGTAAACATCAGAGTTGGATCGTTCTTCAATACAATTGGTGCTGAAGAAACTATTTTATGCTTTTTGGAGTCGAAAAATTCTAAAAACGTTTTTCTGATTTCGCTTGACTTCATCGTCTTGATCGCTTGTATAAATTAATTGCTAATATATAATTATTTGAAAAGGCTAATTATCCATCATATTCAAATGCACGACTTCAATTAAAAGATTAAATTACAAGAACTTACACTTTAAGAATATAAATATTTGACTTTTTTATATTTTTGATGTAAAAATTTTGATTTCTCTTAAATCGCGTCTATTTTTGATGCTGCAAATTAACAACCACCTTTTGAACAAATAGACCTCCTAATTACTGGAGAAAAGCCATTGCTTTTCAATCGTAAATGAAAAGCAAATGTACTAATTTGATCAAGATTGAATCGATGAAAAAAGAAAAATACGTCTATAATCCGTTAACGCTCCGTTACGAGAAAGTAGAAGTAGCTATGAAAGCTCGTATACTTAAGGTATGCAGCTATATATGTGCAGTAGTGATGACTGGCTTTATTTTTTACTATGGTATGGATAAACTGATGGTTTCGCCTCAGGAAAAAGTACAACAGAACCTAATCAGTCAACTAAGCCTGCACATTGAAGAACAATCAAGTTACTTGGACCAACTTTCTGTTGATATCAACGAGCTGCAAGAGAAGGATGCCAATGTGCACCGTATCATTTTTGGTATGGACCCCATAGACGAGTCAGTTTGGGAAGGTGGAGTTGGAGGTCATAATACCTATAATTATTTGTCAAGTAATAAAAATGCTACAGAGCAACTCAAAGAATATCTAGCTAGAGCTGAAAAACTGAAGCGAAAAGTCGATTTGCAGAAATCTTCACTTGACACACTACATAATTTGGCTTCTGAAAGAGAAAAAAGACTAGCGTCTATCCCAAGTATCAAACCAGTGCGAATTGATAAGTTAAAAAGAAACCTCGGAGCATTATCTGGATATGGAATCAGAATCCACCCGGTGCACAAGGTCAAAAAACATCATGCAGGAATAGATTTTACAGCTCCTCGTGGAACGGCAATTATTGCAACGGGCAATGGTAAAGTTATTCGAGTTGAACGACGAAAAAACGGTTACGGAAATAGTATCTTAGTTGATCATGGATATGGCTATGTTACGCTTTATGCACACATGTATTCTATTGATGTAAAAGTGGGTGAAGAGGTCGTAAAAGGTCAAGAAATAGGTAAGGTTGGTAGTACAGGTACATCAACTGCTCCACACCTACATTATGAAGTTCGCTTGAATGGTAAAGCAATCAATCCGATTGATTATTGCCTTGACGGATTGTCTCCTTCTGAATATCAAGAACTAGTTGACAAGGCTAGTATGGAAAATCAGTCTTTCGACTAAAAGCATCAAATTTTATTTCAAGTTCAACATGCTTATTTACAGTTCCTATCGATTTTATGGGAATGAACATTGATACGTTGTTATCGTAGCTTTTCCCTTTGTTCATATTGCCAGATTAACAATTACAAGATTAGCTAAACTAATAAGCGAGGAATTGTCATTCTGATATTCATTAAAGATCGAGGCAGTTCCAGGAGTAAAGTTCATTTTGAATTTAGACAGATTTATTGTATGTTGTATGTATGAAAAATGATAACACAATAAATAAAGTTGGAATCTTAACTATGCTCCTTATGTTTCTTTTTGCATCCTGTAATACTGGAGAGGTAGCAGATGTTGAGGCCAATATTGACGAATTAAACACCTTGAAGGTTGAGCTGGCTAAATTGCGAAATCCTAAATTAATGCATACCGTTTATGTTTGGCTAAAAGATGATCTTGATAAAGATGAAATGCGTGCATTTTTAGATGACGCGATGAAATTAGCAGATATTGAAAGTGTTGCGCGATTTAGATTAGGTAAAGCAGCTAAAACTGAAGAACGGGCAATTGTAGATAACACCTATACCTACGCGATGAATATCGAATTCAATTCAATACAAGATCAGAAAGCCTATCAGGATGACTCGATCCATGTAGAATTTGTCAAGAATAATAATGACAGGTGGGATAAAGTTATCGTGTATGATAACGTGTTGAACAGATAGATCATACTTACCTTTTCTCACCACATAGTTAAGATTAGTCGATTTGACAAGCATCATTAAAATCTAGGTTGATTTTAAGAATAATATTCGCGATATTTAACGATTAGATAATTATTTATTCAATGATGATTCGATTGCTAGCTATTCTTTTTGTCACTATGTTGCTATCTTCTTGTTCGGGAAATGGGCCTGAAGTCGACCAGCAAGAAAAGATAAAGCCATTTGTTGGAAGCTATTCCTATGACGGAACCGCCATACATGGCATAGTATCGTTTTATGATACGGTAGGAAATTACCTTGGAATGGGTTACGATACGATTCAATTTGAAAATGAAACCCTCGAACTAAGTCTTTTGGGAGATACAGATACACTTGTTGTAGACGGCCTTTTATACTCTTGGAACTTCGATCAAGACCGCAAACAAGTCCAAGGCATTTTAGAAAATGGAAGTATACAGCTGATTTACGATAAATCAGACCTTGCTTTCAACAGGAAAATCACTGGGACTCTGCATATTGACGAAGATGCTCTTGAGCTTGAGTATGTCTGGGATCGAAGTGATGTTTGGTCAGGGGTCCCACCCGTGAAAGGTTTTATTACTGGTAATGGAATGAGAGTTGAATAAGAATATGACTATTTCTCTCATATTAATTGGTTCAATACAAAAAGGGGAACTGATTAATATGCTGAAGAATTTAATACTTTGATTGAATACGTTATGGAATCATACAAACAATCTCTCTTACTTTGCCTTTTACTGGTTTCCATTCTTTCTTGCAGTAAAAATCAAGATATACAGGAAAAGATAAAGCCATTTGTGGGAACCTACGTTCTATCGGGAACATCTATCAATGGCCCCATGGAGGTATTTGATTCATCAGGTTACCCGATGGGCATAGCCTACGATACGATTCAGTTTGAAAATGACATAACTGTTATAAGTCTACAAGGACAGAGCGATACATTGCTGGTCGCTGGCTTAAGGAATGATTGAGAACCAACATTCCCTAATGGAAGAGTGCAAGCTCAAGGTGTTCTAAAAGACGGTTCTATCCAACTTATTTATGACAAATCGGAAGGATTCAGTATTTCAACATTGCAGGGAGACTTACATATTGATGAAAATCTCATCGAGGCAAACTATGACTGGAGGTCAGAAAACACGTGGTCACCATCACTGCCAAGACTAGGAGAAGTTTCGGCAAGTGGCGCAAAGCTTTAGAATGTATATGTCATTGATAAAATTGCCGTTAGATCTTTATTAACCTTTTGTACCTGTACGTGAGATGCTACTTGAAAAGTAGAGCATATTATCAAATAATTTGTTTCCTCCAATCCAGTATCCACGGAAAACAGGATTATCAACCGAACATACTATACGCCCAGAACCGTAACCTTCGACAAATAGTCCAGCGGTACCCGCTATTCTATCTATATTCTCTTTTGACGCATATCCACTTGCCAATGGCGAAGAGGTATACTTCATAGGAAATGCTAATGAGCCGATATCTGCCTTTATTGCAAGCGTACCTCTTTTGAATACCGGAAGATCTTGATCTCTATATCCATAAAACAGAGGATAGGAATTATCGATATTGGTCTGAAAGATCGCGCCACCGATTACATGTTTTGCTGATTCCTCTTTTCTGTCACCGTAGCTCTTATCGTCAAAAGCTGTGGCTGCTGTAGCAACTGTCTCTATTGAGATTATCTTTTTCGATTGAAGAGAAGATATAGCTCGCTTAAATGCTAGAAGATTACCCCCACTTTGAACCCATCTCTTGATTTTTTCGACTGAAGCATCGCTAAGTCTACGGTAATTTCCATCAGGCATGATTATAGTATTGTACCTACTAAGGTCAATATTGGCAAACCTATCCATTTCGACTTTTGACAAAGAAAGTCCCAATCGCTGATCCATATGATGCCACATTTCACCCGCGTCATAGGCGTTCACTCCACTTCCAATAATCATGAGAGCCTTAACTTTTTCTAATTTCTTCGAAGACGGACTACCCAATGTTACGCCTTTTTGCGTCAAGCCCGTTTTCAAACCTATCACCTCTATACCAATCTCTTTGGACATTTCAAAAATCTGCGAACGTTCACTTGCTGGACCAGTTACAATTACGGTTCCGCGATCAAAGAACTTTTGACCTCCGTTTGTTTCAGCTGTAAAAGGCTCGTGAATAAGTGTGCAAGGAACATCTTTTTCCAGTAACATCCCTAGCAATGTACTTGATCTCCAATCGTGCCATTCGAAAGCGTAAGCCACATTTTCACTCGAATCATCTAAACTCGAGACGTTTCTTTTTAGTGTATTTGTAACTTCTTTGAGCCCGCTCATAGTCCACGACTCTTCTCCAGTAATCTCCAGATCGAATGCATATGGAAAAGTCCAAGTAGACACATCATAAAAGATATTCACTTTGAAATCGGTTACTTGCTCCATCATAATATGAATCAAGCGGCTCTGTGGCTGATCAACTGGGATCGAATAGTACCCGTTTTCTTGCTGATCAGCATAAACTCGAATATCATGTGATCGAAGAATATCAACTAGATAAGCTGACTTATTGAAATCGGGAAGTTTTGGGAATGTGTATGCTTTAATCTTTGATCGTTTTGCCTCTTTGGATGCATCCAAATAAAAATCTCTCTGAAACTCAAGGATTTCTTTACGCATTTTCAACCCAGCTTCTTGTGTAGAAAGACTCGTCACTACTTGGTTCCTTATTGTGAATGGAAATTCCAAAACTCCATTGATACTCTCCTGTGCATGTCCTCGTGAACTAGCCTGTTCAAACAAGATTCCAATGCTTCCCTGAATATCAGGATATGTAGAGCCTTTTCCGTAGTAAAAATCATCGAACGATTCTTTTGTGTAATACATCGAGCCGATCTTATCGAGTGCTTTTGCATGAAATACGCCGATTTTTTCTGTCAGAGTTTGATTCAATTGAGGAGTATTGGGATTTGTACGTTCAGGAACTCCAGGCTGAAAAAAGAAAGTAGAATTCGTTCCCATTTCGTGATGATCTGTAAGAACATTGGGCTTCCAAGCTTGAAAATTGGCAATTCGACCACGACTTTCTGGATGTGTCAAAAGAAGCCAATCACGATTTAGATCAAACCAATAATGATTGGTTCTTCCTCCTGGCCAAACCTCATTGTACTCGCGATCAGCGGGATCATTTACAAGAGTTCCGCTCTTATTCATATTAACCCATGAAGAAAATCGCTGAAAGCCGTCAGGGTTATAACATGGATCAAGTAAAATGACTGAATTGTCAAGCAAGTCTAGTACTTCTTTTCCTTCGCCGGCTGCTAAGTAATAAGCTACAAGCAATGCTGCATTGGCACCCGAGCTTTCATTTCCGTGCACGCTGTAGCCTTGATACAAAACCACAGGCATTTTGTCAATGTTCAACTTTGCGCTTTTGGAGGCATCACAAAGTTGCACATGTTCCTTTTGGATATCAGAAATCCGTTTCTGATTATCCTCAGAAGATATCGTCAAAAGTAATAGTGGTCGATGCTCGTGACTATAAGCATAAGTCTCTAGCGTTATTCGATCGCTTTCACTGGCTAATAACTTCATATATCCCACCAATTGATCATGAGATACATGCCACTCTCCTACTTGAAATCCCAAATAGGATTCAGGAGTAGAAATCGATGCATCGTATGACATCTCAGGAAGGTAATAATTGAGGTCAATTTTCTCGGTAACGACATTATTAAGTGATTTTTGGCTCGAGCCAAAAAAAGATACAAAACTGAAACACAGAAATAAGAATAGGCGCATTAAAATGGATTTGTTAGGTAAAGACTGTTAACAAGTGGTATAGAGAAAAGATCAATGAAACAACTTAATCGTTTAAACCATCGATCTGCTAGTTAAATATATCAATTTTTGTTCCAAACTATCGCCCACAGCGAATTGCAATCATTAAAACTCCGTATATTTGCGGCCCTTACTAATAATGATGGAAAATAGCCTACTCATTCTCATAATTGTGCTTTTTGGCGCTATGCTAGTTCTGAATTTATATTTCAGATTGAAGGTTATGCGATCTTATAGAAATATGGTGCGAGCGGGCGTTCAAGCAAGAGCAAGAGATTTGTTAAGTAGTGACGCTCTTGAAACAATTGTGATACCTGCCCACAAAGAATCTGAAAAAGAGATCCGAACTTTCGTAAAACATTTGAAAAATGGCTTCCGCATGACAAGCGTTTTACTTGGTTTGGTCGTTTTGTTTGGGTATATACTAATGCGATACAAAAATTAATGGCAAAACTGCACTTACTTACTATTGGAATATGTAGCATACTGCTTTTTGCTATCAGTTCATGTAATCCACTTGCTACTCAAGGACCAGAACCTGCATTCCTAAATATATCTGCGATTGAATTTATTCATGATTTTGAGAAGGGTCCGCGACTTCATCAAATTGATCATGTAGAGATTTTCTTTGAAAACTTCTCGATTGGTTATTATGAGCTTCCCGCTGAAATTGCTGTAATTCCAACAAAAGAGGTTTCAAATCTGACCATTCGACCAGCTATTCGTGAAAATGGCGGAAAGAATACAATCACAGTATATAACATGATGACAAGTTACATAGTGGATCAGACTTTCGAGGCTTTTGAAACATATGAAATAAATCCTCAAGTTGATTATGCTAGCAATGTTGTATTCGATTTGGTAGAGACATTTGAGTCTTCCAACAGTATGACCTTTGATCTTGACGGCATTGATTCGACCATGTTAGTTCGCACCACCAAAGATGCAAATTACGGATCTTATTCAGGTTTGCTGAGTTCTGAAAATGGAAGAGACATCTTGGTAGGAAGTGACTTCTTGTTTACCGACCTAGACAATGATCGTCGCGATGTGTTTATTGAATTTGAATATAAAAATGACATTCCATTTGAAATAGGGATGTATGCATTCGGTGGAGGCAACTCTTTTGAAATACCTTATATATTTACGTTTCCCGCACGTGCGGAATGGAATAAAGTCTACTTGAACTTTACTCCAGCAATATTTAATATTCCAGCCGAAGGCTATCGCATATTTCTAAGAACCAATTCGTCTAGTTCCTTTCTTTCTGAAGTCTTTATTGACAACCTCAAATTATTACATATACAGTAAAATATGCGAGGAAATCGTCAGAAGGAACTATACATCTACCGTCTCGCAGACTACCTTACTGCGGTCCTATCGTGGTTTATCTACTTTGGGTATCGAAAGTCAGTAGAAACTGGGAAAGTCGATTTTACAGATATTTTTAGCGATCAAAACTTTTATTGGGGCATTGTGCTTGTTCCTATCTTTTGGATTATTATTTATCAGATTTTTGATAAGTATAAAGATATCTATCGCTACTCTAGACTGAGTACGCTATTCAATACGTTTGTAATCAGTTTTTTGGGTAGTATCGCAATCTTTTTTGCGATTTTGATGGACGATCAAGTCTTAAATTACATCTCTGCCTTTCGAAGTTTCTTGGCTTTATTCTTCATCCATTTTCTTCTAACTTCATCAATGAGAATGCTGCTTTTGACACAAGCAAGTCGAAGATTAAAAGCAGGTAAAGTATTATATAATACCTTGATTATAGGTGGAGAACATAGTGCCTTAGAATTATATGAAGAAATAGTAAGTAGGCCTTTTAGTTTAGGTCACAATTTTATCGGATATATTGACTCTAATGGTAAAATTGATAACGAGCTTAGCGTGCATCTCGAGCGAAAAGGAAAGATTGAGAATTTAGCATCCATAATAGAATCGGACCATATTGAAGAAGTAATTATTGCTATCGAAACTAGCGAACATAATAGACTTCGCGAAATACTAAGTGTTCTCGACGATTATAGAGATAAGATACTTGTCAAGATCATCCCTGACATGTATGATATCTTACTAGGAACAGTTAAAATGAGTCATGTATACGGTGCCGTACTGATCGAAATTGATCAAGAATTAATGCCTCAATGGCAATGGTTCATTAAACGCGCTATGGATGTCGCTATTTCATTGATAATGACATTAGTTCTAATGCCTCTTTACATTTTTGCTGCTATCAAAGTTAGACTGTCCTCTAAAGGTCCTATTTTCTTTCGTCAAGAACGCATTGGTTTAAATGGTAAACCGTTTGACATCATCAAATTCAGGTCGATGTTTGTGGATGCTGAAAAAGATGGCCCACAGCTTTCAAATGAGGATGATCCAAGAATTACGACTTGGGGTAGAGTGATGAGAAAATGGAGGATTGATGAAACTCCTCAGTTTTTCAATGTACTTAAGGGAGACATGTCTTTGGTGGGACCACGTCCAGAGCGGAAGTACTTCATAGAAAAGATCCTAGAAGAGGCACCTTACTATAGACACTTACTTAAGGTTAGACCAGGAATTACTTCCTGGGGCCAAGTAAAATATGGATATGCTTCTAATCTTCAGCAAATGTTGGCCAGACTTAAATTTGACATCCTGTACATAGAGAACATGTCATTGTCCCTTGATATCAAAATTATGTTCTATACCTTGGTAGTCCTATTAAAAGGAAAAGGTAAGTAGAATGAAGCAGTATGGACTAATCGGCAAGACGCTTAAACACAGCTTTTCGGAAAAGTACTTTGGAGAAAAATTCGGAAAAGAAGTTATAAGAGAGGCTAGGTATTCGCTTTATGAATTAGAGGAGATCAGCGCTTTCAGAAAATTAATTTCCGAAAAAGTTTTCGCTGGACTGAATGTGACAATTCCATATAAAGAATCAATCATTTCATTCTTGGACGACGTTGATGAAACTGCAAAATCAATTGGTGCAGTTAATACTATTGATTTTAAGAATGGTAAACTCACCGGCTATAATACTGATGTAATCGGATTTGGCAAAGCGCTGAAACGCCTAATAGGGCGAAAAACAGTTCGCGATGCGCTAGTTTTGGGATCAGGGGGCGCATCAAAAGCAATTCAATACTATCTGCGGAAAAAAGGAATAAACTTTTCTGTTGTATCGCGTTCAAATGGAGATTTCACTTATGATGAACTAGATGCAGAAACAATAAGATCACACCGACTCATTGTCAACTGTACACCAGTGGGAACATTCCCTGACATTAATAAAGCGCCGGCGATTCCTTATGGAAATCTTCACTCGAAACATTTACTATTTGATCTAGTTTATAATCCAGAAAAAACATTATTTTTGACACACGGTGAGTCCGTTGGTGCTTCCATAATGAACGGCTATGAAATGCTTGTAGAACAAGCTGAAGCTTCATGGAAAATTTGGAACACTTATTAATTTTTCAAAAATCGAATGGAACCAGAACCCAAACTTGAATTAGATTTTAAGAACACTGAAATCGCGTTTTCTCACAAATCTGACAAAGAGCTCAAAAAGATGGCTCGATTGTTTCGTCTTATGAACAATCCGGCTCTAGTTAAAATTGGTTCGGCACTAGGTCTGCTAGCCATCAATCTGCGTCTTCCATTTTCCAAGTATTTCATCAAACAGACTTTATTTGATCAGTTTGTAGGCGGTGAAAACCTACTAGATTGCCAAGGAGCAATTGATCACTTATTCAGGAATAGTGCATTAACAATATTAGATTACGGTGCAGAAGGAAAAAGCACAGAAGAAGAATTGAATCATGTGATGAATGAAACAATTCGTGCAATTGAATTTGCAGCAGCTAATACTAGCGTTCCAGTGGTTAGTACAAAAATAACTGGTCTTGTAGATAATGGCATTTTAGAGAAACTAGGGAGAAAAGAGGCATTGAATGAGGGTGAACAGCGTCAATACGAACAATTACGCGAGCGCGTTGACAACATGTGTTCACGAGCATCTGAGTTAGGTGTTGGACTGTTTGTAGATGCCGAAGAAAGTTGGATACAAGACCCAATAGACGATCTAGTCGATGAAATGATGGCTTTATACAATCATGAAAAAGCCGCTGTCTATAATACTTATCAACTTTATCGGAAGGACAAATTACAGTGCTTAAAAGATGCACATAAAAAGGCTAAAGAAGGTGGCTACATTCTAGGTGCAAAACTAGTTAGAGGTGCTTACATGGATAAAGAGCGCGATCGTGCTGAAGAGCATAATTACCCTTCTCCTATCAACGAAACCAAAGCCGAGACAGATAAGATGTACAATGAAGGATTGCGATATTGTGTCACAAATTATGAAACTATCGCATCTTGCAATGCAAGTCACAATACCGAAAGTAATAGACTTCAAGCAAATCTAATTCATGAATTAGGTATTGTTAAGAATCATCCTCATCTCAATTTTTGTCAATTGTTTGGAATGAGTGATAATCTCACTTTCAATTTAGCTGAAGAAGGATTTAATGTTGCAAAGTATGTTCCTTACGGCCCTGTCAAAGAGGTAGTTCCATACCTTATACGAAGAGCTAAAGAAAATAGCTCCGTAACAGGTGAGATGAGTCGTGAGCTAGGATTTATAGACGCTGAGATTAAGCGTAGAGGGTTGTAATACTTTTATATAATGGCATTCCCTTACTGGTTAATTCCCACTTGTAGGATACACAACTATTTACACAGTCTCGATTAACCAATAGAAATATTCCAAGGTAATAATGTAAAAGCCTAGAAAGTGCAACATAGATTGCTTTATTTCAATAATTAAACATTTTCAATCTTTTGATTTTAAAATTATAACCAAACGTCTATTACAATCAGTAGTTTTCTATAAAAAGTTACGAGTCCTTTATTGAATTAGCTAAACATAGAGTATTATTCTAAAGAAACTCTGTGTACACAGCTAAATTTAACAGCCTCAAAATATTGATAATCAATTACTTATACCACATATACCACAACTTCTAAGCGCCTTTGATACGGGACATAAAAAACCGTCTCTCGTTTCCAAGAGACGGTTCGTCCAAATAAAATTCACTCTACTTTTATCTTTTTAATCGATTAAAATCATTTTTGAGCTTACTGAAGCTGAGGAAGTCGTTACTGTATAGTAATAAACTCCTGCTCCCAATAACTCTTTTTCTTGTACTTCAATTGACTGATAACCTGCTCGTAAATCTCGTTCGAGCGTGTGAACAAGTTTTCCATCCATACTATAAACGTATAAATTCACTGTAGCCTCTTTCGGTAAATCAAATGAGACTAAGGTTGAATTACTGAATGGATTTGGTGTATTTGGATACAACAAAAGTCTTTCATCAGCGGGTATTGTCACATCATTTTCACGTGTTGAGAAGCTGATATCAAGTGCCTCTGCTTGCTCATTGTATGCCATAGTTTCTGTTAAACGACTACTTGTACGGAAGACGTCATTCAAGTCTGTATCTTTCTTCACCTTTACAATCAACGTAAAAAGGATATCATCACTGCTAGTAGCTTCAACAGAACTCCAAAGAGCGGAAACCATGCCCTTTTGGGCGAAAGCCACATTTATATCATTCTCTGAAACGTCTAATGCTCCTGCTTTCATATCAACAATCTCAAGAACGGAGTAGTCAAATTCTATAGTCATCTGATATGCAATCATATCTTCAAAATTATCAGCGAACACAGGGATTTCAATTGTTGCCCCCTTCTCTACATTCCTATTGTTCACCCATAAGTCTAGTTCTGAGCCTTTCCTAGTATCTATATTGCTAGTAAAGTTTGCTGGATCCGCAGACTGATTGATATCACCAATTTTTACACCATAGAAATCGTGTTCAATAGGATTTCCAGCTGAGAAATTCACATCAAGTACCTCATCATAAGGAAACACATTGTATACATCAGAAAATGACTGATTCTTATCCAAGAATCTCCAAGATTTCTGATCATTCGGATACGCATCTGACAATCCAAGAATTAATTTACGAATCGCAATGATATCTGAACCTGACACCTGACCATTGTTGTCAGTATCTGCAGCAATCGTTTTGTATGGTGAATCAAAAACCTGTAGAGCTAATATATGCTTCTGTATCAGTACAATATCTAGAGTTGTCACGCCATTTAGCGGATCAAGGTTCTTCTCGGCCGTAATACTGTAGTCTATGTTTGGAATCAAATCAAAGGCATAGGTTCCATCATCCGTACTTGTCGACATGACATCACCACTGAAAATTGTTGTCGCTTCTAGATCAACCTTCTCGATCAACTGGTTATTCTCAGTCGTCAAAGTTCCACTTGCAGTCACCGTCGACATGTCCTCACAGAAATCCGCTTCATTATCCTCAAGAAGTAATGATACAGTACAATAGTCTTTGTTTCCCGCTTCATCCCAGAACCAAACTTGAATACCTTCTACAAGTTGTGCAATACCATTAGGTATGTCTTCACAATTAAACGTTCTGGAAGTTTGAATAACATCCTCAGAGAAGGAAACCAGAATATCTTCAGAGCAATTATCTTCCGATGCTAGTGCAAAATCGCTTGCCCAAATCGTTACTTCTCCTGAGAAACTCATCACGGCAGTAGATAATCCTCCGATACAATAAGGTGTAGGTGGTTTTGCATCTTCAACCGTAAATAAGTAACTACACGAAGTTAGGTTTCCACACTTGTCGGCAACAGTCCAATAAATTCTATGTGTACCGAATGGGAATATTTCCGTAAGCTCACTACCTGTATTTTGAAACTCAAAAATACCATCTTGTTCATCAAACGCATCGATCTTCCATTCGTAGACTAGTTTATCACTTGGCGTACAATCATCCGTTGCTTCTATTCCTATAGTAACTTCATCTTCACAATTCCCGAACCCAGGGAAAGATTGATCTATACATGGAGTTGTGATAACCGGTGCAGTATTATTGACAATTTCTATAACTTGAATATCCTTCCAAATTCCCAAGTTGGGATTAGTACTATTTCCGTACTGGCATTCATCAATTACAGTCCACTCTCTATAGATTATTTGGCAGGCATCTTCAACGATTACAAATGTATCGTCCCAAAAATTGTAAGTAACTTGACTACATATATCGTCATTCAAAATAGGCTCTCCTGTTGACGAAGGATCTATCGATGCAGTACAAGAAGTCAAAGTCACATTACTTGGAAAAGTTATGTCATTTATGTCAAAAGGGTCATTGTCTATCAAAAAGATAATCTGTGTGCCGGTAGCTGTCAAACCGCTTTTATCAGTCACTGTAAAAACTCTTGAAACTTGACCAGATCCACAAGAACCAATAGAAGGAATATCAATAAAACTAATGTCTTCTATTTCACAGTTATCAAAACCAAGCGCAAGTCCTCCAGTCAGATTTAGATCTGTATAATCCTCTTGACAATTCAATGTAATATTTGGTGGGACTTGGATCGCTGGAGCAATTTTATCTTGAACCTCAACTTCTACCATGCAAGTATTGACGTTTCCTTCTGAATCCTCGACTCTAAACTCAACCATCACTAGACTTCCAACATCTTCACAACAGAATGTAGTAGACGATCCAAAAGCAGTATTGCCAGGCACATCACACACATCTGTCATTCTTCTTACTGAATATGTTACGTCACTGCATTGGTCATAAGATCCATCATCAAAAGTTTCAGCATCAACTGTGACAATAGTTTCAAATGAAAGAGAAACCGTTGTGAATTGCTCACAAACTGCAACTGGAGATACATTATCAACTACTTCAAATGTAATCGAACAAGAAGAGCTATTTCCGCAATTATCAGTTGCAGTGTATGTAACTGTGACGGATCCTATATCAAGATTAACAAGATTATAGGTTCCTCCTTGTTCAATAATTGTTCCAGCGGTAGTCTCCACTGTGTAAGCTGAAACCGTCGAACAATTATCAGAAATAGTTGGACTTGGCAACAATATACTAGCTTGACAATCATATGGACCAGTAGATATCGTTCCTATTGTTGGACAGGTGATCACAGGTCCTTCCTGATCGGTAACTTTGATTATCTGAGTATGCTCAACTACCTCACTACTACACCATTCAAAAATCGTCCAATATCTTAGTATCTTATAGCTGCCTTCACAAATATCAATTACGATATCTGTATAGTCCATCTGAACATTCTCGCAAAAATCACCAGTAGGTGACCCTGTCATGCTTGGAGTGGGATATCCTGCAGTACAACTAATTGAAGGTAAATCAAGGTCATCATAATTTTCTGGAAATTCTAAAGTCCCTAGGTCTGTTCGTAAGACATAGATTGTATCTTCACACGAAACAGCGTTGTTACCGGACTCGTCCGTGGCAGTATAAGTTCGATATATAACCTCAGTATATGGACTTGTACAATCCATTTCTTCGGATTCATCCTCATAGGTAAGTACCGCAGGTCCACATGGGTCAAGCCCAAAGACAAAAAATGACTGATCTCCAAATGGTTGAAAGGTAGCTCCATCTGGTATAGGTAAACCTACAATTCCACCAGTCTGTGTTATTTCTAAAGTTACATTCTGAAACTGTCCACCATCGCCTGCTGCAAAATCATTTACTCTCACAATCCATGTTCCATTGGGATTTTCACCGTCAAAAATGGACAACGGAGATGCAGATTGAAACGCCCCTTCAATTGCGGGAGTCTGATCCAAACAAGTTGTTGCTAAATCATCTGCAGTAAGATCTGCTTCATCGTCAATTGTAACATCAATATCATCTCCGGGACAAAATGTACCTGGCGAAATAAATAAGGTAGCTTCAGTACCAGCTGGAGAAACCAAAACCACTGAAAGGTCAGAAACCCAGGTGTGTGAAATCTCTAATTCGATATTCAAGTCTGCAATCTCAGCTCCATCTAGACCAAAAATCTCAATCGGAATATCTGTAGATGAAACGTCGCTTGCAGATATTGCTACATTGGGTTCAAAATTGAAGCGCATTAAATCGGACAAGAGTGACCCTGGCTTGGTATCTTCGGTACATTGAGTTGTGCGTTCAGAACATTCTAGCATTGGTGCTAACTTATCTTCGATTACAATATCACCCCAACAGTAATTACCTTCTTGATCTGCAACTTCTGCAATCAATTCAAGACCAATCATGTCTCCTGTAACCATGTTCCCAAACTCGTTATCTAATAAATCCTTTATAGTTACTGTATAGTTATCGTAACACCCGTAAGGTCCTCCCTCAAGTACCATATCAGGAGTAATCAAGGCCTCGCAATTTACATCTAGTGATATATTGACTAAATTGTTGCAGGCAAGAGTTGAAATTGGGTTGGCAAACTCATTTACGGTGATACTGAACGAACTCTCTGTAGTATTCCCGGAAGCATCCGTAACAACAAATGTGTTTGTAGTACTACCAATAGGGAATTCAGAACCGGCAGGAAGTCCAGAGGTCTGCATAATTGAAAACGACTCTTGAATTCCGTTGAGATTCATCACTATCGCTTCGTTGCTTGATGCAATGGTAGCTAAATCTGTAATAGTTGATATGTTGCAGAAATTCGATCTCAAATAAGATGGAGCAGTTTGACCTGCGCTATTAATTCCCATAACAAAGCCGCTAAAAATTGAACCTGGAGTTACTACTTCTACGACGTATGTTTTTTCCGCTTCTAGATCAGCAACAATAGGAAAGTTCACTAGAGTGTTGAATACAGCTGAAATATTCATCGTATTTTCAGAAATAAGCTCAAGATTTGAAACAGCTAAAGGACCGTTCAATTCATGAATTCTTACCGTTACTGCTGGCAAATTAAATGCCTCAAAAACACCTATATCTATTGATTCTAGCGTAAAATCAGTCAATACTCCCTCATCTTGTAAATTCCACACTCGATAATAACTATTTGACCCTCCTGGACATGCAAAACTATTATTGATAGTCAGAGAATCATTATTCTGCGAAAGAGAAAGCGGTGTAGCTTCACATGAAACTTCAGCGTCGATTGTATAATTGACAACGGACGAACATGCTCCACCATCTAATGAAATTGTTTGGTCAGATGGAGTCGAGACAATCGGTCCATTTGTATTGGTTACAGTAACCATCACTGAACAGCCAACACCTCCACTCGCTCCGTTTGCGTCAGCACTAAATACCACCTCGGTAGTTCCTACTGGATAAAATCCACTCATATCGCTAACCGCTGGATCACAAACGCCATTCGACATAGGAAGGGGAATTGTGACATTTGCTCCACACATACCTGGTTCACTTGAAACTACGATATCAGAAGGACAAACTATCTCACATGCAATGCAAGCTGTTGAAAAAGTTGCTGTTAAAAAGCCTGAAGGACCTTCAGTTTGACAATCTACAAATCCATTACCTGATGCCAAAGACGTGCCTGAGAACAGAACATTCCCCTCATTTGCAAAGCAAGACCCCATGTAATTTGAGGCATCTTCACTAGTAATAACTTCTAAGGTTCCGCTATTCCATCCATCACCAAAAGATTCATACCCATAAAGTTCATAGGTATTACCGTTGGTGATGCACACATCCACTGAGGTACCATTAGTCCAATTATCAAAGCAGACAACCTGCTCGCCAGCGGTGGCATCCCAAAGCTCCCAGCTATTCTCACTCGGAAAAGCTTCATTGTCCATCAAGATTGTGATATTCGTTTCACCATCAGGACATTGTCCCAAAAGCATCACATGAAAAGAGATCAAAAGCAAAACAAATGTCCCTACTTTTTTCAAAGCGAAGGCTAATTGCGTACTTTCTCTATGTTTAATAATTCGATTAATCATCGTAAAGTGTTTTATCGTAAGGATGAATTCTATTTTTTCTCGAGAAGAATGAGTAAGTCCTCGTTAATCCAATTGGTACCATACCTTCCATTTGAATCAGGGAACATAGGCTTAACTACTTGAACGTGATTCATTTTCATGGTTGCACTGTTCTCGTTTGCAACTTCTTCTACACTCTTTCCTTCTTTAAAATCACCAAGCATAGCGTCAATAATCTTTTGAGATGCGACCGCTTTGAAGTAACTCATCGTTTTATCATTCTCTTGATTGATGATGATCTCAATTACTTCTGCTCGTTTCTCTATTAATCGTTCGATTGCTACCTCAGGAGTTTCATAATCTTGAGCGAAAGAAGTTAGACCTAGGAAAAGGAAAAAAGACAAAGCGAAAGTTTTCAAAAAATAATTTTTCATTTCTGTACTTTTTGTTGATCAAGTTTAATCTTTGACCGTTCTAATAATTGAATTAAAAAAAATAATTTGTTTGACGATGATTATCAATCAATTACAAAATGCTATTTTTGATATGTTTGAGTTTTTCATTGACATACTATGATTATCCAAATACTATACCAACTTTAAATTAGGTAGGAATCAATCAAGGTAACTATATGTACTATCCATTACAAGAGTGATTAGGATATTAAAGCACAATGACAATTAAAATATGGCTGAAGTACCAAAGAATCTGACCAAACTATACTACTCTATCGGAGAGGTTGCCGAGTTATTTAATCTCAGCAATAGTCTTTTACGATATTGGGAAGGGGAGTTTACAGAGTTGAAGCCCCGAAAAAATAGGAAAGGAGATCGGCAATTTACAGTGAAGGACATTGAGCAGATTGCAGTCATTCACAGCCTTGTTAAGGAGCGTGGTTTTACTATTGACGGAGCTAGAAAAGAAATGAAATTGATGAAAGAAAAGGAAAAGTCACTACGTCCCATTGTAAAGAAACTTAACCAAATAAAGAGAGAACTCGAGAAGCTGAAAGGAAGGCTATGACCAAGTACAACGTTATCTGGATTTAAAAAGAATATTCTTTTGAAGTGACCCTATACCAATTTCTGTCGGAAAAATTCGAAACAGCGATGTAGTTTTCTTCAAGAAAGCAATAGCAACTCATTATTCTATATCGAGATTAATTCCGATAATATACAAGGTATATGCATAAGGTCGAAATTCCTTCATATTCAGCAAATAACGGCTATCAAAAGCCAAATCTGCTGAAACGTATTTTGCTAAACGATAGGTCAATCCGAGTCCCCATCCGGCATAATTTACACCTTCAAATTTGCTCGGTTCAGGTCTAGGAAGATCACAGGTACAATAATTTCCAAAATCATAAGAAAGTTGCCCATAGATGCGCAATTTCTCGTACTGCAAAAAATCATATTGACCAAATACTCCAGTCGTAAAATACGTCTCAGGCTCGATATTAAGGCCCGTAAGTGAGCCCGAAGTATAAATATGCATATAAGACCAACCCACATGTATCTTCTTAGTCACACCTATGCTCGCATTAGCGGACCAAGTCAATTCATGCAAGGTGAAATTTGTATTCGGCTCGTCACTGTTAGATTACCGTTACGTTCCTAGATGATTCTACGATATAAAATCTCATAATACTCACATCATATAACACTGCAATCATCAATTTAGAAAATAAACCGCTATAAGACCTAGAAAGAGAATAGGTATCCCCTCCCTACCCTTTCTTCTTTTTATAATTCATGATATGAAACTGCGTATCGCATAGTTGAAGATCAAAGGGTTCATTGGTTGCGATGATTAATGATCGTTGTCCTAGACTATCTTCTACTAGTTTTTCAAACCACGCTTTAGTATCAATATCAAGATTCGTCGTGGGTTCATCAAGAACCACAACTGAACTCTGGCTACTGAAAGCAAGCGCCAATTTGAATCGTTGTTTCATACCGCTAGAAAACTGATTGAAGTGTTTTCGCTTACTATTACTTAATTGTGCAAGATCAATTAAGTCATTAATCTGCATTTTATCGATAGGTTTACGAAATGCAAAGTGAAATTTTATAATCTCTTCCATTGTGAAGTTACCTGGAAGATCCATGTAAGGGGCGGCAAAACTAAATTTGTTGTAGACTTGTTCGACAGGTATATTGCGGCCTTCATCCGCAAACTTGACCTTTCCACTACTTGGCTCCAGCGTTCCCAGAAGCAGTCGAAGTAGCGTAGATTTACCAGAACCATTTGGTCCGACTATTCCAATCTTTTGTCCTGAAGAAAATCTATAATCTATATTTCTGAATATCCATTCGTATGAGAATCGTTTAGAAACTTGTTGAAATGTAATATCCATCGACATTGACTTTTGGGCTCAAAGCCCGATTCATTTTTAAAAATCACAAGACTATCTATAACCTCGCATCAACCCTCGTTCTGCTCTAGCGACAAAATCAAGAATCTGATCTTTTTCATCTGAAGTTGGGAAGTCATTTTCAATCATTTCCAAGGCCTTCTTGCGGTTAATTCCTTTCACAAACAAAATGCGATAGATATCTTCAATAGTACGAACCTGCTCTTCTGAAAACCCTCTTCTTCTTAGTCCCAAACCATTGATACCAGCGTATGAAAGTGGCTCTCTAGCAGCTTTTACAAATGGTGGTACATCTTTCCGCACAAGCGAACCGCCGCCAACCATAGTATGTCTTCCAACACGAACAAATTGATGTATCGCTGTCATGCCACCTACAACTACATAAGGTTCGAGTTCTATATGACCAGCGAGATTTACACTATTGGCAACAATGCAATTATTGTGAATAATGCAGTCATGTGCGACATGCACATAAGCCATAATCAAAGTATTTGCGCCAATGTATGTTCTAAAATTTGCTTTCGTACCGCGATTAATTGTGCAATATTCTCTGATAACTACATTGTCCGCAATTTCAAGAATGGATTCTTCTCCACCGAACTTTAAATCTTGTGGAACAGCTCCTAAAATCGCTCCAGGGAATACTTTACAATTCTTACCTATACGAACGCCATTCATAATTGAAACATTCGGACCAATCCAACTATTTTCGCCTATCACAACATCTTCTTCAATTACTGTGAACGGCGATATTGTTACGTTTTTTCCAATTTTAGCATTTGGATGTACTACGTTTAATTCCATGGTGCTTTAGCTTTGTTTAACGATCTGTGCGATCAATTCCCCTTCTGAAACAATCTTATTTCCCACATATGCCGTTCCTTGCATTTGGACAAGTCCTCTTCTGATAGGAGACATCAATTCCATTTTCAGAATCAATGTATCACCAGGAACAACTTTGTTCTTAAATTTTACTTGATCCATTTTCACAAAATATGTATCCCAGCCATGCGGATCCTCTTGCTTTGTCAACGCTAGTATACCGCCAGTCTGTGCTAAGGCCTCCATCTGTAGAACGCCAGGAAAAACCGGATTCCCTGGAAAATGCCCTTGAAACATCTGCTCGTTCATCGTGATATTCTTAACTCCCACGACATGCTTTTCTCCAATTTCAATAATCTTATCTACCATCAAAAAAGGATATCTGTGGGGAAGAAGTTTTTGTATTTCTACAGAGTCCATAATCGGCTCTTTTGTAGGATCATACTTTGGTTTACCTCTTAATTTTTTTTGCTCTCGATAGTGCTTTTTTAGAAGCTTCGCAAATTCTACATTTGTCCGATGACCAGGTTTTGTTGCTAAAATTTTCCCCTTTATTCCGCAACCAATTAAAGCCAAGTCTCCAATTACATCAAGTAATTTGTGTCGTGCTGGTTCATTTGAAAAATGAAGTTTTGTAGTATTAAGATAGCCTTCACTTTCAATCTCCATTGTGGGTTTATTGAGCTTTTTAGCTAATCTTGCTAGATCTTCAACTTCCATTGGTTCATCGGCGATGACCACTGCATTTTCCAAATCACCACCCTTTATAAGATTCTGATCTATCAACTTTTCAAGTTCCCGAACAAAAACAAAAGTCCTAGCTGGAGCAATTTCAGATTTGTATTGCGACAGATCATGAAGTTTAGCATACTGTTTGTTTAGAATCGGAGAGTCAAAATCAATCATCGATGTAATCTGATAAGAATCAGCTGCTAAAGCAACCATTTCTGAGCCAGTGTCAGGGTCTTTAAAAGAGATTGTTTCTTCCACTTCAAAAACCAATTTATCAGCAGCCTGCTCAACAATTCCAGCTTCCTCGATTGCCTGGACGAAATAACGTCCACTACCATCAAGAATAGGAACTTCTGGACCTGAAATATCTATCATTAAATTATCGACCCCCATGCCAACACAAGCTGATAGAAGATGCTCTACTGTAGAAACCTGAGCATCCCTTTTTCTCAAAGTCGTGCTTCGATTTGTCGATATTACATAATTGACATCAGCTTCCACTATCGGCTCATCTACTAAGTCAATTCTCTTAAATTTTATTCCATGATTTTCAGGCGCAGGATTCAGAGTGATTTCAGCTTCGATTCCTGTATGCAAACCAATTCCACTAAGCCTGGTAGATTTTTCGATTGTTTTCTGTTTCATAGTTTTGAGCTATAGCTGAGATTACAACTACATTTTTTTTAGTTCGTTAATTTGATCTTGAAGCTCTTTCACTTGTTGTTTAAGATCTGGAAGGTTTTTCATAATGGCATATGCCTTCAAATAGCTGTGATAGTCTATCGCTGGATATCCATATAGCCTTTTACCTACTTCTTTTACATTACTAATTACTCCACTTTGAGCTTGAATCTGAACTTCGTCAGCAATCTTACGATGTCCTACTATACCAGCTTGCCCGCCTATTATTACTCTATCTCCCACTTTAGTGCTTCCAGCTATTCCAGACTGCGCGGCCATAGCTGTATCTTCACCAATTTCGACATTATGAGCAATCTGCACTAGGTTGTCAATCTTTGCTCCTCTTCTTATTATGGTCGAACCCATTGTAGCTCGATCAATAGTGACATTAGCACCGATTTCAACGTCATTTTCAATTATCACGTTTCCCACGTGCTTAATTTTTGTATAAACTCCCTGATCGTCTTTGCTATATCCAAATCCATCACAACCTATGACCGAACCTGCGTGAATAATACAATTATCACCAATTATCGTATTGGAATAGATTTTTGCTCCAGCATAAATGATACAATCTTTACCGATCTTCACAGATTGATCGATAAAAACGTGTGGATAAATGGTTGTCCTTTGTCCAATTTCGCAATGCTCTTTGATAACCGCATATGCATCTACAGAAACCTCGGGATGCAATTCTGCAGATTTCTCAACAAAAGCAAAACTTGATATTTGAAATTTTTGAGATTTGCTGTCGCTAAATTTTTCCAATAATTTAGCAATAGAGGCGTATACATCTGGCACCTTTATCAGGGTACTAGAGATATCGTCTGTAGGCTCAAATTCATTTGAGACAATCAGTATGGATGCGTTTGTAGTGTAAGCATAATGCTCGTACTTGGGATTTGCAAGAAACGAAATTGTCCCTTCTTCACCCTCTTCAATCTTACTTGGAGCATGTACTTGCACATCTGGGTTACCTTCTACCTCACCGTGCAAATAGGATGCTATTTCCTTAGCCGATATTAACATACCGCAAAGTTACTAAATTAAGCTCGAATGCGGAATTTCAATTTGCTTGCTTGGGCATAATTATACGAATCAAAATCAATACTAGACAAACAAGGCTAATGAATGCTAAATCAAGCTAATTAAGTCCAATACAATAGGGTAAAACTTCTATTTCTTACAAAATCTTACTCCGCACACTGTACAGTAAAACTCGAGCTGCTAGAGCTAGAAAATTGAACACTTTTAAACTATATTAATTCTCTTCCCTTTGACACAGTTGAAAGAAGATTATCTTCCTCAAGAAATTCTTTCTAAGTCATATTAACTTTGCCATCAGTGCTTCCTCCAAACCATGAGAAGTCGATTGACTTGTACTGAGATGCTCAAGACCATTTCCTCGATCAATAACAAGGTAAATTTGATAGTTGTGTTGCGCATCAATGAAGCAGTAAGTGCCAAGTAGTAAGATCCCACTCTTTGCTGAAATCAGCTGTTCTACTCTTCTTTCAATATTGCCAAGAACTTGACTCTCGGAAAAATGAAGTTTAGCTATTTGTTTTCGTAACGAGATATTTTCTTTATGACATATAACCGTAAATATTCCGCTAGCTGGTCCAGGAGTCCATTCCTGTGGATGCAATCTTTGCAAAGATTCATTAGACCATTGTGTTCCTGAATTGATTGCGACTGGAAATTTATCTAGATCAGCAACGTCAACTTGTTTAAGAGCCACTTGACTATTAATCTCTTTCAAATATAAACCAACAAGTGGATCACTATAATAAACAGTTTGGCTTGCGCCCAAAAAGGCGATGTTCTTTGTACCAGTAGTATTTTTTAAGTAGTACTGAGTATCTAGTCTCTGAGATAATCCAGCAAGTTGAATATGTTCTCTTCGTTCAAAAGGTACATTTGACAAGGAGAATAAAAAAGCTCTATCTGGATTCTGATCAATCAATTTTTCCGCTTCCTCATACGGCATCTTTGGGTCGATTTTAAATAGATTTTTCCCGTTAGACCAACCTATTTTATCCAATATTTCTTCCTCACCTACAATGTCAATTACATACTGCATTTCTGAATCCTTCATGATCTGAGCTTAAGCGCACAAATATATAGTTTTGACCCGCAACTTCTTATGTCCAATATTGCGCAATCGGATTCTTTTCATAATTATGTGATATATTTAATTATCAAATATATCTGATGTCCAAGTCTAAGAAAAAATCCAAAAAAAAATATACAAAGAGAAAGGTTACTCAAACTAAGAGTAATCAGGTCAAAGCTGAGACAGAGATGAGCTTTTGGAAAGACAAATTATCCTTAGTTCTTGTCGCATCTGCTCTTTTGATAAGCTTTTTGGCCTTTAGTGACAGCTTGAACAATGAATGGGTTAATTGGGATGATGACAAGAATTTTGTGGAAAACAAACTAATCCAAGACATCAGCTCTGAGAATTTCTGGAAACTTACTGGAGAAATATTCACTACTGATGTAATTGGTGGGTACAATCCCTTGACTGTCTGGACCTTTGCCTTAGAAAAAATGGCATTCGGCATGGAAAAGGAAAGTTGGAAATGGTGGCATCTAAACAATATTCTGTTACACTTATTCTGTGTCTTCTTGATCTTTCAAATCGGTCGACAATTGGGATTGAATCCAATCGGTGCATTTCTATTAGCATTACTATTTGGAATTCATCCCATGCGCGTAGAATCTGTAGCTTGGCTAACGGAGCGAAAAGATGTGTTATTTGCTTCTTTCTATTTCGCAGCATTATTCTACTATATAAAAGGCAAGAAACTCAATAAAGAATTCACATTCATATGGCTTATCATCCCTTTGTTCTTTCTTAGTGGACTATCTAAGATTCAAGCGGTATCTCTACCATTGACAATGATTGCAGTTGACTATTGGCTTGATAAAACATTTTCTTTGAAATCGATAATCTACAAGGTACCCTACTTTGTGATATCTCTGGTCATAGGTTCCTTTGGCTTCTTTGTTCTTAGTTCAGAAGGTGTACTTCTTGATGCTACCACATTTTCCTTTTTCCAACGTTTGTTTATAGGTTCATATTCGTATATAGTTTATCTCGGTAAGTTTATCTATCCTTGGGTGATGTCTCCGTTGTATCCCTACCCTTCAAGTTTTGAAACCACATACTATCTTAGTGCCATTCCATTTTTTGCACTGGTTGGGGCAATTGTGTTTCTATGGAAAAAGCAGCAGCATGTTTGGGTCTTTGGATTTTTATTCTTTACTGTAAATGTGATGTTTGTACTTCAGATCTTAGGAGCTGGACAAGGTTTTCTAGCTGATCGATTCACGTATGTGCCATATGCTGGTCTATTTTTTATAGCTGCCTACTACTTTCAACAAATCGATTTAACGTCGATAGTTGGAAAAGCTATTGTTGGAATCGCAGGTTTATACATGATGCTTTTCATGCACAAAACTTACCAGCAAGTAGATGTTTGGAGTAATTCATATAGCTTATGGTCTCATGTCATTGAATATTATCCAAGAACGAAAGTTACGTGGGGTAATCGTGCAAACTGGCTACGAGACGCAGGGTATAAAGATCTTGCATTGGCAGATTATGCGCAACGTTTGAGTCTTGGACAAGACGACCCGGAGCCTTACAATTCGCGAGGCAAATTGTATTTCCAATCACAGCGAAAAGACACTTTACTATTAGCATTAGCAGATTACCAACAAGCGGTAAAGCTGGCCACCGAAAAAGCAAAAACAGATGGTAAATACAGAGACTTGCTCCCAGAGTATTTGGTCAACTTAGGCTCGACACAGGCTCGACTTAATCGAAATTACCCAGCGATTGAAACCTTCAAAAAAGCAGAGGCTCTAGACCCAAGTAATCCAAATGTTTACTTTAATAGATCTATCACGTATCATAATGTTGGAGACTATGAAAATGAGCAAAAAGATGTTCTGAGTTATCTAAAGTTTAGACCTTATAATGGAGCAATGATCAGTAATTTAGCTACAACAAAAAGAATACTAGGAGATTATAAAGGAGCTGAAATAGACTATAATCGTGCTCTTAGATATAGCCAAATTCCAGCAATATATATCGAACGAGCAAGGAATTACGTTGCCCTGGGTAAGTTCCAAGAAGCTAAAAAAGATGCTCAGTTGATAATCGATAATGGGATTGCATTGCCCGCGGATTTGAGAAAGAACCTGGGGATGTGATTTTGGTTATAAGGCATTAATAATCAGTAAATTATGGATTATGTATTACATATGATCTAGTTTTACAAACACCTAAGTAAATGATAATCTCAAAACGAGGATTAGTTGTAAAGAATCCTAAATTTTCTGTGAAATCAGAAGATGATTTACGATTTGTATTGGGGAGTTCTTTAATATATTGTAAGTATAGTTTTGCAAAGCAAAAGTTGTAGCACATATCTTATAAAATATTGTAAATCATAGATTTATCCCCTAGGAATCTGTATTTACTATTACTTCAAACAAACATCCATTTACCGGCATTATACTCGTGGAGCTTTTTGGTTTGATTGATCCAATTTTCCATCATTTCATTAATGTAATTTAATATTTTCAAACATTTGAGACCTCCATCTTCTAAAAGACGTTTTCCTGTCTGATAATGAGCACTAGTCAATAAGAACTTTTGCTTAGCAATCTCACCATCTCTATCAAAATACTCACTTTTAGCCTGATACTTAATGTTGGGTTGAGAAGGCTTCATTTCGTAATTTCTGATTTCATCAATATATTGCTGTGCCTCTTCAAGTGAATCAAATGCAAAACGTTTGTATACACCTTTTGAGGCGTTCCCCTCTCTACCACGATTCTTATCCACCCACTTTGTAAAATGGGATCTAAATAGTCGAATTCGTTCACTAATGATTTGCCATACTTCATCAAACCTAGCAGATTTCCCCTTTCGTAACTGTAACAATTGGTATGTTTTCAACACCGTTGATTTGCTCTTGATTCTAACAACTAATCTCCAACAAGTCGGTGATATTCTGTATTCTAAGATCTGCATATAGTCTTTCAAATAGCCATTCACAAAACGCAGAAACTGTTCCACCTCGCTTTTCTGCTCGATTAAGTGATTCCTTGCACAATTATGCGCTTCAAAAACGTAAAATCCGCCAGCTTGTACTCTACTAACCTTCTTCATTCCAAATGAATTTAAATAAGAAATACAGACTGCAAAAGACAGTCTCTTTACTATTAGTGTAATCAGCAGTGTAATTTGTCACCTCTGTACCTTAATTTTTTTTAAAAATAGTTTGGCAGAACGTTTTCAAAAAGGTAATAGTGGTTAGTCTCTTAAGTACGTTTAAAAGTTAGGATTATTGAATTATTCATGAAAATCTCCTTTACATAAACATCAGACACAGAATATACTACTCGTCGGTTTTACTGCGGTTTCCTCTCTAGTTCTGAATAAATCTCAAGAAGTCTACTATCGTCAATTTTGACATTGACATTTAATATTTATCGTGTAGGATGGAAAAACTAATTTAAAACCTATCGAATTACGCATACTAACATTGTTACAAACAGTTGAATTTCAATTATTTAGTATACATGTGCTACATAAATATTTTGATCTACAAATGACTTTACCCCCACCCCCCATACCTCAATATCTCTCTATTGATATATCTTTGCGTTATATGTTGAACAGCCTTGTTATCCAGAATTACGCCATTATCGAAGATCTTTCAATGATTTTTGGCCATAAACTCAATATCATCACTGGTGAAACTGGTGCTGGTAAATCTATCTTGACTGGTGCCTTAGGACTAATACAAGGTAATCGTGCTGACACCAAAGTCCTATACGATGACTCAAAAAAGTGCTTCGTTGAAGCTGAGTTTTTGGACGAAAGTCCGCTTATAAAAGCATTATTCATCGAGAATGATATGGAATTTGAATCTCCGATCATCATTAGACGAGTAATTGCTCCCAATGGAAAATCACGCTCATTTGTTAATGACGAACCAGTCAAATTGAGTTTCTTAAAACAGCTTAGTGCTCTATTGCTTGATATGCATAGACAATTTGACACGCTAGGAATCAATGACGAAAGCACACAAATCAACATGATTGATAGTCTAGCGGGACAAATTGAATCTGTCGAAAGATACCACGAATCTTACTTAGCCTATCGAAATGACTTGAAGCAACTTGAAAATCTCGTCGCAGAAGCGCAGCAAGTAGCAAAAGAACTTGATTTTCTGAATTTTCAGTTTAAAGAACTTGAGGAAGCGGGATTTTCTGAAAACGAACAAGAATCACTCGAACAAGAAGTCCATATGCTCGAGAACGCTGATGGCATTATATCAGTACTAAACAAGCTCACATTTATATTAGAAGCATCAGAAAGCGCGATCATAGATCAGCTGAGTGATGTCAGAAATGATCTTAATAAAATGGGAGATTCGGGAGCTGAATTAAGTGAATTACAAGAACGATTAAATTCAATCATTGAGGAACTAAAAGACATCAACTTTCAGAGTTCTTCTCTCGCAAATTCGGTCGAATCAGATCCTGCCTTGCTAGAAGAAAAACAAGAGAGACTCAATTTGCTATTCCGTCTTTTACAAAAACATGCATTGCAAGATTCAGCTGCCTTGTATGACTTCCATCGTTCTTTATCCACTAAAATAGAAGGTCTTCAATCTTTTGAACAAAATCGCGGTAAACTCGAAAAAGGTATTGCAAAAGCTGAAAAGGATCTTAAGCAAAAAGCGAACAGAATTCATGAAGCAAGAGTCAAAATAATTCCCCAATTTGAGAAAAAAATTAAGAGCCTACTTGCAGATCTTGGAATGGAACATGCCAATTTCAAGATAGATATTACTCTTGGAGAAAAACTACGTTCTCACGGAATGGATGAAATCCAGTTTCTATTTTCGGCAAACCCAGGAAAAGCTCCGCAATCAATTAGTGAAGTGGCTTCAGGAGGGGAATTGTCTAGACTAGCTTTAAGCCTAAAATCGGTAGTTGCGGGAAAAATCAACTTAGGTACTTTGATCTTCGATGAGATTGACACCGGTATTTCTGGTGAAGTATCTGGTAAAATGGGGATAATACTTAAAAAGCTCGCCACAAAGCATCAACTAGTCTCAATCACACATTCGCCACAAATAGCTGCTAAGGCTGATACTCACTTCTTCATCTATAAAGTAGTAGAGAATAATAGGACTTATACAAAAGTTCAACCTCTAGACGAAGCAGGTAGAATACAAGAAATTGGAAAAATGCTAAGTGGTGACCCCCCTACTGAAGGAGCTATCAAAAATGCCAAAGAACTAATGGCATAAAGCTATTGCGGTATGGTTTGGAAATCAACCAATAGAAAATCAACGTCCCTCTTCGTTTAGCAACTCGGTATTGTACTTCATATATTTCAAAACAAAATATAAGACTAAAGTAGCAATAGCTCCGTACAAAAAGAACATGTTGTAAGTCGCTGAACCCAATATTGTAGCTCTCAAAATATCAAACAAACTAAAAAGCAAAAAGAGGGATGCCAAACTATTTTTCTCTTTCTTAAGAACTTTCTTCCAACTAAACGGAAGCGAAGGCTTTTTATAGTTTTTAAAACTTGGAATAAATGCTGGCAAGGTCTCTGCCCACGAAGTATACCTATCTCCAAATTTTCGACGAAGAAATTGTTCCTCAGCAAACATAATCCGCTCATAATAAAGCCAATATACTAGAACAAAACTAAAGCTAAACCATAAATTACCAGTCAACAAGGCAAAAGGTAACCACATGAAAAAATTACCGACATAGAGTGGATGCCGAACCATTGAATATATACCAGTCGTATTAAGTTCGTCTGCAACCTGTTCTTCGGTATTTCTTCCTGAAGTATTTGCAGGTGTATGACCTACTGTATATGCTCGAATTACCATACCTAGGACTCCCACTGCAAAACAGATATATGGCCAAGCTACCTCAAACAAAGACGATTCATTGAGGAAACCCGGATGAAGGGTATTCCAAACCAAAACGATTAGTCCTGATGCTAGAAGTATTAAAGGTAAAACTCCTCTATACTTAAAGAGCCATATACCTTGCTCTTCGATTTCTTCTTGTAGGGCCATAGTATTATGTCAATAGTGAAAATGTATTGGAAATGATAGTCTTGTTGATCATTAAACTACTCCAAAATCGCTGGACTCATTCCCATACTACTAAATCCACCATCATGAAATAGATTCTGCATTGTAACCATTCGAGTTAAATCACTAAATAAGCTAACACAATAATCTGCGCATGATTCGGCACTTGCATTTCCTAAAGGAGACATCTTCTCAGCATAGTCAAAAAACTCAGTAAATCCCTTTACCCCTTTACCAGCTGTAGTCATAGTTGGAGACTGTGAGATAGTATTCACTCGAACTCGCTTCTTCATCGCCCAGTGGTATCCAAAGCTACGTGCAAAAGATTCTAGCAATGCCTTGGATTCAGCCATTTCACTGTAATCTGGAAACGTTCGCTGAGCTGCTATGTAGCTTAGTGCTAGAATAGAACCGTTCTCTTTCATAGCGTCTAACTTATACGCCGATTGCATCAGTTTATGAAAAGAAATCGCACTAACATCAAACGTTTTCTGCATCCAATCGTGATTAAGATTGGTATAGTCCTTCTTCTTCCGAACGTTCACGGACATGCCTATTGAATGCAAAATGAAGTCTAGCTTAGTTCCGAAAATATCCATTGATTGGATCAATAACGCTTCAAGCTCATCAACACTCGTGGCGTCGCAAGGTATAATAGGAGCATTTAGCTTATCAGAAAGCTTCTGCAATTCTCCAAAACGTAGTGCAACGGGTGCATTTGTAAGCGTGATTTCTGCTCCTTGCTCAACACAAGCTTCTGCTACTTTCCATGCAATTGAATCGGGATCAAGTGCTCCGAAAATAATTCCTTTTTTACCTTTTAGCAAATTGTTCGACATCGTTGATTTCTTTTTTGCGTAAAGCTATACTTTTTTCAGCAAAATGAAATTGTCCTTAGATTTAATCACAATTACAACTGCATCCTGACTCACTGAAGTCTTAAACGCCAAAATATCAAATCGACAAGTACGTCCCTGCTAAGGAATCAAAAGTACACCAAAGCCAAAAAGAGATCTCAAGATCTTAGATCAAAATACTTAGAGATCTATAACAAGTCATTTGCCAAATTTGCTAACTCACTTCGTTCACCTTTTTCAAGCTTAATATGGGCAAAAAGAGGGCTACCTTTCAATCGATCTATTATATAGGTCAAACCATTTGACTGAGCGTCTAAATAAGGTGTATCGATTTGATGAATATCCCCTGTAAAAATAATTTTTGTGCCTTCACCAGCCCTTGTAATGATTGTCTTAATTTCATGCGGAGTAAGATTTTGAGCCTCATCAACGATGAAAATTGCATTGGTCAGACTCCTTCCTCTTATAAAATTTAGAGCTGTAATTTCAATCGTTCCATCTGTTTCAAACTCTTCTATCAACTTTCGTTTTCGACCATTCTCTCTAAATTGAGACTTGATGAACTTAAGATTATCCCAGAGTGGCTGCATGTACGGTGATATCTTATCATTTGCGTCACCGGGCAAGAAACCGATGTCCCGATTATTAAGAGGAATAATAGGTCTTGTAAGTATAATATGATCATAAAGACTTTGTTGCTCAAGTGCAGCAGCTAATGCAAGTAGAGTCTTGCCTGTTCCTGCTACTCCTTGAAGTGCGACTAATTTGATATCCTGATTCATAAGCGCGTCAAGCGCAAAAGTTTGCTCGGCATTTTGGGGTTTGATCCCGGAAGCATATTGCTTCTCAACACACTCTATTCTATCTTGCTTTTGATCATACCTAGCCAAAGCGGATTGACTACAATTATTTAGAATATAATAACCATTTGCTACTTTTTTCTCACTTAGAATTCCATTCTCTGTGACGAATTTGTCTTTATATAAACTCTTGATGATTGACGCATCCAATTCATCGATAGAAATGAAGCTCTCCGACACAGTTTCAACATTTTCAACTTTCCCAGTCATGTAGTCCTCTGCACTAAGGCCCAGAGCTTTTGATTTTATCCGTAAATTGATATCCTTTGTGACTAAAATTACTTCAGTAGATTTATGCTTGGCTTTTAAAGTAAGTGCAGCATTGATAATCTTGTGATCATTTTTACCCTTACCGTAAATCTGCTCAGCATCTTTTGAAAGCTTACTACTAGGATTCACAATCTTGATCCTTCCTTTTTTATCACCAAGTGATATCCAGCGATTAAGTCCTTTATTTATTGAAAGTTGATCTATGAGACGTATAGCACCTCGAGCTTCAAAATTTTTACTGTCATTCCCAATTTTGAATTTATCCAACTCTTCCAATACTGTGATTGGAATGGCAACGTCATGTTCTTCAAAATTTCGGATGGATTGATGGTCAAAAAGCAATACAGAGGTATCAAGGACGAAGAGCTTGGCCATAGGCTAGTATTTGTTGTGATAAATATAACAAATATTTATATATATCAAAATACTTAATATGATATTTCTATGTTAACACGAACTGAACTCATTTTGCAGTAATAACTTAATGATGGCAACTAGAAATTAAGTCGATTTCTTGATCCCATAGTAATTCAACTTGCAATTTAAATACAAGTCGTCAAAGGTTAAATCTTAGAAACAATTAAGTGATACTTAGCAGAAATATAGAATAAGAATAGGATCAAGCACCGCCTCTATCGTAGTTTGCCAATTACATAATTCAAACTTAGATGGAAGCTTGTCATAGGAAGAAAATAGTTTCCAGCAGGAAAGATATCAAAAAGCATACCTCCATCTTCTAGAGACATTCTGTTCACATCATTTACATTAAGGTAGAACGCGCCAAGTCCCGCACCCAACTCGATGAAAAACCTCGAATCAAAATGAATCAACCCACCGAAATATGCTTCTACACCATGCATAGATCTTCTGCGAATAAACCGATCATTCACTGCAAAAGACTCATTTGGGAAAATCAAAGTTTCTCTGAGAAGTCCTGTTGTATATCTATAATTATAATTTACACCTACAATCGTTGCGGCGTTCTTACCAGAGCTCTTCATATAGTGTAGTCCTGGTTTTATTCGAATTCCATTTGACTGATTAGCATACACGCTTGTATAGATATAACCGAATTCCGACTTAACTCTCCATCGCTCATTTATCGCATGACCGTAATTTATCTGAAAAGCAGAATTCACATTAGCAATTGCGCTAAGACTCATTCCGAAACTCATCTTTTGAAATACAATCGAAGAATCTGATGTGTCCCGACTTGCCTCTTGACCATGAACAAAGGCTTGTGACACGAAAACAATAAAGATAATAATACCAACTAAATACCTCTTATCCATTTAATTACAGGTCTATAGAACTTAGATAGATAATATTGTTGATATCGGTATAATCATACTGCCTAATTTCAGTAGAATTTGTAACCATTAGCAATCCATCTTTTGCGATCACGTCAAATGTTTCAAATCCTTCAATGAATTCAATTTCAGTCGGGTTTTCACGATCAAGGATATTGAACACCTTAAGTCCAGAATTACCTTCACAAACGAAGAGATAGTCGCCATCGATTGCGAGACCTTTAGGAAATTCCATAAGAGTTGTACTTACAAGGACAGGATTATTAACATCTTCCACATTATATATTCGTAATTCATTTATTTGTTCCCATCTTCCACATGGACCAACTGCAGCAGAGGTTGATAAGGTGACATAAGCAAATTGTCCATCACTGATCACAGGATCACAAGATGTCATATCTGCTTCAAAATAGTTAGTAGTTGAACTACTCACAGGGATTCCATTACTTTGAATCTCATAAATATGCAGAGCAGAAACTGAACCAATGAACAAAATACCATCGATATGATATATGTTCTCAATTCCAAATCCCACGTTTTGAACGTCAATTAGAATGGGATCTTTATCATTTTTAAGATCAAAAGTCGCAAGCTCTTCATCATTAACACCGTACATGTAGTCGTTCACAACAAGCAATGTTGCATACGAACCCGAAACAGCATTTTCAGAAACCGCGTCTTCTACTGTACATTGCATCAAAAGAAAAGAAAAGCAGAGAAGGGATAATATTTTATTCATGATAAGTTTTTTAGTCAAATTTAGTAGGCTTCACATTCTGCACCAATAAGAGATGCCTCTTGCCAGCCTCTTAAAGCGCCTTTATCTGGATCATAACATTCAAACGGACCTACATAACTAGGTGCTGGCCTTAGTGGTTCGCTCAGGTTGCTAATGTAAAAATCATCGAATCGCTTGATATACGAAATGTCTCCAAAATCAGAAATGTCAATAACTAAAAGGTGAATCGAATTATCAGCATAGAGTGTTGTTCCATCAATTGTAAATTCATTGTTACCAGGAATTTCCCAAAATAGTATGTTCACTGGATTTGATGGATTCGAATTGTCCAACACATGAATACCTTCATATCGTTCACCGATAAATAGGTAGTTACCAACTAAAACGATGTTACCCAAATTTTCAAATTCCCGTGGTTCAGAACTTCTGATACCACTGACATCGTCCGCATCAAAATAGATAGGTTGAAGACCCAGCACTTCAAAATCATCGATCTCAGGATCACATGAAGTAAGCCCTAGAAGTAAACCAAAAAGTAAAAAAATTAACCTCGTCTTCATAAATTAATAGCTAGCTAGATTATTTACATTATGAACGCTTTCATATTAAAAACGCTGCTAGTAAATAGTAATACTCTTTTCTTCGTTTATAGATTTTTTTGGGGACTCCCTTCGGGCGCTACGTTACCATGCTCCGCATTCGCTTCGGACTCGGTTTCATTAAGTAAAATTCAAATCCTAATAGATGACCTTTCACCAATGAATACAATTCATCTCAAAAGATCCCGAGTCTAGGCGCTCTTCGTTTGCCTACATGTCCACATCGCTAGTCCAAAATCCGGTTTAATTTGTTTCTACAGATAAGTCAAATGCAGAAACAATAAAATCCAAACAAATCTTCTATTTATGGATTCTATGGGATACCTGTGAGGAGAACTTTGTGCCACACACACCATAAACATCTGTCTTTCAATGAAATAAAGCATACACAACACAATTTCACCTCAGTCTAAATCTCAACATTTTTTCTCCCAATAGTAATGTAAATGACTTATTAAGAATCTTTATTTAGACTCTGAGGATTAAAAGCACATCTCAAATGACAAATATAAATCTTCTTATGATTTCACTAGAAATCTTGTAGATCTTACAAAGAAAAAAAGATAGCAATTACTTGACTTTCAATACATTAAACTATATGTACCACAAGAATTTAGTTAAATTTGCTATGATGTCCTAAAGGTTTTCATCCGCTTCTATTCATTTCCACTCGAATCAATAAGTACATCTCTCGCCAACGGAGCACTAACTACTCCTTTTAAGGATATATTGTAGACTTCTGATTCACCCTCAATATAAATTGTAACATCAGCAGTCTGTGGGCCCAACCTACCTTTGCTATCAAAATGCACATCTATCTTGCCATTTTCACCAGGTTCTATAGGAATAAAAGGATATGATGGCATAGTACAACCACATGAAGCTTTGACATTGCTAATACTTATAGCTTGGTCACCTACATTCTTGAAAGAGAAACTATGGTCGACATCCTCTCCCATCTCAATAAACCCAAAGTCAAACGTTTCCTCTTCAAAAATGAATTGACCCCTTTTACTTCTCTTTGCATTAATAGGAGAATAATTATCAATAAGGACAGGCTTTATTACCTTTTCAGAAAGAATGTGTTTTTCAGAGAATCAATCTTGCTCAATTACAGTCTGATCAATAATTGTATCTTGATGACCTACAGCCTCAGCAAGTGTATCATATCTAGATGGATTCTCAAGAGATGAGAGTATTATACTCTCTACATGTGCTACGTCTTCTTTTGAAACTTCAGCATTATTAAATTTACACGATGTAAGCAAGTAAAGAATCCCAAATAATAATATGAATCTTGATGCTTTCATCGACAAATTATATGACAGCAATTTCAGCAATTGAACCATGACCTAAAAGAAATAATTCAGCTAGCGCAGAATCGAGATGTTTCCTGTTTTCACGTATGACTCTCCACCACAAGTATAGGCTATCTTGTACAAAACCATAGCGCTATTTACAGGTTCGTTCCTGAACGATCCATCCCATCTATCAACTTTATTTGTTGTGCTAAATATTCGCTCTCCCCATCTATCATAGATTTCAAAAAGCTCTAACTCCTCAATCACAAATCCATTCAAAATTCCTACATCATCATTGAGACCGTCTCCATTAGGTGTGAAAACATTTGGCAATATTAGCTGATCGCAAGAAACATCATCTTCGCTGATTACAACAACAGTTAAAGTATCGGTAGCAACACAGAACTCTCCGTCAAAGCGAGCTATATATTCCGTAGTCGTAATACCCTGAAGCTCTGTATCGAATTCAGTTGTATTTTGAATTCCAGTTGCAGGTAACCAGTTTATTGAATTATTGCACGTTTGAACAGCGCTTATATCTATAAAATCTCCTTCGAAAATGGTAGTGTCATTTGTGATAATCTCATCGTTTCGTATATACAATTCTCTAGCACGAAATTCCTGCACATGCATATCAAAAATCTGAATATCATCTACAATCCCGTCAAGTTCGTTAGAGATAACTCCAACGCAAGATCCAGTTCCAACTTCCATTGGAACGAACGGATTGAAACGTATATCTCCATTAAAGTTTATTGATTCCGCTAACTCTCCATTTATATAGAGATAGAAATCGTTATTTTCTCTAGATAGCACTACATGAGTCCAGCACTTATTTGAAGGCACATCACCCCGCAAACTCGCACTTTCTTGAATCGATTCACTTACATCCCAAATCAATTCGTTCATATCTGAAAGATAGTATAAACGGAAGAGGCTATCGCTTGAGCAATTATCACCCATCGAAAGAATCTCCATCGAATTTGAAACAGCGATCGGTTGAAAGTAAAGGCTTACGGCAAAGTCACTCTGAAAAACTTGACTTAAAGCAGTATCAAGTTCGATTGTAGATGAACCATCAATATTGAATGCGTCATTTACTATACCACAAGTACAATCTGGAAAAACAGTTGCAAATCCATCCTCGTAAGTATTCAATTCATCAGAGAGCGAGCAATCAAAAGTATATCTCGCAACAGGCGATTGTGCTAAACTTTCAAAACTGCAAAATACAAGAAGAAAAAAACTAATATATTTCATCATTGTCCAAACATCCCATTTAGTCCTCCTGGAAGGATCGAATTAATCATTCCTGACGCTTTTTCTGCTGAAACTTCATCAGCCTTTTTCATAACTTCGCTTAGGACAAGAATCAATTTATCCTCTAGCTCTTCCTTCCTCTCTTCATCAAGATAGTCAGGCTTTATATCTATGTTCAATATCTCCTTAGAAGCATTTATTTGCACTGAAATTCCATCAAAAGTATGATCAATCTTGATCGCTTTCAAAGTGCGCTCCATTTCCTCTTGCTGGGCCTTCATGTTACCCATTAAATCTCCAAACATTATTCAATATTTTTTTTTAAAAACTATAAAGTGTAACTATAACTCCCTACAGGTCAACTTAATTATGTCTTGTAGACATTAAGTTGATTCTATCAAGCTTACCATATAATACCCGTACAATAGTAGTAACATCGCTCCTTCCCAACGGTTTATTCTTTTGGATAAACAAATAATCGCAAAAACAAAGGTTACTGCCAACATAAATGGAACACTGTAATCTATTGTATTTTCTGCAAATGTTAAGGGTCCGAAAAATCTAGATATCCCTACAACGGCGTATGTATTAAATATATTTGATCCCAGAACATTTCCTACTGCAATAGCTTGTTTCCCTTTGCGGACAGCTGCGACACTGACTACAACCTCAGGCAATGAAGTCCCTAGCGCAACAATACTTAATGAGATAACATCTTTTGGAACCCCAGCAATTATACTCAGTTGCTCAATTGCTGTCACAGTATAAGAAGCACCAATACTTACACCAGCTCCCGCGGCGACGAGAATCAAGAAGTCCTTTGCAGACGGCTTAGATCTGACTTTCTCTTCATCATCGTCATCCTTAAAGGTGCTTAATATAAAAAACACTAGTCCGGCAATAAAGAATAAACCCTCGGTAACAGAAAAGCCTCCTTCTTGTAAAGTGAAGTAAAACAATAAGGATGCTATCAGAAGCATAGGCATGTCCTTATCCAAGACACTGTCTGGAATGACAATTTTCTTGGCAACAACGACTGTGATCCCCAATACCAGGAGAATATTTGTGATATTAGAACCAATAACGGTACCTCCCACAATCTCGGAGTTACCAGTTATGGTTGAAAAAATCCCAGTTGCAAGCTCTGGAAGAGACGTACCACAGGCTACAATTGTCACTCCAATTATGAAAGGAGATATTCCAAAGGCTAAACCCAGTCTTTCGGCACTGTCTACAAAATAGTCACTTGACTTAAGCAGCACAAAAAGTGAAACAGCAAACAAGACAAGATAGCCGATCAACTCCATTTAGGACTAGTTTTTATTGTTAAGTATGCAAATATACTATAATCAAAGACAACTCTAGATCGATGTATATCCTCCTTTTTGATAGCAATTTCAAAGATTTAATCTGTTTAAGTAAGTGTCAAAAGAACAATTCAGTGAAAAAACAATTTTCTATTCGAAGCTATCAAGATTATAATTCTAGAAAGAACTAATTGCTTACACAATATGACGAACAAATAGTATTTTTGTGCTTGATTTGAAGTAGCGAATGAATAAGAAAAAAAAATCTAAAGAACAGAAAGAACACGATGAGATGAGTTTCCTCGATCATCTGGAAATTCTACGTTGGCACATATTGAGATCAATTGCCTCAGTGTTGGTATTTGCCATTGCCTTCTTTAGTTTAGGAAAGGTCGTTTTCGATAAAATTATCCTAGCTCCAAAAAATACGGATTTTATTAGCTACCGTTTTTTCTGTTGGATATCCAAAGCAACTTGTCTAAGAGACCCAGACCTTACTTTAATTCGAAGAGATCTAGGAGAAGAATTCTTTGTACATATCAAAGTGTCGATATTTTTAGGAATAGCACTTGCTATGCCCTACATATTCTGGGAAATCTGGAAATTTATTAAACCAGGACTATACGAAAATGAAAGAAAACATGCTCGAGGTTTTGTCTTCGTTTGTAGCAGTCTATTCACCGTTGGCATTCTCTTTGGATACTTTATAATCGCTCCATTTGCAATATCATTTCTTTCCAACTACAGCGTCGGTGAAGGAGCTGTTTCTCCAACCGCCACACTAAGTTCATATGTTGGTAATCTTACGATGTTTACGTTTCCAGCAGGATTGCTTTTCCAACTGCCAGTTATTGTATACTTTCTAACGAAAATCGGTCTCATTACACCGAAGTTTATGGCACAATACAGAAGACATTCCTATGTTGTGCTGCTTATTCTTTCCGCTGTCATTACACCTCCAGATGTAATATCGCAAGTTTTAATCTGTATGCCCTTATATGGACTATACGAAGTAAGTATATTTATTTCCAAGCGGGTTCAGAAACGCAATAAAGAAATCCTAGATTCATAATGAGAAGATTATCGAGTAACTTAACCATTATCTTAAAACTATTCATACCTATTGTATATATAGTTTTCTTTGGAAGCCTTCTTATTGGTAGTCTTGTTGTTGACCCAAATGACGCTCCTCTTATTGCGAACCCCATTTTCAGATCTGCTTTTGCCTTAGTCTTCTTTTCTTTCCTTGGATTGATGTATATAAGTGTATTTCAACTGAAGCGAGTTGACGCAGATGAAAATTTTCTCTACATCAACAACTACAAGCAAACTTTTCGCTATCCTTGGAGTGATATCAAAAAACTAAAAACTCTTCATTTTGGACTATTCAAAATTGTGAGAATTCAGTTCATGAGTAAAACTTCTCTAGGCAAAAAAGTTACATTTCTTCCATCAAGTCAACTTCTAAAGGAGTTTATGATTAGTAATCCTGAGATCTTTAAAAAGATGGAAGAAACGCTCTAAAGTAGAAAGCAACCAAAATTCTCACCCAAAATCTACCTTGGATACAAGGTTATAAATGGACATATAACTTCCTCCAAAGAAATACCACCATGCTGAAAAGTATCATTGAAATACCTTTGATAGTAGTTGTAATTGTTGGGATAGAGAAAGAAAGTATCATTTTTAGCAAATATAAACTTGCTACTCATATTAGGCCTTGGAAGTCCTACTTTTGATGGCTCTCTAACCTCAAGTACCTCCTTTCTATCATATTGTAAATTCTTGCCTACTTTATATCGAAGATTAGTCGTAGTATCCTTATCTGCTATAACCTTACTTGGCTGCTTAACTCTGATTGTTCCGTGATCAGTTGTAATTATCATCCTTACGTCTTTCTCAGAAAGTCGCTGCATCGCTTGCCAAAGAGGTGAATTTAAGAACCAACTTCTTGTCAAAGAACGATAAGCTTTTTCATCTCCTGCCAATTCTTTCAGTACTTCCATTTCAGTTCTAGCGTGAGACAGCATATCAATGAAGTTATAAACAATGACCGAAATGTCATTATTTAATAGGTTATATACGTTATCCTGCATGGTCTTTGCATGTGCTAACTTAGTGATTTTCTGATAGTCACTCTTGATATTCTTGTTATGCATCAACCTCGAGATCTGAGCTTCAAATAACTCTTTTTCCTTTAAGTTTTTACCTCCTTCTTCATTATCATTTAGCCACCAGTCAGGGTAGTGTTTTTGTATTTCGCTTGGAAGCATGCCTGCAAAAATCGAATTCCGGCTGTACTGAGTTGAAGTAGGAAGGATGCTATAAAAGAAATCTTCCTGATGAATACGAAACCTTTCGTTAATAATTGGCTCAAGTATTTTCCATTGATCAAAACGCAAATTATCAAGCAGAAACACAACTGTTGGCTTCTCATCTAGTTGAGGAAATACGTATTTACGCATCAAATTATGTGACATTATAGGTGCCGATTCCGGTTTTTGTATCCAGTTTTCGTAGTGTTTATCAATAAACTTTGAAAATGCTGCATTTGCTTCCGTCTTCTGCATGTTGAGAATTTCACCCATCTGATCAACATTTCCATCATCTAGCTTCAATTCCCAACTAATAATCTTCTTGTACATCGTTGCCCACTCTTCGAACGACCGAACATCTTGAATTTCCATGATAATTTTGCGAAACTCAACCTGATAATCAGATGCTGTCTTCTCATGCACCAAACGCTTGTTATCAATTATCTTCTTTAGTGACAACAATATCTGATTCGGATTTACTGGCTTGATAAGATAATCATCTATTTGCGACCCAATAGCCTCCTCCATGATATTCTCAGCTTCATTCTTTGTGATCATCACCACTGGAATATTTGGTTTCGCACTTTTAATCCTTGCCAGAGTTTCTAGTCCAGTCAAACCAGGCATACTTTCATCCAAGAAAACAACGTCGATTTGTTGATCACCCATGACTTCGTCTATCGCGTCATTACCATTCGTAACAGTAAGTACTTCATAGCCTTTCTTTTCAAGAAAAAATAGATGTGGTTTTAGTATTTCTATTTCATCGTCTGCCCAAAGAATAGTGACTTCGCTCATGTATGTGTATTTTATTTAAATTGATTAAATATCAAAAAGATATAATAGATGCAAATTGAAAGGAATGAAACGGCAAACAAACTTGGATTAGTATAGATCTGCTTGTTTACATAAATTGTAATTACTTAAAAGTAACATAGGATTCCCTTCGGTCTCCAAAAATGGCTAAAAAATTGAATCTTGCAGAATAATAAATCACCTACCTTTGCAACATGAATAATATGAAGCTTTTTAATGATCCAATCTACGGTTTTATTCAATTCCCGTACCCAATTTTATACGAAATCATTGATCATCCATATGTTCAACGCTTGAGGAGAATCTCTCAAATGGGTTTGAGCCACTATGTTTATCCCGGAGCTGTCCACACGAGGTTTCATCATACGATTGGAGCATTGCATCTGATGACTGAAGCTATTAGAATTTTACGTTCCAAAGGAGTAGAAATAAGTGACGACGAAGCAATTGCTGCTTCTATCGCCATCCTGATGCATGATATTGGGCATGGTCCATTTTCCCACGCTTTAGAAGGTGAAATCATCCATGTATCACATGAATTTTTATCGATTCAGTTCATGGAAGATCTTAAAAGCAGCTTTGGCAAACACATTGAATTAGCTCTAGATATCTTTCAGAACAAACATCAGAAGCTATTTTTGCACCAATTAGTAAGTAGTCAGCTGGATATGGATCGAATGGACTACTTATCACGTGATTCATTCTTTACAGGTGTAGTTGAGGGTGTTATCGGATATGATAGAATTATAAAAATGCTCAATGTGCGAAATAATGAGCTGGTTGTAGAAGAAAAAGGAATTCACAGCGTGGAGATGTTCTTGATGGCCAGAAGAATGATGTACTGGCAAGTATACTTGCACAAGACTTCAGTTTCTGTCGAAAATATGTTGCAAAAGGTGATTCGTAGATTAAAGCAACTCCTTAAATCTGATGATTCTGATTATTATTCTTCCCTGCTTTCACCTTCACTATCCTTTTTTCTTTGTAATGCGATTACTGCAGATACCCTAAGAAGTCAAAAAACCGATATAATCGAGAAATTTTCTAAACTAGATGAAACTGATATTTACTATTCTCTGAAAAATCTTTCAGAGTGCACAGATGAAGTTCTTCGCTTCTACTCCTCAAGTATATTGAACCGTCGCATTTTTAAAGTTGAACATCAGGACGAACCTATAACTATAGAGCAAATTGAAGCAATCAAGAGCAAACTCTTGAAAACGAAGACAGTAACCATGAACATAATTGATGATGTAATTTTATTATCCGAAGAAAGCAATATTTTATACAATACAAAAAAGGAAACAATCAAAATTCTAACTAAGAAGAACGAAGTGATTCCCATAACTCAATTCAGCTTCAATCTAATCGACACAAGACTGATTAACAAGTTCTTTCTATGCTATCCGAAGATATATTAGTATTCTTATGTGGTTACAAAAATGTTAAACGTCTTGCCCACAGATAGTATTTTCGTGACAAACCCTTTTGCGAAGATTTTATTTACTGAAAGTTTACAATAACTAAACAATCCTATTTTTAAATGCAAAATTCATTAATTACTATGAGAGGAATAAGTTCTATTCTTACGTTTGCTTTTTTGTTTGTAGTATCAATCGCATACGCACAGACATAAAGCGATCTTTCGTCAGCAGAAGCTGGAAAATGCTACGCTAAATGTTTAATTCAAGATCAATATGAAACTGTTACTGAACAAATTCTAGTTAAAGCAGCTAGCAAAAGAGTTGAAGTAGTACCTGCTATGTACGAAACTGTTACTGAACAAGTTCTTGCTAAAGAAGCTTCTTCTAGGATCGAAAGAATGCCAGCTAAGTATGAAACAATTACAGAGCAAATCGAAGAATCTCCAGCATCAACAAAGTGGGTTAAAAAGAAGGCGGATAAAAATTGTCTATCTGCAAATCCCGAAGACTGTTTAGTATGGTGTTTAGTAGAAGTACCTGCTTCTTACAGAACTCTTACTAAAACGCAAAGAGTTGGTTGCGATGAGGGATACACTGATACAGGTGACGATTGTACAAGAGTTATCGAAATCCCTGCTACTTACACAACTAGAACTTACGAGAAATTAGTTACTCCGGCAACTACTAGATTAACTGAGGTACCTGCCAAGTATGAAACTCGTACATATCAAAAATTAGTTTCTTCACCTCAAGCAACAACTACAGAAGTACCTGCTGTTTATACACTCGTTCATTCCAAAAAGTTGCCACACCAGCTTCAACTGAAGTAGTAGAAGTACCTGCTAAATATGAGACTCGTTCTCACCAAAAATTAGCTTCTCCTGCAGTTGTAAATACAACTGAGGTTCCTGCTAAATATACAACTAGAAGTTATCAGAAACTAGTTAAAGAAGCGACTACGGAATCTGTAACAGTTCTTGCAGCATATGCAAGTAGAACGTATAGAAAATTAGCTTCTCCTGCTAGTAGTAATACTGTTACTGTTCCTGCAGCTTACACAACTCGTTCTTACGAAGTAGCTAGTTCACCAGTTGCGGAAACTGTACCATTTGGAAAATCTTCTACTTTAACAGGTGTGAATTTTGCTACTGCATCAGCTGACTTAATTGAATCTTCAATGTCTATTATTGAAGGTGCTGCTGCAACTTTAAAAGCTGATTCTGAATGTACTGCCAAAATAGTTGGACACACAGATAGTCAAGGATCAGAAGAGTATAATCAAGATCTTTCTCAGCGAAGAGCAAGAACAGTTTATAATACTCTTATTGAAATGGGTATATCTGCCAGTAGATTAAGCTACGAAGGAATGGGTGAAGTATCTCCTATTGCTAGTAATAACACTAATTCAGGAAGAGCAGCAAACCGAAGAATCGAATTCATAACTTACTGTGGTAGTGGCGAAGGAGACTGTGATCAATTCACAACTAGAAGCTATCAAAAATTAGTTTCAAACGCTTCAACTCAGACAACTGAGATTCCAGCTAAGTACACGACTAGAAGTTATGAGAAGTTGGTTGATAATGCTGCAAGTACTTCTAACGACGTAGCTGCTGTTTATCAAACTAGAACATTCCAAAAATTAGCTAGTCCAGCTTCAACAAAAACTATTGATGTACCCGCTGAATACAGAACTGTAACGAAAAGAGTTCTTACCAAGAAAGGTTGATTCACAGAATGGAGAGCTGTAGTATGTGAGGGAGATGTTACTGCTGATCTAATTCAACAAGTACAATCTGCTCTTAAAACTAAGGGATACAATCCAGGTCCTATTGATAATAGTTTTGGAGCTCAAACTAAGAAAGCATTGATTCAATACCAAAAAGACAACAACTTACCAGTTGGTGCTCTTGATTTCGAAACTTTGAAATCGTTGGGTCTGCAACAATAATACCTAGAAGATATACTTCTATCAAAAATAGCCCTGCTGTGAATCACAGCAGGGCTATTTTCATTATTGGGAATAGGATATAATCAAATGGGTAAATTTATAAGTAATACATGTTGAACTACCTATCTGAAGGCTGCTAAGAATTCAAGTATTTCTAAATTACAGATCCTTGAATTAACATATACTGAATCAACCAGGCATATCTAACAGGTGTAAAAGATAGAAGGACTGTACTTTTTAATTAGTACAAAGTGACGAGACATACTTTATTGCTATGACTAGAGCAAACAATCGTCAAAATCTAGGACATCTTAAAGTATAGATTTCGTATTTAGTGAGCAATCATATCAAGTTATCTTGAAAGAAAACGAGGTCTTTTGTATTACTATGAAATGACTGTAAGACCAAAACACACATAATAAATCGCAGGGGATACTCTAAAAAGACTAACTGTAGCTTTTAGTGATCCGCAAAATCAATACTTGACTTGCTCACAAGAGTAAGCAGAATAAATCCGTATAACCAGTACCTGATTAATATGCTTTAGCAAATACAACACGTCCTTTTGAGGGGGCACCCGACAAAACACAAACCCCTGCTTCTTCAACGAAGTCGTTTGGAATACATCGGATTGTTGCATTTGTTAATTCTTTGATTTTCTTTTCCGTTTCAGAAGTTCCATCCCAATGTGCCATGATAAAACCGCCTTTTGCGACAGCATCTTTGAACTGATCCATATTGTCAACGTAGTGCGTATTATCACTTCTAAACTTCTTTGCACGAGCTAGAAGATTTGATTGTATATCGTCTAACAGTTGGGTAACATATTCTGCTATGCCTTCACGTGCCACTGAATTCTTTGCCTTTGTATCTCTTCTTGCAACTTCCACAACACCGTTCTCAATATCTCTCTTTCCCAATCCTATGCGGATTGGCACACCTTTCATTTCATATTCGGCAAACTTAAACCCTGGTCTCTTTGTATCATCACGATCAATCTTCACACGAACTCCATGACTTCTTAGCTCTGTTGCAATTGCCTCAGCTTGCTCCATTATGTTTGGGAAAGGTTTTGGTATCGGAACAATTACGACTTGTTCAGGAGCTAATTTAGGAGGTAAAACTAGACCTTCATCATCTGAGTGCGTCATGATCAATCCACCTACCAAACGAGTAGATACACCCCATGAAGTAGCCCATACTAACTCTTCTTTATTTTCGCTATTCATGTATTTAACATCAAAAGCTTTTGCAAAATTCTGTCCCAAGAAATGCGAAGTTCCCGCTTGGAGAGCCTTACCATCTTGCATCATAGCCTCAATAGTGTATGTTTCTACAGCACCGGCAAAGCGTTCACTAGCTGTCTTACGCCCTTGTATGACAGGCATAGCCATGTACTCTTCAGAAAATTTTGCATATACATCATGAATCAATTTTGACTCTTCAATTGCCTCCTCTTTTGTTGCATGTGCTGTATGACCTTCTTGCCATAAAAACTCGGCTGTTCGAAGAAAAGGTCTCGTTCTCATCTCCCAACGAACAACATTTGCCCATTGATTGATAAGAAGTGGTAAATCTCGATATGACTTGATCCAGTCCCTATATGTATTCCAGATAATTGTCTCGGAGGTTGGTCTTACTATCAACTCCTCCTCCAATTTGGCTGAAGGGTCAACTACAACTCCTGGACCATCAGGATTATTCATCAAGCGATGATGAGTAACAACCGCACATTCTTTGGCGAAACCTTCAACATGTTCGGCTTCCTTACTGAGAAAACTTTTAGGAATAAATAAGGGAAAGTAAGCGTTCACATGTCCTGTTTCTTTAAACATACGGTCAAGCTGATCTTTCATATTTTCCCAGATCGCATAACCATGGGGTTTAATAACCATACAACCTCTGACTGCACTGTGGTCAGCTAAGCCAGCTTTCTTAACTATATTGTTGTACCACAAAGAATAATCTTCATCCCTATTTGTAATCTCTTTTGCCATGCCTTATTTGTTAATATTCTATTAATTGCTTAAAAAATCGAACTTAATGCACATTTGAATCGTCTATAATAGTAGAAACGACCTTTAACTTAAATCATAAGTTGCCGGTCAAACTTCTATCGTTAAGACGAATTAACATTTGAGTGTCAAAGTTTTAGTTTTAATTTAAGTAGAAGTACGGCACAAAAGTAATAAATTGGTAACATGATTTTGAGAGAGTCAAACTTTAATAATTTTTAAACTTTGTACAGATGAAAAAAGTAAATCTTATTTATGCCCTTCTGATGTTTTTTTCTGTTCTTTTTATGGGCAACATAGAAGCGCAGTTTGACAACCTTTACTATAATCCGGAAACTGATGAAGCAGTCACAACTTACGCTAGCAATTCATACGACTATGATGAAGTTGCTTACGAAGATTCATTTGATGATAGAGCTTTTGATGACGACTACGACTATCAGTATACCAGTAGAGTTAGAAGATTTCGTAGATTCAACAACGCAGGATTTGGATATTATGACCCTTGTTTCGTAGATAGAGTATACTACGATCCATTCTTTATGACACCTGCCACATCCATATATGTATCATTTGGTAATCCTTGGGGTTTTGGTAGATTCAACAGATGGAATCGTTGGAATCAATGGAATTCATGGAATAATCCTTGGGCTTTCAATAATGGCTGGGGTAACCCATATGGCGGATGGAACAATGGCTGGGGAAATCCATATGGTGGATGGAACAACGGATGGGGAAATCCTTACGGAGGATGGAATAATGCTGTCTGTTACGGAAATTCTTTTTACTACGGAAACAACTTCTATGGTAATGGCTGGGGAAATGGATGGAATAACGGAGGATGGAATAATGGCGGTTGGTACAATAATGACAACGGTAATAATAACGGATACTATGGAGGTCGATATGGTGGATCAACAACTGCATCTACTGAAGGTCAAAGAAGAAATCCTAACTATAGAGCTCCTGAACCAAATAGAGAGCTTGGCGTGAATCAAGGTTCGTCAATTAATAAGCCAAATGGTAATGATACTAAAAGAGATCGAGTACTTCATAGCGATACTCCTCAGTCTGTAAGAACAAGACCGAATGATGTTGCTAGAAATCAGTCTACATCTCCTAGGATGAAAGATCCAACTTCGAGACCTCAAACATCGACTAGGCCAGCAGTTAGACCTACGGATGAAGTTAAGTATACGAGACCTCAAAGAAATTACTCAACTCCTCCTAGAAGTTCAGTACCTACAGATACTAGAAGTAATAATAGAGGCACTTATTACGATCAGGGTAAAAGTACTAGATCAACAACACGAACTTATAGAAAGCCTTCGAACAGGCCATCAAGTAGCAGTACAGGATCAGGTTCTACAAGAGGTTCTTCTCGCTCAGGCTCCACTCGAAGTAGCACTAGAAGTGGCTCATCGAGATCGGGATCTACTAGAAGTAACACCAGAAGCGGTTCGTCGAGATCCGGATCTACTAGAAGCAACAGCAGAAGCGGTTCATCGCGATCTGGGGCCACTAGAAGTAATAGCTCTAGACCTTCACGAAGTTCTGGCTCAATGAGAAGTAGCAGCTCTAAATCATCTAGTTCTGCTAGAAGTAGCTCAACATCAAGTTCTTCTCGTTCGGGATCAACAAGCAGATCAAGATCATCTAGGTCATCTTCAAGCTCGAGTCGAGGAGGAAGACGAGGCGGAAATTAATAAATAAGATTCTTTTGCTAAATAAGCATCAGAAATGAAACAGAGGGGTGGATGATGTAAAGCTTTATCCACCCTTTTTTTGTCCATTCGGAATCAAAAAAATACAGTCAACGCAATGAAAACATATATACCTCAAATATCAAGAAGATTCTTTCAAATAGCCTTTTTCCTATTTATTACAATAAGTCACGCACACAGCCAGACATTGGGCGAAGCAATCCTATACAGCTCCTACGACTATGTTGGAACAGCACGGATGGCAGGAGTAGGAGGAGCATTCGGAGCATTAGGTGGTGATCAAGGAGCAATTGCAATTAATCCAGCTAGTTTAGGAACTTACTACAAAAGCGAATTTATAATTTCACCTATGTTTTTTGGTTCAAGTTCTGAAACTGATTTTGAAAACCAAACTGTCGGTAGCAACATTGCAGCAGACATTACATTTTTTAACATGGGTCTGGTTATTGCAAATAAAAGCAGTAGCCGCAGTAAATGGAAAACAAGCAATTTTGCTATCAGCTACAATAAACTGACAGATTTCGAAAGAAATATAAAGTTTCAAGGAACATCCGAAGGTTCAATTGTTCAGCGTTTTGCTGAAAGAGCCAATGGTAATGATTTAAATTCTCTTGACCCTTTCGAAGCAGGAGTAGCATATGATGCTTTAGCTCTAATAGGGCCTCTTGACGGGAATACATACGAAACTGATATTGTAGACGGTCAAGAAACAATGAAATCGCAGACTATCCGCAGTGATGGAGGAATGAGTGAACTAAGCCTTGCTTGGGCCGGAAACTACGACGATAAGATACAACTTGGTTTTTCACTTGGAATTCCATTCTTGAATTATAGCTATAACAAAACCTATAGCGAAATGGCAATTGATGAGAAATCGCCTTTTAGAGCTCTAAATTACTTAGAGAATTTAACGACATCTGGATCAGGAATAAACTTTAAGGCGGGAATTATTGCTATGCCTGTACCTAATCTTCGCATTGGTGCTAGTATTGCAAGTCCTTCAAATTTTTCTCTTGACGATGAGTATAGTACTGCTCTTATATATCAATATATTGACAACCAAGGACAATCTCAGCAAGGTTCAAGTGAATCCCCGGAGGGATTCTTTAGCTACGACTTCAATAATCCTTGGCGGAGTACCGGTAGTATCGCCTATCTAGTAAAAACAGGAGAAGTTCGCGGCTTTGTCAGCGCTGAAATAGACTACCTTGGTTATACTAACTCAAGTTATGATCTGACCACCGAAAGCGATAATCCAGGCGATTTCCTACTACAAGAAGATCTCAATAATCAGATAAATACACAATTGAAGAATGCAGCGAATTTTAGAGCAGGAGGAGAATTAGCATATGATATCTATCGAATGCGTGCTGGTTTCCAGTTGAATGGCTCTCCCTACTATGAAGATGCAGGAAGATACTTCTCAGGATTTAGTCTTGGAGCTGGACTTAGATTTGATAAGTTTTTCTTTGATGTAGCTTATAAGAACAATGCAAATCAGCAAGGATATCTTCCTTTTGTAACAAAAGACGAATCCTCACTTCAGCTCGTTGAATTAACTACAAGAAATGTGTACATTGCTTCTACTTTAGGATATATGTTTTAACAAACTAACATTCAAAGATTAATTTCAATCCATTAGCTCATTTGATAAAAACGATCTCTTTTCTATCTTTAACAAAAACAAATGTGGAAATCTTACGCTGATCTTCTTGTTAACTATTCGCTTTACCTCAAAAAAGGAGAACACCTCTACATCAGGTCAACTACTTTAGCAGAGCCTCTAATTTCTGAAGTATATAAGGCGGCTATTAAGGTAGGAGCTCATGTATCGGTGCAAATGGACTTCTTTGAGCAACATGAAAATTTCATGCTGAATGCTTCAGATGAACAATTGACTGAAGTACCTCTTTTCCATAAGCAAGCAATTGAAACTTGTGATGCCTATCTATATATCAAGGCACCATTTCTTGAATCAAGTATTTCAATATCCTCAGATAAACGTAGAATAAGACAAGAGGCACTAAAAGAAATAAATCAAGTGTACTTCGAACGAACTGCAAGCGGATCCATGAAACGGAGTTTGTGTCAATTTCCAACTGAAGTAGATGCAAAAAGGGCTGGTCTAACTCTGGAGCAATTTAGCAATTTTGTATTCAAAGCATGTGGTTTGAAAGAAAATAATCCGGTTTCATATTGGAAAGAGGTCTCTAAAAAGCAGCAGAAATATGTTGATTTTCTAAACTCCAAGAAAACGATTAGGTACAAAAACAAAAATTCTGATATTTCATTTTCAGTACTAGGTCGAACTTGGATTAATTCTGATGGCAAAACCAATATGCCCAGTGGCGAAGTTTTTTCAAGTCCTGTGGAGGATACTGTTCAAGGAAAGATCTATTTCGATTATCCGACAGTTTACATGGGTAAAGAGGTGGAAGGAATTACGCTCGAAGTTAAGAATGGTGAAGTAGTATCTTGGAATGCTAAGAAAGGACAGGAGCACATGGACCAACTACTAAAGACTCCAGGAGCAAGATTTTTTGGAGAAGTTGCCATTGGAACAAATTATAATATTCAAAGAGCTACTAAAAATATCCTTTTTGACGAAAAAATCGGAGGAACTATCCATATGGCCCTTGGACAATCTTACGGACAAACTGGTGGAAAGAATCAATCTTCAATTCATTGGGATATGATCTGCGATATGAAAAATGATGCTGAAATATTAGCTGACGAGCAAGTTTTCTACAGAAATGGCCAGTGGTTGATTTAGAAATATAGCTATCATCTATCCGTCAGTTGATATGAGTCTAAGTGCTATCTCGAAGTGTTAAAACTCAAGCATTTTGCTACCTAATCTGTTTTATTGATAGCTATTGTAAAAAATATAAAAACAATTGTCGTTCTTTGTGCTGCTTTTCGTTTGCATATGAGAGATGAATTACTACCAAGTGCTATTGATGTATTTCTAAAAATAAATATCTGAATTTTGCTTGCAGAGGTGAAGACAAACTAACTGATGGCTAAAGAAAACCAGTTCAATCACCGATACTCTCCAAAACAATTGGTTGAGATACAAGGTAGGAGAATAAGACGATTGTACGAAGGATTTGAGGATTTTGATGTGGACATTTCGGGTAATCCACACTTTCCTATGATTGTAGTTGACAAGTTCAAATTGTTGAATACATATATCAACAACTTTGACTTACATCTCCTAGATATGCCATCGACAAATCCAGATCGCTCCACTGTACACCATCTAAAAATTGATCATCTTAATATTACTAAAGACTTTCTAGATAGGTATCTAACCGAATATGGTTTCACTCGAGTCTACTCGATAAGACTTGTGGGAACAGACCTTTATATCGCTGGTTTCAATTTCAAAATTCGTGAAGGAGACGATAAGCAAGGAAGATATCCGGTGTTCGCTAGACATAAACTGCGATACTTTTTCCAAAGAGAATATGCTGAAGAGATTGCTGCTTCATATCCAGATTATCAACTAGCAATAGACTAGATACTGCAATTAAATTGAAAATACCTAGATCAATGAGGCTTCCTCATAATCAGGCAGCGCAAAGTAAGTTGACCAAATCTACACATTACCCTTTATTCCTATTTATAATTAACACTAATAAAGTATTTAAGCTTATTATTTATTGAATAAGATGTGGTAACTTTGCGGCATAATTGCGAACAAAAAACAGAATAATCATTTTATTTATTGTCACAAGAACTCGATAATATCGGGTTTATATAATTTTCATAAAATTCTGTAATAATGAAACAACTACGTATTTTTCCTAAACTAATCGTTTAATTTGCCGCACTAGGAGTGTTGATTACATCATGTGATCCTGACATTATTGATTCTACCCTAAGCTATTCTGATGAAACTGGGTATGTTTCTTCTGATGCTACCATCGTTGCAAATGAAGTCTTCCTAGTCAAAGTTTCTGGAACTAGCGGTTCTGCTGAAATGAACACTTTAACAATACAAAAAGACGGTGTCAACTTAAGTACCGATGACTACACAGTTGATGGAGCAGTAGACAACAATCCAAAGCTATTATTTGATACTGAACGATCAAGCTTCACCTATGAAATAGCTATTACTGGAGATGACTCTGGTGCTGCTACTTATTCTTTTGTAGTTGAATCTGACGACGATGGACGTGAAACAAGATCTATCGAAATTACTGTTGACGGAGTAGGAGCCCAACCTGTTCTTACAAACGACATGAATTCAAGTATTGAACTTGAAAATCCTGGAACCGTGCAGATAGTTCTTACAGCAGTAAAAGGAAACGTTCCTTTAAGCTCTATTTCTGTATTAGAAGAAGGCGCTTTAATTACGGATCTTACTAGACTTGCTTGGGAATCAGGAGATTGGACTTCCAACCCACAAATACTAGAAGGTGCTGACGTTGATGGATTTACATCTAAAAAGTTATTCTTGACGTCAAATAACACTGTAGGTTTAACAAACTACACAATTACTCTTGTTGATGAGAATGGAGATGAGTCTTCTATTAACTACGCAATAACTATTCTTCCGGTATCTACTCCCCTTGTAGATGTCGCAACTGGAGTTCTACTATATAATAATTCAGGACCAAATTTCGGAGCAATCGATCTTGAGACTGGAACAAATGTAACTTCTGTAAGTAACCCAGATGCTGATATTATCGATCAAGGTATTGACGGCGATGGAAACTGGTTACAGATTATTGCACCAGCTGATGCTACAACTAGTTTAAGAAGTATAGACGCTTCTTACACTTACGAAAACGTAACTTCTAAAGAACTACTAATCGAAGCATACGACGGTGGTACTGAACTTGCACAGACAGGAACTTTAATGGTCGGATCAACTTATGTTGCAAAAAGAGAGGATGTTTACTACATGATGACAGTGACTGGGGTAAATCCTACAACTGACGATAATCTTGATAACCTAATTTGGGATATCAAAAAAGGTGAATAATTCTTTATTCTGATTTACATCTAAAAAGAAAAAGGGGAACTTGATCAAGTCAAGTTCCCCTTTTTTATTTGGGCTTTTGGCCTGTAAGCCTATGAAAGCTCTTTATAATCTATCTTCTTCTGCTAGAGTTACCTTTACCTCTGTGCGGCTTTCTTGGTCCTCGTTCAGATCTACGACCACCTCTTCCTCGGTTTCGGTCTCTTCCCCGAGAACCTCTACTCTCCTTGCTTTTGCTAGCAGCTACAGGTTTAACGACAATATCAGTATTTCCAAATTTTGCATCCTTAAAAGCAGAATTAATAACATTTGCTTGTGTTTCGTCTACTTCAAAAAATGAGAACGCTGATAAAATTTCAATTTTTCCTACCTCAATACTATGCTCAGGTGTGAATTTATTGATCACGGCAAGAAGCTTCTGAGGATTAACCTTGCTTTTTTCACCTAAATTAATATAGAATCTTGAGTATCGCTTTCTTGGACCAGTTCGATAACCATCTCCTCTTCCACCATCGTTACCTCTACCACGGTCACGATCCCGGCTTGAACCTTTGGAATTGATGTCGTCTGAATTCTTATAGTATTGAAGAAATCTATTGAACTCTAATGATATGAACTGCTTGATAATATCTTCCTTGGAATAAACATTAAGTCGCTGTAAGATCTCTGGAAGATACTCCTGTAGTTCATTTTCGTTCACTTCAGCCTTCTCCAATCTATCGATTAGTTTATCTAGTTGAGCCTTAACCACCTGTTTCCCGGAAGGAATCTGTTGTTTTATTACCTGTTGACCAATCTTTTTCTCAATTCCTCGTAATTTACTGCGATCGCGACCTGACAACAAAATGATAGATACACCTTCGTTATTTGCTCGACCAGTACGACCACTTCTATGAGTATAAGTAGCTAATTCGTCAGGCAAATTGTAGTTTATAACATGTGTCAAACTGTCAACATCGATACCTCTTGCCGCAACATCAGTTGCTACAAGTAACTGGATTTGCTTCCCACGAAAACGTTGCATGACAGAATCTCTCTGACTCTGAGATAGATCTCCGTGAATAGCGTCCGAACTATAGCCATCGTTTCCGAGTCTTTCCGCAATGTCTTTAGTTTCTGCTCTTGTTCTACAGAAGACAATTCCATATATCGATGGATTAATATCAGCTATTCGTTTTAGTGCCTCGTATTTCTTTCTACCGGGAACATCGTAGTAATGATGCTCTACATTCTTGGTTCCCGAGTTCTTATGCCCGATGGATATTTCTTTCGGGTTACGCATGTAGCGTTTCGTCATCTTCGCTATCTCAGCTGGCATTGTCGCTGAAAAAAGCAATGTTTGTTTTTCCTCAGGAGTTGCCTCCAAAATGGCATCCATGTCGTCTTTAAACCCCATAGATAACATCTCATCTGCTTCGTCGAAAACGACAAACTTAACTGCTTGAAGATTTAACTTTCTTCGCTTTATAAGATCTAAAGTTCTACCTGGAGTACCTACAACGATATGTATGCTACCTCTGAGCGACTTTATCTGTTTGGAAATATCTGTTCCACCGTAAACCGCAAGTATGTTGAACCGATCCATAAATTTTGAATACGATTCCAAGTCTTTTGCTAACTGCATGCACAGCTCCCTAGTCGGACAGAGAATGATCGCTTGTACATCTGATTCCTTGCTACTAATTTTCTGTAATAATGGTAATCCAAAAGCAGCAGTCTTTCCAGTACCTGTTTGCGCTAGAGCGATCAAATCTTGATCAGACTCCAACAAATAAGGAATTGCCTCTTTCTGAATTTCTGTTGGTTTCTCAAAACCAAGCTTTTCTACACCGCGGAGAATATCAGCGTGCAGATCAAAGTCTTTAAACATTGTCATATAAATATGGGATAAAAAAGAAAATAATAAACCCAAATTTTGAATCAGAGCATTAGCGGTAATTTGCTACTCTATGGTGATGAATTACTATCATCTTTTTATAATCAGAAAACGTTTTAGCAACTACCGTAACGCTCTTCGATCTCTCCAATACAGAATTGAGGTCAAACCTAAATTAAGCACAAAGGTACAATAAATAACGAAGCCGCATACAAACCAAATTTGTATACGGCTTCGCTATGTATTATCTATCAAGCTTTCGCAATGAAGTGAAAGCTGAAATTCTGAGTCTTATTCAATTACTAATCTCTTTATACTAGTATTACTGTTACTTCTCAACTGAACAAAATACATTCCAGCAGGAATATCAGCGACAGAAAGCTGAATTACATCAGATCCTTGTGTCACATTTACATTTTGAACAGACACTAAAGCTCCGTCAACTGAAACGATCGATAAAGTAGCTGCTTCAGTTTGAGTTGCTGTAAGTCTAATATTAACAGCATCAATTGCTGGATTAGGGAATAAAGACATTCCAAAATCGTCTCGCTCAAGTTGCTCTAAAGAAGTTACGCCATTGGACTCAACTAAAGTAATTGCTCCATCGCAAGAACTGGAACCTGATTCATCAGTTATGCAAGCTGTTCCAGCATAATCTCTTAGGTCAAGAATCTCGAAATCATCAATAGCCCAACCTACAAAATCACCTTCTGCAGTAGTATTATCATCAGTTCCATATCTAAACTGCACACGAATATCTTTACCTGCGAAATCACTAAGATCTAAGTAAGTATCTAAGAACTGATCGTTAGAATTCCCTGAAAAAGATGCAAGGCTTGGAATTGCAAATGTACCATAAGCCAATGTTCCAGTAAATCCATTTCGGATACTCGCATCAAGATTTAGTCTAGTCCAAGTACTTTGTCCTACTTCTTGTACAGCTACGAATCCTCCGTCAGAACCTGCTTCAGTATTATATCGGTGATTGAACTTTAAAGTAGGTCTATCTCCTTGTAATGTAAAGTAGTCTTTGTAGAATAATTCATTATCTGTCTCTTCATCACCAGGACTTGGAATAAACCAAGCGTCTTCACCACTTGCAGCAGCAATATCCGTCAATTCCCAGAACGCGGAAACTCCTTCATTGATATTGATATCCCAATTATCATCACCATCTTCCATATCATCTATAATCTGAGTAACAGATTGAGCTCCTACATCAGAGAGTAATGAGTAAGTGATACTCACTTCTTCTTCGTATGCCATGTCACCAATTTCCCATACTAACATATCTCCACTTACAGTTGGTGTGATATTAGCTGATCCATCAACATAGCTAGATCCAGCAGGGATTTCATCAGTAATTACAACTCCTGTAGCAACTTCGCCGTCAGGCAATTGAAGGTAATTCAAAGCTGTCAAAGTAACTGAAAACTCTTCACCAGGAGTAACTATATCATCAGCCGTCTTACGAATTCTCAATTCGTCCAAACACGCTGTTGGTAAATCAAATCCTTCTTTGTTATCATTTCTGTTTGTAGTCAATCCTTGTTCAGCGTCAAATCCAATTCCTCTTCTTGCAAAAACTTCCCAAATCAAACATTGGTGTTGTCCATCATAATTAGCAATATCAGCTGCTAGGATACCTTGTCGACCACTTGCAAAACCTGGTTGACAAGCTTGTTCTTTCATTCCTTCCATTACAAGTCGAATTGCTCTAGCATTACCAGACTCCAAATTATTAATATCTGGATCATAGCCATAAAGGTCTACCATTGCCCAGTACAAATCCCAAGTTGTAGCTGCCCAAACCTCACCTAGTGGGTGTGGTGCTGCAGTTCCGATAATATCATCGTAAGTCTTTGGAGAAATACTCATGTCTGTACTGTAAGGGAAATCGCGAATACCTCCACCTGTTACTGGTTCTGAAATCGCATATGTTCCAATTCCTCTTGAATCTGTTCCCATATCACCAGGCTCAACAGTAGTAACTAGTCCAAAGTAATCACTCCATCCTTCACCCATTTGCTCGTCGTTTCCTAGACAGCCAGCTTGTGCAGGACCTCCTGTTAGTCTATTGGAAATACCATGACCTAGCTCATGTCCTATGATACCATTATCATAACTTGCATCAAGGTTCATCGGACCAACAACTTGTGGTAATTGAATTGTTGCGTTCACATCAATTCCTGTACTTATGGAAGCTCTCAAATTTTGACAATCTGAGTATTTTGCCATAATTGCAGGTATTGTAACAAGCTCAGCATTTTGGCCACCACCCATTGCAAATATATCTGAATCTCCATCTCCGCCATTTACTCCCACAATATTGCAAACTATGACTGCAATAGCTCCTTGTTCCTGTGCATTATAAGTTTTTAAACTAAAATCACAAAGTCCACGATCAATCACTGCAATATTACCAGCAATTGCTTCACCATTGACTAATTCATTACACCCAGTAGTTCCTTCAGGGGTGCCATCATCAACTAAAACTAAATTCCCAGTAATCGGAGTGTCAGTGACAGGAGGACCATAACCAGCTGCACGTACATCGTACTTACCAGCCAATTGCTCCGGATCATTCACTGTTAACAGGTCAAACTCACTAGCTCCCCATAAGAACATTTGCATACGTCCAGATGCTCCATCTGGTGGAGTAGCAAAATTTGCATTATTTGTACCAGATCCATCCGCTGACTCTGCAAAGACATAATCTCCACCTTCACCACCGTTTCCATAGTTATTTTGCTGGAAGTTACCAGCTGCCTCATCGAACCCGTATCTATAAGTAAAATCGTGCAATCTATTATTAATAAAGAACAGGTTGATCTGCGCGGCTTTTTCACTATCAGCTGGTTCGAGACTTTGGTCATGAACTTCATCAAAAATCAAATCAGCTCCACCATCTGGCTCACTACCATCAGATATGTTATCGACATTCTTATCTAAGTACGCATGTACGTTATTACCTCTAGTAATGGTAAAGTCTGCTCCTTCTACTCCGTCAACATCGTGCCATCCAAAAGGAGAAGCAAGTACATCCGCGGGATCAGTTACGATTTCATGTGGACCGTGATTCGGTGATTCTGCAGGAAAATCGTAAACTCTATAGCTGGATCCATCAACTACCATACTATTTACAAGCGCTTCATTAGTCTTGTTGGTTACCGTTTTATTGTCTTTTGCAAAAGCAGATTTACAACTAGCTGTATGACTGTGTGATATATCTTTATCAAATGCACAATAGACAGTGTAGTTGTTCTTACTAACAATCTCACCTGTATTAGCATCCACTCTGAGAGACATATAATCGCTACCAGGAATATCAAGATCAACATTCCATGATTTAACATATGTACCATCTGCAGCTCTATCGTAGCATAAGTATACAGGTATATTATTGCTCGCAAAAGACGTAGGAGCATAAACGTAAGAATTTGCTCTATCAGAAGCTATTCTTGTGAAAGGCTCATTATTTGGGTAGCCTAGTTGCTCAGCAGCTGATTTAATTGCTTGCTCAGGAGACAAACTGTGTTGATCTGTTACAATTAAATCTTGCAGATTCTTGACTGCAGAAGTTTGCAAATTGTAGATCTTATCATTCTTGATACCAATAGTGAATAGTCCATTGTATACCGGAACACCTTGGTATGTTTGCCACAAATACAAGTGTGTGGCTTTTGAATAATCAGACATGTAATGATCTGACACTAAATAATTTGGAATTTCATCTCTATTGAGTCCAAGTTCGTCGGCCTGCTCTATCAACGTAGTTTTCGCAAGTACAATATCACTTGATTTTTGGGCGAAAGCCCCAGAAAGTAAGATGAAACAAAAGCATAATAACAGTAAATTTTTACGCATAGTTATCTTTTTGTTTCCCTGAAAGGAAGTGTAAGTAAATAAGTTTTAATAACGATTTTATCGATTTTTCTTAACCAGCTGCAATATACAATATTGTCTGCGAATGTCAACAGAATTATATACTACATATATTCTATCCGACAGTATCCAACTTTTTTACATGAGCTGTCGAACCATATATTAATAATGTGAAAGTCGTAAAATGGTTTACATGCAATTACAAAATTGATTTTAAGACATTCGTTTTGCCTACATTTGATGCATGGATTCAAATTTGGTTATTGGGCGAAATGCAGTGATGGAACTCCTTTCTTCGGGAAAGGAAATAGAAAAAATATTCATTCAGACTGGACTACGTGGCGACTTTGAAAAGGAATTAAGAAAGGAATTAAAAGGTCGAGATATTCCTGTTCAATATGTTCCGACCCAGAAATTGGGTAAAATGACAAGAGGTAATCACCAAGGTATAATCGCTATGATTTCCTTGGTTGCATACCAAAGTACTTTAGATGTCATTACACTTTTGTACGAGCAAGGTAAGACTCCTCTAGTTGTAATATTGGATGGTGTAACGGATGTAAGAAATTTTGGTGCTATAGTGCGCAGTGCTGAAATATTTGGTGTGCATGCAATTATCTGCCCTATCAAGAATTCTGCTATCATTAACGAGATCACGGTGAAAGCTTCAGCTGGTGCTTTAGCACATATGACTATTTGCCGCGAAAAATCAATCGCAAATACAATTGAACTTCTCCAATCAATGGGTTTAGCTATTTACGCTGCTGAACATCATTCAGAAAAAACCGTTGATCAAATTGATTTCACAATACCCTGTGCACTTGTTATGGGTGATGAAGGTGAGGGGGTTAGTGCACATGTGCTCAAACAAACCACCGAAAGATTTAAAATAAATCAGGTCGGAAAGACGGAATCGTTGAACGTATCGGTTGCAGCAGGTGTTGTATTGTACGAAGCCTGCAAATCACGGCTCACTATTTGATAAAAAAAGAAACTTTTATGAATAATTTATTATCGAAACTCTTCATCCTTTTCCTTTCAGTTGGGGTAATATCATCTTGTAGCGTCAGTAAAAAAGCGGGAAAATTATCTTCAACAGCGCCGACTGAAAAGGCTCTACTCTGGAAAATTGAAAAAGGCGACATGTCACCATCGTATCTTTATGGCACGATTCATATAATTCCATCTGAAGATTTTTTCTACCCAAAAGGTACGCTTCAAGCAATTGAATCCACAGAGAAAATGGTGTTTGAAATAGACATGAGCGTGATGTCCGATATGAGTGCTCAAATGGCTTTGATGAGTAAAGCCGTCATGAAAGATGGCAAAACACTTCGTGACTTTACGACTCAAGAGGAGTACGACCTTATCAAAGCGCATTTTGACAAAATGGGCTTGCCATTAGCATTGTTTGAACGAATGAAACCAGCTTTTCTCAGTGTCTTCGCTAGTGAAGACATGTCGCCAAACGCTATGCAAAGTGGCGAAATGAAGTCATATGAGATGGAATTTATGGAAATTGCTAATACTCAAAAAATGGAACTTGGTGGTCTAGAAACGGTAGAATATCAGTTGAGTGTTTTTGATTCTATACCATATTTGGATCAAGCCAAAATGCTAGTCGAAAGTATCAAATCAACAAACTCAGGAGATGATGATTTCAAGAAGATGATCGATATTTATAAAGAACAAGATTTAAAGGGTATGGGCGAAATGTTTAGCGACGAAACGCTTGGTGATATGGATCTTCTTTTAAATAATCGAAACAAGAATTGGATTCCAGTTATGCAAGAGTATATGGCCAAAGAACCTGTATTCTTCGCAGTTGGAGCAGGTCACTTAGTAGGTGATGAAGGGGTGATTTCACTACTCAGAAAGCAAGGTTACACGATGACGCCAATAATCGAGGAGTAGTATGCAGACTATTGTCGAAGTAAGAGGACTTTCGCCCAAAATGGGTCACCTTAATTTCATTGCAGATACAGCAAGATTGATCGGTGACGTAGAAACAGGCGATGATTGTAGCTTTTGGTATGGCGCTGTTATAAGAGGTGATGTCAATGCGATCCGAATTGGAGACCGAGTCAATATTCAAGATGGTGCAATAATTCATTGCACCTATGAAAAAAGTCAAACAATAATCGGCGATGATGTGTCAGTTGGGCATGGTGCAGTTTTACACGGATGTACGATTGACAAAGAAGTCCTGATAGGCATGAAAGCTGTAATCATGGATAACACACATATCGAATCGCATGTAATTGTTGCAGCAGGAGCTGTAGTTTTAGAAAATCAGCGATTGGAATCTGGCTGGATTTACGGTGGAATTCCGGCCAAGAAAATCAAAAAACTTGAATCTGATAATCTTCAGTTCTTTATAAAGAGAACAGCTAAAAACTACACACTTTACAGTAGTTGGTTTAAATAATGGTCGTTGTGCCTTAGTGACCCTTCCTCTCGGACTGCACTTACTCAATAATGCAATCTCTTTTCTTAATTAGAATGTCAATAATAGGTCTCAGATAGTCGAGAGTTCTTTATATTTGCAAAAAAATTATATATGTCTTTTGAAATTAATGGAAAACTGATTAAAAAATTTGATGTTGAAAGCAAATCAGCAACCTTTCAAGCGCGCGATTTCGTTATCGAGACGATCGATGATAGATATCCGCAAATGATCAAATTCCAACTTACGCAAGATCGATGTAGCGTGATTGATCCATTCACCGAAGGCGATCAACTAAAGGTGTATTTTGACCTTCGCGGACGTGAGTGGAATGAAAAATACTTCACGAACCTAAATGCATGGAAAATTGAAAATGCAGGAGCATCAGCTAACCCTGCAGTTCCAGCACCTCCCACTGCAGAAAGTCTTCCAACAGAAGACCCTTTTGCTAATGTTTCTAATGATAATTCTTCCGATGATATGGGAGACCTTCCATTCTAGATAATAACTCGGTTACACAAAACCGAATACATGACAATTTATATCTACGACGAGCGCGAACTCGAGGAAGCAGTGGAAGCTATCTGTTCTTCTTATGACTCCAACCAAGTGTTTACTTTGCAAGGTACTCTAGGGGCTGGTAAGACAGCTTTTGTTAAAGCATTCTGCAAAGTAAAAGATACTATTACTACTGCATCTAGTCCTACATTTTCTTTAGTAAATGAATATGAGCTAGAAAAGGGAGAGTCGATCATTCACATGGATTTGTATCGCATAGAAGATCAAGTTGAAATCCTTGATTTTGGTTTCGAAGATTACCTAGATAATGGTCGCTATGTCTTTATCGAATGGCCAGAATATGCGTTTGGATTACTTGGAGAGCACGTTGATATTCAGATTTCAATTCTAGGAGATAAAATCCGGAAACTAGAGTGTACTAAATACGAATAAAGTCAATCAAATTTGGCAATTAGTTGTATATTGATTGTCAATCAATAATCTAGACTTATGGGCGAACAGGGAAAAAATCCATTTAGCAGTTTTTTTACAAAAGAACAATATGCTACCCAAACCGAAATGCTCGATTTAGCACATAAATCGCAAAAGCTGCAGATCGGCATTCCCAAAGAAACGACTATGGTGGAAAGCCGTGTTGCACTTGTACCAAATAGTGTTCGAGTCCTCACCGGGCATGGGCATCGTATAATCGTTGAATCAGGAGCAGGAGAAAAATCTAGATTCTCTGACCACCATTACTCCGAAGCTGGTGCGGAGGTTACGTCAGATAAGCAAAAAGTATTTCAATCTCATGTACTTTTGAAGGTGCAACCACCAACACCGGACGAAATTGAATTTTTGACTTTCAACCAAATGTTGATTTCACAGTTGTCGATTCCCATTATCAATGACAACTATATAAAGAAACTACAATCCAAGAAAGTCACTGCTGCAGCAATGGAATATATGCAGGCCAAAGATGGTTCTTTTCCAGTTGTACGTATTATGAGTGAAATAGCGGGACAGATGTCCATTCAAACCGCTGCAGAATTACTGACCAATCAGAATCAAGGAAGAGGAGTAATACTTGGTTCGATCTCTGGAGTACCTCCTACCAAAGTTGTAGTTCTTGGAGCAGGAGTCACTGGTGAACATGCAACTAGAGCCGCACTTGCTATGGGTGCCTCAGTCCGAGTGTTTGACAATAATATTTACAAATTAATGGACCTTCAAGATAAAGTAGGTCGTCAATTGCATACGAGTACCATTAATCCTGTTTATTTGGCATATCAGCTACTGAGTGCAGACGTTGTTATAGGTGCACTGCATAGTGAAACTGGCCGTGCACCTGTCGTTGTTACAGAAGAGATGGTAAGCAAAATGAAAAAAGGTTCGGTAATTGTAGACATAAGTATTGACCAAGGAGGCTGCATCGAAACATCTGAAGTTACGACACATAAAAGTCCAACATTTATAAAACACGGTGTAATCCATTACTGTGTTCCGAACATTGCCTCAAAAGTATCCAGGACAGCATCGATTGCATTTAGTAACATCCTTGTGCCTCTTTTACTGCGTATGGGTAACTCAGTTAATTTAGCTCAGATGCTCTACAATAATGAAGGTATTCGTCACGGAATTTATATGTATAAGGGGAAACTAACCAATGAATACTTGGCAAAGCGATTTGGAATCAAGTATATGGACTTAAACTTGATCTTAACCTCCGATCTTTAGACACATTTTGCTACAGTTTACGTTTAATAACTAAAATTGTTTCTGAAAGAATTGAACTAAAAATTGTGTACACAATAATTCCTGCGAAATTTCTATCGGTAATCTTCATGTTTCTTTACATGTGTCTTGGTTTTTGGGTTCAAGCCCAAAAGTGCCTAGCTAATCCAGTAGCCACTTCCGTAATTCAAGAAAACGTGAACTCGGAAGTCCTACCAAAAATCAGACAAACGGTCTATCTGCCTGTTGTCGTCCATATTTTGCACAATGAGGATATCCAAAATATCTCTGAGGCACAAATTAAAGCGCAAATCGAGCGAGTTAATGAAGATTTCAGTAAGCTAAATGCTGATTTTGTCAATACTCCTAGTATTTTTCAACAGGTAGCTGCAGATACAGAAATTCAGTTTTGCCTTGCCACTGTTGACCCTGAAGGAAATACAACTAATGGAATTACCAGAACCGAAACAAGTGTTCCAGAGATAGGCTTAACAGAATTCTACTACTTAACCAATCAAGGAGGAAAAGCAGCATGGGACAACGAAAAGTATATCAACATTTGGGTTGCTGACCTAGGAGATTCAGAAATTCTAGGATTTGCTACTTTTCCGGGAGAAGCGGTCCCAGAAGCCAAAGACGGTGTATTGATCAATTACCAATATTTTGGAAATCAAGGTAGTCATATGGAAGCTCCGCACGAATTGGGAAGAGCTCTCACACATGAAATGGGGCATTATTTTGGTCTATTTCACACTTGGGGAGAGCTTAATGATGCCTGCAATTCAGATGATGGCTGTGAAGATACACCGCTACAAGACGGTCCCACTTTCGGATGCCCAAGTTTTCCAAATCCAGACATTTGCACTCAGAATAATGGTATCATGTTCATGAACTTCATGGATTATTCAGACGATGCATGCCTGACGATGTTTACCCAAGATCAAAAAGATATTATGTGGACTAGTTTGCAAGACGAGCGTTCAGTGCTACTTGATCAAAGTCTTAGTTCTTGCACCGTTTCAAGTTCTTCCACAACTTTTATCGCTAAAAACTGGCATTTCTTTCCTAACCCTGCTACTTCAGGGATTACTATTATTTACAGTCAATTCCTAAAAGATCAATCCCTCAAAATCTACGACGTTACGGGAGATTTATTATTCAAAACAGATGTAGATAGCTCACCGTATTACCTGCAACTGAATGATCTTGAAACTGGTATCTACTACATAAGCTTTCAGTATGAATTGAAAAAGCTAGTAATTATAGATTAAGAGGTACAATCCCCTTATTAATCTGCGCTAAATGCACACTTTATCCATATTTTCAATCGCTTGAGGTAATCTCAGTTCAGCAGCTTTCTTGATATCTCGGCATGCTGCTTCTTCATGTAATAATTTCACATGCACATTTGCTCGATTGTAATATGCTTCTGCGAGTTTTGGATCAAGATCAATTGCGTCAGAAAACTTTTCAAGAGCATTTTCAGGCTTTTCCATATTAAGATAGGCGACACCCATACTGTAATGATTTCTTGCATTTTTAGGATCAGCTTTCAGGAGAACCTGATAATCGGTAAGTGCTTTTTCATATAGGTCTTGCTCCAAATAACAAGCCGCTCTATACTTCCTTGCAGACTTATGAGCAGGTTCTTCATCTAGAGCTAAACTAAAGTCTATCATCGCAGCCCTAGTATTTTTTAACTTCATTTTACAAAAAGCTCTATAATAATATGCGTCCGCCATATTTGGGTCTTCCTGCAAGGCACTACTGAAATCTTGGGACGCAAGTTCGTATTTCTCATCTTTCATAAGAGCTTTTCCCTTTGCCATATAAGCCTTCTTGTTGGCAGGATTGATCTTTATCGCATTACCATAAGCTATGGCAGCTTTATCATATTGCTCTAACTTGTCATAGCATAGACCCATATTATAATATCCAGTAGCATTATCAGGTTGAAGCTCAACAACTTTTCGCAGATTCTCGGATGCAGGTTTGTATTTTTTCATATTCATTAAACAGATTGCTCTGTTCATATATGCAGTTGAATATGAGGGATCCAATCTTATAGCTTCTGTATATGAGAAAATAGCAGTATCGTACATCTTCAACTTCATCAGAGCATAGCCCTTGTAGAGATGTGCTTTCTTAAAATCTGGATCTTGTCTAATTGTCAAATCAAAATCGTTTATTGCATCTTCATACGCTTTTATGGTCAATTTTGCATTAGCTCGATTGTAATACGCCTTAGTATAGCTTGGGTCTTCCTTGATTGCCAAGGAATACAGTTCTATAGCTTGTTTGTAGTTCTTTTGAGTTAATGCATCTACTCCCTTGTTAAAGTACTCGATAGCCTTTACTTGGTCTTGAGCTTGAGCCTGAAATAGGGTGGTTCCAAACAAAAGCAAAATCAGAGAAGATATCCGAATAGCTCTCTGGACGTTTTCTTTGCAATTAGTCATATTTAACACTTTTTAGATGATGGCTTTTTATGCCAGAATATATAGTACAAGAATGCTGCCAAATGCCAATGTTGAGGTGATAAATATTCCAATTCAAATTTTGAGGGATTACGTCTTAGTCTTGGATTTCAAGAGTAACCGATAGGAGCTGTCTTAAAATAAACGGATTTCAACTAAATTAAATTATTTTTGTTTCAGATTTTTACAAAGTAACGAAAGCTATTTGCGAGTAATTACATAGATTATCCGACCTTTTGGGCGAAAGCCCTATAGCATTTGTGCTCAAGGTTCAATGATGAAATAAATGGAGAATAAGGAAATATATAAAGATGAAGATGTAACTGCTAGCTCAAGAAAGGAAGATCACATTACCCTTTCATTCAAGAGTCAGCAGAACAGAATGCAAATAGACAAAAGGTTTTATTATGAGCCGATGTTGTCTCCTCATCTGCAAGATAAAACGGCGCTTCACACCCAGTTTGCTGGACACGAACTTAAACTTCCATTATGGGTAAGTTCGATGACGGGTGGAACAGAGAAAGCTAGAACGATTAACCATAATTTGGCAAAGGCTTGTGGAGAATATGGCTTTGGTATGGGGCTTGGCTCATGTAGGTCGCTACTGTTTTCCGATGAGTATTTTCCAGATTTTGATGTAAAGAAATGGATTGGAGAATTTCCATTATACGCAAATCTAGGTATTGCACAAGTAGAGATTTTAGCTCAAGAAGGAGACTGGCAACGGATTCGTGACATGGTCTCTAAACTAAATGCTGATGGACTGATCATTCATGTAAATCCTCTACAAGAGTGGTTACAACCCGAAGGTGACCGATTCAAAGAAGCTCCAATTGACGTTATCAAACGTGCTATAGATGCTCTTGACATGCCAATAATCGTTAAAGAGGTTGGTCAAGGGATGGGTCCAAAAAGTCTTGAAGCACTATTGCACTTGCCACTTGCGGCAGTAGAATTTGCGGCTTCTGGTGGAACAAACTTTGCGACCATAGAATTATTTAGAGCAGATCCGTTACGTCAAGCGATGCTCGAGCCCGTTTCACATGTAGGACATACAGCAGAAGAAATGGTTAACATGGTTAATTCAATTGCTGATTCTGGAAATCCGGTTGTTGAAAATTTAATTATTTCGGGAGGCGTCAAGGATTTCTTAGATAGTTATTACCTCCGAAATCGTTCGAAAATACATGCAATTTCAGGACACGCGTCAGCATTTTTGAAGCATGCACTTGAAGGATATGAGCCACTTTGCCAGTACATAGAAATTCAACGGGAAGGAATGATGATGGCTTCATCTTTTCTTACAGTGAGAAACCCTGTGTAGACTAACAACAACTATAATATGAGCAAACGAATTTCTGGCTTTTCTAAGCTTAACAAGGCGGGTAAAATCAAGTGGATTGTAAAAACTTTCTACAAAGATCCCGAGACTGTCATGAATGAGCTCATGAGCTATTGGCATTCAAATGAAAAAGAGCAAAAGATTATCGATGGGTTCAGTGAAAATACAATAAGTAATTTCATACTACCTTACGGCGTAGCTCCAAACTTCATCATCAATGATAGAGTATACTGCATTCCAATGGTGATTGAAGAGAGTTCTGTAGTTGCTGCAGCATCAGCTGCAGCGAAATTCTGGGCTGACAGAGGTGGATTCAAAGCTCATATCATAGGAACAAGAAAAGTTGGACAATTACATTTCAAGTGGAATGGTAAATCATTGAAACTCCGTTCTAGACTTGATGATATAAAAAATAGACTTCTGACGGACGCTGCCGATATTACCAGAAATATGGAAAAGCGCGGTGGAGGAATAATTGATATCGAATTGATAGACTTTACCCAGAAAATGGATAATTACTATCAACTACGAGTCAAGTTTGAGACATGCGACAGCATGGGGGCAAATTTCATAAATAGTGTTTTAGAGCAATTTGGCCAATCTTTGCGGCAATTCATGATCGAAGATAGTGGTTTCTCAGATAGCGAAAAGGATGTTGAAATCATTATGGCTATTCTTTCAAATTTGACTCCTGAATGTATGGTTCGTGTGGAAGCTTCCTGCCCAATTAGTGAATTAGGTATGTTTCCAAACCACATGACAAGCGAAGTTTTTGCTCGACGTTTTTATGAAGCAATTCAAATTGCCCATATTGATCCATACCGTGCAACAACCCATAACAAAGGGATCTTCAATGGTATAGATGCAGTCGTGCTTGCAACTGGAAATGATTTTCGAGCAATAGAAGCTTGTGGTCACACATATGCTAGTTCAGATGGACAATATCGGTCATTGAGTCATTGTTCGATCAGTGACGGTGTTTTCAAGTTCTGGATCGACCTACCGCTAGCTGTAGGAACAGTTGGAGGCCTAACTAGCTTGCATCCGATGGCCAAGCGTTCTTTAGAGCTTCTTGAACATCCAAATGCTGAAGAACTTATGATGATCATTGCAACGACCGGTTTAGCTCAAAATTTTGCGGCCGTAAGATCATTGGTCACTACAGGTATTCAACAAGGGCATATGAAGATGCACCTTATGAATATCCTCAATAATCTTGGAGCAACTGACAACGAAAGCAAAGACTTAGTAGCATATTTCGAAGATGAGACAGTGAGCTTTTCAGCAGTTAGGTCCAAGCTAGACGAACTTAGAAGTGGGAAAGTTGACAACATAGGCTCTACCAACTAAACAGCTAAAACCCATAAAACTAATTCATGCTTCAAGCTCAAAATCCTGGCCGTCAGGACTGGATCATTCTTGTATTTCTGAGTATTGTTTGGGGAAGCTCATTCATTCTAATAAAATACTGCTTAGCATATTTTACACCTATTCAGGTAGGAGCTTTACGAGTTCTCATCTCAAGTGTCGCTTTTCTACCCATCTGCATTATTCGGTGGAAAGAAATCGATTGGTCGTATTGGCCTTTCTACTTAATTGTCGGATTGTGCGGTTCCGGAATTCCCAGTTTTCTCTTTCCTCTTGCACAACAGGAGCTAGAATCGTCCATCGCGGGAATTCTAAATTCTCTCACGCCACTTTTTACACTAATAATTGGTATACTTTTCTTTGCCACCAAACTCAATAAGTGGAAAACACTTGGGGTTTTCATTGGTCTCTTGGGTGCAACTATATTGACAGTGTGGGGGCAAGAGTTATCGGTAGATAGCAAGATCATCTATGGACTATATATCGTTGCTGCAACCCTTTGCTACGGCATCAGTGTAAATGTTGTCAAAGGAAAAGTCGATCACATCAACGCAACCTTATTAAGTAGTTTGGCTTTTAGCTTTCTGATACCCTTCGCAATTGTAATGTTGTATGTAAGTGATGCTACATCAGCAGTAGTTCAAACTGGAGCTTGGAAAGGAATTGCCTACGTCTCAATTTTATCATTAGTAGGAACATTTTTGTCATCTATCCTCTTTTACAAAATGGTACAGCGAACCAACGCAGTCTTTGGTTCCTCTGTAACCTATCTGATTCCTGTAGTTTCCTCAATGTGGGGAGTTGCAGACGGAGAATCCTTCACTATTTTTCATGTTCTTGGAATGGTTTTTATCTTAGCAGGAGTTTATTTAAGTAGAAAATCATGAGTACTCAAATTCCCGGTTTATTCATTATGCATTCGGAAACCAAAGGTCGAGGAGTCTTTACTGCAAATTCCATTCAGAAAGGTGATCTTGTTGAATCGGCTCCGGTAATCGTTTTGACAAAAGAAGATCGCGAAGTATTACATGAAACTGGTTTGCATGATTACTACTTTCTATGGGGTCAAGCCCAAAAGGCGTGTGCAATTGCTCTCGGATATGGTTCTTTATATAATCACAGTCGAGCTTCCAATCTTGAATTTACCTTGGTTTACGGAGAGGATTGTATAGAATTCCATGCAAGTAGAGATATTGAGGCAGGTGAAGAACTGCTGATCAATTATGCCAGTGCTGAGCATAAGGATTATGGAATTTGGTTTGAGGAGCATTCAAACGCTGAAGAGAAACGGTAGCCTAAATAATCAAGAAAAGCTGTTTACTTTTTGCTATTTATTCCCAAACTAAACAATGCAAAATCATATTTAACTGGATCGTCTGGGTCCATAGATTTTAATGTTTCAGTTAGTTCAGTTACTGCAAGCCAATCTGCCTTATCTCTTTTTAGTAGATTGAGCTCGTGCGCCACCTTAAAAACATGCACGTCTAGAGGAATTAGCAATTCGGACGGACTAATTCTTTTCCAAAGACCAAAGTCAACTCCCCTATCATCGTTTCTTACCATCCACCTCAAAAACATATTGAGACGCTTACAGGCGCTTTTTCTATCTGGAGTTGAGACGTGTTTACGGGTCCTTTTAGGTGAGTCTTCTAATGCAAAAAACCTTTGGTGAAATCTAGAAAGCTTAACCTTCATATCACCTTCTTCTAAAAATGCTTCTTCCAAACTTTCATGCTCTTTATAAAACTGCTTAAAAAATTCTATAAAGTAGAGAGTATCAGTAGCATTAAAAGTGCGGTGCTTAAAATTTAGAAACGCCTTTAAATCTGAGTCTTCATGTTGCGTAGTGAACTGATGTGGTGATCCATCCATAAGGCTCACGAGTTCACTCGCTTTATTAATGATTGTTACGCGCTGTCCCCAGCTCAACATAGCCGTCCAAAAACCCATAATTTCGATATCTTCTTTCTTACTAAACTGATGAGGAATTGAGATTGGGTCCATCTCAATAAAAGATGGGTGATTGTACTTTGCCACAAGTTTATCGAGCTTGCCTTTTAAATCGTTTAGCATTAGAGGTATAATTATATTCTAAATCTACAGTTTGTAAACAAAAAAGGCAGACCTAGAAGATCTGCCTTTAACTTTATATCATACATTGTACTATTCGTACGTTTGTTTGATTTCTACAATTTCATAAGCCTCGATAACATCTCCCGGCTTTATATCATTAAAGTTCTTAATAGAAAGTCCACATTCAAGTCCAGTTCGCACTTCTTTGACATCCTCTTTGAATCGTTTCAAAGATGAAATCTCACCAATTGCACCCTCCTTCACTGGATAAACTACTATTCCATCCCTGATCAGACGGATTTTTGAGTTTCTAAACAGCTTTCCTTCTTGAACATAACAACCTGCAATAGTACCGATTTTAGATATCTTATAAGTTTCTCTGACTTCGACCTGGCCGACAATCTTCTCTTCCTTGGTAGGCTCGAGTAAACCTTCAATTGCCATCTTAATCTCTTCGATTGCCTCGTAGATAATTGAGTAAGTCTTAATCTCAACTCCTTCTCGTTCAGCAATAGTTCTTGCACTTAGAGATGGTCTTACTTGGAAACCGATAATAATTGCATCGGAAGCAGATGCTAACAATACATCAGACTCAGCAATTTGACCTACAGCTTTATGAATCACATTTACTTGCACAGATTCAATAGATAATTTGATCAAAGAATCAGCAAGTGCCTCGATAGAACCATCCACATCACCTTTAACAATCAAGTTCAACTCTTTAAATGACCCCAACGCTAAACGTCTTCCAATCTCATCTAGAGATATTCGTTTACTTGCTCTATTTGTTTGCTCACGACTGATCTGAGCTCGTCGACTTGCAATCTGACGTGCTTCTTGTTCGGATTCCATTACTTTAAACTTCTCACCGGCTTGTGGTGCTCCACTCAGTCCTAGAACGAGTACTGGTTGAGCTGGACCCACGGTTTTCACACGCTTCCCCATCTCATTGTACATAGCTTTAACCTTTCCTGAATGCTCACCTGCTACCATCACATCACCAATCTTCATCGTTCCATTTAGGACTAGTACTTTGGTCACATAACCTCTACCTTTATCAAGTGAAGCTTCTACAACAGTACCCATTGCCTCTCGATTTGGATTAGCTTGTAGTTCAAGTAACTCAGCTTCTAGAAGTATTTTTTCTAAAAGTTCGTCAATCCCCATTCCAGTTTTAGCAGAAATATCCTGAGACTGGAATTTACCACCCCACTCTTCTATCAATAGATTCATTTGCGAAAGCTCATTCTTGATCCGATCGGGATCAGCTCCATCTTTATCTACTTTGTTTATTGCAAAAATAATAGGAACACCTGCAGCTTGTGCATGAGAAATCGCCTCTTTTGTTTGAGGCATGATTCTATCATCTGCTGCAATGATAATAACAGCGATATCTGTCACTTTTGCTCCTCTAGCTCTCATCGCAGTAAAGGCTTCGTGACCCGGAGTATCCAAGAATGTAATACGTTTCTTTTCTGGACCAACTTTCACTTCGTATGCACCTATGTGCTGCGTTATACCTCCAGCCTCACCACTCGCAACATTAGCAGATCTTACATAATCTAATAATGATGTCTTACCGTGATCTACGTGACCCATCACAGTTACAATTGGCGCTCTTTCAACCAAATCAGCTGGATCATCTATTATTTCTTCTTCCTCCTCAGTTTCTTCTTCCGTTGAGATGAAGGTTACTTCTTTGTCAAACTCTTGCGCAACTAATTCAATAATCTCAGCATCCAGTCTTTGGTTGATTGATACTATCACACCTAGATTCATACATGTTGTGATAACGTCTGAAACTCCAACTTCAAGAAGATTTGATAGCTCTGAAACGGAGATGAACTCTGTCACTTCTACTGAAGTAACTTCATTAGCTGCTTCAATTTGTTCTTGTTTTTCTTTCTTATCGTCTCGATTCTCACGGCGTATTTTCTGTCTCTTACTTTTTCCAGTACGAGACATCTTAGCCATTGTTGCTTTGATTTTCTCTTCAATCTCTTTGGCTGAGACCTCTTTAACTTCTTCTACCTTTTTTCTCTTGCGATTGGAAGACTGACCTTTGTAATTTGAAGCACTAACTTTCTTACGAGTACGTTTTCTTTTTCTTCCAGAATCATCAGATCCTTCCTTTTTCTTCGCTGCTTCTTTCTTCTTTTTAGGCTTATCTGAACTCAATTTACTTACATCAACCTTACCCATAATTTTAAGGCCTTTCAGTTGAGGAGCATCAGCACGAATAACTTTAGAATCAGCTGATTCGCTTGGTGTTTCATCACTAGAAGAATCTGGCTCAGCGGTAGCTTTTTTCTTAGTATCTTTTTCCTCGACTTTAGGAGTCTCTGCAGGCTTTTCTGCTTCACTTGTTTTTTCACTCTTCTTCTCCTCTGCCTTAGGTGCAGCTTCTACTTCTTTGGCTTTTGGCTTTTCGGTCTTTCTCTTTTTACTTTGATCAAGATCAATTTTACCTAGAACTTTCAATCCTACTTTAGGCTTTTGGTCTTCAGACCCAGTTACTTCTTCCGACTTCTTTTCTTCAGGAGCTTCTTCTTCCTTTACAGGAGGAGTTTCGACTACTAGATCTACCTTTTCCTCAACTACAGGATCTTCAACACTAGGCTTTTCAACTGGTGCAGGCTCAGGAGCTTTCACCTCCTCTTGTTTAGGAGGAACAGCTCTACCAATCACTAGTTTATCAGCTTTCTCTTTTTCGGCAATGGACGAACTGAACTCTTTTTGCAGAGCTACATACATATCATCAGAAACCTTGGCAGTTGGTTTGTTTTCAATTTCAAACCCTGCTCCCTCAAGGTACTCAACGATAGTTGATGTAGCAACATTAAGTTCTTTCGCAATTTTGACTAATCTAAGCGCCATTCAGTTTATTTATTCTACTAATTTTTTCCTTTTTACAAGGAATAACATGCAATTGCATGGTTACTATTTATCATCTTCAAATTCAGAAGCAAGAATCTTCAATACATCATCGATTGTTTCCTCTTCTAAATCTGTTCTTCGTACCAATTCGTCTTTACTCAAATTCAATACACTTCGAGCAGTATCACAACCAATCGTCTTCAATTGATCTATAACCCACTCATCTATTTCATCTGCAAATTCTTCCAAATCTACATCTTCTATTTCAAATTCTTCGGAATCTCTATAAACATCAATTTCGTAACCCGTTAAGCGTGAAGCCAACTTGATATTACTACCACCTTTACCTATTGCCAGAGAAACTTGGTCTGATTTTAAAAATACTGCAGCCTTCATTTTCTCATTATCTAGCTCAATATTGGTCACTCTTGCAGGTGTCAATGATCTTTGAATATAAAGGACATTATTCTCTGTAAAGTTCACTATATCGATATTTTCATTCTTTAATTCACGAACAATTCCGTGAATTCTAGAACCTTTCATACCGACACAAGCACCTACCGGATCAATTCGATCATCATATGATTCAACGGCAACTTTTGCTCTTTCACCAGGAATACGTACAATCTTCTTGATAACTATCAAACCATCTTCAATCTCAGGCACTTCCTGTTCCATCAATTTGGCAAGTAAATGCTCAGAAGTTCGAGACATAATAATCGCAGGAGCGTTATTCTTCATTTCTACCTTCTTAATAACACCTCTCACCATATCACCTTTGCGGTAATAGTCACCTCTAATCATCTCCGTTCGTGGTAAAATTAACTCATTACCAGTCACATCATCAATCACGAGCAATTCACGCTTAAGAATCTGATGAACTTCACCCAAAACGATTTCTCCAATTCGATCTTCATATCTTTTGTATATGTCATCTTTCTCAAGATCCATAATTCTAGAAATGAGTGTCTGTCTTGCAGCCATGATTGATCTTCTTCCAAAATCCGCAAGTTGGATTGCTTCATAGCACTCCTCTCCCGGTTCGTAATCATCATCAATACTCAAGGCTTCAGAAATGGAGATTTCACTTTTATCATCCGTCACCTCTCCATCTGGCACAATCTCTCTAACTCTCCACATCTCGAGGTCACCATTTGTATTTACAATGACATCAAAATTATCATCACTGCCATACTTCTTCTTGATCAGCGTACGAAATACATCTTCGAGCACGCGCACCATTGTGGGACGGTCAATGTTTTTACTTCCTTTAAACTCCGAAAATACGTCTACCAAATTCATAAGTCCATAATTATTAAAAACTTATAATGATTTTAATTTCTATAATATCGTCAAAATCGATCTCTTTTACAACATCCGTTTTGACTTTTTTCTTACCCACCTTTTCAACAGTCGTGAAACTTATGAAAATAGCTTCGTTTTCAACTTTTTCCAAAACTCCTTCGAAGTTTTCAGATTCAGTTTGAACAGAAACTTTTCTCCCTATATTTTTGACATATTGTCTAGGGATCAAAGGTCTTGTTAATCCTGGCGATGAAACTTCTAGGATATATTTTGGACCAAGCCAAGCTTCTTGATCTATAACCCCTTCTAGATATCTGCTTAATTTTTGACATTTCCCGAGACTAAGTCCTGAGTCGCAGTCAATATAAACCTCAACTTTCGTATTGTTTTGAGATATATCTACTATAAAACAATCCTGATAATCAGGTTCTTCAAATTTCGCTTGTAGAAGGGTTGTTATTTTATTTTCTATCACTATACTGCATTAAAAAAGGGAACTAATTGTTCCCTCCCAATCAAAAGCTTCGCAAATATAGGGATAAAAAAAGGTTTATGCCACTTTTAAACTGCGTTAATTCCTTTCACGAGAATAATCCGTAGAAAAGCTGCAAAATATATGTAATGACTTGAATGCTAGATTGATTTATATTTCAAGTTTTCAGCCTTAATTATGAGCTGAGTAGTGCTTGTTTAAAAATAATAAGTCTAAGTAAGGAGCAGTTCGGAAGTACCAATTGATTGACGAACTACTATCTATATTATCGTTTTTCAAAGGTCTGAAAACAAAAACTATCTTATTTCTTAAGTTTTCTTGGACGCTTAAATACAGGAACTGTTGAACAAGGTTCGCCGTACATAATTGACTGTGCATACGGTTGCAAATGAGCTGTTAACTCCATATAAGCAGAAACTGGCACTGGCTTTTCGCTGCAACCTTTTATAACGATACGCTCGCCCTCATATTTAGAATAGTCGTTTTCAGCTAACAACTTCGTGTAGTGCGACTTTACGAATTCCTCTGCGGTACCAAAAAAAATAGATTTAGTTACTGGTTTAGCATAAGCGGACACCAACATGTAAGCCCAATGTGGTATAATCGCGTCTGTACTGCAGAAAACGCAAAGATTGGCATCTTCATATATACTCCAGTCAATTTCTTTTAATGCTGTGCGAAAATCCTTTTCCTTTAGTATTAAACCATGAAAAAGATAATCCTTCATATCAAACATTAGAATATCGTCCGTAGGATAATCTAACTCAAGATTTATTGTAATAAGACTACTATTTGCTACTCTGTTGACTAATTCCTGCATACTACTAATCTTCTTTAATATTAATTACGGTCTTAAAAGTTTCTATAGGTGGCTCTTGTCCAACAGACTCCTCTGGTTTCTCACCTTCTAGATCTCTAAGTTTTGGTAAATCTTTAATGCTTTTGATCCCAAAATAGTTCATAAACTTCTCACTTGTTCCGTACAACAAAGGTCTTCCAGGGCCCTCCGCTCTTCCGATGATTTCAACAAGCTCTTTCTCAAGCAGTTTTTGAATAGTGTAGTCACAATTCACACCACGAATAAGTTCAATATCGGTTTTAGATACCGGCTGTTTATATGCTACTATCGATAAGGTCTCTAGAGCTGTACGAGACAATTTCTTGTTACTCTGCAATTTAAGTAACGTACCAATAACATGGTGGTAAGCACCTTTGCTCATGAACTGATAGCCATCGTTAATAGCTACTATCTCCATTGAATAATCTTCCGCACTATACTTTTTTATGAGCTCTTCCAGGGCTTTCTCTATCTCTGCTTCCTTAACTGAGACTTCAAAGGAGTCTTTCAATGTAGAACTGATATCAGCTTGACTAACTGCCTGTTCTGAAGCAAAAATTAAACTTTCGATATATAAGGCTAATTTCTCCAAATTTACAATCTAAATATTTCAGCAAAAATAGTGAAATATCTATTCTTTTATTGGAATGAAAACCAAACACAATCTCAAGCTTGTCCAAGTGAACACACAACAATGCGTAAGCTCGGAGAAAAAGCCAATCCTAATCTATTGCTTTATTTCGTCTAGTCTATAGCTGACAAGAGAAGAAAAGGTAAGAGAGCAAAGTAAGAAGTTACGTTTAACTTTATAAACTTTACTTCCCTAGCTACCTAACTAGGGAACTTAGTTTTCATAGCCTTATCAGTTGCCAAAACCATGTTTGAATACACCAAGAAAGCTTGACTTCAATGTCTAGCAAAGAAGTAAAATTAGATTTCCCCAGAAAGTTTGAAAGTTGACTCTGATTTCCCTAATTCTTTGCTTTGCTCCAGACATTCAATGCATACAGAGTAAAGAAAATAAGTAATCCTGGAAAGGTTACCAGCCACCAAGCATCTAGTCTAAGACGGGCTTGGGCAAGGATTTTACCCCAACTAACATACTCATCGGACAAGCCAAGACCTAAAAAAGAAAGGGTTGACTCCAGTAGAATAGCTGAACTAAATACAAATATGGTAGGTACGATAATCGAGCGAAACGCTTTGGGGAACAAATGAAAAAGGGTCATTCGTAAATCACCAAAACCTAGATTCTTTAAGGACTCGAAAAAGTCAGTTGATTTTTCACGCTGGATCTCAAGTCTCAAGTATCGATAAAAAACTGGCCAAATCAAAGCTCCCATTAATAGACCCAGCGATACTAGTGATGATCCTGTGCCTTTGGCTTGAATCATTCCGATGATAACAAGTAGTAGAATTAGTTTTGGAATAGACTGGAATATCTCATAGAATTTTAAGCCAATTTCATCCATTGGAATTGAGATTCTCATCACTGAGCTATGCGAGGTCCATTTAGTAATTTTGGGCGTAAGCCAAAACATGAAAAAAATACCAACTGTAGCAGTTAGTAAACTGACTATTACAGAGACATCAGCTTGCGGAAAAGCTACAAAAAGGTAGAACCATAATATGCCTGAAGTTATCAACAAAAATAGAATCTGTAGTAGAGATAGTTGCAAGCGCTTATTACCAATATAAGTTGTGAGAAAGGTCAAAAGAAATGCCAACAACAGACCAAATAAAGTGGCAATAAAAGCGACTAGTAACGAAACTCTAGTGCCAGCAATCAATCCAGCTGCAACATCCTTTCCGAACAGATCCGCTCCAAGTAAATGACCTCTTTGGCCAGGGGGAACACCATTTATCGCAGTCAAATCTATGTAAGTAGCATCCCAAGGAATTAAGTTCTGTTTACCATTCTCAATCTTCTTCCAATCTATCGTTCTCCACTCAGCGGGATAGCTTCGTAGACCTGAATCGTGCATATAAAGTCTCAATGCAGGATATATCGTTTCATCGTCGATCGTAACTTTCAAAGGAGCATTACTCGTAAAGATTGGACCTATCAAGGCTACAATCAGCAATAATACCATGTAAGCTATTGCCCAGTTTTTTGAATTTTTTATCGCTGTTTTCATATCGCTTGCTTTAAACGTGGATCAAAATAGCGATAAAGTACATCGGCTAACAAAAAGATAAGGGAGCTTGTAAGGAAAAGTAGTATAACGATGCCGATTAAAACTGGTCTATCACCATATCTGATACTATCCAATAATAAACGACCAACACCTGGAATATTGAAGATATACTCGATAACCAGCGATCCAGCAAAAGCAGATGCAACACCTGAACTGATCATCGTAAGAAGTTGTGGTCTTGCATTAAGAAAAATATGCTTGTTTGATCGTTCTTTTGCCAATAGGCCCTTCATTCTAGCTGTGAGAATATAAGGTTTACCCTTTTCATTTTTGTAGAGCTGGTGTGTTTGCCTCATTACAATGGCTAGGTCACTGAGCAAAAAGCAAAGCATAGGTAGTATCAGTTGTTTTCCGTTTCTAACAATAGCCTCAAAGATTCCATCATCTAGTCGAAAACCATAACTACTGATACTTGAAAATATATGAAATGCTTCTCCATACTCTGGTGTAGTAAAATAAACTAGAAGCAATGTAGCTAGCCAGAACATAGGAATCGAAGCAAAAAATAGAAGAACCCTTTCAATCCACTTCAACCACTTTCTATCCAAATATGACATGCGCTTTCCCAACCATATCCCTAAAGGAAAAATCGCAATCGCGGCTAATACTATCAAAAATAGCGTTAAGAAAAAAGCTTGCCATATCTTGTCCCCTACTTCTCGTCCATCACGCAATGAAACACCAAAGTCACCTCGAACAGTCTGTTTTAAAGCGGTATGAAATTGGTTTCTGGAACCATGCCAATAAAGCTTCGGTAACCAAGAACGAAAGGGTTTGGCATTTACTTTTGCAACTTCAATTTGTTGACTAATCTCATTTAATTGTTCCTCTTCATTTCCCCACTCAAAGTTTGTAAACATGCTGGCAACATGGGACTCGAGATCATCTAAACTAGCATCTAGCAAAAGAACTTTTAACGTCTTGACACCTTTCTGTGCTTCATCACTTAAGGAATCTCCTTTAGGCTCAAAGCCCAACATCTTTTCATAAAGTCCAAACACATCCGAATACACTATCCCACCTTGAGTAATTCGTTGATAAAATTCTTTTTCTGTGTTAAGTGCGATTTCAAAATACTTACTATTCCACTGTCTAGTGCCTATTGACCAGTAAAACAATGGCTGATTCAAATCATATTTTTCTGCCGTCCGTTGATAGGTATTCCTGTACGAAGCTGCATCCATCTGAAAATCTCCTGCATCAATCATTTGCTGAACAGAATCAACAGGTGAAATACGAAAGAGTCCCAGAAATAAGAGCAATAGTACCGGAATGGTAACTAAGATATAGATTAGCCTTTTGGTGACAAATGGGAGCATCTGTAGCGGATCGAATTAAGATGTAAACACTTACAATAATAAGACATCTCGTCTGCGATATCAAATACTTCTGCTTTGGATTTGTATGTGAACAAGTTGCGCAAGTACAAGATTCTTCGCATATGCAAAGTCAACAACTCGAAAGTTTCCCCTTTTCATTTAATCGAAGTACTTTTGCGGCTATTATTCAACTAAAGAAGATTCAATTCGCAAATCATAAATCATGGATTTCAAACAAATCGTATCGCATTGTAAAGAGTACGGATTTATCTTTCAATCAAGTGAAATATATGACGGTCTTGCCGCTGTATATGATTACGGTCCTTACGGTATTGAGCTTAAGAACAATATCAAGACATATTGGTGGAAGGCCATGACGCAATTGAATGATAACATTGTAGGTATTGATTCGGCGATTTTCATGCATCCGAAAACTTGGAAGGCTTCCGGTCACGTCGATGCTTTCAATGATCCGATGATCGACAATAAAGATAGCAATAAACGTTACAGAGCTGACGTATTGGTCGAGGATTACATGGATAAGTTGGACGGAAAAGTCAATAAGGAGATTAAAAAAGCAGCAAAGCGATTTGGTGAATCATTTGATGCTGAGATGTACAAAGAAACAAACCCTCGTGTGAAAGGCTACCTTGATAAAAAGGCAGCTGCTGGTCAGCGATTGGCTCAGGCAATGACAGATGGTGATATGGCTGCGTTGAAAGGTCTGATTGAGGAACTAGAAATCGTATGTCCAGTTTCAGGGTCGAGAAACTGGACTGAAGTACGTCAGTTCAATCTCATGTTCTCAACACAATTGGGAAATATTGCAGGTGAAGAAGGCAAATTATACCTACGTCCTGAAACTGCACAAGGAATATTTGTGAACTTTTTGAATGTTCAGAAATCAACACGTCAAAAGGTGCCGTTTGGAATAGCTCAAATAGGTAAAGCTTTCCGTAATGAGATCGTAGCTAGACAATTTATTTTCCGAATGCGCGAGTTTGAGCAGATGGAAATGCAATTTTTTGTTGCTCCTGGTACTGAAATGGAATGGTATAATAAATGGAAAGAAAATAGAATCAAATGGCATAAGGCAGTTGGTACTTCTGATGAGAAATTGCGGTTTCACGATCATGAAAATCTTGCACATTATGCCAATGCGGCCGTGGATATTCAGTTTGAATTTCCATTTGGATTCAAAGAACTAGAAGGTATACACTCTCGAACTGACTTTGATTTGAATCAACATCAAGAATTAAGTGGTAAAAAACTACAATATTTTGATCCAGAGCGAAATGAAAACTATGTACCATACGTAGTTGAAACCTCAATCGGTTGTGATCGTATGTTCTTGGCGATGATGAGTACTTATCTGATGAATGAAACTGTTCCCGACGCAGATGGAAAAGATTCAACTAGAATGGTATTCAAAATTCACCCAGCTCTCGCTCCAGTCAAAGTTGCCGTTCTACCATTGGTGAAGAACAAAGAAGAACTTACTTCGAAGGCTGCTGAAATTTATAAGAAATTGAATCTGCATTTTCAGACTCAATACGATGAGAAAGATGCAATCGGAAGAAGATATAGACGTCAGGATGCGATTGGTACACCATTCTGTGTTACAATCGATTTTGATACTTTGGAAGATGGTACGGTTACTTTGAGAGATAGAGATACTCTTCAACAAGAGCGCATTTCGATAGATGAGTTAGTTGCTAAAATTAGCCCTAGAGTGTCAATGGCAGGCTTATTGGCAAAGCTTGAAGACTAAGTCAAGAATAGTAGGAATATTCTGAACCGTTTGTAAAAAGACTTGTTAGCGTTTATTCATATTTTTATGAATAGCTAAATCTTTGATAGTAGTTTTCATAAGGGCTTACGCCCAAAAGCAACTTCTGCATAAATAGAGAAGTACAATCTACTAGCATATGAGATACATCGACCATAAAAACGTCGAATAAATCAATAAAGATGGAATTATTTTTTTCCGAAAATCCACTTGTTTTACTTTTTGTAGTTGCTGCAATAGGATACCTTGTTGGTAAAATTAATTTTCTAGGAGTTAGCCTAGGTGTTGCTGCAATTTTATTTGTAGGACTAGCATTTGGAGCAATGTTTCCAGCTGCCGATATACCAGAAATCTTGTTCAAGCTAGGACTTGTGATATTTGTTTATTCGATAGGTATTGGCTCAGGAACAGCTTTCTTTAAATCTATTAAAGCAAACGGCAGTAGAGATATCGTTTTTGGAATCGTGATGCTAACAATATCAGCTTCGCTAGCTGTGGCTATTCACTACTTTTTCAATTTTGACGCAAGTACCACAACGGGAATATATACTGGAAGTACAACAAATACACCAGCGTTGGCAGCAGTCATTGAGCAGATCAATCAGTTGAAAAACCTAGGTTCCCCAAGTTCGCTTTCTGAGCGCGCCGTAGTTGCTTACTCGTTCACTTATCCTATGGGAGTAATGGGATCTATCATTGCCATTCTTTTCCTCGAAAAAGTTTTTAGAATCAATTATGCCGCTGAAAAAAGCTCTCTAAAAAACACATATCCGGTAGATCAAGATTTAACATCAGCAACTGTTGAGGTAACAAATCTCGAAAGCACAGAGACGAGTATGCGCGATCTATTTGCCAAATACAAATGGAACGTGATATTTGGTCGATTCGGTCGTTCCGATGGGCAAATTGAGTTACCCAATTGGGATACTAAGTTCTTTATAGGTGACCAAGTCATGGTCGTAGGAACAACGGAAGAGATCAAGCAAGTTGCTGCTGTTTTAGGGAAAAGAGTGGATTCTAAATTATCCTATGATCGAAGTGAATACGACGTGCGCAGGATCTTTGTTAGTAATCCACGTATCGTCGGTAAATCACTAGCAGAACTCAACTTGGATCGTAAATACAATACAGTTGTGACGCGAATACGTCGAGGCGATGTTGATATGCTTGCGAAAGGTAATACCGTACTTGAACTTGGTGATAGAGTACGATTTGTGGCGAGACGCAATGATCTTGCAGAATTATCAAAGTACTTCGGTGATAGTTACTATGAATCGAGTCGATTGAATCTATTTTCGTTTGGTCTTGGGATTGCATTAGGTCTTTTATTGGGTACAGTTGAATTTACGCTACCAGGTAATATAAATTTCAAACTAGGACTTGCAGGGGGACCGATTATTGTTTCACTAATACTTGGTGCATTACAAAGAACAGGACCTATTGTATGGAGCTTACCATACAGTGTGAACGTAACATTGCGTCAACTCGGATTAATAATCTTGCTTGCAGTAATAGGCATAAAATCAGGACCTGCATTTGTTGCATCAGTAACCGGGGGAGCAGGTTTACTCGTTTTTGTAGGAGGTGTTATAATCAGTTTGTTTACTGCGATTCTGACCTTTGTCATTGGATACAAAATCATCAAAATACCATTTACCTTGCTGTTGGGAATAGTAGCTAATCAACCCGCAATTCTTGAATTTGGTCTTAGTCGTGCCAAGAATAATCTGCCGATTATTGGGTATACTATGATATTTCCAATTTCTCTAGTATTAAAGATTGTGTATGCGCAACTTCTATTCTTGATTCTATCATAGAACTACCGAACTTATTGTCTATCAATTCTTTAGATTATTGATAGGCGAAATCAGGACGACACAAACATTTCTATAAAACAACGTTTCGTCCCCGATACTTATGTCAGCAAAAACAGCGTGGAAAATAGGTTAAGGTTTCGCTATTCAAGATGATTTTGAATCAAAAAGTACTAGTAATATGAATACTACAGAAAAAAACGAACTCTCAGTAATCAGAGAATTTGAGGAGAAAGGTTACACTTCAAATTACAAAATGATCGATGGTAAATTTACGGATCTTGAAAATAATCTGGTTCTGAATTCCGATGAGATAATCATAATAGATCAATATAGATATGAAGGAATGTCTAACCCATCAGATCTATCAATTCTATATATTCTCTCGGTCCCAGGAAAGTCTATGGGAACTCTTTTGTTGCCCTATGGACCGCAAGCCGACGGCGAAATAAGTTGGTTTATGAAGGAGGTCAGTCAAAATAAACTCAATAGTAAGTAAAGCATCGATAGTAGGTTTTGAATCAATTTTTGCAAAACTATCCTTTCGATTGCGTCCAGCAGATTAAGGCTCGGTGTATGTTACTTCCGCGCCAATGATCCCCATTCCAAGATAATTTGGATCGAAAGATGATCCTCCATATGCTTTTATGAAATATGAGTAATCTTGTAAAATAGGTCCGTTTACATTTTGAGTATTAACCCTTTTCGAATTTGTCTTCCCGCTACTAGTAAAGCTAGCTTCTGGTGCTTCGTCAATAATCGTAAAGCTAGAGCGAACAAGCTCGAACGTCATATTTTCAAACGCGCTATCATCGACATAGAAGAACCTTATCATTGTGATAACTGAACCCACTGGAATCTGCAGATCCGCCTGAAAAATTGTAGCAGTCTCATTCGGATCAAAGCTACCGTAGCGTCCATATATAAAATCTGTATAGTTATCTACACTGGCTTCGCCATTTACTTGATTACGAGGATTAAAATTCTCTGCTGGAATAGTTACCTTCTTAGTTTGAGCAGTTTTCATGACGTTCCTCCACTCCTTTTCTACATTGTCGTACATAGAAATTGTCCTAAGATTAACATCGTACACTAACAAACCGTGGGCTGGATCAGGAATGTTTAACTTTTCAGATGTGGCATATCGTGGAATAAGCACACCTTGTTGAGTTGCATTAATACTTAGTACAGCTGAATCATCACCTGCGACGGGAGGACCTATTCACTTTAATTCCGAGGCGAGGAGTGATCGTAATGCCAAATTTAAAGCCAATGCCTACGATTTTGAATCCAATAAACAATCACCAATTATCCCAACTCTTTTTTCATCCTTGCAAGATCTCTTTTCACATCTCGATCCTTGATTGAATTACGCTTATCATACGACTTCTTACCCTGGGCGAGTAGAATCTCTATTTTGACAAATCCTCGATCGCTGAAGTAGATTCTGTATGGTACAACCGTCATCCCTTTTTCTGTGACCCTCTTATTTATCTTTTTTAACTCAGCCTTCTTAAGAAGTAGCTTACGAGTTCTTTTTGGTTCGTGATTATAAACTGTACCAAGTTCGTATTCTGCAATATGTAGATTACGCAAGTAAAGCTCTCCATGTTCAAAAACACAAAAAGCATCAACCATCTGAGCATTCCCCTTCCTCAAGGACTTCACCTCTGTTCCTTTAAGTACAACTCCTGCCTCGAACGACTGAATCGTACTATATTCATAGCGCACCTTCCGGTTAATAATCTCTGCTGTATGTTTATCCTTACTCACTATATCTTATTCTTAAATTCGTTCTAGCTCGACTTACATTACAAGTTTTCAACTAGAAAATCTGTCATTTTCGTATACAAGTGAATCCTAGCATTATCACCGTAAATACCATGATTCCTATTGGGATAGAAATAAGTATCAAACTGTTTGTTCGCTTTGATCAATGCATTTGCCATTTCTGCGGTGTGCTGAAAATGCACATTGTCGTCACCATTCCCATGAACCAACAAGTATTTACCTTTCAATAGTTCCGCAAAATTCACTGGTGAATTATCCTCATATCCCGCTGAATTTTCACGATCAGTTTGCATATATCGCTCTGTGTAGATCGAATCATACCACTTCCAGTTCGTCACTGGTGCAACCGCAATTGCAGCCTTGAAGACATCCGCACCTTTGGTAATTGCGAGTGACGACATATAACCACCGTAACTCCAACCGAAAATTCCTATTCGATCTCCATCAACATAAGGTAAGCTTGCCATGTGTTTTGCCGCATTAATCTGATCTTCTATTTCGTACTTTCCGAGCTGCTTGTACGTCATCTTTTTGAACATCTCTCCTCTTGCTCCTGTCCCACGATTGTCAACACTAACTACGATATAACCTTTCTGAACTAGACTCTGAAACCACCAATAATTCTGGCCCTTCCATGAATTCGTTACTGTCTGACTTCCTGGACCTCCGTAGACATACATAAACACAGGATATTTTTTAAATGGATCAAAATTATCAGGTTTCATAATGAACGCATTCAAACTTTCTTCTCCTGAAGGCACTTCAACAAATTCTACTGATGTTACGCCATGCGTTTTCATCAATTCCATAACTTGGGCGTTATCAACAATCGTTCGCAACTTCTTTCCTTTACGATCATATACCGTATAATTAGTTGGAGTATTAATGTCTGAATGATTGAGTACATAGTAGTCAAAAGTACTTGAGAATTGCGCTCGATTTGTACCCTTGGCAGCTGCTATTTCCCGTTCCTTTTTTCCGTCCAATTGCACGCTAAAGATTTGTCGATCCATCGCAGTAGTTTTGGCTGCTTGATAATAAACCCGATTTTCAGATGGTTCATATCCGTAGAAACTCGTCACTTCCCATTCTCCTTTGGTAATTTGTTGCAGTTCTTTACCCTGCATATTGAACAGATAGATATGATTATATCCGTCTTTTTCACTCGTCCAAAGAAACTGATTTCCATTTTTGACAAAAGTCATATTATCATGAATATCTACATAGTATGGACTTGACTCCTTCAAAAGGGTAAGGCTGTTTTGTTGCTTCGTATCAATAAGCAACAACTCCAATGTATTTTGCAAACGATTCATAGTAAAAACCACCAATTCTCTAGGCTTTTCGGACCATTTCAATCTCGGAATATATTCGATCGACGGGTCTAAATTGACATCAAAAGTCGAGTTGGATTTGATATCGTATACATGTACCGTAACTACAGAATTCTTCTCCCCTACTTTTGGATATTTAAAAGTCTGATATTCAGGATACATCCCGTTCTTATAGTTCGTCATAGTAAACTCCGGAACTTCTCGCTCATCAAATTTCAGATATGCAATTTTGGATCCATCCGCATTCCATTCAAAAGCTCTAGTAAAACCAAATTCTTCTTCGTACACCCAGTCTGCCATTCCATTGATAATCTGATTGTAAACACCATCTTCAGTAATCTGAACAATCTCCTCTGTAGCTAAATCTTTCACAAACAGGTTATTCTTGTAAGTAAAGGCAATGCGCTTGCCATTTGGGCTCCACGACGGGTTACTAATTAAGCCTTTTGTAAAGACCTCTGTTCGTTCCCCACTTGTAATATCCACTACAAAATATCTATCCTTTGAAGATCGACGATAGATGGACTCAGAATCAGTCTTAACGAGCATCATTTTTTCATCGGGAGAAAACGTGTAAGAACGCATTCCTTCCAAAGCAAATATGTCTGATACGAAGTCACCCGTAACCAAGTCATACTTCTTAACCGTACCCTTTTCTAATCTAGTGTAGTGCTTTCCATCTTGCAAAAAATTAAAGCCAGGAACTCGCTTCTGTGAAAAGGTATAATTGGTCCAAATATCCTCAAGTGTTATTTCCTTGGTCTCGGTCATTTGGGCGAAAGCCCCGAAAGATAAAGACACGAGTAAAAATGTAACTATCCATTGTTTCATCGACAATATTTTTTTGTTTCGCAAGATAAGCATTTGAAATAAAACTGCGGAGCAAGATAGCTGAATAGCCGTATCTTTGAAAGATGACACGATATATTCTTCTATTAGCATGGCTTATTATTTTTCAAGCATGTTCTAACTCGGGCTCGGAGGCCCAAAAAGCAAACCTTTCTACCACTACAATTCAACTTCATCAATCTCCAAAAGTTCATTCCGATCGATACCAAGTAGGAATTCTCGTGACCGATGGAGTGTACAATACCGAGTTAACTGCACCCTATGACATATTCCAACACACGCAGTATCGAAAGGGGATTAAGGCTATGGATGTATTTACTATAGCTGCAGAGCGAAAGAGGATTAGAACATTTGAAGGGTTACATATTTTACCTGACTATGGATTTAATGATTCGCATCCTAAAATCGATATTTTGGTGGTGCCCAGTGCTGAGCATCATCTTGATACGGACCTTCAAGATTCTACTTTGGTGAATTGGATCCGTGAAATTGGGCAAGCAGCAGAATGGGTTACATCACATTGCGATGGTGCATTTATGCTGGCTCAAGCAGGTCTACTCGACGACGTCGTTTCTACTACTTTCCCATCTGATATTGAAGCATACAAAACCATGTTTCCTCATTTGGACGTGCGAAGTGATGTGCTTTTCGTTCATGATGACAAGTTTATAACTTCGGCAGGAGGTGCAAAGTCATTTGAAGCAGCACTTTATCTCTGTGAGCTTCTCTACGGAAAAGAAATTGCTGATCAATTAGCAGCTGGTTTAGTGATCGATTGGCAACTAAGTGAATTAAAATACATTGCAATAGCTGCGAAGTAATGCAAATTGTCACAATGCATTAAAATTTCCGAAGGTTCCTCCAAATATCAAGATGCAATACCTATTATCTAACCGTTAGCTATGCTCAACCATTAATAGTCTGGAACGGAAGCTGATCCCCTTTAGATTCTAGTATTAGATACTTGGGTTTGTGTGCTCTTACTTTTTTTGTCCGTCAAAAAATACTGCTGTTTGAAGTTTACCGACAGAAATCGGGACAGGTGTAACTTCAAACCGATATCTTTTAGGCCCTAGTAACAGCTGATTCCTTAGTTCGCTGGTCTTTCTTGCTTGCTTTTGTACAAGAAATGATATTTATCTGAAGTTGGAAACTTCAGATAGCGGGTTGATTGAATGATGTGTTGATGTGATGATTTACGCAAAGAGGTCAGAGACCTTTGGCTCGGATACGTAAATGTGGGACTGAAATATTAGTTGATACGTACTGCTGTGCGTCTATTTTTACCAATTCTTGCAGGTTTATCGTTGCAACTTGCCAAATGTAGTTACGAGGCTAAAGCCTCGATGACGTGGTTGGCATTTACGCTTACCAGCTACAGCGGAGCGACACCTTATTCACTGAGATAATCTGTCGATAGTTACCACCAAATCAACAGAACTCTTTTATCTTAGTTATGTTATCAAAATGGGTATTGAGTAAAATTACTATTAAATAATTTCAGCGGTCTTTATGACAAACTCGTTTCAACAAAAACGTACTATATACTTCCGTTATCCTGCTGACAAAGCATACACATTTATCGAAGGTGATGGTGATGAGCAATTCGCTTATAGAGCTTTTGAAGACGATCATACAAATCGAATTTTCGGACATAAAACTCCTTACAAAAATCTCAAGCTAGAGGTCCAAGAAGGATCACACCCTCGCTCAATGAGCAGGCAAGATTACTCAAGCGCATTCAAGTGTATAGAACGGCAGTTTGCAAATGGTAGTCTTGAAAAAATCATTCTAAGTCGAGTGCTAAAGTCTAAAATCGACACATCTAATATCGAATCGATATTTGAAAGATTATGTGAGCTATATCCAAATGCATTTGTTTATCTCGGTGATTTTGGAACAGAAGGAATATGGGGAGGTGCAACTCCTGAAAGACTGCTTTCATATGAAAACAATATCGCTTCCACCGTTGCGCTTGCAGGAACCCAGACAACGGCTAATCCCAATGCATGGACTGACAAAGAAAGAGTAGAGCATAGACATGTCGAGCAATTTATAGAGTCTTTACATGACTCAAACCTTTCGCCTCTTACCAACAAATCAGAGGTCTATCTCAGCCGAGCAGGTCATTTATATCATCTAAAAAGTGACTTTGAATTCGAAATTGATCGTACTCATTTTGAGGAATTCATAAATCGGCTACATCCTACACCGGCTGTTTGTGGACTGCCTAGAGAAGGCAGTAGAAAAACGATTTCAGAGATAGAAAGTCATTTAAGAAATCTCTATACAGGTTTCCTGGGATATGTTTCAAGTGATCCAAAAGAGCCTTTTGAATTATATGTTAATCTAAGGTGTTTCCAATTGAGACCGAATACACTTTACACATACGTGGGTGGTGGAATTACGGAATCGAGTATCGAAGAAGATGAATGGCAAGAAACAGTTGAAAAGTCTAAGACCATTGGCCGAGTATTCGAAAACTAAAAAGAAAGGCAAGTATAGAACATCAAATCGTCTTAGATTTTTAGTGGTATATTTTAAATAGATTTACAGCATGGGATATCAACTAACGTCAAAATATAGTCCAACGGGAGATCAGCCTGAGGCAATCAAAAAACTCATTGATGGTGTCGAAACTGGCGAGCAGGCGCAGGTTTTACTCGGAGTAACAGGTTCAGGAAAAACTTTTACTGTTGCCAATGTAATTCAAGAATTACAAAGACCAACATTGGTCTTAACTCATAACAAAACCTTGACGGCCCAGCTCTATGCTGAATTTTGCGAGTTCTTCCCAGACAATGCTGTCGAGTATTTTGTCTCTTACTATGATTACTATCAACCAGAAGCATATATCACATCTTCTGATACCTATATCGAAAAAGACCTCCAAATCAATGAAGAAATAGACAAGCTACGATTGCGTGCAACCACATCTCTGCTTTCGGGAAGACGTGACATCATTATTGTAGCTTCTGTGTCTTGTATTTACGGTATGGGAAATCCAGACGATTACTCCAAGGGAGTAACTCGGATCAAAAAAGGGGACGTAATCAGCAGAAATGCATTCTTATATCGACTGGTTGAAGGCCTGTATTCAAGGACTCAAAGCGACTTTAAGCGTGGAACATTTAGAGTAAAAGGAGACACTGTCGATATCAACCTTCCTTATCTAGATTATGGTTATCGAGTCACATTTTTTGGTGACGAAATTGAAGAGATATCAAAGCTTGAAATCGAAACGGGTAAACGCATCATAGAAATGGATGCTGCAGCAATATTTCCTGCGAACCTCTACGTTGCTCCAAAGGAAAGATTGAAAATGGTCATTCGAGAAATCGAAGATGAGCTACACGAACAAGTGAAATACTTTGAAGAAGACAATCGATTTCTTGAAGCCAAGCGTGTGCATGAACGGACGTCATTTGATTTGGAAATGATGCGAGAACTAGGCTATTGTAGTGGTGTCGAGAATTATAGTCGCTTTTTTGACAGAAGAAAACCAGGTACCAGACCTTTCTGCTTGCTGGATTATTTTCCAGATGATTATTTGATGGTGATTGATGAAAGTCATCAGACCATTCCACAAGTACGGGGAATGTGGGGAGGTGACCGGGCAAGAAAAACAAATCTTGTTTCTTACGGTTTCCGATTACCTTCGGCCATGGATAATAGACCACTCAACTATCAAGAATTTGAGGGACTGACCAATCAAGTTATCTATGTCAGTGCTACACCTGGAGATTTCGAACTTGAAAAAACAGGTGGAGAAATTGTGGAACAGGTAGTACGTCCAACTGGTTTGGTTGATCCTCCAATCGAAGTTCGCCCTTCAATCAATCAAATTGACGATCTTCTAGAAGAAATACATAAGCGTATCGAAGTTGATGAACGTGTTTTGGTGACAACCTTAACGAAACGTATGTCTGAGGAATTGGCTAAATATCTTGCGAAACTCAAGATTAAATGTCGATATATTCACTCGGAAATTGATACGATGGATCGGGTTGAGATCATTCGAGACTTGAGGCTAGGTGTGTTTGATGTATTAATCGGGGTAAACTTGTTGAGAGAAGGACTTGATATGCCAGAAGTATCGCTAGTAGCGATCATCGATGCTGATAAAGAAGGATTTCTGAGAAATGATCGATCATTGACTCAGACTGCTGGTCGAGCTGCAAGAAATAGCAATGGAAAGGTTATTTTTTACGCAGACAAGATCACCGGTTCGATGCAAAAAACGATTGACGAAACGAATCGACGAAGAGCCAAACAAATAGCCTACAACGATAAACATGGTATCACACCGACTACTATTTCTAAAACGAAAGAAGAAATTCTCGAGCAAAGTTCTATCCTAGATATTCGAGGAAAGAAAAAAGCATACGTGGAGAGCTCAGAACCTAGTGTTGCAGCTGATCCTGTAGTCGCATATATGGATCGCGATCAGCTTGAAAAACTGATAAGCACGACCGAAAGTAAAATGCGAAAGGCAGCCAAAGAATTAGACTTTATAAGTGCGGCTCAGTTTCGAGATGAGCTTTTTGCTTTGAAAAAGAAGTTAAAGGAAAAGTAAGTTCCAGGCGAGCGTAAACGTGTTTTTTTTGCGATTAGAGGTACGACGACGTATTACAATGCGTCGAAACATAAATTTCGAGTGAGCTGTAAAGTTTCCTCACCATACAGTTCAGGACGTACTACAGGGTGTCGATCGGAAGTCCGACATGCAGGACCGTATAGGACCTAGAGGTCGTAGCGAACTGATTTGAAAGATGGTTATTTATTGAGCGCTAACAGCCATTTTCGCATCTCTACGATCAAGATATAGAAATACTAGGATACTTAGAAAGCCAAAAACACTAAAGCCAATAAACAAAGGCAGAACAGATACTTTTACGAAACTACCGATGAAATTAGCGATCGGTACAGCCATAATTGTCGATACGAAGCCATTAATCGCAGCTCCAATCCCAGCAATATGACCCAAAGGCTCCATTGCCAGAGCCCGAAGATTACCAAATATCAAACCAATCGTAAAGAATTGCACTAAGAAAAAAGCTATCAAAACGTAGATACTCGGATTTACACCACTTGAGAAGCAAATCACATACAGTAGTGAAATTAAAAAATAAGCGGTAATAGCTATGAAACCCAATTTCCTCGAACCAAACCTCAAGACCAGACGACTATTCAGAAAGGTAGCCGAGCCAATGGCAAGTGCAGTACACGCAAAAATATATGGGAACAGATCACCTAGATTATATTGCTCTTGGAAAATCTGTTGAGAGGTGCTTAGATACACCATAAAAGAACCCGTAATAAAACCAGATACTAGTGTGAATGCAATCGCTTCTTTATGTCTCAAGAATTCCTTGGTTCCATCATAGAAAATACGCATTCGGAACTTGATTCTATTTGATTCCTTCAGTGTTTCTGGCTGTCTTAACCAAAACCAAATCACTACGCCAACACCCAAGATCAGATTTGCATTGAAGATCATTTCCCAACTAGCAAAATTCAAAATCCACTGACCAAAGGTAGGTGCCACGACTGGGACCAAAATGAAGAAAACGACGATTATGGATAATATCTTCGCCATATAATCACCGCTAAATGTATCACGAACCATCGCTATTGCAATCGTTCGAGGTGATGATAGTCCGATTCCTTGGAGTACTCGCCCAGCAATCATCATTTCGAAACTTTCCGTTGCTACACAAATAATACTTGCAATAACGAATACGATGAATCCAAAGTAAATCATCGGTTTACGACCAAAACTATCTGATAAAGGTCCGAATATCAATTGACCAAACCCCAAACCCATAAAAATCATCGTAATAATCAGCTGATTATCCGTGGTATTATCAACATTCAGTGACTCACCGATTTGCGGTAAGGCAGGCAAAAGCGTATCTATTGACAGAGCCACCAATGACATCAATGATGCCATTAAGATGATAAATTCATTACTTACTAATTTCTCAGATTTCATACCATGGCTAACAAGGCAATCTTAGAAGAGTTTCGCAAAAGCGGCAATTGCTGTGTCCATTTCCTGCGCTAATTTATTAATCACAACTTTAGCTACACCAAACGACCAAGTCTCTTATCTTTAAGCTCAAATGAACCAGATGACCACATTCTTGAAAACTTTGCTCAAGTGGATCCTTAGCCTACTTGCTATATGCCTCCTTTACGTGATTGGTGTGCTAGCATTTAGTAGTTATGCAGATTATCAACCGGACGAAGTCCTTGCGCTAGAAATCGAAGGAAATACGAATGAAAATATATCTGTTTCAGATACTTTCACCGCCATTTCGTGGAATATCGGTTATGGTGGTCTAGGAGAAGAATCAATGATGTTCTACGATCTTGGTAGGTCATTAACGAGCGGACCATATACTGTGATCGATCCTAAAGACATAATCGTAAAGAACACCAGAGGGATACAGGATTTTGTGCGTTCAAATGACGTTGATTTCTTTCTCTTTCAAGAAGTTGATCAACAAGCAAAACGCTCACATTATATCAACCAATACGATTCGATCGCTTCGGTATTGCCCAATTATCAGCGAAGTTTCGCCCGAAATTTCTGGGTCGATTATATTCCGATTCCGATTCTTGAACCTTGGAATGTACTTGGCTCGGTAGAAGCAGGACTAGCTACTTTTTCGAGGTTTACCCCAAAAGAAGGTATTCGATATCAGCTACCTGGTTCATACTCTTGGCCCACTCGTATTTTTCATCTCGATCGTTGTATTGCTGTTCAACACTATTCGCTCGATTCAGCAAGAACTTTTACACTCGTTCATTTGCACAACTCAGCTTATGACGGTGGGCTATTGAAAAAGCAACAGATTAAATATTTGGATTCTTTGATCACTAAATTCTACCAAGAAGGACATTATGTATTGGTTGGAGGGGATTGGAATCAGACCCCAACGGATGTCGATCTTGACAAACTCTATGCAGGCGGAATACCTGGTCGTTCATGGGTCAGTTTGGGAGAGAATTTCATGCCCGAAGAATGGACATGGGCTTTTGATCCAAGGTATACAACTAGCAGAAGAGTCAATGCGCCATACGTTTCAGGAAAAAGCGATGAGAAGCTCATTGACTATTTCTTGGTTTCCCCAAATATCGAGATCATCGAGGTCAATACACTGAAGCAGCAATTCAAAGTATCTGATCACGAACCCGTGCAGCTAAAGTTCGTGCTTCAGTAAATGGTACTTACAGTTCTTTTGATAAGAATCTCAATATTTCTTCAGGCTTAATTCTGACTTCTTTTCGCATGATTGGGATATGGCGGAGGTGTCACTTCTTGCTGAGGCTTCAGTTGCTTCATCAATTCTTCCACTGCTCTCTCTAGTTGGGGATCTCTCCCATTTTCGATCGATTTAGCATCTTGCCTGACTACGATATCTGGTGCAACTCCCACATTCTCAGCAATCCACTCACTTTTGAATTTATAAAGGAACATTTGCTAATTTGACATCTATTTGTATCGAGAGCCATTGCGTTACTATCAAATTGAAGATCAAATAAGTAACAACTTTCTAAGGCCCTGTCTACATTCTAAATTTACGAAAAAAAGGGGTAGATTTCTACTGTTTAGTTATTACTATTGACATCAAATTCTACTAGACTAAATGCTGCTGTTCGGCTCCGCTGGTTTCGACTCCGCTGGTTTCGGCTCCGCTGGTTTCGGCTCCGCTCAACCACCGGAACCACGGAAACCACGGAAACACCGCAACTAATGAAATAAAAGGATGCCACTTTGGCGTGTAATAGCGACATCTGAACCCAGTACAATACATGACCTTGTCTGAACATAGCAGAACATGTGGCTACTGACTGAGCATAGAATATGGCCGCCGTAAGAGCGTAGCCGAACATTTAGTCGCTGCCTGAGCATAGAATAACATGTGGCCGCTGTCTGAGCGGTAGTCGAAGACAAAAGGCCATCCCTTACGAGACGGCCTTCCTATATTTTATTACCTTTTGGACGTAAGTCCTCTAAGCTTTTTCTTATCCAATAAATGGTGCAATTACAAGAGCAACAACACTCATCAATTTCAACAAGATGTTCAATGATGGTCCAGAAGTATCCTTAAATGGATCACCTACTGTATCACCTACTACTGTTGCTTTGTGAGGCTCAGATCCTTTGTAATACATCTTACCGTCGATTTCTACACCTTCCTCAAACATTTTCTTTGCATTATCCCATGCACCACCTGCATTACTCTGGAAAATCGCCATAAGTACACCACAAACAGTCACACCAGCTAATACACCTCCCAACATCTCAGCTCCACCTCCGAAACCAAATGCTACAGGAGTAAGTACTGCGATCAAACCAGGAAGAATCATCTCTCTGATTGATGCCTTTGTACTAATATCTACACACTTGCTATATTCAGCTTTTCCTTCTGCTGCTTCAAATGTTGCTACATCTGCTGCGCTCCAATCTTTTTGCTCTTTTCCATCGTTCTTTTTCATAACTGCTAAAGCAGCTTTCAATTCAGGAATATCAGCAAACTGACGACGTACCTCATTAATCATATCCATAGCCGCACGACCAACTGCATTCATAGAAAGTGCAGAGAATAAGAATGGAAGCATACCTCCTACAAGAAGACCAGCCATTACTTTAGGGTTTGCAACATCGATTGATGTAATTCCCGCTGTAGCCATAAATGCCGCAAATAATGCTAATGCAGTAAGTGCCGCTGATCCAATAGCGAATCCTTTTCCAATTGCCGCTGTCGTGTTACCAACTGCATCCAATTTATCCGTTTTCTGACGAACTTCTTTTGGAAGTTCTGCCATTTCAGCGATACCACCTGCGTTATCAGCAATAGGTCCGTAGGCATCAACTGCAAGTTGAATACCTGTGTTAGATAGCATACCTACAGCTGCAATCGCAATACCATATAGACCAGCAAAGTAGTGTGCTCCAATAATGGCTACTGCCAAAATAAGAATAGGGAACATGGTTGATATCATTCCTACACCTAGACCAGCAATAATGTTAGTAGCTGACCCTGTAAGTGATTGCTTTACGATAGATAAAACTGGCTTTGTACCAGTACCTGTATAAAATTCTGTTACGATTCCGATCAATAGACCTGCCGCAAGTCCAAAAAGAACTGCGTAGAATACACCCCAGTTTGTATAAGTAATGTCTCCAATTGTCCAAGTCGCTGGAAGGATCCATTGACATAATGCAATGGTTCCCACGATCATCAATGCAAATGAAAGATACTCACCTGTATTCAATGCTGTCTGTGGATTACCACCTTCTTTAACTTTTACAAAGAAAGTACCAATGATTGAAGTTACGATTCCCAAACATGCAAGAAGTAAAGGCAATAGAACAGCGTTCATTCCGCCGAATTCTCCTTCAACTCCAAATCCTGAGATTCCAATAAATGCCGCACCAAGTACCATCGTACCAATGATAGATCCTACATATGATTCAAATAAGTCAGCTCCCATACCTGCAACGTCTCCTACGTTGTCACCAACGTTATCTGCAATAGTTGCTGGGTTAAGTGGGTGATCTTCTGGTATTCCAGCTTCAACTTTTCCTACTAGATCTGCTCCTACATCAGCAGCTTTCGTATAGATACCTCCACCTACACGTGCAAAAAGTGCAATCGAACTTGCTCCGAAAGAGAAACCAGTCAATACTGTAATAACTCGTGTTACAGCATCTTGACTCTCCATACCAAACATGTTTGTATATAGTAAGAAAAGAATACCAAGACCCAATACACCAAGTCCTACAACACCAAGACCCATTACTGCACCACCTGCAAAAGCAACTTCTAGCGCTTTACCAAGACCAGTTCTCGCAGCATTTGTAGTTCTTACATTTGCCTTTGTAGCTACTTTCATACCGATGTAACCAGCAGCAGCAGAACAAATAGCTCCTAAGATGAATGATAATGCTACTAATGGAGATGAAGCCGCAGAATTACCACTGATTCCCATAAGAACCGCGACAGCGACTACGAAAATAGCTAGTACTTTGTACTCAGCTTTCAAGAATGACATCGCACCGTCGGAGATATACTTGGCAATGTTCGCCATTTTCTCTGTTCCGACTTCCTGCTTTGTCACCCACGATGACTTCCAAATGGTAAATAGTAATGCCAACACCCCAAAAACAGGCACTGCATAGATGATCATTTCTTTCATTTTGTTCTATTTAGTTTAAGATTAAAATTCCTTGATCAAGCATCAAGAAATAGTTAAATAATTGGTTGAATTAGGGTAGTCACCCATTTTCGATGCGCAAAAATACAATAAATATCAATTAGCGCAATATGTTGATTAATTGCAAGCGTTTGAACTGCGAAAAAGTGTGCATATTCGCACCCTGATTTCCGTTTAAACTCATCATTTATGCAATACTACCCTCTTTTCAAAAATAAAATAATCAGCTTTTGTATCCTAAGCTGTATCATTCTTTTCTCGGCTTGTACGCCAACCAAAACAATCATGGAAGCCCCCATGGTTGACATGCAATTGCTAGACACCCTAGTGGTCACTGCTCCGGCAATAAAAGATGAGATAAAAGAAACTCCAGTTCTTCAAACTGCTGCGAATATGCAGATAGACCTTAAACATATGGATCTCGATTTATCGTTTGATTGGGATATGGAGCAGGTACTAGGAGAAGTTATTCTAAAATTAAGTCCATATTTCTATACTACAGATGAGATCACACTTGACGCTAAACAAATGGATATTCTTGATATTAGTTTAACAAGTGGTGAAAACCTCAAGTATACTTATGATGGAAAAAAACTCAATATTAAGCTAGATCGAAAATACGATCGCGACGAAATCGCCAAAATCTATATTAAATACGTCGCAAAACCTTCACTAGGAAGGATAACAGGTGACTATAATTCCGGTGATCAAGGTCTGTATTTCATAGATTCAGATCAGTCAAACCCCGAAAAACCTTCTCAAATTTGGTCTCAAGGCGAAATGAGTCACAATTCTAACTGGTTTCCCACAGTTGACAATCCAAATCAACGTTTGACGCACGACATTAAAATTACGGTTGATACTAGTTACGCTACCCTTTCCAACGGATACATGGTATCGAGCAATCAAATATCATCAGACAAACGCGTTGATCACTGGCGAATGGATTATCCTCATGCGCCTTATCTAGTTATGATTACAGTCGGTGAATTTGCCATTGTCGAAGATCTATGGGAAGGAAAACCGCTCATGTATTATGTTGAGAAAGACTATGAACCATATGCTAAGCAGATCTTCAATCACACACCGGAAATGCTTAGTTACTTTTCAGAAATGACGGGAATTAAATATCCATGGAATAAATATGCCCAGGTTGTCATTCGTGATTTTGTATCTGGTGCAATGGAAAACACGACTGCTGTGACATTTGGGGAATTTGTACAGAAAACAGATCGACAATTAATTGATAATCATAATGATGATATCGTAGCTCATGAAATGTTCCACCATTGGTTTGGAGATTATGTGACCTGTGAAAGTTGGGCAAACTTAACTTTGAATGAAGGCTTTGCCAATTATTCAGAGTACTTGTGGACTGCACATAAATACGGACAGGTCGAAGCTGACAATAAACGTATCAGTGAGCTTTCTGGATATATGTATCAAGCTAAAAATCAAGGTACACACCCTTTAATTCACTATCAATATGCCAATGAAGAAGATATGTTTGACGCTCATAGCTACAACAAAGGCGGATTGGTCTTACACATGTTGAGGTATCAAATCGGCGATGATGCGTTTTTTGCAGGAATGAATCATTACCTGACAAAGCATGCGGGTTCCGCTGTAGAGGTTGACGAGCTCAGAATGGCATATGAAGATGTTACTGGACTTGATCTCAAACGATTTTTTGATCAATGGTATCTTGCCCAAGGTCATCCAGATTTAAACATCAACTATGAACAGCTTGATGGAGCACTGGAAGTGTCTGTTCAACAGGTTCAGGATCCTGAGACCAATTTAGCAGTATTTGAATTGCCCTTGGAGTTTGATATGCATTTCGAAAACGGAGAAGTTATACGTGAAAAAGTCACATTGAATACTGATCGTGATACCTTCTTATTCCCAATGGCTCAGGAGATAAAGTGGATCAATTTTGATCCAAGCCATACCCTTTTGGCGGAGTGGACAGAGAATAAAACCGCTGAAAGCTATATTGCAGAGCTTCAGATGGCTAGCTCACAGTATGACAAAAGAGAAGCTCTTGTCAAATTAAGAGGCGAACAGGTTGACCCTAGTATTTACGAAGCCATATTGGTTTCCGATGAAAACTACATCAATAAATGGATTTCATTGAATAGATTAAAATACGATTCAAGTAAGAAAGACCTTTATTTGACAGCATTGGAAAATGCAGATAATATCTATTTGAAGGGGAAACTAATCTCAGAGTTTGCTGAGCATACCGACGATATTTCTATTGAAACACTCACAGATATTCTAGATAATGACAGATCTTGGAATGTATTGAGTCCAGCCCTTTATGTTTTGTATGCAAAGGATAGGGCTTCCGCCCAAAAGTACCTAGATGTATTTTCTGACAGTCCTGATACGGATATGATCTTGACAATCGCATCTATCTATTTGGAGGATAAAAACAGTCAGCGTTTTGATGATCTGCTAACGAAATATGTAGATCTTGATCCTCGTGTTGTTGGATCTTATACTCAAATATTGACAGGGCTAATTGATATTTCTGATTCAGAGAGAAAGCCATTGATGGAAGAAAAGCTCTTTAATCTGGTAGCTGACAAAACTGTCCTCAGTGCTAACAAACGGAAAGCTATTGGAAATATGGTGGCGGAGTGGAAAAACAGTAAGGGTTAAATCTACATTCTGATTAGCGCATTATCATTTTCATACCTTTCATGAGCCAAGAATTCTCTGAATTCACAAAAGAAGTGAGCATACCGTCTGCTTTGTTGGCAAACATTTTCATTTCACCGATCTTGTTTTGGAACTTTTGATGTTCTGGCGTGTCGATGTTTAGTCCATCCGAACTCAATTCTTCGAGAAGGTCTTGCAATGGAACAAGTTCCTGCTCCTTGCGCTTTTGGATAATTTTGGTAAAGATTGTCCACATATCTTTCTCCGCTTCGTAATACTCTTTGCGGTCACCGGGAACTGAGATCCCGTGAATCAATTCCCATTCTAGAAGGGATTTAATATTCATACAAGTATTACCTCGGGAAATCCCCAAAGCTTCCGTTATCTGATCAGCACACATATACTCATCAGCAAAAAGCAAAAGGGCATGGATATGGGCCATAGTTTTGGAAATACCCCATTTTGTACCTAGTTGTCCCCAAGCCTCGATAAACTTTCCTTTTTTTTCTTCAATTGTCATGTGTCGTGGACTAAAAAAACGATAAAATGTTCTTCCTACGTTATAACTATAATAAACTGCTAAGGTTGACGAGTGAGACTATTTAGAAAGTGTCTAAATAAATATTATACTAGTACTCTCTTGAGCATTTGTAGTGAACTGTAGGCGTATAAATGCCACTATGTCGCTAAACTAAAATACCGATCCATCACCATCAGCGATATCAGATCTTCAATTTTCTTATTCTGAAATTGAGCGACATGTCGCCTGGCATTTTCAATAATAAGTGCTGCAGCTTGTGGATTATCAATATAATACTGAAGACGTTCCTCCAGATCAGAATAGTCATCTTTGATTGCAACATAATGCACATCGGGGACCAATTGACCTTCCATAAACCACGTTTCATATTTGGGTTTGGGCATAACTGCTAATGAATTCGATGACATGATCCACTTCAGATTAGTGGCTACATCGTTCCCTTCTATACTAAGGACAAACTTATACTTGAGCTGCTGATCAATGGTCATAGTAGGTTTCATCCACTGAGAATTAGGTTCATCGGTGTTGGATTGTCCGACATCACAGAGAGGATGATTAATGTACATCTCAAGAAAACGCATTCTTTGTGGTTGAGAAGGATATACACTTCCTCTACCTACCAACATGTTCTTCTTTTCAGAAAAAGTAAGCGGATCATTTTTGACAAAAATAAAGTGTCTGACCTTATTCCATTTCAGCAAAACTGCTTTGTGATTGGTCGCACTTATCGGTCTGCTTTTAACAAAACTAGGTTCGGATGGAATCTTCGTTATGTCTCCAAAAAGAAAGTGCCCACGAAGCTCTTGATTGAAATAGCGCCCATATTCATACATGTCAAAATAATAGGTCTTGTGACCTTGACGAAAAGATAAATCGCGCAACTTTCTCGATTTCGTTGAGAGTTGAAATGGTTCCTCTAATTGAATATAGTAGTTTACACGAGCGAGAACTTCTTTTTGATCTTCTTCTGAAAGTTCATCATAGTAGGAAAGCCTATTAGTAAGATTCTTTTGATAAACACTCGAGGGAATTAACTGACGAAAGTAGTTCAGTGCGTAGTACTTCAGCTTACTATTCTTATGTTTTGGGGATAGTTTACTCACGAAGAACTATTTGATACTTGAAGACTTGCCATCTCATAGATTTATTGTCTTTTGGGTTTGACCCAAAATTTCCTCTCTTATTCAAAATATACACTTAGACTGTCACCAACTGCCAGTTCAGAAATATCATAACCAGGCCCACGACTCGAGGATAGTTGAATATCTCCATAGGTTTTGTAATCCATCCAAGGTGTAGTGAATCGAGCTACAGAATCCGAACTATTGGTATAAAAATCCCACTGCTTGACTAGATTAGTCGAATCTACGTAAATGTGATACTTGTTTTGAGGCGTCACTCCCACTTTTTCAAATTCAAGAGAAATCACTTCAGCAAGCGTACCCGTTTTCATGGTGTCCTGACCGAGATATTTCAATGTTACCCCTGAGTCTTTTAATTTATACGGCATAAATACCCAATAACTGTCATTAATCCACATCTCTTTACCCATCTGAAGGTATTTTGCCAAACTATCGGGATCCGATAAGGTCTTACCGTTCCATTCCACTTGACCAGACAAAGAATCTAAATTCATCGAAATATCAAACGTGTCTCGAATTCCAATCATTCGAATGTCATTTGTTTCCTTGTTCATAATATGACGACGAGCATCGAAAAAATTCCATTTTAAGTAAGTCGTATTATCCCATGCTTGCCTTCCACCCATAGCTTCCATGACTGCATCTGCAATTTCGATGGCCAGTGAATCTGAATCCGCTAAATTGAAACCTTGTGCAGGTGGATTAATCTCTTCAATCGTAGATTCCATTGCGGAATCATTGCAAGACACAAAGAGGAAAAAACAAAAAACGATAGTAGACAAATACAAGTATGGACGCATAATGATTAATTATAAGTCCAAAAGTACACTATTTCTTAGCCAAAAAATTCGGCTATTGCTTAACAAACTGACTAAAAACATGAGACCCATTTTCTAGTTCGACAATCACAGTGTACTGTCCGTTTACCAAATTCCGAACATCAACTGCTTTACTAGTACTAGTTTGTTGCGAAATCAATTGACCATTCAGAGACATTATGGAAACTGAAGAAATCTCATCATCAACCTCGATATTTATATAATCCGATGTGGGATTCGGACTTACGGTGATAGGCGTCATAACGATTCGTTCATTATCTGTACCCACTGTAGATGAATAGTAGTAAAAGTATTCGTCTGTGAACTCGCCGAAAGATTGTTGCTCAATGATGTCAATCTGTGTAGAATATCTAAATGGAATTAGAAATTCGGAATACTCATTTACAGCAATGATCTCGATTATTTCAAAAACATCTTTCGGTGTCTGAATTTCTGCAAATGGAATATTGGACTTATGATCGTACTGATATATGCGTGCTAAGACATCTACTGTATCAGTAAAATAATCAAACCGACTCAAGGTTTGTATCTGATCTCCAGAAAAAGCTGTCACCCACTTCTGTTCTAGTTTACCAGATAGATCGTTCATTCTGATTTCCTGAATTTTTCCTTCGGCATCATATTTATAGGTATAGCTTCCATAAAACTCATCTCCATAGTATGAGTCGTAGAGTGCTATACTATCTAGCTCATCATTAGTATAAAAATACTCCCTTGATTCTACTGCATAAGAATAGCCATCTTCCACATCTGTCTGGTCTACCTCTACCAATTTCCCATCCACGTATGTAAGATTGTAGAACTGCTCGTACAAATAACCGTACTCATTGGCACTTGTAATAATGGAGTCTAAGTTGTTTTGACTATCGTAGACAAATCTTATCTCATTCTCGCCATAATCGGATTGAAAGGACCAAGTATCAAAATCTCCATTTGCATTATGTTCAATATCAAGAGATATACCAACTTCCTCGTAATATGTGGTCAATTCACCATCATATCCAAATCTGAATGCATCCGATATCTCTTGAGTTGCCGGATCCACGGCAATAATACTATCAAGACGTATCTGAGCAAAAACACTGTTAGCAATAAAAAACAGCACAAAGAGAGCTAGAAAATTTTTCATAACAGGGATTACAAGCTAAATTTACGAAAATATGGGCACTTATTGATTGTCAAAATCATCGAAATAATCGGTATCATCGTCATCGGATTGATCAATAATCCGATCATATTCGTCCTGATCTTCCATGCGCTGATAGAAAGAACAATCTATCTGAATATCGAAATCTTCAGGCTTTGCAAACTTAGCCGTTTCATCAAAATCAACAGAAGGATCATTCTCCAATCTGGTTATGAATTCAACGAAAGTTGGTCTTGCCATCACGCCACCTTGTCCATCAGCAAGATTTAGAAATCGAATCCAAGGATCTTCACCTCCAACCCAAGTTCCCACGACCAAATTTGGAGTGATTCCCATAAACCATCCATCAACATAATCATTTGTTGTTCCAGTTTTACCTCCTATTTCAGTTGTAAACTTTCCAGAAATGAAGGATGCAGCATTGCTTAACATGTCTACCATGACATAGTTGTAGTTTTTTGGAAGCGCATTATATTGCTCCGGAACGGCTGTGTAAATCAATTGACCATCCTTGTCTTCTATTCTCGAGACGAAAATTGGTTCATTGTGGATTCCGTTATTTGCAAAAGTTGAATACGCAGAAGTCATATCCATCAGCGAAAGTTCTGGTGTCCCAAGACAGATTGAAGGTGCGGACGGAATTTTGTCGATCGGTACACCCATATTGGCAGCGAGCTCTCGCACTTCATTGACACTACCTAGCTCCTTCATCAAGTAAACTGAAACTGAGTTTTTGGATTTCTTCAAACCTTCATAGAGCGTTAGTTTCTCTTTGCTGAATTTACCATCTGCATTGGATGGGCTCCAAGTTTTCATCAAGCCAAAGTCCGCATCTTTAGCAGCTATGCTATACTGCACATCTTCGACCTTGAAACAAGGTGAAATACCTTGAAGAAAAATAGCTGCGGCATACACAAAAGGCTTGAAAGTAGAACCTACTTGTCGATTACTGTTTACGTGATCGTATTGAAACATCTGATGATTAATTCCACCCACCCATGACTTTACATATCCTGTTGATGGCTCAATTGCAAGCATACCAGACTGCATATGTTGTCTGTGAAACTTAATACTATCAAGCGGAGTCATGCGCATTGTTTTCAAGCCACCAGTTTTATAATCGTAGACTTTCATGGATTTCTTTGTATTAAAACGCTTTTTCACAGCATTTTCCATCTTGATCCACTGACTTCGTAGCTCCTTCCAATAAGGCGAATTCATCACTGCTGTATATCCTGCAATTTGATCTTTCGTAGCCCACTTTGCTTCGAGAATCCGTTGGAAATAATCATCATTCTTCTGTTGAGAGAACATTCTCAAAATATCAATATTCCTTAAGGATGCTCCTTCAATGTTGGCGTTGATTTCACTAAAAATCTCAGCCATAAACTGATCTTGAATACTCTGATAAAGGGCTGTCTGCTGAATCAGATTATTGAGCGAAGCTTTTCTGATACGTTTCTGATCTTTATCCGCTCTATAAGTCCAAGGATCTTTGTTTTCCCATCTCTTAAAATAGCGCTCCTGAACTTGTACCATGTTCTTTCTCACGGCTGCTTCAGCGTGTCGCTGCATTTTGCTATCTATAGTTGTATATATTTTCAAACCATCCGTATAGATATTGTATCGAGTACCGTCCGGCTTGTAGTACTCTTCTTCATTAAGTATTTTCTTTACCCATTTTGTCAATTCAGCTCTGAAGTATGGTGCTAGACCCTCGGAATCCTCCTGTCGTCTGAAATTGCTCATATCAAGAGGTCGTTGCCGTATCTCATTATATGCCTCATCCGTTAGCACATCATTCCTTAGCATCTGCTTGAGAACGACTTCTCGACGTAATCTAGCTCGTTCTGGAACACGTCTAGGATTATAGATATATGGATTCTTAAGCATACCAATCAACATGGCTGCTTCCTCAACTGCAAGATCTTCTTGGTTTTTGGCAAAATAAGTCTGGGAAGCTGCCGCAACTCCGTCCGAGTCATATAGAAAGTCAAACTTATTGAGATACATCGAAATGATCTCTTCCTTCGTGTAGCGTTTTTCAATGCGCAGTGCAATGATCCATTCTTTGAACTTCTGAAATACTCTCGGAATAAAGCTGGTAGCTCTTTTGTGAAATAGAAGTTTGGCAAGCTGTTGAGTGATCGTCGATGCTCCTCCCCTCTTGCCTAGGAAAAATACAGCTCTAGCTACTCCTCGATAATCGATTCCTGAGTGATTAAAGAATCGCTCGTCTTCAGTAGAAACTAGTGCATTGACCAAATGAGGGTTCAAGTCTTCTGGGAAAACCCAGTCACGATTCTTTCGAAAATAGCGCCCTAATTCTTGATTATCCGAAGTAAAAACTTTTGTTGCGTATTCAAATTTAGGATTTTCAAGCTCCGCTGTATCTGGAAGATTAGAAAATGAAATGAATACAAATAGTAAAGCGGATGCAACTATTCCTAAAAATAGTAGAAGCCACATTCGTATCACCATCCTCCTAAAATATGGAGGTTTTGAATTATTATTCTTTTTATCTGAAGTACCTGTCGCCATGATTTATAGTTTTTTGTAGTATTGGAAACTTTCCGATACTTCTTCTCGTGTGAGTATGACGTCATACTTGGCAGAACCTATTCCATTAATTAACGCAGCTCGTATCTCTTGTCGTCTATTTTTTTTGTCTTTTAACATGATCTGAAAGATTTCTTCAGCACTTGATACAGCATCTTTCCGATAGAATATACCCTTTAAAGCCCGACAAACTGCATCACACAAGTCCATCGAAATTAAATTTTTGGCGTAAGCCAGATAGGTTTCACAGATCATGCCAACGAAAATCGCTTCACCGTGCAATAAAGGATTCTTTGTATTCCATGAAACTGTCTCAACCGCGTGTCCTACTGTATGTCCAAAATTCAAAATCTTACGTATTCCCTTTTCAAAAGGATCTTGCTCAACTATATTTCTCTTGACCTGTATAGACCTACTTAGTTGATCACTATTTATTTTATGGGGGTCAAGCCCCAAAAGTATTGACTTATTCCACATTACCGAGTCGGCAATCAATGCATGTTTCACAACTTCGGCATAACCACTTAGGACTTCTCTACTATTTAAGGTCTTCAAAAATTTTGGATCTACAAGGACAGCTTTTGGGTTATTAAAAAAACCCACGATGTTCTTTACCATTTCCAAATCCACACCCAATTTACCGCCAACGCTCGCATCAACCTGAGCAAGCAAGGTCGTAGGAATCTGCAGAAAGTCAATTCCTCGCATGTAACTTGATGCACAGAATCCACCCATGTCTCCTATCACACCTCCTCCCAAATTAACTACCAAACTATTCCGATCAAAACCTGCCATCAGCAATTTTTTCCAGATTAGCGTGCACGTTTCGATGTTTTTAAACGACTCACCTGCAGGAACCTCTACAATCGTCAAATGCTTCGAATCTAGTACATCCAAAATCAAGGGCAAACAATGACGACGAGTATTCTCATCTACTACCACTGCAACAGAAGAATAGTCTCTACCTTGCAGAAAGTTTGCCAATGATTGTTCAATGGAACCGATATGAATCGGGTAGTCTTGGCAATTAATCGTTTGCAATTTGCTTGTGTTTCGTCAGAGAATATGCCTTTGGTTTTCCTGAGAACATTGGTTTGACATTGTCCCATGTCTCCTTGAATAGCTCAGAACTTCGGTATGCTTCTAGATCATCATTGCTCTCCCAAAGACTCCAAGTCGCCATCGAATTTACATCTCGTTCATCCTGCATCAAAGCAACATCAATACATCCTGGAAATGCTTTGATAAACGGCTGCTTCGAATAAAACGCCCTAATAAAGTCATCTTTCCTCGAAGCCTCAAATTCCATACGCACTATTCGATACAACATAGTCTAATTATAAAAATCTATATGAATGGTTTCGTCCTTTCTTAGGTTCAAAAGACTGCTTGCCTTTCCTAAATTAATCGCAATTTCAAGATATCCCGACGTATTAAACATGCATAAAACTTCACCAACAGGCACATCGCTATAGGATTCTGAAATATTTACCACTGGACTTCCTGGATTATAAAAAACACCGAACTCCCTATTTTCACTAATCTTATAAAACAGCTCTTTTGTCACATTTACGATCACATTTTCATAGTGATCAACATGAATTATTGTAGCTCGAATGGAATTTTCTGATATAACAGGTTGTACAGTAAAACCTTTTGCTAGTCTAACACCATGATCTGCAATTTCGTCAAATGGGATCCTTTGTTCAATCGCTCTGGCAAATGTCGCGATGGCTTGATAAGCTTCCATTTTCAGCAAACTAGCATATCGAATTGAAAAGACCTCACGATCCTGTAAATCAGGAAAAATCAAGGTAAACAGACCATTGTTGGGACCAATAAAATAGTGCCCATTACGCTGAAAACAGATCATTTCGTTTCTGGAGGAGTAATACAAATTTATGGCACCTACATGACAGGTAGCAGCTGGAAAATAGCCGAAACTATTTTTTAAGAGAAAAGCCGCTTGAACGATATCGAAACTCTCAACGTTATGTGATATGTCGACAATATTAACTTGCTTTGACGCAGCTACTATACTCGCTTTTAGAATAGCAGAATAGTAGTCAATATTACCAAAATCAGAAGTAAGAGTGATGACGGCCACGGGAGTTCATTTAGTAAAAAGAAAGCTTTTTAACCACAATATATTCGATGTTTTAGGCATTTTTACGTTATCTAGAATCGTTAGACAATAATCAATGTTTTGAACATCCGAATTATGTACTTAAACCAACTACAAAAAAATCACTTTTTCCGTAGTTAAACAAACTTTACCTAGTATATATTAAATAAATATATAATTTTAAAAATCTTATAAATCAAGGAGATAGATAATTTGAGCGATATTATTTTAACTATTAATGGAGTTGATCCTGTTGCATTGCAAGGAGAGAATAATTCCAAACTGAATCTATTGAAAGAGGCTTATCCGACGATCAAAATCGTCTCTCGAGGCGACAATATTAAGATATCAGGAGAAAAAAAATACACACAAAGAGCCAAAGCTGCTTTGGAAGCAATGATTCGCATTGTGCAAAACAATCAAGAGCTCACTGTGCATTTAGTGAAAGACATTCTACAAGGAGGAACTCCCCATGAACACCTTTTGGCTAACGATAATAGTAATTCGGCTATCGTATATGGTCGCAACGGAAAGCCGATCAAGGCAAAAACGGTTAATCAAAAGAAATTGATTGATGTTGCTTTGCAAAACGATATTGTATTTGCGATCGGACCAGCAGGAACAGGAAAAACATATACAGCGGTGGCGCTTGCAACAAGAGCTCTCAAGGAAAGACTTGTCAAGAAAATCATATTAACCAGGCCTGCTGTTGAAGCGGGAGAGTCTTTGGGATTTTTACCCGGTGATCTAAAAGACAAAGTAGATCCCTATTTACGGCCTCTTTATGATGCGCTTGATGATATGTTCCCGAGAGAAAAGTTGGACTATTTCATGACAACGAGAGTGATCGAAGTAGCACCCCTAGCATATATGAGAGGACGAACTTTGGACCATGCATTTGTCATCCTGGATGAAGCGCAGAATACAACATCTTCCCAATTGAAGATGTTTCTTACCAGACTAGGACCAAATGCCAAATGCATCATAACAGGTGACTTATCTCAAATCGATCTACCGAGAAATCAACGATCTGGGCTTGTAATTGCACTAGATCTTCTCAGAGATATTGAAGGAATCGGACGGGTTAATCTATCTGCGGACGATGTCGTGAGACATAGACTTGTCAAGCAAATTATCCGAGCATATGATACTGATTCAGAACGGAAAAAAGCAGAAAAAGAAGCTGAAAAGAAAGCGAGAAAAGAAAAGTATGATAATGGCCACCTAGAAGCACAATTGAAGTCCCCAAAAGATAATGAATAGACGTCTAGAGAAAATCTCGAATCCATTAAGCGGTGTAATTCGTCTTGCAGGTTCAAAATCCATTAGCAACAGATTGCTTATCATTCAAGCACTTGCTAAGGACGATATGCACCTGCACGGACTAGCCAATGCTGACGATACGAAAGTTTTACAGCAAGCTTTATCTGCCAATGAATATACATACGATGTACATCACGCAGGTACAAGCTATCGCTTTTTATGTTCTTACTTATGCTTGCAAGATGGTGTTCAAATTCTTACTGGATCGGACCGTATGAAAGAACGTCCGATAGGCCCTTTGGTTGATGCCTTGAGAACTCTGGGAGCTGACATTACATATCTGGAGGAAGAAGGCTATCCCCCGCTAAAGATTGGGGAAGCAAATTGGAAGAAAGCAGTGGAGACACTAACAATTGATGCCAGTATTAGTAGTCAATTTATCTCATCCCTGCTGCTGATTGCGCCACATATTCCAGGAGGTTTACAATTAAGACTTGAAGGGAATCTTGTATCGAGACCCTATCTCGAGATGACTTTAAATTTAATGACAGATTTTGGTATCACCTATTCTTGGGAAGATGACATGATAAATATTTCAGAGCAAGAATACACTGCCAAAGACTACGAAGTAGAAGCAGACTGGTCTGCTGCATCATACTATTTTGGTCTGGCAGCCCTAGTTCCTGGATCCGAAATTCAGTTAAGTGGTTTGCACCAAAATTCAATTCAAGGTGATCAGTCTATCGTCGAAATAATGAAATCGCTAGGTGTCGAATCAGCTTTCAAGAACGGTGTGTGGCACTTAAAACATATCGGCAACCATCAAAATGAAATAGAGCAAGATTTTTTACTTCAACCCGATCTGGCTCAGACGGTCTCAGTGGTTTGTGCTGGACTAGGAGTTACTGCTTTATTCAGCGGTCTTCAGACTCTCAAAGTCAAGGAAACGGATAGAATTCTAGCTTTACAAAATGAGCTTTTGAAGGTGCAAGTTTATATAAGCAAGTTACCTAGTAAGTTTTCTAAAAATCCCTCAAAAGAGTACTATTTACAGGAGGGTAAAGCGTCAAGCGAAGAAATTCCGATCTTTCCCACTTATAAAGACCATCGAATGGCGATGGCTTTTGCTTGTATTTCAGCGATCATGCCAGTCGAAATTGAAGAGGCAGATGTTGTATCTAAAAGCTATCCTGATTTCTGGGAAGATTATGATTCGCTGACTTCGGCTGACGCTGACTTCGGCTGACGCTCAGTCACCGTTATGCACCTTCCGGTGGTTGAGCGGTAGTCGAAACCAGCGCAAGGTGTAACCACCTTACACTGTTCCTCTGTTCTTCTGTCTCCAAATACTGACAATCATTCTGAAAGGTAAAACGATACTACATATTATCGTTGAAACTCCAAAAAAGAAATACTCCGCACGAATGTACTTAGCGAGGCCAGTTGCCTTTTTTGTGCTCATATCACCCATAAAAACCATAAAACCTTCCTCATCCAATACTCGCTGAAACTCCGCAAGCCCATCCTGTAATAACAAGAGCATAACTAGAGTTATCAGTGGAATGACAATCTTAAAAGGAAGACTATAGGCAACAGGCGTATGCTTGAGTAAGAAAATATACCGAGTAAATGTAATTGCCAATACTATATAAAGTATGTTGTAGCCTACAAAGGGAAAGTCAGGCACCTCAAGGTAGATTGGTAACATGACGATCACCACTGCCAGTGCAGTGAACATCCACCACAACATTTCGACCTTCCAAATTTCTTTTTTCAATTCATCCATTCGTCTAGCACAATTTTTAATTCCTCACATGAAACATGAAAGGGTGGACAAAGTTGGTAAAATTAGCTGTCTTGTTTCGCTATTTCCAAAGGGAATGAAATCAAAGCAAGCAGTGAAGATCTTGAAATCCCACAAAAGTAATTCTACTTATTCTTCCAGTGCCAACAAAGCCCCATCTTTGCTGTTTAGTATCTTATTACGTTCCACTCAGCTAGATGGCTACAAAGACAAAAATTTCTAATACGTTAAATGATGGAATACATTGGTTTCACTCTCAGTCTTGGAAGGTATTTCCTTTTCAAGCTGAAGCTTGGAATGCTTATACATCAGGACAAAGTGGAATGATCAATGCGCCTACTGGAAGTGGTAAGACTTACTCGATGCTCATTCCCATTTTACTGAATCATCGCCATCTAAAGAGAAAGGGACTTAAAGCTATTTGGGTTAGTCCAATAAGAGCTCTAACAAAAGAGATAAAAAATGCCGCAGAACGAGCAATCGAAGGGCTGGGTATGGATTGGCGTGTTGAGATTCGCTCTGGAGACACAACAACAACGAATAGGGCTAAACAACTTAACAATCCTCCAGAAATTCTGATTACCACTCCTGAGAGTATTCACGTCATCATGGCAACCAAGGGCTATCATCGATTTTTCAAACAACTGAAAGCGGTTGTTGTCGATGAGTGGCATGAATTGTTCGGAAGTAAGCGCGGGGTACAAGTAGAGTTTGCTCTTTCTCGATTGAAAACCCTAGCCCCAGGCTTGCGGATCTGGGGGATCTCGGCGACAATCGGAAACATGGAAGAATCCATGCAGGTTTTACTAGGGGCTCAGATGGCCCAAAAAGCTAAGTTGATTCGCAGTAACATTCAGAAAGAAATACAAGTTGAAACGATCAAGCCAAACGAAATTGAGCGATTTCCTTGGGCTGGTCACCTAGGCATAAAAATGATCGATAAACTGATACCGATCATAAAAGAAAGCCGCTCGACGCTTATATTTATCAACACACGTGCCTTATGTGAAATTTGGTACCAGAAGATTTTAGAAGTTGCTCCAGAACTTGCGGGCATCATAGCGATGCACCATGGATCAATCGCCAAAAATTTAAGAGAATGGGTTGAGGATGCACTGCATACTGAAACCATTAAAGCGGTGTGTTGTACTTCAAGTCTTGATCTTGGAGTGGACTTTCGACCTGTAGAGACCATTGTACAGATTGGTAGTCCTAAAGGTGTGGCTAGATTCATGCAGCGCGCTGGAAGAAGCGGTCATTCGCCTGGTGCTGTATCTAAAATATTCTTTTTGCCAACACATTCTCTTGAACTTGTTGAAGCAGCGGCATTGCGCAAGGCAGTTCAAATAGGCGAAGTAGAATCCAAGATACCATACATACGTTCTTTTGATGTGCTGATTCAATACTTAACGACATTAGCTGTATCTGAGGGTTTCTATCCTGATCAGATATTTGAAGAAATCAAGTCAACATTTTGCATGCAGTCTATTTCCAAAGAAGAGTGGCAATGGGTCTTGAGCTTCATGGTATATGGTGGCAGTTCACTTGAAGCTTATGATGAGTACAAAAAAGTTGAGATCGAAGCAGGTCGATACGTCGTGCGTGACCGTAAGATTGCACGTCGCCACCGAATGTCTATTGGCACCATTACTAGTTCTGCAATGCTATCTATCAAGTTTATGAGTGGTAAAAAGATAGGAAGTGTTGAAGAATGGTTTGCAAGTCAACTTGAGCCTGGTGATGTCTTTTTCTTTAGTGGTAGGAATCTGCAATTCGTTCGTATCAAGGATATGACAATGATTGTAAAGAAAACAACAAAGAAAACGGGAAGAGTGCCGTCGTTCATGGGAGGTAGAATGCCGCTTTCAAGTAATCTATCTGAAATCTTACGACAAGAATTTACCAGCTTTTACAATAGTCCTTCTCAACAACAAAAAGAAATTCTACTTCTGAGTCCTCTTTTCTTGAAGCAGCAAGAAATGTCCTTTGTTCCACGGCAAAACGAATTTCTTGTTGAGTACTTTCAAGACAAGGAAGGATATCATCTAATCATGTATCCTTTCGAAGGTCGATATGTTCATGAAGGTCTTGGTGTCCTGATTGCCAAGCGAATCGGTGATATGATACCAATAAGTTTCACCATTGCGATGAATGATTATGGAGTAGAACTCCTATCTGACCAACAAATTGATATTAAGTCGATCATGACCAAAGATCTTTTTCATGGCAATGACTTGCAAATGCACATTCAAGGAAGCATCAATGCCGCGGAAATGGCAAGAAGGCAATTTAGAGACATCTCAAGAATTTCTGGTTTAATTTTCCAAGGCTTCCCTGGAGCAGCAAAGAAAGATCGACATCTACAAGCATCCTCACAGCTACTATTTGATGTTTTTGCACAGTACGAACCTGACAATCTTCTGTACATGCAAACCTTCGATGAAGTGATGACTTTTCAATTGGAAGAAGTCAGGATGCGTCGTACCCTCGAACGTATTACTAATAGCGACTTCATTGTTTCTACTCCCGAAAAAGCAACACCTTTTGCATTCCCTATTGTTGTGGATCGACTTCGTCAACGATCGTCTACCGAACGACTAGAGGATCGAATAGCAAAAATGCAAATGCTCTTAGAAAAGTGATTCAATAATCTGTCGTCAATTTCCCAAGGGCATTAGCATTTTGTGTACTTAGAATACTATTAGAATTTCAATACTTTCTTAATCACGATTCCTTGATCAGACTGAATGACAAGTATATATTGTCCTACTGGCCAAGTTGAAAAATTAATCCTCATTTGGTTGTTTTCGCGCTCAGCGATGAAATTCAATTCTTGTCCGATCGCATTATAAACCTGTAATTTCACTTGATCAACAAGGGATGGGTCCAAATTAATGAGTAGATTATCATGCACTGGTATAGGATAAATCTCAATCATAGTCTCGAGCTCAGTTTCTTGATTATTCACAAGAGTTAATGTGAGCATCGATTCGTCTATACAATCATTGGAATCGATCACAACTATCGGATACTCTCCATCCATATCGATCGTGAATGTATTACTTGATTGAAAACTTGCTCCACCATCAATACTATACATATATGAACCAGTTCCACCTGTTGCGGAAATGATCAATTCACCTCCGATGTATTCCGTTGTTACGGTTATTGGATCAGGACTCTCAATATCTATAATAAAGGTATTTGAAAATCCAAATTCATCCATAACAGTTAGTGTATATTGACCTTCTGCTAAATCTGAAAAATCACCCGAAGCCTCAAAGTTAACACCATCAATACTATAGCTTAAAGGAGGAAACCCTCCGAATCCATCGGCTTCAAACATACCGGTCGCTTCGCCAATACAGAGCGTTGTGAACGAAGTAATATCCGCTCCAATCTCATTATATGTAAGTGACTGCGTACATCCGTCCGCATCTCGAACATAAATTGTGAAATCACCTTGTGGCAGTGGATCAAACAATGGTGAATCCGAATAGTCAATATCATCTAGACTATATTGATAAGGTGCAGTACCCCCACTTACATTTTCAACTGAAAAGCTGCTTGCATCTCCGTCTAGAGTAAATACTATCTGTTCTCCCTCAGTTATTATCACTTCCTGAGACATAACCATTCCTCCGCCATCTTGAACATAGAATGTGTAAGAGCCGGCTGCTAGATCTTCAATTGAACTATTGTCATCAAAATTTACTCCGTCAATCGAATATATATAGGGTGAGAAACCACCTTCTGGTAATATATTGACCGATCCTGTACTTTCTCCGAAACATATCACATCAGTTGACTCAAAATTTAGCGCCAATGCATCATATTCATGATTAACTTCGATCGTACTCTCACAACCAAAAGCATCTCGCACGGTAATTGTGTAAACTCCTGATGCTACATCCTCAAAAATGGGCTCTTCAAAGAAATCAATTCCGTTGATACTGTACGTATATGAAGGCGAACCACCAGATCCATTTATAACGATATCATAGAAAATACTAGATCCACCAGCAATCAAAGCTGAAGCTTGATCTATTGTTACTTCATCATTATATATCTCCAAGCCATTAATGTCAAGCACTACGATATTATAAGTTCCTGCTGCTAGATCTGTAAAAACAGAGTCGGCTTGGTAGTTTGTACCTCCATCGTTTGAATACTGAAATGGACCATTACCTGCAATAATTTCAACAACAATTGATGCTGTAGAGTCACCATTACATAGAATCGGAGCTTCAATAAATGGATTTACAACAGGCTCGCCATCTTCTGCGATAAGAATACTAAACGTCTCGTCATGCGTCCATCGGTTCATACCATCAATTGCATCAAATTGAAACGCATCTGCAGTAGCGTCGTCACCACTGTGTTCGTATAGAATATTGCCTTCATTGATGTCAAATTGATTGAACGTACTTCCGACATTAAGCATTTCATATTCGCCAGACCCAGGATTAAACTGCATCATCTGGCCATGTTGAGGTGCAGACAGCATGGTTATAATTGATAAAACTGGATCTGCACTTTCTATTTCTAGTTCATTGGGTGATACTGGTCTTTCGCCAGAAAATGGCACTACTAATAAATTATTTACTAGATCAGGGCCTCCAGAAGTCGGGGTATTACAAAACTCTAGATTCCAACTAACAACTTCACCTCCGTCCTGTGCAAAAACATCTGTAACAACTAACATCCACTCTCCATTAACGTCCTCATTCATAATTGTAGAAAAAGGATCTACTGGCTGATAACTCGATTCATAGCTTCCGCATGCATCTTCCAACATATCAGATGAGTTTATTGACAGATCGCTAAAAGTGACTGCGATATCGTCGCTTGAACATCCAAATTCAGAACCTGGTACGCCAATCTGATCCATCAGTATTAATTCAGTGCCTTGCGGTGATATCAATGTATAAACTATGTCACCTAGGTAGGTATGTTCAAGGTCAATGAAACAAGTCATGTAATCAAATGAAGTGACATCTTCAATCATCAGCGTACTTGTAAAATCTCCAGTAAGATTACCTGGAATATCCAAAGGAATATCATCCGATTCTCTTTGATCACAAACGCCTTCTCGTTCTGTCTGAAATGCAAATAACTCTGAATCTGTATCAGATGAGCAAATTGAGTTTGCTTTTACTTTCCAGTAGTATACAGTGTTTGGATCTAGATTGCTCACGTTAGCAGATGTATCTTGTATCTCAAACATCAAGACTGGATTAACAAAATCAGGTGATATAGAGAGTGTCAACTCATAGATTGTGATGCCGGGCTCACCAGACCAAGATAAGACCGTGCTATTTCCGACACCTTCAGATCCGTTGGTGGGTGACTTGAGAGCAAGGTTCTCTATCGTTGAAGGTTGTACTATTAATATCACATTTTTAGAAATCGAAATTCCAGCAGCTGTTGCTAAAACATTGAAATTATATGAACCTGGTTCTGCATTGATATTTGTCAAGTTCAGGTTAGTACTCTCTGGTGTATTGACTGGATTAGCTGAGAAGTTAAATTCCACTTCGCTTGGTAAATTCTCAAGAGAAAATTCAATTTCATCTGCAAAACCATTAAATCCTGCAGTACTAATTTCGATAGTAACTTGATCTCCTTGACAACCTACAACTTCCGCTTGATCCAAAGCAAAAGTAAATGGGGTCTCAATGGTAAAATTCGTATTGGATATGTCAAAAAATACATTGTCGGAGCATTTTACCATTACCCTCGCAGTAGTTGTGAATTCAGCAGGAACTACAATTGGATGACTTCCGTCATTAGGTACTTGCTCCGCTAAAGTAATTGGGTACGTGAAACCACCATCTATAGAAAGCAGAATATCCACAAGCATACAATTAACGTCTCCTCCATCGGTATTAGCTACATCCCATAGTACCGTTTCTTCATCCGTAGATTGCCAAACCTCCGCTGCATTCGGATATTCTACTAAAAACGGTCCTGTTTCTCCGTCTACGTTAAGTTCAACATTGGTTTCGTTGGTACAACCCAGCATACTGTGATTGTCGCGCACCGTAACTCTAAAATTCATTTGTCTAGTGACTCCTGGTAATACTTCCCACTCGGGAGTCAAGTTGTTAACTATTGCGTTCAAATTTGGGAAAAAACGAGTTTCTGATAACAGCGGTGAATTTGATATAAATGATGGTCCACCGGTATTTGTAAGTGCAGGAGGCATGTCAGCTATTTCATTATCCATTTGCTCCCAACAATATGATAAAATATCTCCGTCGTCATCGCTTGCATCTACAGAAAGCATGAAAGGAGTATTAGCTGGAATGCTAAAGACTGATTGACCAGGTATAATGGATGGTGGTGTGTTATCATTTGCTATCAATTCAGTACAGGAATTACCGTTACCATTTACGATATAATTTGATATTTCTTGAATGCTGATCGCGTGAAAGTGATCGTCACTATTATTTTTTGAATTCGGCGCGCAAATGCCAGCATATCCCATTATTGTGTTTGCTGAACCAACTTCCATTGCCGTTGCACCTACTCGGTTGCAATCATTGTTCTGGGTATGATTGGCGCCGTATTGATGTCCCATTTCGTGGCTGACATAATCTACATAAAATGGATCATTGATAGGACTTGGCAATCCTGTAACTCCTTGTGCTTTTCGATTATTATTACATGGTGATTGCAATGCTGCAATTCCTCCACCTCCAGTTGAAAATACATGACCTATATCGTAGTTTGCCGAACCGATAATATCATCTAAGGTTTCCTGATTCTGACCCAGCATCGCACCTCCACTATTGTTGGTATAAGGATCTGTTGTACCATCTAAGAAGATCACCTCGTCCGTATTGTCCACAAATATCATCGTGATACCTAAATCGGTCTCATAAATTCCATTTACTCTTGCCATCGCTACAGCAAACTCAGCAAGTGTACTCTCCTTGGTTCCACCGTGAAAAGTAGCATATTCACCTGAACATGCTAAAGCTAAGCGGTACGATCGAAGTTGGCAATCACCAGCGATGCTAAATGATTCTTGCGTACCAGGTTCGGAAACAATATTATCACTTTCAAAATCACATACGAAAGATTGTTCAGGCTCATAGTCCTTCTTGTAGTATGACATATAATAGTCCGTTGAGCCTTTGGAATAGATATCAACAAATACTGAACTAGAACCTGGTGTTAAAACCATCGCGTGAAAACCTTTGGGAGAAATCCCGAATTTCATTTTACTTGCTCGATTACTAATACCTTTTCCATCAAAAGAAAGAATTGAATGATACTTTGACTGTAAACCATCGGGAATCAAAGCAGCTCTATCACATCGAAATTCCTGAACACTTCCATCTGGAAAAGGAATTTCTAATGTAAAAGAGTTTTCTAAATTGGAATGAAGAAAAGACTCAATAGTCTCGAAATCAACTGCGTACAACTTATATGAATTAGGCGTAAACTGTTGATTTTTTAAATCTAAACGCTCAATATCAGATCCCGATAGAGGAGTCCATCTTGGGCCTTGCGCGAAAATTGAAAAAGACAAAAAAGTAAGTAAACTAAGTATTGTAAAACGAATTTGCATAGAAAGAATTATTTGAATTCTAAAAATACATATTGCTACTTAAATCGAGTACTATATTCTGCTGATTTGTCAGCAAGCCAGCGATATTGATTGAAATTGTCTTTTTGAAAAGATAATCATGAATTGTGTAAACTTACGTCTACAGCTCAGAGATAAATAATGAAGCGATCAAACAAAAGACCCTAGCTCATGGAAGAACTAGGGCCTTTTTATGTATTAGTTGTGTGTAAAACGCAGTCGTTAATATCTGTAGTATTCTGGCTTATAAGGTCCTTCTACAGGTACGCTGATGTAGTCAGCTTGATCTTTACTCAATTCCTCAAGTTCAACACCAATTTTTGCTAAGTGCAATCTCGCTACTTTCTCATCAAGGTGCTTTGGAAGCATGTATACTTTGTTCTCATAATTGTCAGAATTTTCCCACAATTCCAATTGCGCAAGTACTTGATTTGTAAATGAGTTACTCATTACGAATGATGGGTGACCAGTAGCACAACCAAGGTTTACAAGTCTACCTTCTGCAAGTAGGATCACGTCTTTACCATCAATTGTGTACTTATCTACCTGTGGCTTAATTTCAACCTTGGAAGATCCGTGTGTACCATTCAACCATGCCATATCTATTTCATTATCAAAATGACCAATATTCGCGACAATTGTTTTGTCATTCATCATTTCGAAATGCTTTTGACTGATAATATTCTTATTACCTGTAGCTGTAACAACAATATTAGCCTCTTTCAAAGCAGTAGTCATTTTCTTAACTGCAAATCCATCCATTGCAGCTTGTAAAGCACAAATCGGATCAATTTCCGTTACAATTACTCTTGCTCCTGCTCCTTTCAACGATGCTGCAGAACCTTTTCCTACATCACCGTATCCAGCTACAACTGCTACTTTACCAGCAATCATGATATCAGTTGCTCTTCTGATCGCATCTACACATGACTCCTTACATCCGTATTTGTTATCAAATTTAGATTTTGTAACACTATCGTTAATATTAATAGCAGGCATAACCAATGAACCGTTAATTTCACGCTCATATAGTCTATGTACTCCAGTTGTTGTTTCTTCAGAAAGACCTTTAATACCTCCAACTAATTCAGGATGGTTATCAAAAACCATATTTGTAAGGTCACCACCATCATCAAGAATCATGTTTAAAGGCTTACCTCCTTCAAATGCAAATAGTGTCTTTTCAATGCACCACCAGAATTCCTCCTCACTCAAACCTTTCCAAGCGTACACTGGTACACCTGCTGCTGCCATGGCTGCCGCCGCATGATCTTGCGTTGAAAATATGTTACATGAAGACCAAGAAACTTCCGCTCCTAGTTCAATCAATGTTTCAATAAGAACTGCTGTTTGGATTGTCATATGTAAACATCCAGCAATACGCGCTCCTGCAAGAGGATTCTTGCCTTTGAACTCCTCACGTAATGCCATAAGACCGGGCATTTCTGCCTCCGCTAATCCGATTTCTTTTCTGCCCCAGTCAGCAAGGCTAATGTCTTTAACTTTGTAGTCAATTGTACTATCTACCATCTGTTATTTTTTGTAAATTTTCCGCAAAGGTAACAAATAGATATATAAAAAGTTGGGCTCTATTTGAAGAAGTCCTGACAGATTAGTATAAATGACTATATTTTGATAAATGACTGAGTTTCTGATTGCTTAGCTGAACTAAATTGAATGTAATACGTGCCTTTTGGTAAATCAGCAACATTGATCAAACCGTTCTGATTAATTCTTTTCATCTGCATTAGTTTTCCACTGCTTGAAAAAACTGAAACCTTAATCTCACCTACTATATTTGAAGTAACATTGATTGATTCAAAAACAGGATTGGGAGATATACTGATGCTTTTCGTTGGTAAATAAGTTGATTCCGCACTCACTAATAATTGACTAAAAAATCCTATCACGGATTCCATATTGGCAGCTATCATCTCATTTGATTCAGCTAAAGATAGATCAAAAAAATAGGTGAGCACCGTTGAACCTAGAAATTGATTTAAAACTGCAGTGTTCGATCCAACAAAAACGTAGTTTGGAAATTCGTCTGAGCTTGACATTTCGTAAATTGGTATAGCATTGACCGTTGGAGTAACGGCATCAGCATTCCAGAGTGTTGCAAACTGCCATGAAAGATCATTCAGCAATTCAATAGGATTATTCTCAGAAGGAACTGCTTTTGGCATTCCGATGTTTCCATCGTCTTGGTATGATTGCGCATCATATGACGTGATTCCCAGAAAATCGTATTCAAATGAACCTGCACCAAATGTGACCCCTGTAGCATGTCTGTCGAACAAAAAATCATTCCCTATTAACCAAAGAATCTTACCCTCGCTCAAATAAGACTTGAGCGTTTCATTTTCTTGGTCTTGCCCTTCCCAAAATAGCAAGTCCACACCATCATTGCTGGTATGCCAAATTACGACATCATACTCCAACAGTCCATTAAGATCTGGTGTCTCTAATTCACTTGCTGCATCAAACATGTCATGTTCGATGTTTACCGAATTTAGCGCATCAGAGAGTGTCTGAGTATTTTCAAAATTATCTTTTGAATCATCAACCAATAAGATTTTTTGCCCGATTAGAGATGCAATGCTAATAACGAAAACCACAAAAAGACTTAGAAACTTCATATCTGCAATTTTTTACAATAAATATATCTACAATTAGCTACAAGGAATAAAATCCCTATATCATTTTCTTCTTTTCTGGAAAAACGATTTTAACAATTCTTGACTCTCGTTCTCCATGATTCCGTAAGACAACTTTGTCTTTGGGTGCAGCAACTCTTTACCATATCTCATAAATCCTCGTTTTTCATCGGCCGCTCCAAAAATTACGTGCCCCATTTGAGACCAAAACATAGCTCCTGAGCACATCATGCATGGCTCAAGTGTAACATACAATTTTGCATCAGGAAGATACTTGGAACCTAATGCCGACGCTGCAGATGTTAGAGCAATCATTTCGGCATGAGCAGTTACATCAGTAAGAAGTTCTGTTTGATTATGTGCTCTAGCGATGATTTGATTGTTGACAACAATCACTGCACCTACAGGAACTTCTCCCTTATCAAGAGCGTACTTTGCTTCTGCAAGAGCTTGTTTCATAAAGTACTCGTCGTTGAAAGGTGAAATCATACTTTAGGTATATAAGGATATTCAATCTGATTCAAGAAAAGACCTTGCGGAGGTGCGCTGAGGTTTTTAGATAAATTAGAATGCGATTCAAGTGCTTCCTTAACTTCATCTAAAGCGACATCTCCTTTTGCTACAAGCACACAAGTTCCTACAATAAGCCTAACCATTCCGCGCAAAAATCGATCACTTGTAATGTCAAGTACAAACTGACGATTCTCAGGCATGTAAGTCCAGTTGCAGTGGCTTAGCCGACAGTTATTCGTCTTATTATCCGCATGCTTTTTGCAGAAAGGCGTAAAATCTGTGTAGTCAGTAAGAATATTTGCAGTTTCATTCAACTGGTCAACTGTTAGGCGTTTGAGCTCTACAATCCTAGATGAATATAGATTCAGAAAAGGTGTATCAAAACCATGGGCAAAATACTGATATGACCTTTTGGTAGCATCAAAACGGGCGTGCGCACTTTCTTCTACTTCATAGAATTGGTATAAAACGACGGAACGTGGAAGGATAGCATTCAATTTAAAAATATGCTTTTCACTCATTTCCGGTAAATCCACATGAAAATAAAAACAAGATGCATGCACTCCCGTATCTGTTCTTCCACATCCAAAAATTGAATAATCCTGCCTGAATAGCGTAGCAATTGCTTCTTCAACAGCCTGTTGAACTGACGCACTGTGAGGCTGTCGTTGCCATCCGTGAAAGTCAGTTCCATCATAAGCCATTCTAACAAAAAAGCGTGGCATAAATTCCTATTTAGATTGCTGTCATGTCATATTGGTCTTGAAAAAGCGGGTACTTTTGCATTTTCTGATGTACCTCTTTTGCAATGCTTTTAAGTCTAGTTTCATTGTCAACATGGGTAATCGATTCGTCGATCCAATCCACTATTTGGGCACAATCACTTTCAACAATTCCTCTTGTGGTAATAGCTGCGGTTCCAATTCTGATTCCTGACGTAACAAAAGGACTCTTATCGTCAAACGGAACCATATTCTTATTGATAGTAATATCCGCTATTCCTAAGGCTTTCTCTGCATCTTTACCAGTTACACCTTTATTTCTAAGGTCAATCAACATTAAGTGATTATCTGTTCCTCCCGAAATTATTTCGTAGCCTTTCGAACTA
>CBFHTK010000006.1:118423-160103 GCA_965658745.1 Saprospiraceae bacterium | reverse complement strand
TACTTTTGATGATATCTCTTTCCTTCACGTTTGTTCTTTTCAGAAACCATCATATGAGAGGCTAATTGTTTACAAACATCCATTCCTATGTGATAAACCTCCAAACGATCAGCTTGAACGACTAGCTTCTTTGCCAGTGCAAAACCCGTCTGCTTCATCGCAGAATAGGTCAATATATTAAAAGCAAGGTAGTCTTGATTAAGCTTGATCCACTTCTGGCGATGCGTAGATCCTTTGTTATTATCAAAGTTAATCACCATCTGCAAAAGCTTATTTAATAAGTTTTGCTTAAATTTAGCATATGACTGACTAGAAGGATTACCATCATATAGCAAACTTGCAGCTTGCTTATCTGTAGTAATCTTACCCTTTACTATAGCTTTAAATAACTTAGACTCCTTTTCGTTAAAAAGCGAAAGTATACCCTCGTTGATGCCATTTTTTAAAAATGGATCGTAAAATTGAATTAAAGGAGCTATAATTTTCATACCTTTTTTATAAGTTTTTTTTAACTTAAACTATTGAAAATCAATATATAACAATTTTAATAAAATTATTTATATCAATATATAGTAGTATAAAAATAATTATTTTATTACTTTTACCCAAGTATTAGTCGATTTACTTTTGTAATAGTATTCTAAATCACAAAAATAAATTGACATGATACAGGCTATATTAGACTTATTAATCTTATTAGGAATTATAGAAGATAATTCTTCAGGGATATAAAGATAAATTACGGCATTAAGGGTAGTAATTAGGAAGGAAATAGTATGTAGATTCGTATTAAGTTCCTTCCTTTCTAAGATGCGTAAAAGAAAAATTCTCTATCTCAGCACATAAGGGTGTGCAAGAGTTTTTATTAGTTAGTTAGCGGTTATCAAGAATACAGATTCGTATATTCAACTCTCAATGTTTATACGGATCTGTTTTTCATCCTTCCTCTCGACAGAATATCTTCGTCTCTCAAGTCGAAAATATTATCTTCTGTGAATCAATTTATATTTCAAAACTCAGCAATAATAACACTATTTTAGCGATTAATTAGAGTGTAAACATCTATTTTATATTCAAAGCTGAATCAGTGAAGTATTGTATCTTCTTTATCCTTATTTTCTTTGTTAGTTACGCTGCTGCACAAGAGTTGACTGCCATTCAATCCTCTATGGCATCGTCGGACAGAAGAATAGACATAGTTAAGATGGGCAACTCCAATACTGGCGAGCTTATCTTAGTTGCTAAAGATGGTCAGATTCTTTTGTATGATGGATACATGGTGTCCAAGTGGAGAAATGCTGTACTTCCTCTGCCAAATCAAGTCGAATCTGTATACCTGAAAGACAGTTTGCTATATTTCACAACAAAAGATGCGCTTCTGCTCTTCAACCCCAAAAGCAAGAAGCCTCAACTGCTTCAAAAGTGCTCCAATAAGTTCTTTCTAAAAAAACAGGAAAAACTACTATTATCAGCCGACAATGAATGGTTCGAAATTGAAGCGGACAAACTAAATAAAATTAATAGTCAAGTTGCTAGTATTAGACTACCGGAGTACATTGAACTGGAGACTGGTGAAAGTATCCGCATTCAAAATGACTTACTCGTGTGGTCTGATCATACAGGCCGTATTATAAGTACTAAAAGAGTCCCCGAATCCACCTCAATCTTATTGGACCATTGGAATCAATTATGGCTACTTAACAACTTAAAACTATTCAAACTTGATCTTATCCGAAAAAATGAAAACTCCAAAAAGTACTTTTGGAAAGATCAAGCACCAATATCAATTACTAGCAAAGGCAATTTGGTTCTAGCTTCTTATGCCGAAAATCAAATTGTTCTTTGGACAAACAACTCGCCTTCACTTCTTTGGAATACAGTAGAAGGCGTGCTTTCACTGCACATAGAGGACCAAGGTGGTAGTTGGGTCGTTTCCAAAAACATGATCTATTTTGCAAACCAAACTGATAAGTTCAGTTGGAATCGTAAAGAAGTAAATATTCTAGGAGAGCTAGTTTCAATTCTCCATGACGGAACTACCGTATCATTTGTCACTAGGAATAACGGGATCATACAAACTCGTCCGCGTTCAGATCAAGAAGATTGGATTTGGATACCCTATAGATATAACACCAAAGTCAAAAATTTAAAGCTAATCAAAGCAGCTTACCGCGATAAAATCTATTTATTTTCAGAATCATTTGGAGTCTTTGTTTTAGACAAGGACGAAGTAAGTATTATAAAAAAGAACTTCCCATCTTTGGGTTTATACTCCGTACAGCTTGAGAGAGAATATGCCTTCTTGATGGACAAGGGAAAACGATTCCATCAATTCTCTTTTGGACGCAAGTCCATCATCAATTATACATCAAGCACAAGACTTCCTGAACCAGCAGACTATAACTTCATCTCCTTTAATGATCAGGTAATCTACAGCACGAAAACAGGATTATGCTTGGCAAACCCTCTGACAGAATATTTTGAAATATTCAATACTGTCGCATCAGTCAATAGGGCTATTGTAACAAGAAATACACTATCAATTTTTGGAGACATTCCACAAACTTTTCAGTTACCAAACGCCCCTACAAATAAGCCAGGACCTTCAATTAACCAAGTGACTCTTAAGACTAAAAGCGGAATTGAACATCTTTTGACACAGCCAATAAGCGGCAAACTCAAACTCACTAATGAAGATTTCCCGATTCAACTTCAAGCTTCATGCAATTACCTCAATGCTCCAAAGAAAATTGAATACGCATGGAAAACTGAAGATGGAGATATCATAAATGATTTTCAATTTTCAAATTCCATCAAACTAAGACTATCTGAAGTTCCAATTCAAGGGTGGAAAATCATTACTAAGGTAGATGAAGCAATTTCCGAAAGAGCACTTAGACCCATTAAAATAAGCTATTTATCGAAGAAACCAGATTATAGGTGGGCAATCTACTTAAGCATCATACTCGCTCTACTCCTTCTTGCAATCTTGATCTTTAATAAGTGGAGATCTCAGATTCAAAAACGCAAAATTCAAACATTAAAGCTGGAGAAAAAAGCACTTGAACTTGAACAAAAGGCCCTGCAACTTCAATTGAATCCGCACTTTGTTTTTAATGCCCTGAACGGAGTGAAAGGTATGATAGCACTTGGTGACGCAAAAAAAGCACGACACTACCTCACAAAGATTTCTGCTCTTATGAGAACGATGCTTAATGACGCCCGAACAGACAAAATCTCAATCAATTCCGAAGTAAATATGCTAACCGGCTATCTTGAAATCGAGCAAGAACTAAGAGATTTTCCTTGGAAGTTTGAAGTTAAAGTCGAAGAATCTCTAAATGGAGACCTACTCATTCCACCTATGATGATACAACCATTTGTCGAAAACGCAATTATTCACGCATTCCCAAGAAAGAATGATGCTGGTTTGATTAGTGTAAGCTTTTCAAAAAGAGGTCCCAAAATTCAAGTGGAAATCGAAGACAATGGAGTTGGTCTGCAAACCAAAGAATCAGCCCACCAATCTGTCGCTCTTCAGTTAATTCAAGATCGACTAAAGCATCTAAATGAAGGAACTAAGCAAAGCGATTTTACATTGACAAATAAGGAAGATCAAGATGCTAACGACCACGGTGTGATTGTCACTCTACTGCTGCCTATACTCTCTTAAAGACTAAATTCTATGATTACAGCTGTTATTATTGATGATATTTCCTTGGCACGTGCAAGTCTCAGAGCTGACCTTACTGATCACTACCCGGATGTAAATATTATCGGAGAAGCCGAAGGAGTAGTCTCAGGACTTAAGCTGATTAAAACAATGAAGCCCGAATTAATCTTTCTCGATATCCATATGACAGATGGAGAAGGATTTGATCTTCTTGAAATTCTCGGAAATGATGCTTGCTCAGTTATCTTCACAACAGCTAGCGACCAACATGCAATACAAGCTTTTCAGCACGAAGCTGTCGACTATCTTCTGAAACCTATTGATCCTGATCTACTAGTCAAAGCTGTTGAAAAACACAGAAAACGATCAAGTTACAGGCTTTCGCACAAAAATCAAGGTCGTCACAATGAAACAAATAAAGTTGCAACCATAAGCTTGAGTACCCAAGACGATCTACGTGTGGTGGAAGTAAGGAATATTGTCAGACTGGAGGCAGATGGAAACTACACGACCGTATTTGAAATTAATGGAAATAAGACACTTGTTAGCAGGTCTTTAAAATCGCTTACTGAGGAGTTAATCTCTTTTGACTTCTATAGAAGCCATCAATCTCACCTAGTTAATTTAGCTATGGTTGTATCTTATCTCAAAAGTGAAGGTGGGTTTCTGAAAATGAAAGATGGTTCTGAAGTGCCTGTCGCAGTGAGAAAAAAAGCAGAAATTGTACAGATTTTGAAAAGTAGATAAAAAAAACAGTCAACACTACTTTTAGTGCTGACTGCTGAATAGATTCCTATGAAGAAGTATTATCTCATTTATATTTTTCCCTTACTAGGGAATATGTACTCTAAGCTTCATTCCAATTATTGCGTATAAATCGCGTCAATAAAACCATCGAGCCAAGAAGGATAAAAAATCCATTTTTTAAGGTCGTTTTCATAATTTGTGTTTTTAATTGTAAAAAGATGAGACTAAAGATTTAGCAGCCTATGTACTGATCTATGATTACTCGTACTTGACCATCGTAAGATTCACGAATATCTATGCCTCCACCAACATCAATTTTGATATGCTTGATTGTTCCTTCTTTCTCTATGAAAATTGATGCATCCTTAAATGCTTTTACTCCAACCTTACTGTCAATCATACTCACCAGTAGTTGATAAACCTCCATTATCCGGACGGCTTCTAAGTGCAGTTCAACACGCGTGCTTGCATCTCTTTCCGTTACCTGAAGTAATTGATCTTGAACAAGATTGTATTTAGTCATTACGAAGGTTTCTCCATCTGTAATCGTATCAATGGACGTAGCAGCATAGTTACCCCTAGTCCAAAATTCTACTGGATATGAAAGATCAAGGTCTCCATAACACTTCTCAAGCTCGTGCTCTGGTACATTTAGGATTGTAAGGAATCCATCAAAAGCCCATCCTTCATACTCTTTGTATGAAACTTTTATCCATTTTCCATCTATCCAGTCAACTCTAGTTAAGTCCGTTTCTAGATCAAATTCTATCAAGACTACTTTAGCACCATGAGGCATGATGGTAATTGTGCCAGAATTCATAGTTGGAGCAGTTCGAAGCTTCAGACCAGAAGGAGCAAGGACTTGCAATGTCGAGCCTTCCGTGGGAGTTTTGTTAGCATTCAAGTTGCCAGCTATAAAAAGAATGCAGATAACGATTTTCATTAGATTGTTCATAATAATATATTTTAAGATCGTGATATAAATGTGTGATAGTTCAATGCAATCTAGAGATTGCTCTATGCTAGGGACTTTCGTCCAAAATGCTTTATTGGATTGTCGTCGTATTCATAGTATTCTTGATCATATCTTCAAAAACTGCCATTTCAGTTCCAGTAGGAAGAATTGCGATCTCAACTTTTGAAGCCAACTCCTTGGTTACTAAATAATTCGCATAGGTTGGATTTTCTTTACAAAGTGAGGCAAAGTTCACTTCAAGATCAAATTCATCAAGTCGCTTTTGTCTGGCTAGCATTTGCTCCTGGCTTGCCTTTATTTCTGAATTCCGTAGTTCTTGATCGAACTGTTTTTGGGACTGTAAAAGCTGCATCTCTTGAGTAGCTTTCTGATTCTCAAGAACAAGGTCCATTTGTTTACGTTCTTTATCAATTTCGACATCTGTGTGTATTTGTCTTTTGCGAGCTTCAGCCAATGCTTGCAGTTCTTGAACCTGCTTTTGAGTTTCTGCTTGGGCAAGTTGCGATGCACGTCGGGAGCTTTCGGTACCCGCTTTGATCTTTTCCAATCTTCCTTGAGCTTCCGCCTTAGCAATCGAAACTTTTCCTTGTGCAACAGTATTCTTTCTCTGAGCTTCCGCTGCCGCTTTATCAACAAGTGATTGCTGATTTATCCTTTCGATCTCTTTCTTTTTGAGACTGATGTCTTCAAGTGCGTGCGTGTACCTTGTTGGGAAACTCAGATTTGTAACAATCACTTCTTTAATAATAGCTTCATTTCCACCTAGATTAAGTTGCAATTCAGTACGAATAGCCTCTACATATTCCTCTCGTTGAGTTGTAAAAACAGAGTCAATAGTGAGAAATTTCACTGTCTGCAGATCTGCGATCTCACGTGCTCGTGCTTTCAATACTAAAGAGTCGAAAGCTCTCACACCCTCAAATGACTGTCTAAAACTGTCAACGTTGGCCACTTTCCATCGATAAGTAAGATCTACAGAAATTGGTGCTCCGTCAGCAAGTCTGAGTTGGGCAAGTTTTGCTTCCATAACGTGATCCTTGATAAAATCGAAAGGAATAGAGACTTCTGAATCTTGTTCACTTTTTATGCATGATTGAAGCAAAATAACAATCGCGAATGAGGTAATAATAATTTGCAGCTTTTTCATAAGATCAGATTTTAATGAATTATAATTTTGATTACAATACAAATATCAGTTGGAGATGTGCTTGTCAATTTGCCAAATGGATATTCGTCGTATTCCGCTGGATATTCGTTGCCGATGGATGGAAACTGATAAATTAAATACCAAGATTATCTTCTCAATACTGCTCAAGCTCGAGATTTAGGGCAATCCCAACGATTGGGCTATAGAAAATGTTAGTTGGTCTAAATTTCGATGCAACTTTTCATTTTAAAAAGCATCTTTACAAAAACACCCAAATAATGAAGGTTCTTATTGCCCTATTTCTTTCGATTTCTTTCTTGAATTTCAATTACGGAATTGATCTATATGATGGACCAAAAACTACGGCTGAACTTAAGGGTCAGCTTTTGGATAGTGACGACCAGCCAATTGGTTTTGTAAATGTTGCCCTGTATCTTGCGCAAGATGGCAGCCTTGCAAAGGTTGAGGTTACAGATGAAGAAGGCAGATTCAGTTTTAGCAAGATCAAGCCTGGCGTCTACAACCTCGAAGCAAGCTTTGTAGGTTTTACACCACTGAAAGTAGAGGCGATAAGTCTAATTGAAAATCAACAAAAGGATCTAGGATCATTAAAAATGGTGTCCGACGCGGTTGAACTTGAAGGAGCTACAGTAACAGCAAAACGAGTTATGGTCGAAGTAAAACCTGATCGTACGGTCTTTAATGTTGAAGGTACAATCAATAGTGCTGGGGAAAACGGTCTGGGACTTTTGCGTAAAGCACCTGGAGTTCTAGTCGACAATAACAATAACATCTCCGTTATGAGTCGATCGGGTGTATTGATCTATGTTGATGGAAAGCGCTTACCTATTAACGGCGATGCATTAACGAATTACTTGCAGAATCTTCCTGCTGAACAAATAGATCGAATTGACATCATTACCAACCCAGGTGCTAAATACGAAGCAGAAGGTAATGCAGGCATAATTGATATACGATTAAAAAAAGATAAAACAATCGGAGCAAATGGGAGTATAAGTACTAATGTTTCTCAAGGCAGATATGCAACAGCAGGTGGAAGTCTTAGCGGTAACTACAGAAATAAAAAGCTCAACACATTTGCAACGCTTGGTCTCAATGCTGGTGCACGGTATGATGACATGGACTTTATTAATTTCCAAAACAACTTAGTAATTGACGAGTACAATTTCAGTAAGACTAACTTCAACGATAGCAATGTCCGTTTTGGAACTGATTTCTTTGTAGCAAAAAATCACACAGTTGGTTTTCTAGTTACTGGCAGTGTTGGGTCTAATAGTTCAATATCCGACAATTTTAGCACTATTTCTACTGGTTTAGGTACGCCTATAGATAGTATTCTGATTGCTAATAATGAAACCGAACGCACTAATGACAGGCTAACCTTTAACGTGAATTATGCGTGGAATACTGGAAAAAAGAGTCTAAACATTGATGCAGATTACGGTACATACAATAATGATGCGGACTTCTTTCAACCAAATCTATATTACGATCAAAGCCGAGAAGAACTCCTAAGTTCGAATATTACATCGTACACAACACCCACACAGATAAATATTGCTACGTTTAAAGTTGACCATGAAGCACCCTTGCTCAAGGGGACATTTGGCGTAGGAACAAAGCTTTCAAATGTTGGAACGACAAATGAGTTTTTATTCAATAACATTATCAACGAGGAAGTTATTTTCAATAATCAACGATCAAATACTTTTGATTATTCAGAAACTGTTTACGCTGGTTATGTGAACTATGCGACTAACTTGAGCGAAAAAATTGGCTTTTCAGCTGGTGTGAGAACTGAAATTACCGATGTGAAAGGCGATCTTCAAGCTTTTGACGTAAGTCTCAACGAAGATCCCATTTCTCAATTCTATACAAACTATTTTCCAACGGTAGGTTTAACTTATCAGCTAAAACCGATGCAGAGCCTCTCTTTGAATTTTGGAAGTCGAATCAACAGACCAGATTACAATGTTCTGAATCCTTTCCGTGTTCAAATGAGTGAGCTTTCATTTAGTAAAGGAAATGCTTTCCTATTGCCTGAAAGAGTTTATAACGCTGAGCTAGGCTATACCCTATTTTATCGCTTCAACTTCAAATTGGGATACAGTAAAACTTATGATCAGATCACTCGTCTTATTGCCCCAGATGATGAAGATCCACGAGCAGGCTTTATAACTTGGGCAAACCTTGCCGAACAAGAGGTTTTTAGTTTTAATGCTTCCCTACCCTTTCAGATTACAGATTGGTGGTCGTTATACCTGAATGCTAATGCCTCTCAGATCAGTAATAAAGCAGAATATGATGATGGAGGAATCGTAGACGTTCAGGTATTTAATTATAGTTTTTTTCAACAACAAACCTTTGAGCTACCTAAGAAATTTACAGCAGAAATATCAGGTTGGTATAGTGGACCAGGTGTATGGGGTGGTGTATTTTTGTACGATACGCAATGGTCTCTCAATTTAGGATTGCAGCGCAAATTCTTGAATGATAAAATGAATGTAAAATTGAGCGTCAACGATATATTTTTCCAAAGTGGTTGGACAGGGGAGTCTTCGTTCAATGGACTTGTCTCATCGGGGCGTGGTAATTGGGATAGTAGACGAGCAGCTCTTGCAGTAAGTTATAATTTTGGTAATTCTAATATCAAATCTAGACTTAGAAAAACTGGTCTTGAAGATGAATCTAAGCGAGTTGGGAATTAGAAAAATACATTGCTGTAAGCAGATTAATCTTATGAAATTTTATTAGAAACTTTAATCATTAGATATACCTAAAAAACAATCTAAATATGAAAAAATTTCTTTCCCTACTTTTTTCGACTATATGATACGTAACTACCATTTCTGCTTCAGCTGGGGGATTTGGATTCTTTGACATTTCATACGCCACCATTAATGAAGATTTCATTGACAAGACTTCTGAAGGTTTTGGCAATCTAGAACTTCAATTGAACGAAAATGGAATCGGAATTGGAGGTAGTGGAATGTTTATTATTCAGAAAATTGTAGTTGGTGGTGGAGGCGCTGTTTTTATAAATAGCGACAACCAAGACGTTATGATGAACGTAGGCCATGGATATGATTTCGCTGGATGGGATTTTTCCAATAATGAATCAATGATTGTAGCCGCATCTTTACGATTGGGTGGCTTTGGAATTCAAGTTGACATAATCAAGACTTTTGAGGTTGCAACTGGTCTAGCCTAGGGATTGACTGCTTATTATAATGCTCCCATTACCGGGCTCACTTGGCAATATAATGAAGCTGATATTGCAGGTGTTGAACAAGGTGATTACAGCCATTTCGGATTGACATTGAAAGTAGGTGGTGGTGCCTTTAACAGATAAACGATCAAATTCATAATCGACTTACTTGAATACCTCAACAAGTTGCTTTTGCAATCTAATAAACAGTACTCTCTTGCGAATTGACGAGTAGTTTCACAACTGCGTGTCTAAATCTATCAGGGATACTGAATCTTAATAATAATTAAGAAATCTGTCGTGCTTCTTAACTAAGAAATTCCATAGTTTTGAGCTAAGAATCTAATTTTATGAATTATTACCAACGCTTATCAGCGACTGAACTAGAAGCTCTAAAAGATGACTTTGTTTCATTCTTAGTCGTCAACGGAATAGTAGGAAGTGACTGGGAGAAATTAAAAGAAGAAACTCCTGAAAAAGCCGAAGCTTTTATTGATCAATTCAGTGAGGTTGTATACGAAGCTAGTCTGAGAAAAGCAAGGTATATAATGATGTTAGATCCACACCACGTGCGCTGTTTCCATTGCATGTCAGAAAAGATTAATATGGTCTCATTATCTTACGCTGGTGATGAAGAGTTTGACTTTCATGATATTACTGATTTAGAAAAATTGCTGCAAGACAATACGGAACCTCTTGAAATTGTATCGGTCGAGAAAGACTATGGTAAGAAAAGAGAGCACGAAATGTTTGATATGATCAAAAGCGGTTGCAAGATTACAGAAGGAAAAGCGTATAAGCTTTTAGCGATGTATTGGGCCGAAATTCGAGCTTCCAAGAATTAGGATATCGTGTACGAGAATCATCTGAAGTCTAATTCAGAGACATTGCTCTTGTAACACAACTTCAATCTTTACCGAAAGGTATTCCTTCTTCAATATCAACCAAATAAAATCTATGATATTCGGGTTTTCAGTAGTAAAATTCACAAAGGCAGTAGTCCAATGTTATAGTTATAAGAACTCTAAATTCTGCAGGACCTGATAAGCTCATCGTACCTTCAAAATTATATTTGCACTAGCTAGTTTCTGACGCTAACAAGTTCTCAAAAATAGCATAGCAAACTTATGCTTTAGGGATTTTAACCGTACTTTTGAGTCTAATAATATACCATATCAATGGCCGATTCAAGAAGAGCTTCACATCGAAAAATAAGTGAGACAGAGTTTATTTTAGAAAGCCAAATGCGATTGATTCAATTCATGGGTTCGATCCTAGTTTCGCTCCTTCTAACCTGAATTATCAAAGATGAGAGTTTCACCGTTCCCTAGGTTTACGTGTTGTTTTTACTATTTTTTTCTATCAGCCTATGGATTACTGAAGCGATTCCGCCATTTGCTGTAGGTATATTAATCGTGGGGTTCTTAGTTTTTTCTCTGGGTCAGCCCGGCTTAGATGCAGATAGTATAGATGTATCGCAATTTGTAAATACCTGGTCTGACAGTGTCATTTGGCTATTATTGGGCGGATTCTTTCTTGCCCAAGGAATGCGAAAAACGGGTTTAGGTCAAGAGGTATTTAAGTTAGCGATCAAGAGGTTTGGAGACAATCCCACAAGAATGCTACTTGTATTAATGCTAGCGACAGGATTAACCTCCATGGTGATGTCAAACACGGCGACAACTGCTATGATGTTGGCAGCCTTGATGCCCTTGATCAAGTCACAAGGTGAGACAAGTGGTTTTGCGAAAGCCTTACTTTTGGGTATACCCACAGCCGCGTCTATAGGCGGAATGGGAACGATTATAGGTTCGCCTCCAAATGCTATTGCAGTAGATATGATAAACCATCTAAAGACAATTTCATTTAAAATTGGATTCCTAGAATGGATGATTTTGGGATTACCTATTGCACTAATCTTGATCCTCATTTTTTACCTATTTCTTATTAGAAAGTACGAGATTCCTGATTCTGTTGATCTTTCAACACTTGAAAATGATCCAGAAAATGAAGTGCTTAACGTGACATACATGCAGAATTGGTCTAGGAGAAGACTAATGTGGATTGTCTTGGCAGTTACTGTGCTTCTATGGCTGACTGGAGGCTTTCACCCTATTCCCATGGCTGCTGTTTCTGCCATTCCAATTCTCGTTTTAACTATGCTTAATATCATTGGGGCAGAAGATGTACGTGCACTTCCTTGGGATTCGCTTATGCTTGTAGCTGGAGGCCTATCACTCGGACTTGCCATACAGGAAACTGGTCTGATGGAATATTTCTTATTGTTATTAGAGAACAATACACTACCTTATAGCATGTTAATATTAAGCTTTGCAGGCATTACAATAATTTCGTTCAACATAATGAGCAATACCGCTGCAGCTGCCATTCTTATTCCAGCTGCCGCATTATGGGGTGACAGTATAAATCCTCTCGTCCTCCCATTAATCATTGGTTTAAGTGCTAGCTGTGCTCTTTTCCTACCTGTATCGACACCACCAAATGCAATCGCATATAGTTCTGGACTCATAAAACAAGAAGAATTCAGAATGGGCGGCATAGTCATTGGAATGATTGGCCCGATACTCATATCAATATGGGTATTGATGATGGTTAATGTCCTTTTCTAAAATTCTGCGAGGGTGAGCAATAGAAAACCCCTACTTTCCTCAGTGAACTTTGTTTCTCTTATCCTTTATCATACTTGCAAATAGCCAACTTTCAGGACTGAGAAATCAAACATATGTCCATTGCTAGTGCTATTCTGATACAATAAGAATGATAATTAGCTAAATCGTGACACTCAATCCAATTGCATCAACATTATGTATATCTGTAGATTTATCTAATAAGACAATCATTGCTCTAAATAATGGTATTTCACATTTCCTTTGAAGTTCAATTTCGGTTTTTCACTTGATTTCTCGCTAATAATTAAATATGGTCATTGGTTAGCTTCACCAATAGATCAACTGCATGGAAAGTAATTCTCAAACGTTATCCCCTAATACACAGTGATTTCTAGACTGTTGAATTAAAATGATAAAAATTACTTATGCTTATCATATGAAATATAAATAAAAGCAAATGTATTAATTTTTCAATATTTGTGTCGAATTTAGAATTTAGCAACTAAAAACGAAGCATGACTTCAGAAAGTAAGCTGCAAACGAGCTTTGTCAGCGACACAAAAAGAAACAGCCAGAAAATGAAACCTGAGCTGCTTTCGACAATCATCAGAGGCTTATTGTGGGTTTCTTTTGTGATAAACATCCTCGCACTTTCCTTCTTTTATCCCGATATACCTGAATGGTTTTATGGCGATTTTTTTAGAATTAATGGTTTCACTCTTCTTATCTGGTCAACAGTGACATTTTTTAGTGCTTTAATTAGTACGTTCTCTCACAACTACCTGAAAGGTTTCAAGTATCATAGCAGATTCATAAAACTGTGTTTTGGGTTCACATTAGCAGCGATGTTTTTCGTGATGTCCAACCATATAGTACTTCTTGTTTTTAGTTGGTTATTTATGGGTGTTCTGATGTCGAGGTTAATAGGAGTGGATAAAGACTGGGGAGAAGCTAGAGAAGCCGCGAAATTCACACTACGTTATTTTTTTGCTGGTACCGTTTTCTTGGCAATTGGTTTAGTATTACTTGCCTACCAAATAGACACATTTGTTGTAAGTGAAATCATATCTCAGATAGATACTGCACCAAGTTTTGTAGTCTTGATCGCCGCCCTATGTATAATTACAGCAGCTATCATTCAAAGCGCGATTTATCCATTTAATCGTTGGTTACTATCTGCTATGACTTCACCAACGCCTGCTTCTGCCCTTATGCATGCAGGCTTTGTTAACGGTTCCGGAATTCTGCTAGCGATTTTCGCTGGCTTAATAGTAAGTTCTCAGACACATGGATTCTTATTGATTATAGGAGGATTAACAGCAATCGTAGCTCAATTCACTAAATTAATTCAAGTGAATGTTAAGCAAAAACTAGCGTGCTCAACGATCGCTCAAATGGGATTCATGATCATGCAATGTGGTCTAGGATTCTACAACGCTGCCATTGTTCATTTGATTCTTCACGGATTCTACAAGGCTTACTTGTTCTTGTCCTCTGGAGAAGAAATCAAACATTCAGCACCAAAGGATATGAAAAAAATTCGCATCAAGCCTTTACAGGCGATCGTTGTGTTATTTTTCGGTTCGTTAGCGGCGCTATTATTTGCACTTATTACGGGTAAAGGAACACAACTTGACAGTGGGATTTTCCTTACCCTAATCGTAGCTATATCCGTAGGACAAGTCACCTATAACATAGTAAAAGAAAGTAGTTTATCTACTTTTCAAAAACTCATCCTACCACCAGCTTTACTTGTTCTAGGAATTGCCGCATATGGATTGATGTACAATGTAGTTACAGAAATAATTAGTACAATGCCAATGGTAGCTGAAGGTCTACCTCTTTCTTCTCTTCAAATAGCTTTCGGCATCATCTTTTTGATAGGATTTTTCGTAATGAAGCTTGGAATCTACCAACAAGTGCCGTGGCTCTATGTGAAACTTATGAATGCTTCACAACCATATAAGAAAACAGTCTTAATGTATAAATCAAATTCGTAATGAACATCTCTGATATTTCAAATACAATAAATAAAGCTGCAAAAGTAGTTGGCAAAACTTGGCCATTGTACTCTTTTGTTACATCCAACCCTCTCTCGGGATATGAAAATACGCATTTCAAAGAGGCAGTGGTTACAGCTAAAGACTATCTGAATGCCACAGTTTTTCCAAAAGCAGAAGTTTTTGAGAATGCTCTTAAAAATAATGAAATAGATATCCAGATTCTTTCTACACTATTGAAAGATCATCATTTTTCGGAAAGTCCTGAATACTGCTTATCACAGATGGACCAAGATTCTGTGGAGGAAATCAATCCTAATCATGAAGTAGATCACATCATGTCCAAATGGTTAGCTGCTTTTATGGACGAAGGCTTAGCGGAATGGCAAATGCCAGGCAAAAAACATGGCTTTTATGCAGCTTGGCGCAAACTTGCCCCTTTTGATAATGAGCTAAATTTCCAAAGTGTAAAAGAAATTCCTAATTCAAGTAGTGATGCGTTGATTCATGTCCTAAAGGATATACCTTCCGAACAACACCTTGAAATCTTTACACAACATTTAGCTTCTCTCCCGGGCTGGACAGGTTATATAAATTACCGTACCGATGCAAATTCTGCTTGGCAATCTAAATACCCGATCGATCTTGAACAGTATCTGGCAGTTAGACTGTTGATTACCAAAAATTTAAAAATTGAGTTACTTAAAGCTAAGTCAAGCTCAAAGTCAGCTAAAAATACTGAACTTCAATACGTATGGCTAAAAGCATGGGAAAAAAGTTGGCAAAAGAATATTGTAGATACTTTACGAAATGCTCCCAAAAGTCAAGAAAACAAACTTGCACCAGATGCACAATTAGTATTTTGTATAGACACTCGGTCTGAACTCATAAGAAGGCACGTAGAGGCACAAGGAAATTACGAGACTTATGGCTATGCAGGATTCTTTGGGATCGCAATGGATTATACTGATCTTAAAGATGACATTACCAGAAAGTCTTGTCCACCGATAGTCGGCTCTGCATATCAAGTGACTGAAAAAGCAAAAGATAATCATCAAGAAGAAATGTCAGCTTACAAAAAAAAGAATGAGATTTCAAAATTCAAGGATTACTTCCTAAAGCGGATGAAGAACATGTTGCCATCTACTTTCGGCTTCGTCGAAGGCGTGGGTCTATTTTATGGATTTGGCTTAATCGGACGCACTCTCTCTTCGGGTTCTATTTATCGATTCAAAAACAGTCAAAAGAACAATTTTGAAAAATTCTCTGAACCTGAGATCAAATGTACTCATAGTGCTACCGAGGATGCTGGGATTCCACTTGGAGATAAGGTTGCCATTGTGAAATCTGCTTTTGACTTGACGGGTTGGAAAACCTTTGCTCCGTTAATAGTATTTGCTGGGCACGGAAGTCATACCGCTAATAATCCGTTTGGTTCTAGTCTAGACTGTGGCGCATGTGCCGCAAGTCCTGGAAGACACAATGCTCGAATGTTAGCTAAGTTAGCAAATCAACAAGAAGTTAGACAAGTTCTAGCTTCTGAACATGGACTAGAAATTACCAATGAAACAGTTTTTATTGGTGCTGAACATAATACAACAACGGACGAAATAGAATTATTTGACTCTGAGGTTCCGAGTTCTCATCACCAAAAACTCGAAGAACTCAAATTAAGTCTCAAAAATGCTCAGAAATCAGCTACAAAAGACAGGTTAAATGTTGAAGATTCAGTAGCATTAGCTGAACGAAAAGCAAATGACTGGGGAGAAACCCGACCTGAATGGGGACTTGCTAAGAACGCAGGCTTTATTGTCGCACCGAGAGATCTAACCAAAAACACCAATCTCAATAGTAGGTGCTTTCTTCATTCTTATGATTGGAAACAAGATCCTCAAGGAAAGGCTCTGGAAGGCATTATGCAAGGTCCTATGGTTGTTACTCAATGGATTAACAATCACTACTACTTCTCGACTGTTGATAATAAAACTTTCGGAGGAGGTTCCAAGATCACGCATAATATTACCGGTAAATTCGGTGTAGTCCAAGGAAATGGCGGAGATCTTAAAATGGGCTTGCCATTGCAGTCTGTTAAGGAAACAGATACTGACATGTATCACCAACCTCTTCGATTATCCGTACTTATTAATGCCCCACTTTCTATAATCAAGGATATCTTACTGAGGAATGATAATCTAAAATCATTATTGGATAACGAGTGGATTTATCTGATGATCATGGATCCTGAGGATAATAATAAAGTGACTAATTATTATCAAGGAACGACTTTACAATCGTCTTTAGATGTAACTGTGGATAAAAGGGTAAGTAAGACAAAAGAGCAAGTTGTTTTAGAGGCAGTAGAATAGGATTAATCAACTTAAATCACGAGAATAAATATCGTTCGTCAATTAAATGTTCAAGATTAGTCAATCAGCCTATGCCATCTAAACGATTTTGACAAAATGTAGTTAAATTGACTGACAAAACATAAGCTTGCAGGCTTTGATTTCGAGTTTCGGGCTTTCTGCAAGACATTAAAGTGTTAACGTATTAAAAAAATAAAAACTCAGATATGAAGCTTTTGACGATTATTCCTGCTCTACTAATGTTCTTCGCTCTTTCATCTTGCGAAAAGACAATACCTGAAACGATAATAAATGACGAAGTAAAACCTATTGATAGAACTTTCTATTTTGCACCAGAGATAAAGCCTGGGCAAGTAAGCGCTGGTTACAATATCGAAGCAAGCTTAGAGGATGTAAACATCGATGGATTCTTTTCCATTAATTGGGGAAACGATCTTGAGTATTATACATTTAGTGTGGTACCCGTAGATAACGAAGTTAGACTATTGAAATTTTTCGATGGTAAGGATTGTCTTGAAATCAAAGAAATGGATTTCAATCAAAGAAACAATTCTTATGATCTGAATGTACTTGAAGATGAAAAAGGAACAATGAGCATTTCAATAGGTGACAAACTACTATTCGAAAATACTGAGAAATCTTTCAATCCAGAATTTGGAAAATACTCGGCTGACGGAAAATTGAAAGTATCGAAATTTAGACTAAGGTAATTACAAGTTACATAATATAGCTAAGAGGCTGTCTACAACGAGGTGGCCTCTTGTCTTATAAGATAGTGCTCTTAACACAACTGATTAGAATTAATATCGAAACTAGCATACAGAGACAAAACTAACTTCGCTTTGGTGCTATTAAACCTTTTCAAAACAGAAGCCTTCTACTTGCCAAGCAATATGATTATTTCGACCATCAAATACATCTCTTTCTTGCCAGCTGGATTGATCAATCAACTTAAAACCCAAATCTTCAACAAATGCAACTAATTTGGCAAAGGGATACCAAGCTTCCCATGCTGTGTTATTAGTAAAGCTCATAGGACCAAGCACAATCAAATATCCCCCTATTCTCAAAATTCTGTGCTGTTCAAGCACAAAATCCTTATTATCCACAATTCGATCCCACAAGTAGCAGGAGTAACTGACATCAACCATCTCATTTTCTAATGGCAATTTCTCACATTTTGCTAAAGCCAATTGCATTTTTGGATTTTGATTGAGCATTTCTACATCTAAACTTAGACCGTGTTTCTGAAAGAAAGCTGTAAGGGTGCTATTTGTACTTTTCTTTTTATGAATCCATAAATCTGCGGCCATACTCAACATCTGGTAACTAAGATCAAATCCAAAAATAAGAGCGTCACCAAACTCTTTAGAAATCATGGCAGTATGATATCCAATTCCACAACCATTCTCAACAATCACTGTCGATTCATCGTTCTGACGAATGCAATTGACTAGATAATTTAAACTCTCGCTCACACGATTACCGCTCAGATACCTTCTTGCATTCTTCAATACTGTGGTATCGTACTGTTCATATACATCCATTCTAAATTCAGAATCAGATTTGTCGTAATAAAAAGGAATCCCGTTTCGTACTTTGATAGGTTTCATGAGAATGAATTACAATTATATACAGATTAAACTATCATTCAATAGACAGTTTAGACGAATAAAAATATACTTTTTCAGATTGTACGTAACTTTCTTGAAAACAAAATCGTTTGATATCCGTGTAAGTACGTACATACAAATGATAATTTTATCGTATACGTATTTATTTCTATCTTTACGCACTAAATAAATACAAAATGAACGTAGCAATTTCTAAGCTTACATCCCTCATCCCAACTAAGCTCTTAATGCTTGTAGTTTTTGTGGGAACAGCGATGGTCTCTCAAGCACAAACTTACGAAGCTGAAAATGAAGGCTGGCTTGTAAACATGGAAGAAGCATATGCGCTTTCACAGAAAACTGGAAAACCAATCTTGGCAAACTTTACTGGTAGCGATTGGTGTGGATGGTGTAAAAGATTAACTGCGTCCGTTTTTGTAAAAGATGAGTTCAAAACATGGGCAGAGGAAAATGTAATCCTTTTGGAACTTGATTACCCAAGAAGAAAGCAACTTCCTCCTGAGATACGACAACAAAACGCTAGTCTACAGAAAGCTTTTAAGGTTACTGGATATCCAACAATTTGGGTTTTTGGACTAGATAAAGATGATAGTGGACAGTGGCAGATTGACGCCTACGGAAAAACTGGCTATGCTAAAACTACTAAAGATTTTACATCTGCTGTAGATCGAATGATAGAAAGTAGAAACAGTGGCGAGTAAATCATTAAAAGATATAATTGTAAAAGCTGCTCCTTCCGGTGCAGTTTTTTTTTGTGCCATACTCTGAGTTTAAATTGAATTCTGTACTTTAGCAGAAAAAATAATATCTGTTATGAACTACAAAGCAGACTCTGTTGAAGACTACATCAGTCAGTTACCAGAAGAACGAAAACCAGTAATTACGAAGCTTTGGAGCATACTCCAAGAAAACTTACCGCAAGGATTCGATTTCAAATTAAGCTATGGTATGCCCGGTGCAGTTATTCCTCATAGCTTGTACGAAGGCGGTTACCACTGTTCTCCTGAATTACCAGTTCCATTTGCTAGTATTGCTTCGCAAAAGAATTTTGTAGCTCTCTATAATAGTGCTGTGTATGCCATGCCTAAATTATACGATTGGTGGGTAGCAGAATACCCAAAGCATGCTAAAAGAAAACTAGACATGGGTAAAAGTTGTATTAGGTTCAAGTCAATAAATGATATTCCCTATGATTTGATTGCTGAACTCTGTCAAAAAGTTTCACCACAAGATTATCTCGAAATCTACAAAAAAGCTGATCCTAGGAATAAATAGGTAATTAGTATTACAATCCCATAGCTCTGATCATCCAGTCCTAGAAGTGGCTATATAGATTTCCCAATTCTAAATAATTATTTATCGACCAGACAATCACTTCTTGGCCATTAAAGGTCATTCTATTTCCAAGTGGCCCCTCCAATTCTGGAAAGATATAGTATCCTTCTGCTCTCTCCGCATACTGTCCTAGCGGACCTTGCTCCTTCTTGATACGTTCTAAAATGTCTTTCATATGTTTCTAATTTACTTCACCTCGGATTTAGATAAGATTCTCTTAAAATTTGAGGGGGGGGGAATCTACTCATAATATTTGCTAGCTTGGTTTCACGAAAACCACCAACCAGTATTTCTTTCTTACGATATGACACTGCGGTCAATATCTTCTTGACAGCTAGTTCAGCAGGCATACCATTCGCCTATCCATTATCCATAATACCATTTTGCGAGCCATCACCTTTCAACACATGCTTTGAACTATCAGTATGAATAAACCCAGGATATACCATTGTCACATAAATCTTATCTCCTTCAGGTTCTGCTGATAATGCTCCGAAATAAACGTTTAGTGCCATTTTTGAAGCCAAGTATCCAGATCTATATGGAACACCAAATTTACCCGCCATGCTGTTGATAACTACAAAGTGTCCTTGATTCTTCATGAAGTGGGGAAGCAAGAACTGACTTATCTGTACTATTGAAAGATAGTTCACTTGCATCATTGTTCGATAGACTTCCATCTCTGTGTTTTGCACAAGAGATCTCATAGAAATACCAGCGTTGTGTATCATGATGTCAACCTCACTCAGCTATGTTTCGTATTCGCGAAGAACATCCGCAATTTCGGATTCATTTTGCATATCAAAAGCTAAAATCTTAGCCTAAACTTTCGAGCTAAGTTGTGTCGACAACTGCTCTAGTTTATCTTTTTTTCGACCACTGATAATTAACTTCTTTGCAAGTGGTCCTAGACTCGTAGCAAGACTCCAGCCAATGCCAGAACTTGAGCCAGTTATCCAAATCACTTTCCCATCGAAGTATTTATTATTCATATATAAATGCAAATTAGTACTTTTTTCTCTAATTAATAATTCATATTTGAAAAATTGTAATAGGACTTAATATGCTTTCAGAACTCATTCCTAGTAGCTGGGAACTTATTCTTTTTGACTTTTATAAGGATACAAAGTTTAAGGAACTTGATCAATTTGTAGAAAATAGATTCCAATCAGAAAGAATTGTATACCCTCGACCTGATAGAATATTCTACGCTTTGGATTTAGTCAAACCCGAAGACGTGAAGGTTATTTTGATAGGTCAAGACCCTTATCATGGACAAGATCAGGCAATGGGCCTATCTTTCTCTGTACCTCTAGGACACAAAATCCCACCGTCTCTCAGAAATATCTTCAAAGAATACATGCAAGATCTAAATCTCCCTTACCCATCTAATGGAGACTTAACCAAGTGGGCCAAACAAGGAGTTCTGCTATTAAATTCTGTTCTTACTGTTGATCACAAATCTGCAGGATCGCATGCCAACCAGGGATGGGAGTGGTTTACCGACAACATCATACGAAAGTTGTCCGAAAGTCAAGAGAATTTAGTCTTCTTACTATGGGGGAAATTTGCGCAACAGAAAAAGTCTCTCGTTGACAAAAACAAACACTTAGTTCTTGAAGCCGCTCATCCTAGTCCATTGGCGCGAAATAAATTCAGTGGTTGCAAACACTTCTCAAAAACCAACTTATATTTAAGCAATAAAAACAAAAAAACAATCAATTGGAAACTCGATTAAATAGAATGATACAGGTTGGTGCATTTTTAGCGGCCATTGCGGTAACGTTCGGTGCGCTTGGTTCCCACCTTCTCAAAGATACGCTTACTGAAGTTGACCTTACGGTTTTTGAGATCGGAGTACGATATCAGTTTTACCATGCGCTCGCTATACTAATTACAGCAGCAATCTACGCACAACACCATAGAAAGGGATTAAAGTGGACTTATAGATTCTTCCTAGCGGGAATATTCTTCTTTAGTGGTAGTCTTTTTGCCTTGGCATTATCTGATGTAATAACAGGTACTAGAATGACATGGCTTGGAGCAGTTACACCAATCGGAGGTGTGTTTTTTATCGTTGGTTGGATTTCTTTTTTCCTTACATTCTTTGGCAAAAAAAAAGCATGAGTAAGTATTCAGACTATAAAAAGCACCTTTCAAAAATTTCAGATATCGGACATTCAACCGCTCTCCTATCGTGGGACAAAGAGATATACATGCCAAAAAAAGGTACTGCTTTCCGATCACAACAAATCGCGACGCTGTCAGGTACATCGCATGAGTTATTTACTTCATCTTCTTTTGGCGAAAGCCTCAAAAGCTTAAGAGAAGATAAAGCCCTATCTTAACAAAAAAAAACAAATATTTTCATATTTTCGTTTGACAAAAACACTCATTGGACTTTAAATACCCAATGAACTTATTAACTTAAATACATTTTATTTATGAAAATTCAACTTTTACTTGTTGTAGCCATGTTATTCGCATTTTCTTTTGAAGCTCATGCAGTAAACACGCTTACGATGGAATCGACACAAGTTGTCACTACTCAACAAAGCAATGGCTTCATTGCAAAGGTTCAACAATTTGCTTCGGAAACATTCAAGTCTGCAAAGGCAATTATTACAGGTCAAGTTAGCCCTAAAAGTCAATTAATTGCATTGCTACTTTGTTTATTCGTTGGTGGACTTGGTATCCACAGATTCTATCTTGGATATACAACAATTGGAGTTATTCAACTGCTTACATTAGGAGGATTAGGAATTTGGGTATTAATCGACTTAATCCGTTTAATTACAGGTGATCTTAAGCCTAAAGATGGAAGTAACTACGATCCATCTCTATAAGATACAACTCCTGTCATACAAATGACAAGAAAACAAGAAGCCCTTGCAATCGATAAATGCAAGGGCTTTTTTATTGAATTAAGATTTCTTGGAATCGGCTTAAATGTTCTATCTAGTCAAATGTATTCTATAATACTAGCCAAGATATAAGGAAAAATGAGTTCAGTATTTCATCCTTTTGTAGCTGTACCTCCGCTGCTTAGTTTGGAATCAACACCATAGGATTCTAGCTAAATTCATATTACAATGCACCTTGCTACTTCCGCTTATCACTCTATTTGCTAATTGATTTTACCTAACTATTAGTCGCTCAAACAATCGGTTTTTCTTGTCAAGTGATTCTAGTTTTACAAAATACACACCTGATGCTAATCCTGAGATCTCAAGGTTATTATCTGTAGCTTCGGATAAGAGTTTTTGTCTGATCATTTGGCCGCCTGTATCATAAATGGTTAAAATAAAACCCTGAAGATTCGCTGTTGACTTTACAATTACAAAATTATCGGCTGGGTTGGGAAACAAACGAAACTCAAGATCACTTATATCTTCAAACCCAACAACAGTTCCTTCTACCGTAATGGTACGTGTAATTGTATCGCTTTCTCCTTCAAGATTTTCTGAAATTAACGTAACCTCATACATACCGGGTTCATCAAAAACATTTAACGGATGCCGCTGAAAGGACTCTTTTCCATCTCCAAAATTCCAATGCGCATTATAGGAATAGGCTGAAATATTTTTAAACTGAACCTCCAAACCCATATGTCTTTCTTGAAAATCACTAATTGCTGACGGCAAACTGAATTGATCTTTATAAACGCCAATATTGGTTATAGGCTGTATCGCATTATTTGGATTAGAAAGAGATGATGATTGAATTAAATCCCCTGTTAGAAGATCTACTGTATAGATGCTATTGGCACGGATGTAGTAGTATACTCTATTAAGCGGATCAAGATCAGATACACCACTTGAAAATTGATCTGAACTCAGTGTATTATCTGAGAGAATAGTTAAGTCTCCATTCGACGGATTAACCGTAGCCAATCGAAGTTCTGCCGGAGTTACTTCATTTCCTTGATTATCCCAGAAACCACCTACAAAATTCAATCCATAAATCTGACCAGATAACCAATCGTAGGCAATGTTCGTAATTGGTGCAATAGCATTATTAGGGTTTTCGATGCTATGGTTCTGATCAACTTCACCTGCCGAAATCAGGACAGTTACTATTCTATTGTCACGAATATAAAAATAGCGTCCCCCATAAGGATCAATATCTGAAACTCCACTGCTGTAATTGTCACTACTGATTGGGCCATCCGATATAATAGTAATTATACCTGTTAAAGGGTCTACCTTAGCAAACGAAAGACTTTGATCAAAATGGACCAGACCATAGACAGTACTATCGATAAAGTTGTAGGCAATATTACTAATTGGTACGATCGGATTGATATCTTGAGTAGTACAAGTTAATTCAGGATCATATATAACTTCTCCCGTAATAATATCTGCGGTAATTATCTGCCCATTCCGTACATAATGGTAAAGACCCTCATTCGGATTCATATCGCTGTTTCCGGAAGTGAACTGATCACCACTTAGAGGCTCTTCGTTAATGATTTCTACAATTCCATTATTGGGGTTAACGGACGCTAATTTTAATGTGCCTGTTGTGAAATTCACGCCATAGATATCTCCGGTTTGTTGAGCCAATAGAATCTGTGACATTAATAATGATAGGAGACAGAGAGAGAAAGCTTTCATATCATAAGTTTAACCGTAAAACTCATTTTTGATAAAATTGTTTACTCAGTACTAACTAGACCTTTAGAATAAGCAGAAGAAATATTAGGACACTTTTACCACCTAATGGAAGGAAGCAAGACCAAAGAACCACCTTTTCAATCCTTACTGTTTAATTTAACGAGGAAAATAAACACAACTTTATTAGGCATAACTGAACTCAAGTCTGTATACAGCGTCACAAGAGATCAAGACCAACATTAGCGAAAATAATCACGAGAAGCATAGTCAGTTAGCAAAAGCTACTGCTAATTTACACCTTCACCATTTGCCTCTAGTTTGGATTTTTTGTTATTCTTCCACCAGATATATCCTATTATACTAACCAAGATATAGGGAAAAACAAAGATGTATAGAATACCATTATTTAATCCTTTTGCAGCAGTACCTCCACTACTTAGATTAGATTCAGCAGACATCCTACACATTGGACACTGTGCTATTAAATCTAAATTTCCGAGCACAACACAAACTAGAATGACAAATAATATTTGAGCTATATTTCTATTGTTCATATGCTTTCTTTTAGCTGTAACAAGGTGCGAGCATTAAATAGCAAATTGGACCTGTTATACAGACGTACAACCATATAGGAAAGACCCACCTGGCCATATTTTTGTGCTTTTCAACTTGAAAACTAATTCCTCTTATAAAAGTAAAAAGTATAAATGGAAATATTACTGCAGCGCTGAGTACATGTGTGATCAAGAGAATAAAGTATACCGTTCTAGTTATACCCTCACCACAGTATGTGGTTTCTTCCGCCGTAATGTGGTATGTGACATAGGAAAGTAAAAAGACCAAACTTAAGACCATTGCCACCAAAATAGTATTTCTATGAGCAACAATATTTCCAGTTTTGATGAAGTACAAGGCCACAAGAAGCACAACCCCTGTAATAGCGTTAACTGTGCTGTGAAAAGGCGGTAAGAACATCAAAGGCTCCTCTACAGGTATCTTTACATAACGCATACCAAAAACTGCAATCAGAATAATGGCAGTTAAAACATAAGCCCAAGGTTTCAGGCGACTTGCTAACTGAAGATTTTCTTTCATTATATTTCTTTTTTACGTTGCAACTTAACTTTATCCCTCTTCTTGACTGGGAGTAAGATTACTGCATGCTCATAAACCTCTTTCGTGTCCTCTACAGTAACTCCGTAAGTATTCCTAACGAAACTATCTTTTGCCAAAATGAAACGCTGCTCGCCCATGATTCGATCAATCTCGGTACTTCGCAATGGAATTCGGGATAGAGTTTTTTGAAAAACGGTGTCTGAACTGAGTTCAGGTTTAGAATTTTCGATTAAACCAACTAAATGAAAATCTTTTCTCACCTGTAAGTTTTCTGCAAAGAAGTACAAATCCTTGAGATCAACTTCATCTTCAACCCTTTGAATTAATGTAACTCCTTTATTATACCGGTCTTTAAAAGTGCTAGCCTTCTCTTCAATTATGGCAAAACTTTCAGAATCCAGCTCTGATTTATCCTTTAGAATTTCCAAAGCTTCTTTCCTGAAATTAAATCCAGATCTCAAATAAAGGTAGCTTCCAAGTGGTAACAAGAAAACTAACGAAACAACTAATATACCTCTAAAGTACTTCAATGTTTATTTCTTATGATAATCTTCAATGCTTATTAAACACGGCAAAGTTCAAAATGATACGCAATTCTGTAAAATCATTGTCACGATTCTGCTCTTAAAACACTTGCTCAGTCTTGGCACTTGGACCAATATGGTTGTACAAAAGAAAAGAGCCTACAGTAATAGGTCGCTCTCTTGTATAATCTATTTCATTGCAATTCCTACTGCAGATCCTCTTTGCTCCACTCATAATCAAGCATACCCTGAGGAACTGGTTTTTCTGCTGGCATTTCATTTCTAACCTTCACTTTGTTTCTCTTCTCTTTCCAATAATCGCCTTCAAGAAAGAATGCTATAATAGCCCAAACCAAAAGGAGAACAGGCAATAGTACCGATCTGATTAAGCCCGGAACCTCATATCTCATGTGCATAAACTCATAGATAATGAACTTAGCCTTGTACAAGGATAAACCAATTATAAGAAGGGCTGCAATATAAATAACCCAAGTATTGCTTTCAACTCCATCAATTATGTGTCCTTTTCCGAAAAGAGACACTCCAACTTCGATTAATGTAATAACGGCTAATATTCCAAGGCCAATATAAACTTGCTTAATTGCCTTTTCGTGATTTTCGTGAGCCATAGTTTAAACGTTTTATCTTTTTCTTTTCTTTATTTAATTCTCTGTATTGTCCGCATTTCTATAGTAAATAGAAAACCAAGAATACGAATACCCATACTAAATCGACAAAGTGCCAATACAGGCCAATCTTCTCAACCATCTCGTAACCATTCTTACGTTCGACATAAACACCACTAGCAGCATTGAGCATGATTATTATTAGAAAGACAACTCCTGAAAATACGTGGAAACCATGAAATCCAGTAATAAAAAAGAATAGAGCACCAAAAGCTTTAGGCCCAAATTCCTGCTTCATTCTAAGTCCTTCATCAGGACCACTTGTTACCTGAAATTCTCTTTGAACCCAATCACCATTGTGTTTATGAATCAGGTAGCTTTCACCAGCTTCAAATGTCTCTTTTGTAGCGCCGGCAGCGTAGGCATCACCATTTGCATCTTCAAGATAAACACCACTTTCTACATGTGTACCAAATGGATTGGTAGTTACTGACATGTGCTCATGACCAATCAGATTAGTCCACTCCCAAGCTTGACAACCCAAGAATCCCAAACCACCAATGATGGTAAGTATCATCCAAAAAACCACTCCTTTTCTGTTTTCTCTGGCTCCTTCTTGTACTGCTCTAACCATAGTTACTGATGACACGATCAATAAAAAGGACATAACTGTTACAAAAATTAGTGGCCAACCAGTAATTCCTCCTGGAAATGTCTGAAATACAAAATCGGGAACTGGCCAAGTAGGCGAACTAATACGCAGTGCCCCATAAGCAATTAGAAAACCTGAAAATGTAAATGCATCTGAAAGAAGAAAATACCACATCATCAGTTTTCCGTACGAAGCCTTGAAAGGTTTTTTACCACCATCCCAAGCATCTCCACTTTGTACTTCAATATCGTGATCTAAAGCTGTATCTGTAGCCATGTATCGTTGTGTTTAATTATCTAGTCAAAAGTAAAAATATATATAAGTATATCCACAAGAATCCTAAAAAGTGCCAAAACTGTAACACCAATTGAAATCTATTCTTGCGAACTTCCGTAACTTCAAATTTCAACCCGAATGCATGTATAAGGGCAACAATCAATGTAGTTAAACCTGCTACTACGTGAGCAGCGTGCACAATATTGATCAAATAAAAGAATGACGCAGAAGGATTGATCTTGAAATCAACACCCCAAGCGTACAATTGCATCCAACCTTGATATTGAAGAATTAAAAAAGTAACCCCAAGTAAGAATGCTGAAACCAGCAGACCTTTATATAGTGACTTATTTTCTTTCGTAAACATGTAATATGATGCCTGCAAGCATATACTACTAATTATGAGAGTTATGGTACTCCACACAAAAATCGGTGGTATAGCAAACTCTAACCAATTACCAGCGGCATGCCTCACGATGTAAGCACTTGTAAAAGCACCAAACATCATAATGAGACTACCCATAGATATCCATAATCCAAATTTCTGTGGATTAATTCTACCTGGTCTATATCCATTTGTCATTGCCTGATCCATCTTATATTCCGTTTTGACCGATAATAAAAAGAATTAGTACCAGAGGTAAATATGCAAATGAAAAGTACATCAGCTTTTTTGCAGAAGCAGTGTCGCCCAACTTATATAGGTTCCAGCCCCGCATAGCATAAAGTATGTTGATTGCAAGAATCATAAGAGTAGTAAATATGCCCATAGATCCGTAAACAAATGGAATTAGACATATTAGAATTAGCGGTAGAGACCAAATAAAAGCCGATAACCCAATTCTGTTGTCTCTGACTTGATCTTTAACTGGCAAGAGTTGATATCCTGCCAATTTATAATCGTCATAAGACATCCATCCTATCGCCCAAAAATGAGGTAACTGCCAGAAAAACTGAACTGCAAAAAGAACTAGAGCTAATGCAGTTATTTCCCCTTGAAAAGCTGTTGTGCCAATCAAAACAGGTAAAGCACCTGGTATAGCTCCTATCCATACAGCTATTGGTGAGAACCTTTTGAAAGGTGTATATACAAATGCGTAGGTAACTAGCGCCGTTGTTCCTAATAAGGCTGAAATAGGATTAAACAATGCTAGCAAAGTGATGCCTACTAAAGCCATCATTCCCGCAAGTAAAACCGCTTTTGAAACCTGCATTCTTCCACCTGGAATAGGACGATTCTTGGTCCTCGTCATTAGACCATCGAAATCTTTTTCTAAAACTTGGTTCAGCGCATTTGCACTACCAGTTACTAGAAAACCTCCTAAGGCCAATACTGCTGCAGCATATATGTTAAAAGCTGACTGTGCAACAATTGCATACGCAAGTAGAGAAGACATCACTACAGTTACGTTAAGTCTAAACTTAACGAGCAATTTGAAGTCGTCCCAAGCAGAATACTTTTCTGCTTGAGCTTCAGCCTGTATCGCATGTACTTGTGCTTGTTTATTCATTAATGCACATCCTTTTCACCTTCCTGAGCAGGAACATATTGCGGAATAAAATCATGACCATCTTTACCGTAATCGTAAGCCCATCTATGAACTGTAGGAAGATTTCCTTCCCAGTTACCGTGACCCGGCTTAATATCCGTAGTCCATTCCAAAGTAGTTGCTCCCCAAGGGTTTTTTGTCTTCATTTTCTTACCATACCAAATACTGTAGAAGAAATTAATGACAAATAGAATCTGAACAGCGAATACAATGATAGCAGCAATTGTAATGAACTTGTTCATCAAGGCGAAGTCATTGAACGCGTCGAAACTATCAAAACTATAATATCTACGAGGAACACCTGCCATACCTATGTAGTGCATAGGCCAGAATATTGCATATGCTCCAACAATTGTAAACCAGAAGTGGATTTTTCCTAAAGTTTCATTCATAAATCTCCCGTACATTTTCGGAAACCAGTGGTATATACCAGCGAACATACCGAAGAATGCAGCTACACCCATTACAATATGGAAGTGAGCAACTACGAAGTATGTATCGTGCATTTGAATATCAATAGCTGAGTTTCCTAAGAATATACCAGTTAATCCACCAGAGATGAACATTGATACGAAACCTATTGCAAATAGCATTGGAGTATTCAATCTGATATTACCACCATACAAGGTCGTGATCCAGTTAAATACTTTCACCGCCGATGGCACTGCAATAATCAAGGTAAATACAACAAAGAAATTAGATATCATTGGATTCACTCCAGACATAAACATGTGGTGTGCCCAAACGATAAATGACAAGAATCCAATTGCTAGTATTGAGTATACCATGGCTTTGTAACCGAAAATTGGCTTTCTAGCATGTACTGAGAGAACCTCAGATACTAGACCCATTGCTGGCAATATAATTATATATACCTCAGGGTGACCCAAGAACCAGAATAAGTGCTGGTATAGAATCGGAGAACCCCCAACATTAGGAAGAGCTTCACCGTTCACAAATATCTCACTAAGAAAAAAAGAAGTTCCCAATCCACGATCACACATTAACATTAGAAATCCTGATACTAACACTGGGAAAGATAAAAGACCCAAGATTGCTGTTACAAAAAATGCCCAAATTGTTAAAGGCATTCTCCACAAGCTCATTCCTTTCGTTCGAAGGTTCAATACTGTTGTAATGTAGTTTATACCACCCAATAAAACGGAGACAACAAAAAGGGTCAAACTTACCAACCAAAGAGTCATACCTGCACCAGAACCCTGAGAGGCCTGAGGTAGTGCCGACAGCGGCGGATAAGCAGTCCATCCACCGGCAAATGGTCCAGTAGAGATAAATAGGCTATAGAACATCACGATTCCTGCCATAAAGAAGAACCAGTAAGATAGCATATTCATGAATGGTGATGCCATATCTCTAGCACCTAGTTGCAATGGAATCAGAAGATTACTAAAGGTTCCCGATAGTCCGGCAGTCAATACAAAGAAAACTAGAATCGTTCCATGCATTGTGACCAAAGCATAGTAGAATTCTGGTGCTAGAGTTCCTATACCATTTTCGACTACAATCCACTTGCCTAACAGTGGCTTAATCCATGTCATACTGTCTTCTGGAAAACCTAATTGCATCCGGAAAACTATTGACATAGCTGCTCCAATAATCGCCCATATCATACCAGTTATCAAAAACTGCTTAGCAATGATCTTGTGATCCATGCTAAAGATATAGTGCGAAATAAATCCTGATCTAAACTTATCACCGTGGTGATGATCGTGAAAATGATCATCATATCCCTGTTCTTTGATCAGAACATCTTCATTATATTCTAATACTTCTGCCATCATTATATGGTTTGTTTTTTCAAAATTTTGAATTCAATTCTTCTATTCTTCATTCTGCCCTCCTCAGTATCATTACTTTCCAATGGCATTCGATCTCCGTAACCCTTTGATGAAAGGCGTGAAGAGCTGACGCCACGGTCGATAAGATAGTTGAGGACTGTACTCGCTCGTGATTCGGATAATTGCTGATTAACACCAGAATCTCCAACATTGTCCGTGTGCCCATTAAGCTCGATACTAACATCCTTGTATTTAGTTAAGGCTGTTACGAGATTATTAAGCTCATACTGTGAATTGTTAGTTAGGTTAGCTGAACCTGTTTCAAAATTTATATTGCTTAGAGGTAATACGATATCATCAGTGTCTGTACTAGACATTGCATTATCAAATTCCTCAAAGAATTTCTTTTCATTAACTTTTATATCAGACTCCAAGAATTGACCCTTCAATGGATCATTGTCTGTATTTCTGATTTGTGACATGTAGTATGAATTCTGTTGCTCTAACCAAGCATTATATTCACCTTCACTCACAATTTTTACAATTTTTCGCATACTGTAGTGTCCTTTCCCGCACAACTCAGCACAAGCCAACTCGTAATCGAAAGCCTCCCATTTCTGAAGAGATTCTGGATCCTCAGGATCAGATAATCCTTGCCAATTAGCGTTATCACGTAAGCGAGCTCTGAACTCTTCTGTTGTTACAGTTGGTGTGAATACGAAGTAAGAAGGTAGTCCCGGAACTGCATCCATCTTTACTCTAAAGTGCGGTAGATAGAAATTGTGCAGGACGTCTTTTGCAGTAATTCTCACTCTTACTTTCTTTCCAACTGGAAGATAAATTTGATCCGCGATAAAATCATCATGATTTTGTGGATCTTCCCAATTTTGTCCTAGAGGATTGATACCAGGTTGAATTAGTGTGTAATCCTTCTCTCCCAATCTATTATCAGGACCTGGATATCTAATATCCCAAGCAAACTGATAACCAGTTGCCTCAATTTCAATTACTTCTTCATCTATTCCTACGTCGGCCATAACTTCATTCCACACTACCAATCCTTTTACAACTAGGAAAGTCATTACTAGCGCCGGAATACCTGTCCATACGTATTCTAGAGTATTGTCATGAGAGAAAAATAGCGCTTTTCTACCTTTACGTTTTCTATATTTATAAGTATACCAAAACAATAAAATGTGAGTAATCACGAAAACAATACCCGTGAAAATCAGCGTGGTGTTGAATACGCTATCTAGTAAAACTCCATGAGCGGATGCAGCAGTAAGAGGACCATATCCAAGCATAACATCTTTATAGTACACTGCTGAAATGACAGTAGCTGATAAAAAGACAATCATGAATATAAGTAACCAAAATGCAGTGCTATTGTTTGCTTCCTGCTCAACAATTTCCTCTCCTCGTATTCGTCCTGACAGTTCCGTCACTTTGGATATCTGAATAACGATAACTACGAGTAGAAATAAAATCAATAATATTATTAATGCAGTCATTTTTAATTTTTAATTATGATCGAAATGCGATATAATTTAGTTCTTTAGTTATTATACGTGGTGATGTAAACTCTCTTCCAAAAATGGATCCTTTGCAGGTGTAAGTGGAGCCGATCCCAATGTTCTATAAAATATCAATAAGAATAAACTCAAAAATCCAATGAACGTCCCTATTTCCAAAAATCCTGGTAAATTATAACCCATCAAAAATTCTGATGCTCCATGTGCAGCGTCTGCTACAGATTCGGCGTGCCCGCCAGCAGCATGTGCAACTTCGCTTCCGTGCTCTGCAGCCGAATGAGCTGCTTCTCCGGCATGCTCACCATCGTGACCAGCGCCATGATCTGAATGTCCCATAACCTCATGAGCTGTATGAATTACTCCTGGCTTGATCATCAAGAAATAATCCCACCAGTGACCAAAGAAAACTGCTCCTGAAGTAAGTAACAATGTACCGTATTTTCTCTTGTTATCGTTACGCATTAAAACAAAGAAAGGAAGTATAAAGTTTATCAAAATATTACCATAAAATAAAACTCCATAGTCATCTTTTCTCAGCTTGTAATAACCAGTTTCCTCTCCAACATTTCCATACCAAATAAGCATATATTGTGAGAACCATAAATAAGTCCAAAAGATAGAAAATGCGAAAAGTAACTTTCCTAAATCGTGTAAGTGTTCGTTTGAAACTTCAGCGAAATATCCTTTTCCTTTCATGTAAGAGATGATCATGATAGTCAAGGCTATCATTGCTACAAACCAACTTGCACCTGCATACCATCCAAAAAGCGTACTATACCAATGTGCATCGACACTCATTACCCAGAGCCATATAACAGCAGCACTTGTAAAACCAGCAATTGGTAAGAATATTGCTGCATACGTTCTTAGTCTTCTGTGATGCTTGAAACCACTATCTCCACCTTCAGTGTCTTCACTCAATGAAATATCGCGCATTCTCTTGGCAAAAAAGTACCAAGCCAAAACAATTATCCCTCCAAAAACAACATACATATTAGCATTTAGAAATCCAGACTTACCTTCGAGCAGTTCGTCTGTGGCTACGCTTTCAGCATCAGCCCAGTGATACAAATGGTGCCAGTGGAAGTAAACCCCTAGTCCAATGATTAACATAAGGACGAAACCTACTATCAAAAACTGCCCCATAGACTCCCAAACTCTCTTAAATACAGTGTACCATCCTGCCCAGGCAGTTATTGACGCCGACAGAAAGAATACCGCCATTAGTGCGATACCAGTAAAAAATACCGAGTTATGTAAAAGGTTTGACCAAAATCGAGAATGTAATTCATTATCATTACCCCCAAAATACGTTATTATCAAACTCAATACGCCCACAGCAATACCTACAAACAGTAATGTTGTTTGCCTAGCCGGCATAGTATATTGATTATTCATTGTAGTGCTTTTCTTTCTTAGTAATACGGTTCCAATAAAAAATTAGTGTTGACTTCCATGATCTTCAGAGTGGCCATCTTCATGATCTCCTTGCTCTGAATGCTCAGCTTCCATGTGCTCAGCATGTTCTACATCCATTGTACTAGCCATTTTCTTGACCATAGAACCTGGAGTAGCCCACTCATTTAAAGTATTTTCAGTTTCATTGTATGCCAACTTCTTTTCTTTAGCTTGAAGACCTCTGATATAGTGGATAACTTGCCATCTCTCTTCATAAGACAGCTTGTCTTTATATGCACCCATCATATTCTTTCCGTACATTATAGCGTGATAGTATTGTCCGTTGCTCATATCAACATATTGATCAAGCAATAAATTTGCAGGCTGTGCTGGGTATTTACCACCATCTTCGCGAACGAGATATCCCGCTCCATCTCCCTTTTCACCATGACAAATTCCACAAAAGATATTATAGAGTTCTTTTGCTTCTTTCATTTCAGCATCAGTGATTGGAAAAGGATTCTGCATTATATCAGCAGCCGCTTTCATTCTATCATCTTCAGTGTCTTCATAAGGATAAGGTACGCTTCCGTTCATAGGAACAGAGATACTTGAATTTGTTAAGCTACCGTTTAAACTTTTTGCTACATCAGACGAAGTAGCTTGCACAAGACCAGCGTAGCCTCGAGGTACCGTTCCTTTCACAGGCTCTTTTGGCTTCGCATACTTATAGTATTCATCTTCACTACCCCATGTATTATTATAATAGTAGAGGTAATGGTTAGACTCGTAAGCTACCGAGTGAGCCATATCTGGCATGAACTCACTTCCTGGCACGTTGTCATGAGGTCTTTGACATGAGCTAATCACGAGCCATACAAATAGGCTCATAGCGATCAGGATATTGTTATAATTAATTTTCATCAATCGTAGTTGAATGTTCTATTATATAATTTTAGAGTTGACTTCATCAGCACCTGTCTCTGTAAAGAAACTCTCAGCAACTGAAGCATCAACTTCTGACTTATCAAAAGCAATACAAAATTTATCATCGGTAATTCTATTATCAAGAATTGGTAACTTAATCCCTGGCCCCATACCATTAACAATGTAAAATGTTACAACCATACCGATTGCCGCAAACAATACTGTTAATTCGAAAGTGATCGGAATGAAAGCCGGTACCGACCAGTAGGGTTTTCCACCAAAGATTATTGGCCAATCTTTTGTAAAAATCCAACTCATCCCCAAAAAGGCAGTAAGTGTTCCAATTGCTCCGTAAACGAAACCTCCCATGTGTAGTCTTGATTCTTCAAAACCCAAGAGCGGATCTAAACCGTGAACAGGAAAAGGTGTAAACACTTCCATTATTTCGATATGCTTGCTATTAGCCACTTTAACGGCTTTCATCAAGTCTGTTTCATCATTGTATAGACCAAATATTACGTCCTTTGTTACTTTTGCCATTTCTTTCTAGTTAATGCCTAATTATTGGTTATCTGCTTCTACAGCAGTATCAGTAACTGCTTGTTGACTGCCGTGTCCAGAGTACTGATCTCCGGATGATTTCAAAATACTCTTTACTTCAGCAATTGCCACAACTGGTGCGACTCTAACGAAGATTAAATACAAAACAAAGAATATTCCAATTGTCCCAGTAAAGATCCCGATCTCGACCCATGTCGGTACATAAAAACTCCAGCTTGAAGGCAAGTAATCTCTTGCTAAAGTAGTAGCAATGATCACAAATCGCTCAAACCACATTCCTATGTTCACAACTATTGATAAAAAGAATGTCCAGACAACACTTCTTCTAATTTTTCGACTCCAGAAGAACTGAGGCGATACCACATTACAGAACATCATACCAAAATATGACCACCAATACGGTCCCAACGCTCTGTTGAAAAACGCAAATTGCTCATAGACATAACCTGAATACCAAGCGATAAACAGCTCAGTAAGGTAGGCAACCCCTACAATTGTACCTGTAACTAATATTACTTTATTCATCGACTCAATGTGAGCCAGTGTAATATAATCCTCGAGTTTTAATATTTTTCTTGTGATCAGCATCAGTGTCAATACCATTGCAAATCCAGAGAAGATTGCCCCTGCGACAAAGTACGGAGGGAAAATCGTTGTGTGCCATCCTGGAATTACTGATGTTGCGAAATCAAAACTTACAATCGTGTGAACTGAAAGTACAAGTGGTGTTGCTAGACCTGCGAGTACCAAAGAGATTGACTCCCATCTCTGCCAGTGTTTTGCGGATCCGTTCCATCCAAAAGAAAGGAAATGGTAAATCTTCTTTCTTATCCCTCTTGCTCTATCTCTTACTGTTGCAAAATCTGGAACTAAACCTGTGTACCAGAATAGAAGTGAAACAGTGAAATAAGTACTAATCGCAAACAAATCCCATAAGAGTGGCGAATTGAAATTAGGCCAAAGAGGTCCTCTAGTGTTTGGATAAGGGAAAAAGTAGAAAACAACCCATGCTCTACCAACGTGTATACCTGGGAAAAGTGCAGCACATAATACGGCAAATATTGTCATTGCCTCTGCGGCTCGGTTAACACCTGTTCTCCATTTTTGACGGAAAAGTAGCAAGATCGCGGAAATCAATGTTCCGGCGTGACCTATACCAATCCACCATACGAAGTTGGTGATATCCCAACCCCAACCAATTGTCCTATTCAAGTTCCAAGTTCCAATTCCGAACCAGATTGTCCAGGCAATACAGAACACTCCGAAAGTAGCTAATGCTGCAGCTACTGAAAAAGCTATGACCCACATTAAATTAGGTGCTTTCTCCGTAGGAGACACTAGATCCTCAGTGATCTGGTGGTAGGTTTTATGCCCGGTTATTAAGGGCTCTCTTATTGCTGATACAGGTGCACTCATATTTTCTTATCTAAAATTTAAAATTAAGCGTCAAGTTTTTCATTACGATTATTCACTCGCATAGAGTATTGAACTGAAGATCTAACGTTCACTTCTTCCAGAACAATAAAATTCAGTGGATTCTCAAGTTTATGGCTCAAATTACCATTCTTGTTATTCATATCACCAAATGTAATTGCTCCAGTAGGACAAGCTGTTTGACAAGCTGTCTTAACGTCGCTATCTCTAAGCATACGCTCTTCCTTTTTCGCCGTCAACTTTCCTTCTTGAATTCTCTGAACACAGAAACTACACTTCTCAATCACTCCTCTTGAACGAACTGTAACATCTGGATTTAATACCATTCTTGTCAAGTTATCCGCTCCAAAAGGAATCTCTTCATTATTTATCGTTGGTTGGTTCCCAGGGAAGATATCCGCTGTTGTATAATCCAACCAGTTAAATCTTCTTACTTTATAAGGACAGTTATTTGCACAATATCTAGTACCAACACATCTGTTGTAGGTCATTTGATTAAGTCCTTCAGAAGAGTGGTTTGTAGCATTTACTGGACAAACATTCTCGCACGGAGCGTTATCACAGTGCTGACACATCATCGGCTGATAAACCGTATTTGGATTCTCTAACTTTCCATAGTAGTATCTATCGATTCTCAACCATGTCATCTCATGGTGTCTACTAACCTCTCTTTTACCTACAACAGGAACATTATTCTCGGCCATACATGCAACTGTACATGCTGCACATCCAGTACAAGAGTTCAAATCTACATGCATTCCCCAATGATGCCCATTCTTGTACATCTTATCGTGACCACCATAGATTTGCTGATCATTCAAATGCTGAGCATGTGCTCTTTTTTCATTCAAGTGCTCAACACTATCTTTCAAACCTTCAAGGCTTGAATAGTACATAACAGATCTATCTGTTAAAGCTCCCTGAAAACCCTGACTTCCAAGACCATAGCTAAATGAGACTAAAGCAGCCTCATCAGCATTAATCATCTCACCAGTTGCTTCATCAGTATCTTTTACCCCGTATGTATGGTGATACTGAACACTTGCAAATTCTTTATCTTCTCCAACTTTTGCAGATATTTCTACATTTGGAACAGAATAAGTTCTATATCCTTGCTTGTCAACAGAAACTGACTTATTCATGTCAACTCCCACGCCTTTTGCACAAAGCCCTCCAACCTCTCGGCCATAACCTAGTGCTAAAGCAGCAGTTGCAGGTGCTTGACCGAATTGCTGTACAACGGGAACAGTAATAGTTTCTCCGTTAACTGTTAGATCTACTAAGTCACCATCTTTAAGATCATGCATCGAGATCATAGTGCTAACTCCATCAAAATCCACCGGTATAGCAAGATGATTTCCCCACACAGTTCGTGTAATTGGATCCGGCATTTCCATCAACCATGGATTATTGGTATATGCACCATTTCCAAGATGTCCTTCATATATCTTTAATTCGATTCCGTCTCCTGATACTGTTTTTGTCACTTGTCCAGCAGCAGATGCCGTATCTCCAGAGAAACTCACACTACCTGCTGTTTCACCTGATTTGAATATACCATCATGAAGAGCTGACTCCCAAAATCTCTGGAATCCTCCAAACATAGATTGAAGTCCAAAAACATCTTCTTTCCAACCTTGCTGCACAAAATTCATATATGAATCACCGAAATCTACACCAGCCCAAGAAAGTAAGGTTTCACCTGCTTGTCTTGTATCAAAAATGGTATTGATCGTTGGTTGCATCAAAGTATACATACCTTTTACCGGCTGAGCATCTCCCCAAGATTCTAGATAATGACTTACTGCTGCTACCATATCACTTTGATCAGTAGTCTCGTCATTTGAGTAAGAAATGCTCAATTTATTTTTCACCTTCTCTAGACCAGATGCAAATTTCCCATTCGATTTAAAATCGTAAGCAGGATTTACTTGCATGAAAATAACAGTATCAACACTGCCACTATTCATTTCATTGACAAGAGACGAGATCTCCTTATCGCTTCCTTGACGTGTCATCAAGGCTTCTGAAAAATCAATTGTATTTCCTAAGTTACCTAAATAATCATTGATTGCATTTACGAGTACTTGCTCCCCTTTATTATTAGTACCAGAAACTACTATAGATTTACCTCTTGCAGCTTTCAACTCTTGGGCTGCTGCCTGTAAAGCAGTTTCTGCTTCCTGATTCAGGCTGCTTGCACTTAAGCTGCTTCCCGTGATCATATTATAAAGAGTAACGATCGCAGCACCTTGTTCTGATGGCTTGACTAGAATTCTGTTATCTGCATTTGACCCAGTCAACGACATATGAGACTCAACTTGATAAAGTCTGCTCATTTTAGCCCCTTCTACTTTATCTATTTTTCTGTTGTTAATAAAGTCAACAGAGTATTTTGTACTGTCACCCCAATTCCCTATGAAATCAGCATCGAAGCTGACCACAACATCTGCTTGATCAAATCTGTAGGCAGGCATAGCACGCATGCCAAAGTTTTCTTCGTTGGCATCTAAAAGACCAGCGTAAGAAACACTATCATATTGAATATGCTGTGTTGACGGATACTTAGCTTTGAACGCTTCAATCGCTCGTGTTGTAGACGGACTGTAAATTGAAGAAGTAACAAGCCTGATCGACGTTGAACTCGCCAATACACTCATTGCTTTTTCATCTAAATCAGCCCAACTAGTCTCAGCTCTATCGCCACCTTTGCCAATTTGAGGTGATCTAAATCGAGCAGTGTCATATAAATTCAACACAGAAGCTTGTGCTCTTGCAGATGTTCCACCGTAACCCACAAGATCATTACCTTCTATCTTAATGGGACGCCCCTCTCTTGTCTTGACAAGAACGGAAGCGTAGTCACCTCCTTCTACAAATGTAGTAGCATAGTATGAAGCTACTCCTGGTACGATAGTGTCCGGTTTTACAACGTATGGAATTGCTCTCTTCACAGGAATATCGCAGCCTGCTGCAATAGTCGCTGCACCAACACCGAAACCAAGCATCTTTAAAAAATCTCTACGGTTACCGCCTAATTGCTCAACAGCTTCAGCATTTCCTAGTGCTTCTGGCATAGAAGCAAACTCTTGCTGAGAAATTTCTATAAAGTCAGGGTCGTTAGTAAGATCCTTTTCTCCTATCCAAACACCTTGATCTTTTCCTTTCATATTCTGTATTGAATTAATTCTAAGTAATATTATTTATGTTTCAATGATTATAGTTCAGTCTAGTAATGACATTTTTGACATTCAAGACCTCCAATATCTTCTACAGTAACTTTAGTACGGTCACCATCTTTCATTTCTTTGTGATAGTCTTCGTAAGCACTGTAATATGTATCATTAAAATTAACTTCTGTTTGTCTGTGACAATTGATACACCATCCCATTGATAACGGTGACATCTGCTGTACAACTTCCATTTCTTGAACTTGCCCGTGACATGTTTGACATTCTACTTGTCCTACTGTTACATGCTGCGCATGATTGAAATAGACATGATCTGGCAGATTGTGTATTCTAGTCCATTCTATTGGACCAGGTATCTCAGTTTTTACTTCATTTGTTAAACTTGCCTTCAAAGCTTCAAATTGCTTGTCTGCAATTCGTCCTAGCTGCTCATCTGTTGCATTCTCTAGCTCTTCGTCATTCTCAGCGTTAGCTTTTTTGATCCAATCCTTGTACAACATAGATATCGAATCTTCAGGCATATTTTCATAGTTATCTATATACTTCCCTTTGATCGGGTCATATCCTACAGAAGCATAGATCTTCGTAATCTCAGCAGTTCCATATTCAGATCCATAATTAATAGCCTTGTGGCAATTCATACAAGTGTTAGTAGCCGGAATTACAGAATGCTTGGACCTTCTGGCTCCATCGTGACAATACTGACATTCAATCTTATTTAGACCAGCGTGCGTCTCATGAGAAAACTTTATTGGCTGATCTGGTGCATATCCTTGTTGACGGCCTAAAGAAACCGCATTATTAACAGTTGTATAACCACCTAATAATACAAATGCAAATAGAACAAAGCCAATCAAACCTTTACTTGTCAAGATATCTAAAATCGATTTGCGTTCAACAATTGCATCAGGATTCTCTTTCTTAGTAGCAATGACATTTAAGTTACCTATTACTCTTGCTAAAACTAATGCAAGAATTGCAAGAAGTCCTAGCAATCCAACGTATAACCAAGGACTAGTAGCTTCGTCTTCCTCTTCCTCTTCTGCTACAGCAACTACGCCAGCTTTTACACCATAAGTACCATTAGCTACACCATTGATGTAAGCTAAAAGAGAACCTATATCATCATCTGTTAGATTTGGGTACGCTGTCATGATAACACCATTATACGTTTCCCATAGTTCGGTTGCACGCGGATGACCTGAAGCTATCAAAGCTTGTGAATTTCTAATCCATGCGTACAAATCAGATTCTGGATAATCAGCCCAACGCTCCTGAACTCCCGCAAGTGCAGGACCAGTCATATTTTTCTGCATACCCTTATCGTGACAAGATGCACAATAATTACGGAACAAAGTTTTTCCTGCGTCAGCAGAAACCTGTGCCATCGAAGTGGTTCCATATGCCATGAGAAATACTAAGAGCAGTGATTTCCCGAATGAAGCTAAATTTCTTACTATCATCGTGTTTGTATGAACTTTAAATTAAGCGTGTTTTGCATGGTCAAAAGTTTTCAAATTCACTTTACCATGACAAAACACAACATTCCCGCAAAAATAGGTACCTATCTAAGTTTGCACAATTATTTTATCTTCCTTCAATTCTATTTAGACGCTATCTAAATAAACCAACTAAATACACAAGCTCACACAGAAACTTTTGCCTTGATGTGAGGATGTGGGTTATAATCAATTAATGTAAAATCTTCATATGTAAAATCCAGTATACTATGTACTTCTGG
>CBFHTK010000006.1:0-118324 GCA_965658745.1 Saprospiraceae bacterium | reverse complement strand
ATTAATTTTCATTGTCGGGAGCGGTCTTGGATCTCTACTAAGCTGCAATTTGGTTTGCTCCAGATGATCTTTATAAATATGTGCATCTCCAAATGTATGGACAAACTCACCCACTTCCAAATTGCATACTTGTGCGATCATCATAGTAAAAAGCGCATAAGAAGCAATGTTGAAAGGAACTCCTAAAAAACAATCTGCGGATCTTTGAAAAAGTTGACATGAAAGTTTACCATCCGCTACGTAAAACTGAAACATACAGTGACAAGGTGTCAAAGCCATCTTATCAAGTTCCCCGACATTCCAAGCGTTAATAATCATGCGCCTTGAATCAGGATTTTCTTTTAAGGTTGAAACTACCTTCATTAGCTGATCTACAGTTTTACCGTCAGCCCCTTGCCAACTTCGCCATTGCTTACCGTATACCGGGCCAAGATCACCGTTCTCATCGGCCCACTCATTCCATATTCTAACTCCGTTTTCCTGAAGGTATTTGACATTTGTATCGCCTTTTATAAACCATAATAGCTCATAAATGATCGATTTTAAATGAAGTTTTTTTGTGGTAACCATCGGAAACCCTTCCGACAGATCGAAACGCATTTGATATCCGAAAGTACTTATAGTGCCTGTGCCAGTACGATCTGATTTCTCGACACCGTGATCGAGTACGTGCTGCAGTAGGGAGAGATATTGACGCATAAGCAGTAGAAGCGTGAGTTCTGTTAGATGCAAAACTAATAACATTTCTAGCCAAAGCAAATGGAAAATAAAATAAAATATGATATTTTTTAATGTGTTTATGAAGCCTTTTAGAACATGTTTGTAATTAGAGATTTACATGTTAAGCTAAATGAACATATGAAATATCACCTTCTCTAGGTCGGATGCAAATCCAATTAAAAAAGTATACGAATAGATTAAATGTATACTAGTAGTACTACATATCAAATAATGATGCGCTTAAGATTGATTTGCCTTTTGGGCTCAAAGCCCTCAATAATCAGTAATGGCACAAAGTTGCAGTTCATTAAATTCTATTGATAAGCAGTAAATAAAACTCCACTCAAAATATGGAAAGTTGACTTTGATCGAGAGCGATTCTGATTCTTCCAGAAAAAACAAAGCCATAAAATATCAAAAGATAGAGGATGCCACAAAGTACAAAAACGCAGTATCAAACATCAAATGGGGAAAATTACTCACAAATGGAACAGACAACTAGCTACTATCTTCCCCTTATTCAAATTTTAAAACAGTAACACTGTGCATTTAATCAATTTAGATGTCCAGCATCTCTTTTAATATAAAAGTCTCGTGCATAAAGAGCATTGATTACTCGATATTCTGGACAAATTACTAAATCAGTTTTTTGAATGTCAAAAATTAATAATACCTTTCCGAGCTGTAAGAGACAAATGCTTAAGCTCAAAAGGATAAAAGGAGTATCAAGAAACTATACAAATACAAATCAAACAAACGACATATGAATGTGAAGATTCGCAAAGTAATGACATTTTTGACCCTTATGGTCATTCCATTTTTAAGTTATGCAAAAGGTATCGATGAAACAATTAATGAATCTTTCAAACCAATCGCAGATGCATGGGGAGATATAATATTCTATCCCATAACAATTGCTGGCCTTGATGTCCCAATAGTCGTAATAATGCTTCTAGGCGCTGCAGGATTCTTCACTGTTGCATTCAAGTTTGTTAACATTAGAAACTTTAGTACTGCAATCAATATTGTGCGGGGAAAATATGACGACCTAGACAAGCATGGGAAAGTAGAAAAGGCGATGGTTAATACGCTAGACGGAGATATCTTAGATACAATTAAGATAGAGAGTGATGGTGAAGTAACGCATTTCCAAGCACTCACAGCAGCCTTGTCGGGAACTGTAGGATTAGGAAATATCGCGGGTGTTGCAGTGGCAATATCCTTAGGTGGACCCGGTGCTACTTTTTGGATGATTATTGCTGGCCTATTTGGAATGTCATCAAAATTTGTTGAATGTACACTCGGTGTAAAATATCGTGACGTAGGAGAAGACGGCACTGTTTATGGTGGCCCGATGTACTATCTAAGCAAAGGCTTAAAGGAAATGAAAGCGGGTACACTTGGTAAAATTCTAGCAGGAATTTTTGCTATCATGTGTGTTGGAGGTTCCCTTGGAGGAGGAAACATGTTTCAAGCGAATCAAGCAGCTGCGCAGTTTAATTCGATGTTAGGAATTACACATCCATCCGCAGGTGCGATATTCGGATTAATTCTTTCAATACTGGTTGCACTTGTAATCATTGGAGGAATCAAGCGAATCGGATCAGTTACTGAAAGAGTCGTTCCTTTTATGGTTGGGATGTATGTAATAGCGGCAATCATAGTTTTGACAATGCATGCTGGTGACATACCTGGAGCAATTGGACAAATCTTCTCGGGAGCTTTTTCTCCCGAAGGAATAAAAGGTGGACTTGTTGGTGTTCTTATTATTGGCTTCCAGCGGGCAGCTTTCTCGAACGAAGCTGGAGTTGGATCAGCAGCAATAGCTCACTCTGCAGTAAAAACTAATTACGCAGCATCCGAAGGTCTTGTTGCACTCTTAGAACCATTTATCGATACGGTAGTAGTGTGTACAATGACGGCTTTGGTAATAATTATAACCAACGGAGATGGATCAATAATGGAATACGGTGTCAAATCTCCTGATGGGGTTGTAGCAACTTCAGCAGCATTTGGCTCAGTTCTATCATTCTTTCCATATATCTTGACACTAGCGGTTGTGTTATTTGCGTTTTCAACCATGCTTTCTTGGTCGTATTATGGATTACAAAGCTGGATGTTTCTTTTTGGAAAAAATAAAATTGCAGATATTTCTTATAAAGTAATGTTTTGCATCTTTATTATTGTTGGAGCAGCGATCAGTTTGGGACCAGTCATCGACTTTTCAGATGCGATGATTTTTGCCATGGCAATTCCCAATATTATCGGATGTTTCATCCTCTTTCCAAAAGTTCGCGAAGAATTTAATAAGTACATGGCAGCCATTAAAGCAAGTAAGCAATAATCGATCAAAATAATTTAGAAGCACCTCAGTTTTCAAAGTATAATCGCTAAGAAAAACTGAGGTGCTTTGTTTTATACAGCTACTCACAAATCTGCATGGATAGTTCTCCAATCATACTGCAACTAGGATCTAATGAAGGAAATCGTAGGGCAAACTTAGAGAAAGCGAAAGCAGAAATAGCTAAGCAATGTATTGTAAAAACAACAAGCTCAATATTTGAAACTGAAGCGTGGGGTAATCAAGATCAATCAAATTTCTACAACCAATTAATTGAAATTGAAACCAAATTAAACCCATTTGCACTACTTAGACTGTGCCTAGAGAGTGAATCACAACTGGGGAGAAAAAGAGAAAGGAAATGGGGTCCGAGAATAATTGACATTGACATTATTCTTTATCGTAATATGATTATCTTTAGCCCTGAATTGCAAATTCCTCATTCTTTATTTCGTGAGCGGCGTTTCATTTTGGAGCCGCTGGTAGAGTTTTGGGGAGCTGCTATTGACCCGATCAGCAAATCAACTAGTGCGCAATTGTTGGATCAATGTGCAGATCATAGTCAGGTATTACGCATATAACTCATGTCAGGAAATATACCATATAATTATATTGTCATTGAAGGGAACATAGGATCCGGAAAGACCACTTTTTGCGAAATGATGCAAAAAGAACATAATTGTAGTTTGATTCTTGAGGAGTTTGATGATAATCCATTTCTTCCGATGTTTTACGAAAATCCGGAAAAATTTGCATTTACTGTCGAGTTGTTTTTTATGACCGAACGTCATAAACAAATGAGTGGTATTCTATCGATGCGAAATATGTTCGATGATTTCATACTAGGTGATTACTTCTTCTTGAAAACACTACTTTTTGCAAGAAAGAACTTGAATGAGGATGAGTATCGAATCTTTCAAAAGATATTCAAGGTTTTGGACGCAAATTTTCCACAACCTGATCTAGTTGTTTACTTTCATAGAGACGTTGATGTATTAAAAGAGAACATTGAAAGAAGGGGTCGTTCCTACGAAATGAATATTTCAAAAGAATACTTGAAAACAGTACAAGATTCTTACTTCGAGTACTTTCGAAATGTACTCTCCTACCCTGTTCTGATTTTGGATTTGAAGGACATCAATTTTGTAGAAAATAAAAAGTACTTTGACTTTCTACAGTCTTTACTACGCCAGAAATACCGTCCTGGTGTACACCGAATTTCATTAAACGTCTAAATGCTTTAAAAGTCTAGTCAATCAGTCTTAAAATTTTGGACAAGTAATCGGTGACCTGTACTTAGTATTCCGATTAATATACTGAAATGACAACTCAATCGAACCTCTTCGTGAATTAGCCTGTACAAGTGAAGATGTAGTCACATCATATGAAAGACCAAACAAGATAGATTCGTATTCAAAAGTAGTTCCAAATACAATTGACTCCACAAACTCCTCACCAGCTACAAAGCGAGACCAAACACCAGCTCTAAGTGCAATCTCTTTCCAATCCTTATGTTTATATCTCGCAGTATATCCAGGCATAAACATTCTACTTGCTCCTTGGAAATAGCTGGCAAAATTTATCATCGAACTCAATTCACGATTATGTGGCAACTCTGTTCCTGCATGAAAAACATAGAGTCTTTTCAGTCTAAAGTCCCCAAATTCCGTCACCGAAACCCGTGGTTGATTGAGATGGTTTGCCGAAAATCCTGCATAAAAATTATGTCTATCTTTAATTACGCCATAGTAGAGTAAACCCATACCAAAATCACCAAAAAGAGGCGTACTTCCGTTGCCCAAAAGTTCTTCATTTGATGCAGCTCCAAAATCTATTGTCCCAGAAGACTTATTGAATTGATTTCCAAACCATAAATCTGACAAACTCAAACGGTTCTGACCAAAACCGAGACGTAATGCTCCAACTAAGAAGTGATCAACTGGAGAATATGCATTTGTACCAATCTGTTTTATGTAGCCTATATTAAAATGACCATTTTGCTGCAAGTAATTACTATTTCCAGCCTGATCTCTCGTAAAGTCTAATCCATAAGTCAGAAAATCATTTCTTTTAATATGAACTTTACCATCAAATTGCGCTGATAAGGTTCTGTAGGAATTATTTCGATGAATCGATGCCCATTGATCTCGATAATTCAGTGTCAATCGATTCTGACCATCGTAAACGCCAATGAGTGCAGGATTGAGAACTGCATTTGAGTTATAGAACTGCGAGTAAGCAACATCTTGGGCAAACAATCCAACTTGCACAAATAAACTCAATACAAATATCAAATATAATCTCATAATCTTATCTGATTAAAGTTGTATTACCTGAATAAACTTCTGAAAAACCATTCGTTAATTCCGCGTTTACATACCAAGTATATACTCCTGGAGGCATTTCTTGATCTCGGAATGTTCCATCCCATCCTAGGTCATCATCGTTAACTAAAAAATCCTCATTACTATACATCAATTCTCCCCATCTGTCATAGACCTTAAATTCGATGATTTTCACATTTTCACGTCCATAAACTGTTAAGATATCATTATTGAAATCACCATTTGGTGTAAACCCCGTTGGAACACGCACTGCGTCATCATTAGTGATGTAGATATTAATAAAATCTTCGACTAAACAACCTCTGCCATCAGTAACAATGAGTTGAAAACTAGCTTGTTTGATTGCCTCATAAAAAGGATTAAGACAATCATCACATGATAGTAAATCTTTATCGGGAGACTTCCATTCGAAAGACAGTGGGTTTTGAAAATTCGACAAAAGCGGATCAAACTGAAAGTTTTCACCATAGGACAAATATATATCTGGGCCTAGTTCTAATTCCAGTGCTACTGGGCTAAAAATATCAATATTTTCAATCGAATCTATACAACCGTTCGCATCTTTCACGTATAAGGTATATGTTCCCTCTGACAAACCAATCTGCTCGACGGAGCCATTGTATATGAAATTATCTAAACTATAGATATAATTACCAGAACCACCTGAAGCATTTACTATAATACTTCCATCTTGTCCATCTGCACAAGTAATATTATTCACAGAAGCATCGATCGAAATCGGTGACAAAGGCTGAGCTACTTCAACCGAATCCACAATCTCACAATCATTTGCATCTGAAACAGTTACGTAATATAGACCTTCGTCAAGATTTTCTATCACGTCATCAGAGTCACCAGTTGACCAATTGTATGTGTAAGGCAATGTACCGCCATTTGCAATCAGTTCAACCTCTCCGTCTTCTTCACCAAAACACAGAACTTCAAATATTCGATAATTCAATGAAATTGGAAATGGATCTTGTATGGAAAATTCTTCAACACCAGTACAGCCATTTGTATCAGTAATTGTTACAAGGTATGTCCCAGCTCGTAGATTACTTGCCTCTGGGCCAGTTTGGAAGTTCGTTTTTTGACCCCACTGATAACTATATGGGCTATTTCCTCCAATTCCATTAATCATGATACTCCCATCATCGCCTTGTGCGCAATTGATAGAATCAATCACACTAAGTTCAGCTTCTACTTCCTCAGGTGTATCAATTATGACTGACTGCCTTGCCGTACAGCCAAGTTGATCAGTTACAACTACAAGATAATCTGCACCACCTTTAAGGTTAAGTGCTTCTTGGGTAGTTTGTAATGGGAATGAATTCCAAAGATATTCATAGTCATTTGGATCTTGGACAACACCATTTACTGTTATTGACTCTACACGAGCTGAACCATCAAATGACTCAAAACAGAGCGATGTACTCTGACTAGTTTCTATTTCAATTTGAGGACGCTCTATAATCTCGACAGAATCCACCACGGAGCAATTCGAACCATCCACAATCGTTACGTAGTACCATCCGGGTGAAAGCCCATTTATATTAGTAAATTTACTATCGTTACTCCACGTAATATCATATGGTAAAGTACCTCCAAAAGGTTGAACTGAAGCTACACCATTTTTTGCGTCAAAACAAACCTCATCATTAGGTGATATGCCAGCCTGAATCCCTTGAAAAGGCTCTATTATTTCATATTGTTTCTGAACAGTACAACCAATATCATCTATCAATATTAGCGTATAAGTTCCTGCTAAAACATCAATTAAATCTTCTTCATCTGAGGTAAATCCGTTTGGACCAATCCAATTGTAAGTGTAGGGTTCAGCACCGCCTGTTACTGTAATCTGCAAAATACCGTCTGCCTCTCCTTTACAAGCAATATTAAAAATATCCGCTCCAATAATAATCTGCTCGGGCTCGTCAAGTGTCAAACTATCTACCTTAATGCATCCATTTGCATCAGTTACCTCAATAAAATACTGCCCTGAATTAATGTCAAAAATATCTTCATTATTTGAAGTAAAGTTGTTGGGACCTGTCCATGAAAATGTATAAGGCTCTACACCCATGGAAACGGTAATATCGATTGAGGCATCATTTGTATTAAAGCACGACTCGAAAACAGCTAAATAATCAATTACTATTTCAACTGGTTCGATAAGCGTAATACATGAATCAAGTACACACCCTTCAGAGTCTTCAAAACTAAAGCAATGAATTCCAGCTGGCAAATCGCTCACTGGTGAAGTGACCACATCATTATTGAGATCAGTGACAGTAATTGCACCAGTGCCTCCAGTGACCATCCAACTCACTTCACCATCAGTTAAACCAAAACAACTAACATCTGAATTATCAAAGATTACTTCAATCGAGTCAGGAGCAAGAATCTCGACACTATCGATGGCTTCACAATTCATATTATCGGTAACTGTCACATAATGCCACCCTGCCGTTAAGTCTAGGACGGGATTATCTGATGATCCAGTATCCCAGAGTATATCGAATGGCGGATTTCCACCTTGAATGGTGACTTCTGCTTCGCCATCAAGGCTATTAAAACAAGAAATACTAGACCCAGTCACATTTGTGACTATCTGTCCTGGCTCTCCAATAATAACTTCCTCGGTCGTACTACAATTATTAATATCTTCTACAGTAACAATATATGTTCCTGCAGCTAGGTCGTTGGCTTGTTGAGTTAATTGATTTAGAGGATCTCCCCAATTATAAAAATATGGACTCGTTCCGCCACCAGGGTTAATAATCCCTATACCAGTACTTGTTCCAAAACAACTTGCATCCATACTCAAATGATCAGCTGTTAATTCTGGTGGATTATCGAAATCAATTGATTCAACTAGTTCGCATCCATTGGCATCAGTAATTGTGATAAAGTTCGTTCCGGGAGATAGCAGGGCTGCTACTTCTGTCATTTCGCCAGAAGACCACAGAACTTCATACGGAGCAACACCACCAAAAGGTTCAGCTACTGCCCTTCCGTCATTCTCGTTAAAACAACTAATTGCTATAATTCCGTCAAAATCTACGTTTAGGCTATTTGGTTGAAGAATTTCAATCGGATATTTCGAAACACATCCGACATTGTCTGTGATATACAAGGTATCTTCCCCAGCAGCAAGACCAGTAAACAAACCATCTAAATTACTTTCACCTCTATACTCGTAAGTAAAAGGCGGAAACACTCCTGTAATATCAACGTCAAGTAATCCATTTGCTTCTCCAAAACATACGACTGAATCTTGTGCCTCTATGATTAAATCATCGACATTACAATTTATGGTCGAGCAAACAATTGTTACTGATTCACCTCCACAGATTCCCCCTATTGACCGCACAGTTATGGAATAATCTACTAAAGGAAGAAGTCCATCAACTGCATACTCTGTAACATCTCCAATATCAATCGCTGGATCGATAACTCCTGGAATAAATATTTCATATGAATCAGCAGTTGGCTCACCGTCCCAGGTAAAGCTTATGTAATCCTGAGAAATACTATCGCACATCAGATTTGTAACTCCAGGCAAGAGCGTATTTGTAGTTACAGTAAATGAATCCAGGTATCCACAACCATAAGAATCTATCACTTCTAAATAAAATGTCGTATTCTCAGTAACATCGATAGGAACACCTTCGCAATTTGTACAAATGTCGCCATCTATATCAGAAGACCAATTGTATGTAAGGTTGTATATCGGATTGAAACAAATTGACCAACCAGTAAACCTACCTAAAGCTCCTGTTTCGTCATCAATAATTAGTAGTTCGTAAGTACCGTTACTTTCTCTTTCTGGTCCATATAAATCGTTCCAAACTCCTTCTGGAAAAAAGTCGCCTTCATAAGTAGGGTTGGTATTGAAGATAGGGCCTGATAATGAAGAGCCATTTTCTACCTCTGTCAATGCAAAAGGTGTAAAGCAAGTATTTATATAATAATCGACATCTAGCCCATTCAGTGGTTTTTTACCGTTGTCTGTTGTTAATTCTAAAAACTGACCGGATGGTGTAATTAGAAAGACATCCATATCGGTCAAGAACCTATGCTCTAGCGTATCAATACATACTGACTTTATCACTCCATTTGCGAGGAATTCTGGCACTACACCAGATACATCTATTGGAAATGTATTTGGAACCAATTCATTCATAATCATAGAATTGGTTGACATTTCAAAGGATGGAGCTGGAGGCAGTATGAAGCTTGGAGGTAGCGAGGTATTTAAAAATACTGTTTCGTTCTGACAGATTGTTGTATCATTTGGCACGTAAACTACATTTCCTGTCAGAGGAGATTCAACTATCCTAATGGAAACCGTATCTCTATTACAAATATCCCTTTGAATATCAAAGCAAATAAACTCGTCACCTTCGACAATTCCTTCGTCAACAGCAAAAACTTCATATGATACGCTCGTCTCGCCTGCTGGAATAACAATTTGGTTAGGAAGGCCAAAATAATCTTCATTCAATGTAGCTGAGCCTGGGCAGTCTATTATAACTGCGTCAACGATAACATCCTCTTCTTGAGGATTCGGAAGCGAAAACACAATGGTCCCAGAATTACAACCCTCTGCAATACTCCCATCTAGACTGACGGTTTGTATATCAACGTTGAGGGATCCAGTCCCAAATGACTTCGCTTCAAGAAAAACAGCAGAATCGAAAATCTGATCAGCACCATCAGCAATTGCCAACTTTATCGTGTATTCTTCACAAGGAATTACAATCGCTTGAGCAGTAAAAACATCCAGATATGCTCCATAAGCAAATTGGACACTACCTGAGTTATCGTTATAGTATTCTTCAAAAGATCCTGGACAATTATTAGCAGGAACAGCACCATGTACGTTTGCAATCGAAACCGGTAAGTTTGTAAATGTAAGTCCAGACGGATCTGATAATTCAGGTACTAGAGCAATATTTTCTGCCGCGTAACTTCCACCTAATGGATTTGGCCCTGTGATAAAAAATCCAAAAACGTCATTGAATACTGAACAATTGTAATCGGGATACTCCTCACTTGCAAATACATATCGAAATCTCAAAGTATCTGCTGTAGGAATGAATGTTATTTCATAAAAAGAAACATCGTTCACAGCCACATCAGTAATATTCTCCAAATCACTATCACCATTTGGACCTCCGGTATCTGTACTAGCAAAATCTAGATAAGCACCAACCACGTCTGCAACAAAACCTGAACCCATTACAAGCCCCCGGTCCATGTCAATCTCATTAATACCATCTGTAAAAAAACCTACAGCATTGTTATCTCCTGTATAATCGATATTGGTAACTTCTACTCCGTCACCGAGAAAGAAGGTCTCCACAAGTGCTTCAGGATCAAGAGCTGCATTGGAAGCGGTGACGCTAAGTTGTGCGCTAAGGACATTGAAACAAGTGCAAAACAAAAAAATCAAGGTAACAACCAAGCAACTTGACCTACAAATTTTAGCAAAAAACATAAAGATAGTACTACTCTCAAATACTGTTCTATCGATTTTATCAGTCATATTTAAAGTCTCGGTTCAAAACAAGCTACAAGATAAACAGTAATATCGGTCTGAGCTAACCTCTCATCAATAATTTGATCCTAAGTAGGACAATTCAGTAACTTAACGACATGACATTACTAAATATTGACCTTGTGACCAGTCAAGACGATGCGTCGAGAACAACTTTTTAGGTAAAACCATTTGATTATCTGCGAAATAGTCCAATTCATCTATTTTTATCGCTTTTCGTAAACTAATACAGTAGATTTAACTTTTCAATGAAAACACTGGATACATCAATATGAAAATCTTAAAGTTCATAGCAATTGCGTTCCTCGTTCTACTACTTGTAATAGGGTTGGCGGCACTTGGTGTTTATTCAGCAGTTGTTTCCAAACAGAAAATTGAAGATCACAGTATACTAGAATTGTCCTTTGCCGCCAATCCAGCTGAGTTGTCTATCGAAATGTCTCCAATCCAATCGCTCATTTTGGGCGAAAGCCCACCTCCAACACTAAAGAACACGATCGAGCTGATTGAAGCAGCAGCAAGCGATCCGCAAATTGATGGTATTTCCATAAACGGACAATCCAATCTACGGCATGTGACATCGATGGAACTTAATCGCGCTTTGGTCAAGTTTAGGGAATCAGGAAAATCAATTTACGCACATGGTGATTACTACACGCAGAGTGCATATTTACTCGCTTCTATGGCAGACTCGATTTTCATTGACCCTATGGGAGAAATAGATCTTAAAGGCTACTCAATTATCCTCAGTTACTACAAAGGGTTTCTTGATCAATATGGAATCGAGATGGAAATATATTCAGCAGGAAAATTTAAGAGTTTTGTTGAGAGTTACAATAGAACATCTTCAAGTCCGCAAAATAGAATGCAGTATGAAAAATATCTGTATGGTCTACAAGAGGAACTGATTCAAACCATTTCCGATAATAGAGGCATTGGATCTGAAAGAATTGAGCAAATCATACAAGAAAACCTTGCTTTCGACTCAGATGCATGTTTAAGCCTCAAACTAGCTGATGTAAAATCCTACAAACCTGAATATGAGACGTTTTTAAAGGAACATACAGGTCGCGAAAAATCTCCTGTTATTTCACTTTCTAGATATAAAGCATCGAAAGACTTTTTCAAGAAAAAAGAGAAAGCTAATGCCGCATATGTTGTTGTGGAGGGAAGCATCCTAGATAATGAAGGAAATGCTTCCACCAAAAAACTAAGAAAAGCATTCGAAGAGATTCGAAAAAATGATGAAATTGATCTTGTATTAATGAGAGTAAATTCACCAGGAGGCAGTGGAACTGCGTCGGACAGAATTTGGCATGAAGTAGAGTTAACAAAAGATGCTGGCAAGGATGTAATTTGCAGTATTTCATCAGTCGCAGGGAGCGGTGGCTACTACATTATGGCAGGCGCTGATAGAATATATTCGGCTCCCGGTTCTGTAACGGGCTCAATAGGTGTTTTCATTGCATTTCCAGTACTCGAGAAAGCACTTTCTGACAATTTAGGTATCGATTTTGATGCGATAAAAACGGGACCACATGCTACACGATATAGCAGTCTCCAAGAGCTGAGTGAACCTCAAAAGGAGAATTTGCGAAGATCCGCGGATGATTTGTACGAACTATTTGTTAAGAGAGTTGCTACCGGAAGGGCAATCCAACAAGACAGTGTATATGATCTAGCACAAGGGCGTATATATAGTGGAACTGATGCAAAAGACATAGGTTTGGTTGACGAAACAATCTACTTTGTGGATCTACTTGATAGTTTAGAGGCTCGTTACGAATTAGATCGACTTGTCTTTACTGACTATCCCAAGGTAAAAACTGACTTTTCTGAATTTGCTAAGATCAATCCACTTTTTAGTTTGAAAAGTATTGGCAACCAAGCATCGGCACTGAAGAACCAAATAGAAGAACTAGATCAGTTACTAGAAAGACCAAAAGTCATGTCGAGAATGGAAAATATTGATCTCTTCTACTAGTCCCAGATACAGACATAAATTGCTTTGTCATCAAAACTTGATGACCAAATAATATCCCAAAATTTTCTATGGGTGATTTAGAAAAGACTCTGAATTGCTATCATCTTTACAATGGTTTAAACCAAACACTTGAGAACAAGTGGTTGATAACTAGAGTGTTCGCTCAAATTACGAAGCAGAATAATTGGACAATTGAAAAACTAATGTATATTTGTCACAAGAGTATCGTACTCTTTAAGACAAAGTTTTTCATGGTGTGTTAATGGGTAGGTAATCAAGTCTTTCTTGATTCCTGCCCTTTTTTGTTTTTAGGGCGAATAATCAGTCTCAATGATTGATCATAAGTTATATAATTCCACCACCAATTCAACATCACCACTACCCTGTTCTTTACACCAATCAATGCGTACAAATGAACAAGTAACCACATCACCCAGGCAAAAAAGCCCTTAAACTTGAAAAATGGTAATTCCACAAGTGCTTTGTTTCGACCTACGGTTGCCATTGTGCCGTAATCTTTGTATGCAAAAGGTTTCCATTTGGAAGTATCGGATAAATCACCTTGTGATTTTCTTAAGTTTCTCGCAAGGTTCTTTGCTTGTTGAATGGCAGGTTGCGCTACTTGCGGATGGCCGTACTGCAAGTCCTCTGACTCCATCATCGCAGCATCACCGAGGGCGAAAATAAAATTGCCTTCTACAAGTTGATTAAACGCGTTCACTCTGAGTCTATTTCCGCGTCCATAGAATTTTTCTCTTTCAAGCCCTTCTACAATTTCACAAGTAACTCCTGCTGCCCAAACCACCTTTCCAGCAACTATTTTTTGCCCGTCAGCAGTGACCACATGATCTTCTGCAATTTGATCTACCCTTGTATTCAAAAGAACTTTAACATCCATTTTCCTCAAATACTCAACAGCCGCATCACCCAAAGAATCATCCATTCCTTGTAGTAAATTTTCACCTCCTTGTATCAAATAGATATCTACTTCCTGATGATTTAATTCTCTATAATCCTTTGGTAGTATGTACTTTCGCATTTCTGCTAATGCACCAGCCATTTCAACTCCTGTAGGACCACCACCCACGATGACAATATCTATCAAAGCTTGTCTATCGTCGTAGTTTACAGTTTGAAGCGCTTTTTCAAAATCAGTGAGAATATGATTTCGAAGATCAAGAGACTCTCCTACAGTTTTTAAGCCAAATGCGTGCTTTTCAATTTCTGAATTTCCAAAGAAATTAGTAACTGCTCCAGTTGCAATGACCAAGGCGTCGTAATCTAGATTTCCTTGTGATGTTACTACCTTCTTATTAACTCGATCAACACTTTCCAAAGTACATACCCGAATAAAAACATTATCTGAATTCTGAAACGTCTTTCTTAACGGAAATGAAATCGCGCTAGGCTCCAAACCTGCCATCGCAACCTGATAAAAAAGCGGTTGAAATTGATGATAGTTTTGACGATCTAAGAGGATAACTTGATAAGCTTGATTTCTTAGTTTACGAGCTAAGGTCAAGCCACCAAAACCAGCTCCGACAATAATAATTCGTGGTAAATCCGATTCTGGGATATTGAGTGTTAGGTCCAAAAGTAGTATTTAGGTCTCTAAAATCGCTCGGCATTAAGCTTCACAATATGCAAAATAGTTTCAACTGCTTTCTCCATATCTTGAAGACTTGTCCATTCATGTCTTGAATGAATCGCTTGTTCTGCAGCAAATATATTGGGACATGGCAAACCTCGATGGCTCAAAACAGCGCCATCTGTTCCTCCTCGAATCGCTTTAGGTTTAGCTTCGACTCCTGCCTCTTTCATCGCATCAAGAGCAAGCTCAGAAATAAACGGATATTGGTCAATCATATCCTTCATGTTTCGATATTGCTCGTTGCGCTCAATCTTAAAACTTGATCCTGGATAATCTTTCAATACCTCTTTTGCGGTATTTTCAATTAGCTTTTCTCTGTGCTCTAATGCACTGGTATCAAAGTCCCTAATTATGAACTTTACCACTGTTTTTTCTAGACCTCCTTCAATGTGATTTGGATGTATAAACCCTTCTTTTCCGGAGGTTGTCTCGGGACTTAAAGTATCCTTTGGAAGGCGATCAATGATTGCTGCTGCAATTTTAATACTGTGCTCCATTTTACCTTTTGCATACCCCGGATGAGCCGACACTCCATGAACCGTCAAGACGATGCTGTCTGCTGAAAAATTCTCGTCAGCATAGTCTCCCAAATCTCCTCCGTCAAGTGTATATCCAAATTTTGCAGGAATTAAGGTGGTATCAACATGTTGCACTCCGCGACCTATCTCTTCGTCGGTAGTGAATAATACAGAGACTGGACCATGCTCGATATCTGATACCGTATGCATAAGTTGATACATTGCATCCATGATAATTGCAACGCCGCTCTTGTCATCTGAGCCTAGCAAAGTTTTACCACTTGCTGTAACGATATCATGTCCAATTTTATCTAATAGTTGCGGATACTTTGTCGCTGATATCACTTGAGAATTATCGTCTGGAAGTATGATATCTTGACCTTGATAATTCCTATGAACAATAGGTTTCACATCCTTTCCAGTAACATCTGGAGCTGTGTCAACATGTGAACAAAAGAATACTCCGTCGATATCCTTCTTAGAATTACTAGGAATGGTTGCATAAACGTATCCATGCTCGTTTGTATATGCATTTTCTAAACCCATTTCATGTAACTCTTTGACAAGTAATCTTGACAAATTCTTTTGCTTCTCTGTTGAAGGAGAACTGTCGCTGAAAGGGTCTGCCTCAGTATCAATTTTAACGTAGCGAAGAAAGCGATCTTCAAGTGTATGTTTTAACTCCATGTTATCTTTTTTATTCTTTAATCACAAATTCCACTTTCACAAATTTACATTCTACGTGTTGAACGTAGATCAGCAAAAATGTGCTCTTTAGGCATTTACAAAACTATTCATTTTTTATTCATGTAGCCTACCTCACCGTTATTTTGAATCCTTTACTTTCGGCAAATATATTATTGCTATACATGTGCTCACAGATCATTTTTGGAAAATAGAAAGATCCAAGGTATGTAGCTTTCGCAACTATCTCAATCGTAACTTCATTTTTATTTTCAAGACTGAAAAAGCTATTGACTTGATTATCTTTAAAATCTTGAAATTCGACGCCTTGGGGCATTCGTCCTCCAAATCCCAGAGCTCGATTATTTATAATTTCCCACCCATTTGGCAGAACTTGTCGCAATGCTAATTCATCAAAATTACCAAGTGCATCCGCTGGTTTTCGAATCGTAGTGCGCACCTTAATTGTTGTACCTTGTGCAACCGAACTGACATCGACTGCTTTTCCTTCAACATCGAGGAAAGAAGTTTTGATAGATAAGTTTTTAGATGAAGCTCCTTCTGATCCCAAAAGTTCTTTTCCTACCGTTGTAGCTTGAACATATACTGATTCTGTAGATGTATTGGTAATCGAAAAACTCTTACTTGCTGTGAAATCTGATTGAACAAAAACAGCCCCTGTAGAAGACGTCAAAGTATTGTTACTATTATTCCAATCGAGCTCAATTTGAACAGATTTATCTTTCTTGTTTTGTTGGGACTTAGCTAATGCTCTGAATACGAAAGCTGCAGTATTTGTTGACAGATAATCTTGATTTTCCAAGTATTCATTCAAAGCAATAAGTGACTCTGCGTAGCGCTCAGAATCACCGATCAAATTGAACATTAAAGTCAACATAGAGTGATTTCTTAATGCATTACTGTAAGCATCATACGAGTTTATGTTAGACTCTGTAGAATTCATTTGAAGTAGCTGGCTTGCTTGATCTTTTCTACCAGCGACGGCATATGCTGCAGCGAGGATAATCGTAGCTTGTCGCGAAAGTTTATGATCTTCCTTGATCCGATTCATCTCATTGAGAAGGGGTTTCCCCATCTGAGCTAGGGCAAAAAGACGATACGTCTGATAAACAATCGAACGTTCAGAAGTGTACTTAGATTTATCATTCAGAACCCAGTTATTTGAAAGGGCTGTCAAGTCCTTTTCTACCTTACTCCATATATCATCAGGCACTTTATATCCTTTAAATTTGGCTTCCGCCAAAAAATCTCCCAAGTAGCTGGTTACATAATCATTATAATAAATGGCCCCTGGCCAGGTTGAATAACCGTTTGCAAGTCTAAACATGTATAGATCGCCCAAAAGATCTTGAATCATGATATTTGAGCGCTGTTTTTGCGATGTATTCAGTTCCATAAGATCTCCTTGATAAAGAGCTGCAAATGCAGCTGAAATTCGCTGTTCCAAACATCCGTATGGATACTGTCGTAAACTCTGAAAATGATTTTCAAGGTTTATTGGGGCCAAGCTATTAGCTGAAAATATCACTTCAGAAGGATTGGCGCTCATAGCGGAAAGTTCAGATGTCCATGTCTCTCCTGCGGGAAGCAATTTTCCTGTACTTCTCCGACTCACAGGATTAGCATTTTGTACTTGTATTTCGATATCCTGACTGGAACTTAACTGTCCACTTTTAGCATAAAAATTTAATTTGGCAACTCCTTCTTGAGTCCCTACCTCCGCTGGAAACGACGCTATTTTCTCGTCCGGTTTTGTAAATCTCAGCTGTTTATTCTTGACAGGTAAACTCAAGAAATCATCTAATACATCAACTCCCACCGAGACATCTCCCATATTTTCTTTCATCGAAAAGACCGTCACAGGCACATCTAGCTTATCGCCTGGACTCAGAGTTCGTGGAAGCGTTGCTAGAAGCATAAGATCTTGCTTAACGGATACAGTTTTTTCTGTTGAACCGTAAGAGGCGCCGTCCGCGGCTACTACCATAATTCGAACCGCACCAACATAATTTGGCAAGGTAATTTCGTGCTTTCTTTTACTTCCTTTTGCAAGATGAAAAGGACCTAAGTGCTTTACTACAGGTTTGAAACGATTTGCTCGAACATCGTTCTTTGTTTTCACAAGTGCCGCATCACCACCAATAGCATAAAGTTCAGTGATATCTGCTCCGTATTCAGATAACACATCATTATACAAATCAATGGTTTTTACTCCAAGCGATGGTTTCGAATACAATTTATTGAAAGGATCTGGAGTCTGGAAATTTGAAAGATTGAGAAGGCCCTCTTCAACTATTGCTAAAGTATAATTCATCGCTTTATTGGAAGATTCACTAACTTCAATGGAGACTATCTCCTTTGGTTTATATGAATCGACTGTTGAAATTTCCGGATTCAATTCTAGTGAACTTTCAGTAATTTTAATCGGAGCGACACCATAGAGTCGCAAGGGCATATCATTTGCTTTATCAACATGTTTTTGCAACATCGTGACGTGCGCATAAATTGTCGGAAACATAGATTCCTGAGCAGTAAAACTCACTTTATTATTACCCCTTTCGACTTTCGTCCAAAAGGATTCCACAACTTGATCTCCATTTTCTAAACTTACAAGGGCCTTACCTTCAAAATATGAAGGAATATTAAGACTCACAGTTTCACCTGTTTTGTAGGATTCTTGTTTCACCGTCAGGTTCATCTGGGTAGAATTATCAAGAATTGATGCGTCAACTTCACCATTATCCCAAACATAACCGACATAAAGGTAATCCCCTGTGCAATGACCAGAGATATCGTCACATGCTTGCACGTAATATCTACCGTATTCAGAAAAACTCGGATCAATATTCAATTTCCCTTGAGCATTAGATTTTATCGCAAATCGATCTTTGGAGATGAAAGCTTTTGCATTTCTAGAATCAAATTTATCGTTATAGCTATTCCACCACCAATAGCGCTCCATTCTATAGATGTTAACTTTCACGGAACGATTGGACATTGGCTTCCCCTGATCAGATAGCACAACCAATTCTATATTGGCTTTCTCATCTTTTCCTACTCTCTTGTCACCATATAAATTACTTGGTAAATCTATTCCCACATAGCTATCATATGGACTAAATGTTGTCGAACTAACATCCGTGCTAAAATCGCCTGAACTCTCATATGCAGTTGCCTTCAGTGTAAGATTTAGTCTTGCGGGTGGTAGAGTTTCCTCTTTATATTGCACGAGAATCTTTGCTGAACCTGAATTATCAGTGGTTGTAGAGCTGAGCATCTCGGTAGGAGGAGAAGACCATTCCGACCTCGGATCAGTAAATTTAAAATCCTTAAATGTCTCAAACGATACTGGTACGGGGCGAAGCATCATCTCAACATCTAGTTTTTTGTTTTTAGCAGGAGCTCCATAGAGCCAATCTACTTGATAATTCAGAGAAACGCCGTTTTTCAAAAACTGATCCCGGTACCCTTTGAGATCAATTTGATCTAACTCAGACTTTATGGAAAATTTATTGGGTTTAATATTCTCTAATTTAGTAAATAGCGGGAATCTATTACTTCCCACTTGAACATATGCGAGATAGTCACCTGTTATATAATCTGCTTGAGTTGGCACTATAAAGCTATATATCGGTCCTTTATGAGAAGTTTTAGTTTTATTGAAAACAACCGCGCCCTGAGGATTCTCTAAAGTCAATGTGACTGGATGGTCAGAAGGTAACTTGTTGGTCGGATCATGTAGAATGAAGTCTAGAAACATTGAATCTCCAGGTCTCCAAACAGCTCTTTCTCCATATATAAAACCATCTATTCCATTCTTTTTGGCTCTTCCTGAAACATCAAATTTTGACATGTTTAGAGCATCTCCATCCGTTATTCTCAACCAATTGACGTCTGAACCTTTTAAAGCTTTTACCATAAATGCGTCATCGATATTGGTAAAATGAACTTGACCAGTTTCGTCAGACTGAAGAGTAGCAATGGACCGTTGTGCCTTATTGAAAACCTCTACCTGAACACCAGTAATTGGCTCAGCATCAAGAAGATTTGTTACAAATACATGTAAATCCTTATTGTTCTCTTTCTTAGCAATGATACCTAGATTGGAAGCCAAAACCATTTTTCTAAGAAACTTCCCTTCTTCATAAAAAGCTTTCTTGCATGGATCTTTTCGATCCTTATAATTGAAGCCATCATAATAGTCGAAAACACCATAATAACCAGATTCAAAAATTGAGCTAGTTAGAGAAGTAAAATCGTAGTTAATCTCGGAAGCACAGTCTAATGCCACGTCTGCAGGTAAAAATCCAATTCGAACTTCATAGATCGCATTTGGTTCTTGTTGGATAAAATCAAATAGATCAAATACGTAAAGCTTTTCGACAGCGGAGTTATAGCTTGAACTCAAACTAGACAAAGCGATCTCTTGTTCATGAACTACCTCACCGACAAATTCCAAATTGTAATAGTTTGACAGTTCGTTCATTTGGTAGAACTGTTGGACGTTATCCGTATGGATCTTAAAAATCTCTATTTGGATTGATTTTAACCCTTGTGCCTTGAAGGGAAATACTACTTTACCACCTGTGGGGACTATATGACCAATGCCTACTGCTGATAGTTTTGGTTTTAAGCTAACCGTGTTCAGGCTATGATTAATAGCTACGTTGAGCTGCTCGCCTGACTTAGTTTTGATACTCCTAGAGATAGCAATTGTCTGACTTTGATTACTAGTCGGCAAAAAAACACTCAATTTGTTGGCCGAAATGTTAAGGGTAGGTGTTTTACCATTTTCTAGCTTTATCAATCCATTAAGATTTTGGGTAGGGTCAAGCTCTTGGGTAAACACAAAATCAACTTGATTTGGAATATCATCCTGAATGAAAGCGAGCTTGAATTCGTCCAAACTAGGTACATCGAAGGTGTAGCTTGCAGTTTCATTTAATTGAAACACATCTTCATCTGCAATTAGTTTGACTTGTTCTCCCTTATTTGTTTCGTCCAAGCGAGCAGTTAATCTAAAGACACTTGATCCTGCTATTTCTAACTTAAAATCTAACTCCTCTGAACCTTGACTTAAGGTTAAGCCGGAACTTAACGTCTGCATTAGTTCTTTGTCTCCCAGCTCGATATCCAAAACTAATTCTTGTCTTTTGTCAACAATTCTGAAGTCAGCAAGCTCAATATCAATCGATTGTGGAACAACATTACAAGTAAAATACAGCCGATCAGAATCCGCTGATTTATCGAGTATAAGATCATTCATAGTTAAACTCACTCTATAAGCTTCTCCCGATTTTAGAGCTTCCGATGGAGTAAACACAATGACGTGTTCATCTTCTACATTAATGGTACCTTTAACAGTAGGATTGATAGAAAAAGCCTCTTGTATCTTTACCGCGTCTAATTCTTTAATCTGAGATTTCCTAAGATCGATAAATATGGGATCCAACTTGGAAATACTGCTCGATGTGTACGCTTGAACAACATTGGAAAAAGATGAGATATTCTCAACTTGAGCTGATTCTTTTGGGCTACAGCCCGAAAAGAGAGCTACTAGTAAAATAGCGTAAAATACTCTTAGTGTGTTAGTTAGCATAGCGGTGTACTTGTGGTAAGTAACACATATCATAAATAAAATATAAGAATGATAGGTACTAATTTACCAACAGTGATAATATTTATATAACGCAATGAAGATAAGTATAATTACCCGCTTTGTCCACAAAATCGAACGTCAAATTAGTACATAGCAAGTCTGTGAAACCTGAGAATGAATTGTCTCATTTGCAAATAGACAATCAATTGCTAATCAAAAATTTAGAGGAAGTACACTGAAATTATCGAAGCTACTGGATTAATCTAGTTTTGGGAACAAAATCTATGGTAAGTGAAAAAATATGAGAATAAAGAGCTCCAGTATCTGACGACTGAGTACCTATATTATTGAGAGCGTAGTCGATTTTGAACCTATTCAATTTTAAGCCCAAACCAACAGATGGCGTAACACTAAGGGATCTTGTTTGAGCGTTGAAATCATTCACAAGACGTTGCATATTACCAACTCCAGCTCTTAAATATACCATTTGGTTATATCCGAATTCTCCACCTATCGTAGGTTCTACTGCAAAACGATCGGTATTAATAATTCCGCTTGCTCTACCGTCTGTATTTAAGTTGAAATTAGCTTCGACTAAATAACTAAACTTTGAAGTATAATCTTCTCTATCACTGTGAAAAGCAAAACCTAAAACTAGTCTCGGCAGTGCAATTTCCGAACTAGTGACAGGAATACTATTCCCCGTCGCCGCAAATACCTGCTTCTCTTCCTCTGTAAAATTAAAAGACCAACTATTATATGTCGTTGTAATATCCTTTCCAACAGCACCAAACGAAAATCTAGGGCGTTGATATTGAATACCCGCGTCTAGACCAAATCCCCAAGCATTTGCAAATCTTCCTATGGAGCGATAAATAACTTTAGCACTACCGCCAACCCGTAAGTAATCTCCAAACTTTTGACCATATGAGCCGAAAAAAGCATAGTCAGCAGATGAAAAATCTGTTACATTATCGTAGTTAACACTTCCGTCAGGACCAATCAAGTTTAATGTATAGGGTATATTGTCGATCCCCATTCGAACTAGGGAAATTGCGGCATAAGAATTTTTTTCCTCATTAATCTGTTTGGCAAAACCTAGATAATCATAGTTTGCAACTCCACCGAACCACTCTGCATGCATTGCGCTTACTTGAAGTGGAGCATCAACTATACCTGAAAGACCAGCAGGATTCCAAAAAGCTGAAGTCACATCATTTGTTGAAGCTACCTGGGCCTGAAACATTGCGTGCGATCTTGCACCTACCCCAATATTGAGAAATTCGTTGACAAATTTTGTTTGCGCAAAGCTACTTACTGAAATAAGTAGTCCGATGATTAATAAAGAAAGCTTGTTTAATGAATTCATTTCAAATATTAGTATTTTGTCAACCAAGCGAATTTTCGACGTAAATCAACAAATTTCTTCGCTGTGCAAAAGTATAAACTTAATATTGAACCGTTGTATTACACTAGGAGTATAAAAAATGACAAAACACATCACTTTTCTGATTGCAAGCTGCTTTCTGATTGCTATATCTTGTAAGAATCAAGAAACCGTTCAGGTTTACGAAACTCAAAAATTGATAGATGTTGATAGCATGGCAGTAGTCACAGCACATCCTGCAGCATCAAAGATAGGACTAGCGATTTTAGAACAAGGTGGCAATGCAGTTGATGCGGCTATCGCAACTCAATTTGCATTAGCAGTTTGCTATCCTATCGCCGGAAATATTGGAGGAGGAGGTTTCATGCTCTACCGAGATTCGTCAGGTCAAGTATCAGCACTCGATTTTAGGGAAAAAGCACCTCGAAGAGCTTTTCAAGACATGTACCTTGACTCCGATATGAATATCGTCAAAGATGCTAGCACGCTTGGTGCTTTGGCAGTAGGTGTACCAGGAACCGTAGCTGGAATGGAAGCGGCCTTTCTAAAAGGAAGTCGATTAAAAGACTGGACAAAACTATTGCAGCCCGCGATTGATCTTGCAGAAAATGGTTTCAAGCTAACTCCCAGACAAGCCAAGAACTTGAACAATAGTCAGCGCAAATTTCGCAAAGCGAATGTGACTACGTCAGATTTTATATCAAGAAAATCATTCAAAGCAGGTCAGATTTTTACTCAAAAGGACCTAGCTAACACCTTGAGGTTAATCCAATCAAATGGAACTGACGGTTTCTACAAAGGACCTGTGGCTGCGGATATAGTAAGATGCATGGAACTTCAAGGAGGAATCATCACAGCCGAAGATCTAGAAGACTATACCGCTAAATGGCGAGACCCTATCGCGTTTGATTACAAAGAGTATAGGGTTTTCTCCATGTCGCCTCCTTCAAGTGGCGGCGTAGTTCTTGCCCAGCTACTCAATGCGATAGAACCTTATCCAATTTCTGATTGGGGATTTCAAGATCCTAGATCAATACATCTCATGGTTGAAGCCGAAAAACGAGCCTTTGCAGATCGTTCTGTTCATCTCGGAGATCCAGACTTCTATCCTGTTCCTGTCGATACCTTAATTTCGAAAGACTATACATTGAAAAGAATGGAAACATTTGATCCCAGTAAAGCTAGCGTAATTGATTCAATTTCAGCCAGTGCGCTAGAAAGTGAAGAAACAACCCATTTTAGCATTATTGACCCATGGGGAGGAGCTGTTTCTGTCACCACTACTTTGAATACAGCTTTTGGAAGTAAGGTTGTCGTTGATGGAGCTGGATTCATTCTCAATAACGAAATGGATGACTTTAGTTCGAAAGTTGGAGAACCCAATTTCTATGGATTAGTTGGGGCGGAAGCAAATAAGATTGAAGCTGAAAAAAGAATGCTTAGTTCAATGACTCCTACAATTGTTGAAAAAGAAGGAAATCTATTTATGGTAGTTGGCACACCAGGTGGATCTACAATAATTACATCCGTATTTCAGACCATTGTGAATGTAATTGAATTTAATCTCGATTTGGTAGATGCCATTCACAATTGTCGATTTCATCACCAATGGAAACCAGAATTTGTATTTCTTGAAGATGGTTGCCTGCCCGAGGAAACTCGGAAGACACTTTCAGCTCTTGGTCACGAGCTAAAATCTCGCTCTTCGATCGGTAGAGTGGAAGCTATTCTGGTTGACGAAAACAGCATATCAGCCGTTGCCGACAATCGAGGTGATGATGACGCTAGAGGAATGTAAAATTTCTAGTAGAAAAACATAAACTAAATACGAATAACTAGATGAAGTCTATTCTAGAACCATGTATTGCAGTAAGAAATAGTCAGGTAATATCTACTTTCGATAATTCGGATTAACTTTGTAGAATGACAGATTTATATACATCTCTTAAGAATCCAAACCAACTATTTTTCCTTACTGGACCATGTATTGTAGAAGGAAAAGAACTCCTTGACGAAGTTGGCAGTGAATTAAATCGCTTACGCGATAAGTATCAAGTGTCTATTGTTCTGAAGTCGAGCTATCGCAAGGCTAATAGAAGTCGCATTGATTCTTTTACTGGAATTGGGGATGTTAAAGCACTCGAGCTGCTCAAGAATGCTTCCGAAAAATACAATTTGCCTACTGTCACCGATATCCATACTGAAGAAGATGCTAGTTTAGCCGCTGAATATGTCGACATACTTCAGATCCCAGCTTTTCTTTGCCGACAAACATCCCTACTAGTAGCAGCGGCAAAAACGGGAAAGATCATAAATATCAAGAAAGGTCAATTTCTCAGTCCTGATTCAATGCAATTTGCAGCTAAGAAAGTTACGGATTCAGGGAATTCTCAAGTACTATTAACAGAACGAGGAACAACTTTCGGCTACACCGACTTGGTCGTTGACATGCGTGGATTTTCCATTATGAATGCGTTCGGATTTCCAACGATCATGGATGTAACACACTCTCTACAGCAACCAAACCAAACTTCAGGCGTAACAGGAGGTTTGCCACATCTTATTCCTACGATTGCTTCAGCAGCAGTAGCGGCTGGTGCAAACGGACTGTTCATTGAAACACACCCGACACCTGCAACTGCATTGTCAGACGGAGCTAACATGCTACCCCTTGCCGAATTGGACAAACTAATGAGTCAACTAATCAACATAAAAAAAGCCATTTCCTAATGTCAGAAATAGTCGAAATAAAAGTCTCTCCTGACACTATAAATGACGAGGCAATCATCAGAGCCAAGCTCAAGAGACATCGGAAGTCTACAGCTAAAATGGGAGAATATGTTCTACGCAGAAAATCACTCGATTCTCGACAAAGGAATATATTCTACCTGATGAGATTTGAGGTTTACGACAAAGGTGAAATACCAGTAAGTCACCATGAAACCGTTTACCAAAACGTTCAGAATAAACCTAACGTAATTATCATCGGTGCAGGTCCTGCAGGATATTTTGCAGCGTTAAAACTCATTGAAAGAGGAATAAAGCCAATCGTTTTAGATCGTGGTAAAGATGTTCGCGCTAGGCGTCGAGATCTTCGAGCGATTCAACAAGATGGCGAAGTAAATGAACATTCTAATTACTGCTTTGGGGAAGGCGGTGCAGGTACTTATTCTGATGGTAAGTTGTACACGCGCTCACAAAAACGAGGCAACATTATAGGAATCTTAAACACCCTCCACGATCACGGCGCTCCAGATGACATCTTGTTTGACGCACATCCACATATAGGCTCCAACAAACTACCAAAAATCGTCTCAAACATCAGAGAGACTATTTTAAAGCATGGAGGCGAAGTTCATTTTGAACATTTTGTTACGGACTTAATCATAAATAATGACAAAATTGAAGGCTGTGAAACCGCAGATGGTCAGATGTTTTATTCCAAGGCCGTAATCCTAGCAACTGGTCATTCAGCAAGAGATATTTTCGAATTACTTCACAAGAAAGGGATTAAGCTTGAGGCAAAAGACTTTGCTCTTGGAGTACGTATTGAACACCCTCAAAGTCTAGTTGATGCCATTCAGTACCGTCAAACCCCTAGACATCCTGAATTACCTGCTGCTAGTTATAGATTAACGACCCAAGTAAACAATAAAGGTGTGTTCAGTTTTTGCATGTGCCCTGGTGGTTTGATCGTACCGGCAGCAACACATCCCGGAGAACTTGTGGTTAATGGCATGTCACTTTCTAGACGAGATTCGCCATATTCAAACAGCGGTTTTGTCACTGCTGTCGACAAAGAGGACTTTAAAGACTTCGAAGAGCTAGGAATTTTCGCAGGATTGGAGTATCAGAAGCATTTTGAACAAGTAATCTGGCAACATGGGGATGGGTCCCAAAAGGCACCAGCGCAGTTAGTGCAAGACTTCCTCAAAGGCCGACTTTCAGAAAATCTTCTCGATACATCGTATATACCAGGTATTTATTCGGCCCGAATGGATCAATTGCTCCCTGCTCCCATAGTAGAGAGATTAAGAGCTGGACTTAGAGCTTTCGGCAACCGGTACCCCAGTTATATAGGCCCAAAGGCCCAAATTATCGGAATCGAAAGTCGTACTTCTTCTCCGATTCGAATTCCAAGAAACAAAGACGGTCAACATGTCGAGATCGAAGGACTATATCCGTGCGGAGAAGGTGCAGGATATGCTGGAGGAATACTTTCCGCATGTATGGATGGTGAAAAAATTGCCAACAAAATTGAAATCTAGGATAGGATTTGGACTTTTTCTCTTGCTCAAGAAGGGACAAAATATGAAGATACTAAATTCAATATATTATGTACTTTTGCGAACCCAAGAGTAAAAAACATGAAAGATATAATTGATCTTGTTGCACGATTCTGTTTGTCTGCAATCTTTATTTTTGAAGCATACGATTCTATATCTTTTTTTGGCAAAACCAAGAATACCATGTCTGCCTACGGAATTGAGTGGAATCAAGACTTTCTTCTTTCTTGTGTAATCACCGTTCTAATTTTCGGAGCAATTTTAATATTGATTGGATACTACGCTAATATTGGTGCGTTTCTAGTGCTGCTCTACATGATACCTATAACATTTATCGTTTATTCTTTTTGGAATGACCCAAAAGATGTGCAGCGTATTCAGTCTATCATGTTTATGAAAAACATTGCTATAATAGGTGGTTTGCTTTTATTGATCGTTAATGGCACAGGTAAATACAGTGTCAAGCGTTTGATTCATGTTCTGCGACTTCCTAAATAAATCAGCAAAACATTAAAAGGTTCTATCTTCATCATCCATCGGATGATTGCCAATATCTATTTTACCAGCGCAATACTTACAGTACACCGCATCCGAATCATGACCTTCTCTGCCGCAATTCATGCAAACTTGTGATGTTATATCTTCTTTCTTTTTTGCTTCTGAGTACATTTCAGAACTCACAATTCCTGTAGGAACAGCGATTACCGCATAACCTAGAACCATTACTAAGGCAGCAAGAAATTGTCCTAAATTCGTCTGCGGAGAAATATCTCCATAGCCCACCGTCGTCATTGTTACTATAGCCCAATAAATCGATCTTGGAATACTATCAAAACCGGAGTTAGACCCTCCTTCAACAAGATACATCAGTGATCCCAGGATATTTACCATTAAGAAGATAAAAAACAGAAATATAAATATCTTGTCCCTACTTGCTTTGAGAGACCTAAGTATAAAAGAACCTTGGTTCAAGAAGCCTACCATTTTGAAAATCCTAAAAACTCTCAAGAGTCGGAGTGCGCGAATAACCATAAGCGAATGGGTTCCAGCAACAACTAGACTCAGATAAGTAGGTAAAATTGCTAGCAAATCAATAATACCGTAGTACGAGAGTGCGTACTTTTTAGGTCGATATGAACAATACAAGCGAAAGATATACTCAGCAGTAAAGAAAATAGTTAAAACCCACTCAAGGCCATATAAGAATGTACCATAGTTGTTTGCTATTGACGGTACACTCTCCAGATTAACAACGAGTATACTCAGAGCAATAAAGATGATAAGAAATATATCGAATACCTTGCCGTACTGCGTATCAGCCTCAAAAATGATTTCATGCATTTTTGATTGCAATGGACTAAAATTTCTTTCTTTCTTACCAGCCATGAAAACTACAATGGTATTCGATTACTTGCCAATATACAAAGTTAACAAAGAACCAAAAATACAGTTATTCTACAATTCGGAACTCAATTTGATCTCTATTTCCTTCCTCATCGATGATCAGGAGTTTATGTATACCGGCACTGCAACTAATCTTCCGCTCGTGAATAGACATAGTTTCGCCCAAAAACCGACCATCGAGATGCCAGAATACCTTTTCATCCTCATTTTCATGAAATGCCTGCACGACAAAAGGATTTCGTTGACCATCACCTATGTTTGGTTGATATATTTCAAGTCCATCCTCTGGATAAATTATTTTGATGGTCAGCTTTTGCCCTAAGTCCCTACATGAGGGATGCATCGGTGGTTGTTCTACAAAAACAGCATCTTCCTGCAAATAATATCGAATTCTACTCGGCACTACGAACCTTGTTTCTTCCTTGGCTATTTGCATATCATAACATTGAGCAGCTACTTCATACTGTTCACTACTATCAAGATAGATTCTTTGATGGTAGGTGCAAACTGGCAAATCTTGTGATGAGTATGATACCAACTGAGTTTCTTTTGGACAAACACCACTTGCCACTTGACCACTTACTGAACAAACTTCTAACTCCTTAAAATCGTCGATCGGTTCCGTAAACCAACTGTTATTTGGTAGGGAATTTAATACTCTAAAAAATATGGGTGCAGCAACTTTCGAACCGATCAAACCTGGTCGACCTTCTCCGTCTGCATTTCCTACCCAAACTCCAATCGCGTATCTACCATTTACACCGATAGACCAAGCGTCTTTGAATCCGTTGCTAGTTCCGGTCTTCCAAGAAATTGGCTTGCTTGATTCGTATAACTCCCAGCCTCCTTGTTCGTCAGGTCTAGAAACATTTCGCATATTATTTAATGCATTCCAAATCCCAGCGTTTTTAAGAATCAAAGGATCTTTTTTCAATTTCTGCTTCTCATTATTAATATCATCGGTAGATGATAGCAACCTGCATTGGATCTTATCCAGCTCATCGTAAAATCCATCATTTGCAGTATGCGTTAACATTGACTTCCCCATCCAAGCATAGGCATTTGTAAGATCCCATAGGGAAGACTCCGCACCTCCTAAAATGAGTGGAATTCCGTAATAGTTAGCATTGTATCGTATGTCTTCCAAACCCAATTCTAGACATAATAGTCGAAATTTTTCAATACCATATTGCTGTAGCAGGTAGGCAAATGGAATATTTAGCGACTGAATTAGCGCTTGATTTGCGGGAACTAAACCTTGGTACTTCTTATTAAAGTTCTGCGCCAGAAATCCTTGCATAGGAATCGGATAATCTGGTAAATATGATTTCTCTAGTATGAGTCCTTCATCAAGAGCAGCAGCATAGAGGAAAGGTTTCAAAAGGGAGCCAGTACTTCTCGGTGCCTGTACAATATCTACAAACTCCTGATTTGTCGATCCTGTTGATGGCAAGTTTCCTACATAAGCAATAGCTTTATTTTCAATAATGTCTATTACGAAGATAGATAGGTTATGAACGTTATTTTCAGCTAATGGCGCCTTGTATGCTTGAGCGATCTGATTACATTGGTTCTGGATTTGATAATCAATTGTGCTGTTGAAAATGGACGGTCCGTGCGTTTGTTGAAGGTATTGCAATAGATGAGGTGCATGTTGGGGAAGAGCTAGAGGTTTAGGTGGCACTGATTCTAGGATTGCTGCTTCATAAGTCGGATCATCAATTTCACCGGTGTCTTTCAACTTGCTCAACAACTTGTTTCGTTTCAATTTGAGTAAGTCTCTATTCTTAGACGTATTTATTAATCCCGGACTATTTGGAAGGACGGCAAGTAAAGACGCTTCTGACCAACTCAATCGATCAATTGGCTTTCCAAAGTATCGCCAGGCTGCAGTTTCAATTCCTATCACATTGCCTCCGAATGGAGCGTGATTAGCATAATTCAAGAGTATTTCATCTTTGCTAAGCCTGAATTCTAGTCTCGTCGCCAGAATTATTTCGATCAGTTTTTCAAAAACGGTTCGAGGTGGATTTTTTCGATGAAGTCTAATTGTTTGCATCGTTATCGTCGATGCTCCACTTACAATTCTAGATGCCTGTATATTTTGCTTCAGCGCCCTTGCAAAAGCTATAAAATCAACCCCAATATGATTGAAAAATCGCTTGTCCTCAAAAGCAAGTACTGCTGCTATATATTTTTTTGATAATTGCTCTCGCTGCGGAAAATACCATTGCTCCTCTTCCGAAACTGACGCAGATAACAAACTTCCATCTGCAGCGTAGAGAACTGAACTATGCGCTACATTCTGGAATAATTGAGAAGGAAGACAATGATAATACGAAACCAAGGCAACACCGAGCATCACCAATAAAAAAACAGATCTTATACGTCTTTTCTTCTTTGCCATCTTAATAATAAAACGATGAACAATGATTTTATGATTTACCTTAGCAAGACTAAGAAGAATCTCGATTCAGTGTTAACCAATAAAATCGACGTCTGCAGAATAAGGATAACTCATTAAATAGCGAATTGCCGGATCGACTGGGAAGTCTTCATAAATAATCTTATAAAGCATATTGGTTATCGGTGCGTCAATCTTATAGAAATTGCCCAACAGATATGCAATTTTAAGCGTACGTACACCTTCTGCAACCTCATTTGCATTCTGCAAAATCTCTTCCATCTTTAGCCCACTAGCTATGGCACGTCCAAAGGTAAAATTTCGACTGCTTTCACTAGTTGCGGTAGCAATTAGATCGCCAATTCCTGCTGTCCCCAAAAATGCACGTTCATGAATTCCTACTGCCTTTCCAAAATACACCATTTCCCTCAAGCCCCTCGTTATCAACAGCGCTTCTATGTTTTTGCCAAGCTTCTTCTCTCGAAGCATTCCACTAGCAAGTGCGATAATGTTCTTATAAGCTCCAGCAAATTCAGCGCCCCTAATCTCATTTGAACCAAAAACAAAAAATGAACTGTTACTTAGAAGTTGATGACCAATCTTGATGACTTCTTCAAATTCGCTTGCAATTACAGTTGCCGCAGGTAGGCCGGCCATAATTTCGTTAGATAGATTTGGACCACTCATACAACCTACCCTCAACACACTAGTTTCATCTTGTATGACTTCACTCATACTGAAAATCTGATCCTTTGATAAAAAGGCAAGAGGCTCCTCTGCTTTTAGCTTAACATCAAGGCCTTTTGTACCATGAATTATTATATGACGCGGTGATACATAAGGACTAAGTTCTTGCATCATCATTCTAAAGTTAGCTGATGGAACGACTGGAAATAAAACATCGCACTCCTCCGCCACTAGGCTCAATGCCCCAGTTGCCTTGATGTTTTCTCTCAACTCATAACCTCTATTTGTGTGTTTTTCGTTGATGTTGATCACCTGATGTTCATGCTTAGCATAAATCAATACATCCGAATTGAAAGACAACAAATTGGCAACAGTTGTACCAAAACTTCCAGCACCGATAACACCAACTTTTTTCTTTTTCATTATGGTAAAATTAATCAATTCTGCGATTCGTTCACACATTCATATATGCTACTGTCGAAATAGCTTACTTTTATGACGCGAAAGTAAATAGATGCGAATAATAATTATACTTTTTCTCTTTTTATTAAGCTATACTGCCCATGGTCAGTTAGATGAAAGGTTTCGTTTTGCCAGTGTTCACACCGTTGAAGAAAGATCTTCATACAGTATTTTTTATCCGCTCAACAAATCTACATACAAGGGAGTTGTTGTCTTAATTCACTCAAACCAAGCAAGTAATCCAGCAGTCTATGGGAACTTCATAAACAAACTTTTGAATGAAAATTTGATCGTCATCTATCCATCCTTTCAGAGTTTTGCTCAAAGCAATAATAAGCTCGACAAGAAATATATATCTGAATCCTTAGATCAAGCTTACGACGATATCAAGTTAAACTATGAAGATATCATGAGCTTGCCTGTAGCATTTATTGGTCATAGTATGGGCGGCGTGATTGTCTACGAAATGGCACTTGGACAGATCAGTGTTCCAAAAAAACCTTCTTGCGTAATTAGCGTTTGTCCGGCTGAAGTGAGACATCATAAACTTGACAAGCTTGATTACAACAAATTAGATTCCTATGATGTCTACCTCGTCATCGAAGAAGAAAAGGACAAATTCTATAGAAGAGGAACAGGCAAACAGATCACTTCTGAGTTGCACAATGCTAAACGAAAGAAGTATATCTTGCACAAAAAATCAGAGGACAGCGACTCCAAACATCTTAATTTTTGGTCACACAACAAAGACTATAGTTCCAAAAACAACACGCTTGTAACCTATTTCAGTAAACGTCTGGGAAAGACCAATCAAGTGGACAAAGAGGTATATTGGCCAATTATGATTCAAGCCTTGGACTGTGCCTTTTCACGACAAGACTGCGACACATTTAGAACTCAACAATAGGATTTAGGGGCCATCCCTTCGTAAATACTCAGGGTCACTATGCTTCGCAGTTCGGCATTCGCCTCATCCCCTTTCAGGCGCACATTTGCTCTGCTCGGGATCCCGTGGGACCACGGGACTACTTCGCAGCGTTTGTCCAATTTATCTTTGAAGACCATCTATTTCTTTTAGTTAGAACCAACCATGTTCATGATTTCTGCGTCTATACTAGCAAAAGGAATAACATGCAACGACAATTTATATTTTTGACAATACTAGTTTTCACCATCATTTCGTGCAATAAAGATGAAACAACAACGAACATCGTTAACTACGAATGCCAAGAAAGCGAACTGGTTTCCAGCGCTACAATCGACACTGAAGAATCTCAGATGATGATTGACTGTGATAACAACGCGCTTACTGAAGAAGAAGATATTGCAAATTTGCTAACTGGAACGTGGGAACTAGTAGGATATGCTGGTGGTTGGAATCAACCTAGTACTTATACTTGTATCGTTCTTAGTTTTGACGGCAACAACTTGGAGAGAAGGACAATCAATGATGATGAAGACATTACAAAAGAGTACACTTGGGAACTTGAACCTTATGAATTCAATAATGAAGTAAATTATTCGATTAAGATCATTGACAGTGATATAAGCTACTTCTCAATGAACAAGTTTAGTGACAACTACATGTATTTCAATCATACCCCAGTCGACGGTAACTGTGAAATCTACAGTCCTGTAAAATAGGAGACTTGAGATTCACAAAACAGTATAAGAATCGAAAGCTTCGACGTTAACTGCGATAGCGATGCGAAGGTATCCGGTAGGAGATTCTTGGCCAACCGACAGGTTAAAAAATTACAAAACAGTCGATTTCAATACGATGTCTCGATTTTACATTAGCTAGTATTTGGCTAAGAAGCCGACCGACAGGGAGTACCGAAGCGTAGCGCCGCCTTTCTTGATCTACATTTTCCAAAATGGAAAGTAATTAAAGCACGAGCATCTTCTCTCCAACGAGCAGAAAGGCGGATCGCCCAAACTCTTGAACTCTACATCACAAAGAAAAAGCGCACAAGTAAAATATTTACTCATGCGCTTTTTTATTCTTGCAATGCTAATTAATCAAGAAGATTACAGTCGAGTGGATAAATCGACAAATACTATTTCTTTGATTTCTTCTTCGCCTCCTCTTGCTGTTGCTTTTGAGCATTTTCAATCGCAGTCATAAACTTGCTTTTCTTCTTCTTTGGCTTCATCTTATTCTTCATTAGCTGCTGACGAAGTTTATCCTCGTTGAAAACCAATTTCTTGGTTCCAATGGTTTGAGCGATATTGAACAAGTTACTAAAGAACATGTAAACCGTCAGACCAGAAGCATATTGATTAAAGAATGCTAAGAACATTAATGGCATGAAGTACTGAACATATTTCATCGCTGGATTAGCAGACATATCCATATGTTTAGTATTGTAGAAGGTATAAATCAACTGAGATGCTACCCATAAAATGGTAAACAAACTCAAGTGTGCTCCCATAAATGGTATTTCAAATGGCAAATTGAAAAAAGCATCATATGACGAAAGGTCATCTGCCCACCAAAAAGACTCTTGTCTAAACCCAATCGACGCTGGGAAGAAACGGAAAAGGGCATACCATATCGGCATCTGGACCAGCATAGGCATACAACCCCCGAGAGGACTCACGCCATACTCCCTATATATCTTCATCGTTTCCATCTGTTGGGTCTGAGCGTCGTCCTTGTACTTCTTCTTAAGGTCTGCTAGCTCTGGCTTCAAAGCTCCCATCTTCGCCTGTGAATGCAACATCTTATAAGTCAAAGGATAAAGGACTAACTTGATCAAAAAGATCATCAGAATAATCGCAAAACCCTTGTTTCCGACGATATTATCAAAGAAGTTAAACAGTGGTCGAATCACCCATCTGTTAATAGTACCAAACAATGACCGACCAAAAGGAATGATCTCCTCTAGACCGTTTCCGTAAGTTCTTAAACGCTCAAACTCATTTGGACCTGCAAAAATCTGCATTGGGAATACACCTCCAGCAATCACATCGGGTGAAATATGAAGCTCTGATGTTACTAATTTCAAGTCATCATTGTCTTCATCTAGAACTTCTGTTACAAACTTACCATAGCTGAATCCTTGGCCTTTAGCCATGATTGTCGTATTGAAAAACTGATTTACGTGGGCAACCCATTCCACTGGCTTATCTTCTGCTTCCTCAGTAGCCGACTTTCGACAGTTACAATAGTCCGAATCCTCACCAGACTCTTTGAAATATACTGTCGAGTAGAATCTTTCGAAATAATCATTGAGCTCTAGTTTATCTAGATAATTCTTCCAACGAACTGTTATCTTTTCGCCATTTGTGAATGTTGCAGCAGCATTTCCGAAGTTCAAATTATAATCGATATCATAATCCTCCTTCAAAGTGTAAGTCTGAACAAATTCACCATTTGCTCCAGCTGTAAATACGATCGTATTCCCGTTTTGACTTGCATCAAAATTTAGATCTTCTGTATCGACAGTACCTCCTGGAACCCCTTTGACGGGTAAAATATAAGAGAATCGGTTTTTTTGATCGGCGAGAAGTTCAACTGGAGTTTTCACCTTCTCCCCCTCCTCGTTTTTGTACACTTTCATGTAGTCTTTCACAGTAACACCGACAATCTTTCCTCCTTTCGAACTAAAATCAACTTTGATTTTGTCGTTTTCTATAGTATAAGTTTTGGCAGTACCATTTGCATTTGGAGCAAAAGCTCCATACTGCATCTGCAACTTGAGATCTTGTTGAGCTAATACAATCGAATCATTTACGCTCGCAGCAGTTTGCTCTACAACAGTTTGAGAAGACACAATTGGTTGAACTGGAAGCGCAGCGAGAGAGTCAGCTACTTGCTTATCCAAAACAGCCTGTGCTATGGAATCCTGTTCGATTCTTTGCAATTCTGCAGCTCTCTTCGCTTTTGTGTTATTTGTAGACCAAAGGAAGAAAAGTGCAAAAATCAGAACGAGTCCTATTATCTGAGATTTGTCCATTCTATTTTCAAAATTTGCGGCAAAGTTACACATTTGTTTGACTTGGCCGATGAAAAAACTACCTTGTATTGTTATTTTTCAGTCAGAATCTGATAGAATAAAAGCATTTCGGTAGGCATCCTCTTTAACAACTGCCAAAGTTCAAAAATGATTCAAGGAATTGGATGAAAGACCGAAACTACTCGACAAAGCTTACGGTTAAGTACATCTGTAACAACTAACTCTTTTTAATTCTCATCAAATTATTCCAAAAGGCAAATAATTAGATGTGAATTTGTCGAAGTATTTATACAAGCAAATAATAGAACCACACGAAGTTTCGATTGTTGATTGACTATGACCGAACTTTCAAAAAATCACAAAAAAGCTCTCGACAATTATATATTGTCGATGACACAATCAATTCATAATACCCTAGCGCCGATTTCTACTGTGAACGCATCAACATCGCAAACCTTGGAAGAACGATTCCAACATCAAGTCTTGAGACCAATCCTAAAATTCCAACATGAGAAACTTGTCGGTTTTTTTCTCTACTACAGTAACTTAAAAAAATGGACGATGCCCGCAAGATCATCGCAAGCACTTCGTCCGTGGATAAAAATGCGCATGGCGAAGGATATTCAATTGCGATATGCCATGATAGGAATGATTATAGGTTTGTTTACTCCTGAGGTCCTTCTAATTTATCAAGAGGCAACTGCTGATTTAAGTAAACGTATAATACATATGCTTGTCGAACGTCTTTATGATGCTTTACGAGAGTAACCTAGTTAAATCTCGAATTTTCGATCACTTAATAGGTAAAGTTTTACAAGATAATTGGGCTAAAGTGGATAATATCAAGGAACTTTGGGGCAAATCGAGGCTAGTAAAACATGAGCTCATTCCCCACTCCTATTTCATATAAATTTGATGTTTTATATCAAGATGAGCATTTTGTAGCTATCAACAAGCCTTACGGTTTTTTGACCCATCGTACAGCACTAGCAAAATACGAAACACAAATCGTGCTTCAAGCATTACGAGATCAATTAGGTCGCTCTGTACATCCGATTCATCGACTTGATCGCAAAACATCTGGTGTCTTGCTATGGGGTTTAGATTCTAAAGCTCATAGTGATGTGAGCAAGCTATTTCAGGAAAACCTTATCAAGAAAAACTACCTAGCAATTGTAAGAGGCTATACCGAAGACGAAGGTATGATTGATTATCCATTGAAAAATGAGGCAGGAAAATCTCAGGATGCTATCACCCATTACAAGACCTTAGAACGAAAAGAGCAGAAGTGGCCATTAGGCAAACACGAAACAAGTCGCTATTCGCTTCTTGAACTCAACCCGACTACTGGAAGAATGCATCAACTACGCAGACATCTTTCACATATTTTTCACCCAATTATTGGGGATCGACCGCATGGCTGTAGTAAGCAAAATAGAATGTTTAAACAGAAATTCGGCTTTGAAGAAATGCTTCTTCATGCAAGTTCTCTAAGTTTTACACATCCCTACACTAATATCGAAATCGAAATCCAAGCACCTCTATTTGAATCATATTCAAAAATGGTAAATACAATCGGATTTAAAAACTTCGAGCAATTAAATTAGAAATCACCATTTAGGCTGCTATTAAATCCACTAATCTTAACTACAAATTCAGAGTTAATCCAATTCGCAATTGATGATTAAGCGTTCTACCCTGAATTTCTGCGACATTAAAAATTGTGTTGTCATTAGCTCTCAAGTGGTAAGCTCCTCGGATATCAAGCCTATCTGTAATGGGCAGTGAAAACCATAGCTGTCCTGCCAAATCGATATTCCACAATTTCAACAATGCTTCTTCAGAGCCATCAAAAGTCCGATAAATACCTTTTTCATCAACCGTTCGACCAGATTGCGAATATCTATATGATATCTGCGGACCAACTTTCAAGCCAAATGAACTTGCCCCTGCCCTACTCTGCCATCCAAGAAGGAGTGGCATAGTGATTGTCTGATAATAGTTATTGTGTATGTCTGCACGATAAATATTTCGCGTCAAACTAGCAGTTAATGTAGACTCCTCAATAATATTGTAGTCTTGAGAAAGAACAACTCTGTCAATTTGATGCTGATCTTCAGTCACTTCAGTTGTAGATACATCCTTGTATATCGTGTGTAGCAAAGTTGCATTCAAACCCGATGTAAGTGACCACCTACTTTTGTAAGTAGCCATAAAATCTACTCCAAGTTGAGTACCAAGTCCTAGCTGTTCAGTCATATTTTTGGTCTCAATAACGTCTGAACTCTGCCCTCTGAAAGAAACGTCGGTCAGATTAGCTCCACTGAAGATATCCAAGGAATATTTCCAATTCTGTAATTTCGGTTGAAGTTCAACTATTGGTTGCATGACAAGATTCTTAGAGTTTTTGTTTACTGCACTCATATGTGACTGCAGCAATTTAGTTTCCAATACTTCTAGTTCAGAAAAACTAATCATTTCAAAAGATGGCCGAGATCCCGAAGAGCTACTCTCATTTCCCTTGGGATCTCGAAAAAATTCTCTACCATCTGGTGCATTTGCATCGTTATTTAACTGCTCAGCGTTTGATTTTTCTATATTCTCACCGCTAGTTTCAGCTGTACTTATTACTTCTTGTAACTCTGTTTCCTGTTTGTTCTCGTCCTTTGATTCAACAGATGGCCGAGATCCCGAGGAGTTACTCTCACCTCCAACAGGATCCCGGTACAATTCTCTACCATCTGGTGCATTTGCATAGTTAGTTAGCTGCACTTTACTTGATTCTTCTTTTTCTGTTGAGTTAACAGTCACACCTTTATCTGCTTTCGACTTTGATTCCGCCTTTGTTTTCTGATCAAAATTCGTTCTTTCCGCATCTGTGACATTAGAGGTGTTGGAGATATTTGATAGAGAACCCTGATTGGACAAGGGATTATCTTTCCCCTCATCAATTCTATTTGAATTCTCCAGTTTCGATTGCTCAGAGTATCTAGCATGCCCATTCTCTCTTTTGCTGACCTCCTCACTAATTGTTGGATTTACCGTAGTCTCTATTTGATTCTCACCAAGCAATGTATTTCCTTTATCAGATTCCATATTGTTCGCAATCATGTACAATGCTCCAAGTAAAACAACACCAACAATAAAAGCAGGAGCAATCCAAACTTTCAAAATAGATGATTTTGGCACAATGGAGTTCTCAGGACCAAGATCCTCCACAATGGAATCCCATAGAGCATCCTCGTCAAAAGACACACTATTATCCTTCTCTCTACCGAACATTTTCCTAAACAACGAATCTAGATATTTCATATGGTTCCTATTATTTGAAATAAACAAACAATCACAACGATTTTTCTAAGCACTTCTGAGCTTTTAATCCATGCTCTAGCTCGGGAGAGTTTCTTTCTGGATAGTACTGTAGAAATACCAAGTATTTCTGAGATCTCCTCATGATCGTATCCATCAATAACATGTAGATTAAATACCTCCGAAAATGAATTTGGCATGTGATCCAAAACATGCTTCAGTTGCTCTTTGGAGATCTCTTGGATGAAGACATCATCTTTGCCCTCGTAAACAGCAATATTGAGATCAGCAATATCCAGATGATTCTTAATCGGAATAATACGCTGATTATAGTTGATACTAGTATGAATGACTATTTTAGTCGCCCAAGTAATCAGAGCTGACTGTTCAAGATTGTACGTCTCAAATTTCAAGAACATTTTAACAAAGCTCTCTTGTAAAACATCCTTGATAAACTGATTATTTCGCAAGTAACGATTAGCCACAGGCTTAAGATAAGGTAGCAAGTAGCGGTAGACTTCACGTTGTGCACGCTGATCTTTTTGCTTGCAAGCTTTAATGATATCTAAACTAAGGCTCATCTAATTAATCGTATTGGCTTTTTCACGTTGATTATGAAAGAAGAACAGGTTACGCGCAAACAATAATTAACTCTACACAAAGCGTAAGTTCTAATCTGTCTTACGCTTTGTGCAAAGTTATGACTTATTGTCTAAGCCATTTATAATGTGATAGATGCCACTGCATCACAATCGAATTCGTTTCCTACTGCCACAGTCCAAGTACCAGGAGGTTGAACAACAATCGTCGGCGTTGTCTCTCCAGTTTCTATCCAAAAAAACTGATCAACTATAGAACCATCCAATGAACTAACTCCTATTATGAAACTCCCTACCATCGTACTGTCTGGAATCGCAAACATTTCAAGTTCAAACGTAGCGCAAGGATTACTATTATCTTGATAAACAACCACTGCTTCACTTACACATCCATTAGCATCCGTAATAGTCAATGTATACGTTCCAAAGGTATTCGGCTGAATTTCTGCAGAACTTTCGCCGTTACTCCATAAGTATGAGTACGGTGCCGTTCCTCCTGTCGCAAATCCGACCAAAATTGTTGTATTATTCATGGAATCCATCAGTATATTGATATTTGCTACAAATCCCGCACAGTCATCGGTATCTACTGTATAACTTGCAGTAGCAACACATCCATCTGCGTCTGTAATAGTCACCTCATAAACACCATCTTCAAAAACATCAATGGCTTGAGTAGTAGACCCCTCGCTCCATTCATATATGTAGGGCTCTGTTCCCCCTTGACCTATAGCAACTAGTAGGCTATCAGAACCTGAAATACTTGCACTAAAATCTAAGCAATCAGTTTGTAAAACAACTTCTATCGCTGCTTCGTCTGTACAATCGTTTCCGTCCGTAACAGTTACACCATAAGTACCTTCTGCATTGACTAATATCGATGAAGTTATTTCACCCGTTGACCATATATAGTTATATTCGGGAGTACCTTCTACTACATTAGCAGTAAGTATAGCCCCAGATGAATCGATGGCTAGCGTAATATCTACATCATACAACTCACAATCAACCTCTAGATTACCTTCACAAGAACTGTTGAAGAATAAAGCTGCTAAAAGTACGAGCAAAACTGAAAATTTGAATGTCTGTTTCATTATTGTAATTTTTCTTTTTTTTAAATAAAGTTGAACACGTGTATCAGATATACACAAGTTTTTTTGAGACGTGACAGTTGCAGTACAAAAAAATGCATAAAAATTATTTTTCTGCATCAATCACTAATTCAATCCAACTCTTTATTGCAGTAAATGTATTTTATTTTGACCTTGTCAAAAAAAGGAGATTTTTCACTCCTAATCCCTTTATTATTCAACCCTGTTCCAATAGAACTTTGCAGAAAGAACCTACCAAAACATTGATTTCATCGTCGCAATTAGTCATATTGTCGATGCTTTGCGATTCAAATTGATCAAATTGAACTTTTTGTTCCTTAGCTTTGTACTTTGAGTGATTGATACTTTAATCACTCTTGTTGTTTTCAATTTGATCGATCAAGCGAATAAAATTTAATATTATAATATGGCAGCAATAGATTTGAAGGTTTTACTTGATGTACCAACTGATCTAGATAAACGCTCTTCTGATGCCTTAATAAAGGCAATCAAAGAAAACTATGTTGAGGATTTCGATTATTTGAAATTTCTTTCTTCAGTAAAAACTCTTCAAGGAATGGGCATAGATGAAGAGACAGCTTTTAAGTCAGCTTTTGCTACTGCCAAAACGATGGGCTTCACTAAAACTGCTTTCAAACAAAGTGTGCAGCATTACAAGCGAATATTGACATCTCAGATGGAAAATTTCGCAGAAGCATTTCAAAGACAAAAAGAAGATAAGCTAGAAAACCGAGTTGAGAAAAATAGCGAAATTGCAAAGCGTATCCAGACCAACAAGGAAAAAATCCAAAAGTTACAAGCTGAAATTGAAATTCTTGAAAAGAAAATTGCGACGGCTGATGAAACCTTGGAAAAGGAGCGAACGAAACTCGAATCTATACGCACGAACTTCGTATCTTCGTATCAGTTCTTTGATGAAAAGCTAAAACAAGATCTAAACCTATTCGAAAAATATATATAACTAAATATCTATGGCTGTATCTAATCCCCTAGACAATAATGATTTCAAGCCAAAAACATTTTGGCAAAAACCAGAAGGAAAAACTGGCGCATTGTTCCTTGTTGGTGTAGCTGCAGTTGCAGGCTACTTTCTTTTTACTGCAGGAGCCGCCGTATTAACTTTTCTTACTACAACCATAGGAATTGTCATATCCCTATTGGTCTTGGGTGCAATCATTTATATGGCACTTGACCCAAAAGTACGTGCAGTAGTCGGGTATATGTATAAAAGCATTATGCGCAAGATCACAGGAATTTTTGTAACGATTGACCCTATTGGAATACTTAAGAACTACATTAGTGACTTAGAAGATAATCTGCAAAAAATGAGTAAGCAGATTGGTAGTTTACGAGGTCAAATGCGCAAGATTAAGGACTTGATCAGCAGCAACACTGATGACATCAAGCAGAATCTTCTGATTGCTAAAAAAGCGAAAGAACAAGGCAATAGCTCTGCTCTAACGCTTGCGACTAGAAAAGCTGCTCGTTTGAAAGAGAGTAATAGCAAATATGCTGTTCTACATAAGCGAATGACTATTCTTCACAAAGTACTGACGAAGATGTACGCTAACTCCGAAATTCTTTTGGAGGATACTAAAGATCAAGTCAAGGTAAAAGAGGTAGAATACAGAGCAATCAAGACATCGCACTCTGCTATGAAATCTGCTATGAATATTATTAGTGGAGATAAAGACAAAAGAGCGATGTTTGATCAGGCAATGGAACATATTGCTGATGATGTAGCGAACAAAGTTGGTGAAATGGAGCAATTCATGGAAATGTCATCTTCATTTATGGATTCTATTGACTTGCAAAGTGGTGTTTTTGAAGAGCAAGGGCTCAAGATGTTGGAAGAATATGAAAAACGTTCTAGCCTATTACTTATGGGTGGTAGTGAACAGCATGATGAAGTTTTAGATCTTGATGAAATGCCAGAAGTTGATTACAACGAGAACACTCTAGATGATTCTAGCGATTCAGACTATAAGAATTTGTTTGAGTAATTTTTAGATTCACATAAGATACAAGGGAGATGCATTTTGCATCTCCTTTTTTGTTGCAAACATCCAATAAATCTACTGTTATCAGCTTATGAAATATCTTCTGACCACAATTATTTTGATTATGTCAATATCGTCCCATGCCCAAAACTCCAACGAAACAAAACTCATTTATGTCGGTGACCCTATGTGTTCATGGTGTTATGGGTTTTCTCCTGAATTCAGCAAAGTGATTGACGATTTAGATGAAAACATAAAGCTTGAAATTGTCATGGGTGGTTTAAGACCTTATAATCAAGAGAAGATGACTGATCTAAAGTCATTTTTGACAGAGCATTGGGAAGAAGTACATGAGAGATCTGGGCAAGAGTTTCAATATAGTATTCTAGATGATTCCACAATAGAATATGATACAGAGCCTAGCTGCCGAGCAGTAGCAGTAATATTGGACATGGCTCCAGAGCAAGGATGGTCATATTTTCAGAATGTCCAGAAAGCATTCTATTACGACAACAAAAATCCACAAGATCCCAAGACATTTATAGAACTAGCAGGTAAAGTTGAAGGTATCGACGTAAGCGATTTTGAACAGAAGTTCACTTCTCCACAGTACAAGGAGAGAGTTAAAAAGCATTTTCAAATGGCAAGAAACTTAGGCGTAAATAGTTTTCCGACTGTCGTACTAAAAAATGGAGAATCATACTATCTCATTGCGCAAGGCTACGCAGAGACCGATCAAGTTAAAAGCCAAATTGCAAAAGCTTTATCGCAATAGCACAAAATTCTATACTTCCTTTTCTAATTATGCCATTAAAAGACAATTTCAAAAGTCTAATAGAATTCATAATTCTCAATCTAAACACCTACTCACTAGTTTGATATTGACAATCTTCGATTTTTAGAAGGAAGATAAATTAACGCATATATTGCTAAGAATTTCCCTTCAATCATTGAAAATAGAACTCGTGTAGTTAATGAGTTAACTTAACAGCAAGTCCATTGTCCAAATACTCACTCACTAATTTCAACTGTTTTCTGTACTTTTGTGCTTCGCTTTGAAAATTCAAACTTTCTTAGCTAAACTGTCTATACAAAAAGTATCAATTTACATTATGGGTAAAAGTAAAATCATATACACTAAGACGGATGAAGCGCCGTATTTAGCAACACATTCATTCCTACCTATCGTCCAGGCATACGCTGGTTCGGCAGGGGTAGAAATCGAATTGAAGGACATATCACTTGCTGGAAGAATTCTAGCGGCATTCCCTGACTTTCTTGCTGAAGATCAGCAAGTTGAAGACGCTCTCGCAATCTTGGGGAAAATGACTCAAGAGCCTGAAACAAATATCATCAAGCTACCTAATATTTCTGCTTCAGTTCCTCAGCTTACTGCTGCCATTAAGGAACTCCAATCAGACGGTTTCAATCTTCCTGATTATCCAGACGATCCTGAGACAGATGAAGATCGAAAAATAAAGGCTCGTTACGACAAAATCAAAGGAAGTGCGGTAAACCCAGTTCTACGTGAAGGAAACTCTGATAGAAGAGCTCCAAAACCAGTTAAAGAATATGCTCGTAAACACCCACACCGAATGGGTGCATGGTCAAGTACTTCCAAAACTCATGTTGCGACCATGTCTCATGGAGATTTTCGAGCAAACGAGAAATCTGTGACTTTTGCAAAAGCAAGTAGTGTAGATATTGTTCACCTTTCTACAGACGGAACTAAGACAGTGCTCAAGAGTGATCTTTCGATACTTGAAGGTGAAATTCTTGATGGAACTGTACTTTCAAAAAAAGCACTATTGAACTTTCTTGAAACTCAAATTGCTGATGCAAAAGAGCAAGATGTTCTGTTTTCGCTACATATGAAAGCTACCATGATGAAGGTGTCTGATCCAATTATATTTGGTCACGCTGTGAAGGTTTATTTCGACAGTGTATTCACAAAGTTTGAGAGCGATCTGGAAGAAATTGGTGTCGATGTACGAAATGGTTTTGGTGACCTGGTATCTAAAATTCAAGATCTACCTGCCGACAAGAGATCAGCAATAGAGGCTGAAATCAAAGCTTGTTATGCTGTGAAACCAGACCTAGCTATGGTAAACTCTGATAAAGGTATTACAAACCTTCATGTACCTAGTGATGTAATTATAGATGCTTCCATGCCAGCTATGATTCGTACGTCGGGTCAGATGTGGGATAAAAATGGTGAAACAAAAGATACGAAAGCAGTAATTCCTGATAGTAGTTACGCTTCAATCTACCAAGAGACAATTGATTTCTGTAAGGAAAATGGTGCATTTGATCCGACTACAATGGGTAGTGTACCAAATGTTGGGCTCATGGCCAAAAAAGCAGAAGAGTATGGATCTCACGATAAAACTTTTGAAATAGCTGCTGATGGAAAGGTTCAAGTGGTTGATCAAAACGGCAATGTTGTTATTGAACACCAAGTAGAACAAGGCGATATCTGGAGAGCTTGCCAAACCAAAGATTTGCCGATCCAAGATTGGGTAAAACTGGCTGTAAATCGTGCCAGAGCTAGTAAAACTCCTATTGTATTCTGGCTTGATGAAAGTAGAGCACACGACAGAGAAATTATCCAGAAAGTGAATAAATATCTCCCAAATCACAATACTGAAGGACTTGAGATTCATATCATGACTCCGAAAGATGCTACTAGATTTTCACTAGATAGAATCAAGAAAGGTCAAGATACGATTTCAGTTACTGGAAATGTACTTAGAGACTATAACACAGATCTATTTCCAATTTTAGAAGTAGGAACATCAGCCAAAATGTTATCAATTGTTCCATTAATGAATGGTGGAGGACTTTTTGAGACTGGTGCTGGAGGTTCAGCTCCTAAGCATGTTCAGCAATTTGTAGAAGAAAACCACTTGCGATGGGATTCTTTGGGGGAATTCCTAGCCTTAGCAGTTTCTTTAGAACACTTAGCTGAAACTTTTAACAATAAAAGAGCTCAAGTTCTTGCCGATGCTTTGGACAAAGCGACAACTGAATTTCTAGGTAAAGACAAGTCACCTTCTCGTAAAGTGAAAGAACTTGATAATAGAGGAAGCCACTTCTTTTTGGCCATGTTTTGGGCAGAAGCCCTCTCGGAACAGAACGAGGACAAAGATCTAAAAGATACATTCACTGAGGTAGCTTCTGAGATGAATCAAAAGCAAGATCAAATTCTTCAAGAGTTAATTGATGTTCAAGGTGAACCAGTTGACATTGAAGGTTACTACTCTCCAAATGAGACGCTTGTTTCTGAAGCTATGAGACCAAGTAAAACACTAAATACCTTATTGTCAAAAATTAAATAGTTAGTCCGATCTACTGACAAATAAAAAAGCCAGCTGATTTTCAATCAACTGGCTTTTTTTTACAACCGCCTGTCAAAACGGTAAACTAATTTGTTTGTCGTATTACATATTATGGTAAAAGTACAGTGTCAATAGCGTGGATTACACCATTTGTACCTTGAACATCAGTCAAGATGATATCTACAGATTGTCCACTTGTTGTAGATAATTTCGCTCCGTCGGAAAGATCAATTGTTAAGTCAGATCCACCAAGTGTTGTTACCGCAGCACCGTCAGTTAATTGATCAGCTTGTACGTTTGCATTCTGAATAACGTGGTAATTTAATACAGCTTCCAAAGTTGCAACTGGAATATCATCCAATGTTGACCAATCTGGGTTACTATTTAGTAGGTCGATAAATGCTTGATCTGTTGGAGCAAACACTGTGAAAGGACCTGGATTTTGTAAAATATCTGCATACATCGTATTTAGGTCAGCTCTTGTAAGCGCCGCAACTAAAATTGAGAAGTTTGAAGGATTGTTGATCGCCAATGTTACAACATTTGGTGGCAACATAACCTCATCGATAATATGTACAACTCCATTTGTTGTTTCAACATCTGTAGTTACTGGCTCTGCAGTACCATTAAATTTCACACCTCCTGTTACGTCGATCTGAAGAACTACTGGCTCATCTTCTGGTCCAACAGAATTCGTTGTAACATACGAATCAGTTAAATCAGCCGCTTTGATTGAACCGCCTAGAACGTGAAATAACAATACGCTTGTCAAAGTCGCTTTGTCTATATCTTCTACTGCATTCCAATCTGGATTAGAATCTAGCAATGTTTGGAAGGCAGTGTTTGTTGGTGCAAAAACTGTAAATGGACCATCTCCGTTCAACACATCTACTAAATCAGCTGCAACTAGTGCATCTACGAGCATACTCAAGTTGTCAGCCCCCTGTGCTGTCTCAACGATGTTTACTATCTCTGGTTCTGGTTCTGGATCTTCCTCACAAGAAGTAAAAGTAAAAATTCCCATGAAGGCTAAGCCTAAAAGAATAAAATTTAGATTTTTCATACTATTAATTTATTTGTTATTATTAATCAATTTCAAACTAAACGACACAAATCAAAGTATTGTTTAAGTATTCTTACAAAAAGATAAACAGTTTGACGAGCGGGCATCGTGCTATTGACCTGAATCCCTTACTGAGTATTGATATGGAGTTAAACCGACGATCTTTTTAAAAACGCGATTAAATGTTGCCTTTTTAACTGAAATCTAATTTCATTGGCATTCTAAAATGAAAAACCAACATATATGTATAGCTAGAAGTTGACAAATGGACTACGGATTGAGAATAATATATTGACTCTGAGTAAAACGGACTAAATCCATTTTTATAATTTTGCGGCATGGTTAAAATTGATACAATACCTTTAGGCGATTTCCCCTTACTACTTGCACCAATGGAAGATGTAAGTGATCCTCCATTTCGTGCTCTCTGCAAGGAAAACGGCTGTGATATGATGTATACGGAATTCATTTCTGTGGAAGGTTTGATTCGTGATGCAACCAAAAGCCTACAAAAACTAGACATTTACGACTACGAACGTCCCATTGGAATACAAATATTTGGAGCAGAACTAGACTCAATGATGCGCGCTGCAGAAATAGTGGAAGAGGCCCAGCCTGAGGTTCTAGATATTAATTTTGGCTGTCCTGTGAAAAAAGTCGTCTGTAAAATGGCTGGTGCCGGAATACTTCAAGATCTTGACAGAATGGTTAAGTTGACAAAGGCAGTTGTTGATAGTACCAATTTACCAGTCACTGTAAAAACAAGACTCGGTTGGGACGATAACACAAAATTCATAGAAGAAGTAGCTGAAAGGTTACAAGATGTAGGGATTAAGGCGCTTTCGATTCATGGACGCACTCGTAAGCAGATGTACAAAGGTGAAGCCGATTGGAGCTTGATAGGCAAAATCAAGGAAAACCCTCGTGTTCATATTCCCATAATAGGAAATGGAGATATCGATTCTCCGCAGAAAGCAGTCGAATACAAAAATAGGTACGGTGTTGATGGCATTATGATTGGTCGAGCTAGCATCGGAAATCCATGGATTTTTAGAGAAATTAAGCACTACGTCAAAACTGGAGAAATACTTGCTCCACCAACAATCGATGAGCGGGTAGACACTTGTAAAAGACATCTCGAGTTTAGCTTAAAGTGGAAAGGAGAAAGACTTGGTGTTGTTGAAATGCGCCGTCACTATACAAACTATTTCCGTGGATTTAGAGATGTAAAAAAATTCAGATCTCTTCTTGTCACGGAGGATTCCCCTGCTCCAATTTTTGAAACCCTTGAAATTTTGCGAGAGCACTATAACAAGGAACTTGTCACTGCACTTTAATTCAACTTTTTGCTTTTCAATATAGAACCTTACGAACGCAAAATATTTAGTCTGATCAGCGAAGCGGCTGAAGAATTGGACTTCCCAACATATGTAGTGGGTGGTTTCGTAAGAGATCGACTACTTGGCAGAATTTCCAAAGATATAGATGTTGTCTGTGTTGGAAGCGGAATAGAATTGGCTACCAAACTGAGCAAAAAATTGCGACCAGCTCCACGATTAGTTGTTTACCAACGTTTCGGCACTGCAATGTTGAAGCACAAGGAGCTAGAAATTGAATTTGTAGGAGCTAGAAAGGAATCATATCGGTCCGACAGCCGCAAACCTGCGGTCGAAAATGGGACTTTAGAAGATGATCAGAATCGACGTGATTTTACGATAAATGCACTGGCTGTAAGCCTAAATAAACACAATTTTGGTAGTTTAATTGATCCTTTTGGTGGACTTGACGATCTGAATTCTAGAAGAATCGTAACTCCACTCGATCCAGGAAAAACCTTTTCGGATGATCCTCTACGTATGCTCCGCGCAGTTAGATTTTCATCGCAGCTCGACTTTACAATTGACCCGCTTACGCTAGAAGGTATCTCTCAATTCTCCAGTCGACTAGTGATAGTATCCAAAGAACGAATCACAACGGAGCTTAATAAAATAATACTTTCTCGCAAACCTTCAAATGGATTCAAATTACTAGAAGAAACTGGTTTGCTCAAGCAGATTTTACCCGAACTAACCAATCTGAAAGGAGTTGAGATCAAAGAAAATATTGGACACAAGGACAATTTCTACCACACGCTAGAAGTCCTTGACAATGTGGCACAAGAGTCTGATAACCTGTGGTTAAGATGGGCCGCTATCTTACATGACATAGGTAAGGCTTCCGCCAAAAGGTTTCAAAAGAATTCTGGATGGACATTTCATGGTCATGAAGTTATCAGCACCAAGTGGGTACCGAAAATCTTCAAGAGACTAAAATTACCCCTTGATCACAAAATGAAATACGTTCAAAAGATTGTTTCATTGCACCATCGTCCTATTAGTTTGACAAAGGAAAACATATCAGATTCCGCGATTCGTCGTCTACTTTTCGATGCAGGAGAGGACATTGATGATCTTATGACACTATGTAAGGCAGACATCACATCGAAAAACGAGTCAAAAAAGAAGCGATATCGAGAGAATTATGACGTGGTAAAAGTCAAATTGATAGAAATTGAAGAGAAAGATCATTTAAGAAATTGGGAGCCACCTGTGTCTGGTGAGATTATTATGGAGCATTTCAATATAAAACCAGGACGTTCTGTAGGAATTATTAAAACAGCTATTAGAGAGGCCATTTTAGATGGTATAATCGAAAATGATTATGATGCAGCTTTCGCATATATGGAAAAAATAGCAGTCGATATTTTAGCTAAAGCATAACACCTAAGCAGTTTGCGTTAGAAAACTAGTAAATGTTTGGTGTTAATTCTATTTGTGAACACTTCGCTAAACAAAGGACTACTATCCTCCAATTGTGATCATACTTCGATTTTTTTCGTGAAGATTAGGCGTTTCTAACTTTTCTAATGTGTCCATTCCTCCGCGAACCTTAAATTTCGATTGCATCACCTTTTGAATGATAGGTCTAAGGTCCTTACCGTCGCGTAAGGGCGTCAATAAATCAGATTCAGTAGCTGAGAAGAGGCAATTTTTTATCCGTCCGTTTGCTGTTAGCCGAATTCGATTGCATGAATCACAAAAAGGATTAGTCACAGAACTAATTATCGCAAAAGATCCTTTATGCTCTTTAATTTTGTAATTCTTCGAAGTATCATTGGGAGCATCCTTAATACGATCAACGCGTTCTATTCCGTAGGCCTCTTCTACAATCGCCATAATATCAGAATATGACACTAACTTTTGCTTATTCCAAGCATTTCCATCGAACGGCATAAATTCTATAAATCGCACATTAATATCCATATCTCTTGTAAGATTAATGAAGTCCGCAATCTCATCTTCATTTACCCCCTTCATAAGAACAACATTAAGCTTTATGCTAAAGCCTTCCTTGATCAAGAGATCGATATTATTAAATACCTTTTCGAAATTATCTCTCCGAGTTAGGATCTTAAACTTTTCAGAATCCAAAGAATCTAAGCTAACATTGAGATTTAGTATACCACATTCCTTAAGCACTTGGATATACCTATCAACGACAACTGCATTTGTGGTCATCGATAATGCGACTGGTAGGGTAGCTAATTTCCGTAATATGATTTCCACATCTTTACGAACCAGCGGTTCTCCTCCCGTCAATCTAATTTTGGACACTCCATGGCTCACAAACAACTTTGCAATGTCATAGATTTCATCAAAATTCATAATATGAGATCTAGGAGATAATTGGATCCCATCGGCTGGCATGCAATACGTGCAGCGTAAATTGCATAACTCTGTTAATGATATTCGTAAGTAAGTATGCTGTCTACCAAAGGTGTCTTTCAATATTTCTGCGTTCATATCAATTAGTCGTGTTGCGCTCCTTTTAGAATTTCGAAAACATGTAATACCGAAGGAAAAATTGCTTCCATGGATTCTTTTGCTCCGTTTGTTGAACCAGGTAATGCAAGTACTACTGTATTCTCAATAGTTCCTGCGATACTTCTAGACAACATAGCGTAAGGTGTACGGTCTTGTCCATAACTTCTAATAGCTTCCTCAACTCCAGGAATTTTTCGATCGATTATTTCATACAAAGATTCTGGAGTAACATCTCGTTTTGACAATCCTGTTCCTCCAGTAAATATGACTAAATCGACACCTTGCTTAGCATATTTCTTAGCAACTTCTTGAATAACATCTTTTTCATCTGGAATGACAACATAATCAGCAATATTGACATTGCTCACAGCCAATTTGTCCATGATTATTTTTCCAGCTCGATCTTCTTTTAAACCCGCTGAAATTTTATCAGAGCAAACCACCACAGCGGCAGTTACTTCTCTTTCAATATGAAGCGGATAGTCCGTCTTCCCACCTTTCTTTTGTAGTAATTTAATTGAGTGAATCTCAAGACCTTTATCAATAGGCTTTAACATGTCATACATATTCAAAGCTACAACTGAAGCACTATGCATCGCTTCAACTTCAACTCCAGTTTTATAAATGGTTTTAATAGTGCATAAAACTCTAATATCAAGTTCGTTAATTTCATATTCTATGCCTGTATATTCAATCGGAAGCGGATGGCAATCTGGAAGTAAATCTGGAGTTTTTTTTGCAGCTAGCAAACCAGCTGCTTTACTCATTGCAAAAACATTTCCTTTTGGTACTGTGTCATTCTTGATTGCCTCTATAGTTTCTTTCTTACTCACTTTAACAATCGCTTGAGCTGTTGCAATTCGAAGTGTATTTTGTTTATGTGTAATGTCGACCATGTTTCATTTTTTCTGTTAAGCCAAGTAGCTTTAAATTTAAAGATTAATCACTTGAGCATTCTGATATATCAAACTGCTATATTTTACTGGTTCACTTTCCATTGATGTGTACTATCTTCGAATATCTCTTTTCCAAAAATGGGTGCTTTTGCTTTTATCTCTTCCACAACAAATTCTAAAGCTTTGAACACTTGTTTCCTTCGAGGTGATGAAACAAAAACAAACAAACATATTTCTCCAGCTGACACTAGCCCTATACTGTGGTATATATGCATACAGGTTAAATCAAACTTCTCGAAAGTTTCTTCTCGGATTTCATGAAAGGTGATATTCGCCATCTCTACATGTGCAGTATATTCAATGGCTTCTACTTGCTTTCCATCGACTTCATCCGCTCGTACCTGGCCGAGAAAGATATTGTGGGCTCCAATATCTGTTTTCACTTGATGTTTAGCTATGGAATTTGCAATAAATTCTGAAGAAATAGCACCTTCTCTGAATACGTTTTTTATCTTTTTATCCATCATTGCTTATTTTGTTAAATTCTATTATTCCCTTAGCTCCTTCTTTTAAACTAATCGTATTATCTATATTGTGTTTTCTTAATAAATCAACTGCTTTCTTACTCCTTAATCCATGTTGGCAAAATAAAACGATTGTTCGATCACGCGATATCTCATCCAATCGACTTTCTAGCTCACTGAGTGGAACCGTCAAACCTTTAAAATTTTGGATTTTAGGTTCTTCATTTGGTTCTCTCAAGTCAACAAATTGCACTGTTTCGATATCTTCCAGGTCTCTAAAAGATATCTCATTTTTACGAATACAAGGTCCTAAAGGCACCCCACCCTCTAAAAAAAGACTCGATTTTTTAGTAATCCGTTCAATCTCCCTTTCTGATTTAGAAAATTTCAGCGTCCGAATTTCTGCTGACTTAGCATTATAACATAACAACTTTCCAGAAAGCACACCTTGTAAGTTTAGAACAATCTTTAGAACCTCGTTTGCCTGCATTGTCCCAATAATTCCAGGCAATATTCCCAGGACTCCTATTTCCGAACAATTTGGGATAGTATCTTTCTCAGGTAGACTTGGAAACAAACATCTGTAACTTGGACCATTTTCAAAGTTGAAAACTGATACTTGTCCTTCAAATTTATAGATCGCACCATAAACCACCGGTTTGCCTTTTATGATAGCTGCATCATTAATAATATAACGTGTCTCGAAGTTATCGGTACAGTCGACAACAATATCGTAGCTTCCTAGCAATTGCAAAGCATTAGTCCTATCGAACCCTTCAGTATACGTTTCAATCTGAATACTTGGATTTAGATCCAATAAACGAGATCTTGCTGCAAGAGCTTTATTTTGACCTAAAGAAGAAACTCCGAATAAAATCTGTCTTTGCAGATTTGACTCTTCCACAACATCAAAATCTGCGATCCCAAGGGTTCCTATTCCTGCCGCAGCGAGATATTGTAAGACAGGACAGCCTAAACCTCCAGCGCCTATAACCAGTACTTTAGCTCTAGAAATTCTGTCTTGACCCTCCGGGCCAATTTCCGATAATATAATCTGTCTGCTATACCTATTCATAATTTTAGCCACCAGAAAAAGGAGGTAATAATGCGATTACAGATGATGTAATTTTGTTTTCCAAAGGCACAATTTCATTATTTTGCGCAACCTTGATATCTTTTGTCGCGAAACTTGGATACCTCTTAGTTAGAAAGTGTAGCAAATCTGAAGCTGATGTTCCATCAAAGTTCAGCAACTCCTCATCACATTGACTGATTTCCGCTAGCATACCATAATACTTAATCTGTAACTCCATATTTATAGTTTTAAGGTGTCCTATTTCTAAAAAATAATTTGACACCTCTCCATTCCAGTTTTTTTCATTGCTTCTTCTCCTGTTAAAAAACTTATTGCTTCACCTTTTATTTGCATTAATTACAGATTGCAGCATTGGCTTTAAGAAAAAGCAATATATCTAGATATCAATAAAATTGTTTATTTATATATGTCTTCAAGGCATTATGTTTCCTACTAATTTTAATGTTGATCGCAATCATACAAAGAACAATTTTAAAGAGGCGATAAAAAGTACAAAAGCAAGTATATATCTCAAAAACACATTATTGAGTCTTTTACTACCATAGTATCCTCCAAAATAGCCACCTACCAGCGCGATCATTGCCAAAACTACAAGATCCCAAGAGAGGCGAACACCACTGCTAAATTGACCTAGTAAGGCAGCTATGGAATTTACCCAAATAAACAAGGCTGAGACTGCTGCTGCAGTCTTCATCTCTCCCCAATGCAATAACAAGATTACCGGCGTTAATATGACACCACCTCCAATTCCAATTAGACCTGAAAAGAAACCTATTATACCGCCAACTACTAAACCTTGCCAAATCTTTACTTCGTTTATTTGACCTGTATTACGCCCAATGATATTGAGCATTCTTAAAATTGCAAATATCAACAGTAATCCGAGAAGTTTTTTGTACAGCGTTGCGTCAACTTCAATCATCCCACCAACGAAGGCTAGCGGAATAGATGTCATTGCGAAAGAAATAAACAACTTAAAGTCAAAATATCCTTCTTTGTAGTAATGGTAAAATGCAATTCCAGCAACGAAAACGTTTAAAAGCAGTGCCGTCGGCTTCATTGTTTCTGGCAAAAAGGAAAATAAGGCCATTAAAGCCAAATAGCCGCTCGCTCCTCCATGACCCACACTAGAGTACAAAAAAGCAACAATGGGCAATACAATTAGAAAAACCTCTATATTGGGTATGTCGAAAATCATAAATTTGTCAGTTCAGCTTGTGTATCTAAGAAATTCCAACATCTCTTTTTAAGGTCCTCAAATACTTTGACTATTGATCTGCCATAATCCGTTAAGATTGCTCCTCCTCCACCTTTACCACCAACACTTAGTTTAACTAGTGGCTGATCTGCTCTTTCATTCATCATATCAACTAATTTCCATGCCTTTTTATATGACATACCTATCGCCTTCGCCGCTCTCGACAATGAACCAATCTCTTCAATTGCCATCAACAAATTAACGCGCCCCTCTCCTACCAACACTTTATCATTTACTTCTATCCAAATTTTACTTTTGATCCTATATTTCATCTCAATTATTTAGTTGGTAATAAAACAAGCTCAACAGTATCTCCAACTTTTATTTCATCAATTTCTAAACTCACATAAATCATCGAGTTGGCTATCGAAAATGTATGAAGCATAGATGATTGCTGCCCATCCAATATTTCAACCTGCATATTATCATAGTAAGCTTTCAAAAATTGAGCTCGATCCCCTTTCCTGGTGAAATGAGATTTAGAAATAGCAGTAATTCTCATCAGATCGCTCTGATTATTACCTATTAAGATCTGCAGTGCTTTATATACATATATGTAAAAACAACTCATAGCAGATGCTGGATTTCCAGGCAGTGCAAATACTAATTTTTCCTTGTACTTACCAAAATACAGTGGTTTTCCTGGCTTCTGTCTTACCTTATAAAAAAGTTGCTCTATGCCAAGCTCTTGCGCTGCCACTCTTACAAAATCATAATCCCCAACAGATATTCCACCAGACAATAAGACTATATCAAACTCTTCGATTGCTTGCTTCATGACTTCTAAGGTTTGCTGATAATTATCAGAAACTTTCCTGATCGCTATATTCGATAAACCAAGTCTGCTGAGTTCTGCTTTTAACATGACCGCATTACTTTCGTAAATCTGTCCAAAAAGTAATTCTTCTCCTGGACTTACAAGTTCATTACCGGTTGCAACAATACACACATCCGGCCAACTATATACCTTAACTTTTACTACTCCAAGTGTCGCTAAAAATCCAATACCAGCGGCTGTTAGCTTCGTTCCTTTACTTAAAGCGATTTCACCCTTAGTAATCTGCTCTCCTATGGGACGAATATTGGCTCGAGGATTAATTTCTCGATCTACGACAATATCACCATCACTAGCTTTAACATGTTCTTGAATAACAATAGCATTGGATGAATCAGGAACTGGAGCACCTGTAAATATCCGAACGGCTTCACCAGGAGCTAACTGCGGTTGTTTCTTGTCTCCAGCTTTCACTTCGTCAATCACACGATATTTTGATTGGTCGTGTAGGTTTACAGCGTAACCATCCATAGCAGATTGCCGAAAAGGTGGCATATTTATCGGAGCTATAATATCTTCCGATAGTATATAATTTAATGCGTCGACAACTAGTCTTGTCTCATGTTTACTTGAGCATTCAACTGAATTGTCAACGATCTTCAAAGCTTCTTCTACAGATATCATGTTGTTGTCGTTATATCCTTGCGAATATAGCGAATCTTTAAAATAAAGAAGTAACATATGTTACAGTGCATAAGAATGTTGACCAACTTCATAGATATTAGACAAGATTCCGGTATTCCCCCATATTTCAGATAGATTGAAACCAAACCTCTTCGCTCAGATAAAATTGAATGACTCATCTTTCTGAAATATTTTCAATAAATCATATAATAAATGACAAAGCTATGAAGTTTAAAGTATAACTTTGAATTTCAAAGTACTTTTAAAATGTTTAGTAATGGGTATGGATCAATATACAGAACCTCTACAAGCACTCTCCGACATTCGGTCAATGATGGAGAAGTCAACAAAGTTTGTTACACTTAGTGGTGCAACAGGTATAGTCATTGGTGTTATCGCACTGGGTTATGCAACAATTTGCTACGCTATTGTTGGTAGTTTTCCTTTTCAAGAACAATTCTATCACATGCAGCTGGATCAGATCGGTCAGATTGCAGGCTTGGCACCATATCGTTTCATTTTTCTTCTGGGGTTCCTAACTTTATTGTTGGCCATCATTGCTGGTTATACTTTTACATCACGAAAAACCAAAAAAGCAGGTGTCCAGTTATGGACTAGATCTTTTCGCCAAATGGTTGTTAATATTGCTATTCCCCTAGGGACTGGAGGTGTCTTCTGTGTTGCTTTAATTCTAGGAGGAGCCCTGGAGTTCGTGGCGCCAGCGATGCTAATTTTCTATGGACTTTCACTTATTAATGGTGCCAAATACACACTTCAAGATATCAATTCCCTTGGACTAGCTCAAGTTTTACTTGGTGTTGTCGCTTTATTTATTCCAGGATATGGACTTGAATTCTGGACAATTGGTTTTGGACTATTTCATATATATTATGGCGTAAGGCTGTATCTTCGCCAATAAAATCTAAATTACGTTGAGTCACTTTATTCATAAACTTCATAAAGAATTTGACAATCGAGTGCGATTGGGCATTATGTCGATTTTGATTGTTAACGAGTGGGTCGAATTTACAGAAATAAAGAGACTGTTGGAATTAACAGACGGTAACCTTGCTAGTCATATTAGCGGACTAGAAAAAGCCCAATGTATTGAATACAAAAAAGAATTTGTTGGCAGACGGCCCAAAACTTCCTATCGAGTAACACCCATTGGTAGAATGATGTTTGAAGAACACTTGGCTGCACTTGAAAGCTTACTAAAAAAGAAATAATATTTTTTTGACTTTTTACTTTGAAATTCAAAGTACTTTTAAATACTTAACATGGAAAAATCACTGTTGCTTGCGAAATCACTTCTCCAAACCCTAGCTTTTCATTTCAAGATGAATAAGAACGTCGCTTCTATTCTTGCTTTAATAGCCCTTGTCGTTCTGTTCAACGGATTAATTCCCCTTGTAGGGAATGTTGGTCTTAACTATTTCATTATGTCTGTCGCCTCCATAGGATCGGCAATACTGATTCATCAACCAACAATAAATAACAGACTATTCTGGTGGGCTTGCTTCGGTTCAATCGCCTCGGGAATCAATGTGTCGTACGACGCCGATGCATGGGCTCTACAAATGTATTTGCTCTCACACACTATCCTAATCGGCGCTTTACATTCCAAAAACGTCCAGAATCTATTTGTTGCCTTATTTCAATGGATCATTCTTTCAGCAGCTCAACCTTTTTACTTTTTAAGGTTCCTATTTGATGCTCAAAACTGGCCAAAATTCCCTAAAAGCTCCCAAATGAAAAAGGCAGCCAGAATCTTAATAATCCCTGCACTCCTATCTATCGTATTTATTATTTTGTATAGTCAAGCTAACTCAGATTTCTATTCATTGGTTTCAGTCCCTTTAATGCAACTAGTTGATTATATCTCTAGCATGGCTGACGGCCAAATGATCTTTTCGTCACTAATTGCCTGTTTCTTTCTAGTTCCGCTATTGATCCCAATTACCATCGATAATCTTCGACTAAAATTCGCGAAACGCAACCGCTTCATGAGTCGCAGAGTCAAGCATGCGAAAAATAACTTGAATCTGACCTTCTCGACTATAGGACTAAAACATGAACTACAAATTGCTAGTAATACCTTACTGATTCTCAACGTTCTAGTCTTATTATTCAATATTCTGGATATCGTAAACGTTTGGTTTAACTACTCTGCTAGAACAGCAGCTGAACTATCGGAATATGTGCACAATGGAACGTACGTAACTATCTTATCAACTCTTACTGGAAGTCTAATAATCGCCATCTTTTTCAGAGGAAATCTCAACTTCTTGAAAGATAATCGTATGCTAAAGCTACTCGCTTCTATTTGGCTCTTTCAGAATGTCTTTCTGGTAGCTTCAACTGCCCTACGTAACTACAGATACGTTGAGGCTTACGGCCTTACAGAAAAACGGCTCGGCGTCATGATCTTCCTTGCCATGACTTTACTTGGAATTCTCTTTACCTATCAGAAGATTCACAACAAATATCAACTTATGCATCTTTTCAATCAATTCAGTCTTTCAGCGTATCTTATAATTCTTGCCTATTCGATGATTGACCATCCTGCAACCATTGTTCACTACGCGGCTAATTACCAAAAGGAAATTGATGCAAACTACATAAGTAAAATCGCGTGGAAACGAGATGCTCTCCTTGATCGATATAAGGAAAAATTAAATACAAAAATTGCCCAAAATGCCTTTATTGCAATCGAAAACCAATACTTTTCCAAAAACACCGAACAACCATGGATCTTCAACTCATGGGTTAAAAAAACAAACAATAAACTCGGACATCGAATTAGGCTTCAGAATCGGCACGAATATTAGCTTTTTACCTGAAGATTCAATAGCCTATTCTTCTTGATTAAAATCGTCTTTGTATTCAAACCAACATGTACCTTGTTAAAATTAAACAAGTCCTACTGAAGTAATAATATTTCTCTAATAAGGCTATATATTTGCTTCTTTTTTCTGCGAGTTGCGTTTTACACCGTCACCAGATTCGACGACATTTCGTTGATATACAATTTTATAATTGCTTAGAAAAATTAGCATATGTTTTTAGCCGTTGTAGGTACATTCATTTTAGGTTATTTGGCAATTGTTTTTGAACATCCTTTAAAGCTTGACAAAACTGTTCCGGCTTTAATTATGGGAGCCTTAACTTGGGCATTTCTAGCTATCGGTTTTAATGCAGGAATCCTAGATGTCATAGATACACATGGTACCATTTTCTCTTTGGCTGAGCATGCAGCTGACCACGGAGGAGATCATTCGGGAGATCACGGGGGGCCAGCAGATGGCTTTGCAAATGGGCTTCTGCATCATATGGGGAAAACTGCCGAAATTCTAGTGTTCCTTATTGGTGCAATGACCATCGTAGAAATAATAGACTTGCATAGAGGTTTCGATATTATCAAGGGATGGGTCAAAACAAAAAATAAACGAAAATTACTTTGGATTGTCGGTGGATTGGCTTTCATTCTATCAGCAATTATAGACAACCTTACCGCAACAATAGTAATAGTCACGCTTTTAAGTAAACTGATTCACGAGCGTAATAGCAGAATTTGGTTTGTGTCCTTGGCAGTCATTGCTGCCAATGCTGGAGGTGCATGGTCTCCTATTGGTGATGTCACAACGACGATGCTATGGATTGGTAAAAAAGTTACAACAGGAGGTTTGGTTACGTGGTTAGTTCTTCCTTCTATTGTATGCTTCGTAGTGCCATTCTTGATCGCTTCATTTATGAAACCTTTCCAAGGTGATTTGGCTCCTGACGATGAATTAGACGAAGAAAGAGACCCTCTTCTCTCTAGTAAAGTAATGCTTTTTCTAGGACTCGGAGGAATTATCTTCGTTCCTATATTTAAGACTGTAACACACCTCCCTCCATATCTTGGTATGATGCTAAGTATGGGTGTTGTTTGGCTTGTGTCTGAATACATACACCCAGAAGAAAATTTCGACGAAGAACGAAAACATTTATACTCTGCGCATTTAGCTCTATCTCGTATAGAAATGTCTTCAATCCTGTTTTTCTTAGGAATCTTGATGGGAGTCGCAGCTCTAGAGACATTAGCAATAGAAGGAGTTGGTACATTGCGCTATTTAGCTGAAGGTTTGGAGAACTCTATTCCAAATCAAGATATCGTCGTGATGCTTCTTGGTGTTGGTAGTGCAATTATCGATAATGTTCCATTAGTTGCAGCTTCGATGGGTATGTACACTGCGGAAGTGGACGCGAAGCTTTGGCATTTCATCGCTTATTCCGCAGGAACTGGTGGTTCTATGTTGATTATAGGTAGTGCCGCTGGTGTTGCTGCAATGGGAATGGAAAAAATCGATTTCATCTGGTATCTACGCAAAATAGCATGGTTGGCAGCTGTAGGTTTTGTTGCTGGAGCTGTCGCATTCTTAGCGCTTTATGCTGCGTTTCACTAAGAAGTTTACAGCACTTTACACGTTTTCTTAGTGCTTCTGTTTTGAACTGGGTGATAGCTGTAGCTTCTTAAAAAAAGTTTACTTTTACTAGATTTTTGACTTTTAATCTACGAACACATTGCCCATATTCTATTGAATAAGGCAGCTCTTCGTAATTTTCAAATAAGAGTAGAATTGTATTTCAAGCCATTTCCTTTTTTGTATATTGTAATTCAATACCACTAAATGATAGTGTATTAAGTAGCTATTTCAGATTATGCTAATATTTAATTGATGAGAACTTTTATTCTTTTGCTTTTTCTTATAATGTCGATGCAACTTAACGGACAAGATAGATTTGTCTCGCACGACTATATCCCAGGAAACATCCCCAGCTATAAGCCCGCGTATAGCGAACAGTACCCAACATGGGCAAAGATGTTGTATGCTGAAGATATCAACTATTTTGAAATTGAAGAGTCCTACTCCAAATGGGCTCTTAGCAATAGCGGCACTTTTAGAGATATTCAGAGATACTATAAAATTTGGCGAAAGCACGCAATGCCCTTTGTCAATGACAGCGGAAAAATCCAACTTGACGCAATAGACAAATACTATGAAACCTTAGCTCAGCAACAGAAATACGCACCTAAAACACAAGATATAAAAAGTCCTTCGTTAGCTGGAGAGTGGGAGTTTCTAGGGCCCAAAGAGACCTTCTGGTTGAATGAATCAGGTGCCCTTGACGCGCCCGATCCATGTCCATGGCAGGTAAATGTTTACACCTTCGATGTTGCAGAAAGTAACCTCAACACTATCTATTGCGGTACGGAAACGGGATTTATAAACAAATCTGTAGACAATGGAATCAGTTGGAACCTAATGGCGCAAGGGTACAATTTTGGCGGAGCGATCACGGCTATAGCTATTGATCCTTTTGACGAAGACATCGCATACGCTGCTGGTGGAATGCAAATTCATAAAACGGTAGATGGAGGAGAAACTTGGACACCTATGCTCGCTTCAGGTAATCAGTTCTATGCGGATAAAATCACGATTGACGCCACAAATCCAAGTAAGATTTTTACAGCCGGTTCATCAGGAGTATTTCTCTCAGAAAATAATGGTAGTAATTGGACAAACGTCTCTACTCAAGCCTCATTTGATGTGCATATTAAACCTACAAGTCCCGATACCGTCTATGCAATTACAAGTGTTGGTGGAAATTTCAATGTCATCATTTCAACGGATGGCGGTCAAACGTTCAGTAATGATTCAAATTTTCCTTCACAAATCCAAGAAGTCTCAGGTGGTCTGCTCGCTGTTACTCCTGCAGCTCCTGACAATCTTTACGTGATCATGCTGAGCGTAAACAATACGCCTTTGATTTATCTAGGAAATATGGCAACCGGAACTTGGGAATTACTTGCAACCGGTCAAACTAATGAGCTTCCTTTGAATAATGGACAAGGTTTTTTTGACCTCATACTCGAAGTTTCTCCTTTAGATGCCAATCTAATTTTCGCAGGTACAACAACGCTCTATAAATCTACTAATGGTGGTTCTAATTTCTCAATAATTGGAGGATATGGAGGTGATTTTCCTATTCATCCAGATATACAAACGATGAAAATTCTAGTTGACGGTTCTACTTGGGTTGCAACTGACGGAGGTTTTACGCATTCTACGGATAATTTCATTTCTGTAGATAATGCTGTTGCAAAAAACAAGAATCTTGTGGGTTCTGACATGTGGGGTTTTGATCAAGGGTGGAACGAAGACATCATTGTAGGCGGCAGATATCACAATGGGAACACCGCGATCGCTGATTTTTATCAACCAAAAGCTATCCGTATGGGCGGCGCAGAATCTCCTACTGGTTGGGTTATGAAAGGTAAAAGTAAACACGTAGCTTTCAATGACTTGGGCCCAGGTTGGATACTTCCAGAAACGGCAGAATCAGAGCCTCAAGGGAGGTTTGGTTTTAGTAAATACCCCAACATGGATGAGTATGGAGGGCGAAGAGGTAATATGCTTTTCCATCCCAACTACTACGAAACTATTTATTTGGGAGAAGGAAATGGATTTTGGAAAAGTATTGACATGGGTGTTTCATTTGAATTACTACACGATTTTGGCAATCGGATTCGATTTTGTCAGATATCTTATGCTGATCCCAATATTATCTATGCGGACATCGTCAATCAAGGTCTATTCCGCAGCGAAGACGGCGGAGAGACATGGACAGCAAAACCAAGCTTAACCAATGGTTCAGCAGGCTCAGCTTTTTGGGAAGGAAAATTACATTTTGTATTATCACCAAACGATACAAACACGATTTATGCTTGTTTACAAAACGGAACTTGGTCAGCCGATTTAGGCAAGGTTTTCAAGTCTGTTGATAGTGGCGATACCTGGGAAAATTTCACCGGAACACTGAATCAGTTTACGAAAACACTCGCGCTTCAACCCGATGCTAGTGGTAATGATATTGTCTATCTCTTTACAACCAACAAAAGTGGCAATGCAGCTCAATGCTATATCCGTAAACCTGGAGATACTGATTGGTCGATTTATGGGTCAAACTACCCTGCTGGTATGGCTCCAAACCATGTTTCACCATTTTTTCGCGATGGTAAAATAAGAGTTGCAGGTAATGCGGGAATATGGGAAAACACCTTGGACGATCAGAGCTTCCAGCCAATCGTTCAACCATGGGTAGAGAGTCCCTATTTCGATTGTATGCTGGATACCATACAGTTTGACGACCATTCCATCCTGAATCATGAAAATTGCAGCTGGACATGGGACATTCAGCCTTCCCCACTATATATAGATGATGTAAACAAACGAAACCCAAAAGTTGTACTAGGCACTCCTGGAAGCTATGACGTAACCATAACAGTTCTTAAGGATGGCGTTTCCTATTCCAAATCCATTGAAAATATGGTTACAACTGTTGAATGCCCCTCAGTTGAAGATTGTGACAATCCAGGATTACTAGCAAAGAATATTTGGGAATTACAATATGTCAATAGTGAGGAAGTTAATTTTCCGGGATTAGCTACCATGGCATTTGATGATGATCCAGAGACGATCTGGCATACAAAATGGAGCACTGGATCAGATACATATCCACATGAAATGCATTTGGATATGGGCGATTTATTTGATGTGCATGAATTCACTTATTTCCCTAGACAAGATGGGCAAAACGGATGGATAAAAGAATATGAGCTGTATTTTAGCGATGACTTATATAATTGGGATGAGGTCGATGCTTCTGGTGAATTTGAAAACTCAGCTGCTCCCAAGACAGTGGTTTTTGAAACTCCTGTAGTAGGTAGGTTCTTTAAATTCGTGGCGCTTTCCGAAATCAATGGAAACCCATGGGCATCTGCTTCTGAAATCGATATAAAAGGATGTTTTCATCAATCTCCGTCGAGCTTAAATCTACAGAAACACCAGAACTTAAAGGGATTCCCTGTGCCGACGCAAGGTCTGTTCGAAATTTCCCTACCATCCAGCGAATTGTTTAAGTACTTCATTTATTCCACTACAGGTCAACTTATTCAAAGTGGAGAGAGTATACTAGGAAATGAAGTGGTACAACTTGACTTTTCTGGATACACAAGTGGGATGTACGTCATCAAGTTGGTTGACAAAAAAGGCAGTTCCTATTTTGTCAAAGTTATAAAAGAGTAATGATTCAGATATTTCGAATAATTTGAAATAACTGGTATTTCTCCGTTGAAAACTAACATCAAGTTTAACGGCTCTACCTTGCTGTTTACATATAGTATATCTTTATATGCATGATTGTCGAATTTTGATAAATACTAAGTTCTTTCGATTTACATATTTGTTGTATTCAAGGCATTAAGCAACAACAATTATGAAATATCTACTCCTGTTTTTTCTTAGCATTTCCTCAATCGCACAATCTTCAGCGATTAGTTCAAATCTTGTACTGCGATGTGACTCCCTTCGACTGACAGATGGAAGAACTGTCGCTGTGCAAATTCTAGGGCAGACAGAAGATCATATAATCATAGCTCACTGCGGTGATAAAACTATGAAGGAACGACCATTACTCAAAAGATTTGTTGAAGCCGTTATTGTCAACGGCAGAGTAATTCAAGAACCTGCCAAATACCTAAAATCGAAAGAAAGAAGGCAGAAAAGCAATTGGAAAGATATTAAAAACAGAGCAAAATTAGCAAGTGGAGGGACAGCAATCTATTTACTATTTAAATACAGAGATGCAATCATAAGAGGTATCTGGACTGGATTTGTACGTCTTTTCTTGTTTAAGAGCTGTTGATGGATTTGAATTTATAAGAAACATGTATTGATTCCAATTGCTTCATTTTACTATCTTGGTCATTTTAAAAAACCTCTATGTCTGCAGTAGAAATATTTATTGACGAAGCGGAGGAACCCAATCCACGCACTCTTCAAAAGCTAGCTGTGCATAATGTAATGCAGAATCTGGTTGATTTAATGCATGGCCAAAAACTGTACTCATGCCCAAATAGGTTTGTGGCATATAGGGTTGATAATCTAAAGCCTGCCTAAATTTTGAAATCGCTAATTTCGCTTGAACTTCATCGATATGCTGATAATTCATTGAGATTAAATATCCTTCGAAGAATAGTTTTCTTGCTTGTAATACAGAAAACATGTAGTGCTTTGAACCTAGTAATTCTGAAGCGCGATCGATCTCATGGATACTTTTTCTATATCGTTGAATCTTCTGGCCTTTTGGTATATACTTGCGACCTACGTCAGTTTGAAGCTTGGAATTAAACACTTGTTGAGCGTCATCCTGAAGTGCAGCAGCATAATTCCGTAATATGGATGAATGAAGAATCTTCAATTCAGGAGCTACTGCTAATTGTTCATAGTAAAACTCAACACAATTGTCTTCAGGTTCGAAAAAACGTCGTTCATCTAATGCATCCTTAAAGGCATAAAAGCTTGTTTTAAGTTCTTCATCCACCAAATCAAGTACATCCTCTTCGATGCCTCTTGAATCAGTACTGCTCATTGTGGGAGATACCTGAGCTTGATCTAGTTTTGCTTTTTCTAGGAACTCAGGAGTAACACGCACGAGAACATCTCTTCCATTCCCGACCGTCATCGGCATTTGAGATTGCGGAGCCACCTCAAGAGGAACGCGGTCTTCCAAGTAGTTTCTAATTTCCCTTAAGTTCACTGTCTTACTGCCATCTTCGTCGGCAAGGCCGTAGAGTCCATTAAGTAAGTGGTAACTGAAAGCTCCTCTTCCTCCTCCCCATTATTTACCTTCAATACTGTATTCATCTGGTTGACACGATAGAATCTTTAGCTCATTGGAATATTGCTTTGCAAGATTTGCTCCTGTAATCTGGGAACCACCAACACTGCTTCCTGACAATGTACCTGAACGACATGCGTCAGCAATGAACGTAACTTTTGCCTTATTCTGCAATGATAAAGTTGAAATCACATCTTGCAACATAGCAAGACTAAAAGTACCTCCAGCCATATACACCTTGGCTGGAGCATCCCAACAAAGTAAATAACCAGGTTGTGTTAAACTCTTTTTTCAACATCACCATGTCCAGAAAAATAGATATAGACCTGATCCTCTTCTCCAACAACCTCCCACAACCAATCTAAAGCAATGGCGAACTTTGCCATAGTGGCGTCTTCATTAATTAGTAGCTTAATGTTCTCTATATCAACACTTCCGCCAGCTTCTGATCGTAAAAACTCAGTGAATTTCTTCGCATCAACATCGGCAAAACGTAGATCGGTAATGCCGGGATCCTGATAATCAGATATACCTACTACAACAGCATAGGTTTTTCCTTCAAAAGATAGGTTTTCTCCTCCTGATAATTTCTCCTCATGTAGTGCCGTAAGTGAAAGACTGCATAGACAAATTAAGTATAGAAGAGCATATTTCATTTTTACTTCTTTAGTATTGCAATAAAATCCATAAAAAACAATTTTATGAAGAAAGAAACATTAGAGGTCATGAAAACATCCGTAACAGAACTAAGCTAAGTCTCAACAATCTCAAATCCAGTAGCATACAATAAAATATCCATTTCTGTCTCTTGGCTATCCTAGCATGTCAACTATAATCTATCACAAAAATTACTTAAAACAAGTAACTCTACTTTGGTTAATATTCAAAGTGCATTTAGTAAAAAAAATAAGTGCTAAAATCCAATTCAATATAAGCTAATTCAAGGGGATATTTAAGTACTCGGTGCAATATCTCTATCGTATAGTACTATCTACTCAAAACCTAACCTACCTCAACTCCAAAAATATAACCTATAAGCGCTGTAAGTCCCATGGCTAAAGTACCCCAAAATGTAAGTCGGATTACTGCAGGTAAGATTGAAGATCCACCTAATTTCGCAGAAACTGCCCCTAACAAGGACAGAAATACAATTGCAGCAACGTATTGTATATAAACCATGAACTTCAGCGGAGCAAAAAGTACCAATAGAACTGGTAAACCTCCACCAAAAACAAATGACGCACCAGAGGCTAGAGCAGCTTGGAGCGGATTTGCAGCAGCACCCTGTGTTATACCTAGCTCATCTCGGACATGGGCTTCTAATGCATCTCGCTCGGTCAATTGCACAGCAACAGCCTTAGCGAGTTCTGGGTCCAAACCTCTAGATTCATATATAGCTGCTAGTTCATCAAGTTCTTCTTCAGGCATTGTACGTAATTCCTCAGCTTCACGTTCTATGTCCGCCTGTTCGATGTCTACCTGCGAACTAACAGATACGTATTCACCGGCTGCCATAGACAAAGCTCCTGCGACAAGACCAGCAACACCAGCTATGAGAATTGGCTCTCGAGTTGAAGAAGCTGCAGCCACACCAACTACTAGTGATGCTGTTGACAAAATACCGTCATTGGCTCCAAGCACGGCTGCGCGCAACCAAGGACTCCTATCGAGAAAATGTTTTTCTTCTTGCATAAAACTTATACTACTTCATATGCGATTCTGTACTAAATATAGGAAATCCTGCTAGCACTTCTTTTTCCAAAAGTTACAAATCGCAGAAATCAACTTATTTCTTATCGCAATCGACTGATCATTTGATTCATCTTAGCCTTTTGGACCTTAGTCACTTACTGATAAATTGCAGACTAACTTCTAAATAAAGAATTACCGACCCAGCTGTAGACAACACCGCAAATTATACCAGCATAACTGAACATTGTACCATCAATCTCAAATGCTATTTTGGACGCAAGTCCGATACTAAATAGTAAAGTCGATATAACATAGAATATCTTAGCAGTATTCCTGACTCTCTTATCTTCAGATTCCCACATATTTGTAGACATAACCAGTCCTAAAAATCCGATTCCTAGCATGTTTAGCCAAGCTAACTCTGAAAACATTAGGGCACTACCAACACCCATAATACCAGCGATTAAGTTCCATTGCACAAACTTAGCCGTGTTCAACTCCCCCTCGACTAAGGACAATCGACCGTTCTTGCGTGTATATAGAACGAAAGTCATAATCGGGTCTAAAATCCAAGTAGAAAGTGTAAATGCTAGCAGTAAGGCCACAATAGTATACATAGCTATTAAACCAACTCCACCCAATGAGTCCCCTACTCTGCTAGCTAAATTGATCAAGACAACAATTCCTATCATTACGATAAAGTTCATATTGCGGCCTTTCTTCGACATGTACAACTGAAACTGCAATAACCAACGATACAGCGGGAATCTTGCTTTCATTGCAAGCTTCATTCCATGTTGTGCATGTGCTTGAGTGGGATCATTTATAAGCGCTTGGCGAAAATGTTCAATAGCCTTCGATGTCTTTCCAAGCTCAAGATTTCTGAACCCATAATTCGCATGGGTTTCCCAGTTCTCAGGGTCGGTTTGAAGCGCTTTGTCAATTACAGTTGCTGCTTCTCTTCCTCTACCCTGTCCAACAAGTGACTTGGACAAGGTGTTCAGAGCATCAGTATCTTCTGAATCTAGTTCCAAAGCCTGCCTAGCAGCTATTTCAGCCTCTGAATAATTTTGCTGATATAGGTATATTCTAGCCTTTAAATCAAAATAGTTAGCCATTTGACTATCAAGTGCGATCGCTTGATTAATGTATTTGAGCGCCTCTCCTATCTTATTTCGTTTTATTTCAAGATTTGCTAGAAGATAAAAATAATAGGAGTTCCAAGGTTGTCTCATCAATCCGTCCTTCGCAACTTGCTCTCCCTCTTCCAGCTTACCAAGTACTATACATACAGACGCTAGAGATCGAAGGGCTTGGTCGTTTTGAGGCTCCTGAGAAAGCAGCTCTTTCACCTCTTTGTAGGCCATTTCAAATCTTCCCTGACTGAATAATATGTTGATTCTTTCTATCTGCACTATTTAATGTACTTTAGGATTTCATCGTACAGCCCGCTTTGATTAGCATAGAGTGCATAATTCTTGGCTGTATTGAACCATTCCTTTGTGGATGGCTGTGTTTGCTTAATTGCCTTCTGAAGATCACTCATCTCTATGGGTTGAACCTCTCCCGTTTCAAGAGCAATTTCAAGTTTAGCTTCGATTGCTCGATCAACCACTGAGTAGATATCAGCTCCTGAAAACATATCTGTAGATTTCGCCAACTTCGCATAATTAATACCTTCACCTAAGGGTTTCTCACGTAAGGCAAGGTCAAAAATAGCAGCACGCGCATCATTATCTGGAGGAGGAACGAAAATAATCCTATCAAACCTCCCGGGTCGTCTAAAGGCCGTATCTAGTGCCCAAGGAGTATTGGTTGCACCAATAATCAACAAACCTTCATTGTCCGAAGAAATTCCGTCCATTTCCGAAAGGAATTGATTAATTACATTCTTTCCAGCTTGATTGATCATCTGATGGCGAGAGGCTCCTAGTGCATCTACTTCATCAAAAAAAAGTACGCAAGGTGTATGCTCTCTAGCCACGTCGAACACGTCTGCGAGATTCCTTTCACTTTGACCTATGTACATATCAAGTATATCATTGATTCCTACATTGATAAACTTAGCATCGATTTCACCAGCTGTTGCTCGAGCCATAAACGTTTTCCCACAGCCAGGAGGACCGTATAGCAATATTCCACCCCCTACTTTCTTACCGTACATTTTGTAGAGATCCGGGTTTAGAAGGGGTTTGATAATCTTAAGGTTTATCTCTTTTTTAACATCCTCTAATCCACCAACATCTTTAAACGAGATATCACTCTCTTCAAGAAACAACTCATCATCTAGATCAAGTTCTTCTAGGGTATCGAATGCCTTAATTCGCAGAGCTTCATCTAATTCAGGATCCGAGAATCTAGGACTATCATCTAGTATTTCTTCATACATTTCTTGTGCCAATCGTAGATTCTTTTCCTTCACCAATGCCTTGGTGTACCAAACTTTCAGTTTAAATGGCATTTCGTTTGTATCCTGAATATCCTCAGCTATCATGACAATTGCACTGAATTTCTTGCCCTTGTAGAAAGCCTCAGCCAGTAATTCCTTAGCAGCCATATTTGACCGATCTAGCTTTAAGATCTCTTGCAATTGCACCTCAGCCTCAGGAACAAATCCCGAATGCATAAATTTTTCTGCCAAATAATACCTTAAGGTTGTATTATCTGGACTCTTGGCAACCGCTTCGATTAGAGTCTGTATATCCTGATTATAGTTCATCCGATTAATGGTTTAATTCGATGAGGCAAGTGTACAAATGTATTCTTTTAGCGAATTTTATAGCTTATTTATTGGACAAAAGCTTTGCTTTTATTTACAAACATTTACAACTCAAAATCTAGCTTAATCTAATAAAGAATAATAGTTATATGGGCGATCGAGCGCTACCTTTCGTGGCTCGCTGTTCGCTCGGCCCCCGACGAAATTTCTTTTTATAGATTTTGAGCTACTCACTTTAAGTAGCAGATAATAAGTAGCTAGCTTAAAGTCGGGGTCCCCACGCGTCGTTCCTCCTTGTGGACCACTGCAGGCAGCTATCGCAAAAGGCGTAATCACACTATCACTCAGGGATGTCCATAATTACTTTCTCTTTAAGCACTATCGTCTTGTCTCCTTTTATTCAATCTTGGTGTACCTATAAGGTTTGTTCTGGACTTAGCTCCTCTCGTAGTAAGTCAGCAAAAACGAGTTCACCTGATTTATACATCAAATAAAGAATAACACAACCTAGTGGTACCCAAGCTAAGAATGAAAAAACAAACAATGACTTTAATCTGACCGCCACTATCAAAATGAAAACAGTTGGTAAAGTCAAAAGTCCCAACAGCATTGCTTTATAAATCAAAGTTGATCTGACTTCAATTATCGGATTCAATGTGTTCAGACTTTTTTGATCGACAATTCCTTTAACAAAAATAACTGAAGGACTTTTATACGATCCAATGATGCTCCATAACTTAGGTACTAAATTGATCTCGATCCGATCATCGATGAGAGGACTGTATTCGAAATTCGAATCATTCCTATAGAGCGTTTTCACAAACTCATTTAAATCACTATGTTCTTGAGCAGTTCTGAGTTGTACTATCTTCATGTGGCTATTTGTGTGAAATCTCTCAATCTGGAAGATGTTGTAAGAAGAAATTCTTGACATTGTCTCCCATAGCCAGTCTGATTTCATCATTAGAAAAGCCCTCTTCGAGTAAGGCTTCAACCAGAAGTGGAAAGCCTGTAGCATCAAATGGGACATCAACCGTTCCATCGAAATCAGAACCTAAAGCCACATATTCAATTCCTATTAAATCTCGGACATATTTCATTGCAATAGCAATATTCTTTGCAGTAGCGCCGCAGACAGCTTCATCAAAAAAGGCTATCCCTACTAGTCCCCCTCGTTCAGCAATAGCTCCGAGCTGGTCATCTGTCAGATTACGAGGTGATGCACAATGACCATTAACTCCGGTATGTGAACTGATTATCGGAGCATCTGTCAACTGCAGTACGTCATCTACCAATTGCGAGCTAGAATGTGCTATATCAATAATCATATTCCTTTCAACCATTTCCAAAATAACCTCCTTCCCAAAATCCGACAAACCACCCTTCTCTATTCCATGAGCAGATCCTCCCAGCTCGTTATCAAAAAAATGAGTGGGACCCAGCATGCGCATTCCCATATCATACAATTTTCCTAGATTTTCAATCTTTCCTTCAAGACAATGACCTCCTTCTGCTCCTAAAAAAGCACCAACATGTCTTTTATCTTTCTTTCGATCTTTAAGAAATTCTTGAAAATCTGTTTTATTGCTAATTAATCTGAAGTATTCATTCTTTTTTGCAGCTTTTTGAAGTTGCTTACATTGATATTTTGCGCGACCGAACAAACTAAACCAGGCATACAACGGCCTACCTTGACCAATGACTAAATTCGTAATCCGGTCAGAATCACTTGCATTATTATCAAAATTTAAATTATCGGGAGATTTTGTCACCATAGTAAATGCTTGAAAAGCAACGTTACCTTTCTGCAATCGTGGAATATCTACGTGTCCAAAATCATGCTCAGTATTCATATTACGTTGCCACATTAAGGCGTCACAATGAAGATCCGCAACAAATTCCAAGCTATTGTACAACTCGACGGATCGATCAGTAAACGCATACGGTTTCTCCAAAATGGTTGGATTAAAATCTGCATCAACCTTATCAGCTACGAATACTACAACTATTGTAATGCCAATAATGATTAGCAACAAGAGCCCAAGAAATACTTTCTTTACCATATTTACTTCGTGAATTGAGTTATGACATGCAAGCTAAGTTTGTCGAATTGCCAACAGGTCATAAATTTAGAAATTCTATCTGTTATCAGATATAATCAGCCGAGTCATAAAAAATAAAAACGAGTTAAACCCGCATTATTCATTAGATCTTTGTCATGAGAGCTAAAAGGTCAATAAAATAAGGAGATTTTGGGAAGGATCCATAGTCACCACTATGGTGAGTGAGTAAAATTCAGCTTGCGCCTTATTTTGCAGACGTTTTAGGTCGGAATAGATTATCTAATGCATAATGCGGGTTAAATCCTCTCAGTTAGAAAACTACCACTGGCACATATGATCAAAAATAGTAGGGTAAAACGTAGACTTATTCTCATAATCATGTCGTTTGAGCATTGGATTTTGCTGAATAAATGACTAGACCACATTGATAGCATTCTTTTCGTAAATAAGAATTCTAAATAGAACTACTTATATTTCTATGGACATGTTCTAGGGAAAACTATTTTTGCTAAAATTCAATTATAATAATATTGTCTGAAGAAGGTAGTCAGATTGGACAAAAGGGTGCCAGTAGACGTATATTTATCTTAAAATACTTGAAAACATTATCGAAAAAACCTTGAAGAATCTCACTTATGCATTAGTCTTAGCTGTGCTTTCAACCAGCTGTATGACATCACATGTTTTCGAAGAAGCTCAGACTATTGGCGAAGGCAATCATGCAGTGTCTGGTTCTTTAGCAAGAGGTGTTTTTATGCCAGAGCCACTTGTCATTGATCAAATGTCAAATCTATATTTGGATAGTGACATCGGAACTGCTAGGTTTCATTATACCTATGGTATCGGCGAACATACTGAAATTGGAATCGGTGCAGATCTCCCTATTGGTTTCAGAGCGCATTTCAAACAAGAATTTAATGTCAAAAATCTCCATCATGTTCACGGTCTCAAGGTTGATCTTTTTGCCCCACTAATTTATTATGCACAGGATATAGGAGAGCATCCGATTTTCGGATTCGCCCCTTCATACATTTATACTTATCGACATGACGATCTGCTGTCCTTTTCAACGAATATTACTATGCAGGCATTCCAAACCCAAGAACGCTCATTTGGACTACCAGGAATATCTACAGGAATCCATGTGGGAGACCAATTAAAATTCACTGCAGGAGTTGGGTATTTCAATAATTTCGGATACCTAAGTGCTGCGCCTATTCAATTCTTAACAGTTGAAGCCGGATTCAAATACGACTTGATAGGTAAATCGAGTAAATAAAGAATCATTAAACCACAGGCTAGGAATGATACAATTATGAATATCAAAGAAATCATACCAATAATTAAAGGTTTCTCCCTTCAACAGATTCCAATATCTGTTTGTATTCAGCTTTCTGACTTAATTGGAGAGCTCGAGTCAATTGGCAAAACTCAACTACAGCAAATTCAGAATATACCTCTGAAGTTAGAGTTGGGAATAAATGAAATTCGAAAATTAAAACTCGATCAAGATGTAATTTCAACAGAAGTCTCACTTTCAAGCAATTCGAAAAAAAAACATATACCAAATATCGATCAACTCCTACTTGATTTAGTTCTTCCATATGATATAATCGAGCAAAAAATTCAATTAAGTCTACCCCAACTAAAGACAAAAATTGAAAGCAATAAAATACTTAATACAGTTATCAATCCTATCCTTAGGCAGATTTTACAGACAAACGAAGTAAAGCTTGAGAATGTCATCCAAGAAAAACTAAACCCTATCCTTAGAGAACCAAGTAAATTAATGGGATTATTAAACGGGGAACAAGAATTAATATTGGGAGACATTGTGCGTCAAATGGATTATGAAATCCATAATTTGAACATTGAAAACGATGATCAAAATACATCGATTAGTTGTGCTTTGAGTATTTCAACATTGAATGACTTTCAAAAGATCAACCAAATCAAGTCTCTTTTCAAGCTCGACAAATCCCAGCTTATCCCTTTAATTCTAGATAAGATAAATAGCGATATCAAATCCAAAGTTGAACAAGATGTGAGCTTGACTCAAATCAAAGTGCTGAAAACAAATACGCTTCTGATCTATGGAAAGGCTACTGCCATGAAAGTTCAAAAGGAATTTGAAATAGAAACCAAGATCATTTTTGACAAAATCAGACAAGAAATAAGCCTTAAAGTACTTGACTTAAAAATTGAGGGAGGATTTTTAGTACGAAAAGGATTCAATTTGGTAAAGCCTAAAATAAAGTCAATGATTGAGTCTACTGCAATTGTTTCCCTCAAGGAGCTTTTGGACACAGCGGATTTACCAATCTTTTCAGTAGATGAACTAGTTAATTACAAGCTTACCATAGCTAGCCTTAGAATTCATTCAATTGAACTCGATTCAGATACTGATGTATGGAACTTGGAAGTTGAAATTGATTCTGGAACTTTCGAAATAAAAAGGAATTCAAAAATCCTTAACTAAGCATTGATTTTTACGCACAGTTGATAGTATCTAATAAGAAGATACCAATGCAATAATTCCTCCGACGATATACTCAACAGCAATGGCCATTACGAGAAACCCCATAATTCTTGAAATTGCCTTTATTCCCGAGTGACCAAGAATTCGAAAAAGCAAGGGAGCACTCTTCAAGATCAAGAATATTACTAATCCAGCAAAGACTACGACACCTGCTATTAGTCCGCGTTGTTCGATGCTATCATACTCAGCAAAAAGACTAATTAATAAGGATATACTACCTGGACCTGATAGCATGGGCATAGCCATTGGTGTAAAAGAAATATCTTCTTTGTCTCTTGCTTCATCCTCCACTTTCTTCCCTACTCTATTTCGCTCAAAATTACCGTTCAATAATCCAAATCCAGAATTGAAAATTACCAGTCCACCTGCTATTCGAAGTGAACTAAGTGTAATTCCAAAAAAGCTCAAAATATAGCTACCAAAGAAGAAGAAGCTCAACAATATAATGACAACATATAAACTTGTCATCAAAGCTGACCTATTACGCTCTGCCGGCGTATAAGACGGTGTAAGAGCTAAATAGACTGGTATTGCCCCCAACGGATTCACTACTGAAACTAGTGATGCAAAAACAAGGATAAATAATTCAAGCATCTTCTCGTATTTGTTTCTCTATTATATTCAAAATATACTCCAATTGTTCTTCTCGCGATAATTCGGAATTGTCGATCAAGAATGCGTCATCAGCCTGCTTGAGAGGTGAATCCTTACGATTACTGTCGATGTAATCTCTCTCTTGTAAGTTACTTTGTACAAACTCAAGACTACCTTCAATACCCTTTTCCTGCATCTCAGCATATCTGCGATTTGTACGAATATCCAATTTGGCAGTGAGAAAGAATTTCACATCAGCATCTGGGAAAACAACCGTTCCGATATCGCGTCCATCCATTATGATCGATTCCGTTTTAGCAAATGAGCGCTGAATCTCAACTAACTTACTTCTCACTTCACTAATCTTCGCCACTTGACTAACAAGTGCGTTGACTTCTCTTGTACGTATTTTGTCTGAAACATCCTCGCCATTGAGAAGTATCGTCTGCCCTTTCTCAGTCTTTGAAAATTGGATGTTAATACTTTCTAGTGCTTCAGCTACTTGCTGATGATCTTCGATGTTCACATCATTGTGAATACAAAACAGCGTAACGGCGCGGTACATTGAACCAGAATCAATGTAGATTAGACTCAACTCTTTTGCAACATCTTTCGATACGGTGCTTTTCCCACAGGCTGAATGCCCATCCACTGCTATTACAATTAGTTTATCCATAGACCAAAAAAAAGCGGCTTCTAATCAAAAGAAACCGCTATTTACGTTTATTTTATCAAATGCCAATCGGCATTTATAACAGTTTGCTTAATATTCGTCTTCGTTAAAAAGGAAATCATCTTTTCTCGGATAATCCGGCCAGATATCTTCCATAGTTTCATAAATCTCACCTTCATCCTCCATCGCCTGCAAGTTTTCGATTACTTCCAAAGGTCCTCCCGAGCGAATTGCATAATCAATCAATTCATCTCTTGTCGCTGGCCATGGAGCATCTTCTAGATGATGCGCTAATTCAAGTGTCCAATACATGTACTATAATATTTAATTTGTTCAAACGCATAAACCCTCGATCAACAAAAGGGTTCCCAAATATGGTGCAAAACTATCAAAAATTTGAAATTAAGCAATTCAGTGAGCTATTATTAGATAATCAACATAGCATCACCGTAGCTATAGAAGCGATATTTCTCTTTTATTGCCTCTTGATATGCTTCCATAATTAATTCAATTCCACCAAACGCAGAAGCCATTATGACAAGACTTGATTTAGGTAGGTGAAAATTAGTCAGCATACAATCTGCGATAGAAAACTCGTGAGGAGGATAGACAAATAAATTAGTCCAGCCTTCTGCCTTCTTTAGGTTGTTAGTTGCACTAACAGCAGATTCGATTGATCTCATGCTCGTAGTACCTACTGCACATACTCTCCTCCGATTTGCTTTGGCTTTATTAACTGTATCAGCACAAACTTGGTCTATTTCAAAATATTCAGCATCCATTTTATGTTTGCTTAGATCTTCTACATCAATACTCCTAAATGTACCTAGTCCAATGTGTAAGGTAACTTCAGCAAAATTGACTCCTTTAATTTCCAACCGCTTCATTAACTGTTCACTGAAGTGTAATCCAGCTGTTGGCGCTGCTACCGCACCTAACTTCTTAGCGTATACAGTTTGATAACGATCAAAATCCAACTTTTCTGGTTCACGATCGATATACTTTGGAAGTGGCGTGTTACCTAAGGACTTCAAAATAGTTTTAAACTCCTCGTCTGGACCTTCAAAAAAGAATCTAATAGTTCTACCTCTACTTGTAGTATTATCAACTACCTCAGCTACTAATACTGAATCACCGTTTGTGTCTGTGAAGTAAAGCTTATTTCCAACTCTGATTTTTCTTGCAGGATCAACTAAAACATCCCACAATCTAGATTCATTATTTAATTCTCGTAAAAGAAATACTTCGATCTTAGCTCCGGTCTTTTCTTTTGTACCAAATAATCTAGCTGGGAAAACCTTGGTGTTATTAAAAATTAGCACGTCTTCCTCATCGAAATAGTCCAATACATCTTTGAATATTTTATGCTCAATTTTTCCTGTCGCACGATCAACGACCATTAGTCGTGATTCATCTCTTTCCTTGGCAGGATACTGAGAAATTAATTCTGGTGGTAATTCAAAATCAAACCTGGATAATTTAGTTCTCATATTATTTTCTTCATTAAACTTTTAAGATAGAAATCTACTATTTCCTTAAGGCGTGCAAAAATAATAATTTCCACGACATGCAAGCTTCTAACAAGATAGCCTTGTCAAAATATTCTGTTCACGCCTTTTCAACTGACTTTCATCGAAAAAAGTTTTTCATCCGTAAAACAAATCCTACCTTCGAAAAAAAGTATCAAGTGCTCCTAAAAGTCTTATATGAAAGTATTGTGCAGGGATTGCATCAGCTAACTGCAAATAAGTTGCGCACCTTCTTGTCATTACTTGGAATAACAATCGGTATATTTAGTATTGTTTCTGTTCAAAGTGCTATTGACTCGATGAAAGTCAGTGTCAAGAATAGCTTCAATGAACTGGGAAGCGATGTCGTATACATTGATCGAAATCCATGGGATGAAACGAACGACGACAACTTTCGGATTTATGAAAAATTCCCAGAACCGAATTACAAAGAGTATCTGGAACTCGAAGAACGTCTTGATCTTGCAAAGTATATTTCTTACTGTGGCTTTTCCAATGGTTCCGTCATTAAATATCAAAATTCTAGTATAGAAGGAGCCTTTATTATGGGCCCAAGTTTTGATTATGCTTCGGTGCAAAATATCAAATTCAAGTCAGGTCGCTGGTTCACCAACAACGAATACAATACCGCCAGTAACAAACTTATTTTAGGGGCAACCCTAGCTGATGAATTGTTTCAAGACATCAATCCAGTTGGAAAATATGTGAGACTCTATGGTTCAAAATATCAGGTAATCGGGGTTGTTGAAGAAAACGGAGACAACCTTTTTAGTCCAATTCCGTATGACATCGCCTCTATCATCCCCCTTACTAATCTCAAAAACTACATAAACATAAATGACGATAGAAATGGACGTATTGTAAGCGCTAAAGCCAATGATGGTGTGAGCTTAGATGAGTTGAAAGACGAAATCATTGCCGACTTACGAGCGATCAGACAAATCAGACCGATCGAACAAAACAACTTCTTTGTCAATAACATTTCTATGCTTGATGGAATTATAAACGACGTATTTGGAAAAATGACTATAGTGGGTTATATCATAGGAATATTCGCTCTGATCGTTGGACTTTTTTCAGTCGCTAATATCATGTTCGTTTCTGTAAAGGAACGCACAAACCTCATAGGTATTAAGAAGGCGCTTGGCGCAAAAAGGGCGGTTATACTTTTGGAAATCCTCACGGAAGCAGTTATTCTTTGTATCGTTGGAGGATTTATGGGACTATTTATGGTACTAGGAGTCTTAAAAGTAATTGCAGTTGTAAGCAGCTTCGCAGTAGGACTCACTTTCTGGAATGGAGTATACGGTGTTGTTATTTCGGTCATTACTGGCATTCTAGCCGGTTTGGCACCAGCGTTATCTGCCAGTAAAATGGACCCTGTCGAAGCAATGCGGGCTTAAGGCCCAAAGGGATTGACTATTTAAAAAACTTCATTGCTACCCACGATTGAACTCTCCAAAACACGTCCAATTAATAACTGTGTTTCGACTCTAAACGATAGACGTACATTTCAATATTTATATTTCCACCGAAGTAAAAAGAAAGAAGCGTTTAAATAAGTAAGAGAGGTCTAATCAGGGCATAAAAAAACCCACTCCGAAAGGAGCAGGTTCTTGTAAATCTATATAATCGAAAATAAATTATTTTACCTTAGCAACGATTGATTTGAACACTTCAGGATGATTCATAGCTAAATCAGCCAAAACTTTTCTGTTCAATGATATATCGCTTTTACTTAGAGCATGCATGAACTTGCTGTAAGACATTCCCTCTTGACGAGCTGCTGCATTAATTCTTGCAATCCAAAGTCTTCTGAATGCACGCTTTTTATTTCTTCTGTCTCTGAAAGCATATGTAAAAGCTTTCTCAACCGCATTTTTTGCAACGGTATACACATTACTACGTGCACCGAAATATCCTTTTGCGGAATTAAGGATCTTTTTTCTTCTTTTTCTAGATGCTACTGCATTTACTGATCTAGGCATGATGATAGTTTTTGTGATAAACGGGATTAATTCTTTTATTAATTCTTCAGACCGCTTTATCGTGTAAAAAATTATTATCTAATTGTGTGAGATAGCTTATTCAAGCCTATCTTACGCAAAGTAATCTTTTGATTCTTGGCTCATCGGCTGGAGAAACTACGGCAGAACCTCTTAGTCTAAGCTTAGCTTTATTTGACTTATTTCTCATCATGTGAGAAGTGTAAGCCTGAAATCGCTTCACTTTACCAGAACCTGTAAGCTTGAATCTTTTCTTCGCACTTGAGTGCGTCTTCATCTTTGGCATAATACCTTGTTTAAGAGTCAATTTTTAAATGGCTGCAAAAGTACATAATCATATAGATACAAAAAAGAAAACAGACAGTTAAAATTAACTGTCTGTCATATTTATCTTTAATTTATTAAATCTGTCTCTCCAGATTTACTTGCCTTTCTTCTTTGGTGATATCATTACTATCATTCGTCGGCCTTCCATTTTAGGAAGTGACTCAGCAGCACCGTAGTCTTCCAATTCCTGCAAAAACCTTAACAAAAGTAATTCTCCCCGATCTTTAAACACTATAGTTCGTCCTTTGAAAAATACGTAAGCTTTAACTTTCGCGCCGTCTTGAAGGAATTTCTGAGCATGTCGCAGTTTGAAATCAAAATCATGCTCATCGGTATTTGGCCCAAACCGAATTTCTTTAATGACTGTCTTACTAGTTTTTGCTTTAAGTTCCTTCTCTTTCTTCTTCTTCTGATAAAGAAACTTTTGGTAATCTATGATCTTACACACAGGTGGCTCTGCCTTTGGGTTAATCTCCACTAGGTCGAGCGCTAACTCTTCAGCCCATCTCTTTGCTTCGCGTGTCTCATAAATTCCAGGCTCTAGTTCCTTGCCTGCTGCTTCACTGATTTTATCAAAGTTGTTTCCTACCAATCGAATCTTTGGGACTCTGATACGCTCATTAATTCTTAGTTGAGGTGTCTTGTCAACGGGAGCGCGATAATTTCTTCTTTTTGCCAAATGCTTTTATTTTGTTTTAAAATTGTATCAAATTCGCTAGAGATTTGTCTCTGACGAATATTGAAAATGTATTTCGTCTTTGTAAAAGTAATCAATTAATCAATTGTCACTTGATATTTCATTCTCTTTACAAAGTTTTACTACAAAACATAAAACGAGAAAACGCAAATAAGTTCGCATCTTCTCGTTTAATATTTAATAAGTTACTTTGTTATATCCTCCTCCGAAGCACTTGCCTTAGGAGCTTTTATCATCAATCCATCTTTGCTTTTATTCATAACAGCTTCTAATTCTGTTCCAGCAACTGGATTATTATTCAAGATAAATTCTGCCAACGGATCTTCAATATACTTCTGAATTGCTCGATTTAAAGGCCTTGCTCCAAACTGCGGATCAAACCCTTTTTCTGATACAAATTCCTTGGCAGCTTTGGTCAGCTTAAGTGTGTAATCCATCTCTTCAAGACGCTTGTAAAGATCGTTCAATGTTATATCAATGATCTTGAAAATATCATCTTGACTTAAGCTATTGAATATCACAACGTCGTCAATTCTATTTAAGAATTCAGGTGAGAACGTTCTTTTCAAGGCATTCTGAATGATTGCTCTAGAATCACTATCTGCGGCTTCTTTTCTCGATTGCGTCGCAAAACCAACTCCCTGACCGAAATCTTTCAGCTTTCTAACACCAATATTGGAAGTCATAATAATCAAAGTGTTTTTGAAATTCACTTTTCTCCCCATACCGTCTGTGAGCTGTCCATCATCAAGAACCTGCAACAGAATGTTGTAAACATCTGGATGCGCTTTCTCAATCTCGTCCAATAGTACAACAGAATATGGCTTTCTTCTAACTTTTTCTGTCAATTGACCACCTTCTTCATATCCAACATATCCTGGAGGAGCACCGATCAGTCTACTAACTGAGAACTTCTCCATATACTCACTCATATCAATACGAATGAGTGCATCTTCTGAATCAAACATATACCTTGCTAAAGCCTTAGCAAGCTCTGTCTTACCAACACCAGTTGGTCCTAAGAATATAAATGAACCGATAGGCTTAGAAGGATCCTTTAGCCCTACTCTATTTCGCTGAATTGCTTTGGTGATTTTACCAATTGCTTCATCTTGACCTATGATCATCTTCTGAAGGTCCTTGTTCATTCCAACAAGTTTGTTGGATTCACTTTGAGCAACTCTCTTAACAGGGATGCCTGTCATCATCGCTACTACTTCAGCAATATTTTCATCATCAACTGGATAACGCTTCGTCTTGGACTCTTCCTCCCACTTAATCTTTGCATCTTCAAGCGATCGAATCAATTTTGACTCTTGATCTCGCAAGTCTGCAGCTTTCTCGTATTGCTGATTCTTAACAGCTTGATTCTTCTTCTCCTTGATTGTTTCTATGTCCTTCTCATACTTCTCGATATGCTCAGGTACATGGATATTCTTTAGGTGTGTACGAGCTCCCGCTTCATCCAGAATATCGATAGCCTTATCTGGTAAGAATCTGTCGCTGATATACCTCTCACTTAACTTAACACAAGCCTCAATAGCATCTTCCGAGTAGTTTACATTGTGGAATTCTTCATATTTCCCTTTGATGTTATTCAATATGTGAATAGCTTCTTCAGGTGAAGGTGGATCTACAACTACTTTTTGGAATCTACGATCTAGTGCACCATCTTTTTCGATATGTTGTCTGTACTCATCCAATGTAGATGCACCGATACATTGCAATTCTCCTCTTGCTAGCGCTGGTTTGAAAATATTAGATGCATCAAGTGAACCTGTAGCACCACCTGCCCCTACAATCGTGTGAATCTCATCGATGAAAAGAATCACGTCGCGAGATTTCTCAAGCTCATTCATGATCGCCTTCATGCGCTCTTCAAACTGCCCACGATATTTTGTGCCAGCTACAAGAGCAGCCATATCTAACATCACAATCCTCTTATCGAATAGTGTTCTAGATACTTTCCGCTGCATTATTCTGAGAGCAAGACCTTCAACAATTGCTGTTTTACCAACACCAGGCTCTCCAATCAGAATAGGATTATTCTTTTTTCTTCTACTTAATATCTGGGAAACTCGTTCTATCTCATTTTCTCGTCCGATAATCGGATCAAGCTTACCTTCATCTGCTAATTTAGATACATCTCTTCCGAAATTGTCGAGAACCGGAGTTCTTGACTTTGCATTGCCAGACTTTCGGTAGGATTCACCTGAGTCACCTTCTTCAAACGGTACATCTGAATCTGAAGGGGTCTCATCTACGAATTCTGAAAATCCAGATTCACTTTCTTGACTAACAAACTCTAGTTCTGCTTTAAAACTGTCGTAATCAAGATCAAAATCTGTCAATATTCTACTTGCTAAATTATCTCCATGTTTTAAAATAGATAGCATCAAGTGCTCAGGTGCAATCTCTTCATTTCTAAAGGTCTTTGCCTCCAAAAGCGTAACCTTCAAAACCTTCTCCGCTTGCTTGTTCAACGGAATATTTCCCACATTCAGCGCTGCACTATCTGTACGGCGATTTGGTGTAGATTCTTCTATTTTATAAGTCAATTCTACAAGGTCGATTTCAAAAGAATCCAAAACTTTTACTGCTAGGTTATCATTATCTTTAATTAAGCCTAACAGCAAGTGCTCTGTCCCGATATAATCGTGACCTAAACGTATCGCTTCTTCCCTACTCAGGGATATAACTTTCTTTACTTGGAATGAAAATCTTTTGTTCATACTCTCCTTTCTAATACTACAATAATATACTTAAAAATGCTGTCTTTCAAATCAAAACACATTATATTACATAAAAATTGTGCCATGATTTTTTACCTGCTAATATGTCTGAAATATCAATTTTCTACGAACAGACTGACAGTATTCTTACAAGTAAAACGATATATTGACACAAAAGGATTCGATTTTAACTCGTAATTAACGACAAACCATACGAGACTGTAATCTAAAGTGTTGCGCTTTTGTTCGCACATCTGCTGTTTTGTTGACGGAAGGTCTACTGCCAGCGACATGGTGCTTCCCTATAAGTTTCAATAAACTCAGTAGATTATGATCGTACACATCTCAAAATCAAAGCTCCACTAAAATAAAGTCAGATATACCAGACATTCAGACAATCTGACCATGAAAAATTACATATATTCAAGATTTTTGAATACTTTAGTTTCTTTGAAAAGAGTTTTATGTATATGCTTGTAGAGCAAACAGGCTAATACTGAGAATTAATCAAATAAATGAAATATAGTTTAGACAAACGCGAGAATTACACGGTCTTCAGCTTAGAGGAAGACAATCTCAATTCATTGATTTCACCTTCATTGAAAAGTGAGTTTGTATTCTTTCGAAACGAGGGTGTCAAAAACTTGGTATTTGACTTTGCAAAAGTGAAATACGTTGATAGTTCAGGCCTTAGTGCTATTCTAACAGCAAACAGACTTTGGAAAGAGTTTGGATCCTTTGTACTCTGTCAAATTAATACTCCTATCATAATGCGTTTAATCAAGATATCCAAACTTGAGACAATACTATCTATCTGCGACACTTTAGACGATGCAATTGACCTCGTATTAGCAGAAGAGTCAGAACGTCAAGATATAATGGATTAGATGTCCTCTCAAGTAACCATTCTAGGCAGTAACTCAGCGGTTTCCGTTCACGGTCGATTTCCATCGGGACAAGTCGTTCAAATTGAAGAACACCAGATCTTAATTGATTGTGGTGAAGGTACCCAATTTAGAATGAAAGATTATGGGATCAAAAAATCGAAAATTAATACCATTCTGATCACACATCTTCATGGCGATCATGTTTTTGGATTACCTGGATTATTAACTTCTTATCAACTTGCTGGAAGAAAAGCACCATTAACCATTTTAGGCCCCAAGCCTATTCAGAAATTTCTAGATATAAACCTTGGTGGGACTGGTCATTTCATAGATTACCCTTTAGAGATCATTGAACTAGATTTTGAAGACATCAAAGCACGGAAGCTTACAGAGGTTCTAGATCTAAAAGAGGCTCGTATTGAGGCTTTTGAACTCGTGCATCGTATCGACTGCATTGGTTATCGCGTAAGTGAAAAGAAGAAACCATACAAAGTTCGTCAGGATTTCTTGGAGAAGTATAATCCAACTGTTCGAGAGATCAAACGAGTAAAAAAAGGATTAGACTACACTCTAGAATCTGGAGAGGTGATTTCTAATGCTAGCTGCGCTCTACCGCCAAAACCTCCAAAATCCTATGCTTATTGCTCAGACACGCTATTCCATCCACCTTTGATGGATATCTTGAAAGGTACAACTACAATTTATCATGAAGCAACTTATTTAGATGAACTTCAAGCAAAAGCGAGAGATCGCTTCCATTCAACAGCAAGCGAAGCAGGAGCTATTGCTAAAGGAGCAAAAGCTGAACAACTAATTCTGGGTCATTTTTCTAGCAGATACAAAGATCTACAGCCATTTAAATCTGAGGCAGAAGCAGTTTTTAAAACTGTAAAAATAGCGGTTGAAGGCAAGGTTTTTGAAATTTAGAACACTTGCTTTTGTTCGTAAACTACAATGTCAGAAAGAACATGGCGGAGCTGAAATCAGCTTGCAAAAAAGAAGAAAATAGGATTTTTATCCCTTCATTATTGATACTTGAAAAATCTACGACTGTAGTAAGAAAGTCTATTTATTCTGAATGTCAATAGGTTATATCTCTTTTCACAAATACTATCTCCAAATCTTTGATGATTTTTAAAAAATCCTTTTAAATTTTAAGTTTTTAATAGAAGAAGGTTCTATATTTGTGCCGCGTTTGCAAAAACGATAAGCCGATCGCTTAGCTCAGTTGGTAGAGCAACGCCCTTTTAAGGCGTGGGCCCTGGGTTCGAGCCCCAGAGCGATCACTAAAAGCTCAGTCCTCACGGATTGGGCTTTTCTTATTTACGAGCTAACGATAATCAAAGATGATGAAAACCTTGGCTCTTCAAACCAACTCAATTTGAGTGCCTTAATGCGTTTTGCTAAGATCAATACACAATTAAAAAAGCCCCTGAACATTGTCCAGAGGCCTCTGTATTATTAGAAATCGAATAGGCTAAAACTATCCTGCCATTTCCTCACGAATCTTATTCAAAGCACTTCCAGCTCTTACCCAAGCAATCTGCGCAGCATTGTAAGTGTGTGCCACTTTGAAACTATCTTGACTACCATCTTCATGCGTTAAGACGACGGTAAGTGTTTCTCCTTCTGTCATCTGATCAAAATCTGGAATTACAACTTGATCTTTTTCTTGAACCTTGTCGTAATCAGCTTTATCAACAAAAGTTAAAGCTAACATCCCTTGTTTTTTGAGATTTGTTTCATGTATTCGAGCAAAGGATTTTACAATCACTGCATTTACGCCTAGGAATCTAGGCTCCATAGCTGCATGTTCTCTAGAAGAACCCTCACCGAGATTCTCTTCTCCAAAAACTACAGTTCCGATGCCTGCAGATTGATACAACCTAGCTGAATCCGGAACTGCCATATAATCGCCTTTTTCAGCGTTATACACTTTGTTAGCTTCATCGTTGAAGTAATTTATTGCTCCTATGTAACAGTTGTTGGATATGTTTTCTAAATGCCCACGATAAGTTAACCAAGGACCTGCCATTGAAATATGATCAGTTGTACATTTTCCTTTAACTTTAATCAATACACGCATTCCATTCATGCTCTGCTGAGTAATTGGACGGAAAGGCGTTAATAACTGCAATCTATCCGATTTTGGATCGACTTTAACATCTACTCCACTACCATCTTCTACCGGAGCATTAAATCCTGGATCTTCTACATCAAATCCTTTTGGAGGAAGCTCATGCCCTGTTGGGGGATCAAGTTTTACTTCCACACCATCTTTATTTGTAAGTGTATCAGTAAGTGGATTGAAACCAAGATTACCAGATAGTGCAATGGCTGTAACTATTTCTGGTGAAGCAACAAATGCATGTGTGTTCGGATTCCCATCAGCACGCTTGGAGAAATTTCTATTGAAAGAGTGTAATATACTGTTCTTCTCTTTCTTGTCAGCTCCAGCACGATCCCATTGACCAATGCATGGACCGCATGCATTAGCAAATACTTTACCACCCATCTTCTCAAATACATCAATAAACCCATCACGTTCAATCGTGAACCGAACCTGCTCGGAACCAGGTGTTATTGTTAATTGTGAGCCAACTGTTATTCCTTTCTCAACAGCTTGTTTAGCTATAGAAGCAGCTCTAGATATATCTTCATATGAAGAGTTTGTACAAGAACCAATTAAACAGTATTCAAGGTCTGTTGGCCAACCATTCTCCTCTGCAGTTTCTTTCATCTTGGACACTGGCGTAGCTAAATCTGGTGTAAAAGGCCCATTAATTCTAGGCTCCAATGTGCTTAGATCAATCTCTATTACTTGATCAAAATGCGTTTCAGGATCATCGTAACAAGCCTGATCACCTTTCAGATACTCCGAATATTGCTCCGCTAAATCAGCAACATCAGCTCTATCTGTAGCTCTCAAATACCTATCCATGCTAGCGTCATAACTAAATGTAGAAGTAGTTGCACCGATTTCTGCTCCCATATTACAAATAGTACCTTTTCCAGTGCACGACAGATTGTTTGCTCCTTCACCAAAGTACTCTACAATAGCTCCTGTTCCTCCTTTTACGGTTAGGATTTCAGCAACCTTAAGAATCACATCTTTTGCTGAAGACCAACCACTTAGTTCTCCAGTTAATTTCACTCCTATAAGCTTAGGCATCTTCAATTCCCATGGCATTCCCGCCATCACGTCAACCGCATCAGCTCCACCAACACCAATTGCAACCATTCCCAATCCACCTCCATTAGGAGTATGAGAATCAGTACCAATCATCATTCCACCTGGAAAAGCATAATTTTCAAGTACTACTTGATGTATAATTCCAGCACCTGGCTTCCAGAAACCTAAACCATATTTATTACTTACTGTATCAAGAAAATCATAAACTTCGGAGTTGATATCCATAGCCCATTTCAAATCCTGATCGGCCTCCACCTTGGCTTGAATTAAGTGGTCACAGTGCACGGTTGAAGGTACGGCAACCTTATCCTTACCGGCCATCATAAATTGCAATAGGGCCATTTGCGCAGTTGCATCCTGCATAGCGACTCTATCAGGTGCAAAAAAGACATAGTCTTTCCCTCTTCTGTAATTTTGCAAAGGCGATTCTGGATGCAGATGCGTGTAAAGTATCTTTTCAGAAAGTGTTAATGGTCGATTAAGTACTTCTCGTACTTTCTTCAGTTTAGTTTCTAGTTGCTCATAATGAGCTTTGATCATATCGATATCAAAAGCCATATAGTAATAGTTTATAATATTTAAATGTTATACAGTAAGCTTATGCTAATTGGAGCATAAAGTAACTATATTTTTTTGTTTTCTTGTCTCAAAGCGTTTGAAATTGTGCATAAAGTTTAGCCCAATAGTAATTTTTTTTTTGAATAAAAAGAAACAGGAGAAGTTGTTAGTACAACGAAATTTTTAGTCAAAAGTTGAGCCTACTGATTGAAGATTCTTTTTCATTTCTTAAAAAAAACTCACCAGACTTGTAGCTAATTCGCCATATACCTCAATTGAAGTATAAACTATTTTTTTTTGGGCGTCCGGGCGCTACGATCCGCAGTTCGCCATGCGGCTCAGCCCTTGCCAAAACATAAATCCTACGCAGGCTCGCGCTCCGCGTGACTACTACTCATCGCTGACGCAGACAAGCACTATAACTTTATACCAGTATGTTCAAAAGAACGGAAGATCAAAATATGACCAGGCATCGATTTTGCAATTTTTAACCAATCATACCAGTTTATTTCGTTTTCATTCTGATTCTTCAATTGACCCATTTCATAAATCGAAATCCATGGATACTGATGATGAAAACCATGATAGTTTGAAAATAGAAGATATACTTCTCGACAAAGCTTGGAAATCGTATAGTACGGCTATGATTATCATGCTCAATAAAAGGAACTGGTTTAAGTTTCTCTTCTTCAATATGCTTCGAATCCAAGTGAGTATGCTGTGATAATAAATATGGGTCACTAATACTCAAGAATATAAAAGCTGCCAATAGCCAAACCTTAAAGAATAATGCACCAAATACGATAATCAATATTAGATACACCATGACAACCAAACCAATGCTCAAACGGTTATTTCGCTTCTTAGCTGGTTGAAAAAAATCACGATCTAGCTTTTTAACATTATAGAAGGTGGATGCGACATAGCTCATAGCAATCAAGGGTATCCAATACTTCCAGCAGAAATCAACTATCGACCTTTGAGCTTTTGACATTTCTTCAAAAGGCTCATTGGGAACTGTAGGGTCCATTTCTCTCCAACCCGTCCATTTATGGTGAGCTTGATGCACATATTTCCAGGGGTAATACGGCACTAGACAAAAAACACTTGCTAAATGCCCAAAAATAATCGATAAGGTTTTATTGGGCAAGAAAACTCCGTGACCTATATCATGAATGAGAAAGAACCACTGCAAAAAAGAAATACCTAAAACTAATTGTCCAAGCAACCATAATACAGTTTGGTCTTGAATAGACAATGCTATTCCAAGGCCCGTAACAAATAGTTGCCACATTAGTATTAGCAGACCGATAGCATTCCGTTGGGTAAGAGTCTTACTTTGAAATGAAGAACGAATTTCTTGTAGTGTATGCATTTAACTCGAAGTTACAAATTAAAATAATCAATTGAAATTGCTTAATACGGACCAAGCCACATACAAATCGACATCCCTCACTACTTAAAAAGGGGGATCTCAAAGTTTGAGATCCCCCTTTTTCTATATTTTGTAATTTCTACTTTATCGAGAGATGGTAAGATCTCCTGAAATCGTTTCTGGAGTACCATCTTTATAAACCACAAATAGTTGGTAGACATATACTCCAGGATTTAGCTTGTTGCCTCTGAAAGTACCATCCCAATTAGGTCCGGTTCCGTCTAGAGCTATATCTGTTGCTTCAAACATTTTCTCTCCCCATCTATTGTAAACTTGCATCAATGGCATTTCAACAATTTCATCGTTAGGGAAAATCAAGAACACATCATTCACTCCATCACCATCAGGTGAGAAAATATTAGGAATGTATACTTGACGAACTTGTTCTACTCTTACATCAATACAATCTTCAGTTGTACAGCCATCACCATACTCTACCAGTACGCACAGTCTTAAATCTTCTTGAGGTGCAAAATCAAGCGTAGCGCAATCTACACCCTGACAAAGAACTGTTCCAGTTGAGTCGGACCATACAATGTTCGTTATTTCATTGACTGGTACATCGATATTAATTGAATACGAATTACTATCACCAGCAATAATACTTGTTGAACCTTGGATTCCCACAGGATTGTCACCTGGCTGAATTAATGTTACTACTTCACTATAAGAACAACCATTGCCGTCAACTACATCGATTGTATAATTTGCTCCTGGCAAGTTTGCGACAGCATTTCCATTTATCAACTCATCGTTAACAAATATTGAGTATTCCCCACTTCCATCAGTAGCCGTGACCTCTATAGTTCCATTCTCATCACCAGGACAACTAGGATCCGTAAATAAAACCTCTGCAGTCGGAGCTTCAAAAACATTTATTGTGATAACGTCACTGTAATTACAATTGTCATTGAACAATAGATATTCAATTTGATGTACACCAGGACCAACAATTACTGGATTAAAAAGTCCAGAGTTGTTAACTCCATCACCAATCCAAGAAACTAGTTCATTACCAGTCGCTCCAGTTACATCTACACTTAGCTGAACCGGCGCGGCAGAATCATCTAGACAGATATCTGCTTGATCTTGAAGATCAACATTTACAACTGGACAGGCTAGAGTTGTACAATTAATACTGAATGTCTCATCTCCACATGCACATTCTGAAATAGCTATGATCTCAAAATCAACATTCTCATCAGGATCAAGATTATCAACGGAATACTCGGTTGTTGACTGCGTACTTACCTCATTTCCATCGACAAATATTGTATATCCCGATGCACAAGGCACGTCTGGCCAACTAAAGCTTATTGAGCTGGTAGTTGCATCACATGAGAACCCCGGATTAGGTAAAGTCAACTCAGGTTCTACGGTGACATTCTGAGTAAACGTTTCACTGTCACAGCCAAATTCACTTAATGTCAAGCTTAAATCGTATGTTCCAGCAGCGTTGAACCAAATTTTGTAAGGACCAGGCTCAACCCCTGATATATTTCCGCCAGAAGTTGTCCAGTCGAATGTTGCTGCTGTATCAAAGCTACCATCAAAATCCACAAAAAATGTATCTGTGACACAGATAACATCTTGTGTAGTGAAAGACGATACAGGTGCTTGATTAACTGTCATAACGATAGTATCAACGGACTCGCAATTATCAATCAAATAGTTCAAATAAACCTCGTGAATACCTGGTCCAGCTGCAGCAGGATCAAAATCACCATTGGCATTCACAGCTGTTCCGCTCCAAGTCAAAGAAGCGGCGGGATCTCCTCCGATAGCTTCACCAGTAAGGTTTATGGATGTTGTATTATTATCCAAACAAAAAGACGTTTCGTCGGCAGTTATACTCAATATAACGGGAGGGCAACTTGCAGCTTCACAACTCGCAAAAGTAGATACGTCTGCACACATATTGTTAGAAAAAGCTGTAACCACAATTTCCACCACATTACCAGGCTCAAGGCCGTCAACGAAGTAACTTGTTCCATTGATCGTATCTTGAACTTCACCGTTAATGGTGATTTCATAGCCAGTGGCATTCACAACTGCATTCCAATCAAAAGTAACATCATTAGTTTGAGAATTACAGTCAATCTGTGGTGGTGTCAATTCTTCTTGCACAAGAATTGTCTCGGAATAAACTTCAGAAGCACATCCTTCATTCTCTACGGACGTACTAATTGTCTTAAGACCTGGAGTCGTCCAAGTTACCGTATAAGGTCCATTTCCTGATCCGACTTCTGTACCATCTTCGAAATCCCAATTAAAATCCCCATTAGCAAATGTACCAGTGTAATTTATATCAGCTTCATCAGTTATACATATCGTATCTGTCGCATTGAAAGTACTTACTGGTTGCTCGAGAACCACTATAACAATACTAGAAGAATATGGACAATCAGTTACATAATCCAAAACAATCTGGTGTTCTCCAGGCGTTGCAGTGACTGGATCGAACGTTCCAGCATCAGCATCGACAATTCCCGGTCCGGACCAAGTCTGAACAGCATTATTATCAAATGGCATAATCACAGCATTAAGGTCAACTTGTGCTGCACCTGCATCCAAGCAAATTGTATCTACTAGACCTATTGAAATATCGACAGGTGGACAATTTTGCGCAATACATGTAATCGTATCAGGAACATTCGGACAAAACCCATTGTCTAAAGCTATAACTTCTATTGTCACCTCATCATTTGGCGCCAAGCCTGTAACATTAAATGTACTAATTCCTTGATCAAAAACGGCTGTACCAGGTGCAGTTATTACATTAACTATATATCCATCAGCTAAATCATCCCAGCTAAAACCAATGGAGTCAGTCGCCGAAGTACAATTAATTACAGGAGCTGCTAATGGTGTAACAACTTGAACAGAATCAACAAAAACTTCGCTCACACAAGTTCCTTGATTAACACTCACTGAAATTATCTTATTTCCAGAAGTAGCGAAACCGACATCAAAAGGACCTGCTGAATTTGCATCTGCACCTCCTATGTCTCCTCCTCCAAAATTCCACGTATAATCGCCATTTGTAATTACTGAACCATCATAAGTGATCTGCGCTACATCAGTAATACATATTGTATCTGGACCAGTATAATTTGCTGTAGGCTGTGCGAGGAGATTTATCTCTTCACAAATCTCTGGGCTTAAACCACAACCATTATCGGCCGTAACACAAATTTCGTAGGTAGTGTTAGGATTTCCATTTTCCCAATTGATTCCAATCGATGTTCCTGTCAAACCACTAATTCCTAAATTTGTGGACGGAGTGACAGTCCAAATATAATCCAAATTAGGATTGGCAGAACTTCCCAGTTGGTATGTAACAGAGTCCTGAATACATGGATTTACAGCCCACATTCCAACAGGTGGTGCTTGCGGCAACAAATTATCAACATTGACAGAAACAGGTGACGAATTAAATTCACAAATCTCACCAAATTGCTCTACTAGAATCTGCAGGTAGTAAGTACCACCCTCAATCGGTGCAGGAAAACTCTCTGTGGTAATATTGAAATTTTCTGCGTTCTCTGTGAAAATAAGAACATTGTCTAAAAACAAGTTATAAGTGATATTCGTGAAAGGCCCAGGATTAGGCACCACCCCAATCCAACTAAAGTTGAGCTGTCCATCGGAACAGATCGGATCTTGAAGTTGATTTATAACGTTTATGAACACTAATATTACCTGAACAGTTGAATCACAACCATTTTGATCGGCATTAGGGCACTGTACTAGAACTCCTTGAGTTGGCGTACTTTGGGTGAAAATTTGATCACAAACCTGATATGTAGCGAAGGCCCCATCATTACATACGGTCACTTCTATACTTTCAGGAGGTTGCAGATCATTTTGAATCACGTTAACCACTTGCATGTAATCACAACTATATGTCGCATCTTCCGCCATATGTGTACTAAGACCGGGACCTGTAATTGGGGGGCCGAGCCATCCTGGAGGTCCAGATGTAGGAAATTCCCCTTCACAAACCTCAAAATCTTCAAATACCTCATCAGCTACTTGCACAACTTCGACAGTCTGGCAATATACATCTGAGGAATCACAGGCTGTGTATGCGAAACCGCATATTTCGTAAAATCCTGGACTAGGAAAATTAACAATTACAGATGATTGACCCTCTTCAGAGATTATACCGTCTGGAAAATCAGTTGTGGGAGGATCAATAGTCCAATAGTAATCAATTGCACCACTTCCATCTGGGGCATCTACTGAAAAAGTAATATCACCTCCTAAGCATACTTCTTGACCAGTTAAAGGCGGATCAAATGAAGACCCATCAAAAAGCTCACTAACACCTAACGGATCATCAACTAAATACTCACCAAGTCCCTGAAGTATTGTGAATTCAACTGTACAAGCTGAACCAGCAAAACCATCCACAAAAATGACGTATGTGTTACCAGGAATAAAATCATTGCTACCAAATTGTACAACACCGGTATTAGCTCCCCCATCGCAATCAACAACAGTCTCAAAAGAGCAATCTTCATAAATACCGTATTGTATTCCTTGTACTAGGTTACCTCCTCCGTCAGGCACGGACGTACAATCATAAATAAAGAGCTCGATCTGTATATTATTTGTAGAAGCTACAAATGAAAACCAAAAGATATTATTAGATGTGGAATTAGTTCCCGGACATAAGGGTGATGGTTGCGGACCACCTGTATTACCAGAAGTCATCTGTAAACAATAACTTTGAAGCTCATCAATTGTACATAAAACCGGAGCATCATCACAAAAATCAGTAGGAGGTTGCCCCACGTCACCGGTGCACTGAGCCTCTAGTGATTGATCAAAAGAATTAATCAATAATAGTAGTAGTAGTATAGAAAGAATCTGTAAAACTTTCTTCATATGAAATTTTCTAGTTTGTATAATGTAATTGACAAATCTAATAATAACATTTAGAATTAGTGGAATATTTGGTTTTATTTCAATAAATCGTAATTTATGCTAAGCACCTACCTAATTACAGTAATGTCTCCTCTGATCACCTCTATTTCACCATTGACCATCTGCAATTTAGCAAGATAGACAAAAGCTCCCTCTTGTACTTTCTGTCCAAGGTGCCTTCCGTCCCATGACAGTCCTTCACCAGGTACAAAGTCAGTATCTGAAAACACTTTAGATCCCCATCTATCATAAATGTCAAAAAAGAGTACCTTTTCTACATTTCTTGAAGTTGATATTGAGAAAACATCATTAACTCCATCATTATTCGGAGTAAATGTATTTGGAATATAGAGATTAATATCTTCTTTTACTCTAATAATTACTTGATCTTCCGCAGTACACCCCTCTATATCAACAATTTCAATTCTAACTACCATATTCGTAGGAGGTACAAATTGGAACTCCAAACAGTTGTTACAGTCGATAATACCAGATGGATCCCATTCAACATCGACTATTTCATTTTTAGGAATACTTAACACAGCTTGAAGATTAACATTTTCTCCAAGATCAACTAACGTATCATTCCCAAGGTCTACTTTAACACTCCGTTCTAATCCAAGCCATATTGCTGTATCAAGTACGCAACCAAAGCTATCTTTAACTGTGAGATTATAAACATTCGAAGTCAACTCATCAAAGTACCCTAACTCGGTAAATGAACTTCCTTCAAATGCATAACGGTAGGGCTCTACTCCTCCATTAACGTCAAGAACTTCAATAACACCATCTTCAAAACCTTGGCACGTTTGTTTATCTACTGCTGTAATAATTGATTCTAACGTAGACTCTTCTACCTCTATCTCAATCGAATCCCTATTAATACACTGATTTTCAGAATTTTGAATTACCAGAGTATAGGTACCAACTCCTTCGATCTCTGGTTCAAGAGAATCATCTCCAAAATTAATAATACCATCATTCGTACTCCAATTATAGATAAATTCATCTCCCTCAGATGATCCCAAACCGGAAATAGAGACATTATTAACATCGCATAATATTCGCCCTATCTGCTCTAGCTCGACGGTTGGAGCTAATGTATCAACATTGACTTCGATTGAATCAATTCCGCTGCAACCATTTACCCCTAAAACCTGTAGAAAATATGTTCCTGCTTCAAAAGTAACAATCGAATCTGCTTCTGAGACAAGATTATTTGGACCAGTCCAAATAACTGATTCGTCATCTTCAATCGATACACCTTGCAGACTAATGCTCAAAAATTCGCAGTTAATATCACTTGACTTTGCAATATCAAAAGTAGGTTTTGTAGGAACATCTGCGATCTCGACCATTTCTTCTGTTGAACATCCATTTGGTCCTACAACTTGTACAAAATAAGTTCCCGCTAGATCTGTCAATGGTGATGGACCTATCGAATCAAAACCATTTGGACCCATCCAACTGAACGTTGCACCATCAGTCATAGTGATTGCAGATAGCTCAATTGCTGAACCATCGCAAGGTAAGGTATCATTAAACACAACTAAGTCTGGAATCACAAAATCCTCTAAAACTTCAACTGAATCTGTCTTTACGCAACCATTCCCTCCCGTTACAGTCACAAGGTACATTCCTTCATCCTCGACAATCGGAGACTGCAAATTGCTAGTAAAACTTGGTCCCTCCCAATTGTAAGTTGACTCAACATCATTATTTGTAAGAAGTATGCTACTTTGTTCATTATTACAATCTAAGGTATCAGCTACTAATGAAAAAACTGGGGCATCTATATCTTGAAAAACTTCAATCTGCCAATTTGTAATGCAGTCATTTTCAGAAATACCAGAAAATATATATATCCCTGGATTAGATAAAGTGATAGACAAAAGGCTATCTGCAAACCCTAATGGACCAGTCCAATTTGAACTAATGAGATCTTTATCTGAAGATATTTCTATTTGCGTTGATTCTTGGGTACATGTCAACGTATCAGGAAGTATCAGAAAATCTAATATCGCTGCAACTGTGTCAATGAAAACAAATGCAGTATCTCTTGAAATACAGCTATTTGTAGCTACGCCAGTAAGAATATATTCACCGGGCTCGACAGCTGCATTAAAATTTGAAGTAGAGCTAAATCCGCCTGGTCCTGTCCAAGAATAATCGACGCCAGGGGTTATCTCTAAAACGTCAATACTAGTTTCAACTTCTCCGCAGACTAGTGTATCACCAATTGCTTCAAAATCAGGATATGAGCCAGTAAACGGCACGTTTAGAGTAATAGAATCTGAACATCCATTTTGACCAGTAACGATAAAGGTATAGTCACCAGGAATATCCACAGTAATTACTGGGTCGTCAAAGATATTGTTAGGGCCTTTCCAAATAAAAGTGACATTTGATGTTGTGGTAGAACCTGTTAGGATTGCTTGAGTATTCACGCAATCCAGATCATTTGAATAAGAAACCGAAATTTCTGGAAGAGAATTATCCTGACTCACATTGATAGTACCAGAATTTATACAACCATTTAAACTAGTCACTGTCACTGCATACTGACCTTGCTCGGATATCAATGGTGCGGGTAGTGAAGAAATAAATCCGGAAGGTCCAGTCCATGCATAGATGTCATTGGAAGAGGAAGAAGAAGCCTGTAAAATAAGAGAATTTTGTCCACAGCTAAATGACTGATCTTCAATAAATAGATCAGGAATATCAAGGTCTTGCACGACCTCAATAGAATCATTAGAAATACATCCATTTTCAATACCCTCCGCCATCAAATAATACATTCCTGGTTCATCAACATGCGCGATTAGATCAGAACTTGTATAACCAGTGGACGAAGTCCATAATATATTGCTAATACTCACACTGCTAGACTGAATCTCAACGGAATCTACAATGCAATTCAACTCATTATCAACACTAAGATCAAGATTGATCGGCAAGGTGTCGACAGTTACCAGATAGTAGTACTGCCTAGAGCAATTATTTTCGTCTGCAACGGTAAGAGAATATTCCCCTGGAGTTAGATTTTCAACAATAGAATCCGAAGAAGTAAAACCACTTGGGCCAATCCAAGAATAGGTGAAATCTGAGCTAGCAGTTGTTATTATTCTAGGGTTGTCGTTTAGACAGGTAAGAGGGAAAATAGTGTCGTTAATGGAAGGAACTTCAGTATCAAACTCTAAAAAATAGTCAAATATTTGGGTACAACCCTCCTCCGAATAGACAAAAGCAGAATAAGTACCAGATACCTCAACGACTATATCTTCAACATTAGAAATAAAACCATTTGGACCAAACCATTCAACTGAATCAATAAAAGCTTGGTTATCTATGGGGTTTAGAAAAACTGTAGTATTTGGATTATTGCAGTCAATTATATCGGACTGAAATGGTGCTACATTTGGTAAATTAATGAAATTTTCTTCGACGTTGAATGAATCAACAGCTTGACAACCTTCGGAGATAATGGATACATAATGCATACCAGTTAGTTCCGTGAAAATTGATGTTCCCGAAAGGATATCATTATTTGGCAATGTCCATTCAACAAAAGCATTTGGATCTGCAATTGCAATGGAAACCATTGCGGATTCATTTGGACAAAGAATGTCTTCGAAATTCAAATTGTAATCTAATTCGTCAGAAGTCCCAGTAAGTTCTATAGAGTAGTTTCCGACACAACCAAAAGCATCAGTCGCAGACACAAAATAAGTTCCAGCTTCAGACACAATAGGGTTTTTTCCGGAAAACGTAAATCCATTGGGACCATTCCATTCATAACTGAGTGCATTGGAGGTAGCATCAACATCAATGATAATTTGAGGTTGCGAGCACGAAATAGTTTCTGCGCTCAATTGTAGGATAGGAACATCACCTGCTTGATTGATTACAACTGATTCGGAAGCTATACAGCCATTTGTTGCCTCAACAGTTACGGTATAGATTCCCGGAAAATCCACTTCGATATCTTCCATATTCGATGTAAAGCCATTTGGGCCTAACCAAGAGAAGGTTTGAATTATACTTGTAGAACTAAAATCAATTTCTACAGATGAATTGACACAAGTAAGTGTTCCTCCAGTTAAAACAATAGATGGTGTGTTCGCATCAACTAAAATCTGGATTGAGTCAGTGCTTACACATTGTCCATCAGTAATCGTAAGGATATAAATTCCGGCTTGATTGACAATAGCTGTCTCCTCATCTGTAGGGCCAACAAAACCACCACCAATAGTGGTCCATTGAAACAAACTGCTGTTAGTGGTTTCGGAATCAGAACCAGTCAACAATAATTGAGAGTCTGCACAACTAAGTACGTTTGAATTTGCCGAAATCACAGCTTCTAGATTCGCTGTTTCTAGATTCAGAATATAAATACTATCGCAGCCATTTGATTGAGGACGTACAATCTCATATTGATCAGCTGCTGAATATACTATACCTCCAAATTCATAATCACCTCCATCGCATATCGTTACATCCAAAATAACTGTTTCCGGTGGTTCTTGTAATAATAATGTGACACAATCCTGATTAATACTTCCACATATTGTGGGGTTCATACTTTCAACTGATGTAACAAGATCATCAAAAGTTCCAGTCTCAAGTATAGGTATACTATCTATATCATCAAGATGAAGTGAAAAACCACACACTTCGTATGCACCGGCGGCAAAGCTTGTCATGTCAATAGCCTCATCGATATCGAATATCGTTTCACCTTGTCTTATAACGTAAAGAAATTGATAATCATCTGAAGGTTGTCCATTCTGAAAACTAGGAATTAGATCAATGCTATCAGATTCAGGAATACAAATACTGATTTCATTTGATACAAATTCACCAGGATCTGCCTCGCAAATATTACAATCTAATCCAGATTCATCACAGAAGAAAATAGTTGCGTCTTTTAAAACGCCTAAGTCGAATAGCGCATTATCGAGTATTTGAAGGCTCCAAATTCCATTAATTGTTCCTTGGTCAAAATCCTCAAGACATCCCAAGTACGGGTGATATGACCCACTATACTCCCCAAGAATGCCCCATGGTTGATCGTTATTCCAGGTTTCGCTGAATCCTACATCAGGACTCCCTGCTGAGCCGCAAGGCACAAATAATACCTCCCAATCTGTAAATGAAGTATTTCCAAAAGATCCCGAAGGTCCCATTAGTGTAATACTCTGACCAGATGGTGAAGTTAAATCAATTGTCAAATCCCCAACTTGCTGATGTTCAAATTCAAGATAGATTCCACATACACCCTGAGTGCCAGAGAGATCTGGATTAGTAGAACCCTCTACGATAAAGTTTGCTGTAACTGGAGACAAATCAGGAATGTCAATCTGCTCTGATATAGAGCATTGTGCTAGGCTTGGCCTTACTTGTATTAGCAAAGCAAATAGAAATAGGAAAATAACCTGTAATTTCATATGCTTAATAGTATGGACGATTAATCTATTTAAGTTTAGAAGAAATAAAAGATCAAAATTGTTCTCCTATTTCTTCTAAAACATAAATTACATCAAGTTCACAAGACTCTCTAGATAATTTTACTAGCAGTAACTTACTTTAGGCTTACCTGTAAATCGTGACATCTCCTTGTATCAGTTCTACATCTCCGTTCTCAAATACTATTTCGGCGACGTAGACGTAAACACCTTGTTGAACCGATCCATCTTTGAATCTTCCATCCCAACCAAATTCTGGGTCATTTGGAGGAAAGCTTTCTAAACCAAATACTTGTTCTCCCCAACGATCATAGATCCTGAAGAAATTAACCTCCATCAAATCTTCACCTCCCTGAATAAAGAAAATATCATTTACTCCATCATCGTCTGGAGTGAAGGCATTTCCGGTATAAGCATTGTTGACTTTTACAACTCTAATATTAATGCATGTCGAATCAACGCATCCATCACTACTTGTTGCAAATACACATACTTCTTTGTTACTAGTTAACTCTACTTGGTAAGTCAAACATTCTGGACCTTCACACACAATTGAACCATCAACCGTCCAAATCGCTGCTTCTAAATTTTGAATACCCGTACTTACGTCTAAAGAAATCAATGTATCCGCGACATTTTGAAGTAGTAAATCTCCTCCCAAATCAATTGTAAAAGCTTCGGGATCAACTATAGTTATCACTTCCTCTCCAGTACATAAATTCTGATCTTGCACTTGCACAGTATACGTTCCAGCACCTAAATTTAGAAAGGCATCAGCATCGAGCCATGTAGCTCCATTATCAAGTGAATATTGATAAGGACCTTGTCCACCAAATCCATCCGCTAAAATAACACCTGTATTTTCCCCTTGACAGAAAGGATCTTGTCCTTCAAGTGTCAAATCAGGAAAATCTGTGTTTCGAGTTACAATCACAGAATCCAAATCTGAACATGAATTCTCGTCAATAACTTCTAACATATAAGTACCTTCTTCATCAACAACAACGATTGGATCGTTGGCATTATCAATACTGATACCTTTTGTTTCTGTCCAGTTGAAACTCAAATTATTTCCAATAGAGTTGTTTGTTCCAATTTCAACTTCAAGTAAATCACAATTAAGCATTTTATCATCACCAGCTACTGCAGTAGGCAATGGCTCAATTACAACCTGAACTTCCGAGAAATCATCAGTACACGGAGCAGTTCCTATTAAATCATAACGGAAAGTATATGTACCTACCAGTTCGTTACCAGTATTAAACGTACCAGCATTTGCATCAAAGGCGCCAGGCAATGAAGGATCTGCTGATATCTCACTCCATGCACCATCTGCATCTTCCCCATCTAGTAAATCAGCCAAAGAAACTTGCTCATCTGCATTAAGACAGAGTACGATAGGTCCAACTGAAATTCCTGGATTAGGAGGAGCAATAACTTCAATTTGTAAGGTCTCTGTTGAATCGCAGTTTTCCTTAGGGTCTTCAAGATTAAAGCTTAATGTGTAGATTCCAGGTGTAGCATTAACAGGGTCAAAAATTGCTCCGGCTAATACTGCTCCTTCTCCATCTTCCACATTCCAAAATCCATCCTCAGAAGTGACTTTATAGTCATTAAGATTTAATGTAGCATCACCTTGGCATACTGCATCAACATCACTTAACTCTAAACTTGGGCATAGGCATTCATTTACTTCAACGAGCATTGTATAAGCTTGATCTTCACAAGGTGAAATCGCAATTGACGTCTCATAAGTAAATGTATAGAATCCAGGTAGCACTCCATCAAAGTCTACATTATTAAGATCTGCCAAATTCACACCAGATCCATCAGTGTCTGTCCAGAATCCATTTGATCCTGTCACAAGACTGTTAAATGACACAACTGATTCATTGTCGCCGTTTGTATTATTACAAACAAAATAGCTTGGTGCCACTGAAGCAGAAGGAGTGTCTGAATTTGTAACCGTAATTTGCGCTGTCCCAGAACAGCCACCCGCATCGTATACCGTCACGGTATAAGTGCTATCTGTCGAAACCGTGACCACCTGAGTATCTCCTAGAGCTCCCCAGTCATAAGTATCGTATCCCTGACCAGCGTCTAGCTCAATAGGTGTATTGTCACACATTTGATTTTCTCCTGTAATCGAAGGAAAAAGTTGTGTAGATTCTATTACTACCATGCTAGTATTACCAGTACAACCATTTGCATCAGTTACGACCACTTCATAAACACCTTCTTGATCAACCTCGATAGTCTGATCAGTACCTGCTGAATTTCCATTTACAATCCAATTGATTTGATCGTATCCATCCTCTAAGGATATAAACACGGAGCTATTTGTACAAAAAGACGCAGTATCGCTAGTAGTAACTGGACTTGGAGGAGTAAATTGAGAAACATCTACGAGAACTTCTCCTTCGCAACCGTTACTATCCGTAACTATAATGTTACTATTTCCAACAGCGTTGACATAAAATGGATCATTAGTCATATTGGTAATATCCACACTACCATTGTTATCTACATCAACTTCATAAAGGTCGTAACCAGCTTCAGGAGTAATAAGAACGGAGTCTCCTGGACAAAATACCTGATCTCCGGAGAAAGATGGCATCGGATTTGCATCTAAAAGAATATCGATTTCAGCGGTACCTTCACAACCTTCAGAGTCAGTAACGGTGACAATATACGTTCCTTCTTGTGTCACTTCAAACGTCTGACCAGTGGAGTTATCTTCCCATAAATATGAAATATATCCTGCTCCTGCATCGAGCAAGAGGTCATCCCCTGGACAAAAAGAAGTCTTACCACCTTCTCCCGTAATCGTGGCAGTCGGAAGAGGGTTAATTGTTATAGTCTTAACTTGTTCTCCTGTACATCCTCCTGGATCAGTTACCGTTACCGAATAGTCTCCAGCATCACAAACCGTTATTACTTGCACAGTATCTCCATTTGACCATAGATATTCAGCATATCCATCTCCTGCATCTAAGTCGGAACAAGCTTGAGGGCATAATGACGTATCTCCTTGGACATTTGGAACTAAGAAATCCTGAATTTCCACTTCAACGCTCGCGTTGGTTGAACAACCATTAGTATCAAACACGGTCACTGAAACTGTACCTGGAGTTTGAACGAGTGCTGTATCTGCAGTACTTATTACATCACCTGCTGCATTTGTCCATTCATAACTTTCAAAATTACTACCAACATTCAATATACTAGAAGAGCCTTCGCAGAAAGTAGAAGATCCGCCAATTGAAGCGGAAGTTGGAGGGAATGGGTTTACTGTAATTGCGCCTACTCCAGAACAACCTGCACTGTTTGTAACAGTCACGAAATAAGTACCAGGATCCACTAAAATTGAATCCTCAGTTGACCCGTTTTCCCATTCGTAAGTCTCAAAATCTTCAGTTGTCGAAATAAATACCATTTCTCCCTCACAGAGTCCTTGTGGTGCTGAAATTTCAGGCTCAGGAGAAGCAATCTCTTCAATAAAAATTGAATCCACTTTTAAACAATTAATAATAGGGTCTGTGACTTCAAGAACGTAATACCCTGTTTCGTTGGCTACGATGTTAGCGCCGTTTAGCGTATTTCCGTTTGGTGTTGTCCAAGCAAAATTATACACAACGCCAGGTTCTCCTAGAACGGCTGCCGCAGATATGTCAATGGACTCGCCTGGGCAGTACTGTCCTCCATCAGGTATCGACGAAATGAATAATTGAGGTTCGTTAAACACATCAACTATAAATTCAGTATCACCTGTACATCCATTATCATCTGTGACTTCCAATGTTACAGTATAATCACCTGAAGGTAGACCATTTCCATCCCAATCAAGTACCTGATTTGTAGAATTATTTGTCCCTTCGCCCATCCATTGAAAAGTATAATTAGGTGTACCACCTAGAGGTGAACCGTTTATTGTCGTCAATGGAAAATCCGGGCACAACAAAGTGTCACCGTCGATCTCAACGTCAAATCTTGGATTTATGGTTAACGTAACGTCATCGGTAGATGTACATCCATTAGCATCGGTTACAGTCACAGTGTAAGTGGTAGTAATGTTTGGCGATGCAGTTGGATTCGCAATATTATCCAATGAACTATTACCCCAATCATATGTGAAGTTTCCATCTCCACCAACTGCAGTAGGTGATCCACCTAACATGAACTCACCTTGGGCACAACCATCTATAGGTGCTCCAGCATCAACTTCTATTGCAGGTAGTACAGTAACTGGAACAAGAGAAGGGAGTCCAAAACAACCTTCTTCAGATATGGCAGTTACCATATAATTGACAATTTGAATCGTTGTTGTATTATTTGTTAAAGTCTGAGTAATGAATTTACCAGAACCGTCAGACCAACCAGTTACATTGTTGTTTGGTGGATCAATTACCCAAGAGAATTGTATATCTCCTGATTGGTCCGCTGTTAACGTGATGTTGGTAACTTCACCTGAACAAACCACATCCATGAGTGGATCTACTATCGGACCAATACAACAATTCAAAACCGAATTTTTTACTGTTGGAATATCATCAGCACAAACCGAAACCCCGCCTGTCCATGATCCTGTTTCTCCATCTGAAGTTGTATAGACTTTAATTGATGTATCTGTTATTTGTGGATCTTCAGCATCACAACCCTCAAAATCTAATGTTGTCAAATCGAAGCAGACAGACCAAGGTCCTTGATTACCATTACAGCCAGATCCTGAACCCCAATCGACATTTGGGTGTCCAGATGCACCGCCATCAGCAGGATTCCAAGCATACCAACCGGGAGGCATAATCTGTCCGGCAACAATTCCAGTACCTGGACAATCTGGTTCCGTAAAATGACACATATCTATGATTCCGTCACCATCGAAATCACCAACAGATTTTGTTGCATTTGGAGGAGGTAATGTTGTATTATAAGTAACATCTGTATACCAACCCCAAGTAGAACCGTAAGCAGGTTGATTTACCCCTGAATTTGATATCGGCATACCTGTTCCTGCGAAAGACGAAGGATCCCAAGCTGGACCAAATATCGGAATTATTCCTTGTAGCCATTGACATCCGTTAACATTACTCGCAGACGTATAGCTATCAATATTGTAACAAAAACTTACAACTTCAGCAGGCTGGTAAGGTCCATCCAAAGGTGATCCTAAAGATGTTCCTGTTACTTCGATACCAGATTCTAGAACACATTGACTAGGATCATCAAGCATTAGCATACATAGGTCAAACTCACCTCCATCTCCGTATCCATTACTTACTGCTATGAAAATTGTAGCATTTGAAGGTATAAAGTTATTTACAATCTCTGCGTTTCCTCCAACTCCTGTCACACAAGTTGATTGCTCTACAAGTCCATTACAAGTACCTGTAAAAATCTGAACTGAAGGTGCTTCTATTTCAACACTATTAACAGTTACTGTAAGTAAAGACGCTGCTGCGTCTGAGGTAAAAGTAAACCAAACCACTTCCTCCGTAGCAAAATTACAGCCTGTAAGACCAGGTTCAGGAGAAGCTAAAATATTACATCCAGGAACGCATGTGTAAGCGGTATTATTTGAGTTCATTCCATTTACAAATTCAGCTACATCACACGTATTATTCTCAGAGCAACCTGGCGGAGGCCCACTTTCAGTAACACATAATTGAAAATCTCCTTCATCTCCAGCAGCAGTACCAATGTAGACAACATACGTATTTCCGGGCACTACACCTTGGAAAGTGATGGCATCGGTCGTAGGAGGTCCACAATATGCATCTGTTGCTAAGACTAAACTTCCATTACAATCAGGATTCCACTCACCTAAAACAACTACAACATCCCCGGGAAGATTTATATTATTTAAATCTATTGTAACCGATAGATTACCAGGAGAAACTGTAAATTCGTAGAATACATCGTTTTCTGGAATAATACTACATCCAGGAATTGAATTAAAATTATTAGTTGCAGCAATTGTCGTTCCATTCGTACAAGTACCATTGGGAGCCACAACCTCTGCATCACATGTTTCATCGTTAGGAGGACCTGCAACAGGAACAGGATTATCTACGCAAACCTGCAAAATACCTTCAGCTGGATTACCAACTCCGTCAGCAAGGTTAACTACGAGATAATATGTTTGCCCAATAACGAGCCCTGAGAAATTGATAGCATCCATCCCAGCAGTTGCAAATCCACAGTCTAATTGACCTGCCGAAGCAAAATCACAAGGAGTAGGATCAAATTGCAAAAGTGTAACATACACATCATTTACCTGACCATTAACTGCTATATCTACATCTGGACCCTGGGCCACAAACGTAAACCACACATTTGGTGCTGTCGGCGAAGGGGCACAATCCCCATTAGCCAGGTCAAAAGTTGCCATTGTATTATCAGCTATTGTACATGATCCATCCAGTAAGGTAATAGCAGTCGGAGCTAAACAATCATTGTTTGCAGGCTGCGCATACATTGCAACTGAATACACCATGAGAATCATACCTATTAGTATACTTTTTCTCATACTTATTCTTTTTAAATATAAAAGGGAAGACTTAATCTCGAATCAACACTAAGGTAACTATTTATTAAGAACCTTCCCAACCATTAAATCTACAAATTGTTGAAAAATGTCGCATAAATTTGAACAATACCACTTATAACACATACAAACCATTGTTCATCAATAACTTAATTACTGATCTCTTGAGACTACCACCGCCAATTTGTATCTTAAATTGAGGTAGAAATATCCTATCTACGATTGAAATATATCTTTGGCACGACAATTTATATGATCGAGTAAATTGTGATCTATTTTCAAGAGCTGCACACCATAAAAATCATAAAAATAATTATAATCGAAGTAGCCTCCCTAATAAAGAAAGAGCCTCAACTTCATTGACAAGGCTCTTTTGGAAAATTTCTTTTTGAGTTGGGTTCTAATCAATAATCAACTTCAAGAGATAACTCTCATACTTAGAACTCAACGTGATCAGATATAAACCTGACGGATACTGATTATCGAACTGGAATTTGTTCATGCCTTTTTGAAGAGTTACCAACCTACTATCAATTTGTTGTCCTAACGTATTCGTTATGCTTAGCAACATTTCGTCACTGATATGGGTCTCAATTTCGACGAAAAACTGACTTCTAGCTGGCACAGGATAAACTTTACAGGAAAATCCCATACTCTCTTCTATACCGACAGTTAATATTTGCACTACTTGAGAAATTGTATCTACACAATTTGACCCACCATCAATAATCATAGTAACTAAATATTCTCCTGGGTCTGAATAAACATGCGTAGGATTCTCTTCAGAGCTAGTTGCCATATCTCCAAAGTCCCAAAAAACATCACCTCCAATATTTGAAGAATTTGTAAAATCTACCGAATTCTGCGCCACTGAAAATTCAAAATTTGCAACAGCTTCCTCAATTACAATTACGGCGTTATCAATTTCAATTGTATCTGCACCGAATGCGTTATTAACTACTAAATCTACCGCAAAAGTACCACTGTTTATATAAGTTACCACTGGATTCTGCTCTAGAGAAGAAGAAGGGCTACCACCTTCAAAAGTCCATAGCCATGTATCTACATCATCTTCTGATAAATCATTAAATTGAATTTCTGCTGGAGCGCAAACAAAATCAGAATCAGAGCTAAATGCTGCATCCGGATAAGCCGTAATCGTAACATTTTCAAAAAATGATACTGTCCCACATTCATTTGTCAAAGTCAGTTTAATTTCGTAATCTCCATCAGCAGGAAAAACCACATCAATTGACTCCGTATCAAATGAACCAGTAAATCCCTCAACAGTCCAAAGACTGATATCATAGTTGCTAGATGAAAAAGAAAAACTACCATTTACTCCAATGATTTCTTTACTAATGGTTGCATTTGGCAATGCTCCAACTTCAATATAATCTTGCAAATAGAATTCATCGCTTCCAACATCATTACTTGCAGTCAACTTAACGTCATATATTCCAGTATTTTCGTAAACCACAATCGGATTCTGTTCTGTCGAAGTAGCAGGATTCCCACCTTCAAATTCCCAAAACCAACTATCAGTAGATGATGTTGAAAGGTCTTCAAAAACTACTGTAAAAATAGTACAACCTTCAGTATCGCTTGCTGTAAAATTAGCCGTAGGTAGTGATGAAACATTTAGTTGAATAGAGCTTGTGTCGCTTCCACAGTTATTGGTGGAAATCAATATTACTTCATAAGTTCCTTCGGCATCATAGATATGATTAGGGTTAATAAGGTTGCTTGTACTATTGTCTCCAAAGTCCCAATTATAAGATACACCATTCGTTGTTAAGTTTTGAAAAATTACTTCAAGATTCGTAACATCAAATGAAAAGTCTGCATCTGGTACATCTTGTACTGAAATTAAGCTATTTTGTGTTAGTACATCTGTAAACGTGGAGTTTGACACTTCCAATACTACGTCATAAGTACCAGCACTTTCGTAAGTCACAATTGGATTTTGTTCCGTGGAAGATGTAGGAGATCCTCCCTCAAAAGTCCAAAACCAATTAGTAACATTAGCTGTCGAATTATCAGTAAACTGAACCTCTAACTCAGCACAGCCCGACGTTACATTAGCACCCATTCCAGCTTGAACTTCGGAAACTACTTGTACTATAGTCTCGACTACATCCGAACCACAATCATTTGTTGTCGTTAATCTCACAGTATAAGTTCCGTCCTCAAGATAAGTATGAGTTGGATTCTCAAGATTACTTGTTTCACCATCTCCAAATTCCCAGAAATAGGAAGTTGAATTAGTTGATGTATTTGTAAAATTGTACTGCAACTGGTTGGCAGAGAAATCAAAACCTGCAGTTGGACCTTCTCCGACAACGATATAATCTACAAATACAATTTGATCTGACCCCTGTTCATTTACTACAGTCAGACTTACATCAAAAGTACCTGCACTATTGTAAACTACAACGGGATTCTGTTCAGTTGAAGTCACAGGGCTTCCTCCTTCAAAAAACCAATTCCAAGAATCTACATTACTTGACGAGGCATCGCTGAATTGAACTGTAAACGGAATACAGCCAGTTGTTCCAGATGCAGTTAGACCCGCAGTTGGTAAATTTGCAACCACAACTTCGCCAGTTACTGCACTATCTCCACAATCATTGGTCGCCGTAAGCGTAACAGCATATACACCATCAGCTACATAAGTATGTGATGGATTTTCGTCTGTTGAAGTATTTGTATCACCAAACTCCCATAGATAAGTATTATCACCAGGTGTTTCATTTGTAAAATCAACGGTATATCCATTTTCAAAAGCACTAAAATCAGGATCAGGAACATCAAATACTTCAATATAGGATTCTTGTGTAAGTGTGTCGAAACCTTGCTCATTGTCTACTACTAGTGTTACATCGAAAACTCCACTATTGTTATAAATCACAAGTGGATTCTCTTCTGTTGAAGTACTTGGTATACCGCCTTCAAAAGTCCATAGATATGAATCAGTATTCGAACTACTTTGATTTATATACTGAACGGTAAGCGAAGCACATCCACTACTTAACGTTACATCAAAATTAGCACTAGGTAATGTGGCTATCGTAATAATTTCTGTCGATTGAACAGATCCGCAATCATTGAATACAGTCAAGGTTACAAAGTAACTTCCATCCTCATCGTAAACATGTATCGGATTCTCATCCGTGCTATTTTCGTTATCACCAAAGTCCCAAGCAAATGCCAGGCCTCCCACTGAGTTATTAGTAAAAAACACTGTATTATCTGTAGTTGAGGCAGTAAAAGAAGCCACTGGCACATCGTTTACATCAATATATTCTTGGTAAGTATCAGATGCCGAACCTGCCGCATTAGATGCTATTAAGCTTACATCATATAATCCTTTCTGATTATAAACAACTAGAGGGTTTTGCTGATTCGAACTACTTGGAGTACCTCCTGGGAAACTCCAATTCCACGAATCTGGATTATTGCCAGATAAATCTTCAAACTGTACAGTCAGAGGAACACAACCTTCATTTATGTCGGAAGTAAATACTACCATAGGCGGATTCAATACTTGACAACTACTAGTTATCAGTATATTGTCCAAGTATAAATTATTTCCGTAATCGGACTCATTTTCCAACAAGATCACGACGTTGCTCTCTCCATTATAAGCACTTAAATCAAGTTCTATGCAGCCGGAGGAATATGTGGATTCAATGCACCATTCTGTAGAATTAGTAGGAACAAAAGCTTGAAGCTGATCTGGCACAGTTGCAAAACTGCCGGAGCCATTTTCTTGACCAGTGAAGAGTGTAGTAGGAAAAGTTACTCCACCATTAGTTGAAATCTTTATTCTGAAAATATCAGAATTCGCCCCATTGTACCTTGCGTAGGCATACTCAAGTTCCAAATTCACGTCTGTTCGACCAGAAAAATCAAGTACAGTGCTTTCTAGCCCATCTAAATCACCTACCCCATTGTTATAATCATAGTTATTTATCCAAGCAACGGTTGACTCTCCGCTTGAGCCCGGAACACTTGTACTTTCCCACGTAATCTGGTTATCGGGATTTGTAACATTCCAGTTAGTAAGTCCAGAAGAAAAGTCATCTGCAAGCACTACGTCTGTTCCAGAAATTGAAACATCAATAAATCCTGGGACTGTTACCATATCTGAACCAATACCATTTGTAGCAGTAAGAGTTACTGAATAAACACCAGGCGTGTTATATGTTACAATTGGCGATTCATCCGTGGAAGTTCCAGGTGTCCCACCTGGAAACACCCATAGCCAACTAGTAGGTGAAGCGGTAGATTCATCGAAAAACTGTATTGTTGTTCCAGGACAAATATCTGTCAAACTAGCTGAAAAAGCTGCCACTGGTGGCACAGGCGGAGCACATGCTGCCATACAATTAATACCATTGTAGTAACCCTCAATATCAGATATTGAAGCTGGGGACCATTGACTAACATTGCTTACGGATGGTGCCATGATCCAACTTGATCCTGACGGGTCGTGTCCAGTCCCAGAAGAACTCACCGCATCAAAATTATGTCCAAGTTCATGTGCTACCATTACTCTCAAAAAATTAGCATTACTTGTAAAGTCCTCAAGTACTTGATATCTAAATGAACCACATACAACTCCCACATAGGCTATGCCCACTGTCCCACTATTTCCATTGCTCTCTATATTTCTGTCAGTCCACAATTGTCCTACATCGTGTATTTCATCAAAGCCTGATGGATTACCATTTGCCCAATTTCTAAATGAAAACAATAAATCTCCCGCATCAAGCGTACTTGACCACGGATCACAGGTTGAACAATCGCTAATCCATTGCTCATTAAGTTGGAACTGTAACTCATCTGCAAATTCATCGTCGTAATTCATCTGCACATTGTTCATCACACCAACGTTGTGATTTGTTAATGTGGTTATGTTACTTCCATATTTCGTGTACATCAAGAAGTCACTAGCGGTAGAGACATCTACTTCATAACATAGTCCCACGCTAGTCATTTTTTGGGCATTTTGCATACCTTTTGACTTAGATTTCAGCTGACTACTTGCACAGAATTCTTCATCAGAAAATACTACATCATCGCCGTTGTATACTATATATAAATCGCTATCAACACCTGGAATTACATTGAAAAGTGGTTCAATAAAGCGATTACTGCTTCCCTGTCCTTGCCAGAAACCATAAATAAAATCTTCTCCAAAGGTTAATCTAACTTCTGTTTCACTATTACCTAGTAAGTAGCCAGCATAAGGATAAACATTAAGCGGTTTATCAAGATAGCCAAGGCTAGGTGTATACACTTTTAAATTCTCTACCAAATGATGCTGTGGGAGTAATTGCATATCCCATGATTCACTCTCATCTATCTCCAATTCAAAGGAAGAGAAATACTGCATTTTTGATGCATCTTCCAAATAATCTTTATAGTCAAGCTTGACGATCTTGTAATTATTGATTTTCCCATCAAGGAATACATCGTACTCACTAGTATTGACTTCCGAAATTGTCTGGCTACTTAATACTTGCGATGACAAACTTCCCACGATAGTTAGTAAGCAGAATATACTTGTAATTATAAACCTCATATATTGATAAAATTAATTATTTGATATTATTTAGAATCCCATGAATAGATACCTGCAATTGTACTTTAGCTGTGTCAACACTAAAATAAGCAAATACACACATTATTCTTAAACATATATGTACATATTTTCATATTAGAGTCAGCTAATTGATGAATTAGATTTTAATATTTCCTTAAGAAGCAAAATTGCCAACACGATATGTCGATTATTTCCGTTATTTGATTCAGTAAACAAATAAAAACATGCGAATAGCCCTTTTGTTCTTCTTAGTTATTAGCTTCTGTGCACAAGATCTTCACGCTCAAAAGAGAAGATCAAGTCGAGACGATTCCAGACGCCAATACGAATCTCTTCGAGAAAGACTCTTTGTAGGTACATATATAAATACACCCAGTTTCGGCGGTAACTTCAACGGAACTGCTTTTCAGATGGGCGTACAACCTTTTGCAGGATATCGATTTAATGAAATCATGTCCGCAGGTGTTGCTTTCAAATTTGACTACACATACTTCTGGGGAGGAGGAAACAGCGAATCTTTTACTGACTTTTCTGCCACGTCGTTCCTTCGTGCAACCCTAGCGGAAAGAATCATACTTCAAGTTGATGGTGGTTGGTATAGTAATCAGAGTTTTTTAACTGGCATTACAAAACAACGCAATAATTTCCCAGTACTCTTTGTAGGAGGAGGATATTCCTGGGGTAATACAGAGATCATTCTTGCCTTTGAGACACTGGGAAACCTGCAGTTCTACAGACTTCCCATTGAATACAAATTCGGTTTTCTTTTTGACTTGTAGTTGACTTAAAACTTAGCAGTGACGCCTAATAAAAAGTTGATTGTAGCTTGTGGAAATACTCCAGTCAAATTATATCTCCCAGGCCCTTCAGTTACTAGGTAAGGGTCACCAGCAACAAAGGATGGCTCGTTGGTTCTAAATCTATACACCCACCCATTCGAAACAAACTTTTGATTCAACACATTATTCACCTGTAAATTGACTGCGAAGTCACGTAGTTTCCAAAACTTTGTCTTGTAGTTAAGCATCATATCTAGGTAAGAAACGGCGTCAAGCTTAGCAAATTCACTCTGTGTATTGTCAAGATACTGCTCACCGACGTACTTAAAATTCGCTTGTAAGGCAAAATTGTGTTTAGCGCCTTTGGGCGAAAGCCCCCATCTCGTAATTATTGTGTGTAGTTGAGAGGGCGAATAAGCAATATTTGTGTTTGTATGTACTACTTCGTCCTGTGTTCCAGTATCCCAGTTGTCAACAAATTCAGTAAAATTCGCAATCTTATTCTGACTGATAGTACCATTATAACCTAACTCAATTCTTGAAGTGGCTTTCGCCAAAAAACTAAGCTCCAAGCCGCGACGGTAAGACTCAGGCACATTTACACGTATGGGCTCGCCTACATCGCCGATCTTACCAGTTGGTATCAACTGATCCTCGTATTGCATATTGTAAAAAGTGACATCGGCAGTCATTTTCTTAGATATGTATGAATATCCTAGTTCGAGATCTCGCAATCTTTCAGGCGATGGAGTATTCTCAAAAAATGTATTGATATACTCGTCTCTGCTAGGCTCTCTGCTTGTTATACCGTAGAACGCAAAGAGCTTATGATTTTCATTTGGTATTATGCTTAATCCAAACTTTGGATTAAAGAATTGTAGATTGTCGTCAATTTCAATTTCAACACGATCATCGTTAAACCCTTGGCCTGTATAATCCACAACACGATACTGTAGGTCTACAAAAGGATAAACCACATTCAAAATATTAAAATTGAACCTTGAATAGATATTGGCTTCTCTTTTGACGGCCTCATTAAAGTAATAACGAGTTGCCTTTTCATTCTCTGTGAGATCCGTTTCTCTCCATATTACATCTCCGAAATGATCCCCATTATACTGGTTCGCTCCACCTCCAAGCTTAAAATTCATCCATTTCACGTCATATTCGTAGGTTCCAATTACCCCGTAGAACAAATTATCAAGCCATCGTTGAATGGCGATATCTCGCTCGACAACACTTGAGTCCAAGTTATAATCCTGCCAAAAAGCATCCTCCCGAAAATTCTCAAAATAACCTCTTCCCTGTGTGACATGACCCGTCAAATTCAGATTGGACCTCTTACCCAATTTTTTCTGATAAACTAGCTGGCCATGCGTTTGTCTATAATTATCTACTTCATCCGGGTATGGTTCTTCATTTGGGTCGCTCTTTTGACCAGCAGTATTATATGTTCGGATTGAATCCAAATACTGGATCGGCAAGCCATTCCACGCTTGATATGTGCGTTCACCACCAGAAAATACTGTCAACTTCAGCGATGAACCGTCTGTAATTCGACTTGCAGAAAGGTAATAACTATTCAATCTAGAACTAGCTCTGTCAATATAACCTTCAGAAGCGATTCGACTATATCGAGCTTCTACAGAATACATATTATTTACTAATCCAGTACCAATGTGTGCTGATATCTTATTTGTACCAAAAGATCCGATTGCTGTATTTAAATTAGCAAATGAATTCTGTCTAAAATTATTCGTATTCATCTGCAAGGTTGCTCCAAATGCACTGGTTCCATTTGTTGAAACTCCTACTCCTCGCTGTAGCTGAATTGATTCCACATTTGTAAGAAAATCTGGCATATTGACCCAAAAAACCGATTGTGATTCCGAATCATTCAAGGGTACACCATTTATAGTAACATTAGTCCTTGAAGCTTCACTACCACGTACTCGTATACCTGTGTAACCTATCCCTGCTCCTGCATCAGAAGTTACAGTAACCGAAGGCTCCCAACGCAAAATGTAGGGAACATCTTGAGCGACATAGTTCTCCTCGATTTCTTCTTTATCGAGTTCTGAATAGCTTACTGGATCCCGAAGCTCAGCTCTGGTCGCTTGAATTTCAACTTGATCAAGATCAAAAATTGTACCTCGGATTACAATTGGAACTGTTAAATCTTTATCTACAACAATCTGGGTTTCTACCGATTGGTAGCCAATAAAACTAACCTTTAAGACATAGTCTCCAGGCTTGACATCTTCAAGAACGTAGGTTCCGTCTTGAATTGTAGCAGTGGCATAGTCAGAATCTAGAATAAAGACGGAAGCAAAATCTAAAGGTTCACCTTGCTCATTTACGACAGTTCCACGAATGTCATATTGGGCAGATAATCCAATAAAAATAGATAAGAAGAGAAGTGTGAAAAATACTTTTTGAAAATTCATTCCATTATTTTTTTAAAATATTAAAAATATGGAAATGATATAACCAACAATACGTTCGTTACGACATTTCCCTTGGCGGCATAACCCGCCCAGGTTCTGTGGGTATAATCTCAGCCTTTCGGCACCCCAAATGATTACATATCCAAAAGATATTGGATATAACGCAAATATAGAACTATTTAATTATTTAATAGCTCACAAAAATGATCCTGAAATTTTGTTTCGAGTTTTGTTTGATTTCGAAACATCATAACTCGTGCACTCAATTTTATAAGAAAGTACCTACAATATTAATAGCTTCTTGATTTCGTTCTTGCCCTACTCCTTCAACGATGGAATAAGGAATTCCAGATTTTATAATATTCTCTAGATATACCTCAAAAAGTTCATCAAGATCGTTTTCACTTTCTCTTAAGTCATCAGACTCCCATTCTAAGTCAGGACTGCACAATAAATACAAATCTACTGATTGCAATCCTATCCATTCTTCAACAAAAGGATCACTCAAGCCATATTTCCACTGGTCCCAAATCCTAATTGTCAGCAGACAAGTGTCTGAGATAACTACATTAAAATCTTGATTATTTATCGCAGCTAGCTGCGATTGAAATTGACCATAAGCAATCTTGAGCAAGTCACTACGTTTGTATGGGCCACTATTTTCGGATAAATATTTTCGCGCAAACTCCTCAACAAGAAGTCCATTGTATTCTTTTGCCAAAATTTGTGATAAAGTCGACTTACCAGTGCTTTCAGGGCCAGTGACTACGATATGTTTTTTATTGCTCATCCATAGTTTATTCATTGCAAAACATAATTACTAAGTTTACGTTTAGAACCCTAAAAATAAAGGAGTTAAATGCATACAATAGAACCGTATTTTAAGTGGAGAGATCTGTATATCGCATCAGAAGATACAGCTTCACCTTTTTATGGCACTACCTACAATGAGTTCAGCTTTACAAAAAAGATATACAATTACTTCATTCATCCTCAATGGGATAAATTTGGCTCATCGACACTTTACCTCAAGGTTCTTTTTGTAGACTACGATACAAAATACGCAATTATAGAATTAATTGGAGAGTGGAATGATTGTATTCACAATGACATAATGTTCCTCAAAAGAGACGTAATTGACGCCTTAACGAAGCAAGATATCAAGCATTTCATAATAGTATGTGACAACGTTCTGAACTTTCATGGCTCGGATGATTGTTACTATGAAGAGTGGTATGAAGACATAAGAGATGATGGAGGTTGGATTACTTGCATTAATACTTTTGATCACGTTCTCCAAGAAATGGAAATGGCAGGTCTTCAATATTACATGAACGTAGGCATACAATTCAACGATGTAGCTTGGCGTGGAAAGCAACCGAAACATCTTTTTCAAGAAGTTCATTCTCGCCTTCACGGAGGCGTTCAACAACTAAGAAACTAAATGCATAAATCAGGATTTGTAAATATTTTAGGCCGCCCAAACGTCGGTAAATCAACTTTATTAAACGCAATGATGGGCGAGCGGATGTCTATCATTACAAGTAAACCACAGACTACACGACATAGAATAATAGGCCTCCTCAGCGGAGATGATTATCAAATCGTCTTCTCTGACACACCGGGTGTAATCTATGACCCACATTACAAAATGCAGAAAGCGATGAACAGCTTTGCATATTCGACCCTTGAAGATGCAGATGTATTGCTGTTCGTTACAGACATTTATGAGAAATACGATAATGATGATCCAATATTTGAGAAAATTAGGAATCTCCCAATACAGAAAATCCTACTGATAAATAAGCTCGATCAAATAACTCCAGAAAAACAGGCGAATCTTGAAGAATTTTGGGGACAACAAGACTACTTTCAGGATACTATTTATATCTCAGCCAAAGAAGATATTAATATCAAGAATTTAATTTTAACCATTAAAAATCTCCTTCCTGAAGGTCCAGCATACTATCCCAAAGATCAGCTAAGTGATCGTCCTGAACGCTTTTTCATCAGCGAAATCATTAGAGAAAAGATCTTAGAACAGTACAAACAAGAAATACCCTACTCTTCCGAAGTCGTCGTTACAGAATTCAAAGAGAAAGAGCACCATAAAGGACCAATAGTTCATATCTTTGCAGAGATATATGTGTCAAGACCGACACAGAAATCAATCATTATTGGCAAGCAAGGTAAAGCGATAAAAGCTTTGGGAACAGAAGCACGGAAATCCATCGAGGCATTTCTAGAAAAAAAGGTGTTTCTTGAATTGTTTGTAAAAATCAAAGAAAACTGGCGAAACGACGAGAAGTGGTTAAAGCAGTTTGGATACAAAAACTAAAATATGCCAAAAATTGTGGCTATCGTGGGGAGACCCAATGTAGGAAAATCAACACTTTATAATCGTCTTATCGGTGAACGCCAAGCAATTATCGATAATGTCAGTGGAGTAACAAGAGATAGAATCTACGGTCCGTGCGAATGGAACGGAAGGCAATTTACTGTCATTGATACCGGTGGTTTCGTCAAGGGATCAGACGATGTTTTCGAAGCAGCTATTAGATCGCAAGTTCAAATTGCCATAGAAGAAGCTGATATTATTGTGTTCATGACTGATGTCACTACAGGCATCACTGATCTAGAT
>CBFHTK010000005.1:48288-219561 GCA_965658745.1 Saprospiraceae bacterium | reverse complement strand
ATTAATTCAATCGTCTGGAAACTGGATAAAGAAGGTGAATTGATAGATAGTTTTAGGGCACAGAACTGGACGTATGGACCCAACAAAATCCTGCAGTCCGCAGATGGGGGCTATATGTTTGTAGATCGGATACATTTGGAGAAGGATGGTGGAGGAGATTTCTTGTTCCGAAGTCGAATTGTAAAGCTAGATGCCGACTTAGATTATGAATGGGAGCAACAACTTGGCTTGCTTTTTCAGGGAACAGAGCTGTATAATATAAAAGCCTTAAAGGATGGAAATTATATAGCTGTGGGCAAAACATCCAATTTGGAATTGGAAGATCCCTGCTCATGCGGACACGTTGTTAAATTTTCTGAATCAGGAGATATCATATGGGAGAGCTTCATCGGCAAGAAAATCCCTCTCGACAATGAAAACACTTTCACTCAAAACCGATTCTACGATATTGTCGAACTTGATTCTGGTGGCTTTGTTGCCTGTGGCGCTTCTTATGGAGTTCAGGTAGATTCATTCCCTCAGCAAGCGTGGTTGGTGCGTATGGATGAGAAAGGACAGGTGGTAAGTCAATGGGATATTCCTAGAGCAGAACCTTCCGTAAACGTACAGATCGTTCCGAATCCAGCACAAGACCTTGTTCGTATCCGCATAGAAGATGATGAGATACTGGAGCGATACGAGCTGTATGATCAGCAAGGAGCCATCGTACAATCTGGATTTCCGAAGCAAGTCGCGGAAGTTCTTGATGTATCTCGATTACCTGCAGGCGTGTATTATATTCGAGTGAATGGGCAGTCGGTGGGGAAGATGGTGAAGCAGTGAGCCACACGTCCTTTGAACTTCTCTCTCACGTTAATAATTGCAGGACTGCATGCCAAATTCGCTCTGGTAGAAACCTTTGTCTTTGTGTAGTTGTGACTTAGTATCGGCAAGAAGTCTGATATATAGAACTACCTTTAACGACGTGTAGATCAAAGCGAACGGAATGTTCTTCCAAGTCATAAAGCTTACCAATTGACAAGTGGACAAACACTTAAGCTTAATTTTTGTAGTAACCGATGATATCAATAATAATCTGTCATCAACGTATTAAATAAAGGTGTATATTTATTTAGCGCTAGCAGAACAGTCGTTCTTTTGCATGTTATAGAAATTGCAGTTTACAACGAATTTATACAAACTTATCTTATGAATAATCTTGCTCTTTTCCGTTTCACAATGTCCTTCCTCTTACTTGCTGGATTACTTTTTATTTTCTCATGTCAATCCAATGAAGAGAAGACTACAGACAATAGCAATTCAGAGATTTTTGATGCAAAGATGGAGCCATACGAGTATGATTACATTCGTATGTTTGGTCATAGCCCAAGTAAAGAGCAAGTTGATTTATATCAGAAAGCAGTCAAGACCGAAATGAATCGACCTCAAACAAGGAGTGATGTATTCGATGGAGAATGGAAACAGCAGGGGCCAGGAAACATCGGAGGTCGAGTAAATTCAGTCGTTACTCATCCTACCAATTCATCGATTATCTATGCGGGATTCGCAAGAGGAGGATTATGGAAGACAGTAGATGGAGGAACTAATTGGGAACCTTTATGGAATGATCAGCCTTCACAAGCCGTTAGTGCGCTTGCACTTGATCCAACAAATCCAGATATAATATATGCTGGAAGTGGAGATGTGAATATATCAGGAAGTGTGTTTGTTGGTGATGGATTGTATAAGTCAATTGATGCAGGAGCTACTTGGACATATGTTGGATTGGAAGAAACTTATATAATCGGTTCAATTCTTATCAACCCTACAAATAATCTTGAGATTCTAGTTGGTGCAATGGGTTTGCCATTTGAGACAAATGAAGATAGAGGTGTATATTATACAAATGATGGAGGAGTTAGTTGGACTAAAACCTTATTTATTGCCGATGATACCGGGGTTCATGATTTGGCTTTCAATCCAGATAATCCGAATGTGATTCTTGCTGGAGGGTGGACAAGATTTAGAAATTTGTACGGTAGTAGAATTAGTGGACCAGATTCCGATGTCTACAGATCAACCGATTTTGGGCAGACTTGGTCAAAAGTCGAATTGGATACACCAGAGTCAAAAGGTCGGACAGCAGTGTGTTTTTCACAATTGGATCCTAACGTGGCTTTTATTCATTATTTGGGGTCAGACTCTTATTTTGGATCGCTTTGGAAGTCAACTGATGCTGGAGCTACTTGGGCATTAGTCGATGAAGTTGACGATGAAACGCCGACAATGATGGGTGGATTTGGGTGGTTCTTTGGTAGAATCGCATACTTGGTCGATCCTTCTGACGGTCAAGAAAAACTTTATTTATGTGGAGTTGATTTATGGACTTATGATGAAGAGCTAGATGAATGGTCGAGGGCAACACCACCATGGTGGGAATACTCAGTTCATGCAGATAAACATGCCATCATTAAAGACCCTGAAGGTAATATTCTTCTGGGAACTGATGGAGGATTATACAGATTCTTGGATAGTGGGCAGTGGGAGGATATCGAGAATATTCCCAACAATATGTTCTACAGAACAGAGTATAATCCACATGAACCGACGCAGTACTACGGTGGTATGCAGGATAATGGAACAGCAGGAGGAAATGCGAACATCATGAATTCTTGGCCAAGAATTTTTGGTGGTGATGGATTCCAGCCTCGTTTTCATCCTGACAATCCCGATGCTTTCTACGTTGAAACTCAAAATGGAAGAATTGCTTACACGCAAGACGGAGGATACGATTACAATACAGTAGACTTAGGTGAAGCAAGTTCGGATCGTAAGAACTGGGATATGCAATATATTATAAGTCCACATGATCCATCATTGGTTTATACAGGAACTTACAGAGCGGTAAGTATTTTCAATGACAACGGAAATTTCTTTCCTGAAGTGTTAAGTGAATCTTTGACGGATTCAGTAGAATTCATAAGTCACACAATTTCGGCACTTGATGAATCAGAATTACAAGCTGGATTGCTTTATTATGGTACAACGGATGGGAATGTTTGGAGAACTGAAAATTTGGAGGATTTTGAACCTATAAATCAAGGTATCCCAGATCTGTATATTACGAGTGTCAAGGCCTCGCCAAATGTAGTTGAGAATGTTTACTGTACCGTTAGCGGCTATATGTTGTTTGATAGTCAACCAAGATTATACAAATCAACGGATAAAGGAGATTCTTGGGTAGGTATTGAGTCAGATTTGCCAGAAGGTGCGATTTATGATGCACTAGTTTATCCTGATTATCAAGATTCAATTTTGTTCGTAGCAACTGAGGTAGGTGTTTATGCAACTATAGATGCTGGTAGTAGTTGGGAAAGGTTGGGCGAAACTTTGCCATATATCCCGGTATATGATTTGTCGATCAATCCAACAACTAAAGAACTTATAGCTGGTACCTATGGACGATCTATAAATACGTATCCATTGGACTCAATTGTACAGGCATATATCGGAGAAGCACCGGTGAATACGGTGATTTCTAATTTGACTTCCGTCAAAATATTTCCTAATCCAACAAGTGATTATCTAACAATTGACGCTGAAGGTAGCTACCAATGGCAATTGTTTACTACTAATGGAGAAATAGTGGATCAGAATAGAGCAGATGGGAAGTTAACAATTGATCTTCAATCAGTAATTCCAGGAACTTATTATCTTCAAATTCAACTTGATAAAGAAGACGGATTCGTTCAGAAGTTAGTTAAACTGTAGAATGTAAATTTAGTTAGATATGCAGATCTGAATGGCTAATTCGATTACATGTCCTTTAAGCGTTCCCAGTAATTTTGATCTTCCGCTTCTTCTACTAAAGCAAGATAGTTGTAATATCTTAGTTCGCTAATCTCATCTGTTTCTAGTGCATCTTTAACTGCACACTTTGGCTCGTTTCGGTGTGTACAATCGGAGTATTTGCACTCTGATGATTTTCGGAATAGCTCTTTGAAGTTGTGAGCTATGTCCATGACTTCGTAATTGTTGAAAGAAAGCGATTTGATACCTGGTGTATCTATGATATAACTGCCTTTTTCAAGAGTATACATTTCTGCAAAAGTCGTAGTGTGTTGACCTTTACCTGAAGAATAAGAGAGTTCATCTGTTACAAGTAGATCTCCACCCATTAAGGTATTGATAATGGTTGATTTACCAACTCCCGACTGTCCGCTCATTAAAGTCGTCTTCCCTTCCAAAGCCGCTCGTAATTTATCTATATTTTCACCAGTATCTGCTGATATTAGTAAGGTCTCATATCCAACACTTTTGTAAATCGAGCTCAAGTATTCATAAATATTCAAGGCTTCCTCATCGTACAAATCTTTCTTGTTGAAGACGATTGTAACGGGTATATTGTGAGGTTCAGTCATCATTAGAAATCTATCGATAAAACCTTGTTTTAACATCGGTTCAACGATTGTTACTATCACTATTGCATGATCAATGTTAGAAGCTAGCAGATGTAAAAAATGTCTTTTTCTTGGAGATTGTCGGACGACATAGTTTTTCCTAGGATGGATCTTTTGAATCATCGCTTTGTTATCCTCTTCCATCACGTAGTCAACTTCGTCTCCAACTGCAACTGGATTGGTCAATTTCTGACCATTCAGGCGAAATTTTCCTAGAATCCGAGCTTGGTAAGTATCTCCATTTTCAGTTCTTAAGATATACCAGCTTCCCGTAGATTTTATGACGACTGCCTTTGGCATTAGGCCTTGTGGTTTTTGTATAATTTGGAAATTTCCTTGGCTAATTTATGGTCCTTTTCAGTAACTATATCTCCTGCGTCATGAGTTGACAACTCAATGTTTACTGTGTTGTAGTCATTGCTCCACCAAGGATGATGATTCTGCTTTTCGGCATGAATAGCCACTTGAGTCATAAAACTGAAGGCTTGTATAAAGTTTTCAAAATCAAAAGTTGCTTTAAGCTTATTATCTTCCTCTTTCCAATTTTCCATCTTTCTTTTTTTATATTAATTAATTTCTTAGCTACCTAGTTCAAATACTTTGCAACTATTGGCATTCTTCTTCCCATACCAAAAGCCTTATTACTTACACGCAGTACTGGGGCTGTTTGATAACGCTTAAATTCATTGATATTTACTAGTCGTAGAATCCTTCTCACTAATGCTTCGTCATGGCCCATTTTGATAATTGCTTTTGGTCCTTTTCGATTCTCAATGTACTCGTATAAAATCTCATCAAGAATATCATAATCTGGCAAACTATCAGAATCCTTTTGATCGTACCTTAGTTCTGCAGATGGTGGTTTCGTAATTGTGTTTTCTGGTATTACTTCACCGTCTTTATTCATATACCACGCTAATCTAAAAACATCTGTTTTGTAAACATCGGCAATAACTGATAGGCCACCTGCTAGATCACCATAGAGTGTTCCATAACCAACTGCCATCTCACTCTTATTGGTCGTGTTTAAAAGTATGTTACCATGTTTGTTAGAAAGAGCCATAAGAATTAATCCACGGGAACGAGCTTGAATATTTTCTTCCGCAACATTAAACGGTTTTCCCTCGAATAGTGATTCAAGTAGGCCATAGAAAGCTTCATAGGGTTTTTGAATGGGAACTATATCATATCGAATTCCAAGATTCTCTGCTAAAGCAACCGCGTCATCAATCGAGTGTTGTGATGAAAACTGTGACGGCATAAGAACAGCTCGGACATTTTCGGGCCCAAGAGCCCGAGCAGCCAAGACAGCTGTAACTGCGGAGTCAATACCTCCAGATAATCCTAAGATAGCCTTAGAAAAACCCAATTTACCAAAATAATCATGCAATCCCAGGACAATCGCATCATGAATCAAATGCATTTTGTCTTTGTCTTGAATGATCTCCTGTTCACCCTTTTGGACTTCATCCAATTCATAAGTAATTATCTCTTCCGTAAAGTATGGAAGTTCATGGAATACCTTGCCATTTGGAGACATCACCACAGATCCTCCATCAAAGATGATCTGCGTTTGAGAACCAACGTGATTTACATAGAATATCGGAATCTCATAGCGATCGATATTTTCTTTCAGAATATCAAGCCGATTATTTGCATGATCATAGGTAAATGGACTCGCCGAAACGTTGATCATAAAGTCAGGACCCTGCTTGATTAATTCGTCCATTGGGCAAATGTCATACAAGGGATTTTCATTGCCAATATTCCAAATGTCTTCACATACGGTCATCGCTATCCGCTTACCTTTAAACTCAAAAGTTTCGTATTGTCGACAAGGTTCGAAGTACCGATATTCATCAAAAATATCGTACGTTGGTAACAAACTCTTATGCTGAATAGCTAGTATTTCGCCACCGTAAAGGAAGTATGCTGAGTTGAATAAGTCTTTCCCCTCTGGCTCTGGATTAATAGATGGTGCTCCAACTACTATCGCAATATCATGTGACACCTGTTTCAGGCTCTCAATACAAGCGTTAGATCTATTTATAAAATCTGGAAACTCCAAGAAATCTCTAGGAGGATATCCACAAGTTGCAAGTTCAGCAAAACACACAATATCGCTATTGTCTTTCTTCGCTTTCTCCACTGCATGTAGCATTTTATCGAGATTACCTTCAAAATTACCTATGTGGTAGTTTAATTGTGCAACAGTTATTTTCATCAAGTGTGTATTTTATAAACTTGAGTTGCGAAATTAAGACATTTGACCAGAAAAGTAGGGCTAAGTTTAGGAAGCTGGATATTCGCAGTAGTTTCTTGGTGTTTCGTAAAGACGAACTATGACTTCATATTTTTTTCCTAAAGCTTCTTGCAGAATTGTATGGATTAGAATACAGATGTTTTCACATGAAGGATTTACGGTCTTAAATTCAGGCACTTCAATATTTAGATTTTTATGATCTAGCTTGTCCTCTACTTTTTCTTTAATGATGTCCTTTAGGTATTTCATATCAATCACGTAACCCGTGATCGGGTCAACTTCCCCAACAACTTTGATGTCCATCGCATAGTTGTGTCCATGATAGTGAGGATTATTGCACTTACCAAATTCTTCTCGATTTTGCTCATCACTCCAACCTTCCACATGTAAGCGGTGTGCAGCATTAAAGTGAGCTTTTCTAAAAACGGCGACTTTCATAGTTCTCAAATTTATTATTAGAACATATTCTAATAGCTAAGGTTCACCTTTGCTGACTTCGATCAGGAATAAAAGTTGAATTTGATCGGCGGTTAAGGTTTCGTTAAAATGATTTCACAAAAAACAAGAATGAAAAACATGGCGTTAAAAACGTACGATTGGAAAATTCAATAACTACAAAAAATCTCTAAGACTATGAAACAATGGATATCTATTTTAGCCGCCGGTGTTTTGGGTGGATTGGTTGTTGTAGGAGGTAATCAAATCATGCAGAATGATCAAGAAGCGCTTGTACCTCAACCTGAAATGAAGCTTACACCAGTTGCAAATTTCAATATGGCACCAACTGCGCCTTCATCATTTGTAACTGCTGCCGAAAAGTCAACTCCTGCAGTTGTGCATATTACTGCGCAAGAGAGTGAAGCAATGGCTTCACAAAGACTACAAGAGAGAAGAAATCAATATAGAGGATTTGAGGGATTTGAGTTTTTCGGACTCGATGATTTTTTTGGAGGAGGAAGATCTCAATTCTTTAGACAAAAAGGCTCTGGTTCAGGGGTTATCATCAGCAATGATGGATATATTGTAACAAACAATCACGTGGTAGAATTCGCCGATGAGATAATTGTTACATTATCAGATAAGAAGGAATATAAGGCAGTCAAGATAGGAACAGATCCTAGTACAGACTTAGCAGTAATAAAGATTGAAGGTGAAAATTTCCCTACGGTTGAATTCGCAGATTCGGATTTAGTGAGAGTTGGAGAGTGGGTTTTAGCCGTAGGGAATCCTTTTGATTATTTGACAAGCACTGTTACTGCCGGTATCGTTTCTGCTAAAGGCCGAGATATTAATATCATAAAGGAAGATAAAGCTATTGAGGAATTTATTCAGACTGATGCTGCCATTAATCCTGGTAATAGTGGAGGTGCACTAGTCAATACAGACGGAAATCTAATAGGAATTAATACAGCAATTGCAACCCCAACTGGAACTTACGCAGGGTATTCATTTGCGATTCCTAGCAACCTAGCGAAAGAGATTGTTTTCGATATCATTGAAAATGGAAATATTGAGAGAGCAAGTTTAGGAGTATCAGGATATGATATAGACGAAGAGCTTGTTGAAGTATATAATTTACCTACAGATCGGGGTTTTTACGTAATGGAAGTTGTCAGTGGCAGCGCGGCAGAGTTTGGAGGCATCTTACCAGGGGATGTCGTTACGAGAGTAAATGCGACAGATATTCAAAGCTTCGAAGACTTAAAAGAATCTTTGAAATTTGGAAAAGTAGGAGATGAATTAAATGTGACTGTAAATCGAAAAGGAGACATTATGGTAATGAGAGTTCGATTAAGAAAATCATTATAAAAAAAATGCTACTCGTACGAACTAAATACTTGTACAAAGCGTTAATAATGAAAAGATAAAGTTGGTTTTTCGTTTTGTTTTGATGCGCCTGCTCTTTGCTAAAAGAGTAGGCGTTTTTTTTGTTTTACTGAGTCGTGCTCAGCTAGGTATTTACATTAGGAATACCGTTTTGAATTATTTTTTGATACCATTTAGCCGAGGCTTTTGGAGTTCTTTCCAGGGTTTCAAAATCAACATGATACAATCCGAATCTTTTAGAAAAGCCAGAGGCCCATTCAAAGTTATCCATTAACGACCAAGCAAAGTATCCTGTGAGATTTACACCACTTGCAAGTGCATTGTGACATGCCATTAGATTGATCGGTATAATAAAACTATCGAATCAGGGTTATATTTCCGATGAGGGTTTTTGTATTCCCATCGCTGTCAATGTACTCAATGAAATAGCCATAAACTCCTTGAACACAAGGTCGGCCATTTTGGGATCCATCCCAACCAACTATATCTATACGAGGGTCATAATTTTGCGCTGAGAAAACACGGTTTCCCCAGCGATCATATATCCTAAAGGAACTCACTTCTGCAATAGCCTTGTAAGGTGGTATCACAAACAGATCGTTCCCAGAGAGGCTGTTAGGCACTAGCATATTTGGAAGAATGATATCTAGACTTTCTTCAAATCGATGAATCAAATTAACTTCGGCTTCTGCTGTGCAACCATCGCTATTACTAGCAAAAAGACTAATTATTGTATTTTCTGTGATGACGACAGTCAAAAGTTCATCCGTTGGGCTGACCAACTGACCATTGACGAACCATTGGTAACTAAGACCATCGGTGTTTCCAATTGCATCAGCAATTACTGTATAGTTGTTGTCATCTGAAGGGTCTGATGTTGCTTCTAAACTAAGCTCAAGATCCACCGGTGACTCTATGGCGATTAAATCCTGATATGAACAGCCGTTGAGGTCCAATAATTCAATTTGATATGTACCCGGATCTAAATCTAGATCGTAAGGAAAATTGAGTTCGTCACCCTCAATTAAAACACTGGTAACCAGATTATCTTGATTTCCAAAATCGATATTGATTGATCCTAGCTCGTCTGTGCATAGTGGATTCTCGATGTTGATTTGGTAAGTGAGTGGAATTGCAATCTCAATGGCTATATTAATCGCCAATTCTGGGCACAATATGTTTGGTTGCTCCGAAACGTAACTATAGTTATAGAGACCAGGCTCCTTGAACTGAAGATTAATCTCGCTTGAAGCCAATTGACTTACTTGATTTTCAAATTCTTCAGTCCAATATCCAGGAGGTAGTGCACCAGTAATGAAATCAATTAATTGTATGTTTTGCACTTCATCATGGCAATAAAGCTGATACGAGATGTCCACCTCTGCATCATAGGAAGATTCTAGATAAATCTCAAAAAGGTAAGTTGAATCGCAGCTTTCTGGGTCCGAAGACTCAAAGCTAAGAGTTGTTGAGCCAGTTGTTACCTCTGAAATGTCTAAATTATCGCTCGAATTTAGACTCGGTGGGATAGAACTAGTTGAGTTAATAATGTCCCAGTTACCATTAGTTGTTTCGTTGATCCAAGTTGAAAGGTCAATTGATGCTTCGGTAACGCATATCGAGTCAACAGGGTTAAATGTATAACTAATGCAAGAACAGTCTTCAACCTCTACTTCAATGGAGAGAATGGAGGAAGCATCTAAACAGTTTATATCAATTGGATTTAAGGTGAAAAAGCCTGAACTTTCAGCAACGACAACGATATTCATCGGAGCACCTGAATTAAATTGTATTATTTCAGAAATGCCGGGGCCTTGTAACTCTGCAAGAATCGGATATTGCTGTCCAATAAACTGTAAGGTGATTGTAATGAAATCTCCTTCACATAAAAGTTGATTATCAGTTTCCATATTCAGCAGGGTATTTGACTCCCAAGTCACGGGAGTGCTGATTCCAATCTGCAGGCAAGGGTCGAAGAAGTCAATCTGACCATCTGAAAGTAACGGGGCAGAGATTGGAGTGATCCAAAGCTGTTGATTCAGAGGGATGTCTATATCAAAGAAAAGCTCTTGATTTTCTATTACTTGTAGAGTTTGACCTAATGTACTTGACGTACCATCGTGTAGTACCAAAAAATCTTGGTATTCATCAATATTTAGTGGAACGGATTCATAATTGATATTGAGGTTTTCTCCTTCACAAAGCTCGATCGCTATATCCGAAAGGTGTCCAGCAGAATTTGGGCAAGAGCAGTCTTGGACACCTTGAAGGCTGATACTTGAGCAAACGCCGAAGTCATCAACAAACCACGAATATTCATCACCGGCAGCAATTGGACCGCTTGAAAAGAAATTGTCCGCTAATTCTACTCCATTCACAAGGTATGGCCCTTCTCCTCCTACAACTACAAATGAAACTTCGTATGTTGAATTATCAGGACTACAAATAATCTGAACGTCCTCTAATTCAATTTCTGGTAAGATTTCAATCTGCAATGTGTCTTTATACTCGCAAGAAAGATTTGTAAACGTGTATTCGAATATGTAGGTTCCAGTTGAATCAAATTCGAAATTTACAGCATCCTTTGAGTATTCAATTTCAAGACTACTATTTACAGGATTTTCCAATAAGCTCCATACTATGGTGTCTGAATTTCCTATGATGTCCGAGTTTGGAATCATCAAGTTTTTTTCACAGGTTGAAATTTCACCTATTAGTTGAGATTGTAACGGTAAATTCCACTGGACAGGAGTTCCTACACTGACATCAAGGCATGGATCATTTAAGTTTATGTTTCCACCCGCAATTTCGTCTCCAATAACATAAGAAACATAGTATGTAACACCGGGTACTAATGGTTCTTGGTAGTTAAAAATACCTGTCGTATTTTGAGTGAAGACATTACCAAGGATATCATTCTCACCGTCATGCAGGAAGAAACGACCTACGTCATTGCTTTCAAGAAAAGTATCTGTGGGAAAATTGACCGTTATTGCTTGACTCGTATCACATACACTCACTAGGGCATTAGACATTATGCCCGCATTTGATTCACAATCACAATTTCTAGCTCCTGTTACAACAGTTGTACAGCCATTGTTATCAATTACTTCAAACGAGTAGTTGTCGCCTGATGCGATTGATTCGGAAACGAAATTATTTCCACTAATTTGTTCTCCATCTATTTCAAAAGGACCGCTTCCACCTTGGATAGTAAAGCTGACTTCATAGACTAAGCCATCGCAAATTTCTTCGATTTCCTCAACAATAATACTCTCATTAAATATGAGATTAACAGTTAACACTTGTTCACAGATTCCATTGATGAGAGTACTCTGTAACGTATACTGTCCCGGGATATCAGCAGTTAGCTGAATTTCTTCAGGTATAGAAGTGTTCAATTGAGGACTACTACCTGCTGGAGCATTGAGAATTGTCCAGACTATGGTAGATTCTAAAGCATTTTCAATAACAACATCAAAGATTCCTTCACAAGATTCAAGATCTGAACTGATTGTCGCAGCAGGTGTTTGATACCAAATCACAGGTTGACCGATACTGACACTAAGACATGGGTCATCGTAGTCTATACCTGTTCCTAGCGCATTACCTACGACGAAGGATATGTAGTAGGTTTGACCAAGAGTTATATCGGTTGGAAAATCGAAAATGCCTGTTTGATTTTCAGCAATAATATTTCCTAAGGAATAACCAGGATTATCATGAAGAACAAAAAGAAAATCATCGTTACTATCTAAGAATTCGTCATTGTTATGTTGTGCAATTGCCTGCTCTGGTGCGCAGAGTTCAATTATCGCGTCAAGCATAAGACCGCTGTCACTTGTGCAATCGCAGTTAAAAGTGCCTTGTATGGTTTCTGAAGGACACGGACTATTGTCGGCAATGACAAATGAATAGGGAGATCCTGAAGGAATACTTGACGAAATAAAGGTATTTCCTGAAATCGACATTCCATTGATAGTGTAAGGTTCGTTCCCTTGATTTATGGTCACAGTGACTTGATAAGTACTACCATCAGGTGAACATTCGATCATTGGTTCGGAGATTTCAAGTGGTTCATAAATCGTTACCTCAATCTCGGCAGTGAAAGAACAACTATTTCCAGTACCGATGTATTCTACTACGTAATCACCAGGCGTATCGAATACAACGTCTGTACTTAATTGATTAGGTGTAGAAAAAACTGCAGTTGCTCCGGGTGGACTGCTGATAATGGTCCAATTATTCAACAAGTTACTTATTGAACTCTGACTTAGTAAAGCAGTTACGGTAAGCTGGTTGTCGCATTCGTCCAAATCTTCTGTGATTTGAATTTCAGCGGAGATTTCTTCCTGCCATATTACCGGTTGACCAATTGAGACAGATAGGCAAGGATCATTGAGATCTACACTTCCGTTAAGAGGATCTCCAACTACATAAGATATATAGTATGTTTCACCCAACACCATCGGTGGTGCAAAAGAGAATAATCCACTATTGCTTTCTTGAAGCACAGTTCCAAGCGAGTTAGTCGGTGAGGTGTGAAGTATATAAATGCCAACATCGTTACTGTCAAAAGTAGAATCATTATTGTCAATTCCTTGAGCTACTTGAGTAATATCACAAAACTCTATCAAAGTCTGGTCCATTGTTCCGGCATCTGTGATACAAGTGCAAAACTCTTGTACGAAGAATTGTCCTTCACATCCATTGGCATCTGTATACGTGAAGAGCACAGCAGATCCTGATGGATATAGTTCTGATGTATAAGTATTGCTGGACACTGGATTATTAAAAACAGCATATGGAGCAAGTCCATTGAGAAATGTTAGGCTTACCTGGAATTGATTTCCTACACAATTGACCTCACCGGTTACCTCGAGTTCAGGAAGAACTTCAATTACTTGACTAGTTGTGCGAATACAGCCATTGTTATCCTCGCTAAATTCAATTACGTAAATTCCAGGAAGGTCAACACTATAAGCTGTGCTAGCTTGGGTAGGTGCATTAAATACGAATGTTCCCGGTCCGCTTACTTGTTGCCAGTTTAATGGATTTGTATTGTTGTTTGGAGTTCCAATCACAAAATCTCCAGGTATGCAAACGGGAGATGCAGCTGCAATTTCTGGGGCTGCTGGATCGAGTACATCAATTGTTACACATATTTCAGTAGAGTTTCCACATTCAGTGCTGCTAGTGGTCGCACAAACTTCAATCAGACCTGCGGTTGAAGGTGTTATTTCAACAGATGAATTGTTATTTTCACTTATTGTTCCTGGTCCAGAAACGGTCCAATTATATTGTTGTGCAGGCGGTGTATTTGTATCACTTACAATGAATGATTCATCGAAGCATACTTCTGTTGGAGCATTCAGGATAGGTTCGACTAGGCCCTCCACAACCTCGAAAGTGGCTGTTGTACTTACTTCACATCCATTTACCGTTTTTGTCAATTGAATGGTATAGGTTCCTGGAAGATCAACAGTGAATTCGGTTGTCACTACGTTGGGATTATAGAATGTAATAGTCCCTGGCCCACTCAGTTGTGTATAGACTGTAGAGCTTGCACCCCCGTTTGCATTGCCTACTAGGAATCCAGTTGGGATACAATATACAGGGTCCGCAAAAATTGTGGGAGGAGTTGGGTCGGATACTATGATGTCCACACATTCCTCTGGTGACGTGCCACAATTGCTAGACGAAGCAACCGCGCATATAGTAATAGTTCCTACTCCAGTACTTGAAGCGTCGATAGAGTTATTATTGTCGATGTCGATAACTCCAGGACCCGAAATCGTCCATGTATATGTTTCTGCTAGAGGATCGTTAAGTACATCAACTTGAAAAGAGGTGTTTAGACAGACACCGAAAGGGCTATCAAGAATTGGTTGTTCGTTGCCTACTACAACAGGTATACTCGCACAATTCGGAACATTATCGCAATCATTTTGAATTTCTACACATATACTAATTGGGCCTGAATTGGGCAATAAGCTTATGACTCCTGTGTCGTCATCAAAAGTAAACTGGCCGAAACTACCCGAACTGATTGATAGTAAGTAAGTAGCTGTAGGATCAAAATTTTCAATTGGAAAGTCATATAATTGCCCTGCACATAGTGTAGTTGGCCAGGAAATTATCGGTGTCGGATCATTTGGAAGAATGCCTACAACTGAACAAGATATGAAGGCGCAGTATACTCCATTAGCTATATCAACAAAGATTGAACCGTAACTTTCTCCCACAATAGGTAGCAAATCCTCGTCAGTCAACAAGTATTGTACAATACATACTTCATAGTCACCTGCAGGATATGCAGTCATATCTGGTGCTTCATCAGTAATTTCGAGAATGATATTATTATCTGCATTCACTACGTAGAATTTGTACCCATATAGTTGAGGTTCAGGTGGACCACCGATGAAGGTCGGATTTATGCTAAAATCAAGTATACCTTCGCCCTCACAAAAAACCTGCGGTGGAGGCACAACGAGTTGATAATTGCTCAAGTTGCATACTGGTGCACCAACATTACAGTTGTTGTTAGTGCAATTTGTACCAGTGTTATCGGCAAATTCAAGGGACCAATCAAGAATTGTAGCGTTTGAAGTAATACCAGTTGGCCACTGATCTTCTATCCATAGTTGCCAGTCTCCATCAACAGTACCTGTTAGTGTTTCCAAGCACCCTAGGCTGTTATAAGGTGGGCCCAGAGACTGAACGGGATAGTAAGAACCTGTATAATTTACATTTGGAAGATAAGGGGCACTAGAATCAAAAAAATCTATGAATCCATCGTCAGGCAACGCCGTCTGATCACAGGAAACGAAGCAAATATCGAAAAAGAACGTGGGTGTGTTTCCAGGATTGTTACTTGTACTAAGTGTCACGAAATCTCCGCTAGGAGCATATAACCGTATCTCAAATTCTCCGATTTCAAGTGATTCAATAGATAGATGAACACTTTTTAGATATTGACCATTTGTGCCAAGAACGCTATTGCTAGATCCACTAATATTGATTGTACTTGTAACAATACCGCTATCATCAGTTGGCAATGGGCAATTCGTACAACCACATTGCGAGAAGCAAAGTAGTTGATACCCGAATATCATAAGAAGTAGAATCGCAATTCGTTTTGCTATCATCACAATCGCATATGATTACTATATGATTGAAGATAACGAATTGTTGCACAAAAACTAAAACTTGTGCAAAAACATCTAGATTCTAAGTATGCATTTGGCTTAGCTTTCGCCCAAATAAAGTGAATGATTGAAGCATTCTCACTATTTCTCGAACAGCCTTACAGCCAAGTTGATTCTCCTTTACTATTTCCCTTGAATCAATTCAAAAGGATTCTGCCAAAGGTCAAAATGGTGTAGATTATACAGATTGATCTTGTCAATAAGCTTTTGGGCGTAAGCCTTGTCAGTTGCGTAGCCGCATGATTTTAGTCCATTTGCCCATGCAACATAGTCGGTTCTGTCATATTGAAATAAGACCGAGTAGTGAGCAGTGTACATCAGAAAGTTGGAATGATCAATATAACTGTCGATTACTTCATTGTACGCTCGAAAGCAGGAGTCAGTTAGATTGCCTTGGTTGTCATAATCGTCATCCTTGTGATAATATGTCTGGCCCTTCCAATAGGACTTGCATTTTATTCCAAAATGATTATTTGATTCCTTTGCTAGTCGAGAGTGACCATTTGCGGATTCATGAATGCCTTGAGCCAAAATGATACTTGCTGGTATGCCGCTTCTATACATCTCTGCAACCGCAATATCTTTGTATTGATCAATATATGATATGGTTGCTGCAGATAGTTTGTCATCTCGATCAGTGCACGATTCCTCAATCAGGTTTTCTGCGTTTCCAACTAAAGAAGAGACGATAGCACATAGTGCTGTCAGTAAATATTTCATAATCAGGTATTTGGTCTTGTTGATATTATATCCAATTTCTATGCCAAAAGTTGACAATAATGGAGGCTATCATCAATTGCGCAATTCTTGTCAAAAATATAAACAGAAAAATATGCACAAATATTTTTAGAATTCGTGATAATTAGTCAAATTTGTCAGCTTATTCGGTGTATTAGTGTCGATTTATACGACATTCTCGAAGAAGCGATTGTTTTTACGCTAAATTTTGAGATATGTACTTAAATAATCACACCTTTTTTTCTCTTCGTTATGGAACTCTAAGTCCTAGTCATTTAGTACAACTTGGCAGGAAGTTGCAACAAAGCACTCTTGTACTGACGGACATCAATAATATTTCAGCTGCGCATAGTTTTATTCGTCTATGTAGAGAAAACGGCATCAAACCGATTGTAGGGGTTGAATTTCGAAATGACGGAAAATACTATTACACAGCTCTAGCCAAAAAATCAAAAGGGATTTGAAGAACTGTGTGAACATCTTACTTACAGCTCGAATAGCGGTGAAATGATAAGACGAGCAGCACCTGAATTCAAGAATTTCTTTGTTATTTATCGACATCTTCCAAAGCCACCAAGTGAGTTGTTGGAGCATGAATTTGTAGGAGTTAGACCTCAGGAGGTTAGTCGACTATATCGAAGTGACTTCCTAATGTATCAGCAAAAACTTGTTGTATTCAACCCAATCGTCTTTGCCAATGAAACTGGAAAAATGGTTCATAGATTGCTTTGTTGGGATTTCCATTATGTTCGTCGTTTGATTTAATTGAATCGAGAATAGCAAGCGATTTTACAGCAAAAAGTATGATGCAATATGAAGGAAAGACTATGCAAATAGTTGGCTACTATGTAACAAAAAAAGATGTCACAACATCTACAAATAAGCATATGAATTTTGCTACATGGATTGATCGACAGGGCGATATGTTTGATTCAGTGCATTTTCCTATTTCCCTCAAGAAATCACCGTTTCAGGGAAATGGTTGCTACCTACTGCGAGGTAAGATTGTTGTGGATTTTGGATTTCCTAGCCTTGAAGTTCATCAAATGCAGAAGATAGGATTTGCCAACGAGAGAATGCAATCGATGGCAGTCTAGTGAGTAGTATTGGTGGCAAACATTACAGAAATTTATGACATTGATAATATTCGTGCAGTGATGCGCTGCATAGAATGTTGATATTCACTAATTTTGCACCATGAATATATCAAAAGCTACAAGCCCTGTTGCTGATAGGTTGATTCAACAAGGCGCTCAATTATCGATCCAGAATAGTCTTTCTGGAGAGAAGGAGGTTTTTAAACCCATTGTGGAAGGACATATCGGAATGTATGTTTGTGGTCCAACTGTTTATAGTGACGTGCATTTAGGGAATGTAATGACATTTGTACGGTTTGATTTCATCTATAGATACTTGGTTTCTTTAGGTTATAAGGTCAGATATGTGAGGAATATTACAGATGTTGGCCATTTGCTTGATGATGGTGAAGATCGAATTAGCAAAGGAGCAAGATTGGATGCACTGGAGCCGATGGAGGTTGTACAAAAGTACACCAATGGCTTTCACGAAATGATGGATATTTTCAATGCTAAAAAGCCTTCTATTGAACCTAGAGCTACAGCTCATATAATTGAGCAGATAGATATGGTTCAGCAGATAATTGATAATGGCTATGGTTATATCAAGAATGGTTCTGTGTATTTTGATACAATCAAATTTGCAAATGAAAATGCATCATATGGACAGTTGTCTGGTCGCAAAATTGATGACTTGATGGCTGAAAGTCGAGACAATCTCAAAAATCAAGATGAGAAAAATCATCCTTCTGATTTTGCGATTTGGATGAAGGCTTCAGAAGATCATTTGATGAAATGGCCATCACCTTGGTCGTTAGGTTTCCCTGGTTGGCACCTTGAGTGTTCAGCAATGAGTACGAAGTATCTAGGAAAAACATTTGATATTCATGGAGGGGGTAATGACTTGAAATTTCCACATCATGAGAATGAGATTGCCCAGAATATGGGAAGTTGCCAATGCCAGCCAGCTAACTACTGGCTTCATACCAACATGTTGCTGATGAACGGTCGTAAGATGTCCAAGAGTGACGGTAACACAATTACACCACCTCAATTATTGACTGGAGAAAGTGAACATATTTCACAAGCATATTCTCCAATGGCATTGAGATTCTTCATGTTGCAGTCTCACTATAGAAGCACCCTTGACCTCACTGACGATGCTTTAAAGGCTTCTGAGAAAGGTTACAAGAGACTAATGGAAGCTTATGACATTTTGATGTCTTCCAAATCAGAAGTTCCTTTGGGAACAGATGATGAAGCAATTTTAGCAAGCTTAGAAAACATGCATCGTCATCTTATGGATGATTTCAATAGTCCTAGAGCTTTGGCTTCGATCTTTGATATCGTCCCTAAAATCAATACCCATAAAGCAAATGAGAAAAAGGATACAATAGGAGTTGAAGTATTGGAGTTATTGCAGTCAGAACTGACCATGATAATACACGAGGTACTTGGTTTGAAATCAGAGATGGCAAACGACGGAGGAGGAGAAATTATTGGTGGATTAATGGATTTGATTATTGAGCTTCGAGCTAGCGTAAGAAGTAAGAAAGATTGGGAAAGTGCAGATAAGATTCGCGACGGTTTAAAGGCAATGAATGTTAACCTTAAAGATGGAAAGGATGGAACGTCGTGGACAATTGATTAAAAAGTCAAGAAGGATAGTGAGTCTTTTTGGGATAGTTTTCTTGCTTGGCATGCTTGTGTTTTCTTGTAAGGAGGAACCAACTTCGATCCCTCCTGCAAAGCTAGTAGTCCCAATTTTCAATAGCGACTCGGCATATGTTTTCATTGAAAAGCAATTGTCTTTTGGACCTAGAGTCCCAGGTACCGAGGCGCAAATCAAAACTAGAGATTGGTTGGTGCAGAAGTTGAAATCTTACGGTGCCAAGACTATGGTTCAATCATATGAAATGCCGATTTATGATGGTACAGTTTTACCAGGACACAACATCATTGCTCAGTTTAACCCCAAGAAGAAAAACCGAGTTCTTCTTGCAGCGCACTGGGATACACGGATAGTAGCAGACAAGGATAATGAACGTCAGGATGAGCCAATTATGGGTGCAGATGACGGAGCCTCAGGTGTTGCTGCATTGCTCGAAATAGCTAGACTTATTCATGGGCAAAGTATCGACCTAGGCGTTGACATAATGTTATTTGATCTCGAAGATCAAGGAGATTTAGAAGGATCAGAGGCTCAGACTGACACCTATGCATTGGGGTCAAGATATTGGAGTGAAAATATTGTGCCTAAAGGCTATAAAGCGAAGTTTGGTATACTGCTTGATATGATCGCTGCAGAAGGCGCAAGTTTTGGAAAAGAAGAGTATTCAGTGAGATACGCTGGACAATACGTTGAGAAGATATGGGACTTGGCCCAGAAAATGGGTAAAGGGAATCTATTCAAGTCCTACAATGCTGGTGCAATAGGTGATGATCACGTAAATATTATCAGAGCCGGAATTCCAACTGTTGATATAATAAATCGTCCAATGACAGGAGCAAGTGGTTTTGGTAGTTATCATCATACACATGATGATGATATTTCAATTATCAGCAAGAGTAATTTAAAGGCCGTAGGTCAAGTAGTAACAGCTGTTATATATAGAGAAGCAGTAGGTCGCTTCTGATTTTAAGCATTTGATGTTGAAGTCACGACCAAATTTGTGTATGATAGGGCTTTATTTCGTCTTATTTACAAATGATCTTCGTCATGATTGACAACCATTTTGATTGGTTTGCAATTTACTAAGGAGATATATTTTTGCATTATGATTCAAACAGATATAATTATTGTTGGAGCAGGTCCTGTTGGTTTGTTCACAGTATTTGAAGCAGGATTGTTGAAGTTACGTTGTCACCTTATTGATACATTACCTCAGGTTGGTGGACAGTTAACTGAGATTTATCCCAAGAAACCTATTTATGATATTCCTGGCTTCCCTAGTGTTTTGGCTGGAGATTTAGTTGATAATTTAGTAGAGCAAATAGCGCCTTTTAAGCCTACTTACACTCTAGGGGAAAGAGTTGAGGTAATTGATAAGGTCGGTGAAAAAATGTACGAAGTAACCACTAATAGAGGAACAAAAGTACAAGCTCCAGTAATTGCAATTGCAGGAGGTCTTGGTTGTTTTGAACCAAGAAAACCACCTTTACAGAATTTGGCAAAGTATGAAGATCACGGTGTAGATTATATAATTAAAGACCCTGAAAAGTTTCGAGGTAAAAAGGTTGTTGTCGCGGGAGGAGGAGATAGTGCCTTGGATTGGTCGATTATCTTGGCAGATATCGCAAGCGAAGTTTCCTTAGTACATAGAAGAAGTTCGTTTCGTGGAGCTTTAGACTCGGTTGACAAAGTAATGGAGTTGAGTAAGCAAGGCAAAATAAATCTAGTGACGGAAGCACAAGTTACTGGCTTAGGCGGTGAGAATGAGCTGGATACTGTTGAAATCAAGTCCAAAGACGGGAGTGCCACTTCAGTAAATGCGGATTATTTTGTTCCACTTTTTGGTCTGGCTCCAAAACTAGGTCCCATTGCTGACTGGGGTCTTGAAATTGATAAAAATGCGATTGTTGTAAACACCTTTGATTATAGTACGAATATACCTGGCATCTACGCAATAGGTGATATTAATACATATCCGGGAAAGCTAAAATTGATTCTTTGTGGATTTCATGAAGGTACATTGATGGTTCAGTCTGCATTTAAGTATATCTATCCCGATCAGAAATTAAGTTTTAAGTATACCACTGTCGCAGGTGTCAATGCATTCTAGAGTGCAACTATGAAAGAAATAATAAATATTACGGTCATTGATCGTGAGGATGTAAAGCACGAACTCGAAGCACCTACAGATATGGCAATGAATGTCATGGAGGTATGTAAGGCATATGATTTACCTGTACAAGGTACCTGTGGAGGTATGGCCCTATGTGCATCCTGCCATTGTTATGTGCTCACGGATCATGAACTGCCCGAACTTAGTGAGTCCGAAGAGGATATGTTGGATCAAGCCTTTTTTGTTGAAGATAATAGCCGATTGGGATGCCAGCTTCGTATCACAGAAGAACTAGACGGTTTAGTTGTAAAGCTAGCTGAAGAATCAGAATAGTAGGAATTTCATTACCACTATCAAAAGTAAAAGAGCTTATCTACGAAATGCAGATAAGCTCTTTTTTTATTCAGTGTATTTTGGGCTTGACCCAACTTACTCTAGATAGATTTCATCAGCTTGTTAAAACCAAACTGTAATCTGTAGAATAACCAATACATTACTGGTACAACAATCAAAGTTAAGAATGTTGCAAAGATAAGTCCATAGATCACAGTCTTAGCCATCGTACCCCAGAAAACAGCATTGTCTCCTCCAATGAAGAACTGAGGATCAGATTCTGATATCAGCGTAAAGAAGTTTATGTTTAGTCCTATTGCCAATGGAATCAGCCCTAGGACAGTTGTAATTGCAGTCAAAAGAACTGGTCTCAATCTAGTTGAACCACCTTTAACAATTGCTGCTTTTACATCTTCCACAGCGAGCTCGTACATAGATTTTAGGCCAAGTTCTTCCCTCTTACGTTGCACAACTAGATTGGTATAATCAATTAGAACTATGGCGTTATTTACTACAATTCCCGCCAATGAGATGATTCCAACACCTGACATTACAATAATGAAGTCCATTCCTGTAAATAGGTAACCTAATAGTACACCTATCAATGAGAATAATACTGAAAGTAGTATTATAATCGGTGAAGCAAAAGAGTTAAACTGAGCAACAATAATTAAGAAAATAGAGAACAAGGCAATAATCAAGGCTTTTGATAGAAATGCTGTTTGTTCCGCCATTTCTTCTTGTTGACCAGTAAAGGTATACTGATACCCTTCCGGCATATTGAAGTCGATCAATTCTGACTTTAAGGCATTCACCACCTCATTTGGATTATACTTAGCTAAAACATTGGACGTGATAGTGATAATACGTTCCTGCTCTTTTCGATTAATTGAAGTGTACGTAGAATTATAGTCTATAGTTGCAACTGCACTTACTGGTACTTGGGCAATTCGACCATTTGCAGGATTTCTAAAAGTAATTTTCTGATTAAGAACGTTTTCAATATTTGTTCTGTACTCAGGAGCAGATCTTATAAAAATCGGATAATCATCTTCTCCCACTTTAAATTTACTCACTTCCTTTCCAAAAATTGAAGTTCTCAGCGCATCGGCAATTGAGTAGGTACTCAATTCGAATCTTCTAGCTGCATCTCGGTCAATATTAACCTCAATTTCTGGTTTTCCAATTGAAACATCTGCTTTTAACTCCTCTACTCCCTGTACTCCTGATCTATTCAGATATGCGATCATATTTTCAGAAATAGTAGCGAGCTGATTAACATCCTCTCCACTAATTTCAATATTGATTGGTTTCTCTTGTGGAGGTCCAGATGCATTTTGATCAACAATTATTTGAACTCCAGGAATACCTCTAACGGCTGTTCGTATGTCGTCCATTGCATCTTTAGAACTCATTTCTCCTCTTTCGTCTGAAGGTACAAATGTTACGGATAATCTGGCCTTGTTGGGTGAAGCCCCAAATGATGGACCGGCATTTGGATCTGCAGTGTTCTCTCCGATCTGAGAAAGTACCGCATCAACAATTGTAGAATAAGGAGCAATTGCATCTTCTACACGTTTTTCAATTTCCCTAGTTATCTCATTCGTAGCTTGAATGTCCTTACCAATTGGTAACTCTACAAAGGCATTGACATAAAGTGGATCCGTAGTTGGAAAAAGGTCAACTTTTGGAGGGTTCGCCCCTAAAAGTGCCATAACTGCGAAAAGTGCCACAAACGTACCAGCAAATATTGCATATGGCATTGCTCCCTTGAGAGCAAATGTGATGAATCCATTATATAGTCTTTCTAACCAAGGAACAAATGACTCTTGGAAGGCAATAGATAAAGGACGTAGAACGAAAAAGTTTAGCACAGTAACGATAGTTGCTATTCCAAAGAGATTTCGTGTTGTTTCATTTCCTGATACTATTCCTATGAGTGTTAGTAAGAAGAATACACTTGCAAGGACAAATATGTTGCGACGACGTTTTTTCTTTTGCATAAGATCAGCCGTAACAGTATTTACACGCATCAATTTAGCACACAGTACTGGATTTATAACTAACGCAATAAATAATGAAGAACTTAACACCACAATTAACGTAATAGGAAGGTATTTCATAAAGCTTCCCATCAAGCCTGGCCAGAAAGCTAATGGCATAAATGCAGCTAGTGTTGTAGCAGTTGAGGCGATAATAGGCCAAGCTACTTCGCCTGTGCCGTACTTTGCCGCATCATCCGCAGAAAATCCATTCTGTCTGTAACGATAGATATTTTCAACAACTACGATTCCATTATCAACTAACATCCCAAGGGCTAGAATTAGCGCGAAAAGAACAACCATATTTAGGGTGTACCCTAAAGTCGTTAGGAGCAAAAATCCCATTAGCATTGATAATGGAATCGCTACCCCAACAAATGTTGAATTTCGTAGACCTAAAAAGAAAAGTAGAACAATCACCACTAGAATAATTCCAGAAATAATACTGTTCTCTAAGTTTTCTACAGAATCTCTCGTTTGGGTAGATTGATCATTAAATATGCTTACATTAATATCTTTTGGCAAATACTTAGATTGTGCCATTTCAACAGTTTCTTTGACTTGATCAGATGCTGAAAGTAAGTTTTCACCGCTACCTTTGATTATATCAAGTGCAACTACAGGTAAGCCATCTGCTCGAGCAATACTCGTTTCTTCTTCGTAGTCAAATTTTACATCAGCAATGTCTTTCAGAAGAATAGGCTTCTGGAACTCACTTTTTACTATGACATTAGCAATTTCGCTGACTTCGTCAAATTCTCCAACAACTCTTAATGAAGTTCGAAAATCGTTCTTGACGATTTCGCCTCCTGACAATGTAACATTTTCACTTTTGATTGCATTTTCAATATCTCCAAAACTGATCTGACGTGATTGCATCTTCAATAGATCGACATCAATCTTTACTTCACGATCTTGAATACCTTTGATGTTGACAGTAGATACTTCTGAGATATCCTCAAGATCATCTTGAAGTCTATCAGCTAAGTTTCGTAATTGATCATTACTATACTGTCCCGATAAATTGACCGTCATAATTGGAATTTCAGATAAATTCACTTCCAATACCTCAGGATCTGAAGTCAAATCGTTCGGAAGATCAGGCTTTGCTCGGTCCACAGCATCTTTTATCTTTCGCGAAGCTACCTCCATGTCAATATCGGTATCAAATTCTGCAATAATGATTGAGAAATCCTGCATCGATTGCGACGTTAGAGATTTTAGCTCTGAAATAGTATTCAGTTCCTTTTCTAAAGGTCGAGTGATGAGATTTTCAATATCTGCTGCGGAGTTACCGAAGTATGGGGTATTGATAAAGAGTTGTGGAAACGAAATTTCAGGAAAAGACTCCTTAGGCATATTAGTATATGCAAAAAGTCCAAAAATGAAAATGATCGCAGTAATTAGATACACCGTTACTTTGTTATCAACTGCAAGATTTGTAAGACCAAAAGTCTTCAGACCAAGCTGACTTGATTTTTTATTTTTTATATCCTCCTTCATTATTTTTGTGGATTTTTGATATCGATTAATTCTTCTTCTGCCAAACTTCTTGCACCGTTGACAATAACTTCATCTCCGTTTGTTAAACCCTCTTCGATCAATATCGAACCATCGTAACCTATTCCGGTGATAACTGGATTTTTCTTGGCATATTTCCCGTCTTCTCCTTCCGCTACAGTATACACGTAAGAAGTTCCACTTACATCCTGCTGGACATATTCAGTTGGAAGAGCCAAAGCATCTTCAATGGTTTCATCGTTGAATTTTGCTAAGACGAGTAAATTAGGTTTTAGCAGAGAGTTTGAGTTTGAAAGATTGATTTCTGCCTTGAATGTTCTGTTGGCAGTATTGATAGACCTTCCCAACATAGAAACTTTCGCATTTCTCGTCTCTCCAGTTGCTGGAAAAAGTAGTTCAACTTTGTCTCCTCTTTTTACTTTTCCAATTAAGTTTTCAGGAACATCTATGACTGCCTTGACTGTCGAGGTATTTATAACAGATGCAATAGGCACTCCCGGGCCGGACATCTCACCAGATCTTAAGAATAGTACGTCAACATAACCTGACATTGGTGCTATGATAGTTCCTTTACTTAATTGAGACTGCATTGTCTCAAGGGATTTTTCTAAACGCTCTTTGTTATTCTTAGCTTGAAGATATTGTATTTCTGAACCTATATTTTGGTCCCATAACTTCTTTTGTCTTTCAAAAACAATTGTTGCTAAATCCAAAGAAGTTTGCACTTCTTGCAGTGATCTTTTCATGGTTTCCATATCAACACTTCCCACAACTTGTCCTTTACGTACGTAGTCACCTTCATCGATCGTTAAACTTGTGATTCTTCCTCCAGTTTCTGAAGAAATCATGACTGCTTCACTAGATTCAATATTTCCTTGCAATTCTACATAGCTTTTGAAAGGTTTTGATTCTAAGACCATTGTGGTAACTGCTTTTCGAGTCTTTTCACTTACAGGTTCAAGTTCTTCAATTATGACCTCTAGTTCAGCGACTTCTTGCTCTATGCTTCGAATGGCAGCTTTTTTCTCTTGGACATATGTCTTCATTCCTGATAAATCTGTTGGGACTTCTTCAGTTGCAGCAGGTTGGCATGCCACAAGGGTCATGATTAGGAAAAGCGCTGTAAAAGCTAGGTTTGTGTAACGTTTCATTATATTAGATTGATTAAATATGTTATTGTTAAGTTCTTCGTTTGATACTGATTTTTTTTGCTTGTTCACTTGGCGTCTAATTTAGTAGGGGTTTTCATTGATGTCACCAGTAGAAACATCAAGTGCAACTTTGCTCGATACTAGTTCAAAAAGTGCTTGCATATATTGTTGTTGAGCTGTATAAAGCTCTCTTTCAGCTTGTCGAGTTTCCAAGCTGGAACCGACGCCTTCTTTATACTTTATCGTAGTAATGTCGTATATATCTTCTGCAAGAGCTTCTTGTCTCTTTGCGGAGAACATATTCTCCTTAGCATTCAGATATTGCTGATAGGCATTCATTATCTGAAGATCAACTGCACGTTCAAAATCATTTTTTTGAATGCTAGTCTTCTCCATGTCAAGCTTTATTTTCTGTTCCTTAATTGCTACTTCTCCTCCATTGTAGATTGGTACATTTAATGTCAATCCAACAATTGAAATCGGGGTAAAACCAGGAGCGTCGGAGTCAAAAAGATTATTTCTTTGCAGTTGCTGCTGATAATTTGCAAATCCGTAAATGGATGGATATCTTGAACTTCTAGTAGCCTTTAAATTGATATCGTTCAGCTGTTCTCCCAGTAATATTGTTTGATATTCTGGACGTTTACTGTAATCGATATCATCACTAACTTGATCATCAACCATCAACACTTGATCGACAATGTCGTCAAGAGACTGAGTCAATACAACTTCCTCTTCCATCGGGTAATACATCTGAAATTTCAGTACATTACGACCTAAAGTAGCTAAACGCTCCAATGACTTCTTCTGGGCTAACAAATTATCATACGATAATTCTAGTCTATCTACATCAAGTTTTTCGACAAAGCCATTATCATAGTATGCTCTCGTTTCAGTGATCGATTCATTGAGATTCTCAAGATTCTTGTCTATTACTTCTATGTTTTCTTCTGTAAGAAGCACGTTTACATAGGCCTCAGTTACATTTTTGCGTATTTCATAGCTTGTCTGATCAATGGATCTACTCGTGAGCTCTCGATATAGCTTTTGAGCACGGATACCTGTAAAAAATGATCCATCAAAAATGAGCGTATTCATACTAAGCCCTCCAACTAACGTATTTGAAAGACCAAACTGTAACTCAGAGAATTGTCCCGGAGGCCCTCCGAAGAATTCAGCAGGAACAAATGATACTGGTATTTCTAGAAAATGTTGATAGTCAACTTTTCCATTGATTTTTGGGAGCCCTAAGGCAAAGTACTCTTTAATGTCTTTCTCTGCCATCTCAATGTCGATTCGATTCAACTTGATTTGGTTACTATTCTTTATGGTGTACTCAATAGCTTCGTCTATCGTAAATGCTTTTTGAGCATTTATTGTGACGCTGCTGAGTAGGCATAGAATTAAAAAATGTGCTATTCTCATTTCTTTTTTGATTATCAGTTATTTGTTAGTTTATATTTGTTTTTTAAGCTATCTAGACGGGTATAATGTTGATATGAAATAATCCCATATAAATGATATACTAGCTGCTGAACAAATATTATCGCTTTATCTATTGCTCCAAATTTCGACTCAGAATCTGCGACTATGCTAGTGATATTCTGGACGTAGATTTTGCTAATTATGTCAGGGTTGACATTCGATCGATAAACTCCTTGTGTGATCCCACTCTCAATGTTCGCAAAAATCTTTTTTTGCATAAAATTGATGTGGTGCTCTTGCATTAAGTTCCAAGATTCTGGGTAATATTTTTGGAGATCGTAAGTTACAGTAGGTCGGATTCTCTTCAACATTTCAAATCCTTTCTGGGCAATGACTACCATTTTTTCCAAGGCATCATAATCTGTGCGATCGAGTTCCTTACTCATAAATTCTTGGTCTTCGCAAAGAAAGTCTTTGAGTGTTTCGTGCACTAGGGTCTGTTTATCAGTTACATGTTGATAAATCGTCTTTTTACTTACACCTGCGGCGCGAGCAATGTCATCCATACTGACGCTTTTTAAGCCGTATTTCATAAACATTTCTAGAGCAATCTGTTTTATCTTTTCTTTCATAAACGGGCGCAAATATACAGGGTAAAACTTTGGAAACTTTGAAATTGTTTTAAGTTTCCAAAGTTTTACTGATTTTTTTTTAGCTCTGCAGAGACAAAGAACCTTTGTTCCGTATCTTTGAAAAAAATCATTGTTTATGTCTATAAGGTATTATCAAATAATACTCCTATTTATCTGCTTTTCAGCAATTTATATTTCTTGTTCTGGAGGAAGTGGAAAATCTGAAAATTCAGAGCAAATCGCAGGTTTGTGGAAACAAAATTGTTCTATTTGTCATGGTAATGATGGTAGATTAGGAGTAAACGGAGCGAAAGATTTGCGTCTTTCAGAACTTGATCTAGATTCAAGGATGTTGGTAATAAGTAATGGTAGAGGAAAAATGATTGGATTTAAGAACTCTCTAAGTGTTGATCAGATTAAATCACTGGCTCAGTACACTTTTACTTTCAAATAGGATTTAAAAGATAGCGATATATGGTCATTCTAGCAATCATGTCTGGAAGTTCCTTAGATGGGGTGGACTTAGGATTGATCGAAATTTCGAAGAATCCTTCCTATGAAATTATCACAGCGCAGACTATTCCATATCCTATTTTCTGGTCAAATTTATTGCCAAAGATTGGTGAGAAGTCGGCAAAGGAATTCTTTGAACTCGAAGCCTTATATAGCGAATTCATCTCTGAGTTGATATTGGAGTTTAGAGATTCGCACCGCATAGAGATAGATTGCGTTTCACTACATGGACACACTGTGACACATCAAGTAGATAAAGGGTATTCGGTACAGCTGGGTAATGGCGGTATCATTGCTTCCAAAACTGGTATTACAACACTCACTGATTTCCGTACTGGAGATATGGCAAAGGGAGGCCAAGGCGCACCTTTGATGGCCATTGTTGATCGTGATTTTTTTTCAGGTTATTGTGCTTCCGTTAATTTAGGGGGAATTTGCAATGTGGCTGGAAGCTATCGCAATAATGCAATCGCATGTGATATAGGTCCGTGTAATCAATTGTTGAATGCTGCAGCAAGAGAGCTAGGATTCGAAATGGATGTAAATGCTAACTTGGCTAAAGCTGGTCATCTTAATACACGATTACTTCAATATTTTGAAGAAGATCCGTTTCTTGATGTTGAATGGCCAAAATCTCTTGATAATGATCAGCTGAAAGACTACTATATCATGGGAGATATTTTTGATCAGTATACCCCTCAGGATTATGCTAAGACTTCGTGCGTTTATATTGCAGGAATAATATCCGAGCAATTATCAAGACTCAGAAAGCTACATTTCTTAAGTCCAGATACGGATGAAGTACTATTTACGGGAGGAGGCTGTCATCATGAAGTCCTTTGGAATTCGATAGTAGAGGCATGCCAAGAAAAGGGTATTGTTGCAGTGAAACCTTCAGCTGAAATAATTGACTACAAAGAGCTAATTTTGATGGCCTATTTAGCCTATCTTAGAATAAACAATAAACCAAATATTTTGTCTGAATATACAGGCGCCTCATCTCATACAATAGGCGGAGCTATCTATGGAGCATAAACTAAAAATAGGAATTACTGGTGCTTCCGGTCTTATCGGTTCACATATTGCCGAAATCTTAAGTGATCATTTTGAACTTCATTGTCTACATACATCGGGTTTCATACCAACGATTTTAAAGAAGAAGCCTATTAATTGGCATAAGGGGAATTTACTTGACATAGGTGTTGCCGAGGATTTTGTTTCGGGTATGGATTTTGTTATCCATACAGCAGCTATTGTAAGTTTTAAGGATAAGGATGTTGACTTGATGTACCAAACAAATGTCGAGGGGACTAGAACTATCGTAAACGCCTTGATAGGGACCGACACTAAGCTTATTCATATAAGCAGTATCAGTACCCTTGGTAGAAAAGACGGCGATTCGCCGATAGGTGAAGATGTTTTTTGGAATGATAACCTTTCTCATTCAAAATATGCACATTCAAAATTCTTAGCTGAGATGGAAGTGTTTCGCGGTATAGCGGAAGGACTTGATGCTATGATATTCCTGCCAAGTATCGTTTTAGGAAATGCGGAAAGAGGAGGTTCCTCAGCTGCCATTTGGAAACAGATTAAGCGATTTCCAAGTATAGCTCCTCAAGGGGCCAACGGCTTTGTTGATGTAGTAGATGTTGGGACTTATGTCCAAAAGGCGATACAGAATTGGAAGTCTGGAGAAAAAGTGATTCTCAATGGATATAACCGGTCATACCAAGAACTTTATGAGACAGTACATGAAGCGAATGGAGCTGCAGTCGATGTAAAAACCTTTAGCCCAACTTTGCTCATGTATATTCAACCTATCGCAGCTTTGTTTTTTCGTCTTTTTGGAAGAAGTTTTCCAGTCAGTAAAACGATGATTGAAACGACGTCAAAGAGCTTTCAATTTGACAACTCCAAGTCTATCGAATTATTAGGTGATAGTTATACGCCATTCAAAGAAAGTATCCAAAGACTACTCAATGAACAAGCTGCTTCATAGGGTATTCTAAAAGAACAATCTCCTTTACAGATTTTTGGGTGTAAGCCTATTGTTCATTGTTAGTAACGTTTTCAAAAAGATGATAGTAAAAGTGAGATACCTGGAAAAATACCCGCCAATTATCGGTCTAAGTCTTATAAATCTTAGTTTTGTCACTCAAATCGACCAATGCACATAGCTTTTGATGCGAAAAGACTTTTCAACAATCACACTGGCTTAGGTAACTATAGCAGAACGCTAGTTTCTAACTTCAAGGAGAATTACCATGAAGAAAAAGTGACATTGTTTGCGACGGAAACAGCCAATAGCCGATACTATTCGGAGTTCAAAAGCTATGAAATAGTGCAGCCGGGATTGACACCAAAAGCATTATGGAGGTCTTATTCAATTTCGAAGGACATAAACGAATTACGACCTGATATATATCATGGCCTTAGCAATGAAATACCTTTTTCTGCGTCCAAAATCAAAGCGACAAAAATTGTTACGATCCACGATCTCTTTTTCTTAAAGTATCCGCACGATTTTTCAAAAATCGATAGATGGCTATATAAGAGGAAAACCGTTTTTTCATGTGACAACGCTGATCACATAATTGCAATCTCGGAAGCAACAAAAGCAGACTTGATAAATTATCTCAATATAAAAGAAGAAAAGATATCTGTGGTTTATCAATCTTGTGCTTCACTTTTCCAAAATAATGAAACTTCAAGCACTTCGGATATCTATGATCTTCCATCAAAGTATTTTCTTTATGTCGGTACGCTCAATAAACGAAAGAATATCCAACAACTTCTGAGAGCGATTGCCAAGATTCCCAAGAAAATTAGGATACCCGTTGTGGTTGTGGGTGGGGGTACCAAAAGTTTTATGAAGTCATTAATGGCACAAATTGAAAGTCTTGGGATTTCTAACGATGTGGTTTTTCTCGGATCGGTTGACAATCAATCGCTTAAACAGATCTATCACGGAGCGGTATGCACAGTTTTGACATCTTTCTATGAGGGCTTCGGAATACCTATTATTGAGTCTCTTTTCAGTCGGACTCCAGTCATTGTTTCCAATGTATCCGCTCTACCAGAAGCGGCTGGAGATTGTGGAGTTCAAATCGATCCTAGCAATGTTAATGAGTTAGTTCATGCATTGGAACTTTTCATCGTAGATACTCAGATTAAGAATCAGTTTCAACTTAATATGGATAGACATCTGAAGCAGTTTAGTGCCAAGGCGACAGCTGATAGACTTCATTCTACTTATCAGCGATTTGTTTAACCTGCAGGTTTAATCTCCTCCAGAATTCTTTGGGTCAGTGCTAGTTCTTTAGCGTTAATACTTAATGGATTTTTTTTTAAAAATCTTTGGAGTTAATTCAGCTTTTTGAGGAAAAAGAAAATTGTGCGAATTACATTGAACCAATATTTATATTGAAATTATATGATTTACAAAATATTAAAACAATAATCACGCAATTTTTAGCTATAGTAGAAATAAAATTTTGCTAAGACTGTTGAGAATTGTAAAAAGAGTGTATATTTGCGACCGATTTGAAAAAAATTACTTTATAATTAATATTCTAAGGACATGTTGAAAAGTGTATTAAGCTCCATATATAGAGTAAGTGCTAAAAAAGTTAGTCAATCACCTTCTGCTAGAAGACAATGGTTGCAAGAGGTAACTTTGAGTGAGCATAGATCTGCTGGGTTCAATCCTAGGAAAGCAAGAAATAAGTCAGTAAAGGGAATTACTATTCTTCATAAGTAATTCAAGTTAAGTTTAAGTACGTTTTGTTTTGAATAAGTTTAAAAGAGGTTTTTTCGTATGAGAAGCCTCTTTTTACATTTCTAGTAGATTCTCTAAAATATCAATAATCACGCTGGAACCTAACTAGTTAGTTTGAAGATCCAGTATTATTATCTTTTACTAAATATATTACATAGATAACTAAGCAAACTCCAATTAAGACAAAAAAGACGTTTGGAAATAAATCCAAACGTCTTTTTTTATCGTATATCTTTTTGAGGCTTAACCTCCAACGCCTAAACTCTAGTTGGTTTATTTGCAAAAGTGTTGATATACTTCCTGAAGATGATTCGAAATCAACTGTGCCGGACGACCTTCTATGTGATGTCTTTCAACCATATGTACAAGTTTTCCATCTTTAAATAGTGCAATCGATGGAGATGACGGTGGATAAGGCAAAAGAAATTCTCTAGCTTTTTGAGTAGCTTCTTTGTCTACTCCAGCAAAAACTGTGTATAAGTTGTCTGGTTTTATCTCACTAGCCTGCAAACTGGCTTTTACTCCTGGTCTTGCGTTAGCTGCAGCACAACCACAGACGGAATTAATTACAAGCAGGGAAGTTCCTGATTGATCAGAAAGCTTAGTTGTAACATCCTCTGAAGATTCAAGTGCATTGAATCCGAAATCTGTCAATTCTTGTGACATCGGTTTAGTTAATTCAATAGGATACATATCTTAAGTTTTATATTTAAAATTATATGAACAATTTATGTAGATACTAAAAATCTTTGAACACTAAGTTAGGGCAATTCGTTTACTGTTTTTTAAAATAAGTGTATGTTTATAGGCTGATGCCTACGTTCAGCACGTAAGAAATTTAGCTTAATATGAAAAAATCTTTCATTTTCCTGTTTCCCTTGGTTTGTCTTCTAGTCAGTTCTTGCAACCGTGATCGACTTGATCCGCCTGAGGATTGCGAAACAGAAGTAACATATACCGCGGATGTCAAGTCAATTATTGACAATAGCTGTGCCTATGCAGGGTGTCATATTAACGGCGCCGCACCTGGTGACTTTAGTAGCTATGCAGGCCTTGAAGTTTTTAAGGAGGGTGATGAATTTAGACGAAGAACACTAGAAATCATGAATATGCCACCAAACTATGCTCCTGCAGATCGACCGAAGTCTCTGACCGAAGAAGAACTAGAGATAATTAATTGTTGGGTACAAAATGATTACAAAGAATAACATATGACAAAGCAAATATTTGTAACATTCTTGCTGTTAGCGATTTTTCAAAATTTGTACGCGCAAGAATTCCAAAAAGATGCATTCAACGACAGAAGAGTCATCAACTCTCAATCAGTAGAAATGCTGAAGAAGGGCAAGATGGATTTTCGAACGTATCACAGATTTGGTGACTTGTTAGGTACTAGCGGAGGGTGGCAGAGTTTCTATGGACTTGAAAATGCGGCGGATATAGGTATTGGATTTGATTATGGTCTTAATGATCATATTAATTTCGGTATAATGCGAGCAAAAGGTGCTGGTGAACTTAGACAATTGGTCAACGGTTATTTTAAGGCGAGATTGATGAGGCAACAAGTGCAAGGAAACAACCCCCTGTCAATAACTTTTGTAGCGAATTCAACGATTTCTACGATGCCGAAGTCAACAAACGCTAATGCATTGTCTTCTTTTCCCAATTTTTCCAATCGCTTTGCTTACCATGTTCAGATTATGTTTGCTAGACGATTCAATCAAAGACTATCTCTACAAGCGAGCTTGAATTATACGTATCGGGATCTTGTCTATACTTACGACCAAAATGATATTCCAAGTATAGGACTTGCAGGTAGGATTCAATTAACAAAGGCAACAGCCTTGATATTTGATGGGGCATTTCCAGTACTTGTCTCAGATCGGGAGTTGCCTTTGCAGTATCAATTCCCGCTTGGTATTGGTTTTGAATTTGAAACTGGAGGAGGACATGTATTTCAGATTAATTTGACTAATGCTCGTGGCCTAACTGAAACAGACTACATTCCAAATACAAGTTCAAATTGGCAAGATGGAGAGTTTCGTCTGGGTTTCACAATAGGACGTCAATTTACCGTCCATCGATAAGTAGAATATTGAGCTTAAAAAGTGATGAGATAGTATGAAATATATAATCATAGCAGTTGGGTTATTGTATGGGTTTTGGATCGGAGTCCAAAAGGAAGTGACCAAGATCACTGGAGAAGAAACCGTTCAGGAAGTACTTGATGCGTTGGGAGATGCTCCTTCACCGAATTTGCCTAATAAATTACTTCCAGGAGCCTCAGCTGAGATCGGAGAGTCCCTCGTAAAATTTGGCAAAAGCCAAAATCTAAGTGGTGGAAATACGATGCGACAGTCTAGGCACTTTGTTTGTACTTCTTGTCATAACGTAGAAAGAGAAAGTGCATATCTTAATATCGAAGACCCTGAAGAACGTTTAGCTTTTACACATGAGAAAGGATTACCTTTTGTACAAGGTTCACCACTGTTTGGAATTGTAAATCGAACCAAATTCTACAATGGAGACTATGAGAAAAAATATGGCGACCTAGTTGATAAAGCTCGCAATAACATCAGGGAAGCGATTCAGCTTTGCGCGGTTGAATGCTCCCAAGGTAGAGCCCTTAAAGACTGGGAAATAGAATCCATTTTGATGTATATGTGGACCATAGGGTTGACGATGAATGATCTGCAATGGACAGAGCAAGAACTTGACTTGGTTGATAATGCACTCTCTGACGGAAAAGATCGAGCTGCTGCTATATCAGTTATAAAATCAAAGTATTTGGATCATGCTCCTGCTACTTTTGGGACACCTCCTTCCAACTACAAAGAAGGAATGCCTGATATTGAAGGTAATCCTGTCAATGGGAAAATCATTTATGAAGATGGTTGCCTGCATTGCCATGCAAAAAATGAGTATTCACATTACAGACTAGATAATGAGTCTTTGACATTTAAGCAATTAGCCAATCGAATGAAATACTACGACGAGCGTTCGATGTATCATGTGTCAAGATATGGAACAAAGCCTAAGTTTGGGAAAAGAGCTTACATGCCGCAATACACCGAAGAGAAAATGTCAGATCAGCAACTAGAAGATCTAAGAGCTTATGTTTTGGAACAAGCTGATAAATAGTTGACTTTCGCAAATGCACTATCTAACATCTTAGTTTTTAATCTCGCTTGAAACTCTGTATAACAAATCCTGGTTTTTTGATTGAAGTAATACCATTTACTTCTTTTTTGTGGACAATGTGAACAATCGGAGAATAAAGGAAGATAATTGGCATTTCATCATTCAGGATTTTCTCTAACTCAATATATGCTTTATCTCTTTTTTGCACTTCTGTTGTGGTACGAATCAATTCGATCAGAGAGTCACTCTTGCTATTTCCAAAATTGAAAACATTGGCTTCTCCCGGATCGGAATTATCAGTGTGCAATAATGCATACGGATCGTAAGGAGCCAAAGATTGGCTTGCAGCAGCTGTTGTCATTTCAAATTCAAGGTTATTTAGTTGTTTCCTCAGTGTAGTTTGATCAACAGTTTGAATGTCAATGTTCACACCAGCAGGTTTACAGAGTTGCTTGAAAATATTTGCAACTAATTGACCAAGTTGTGAACTTGTTGACATAAACTGAATATCCAATTCAACTAATTGACCGTCAATTGATTTGTCTCGGATTTGATTTCCGTTACTGTCCTTCCACCCAGCTTTTTCTAGAAGTTGAATTGCTTTTTCGAGATCATATGTCGGAGGAGTGACCTCACTTTTGTCTCCAACAGAAAGAAAAGGGCTACTAATTCTTTTGCCATAACCATTTTCATAAGATGAAATAAGTGTATCAACATCCATCAGATATCCTAGAGCTTGTCTTACTTCTTTGTCTTGCAGCTCAGGCTTTCGCGAATTGATGGAAAGATAGTATGCTCTTGGAATACTCACACTCTTGAAATCAAATCGCTCGCGATAATTCTCGTCAGCCTTCAAGTCCGCCATCTGCTGATAATCAATCTGATCATAGATATCAAGATTCCCTGATTTCAGTTGGGCAAGAGAAGAAGCTTGATCGGGCGAAAGTAAAAAGATTATTTCTTGTGGTTCACCTAGTTTCATAGGGTTGTCGCTACCTTCAAAAAAATGATCATCCTTACGTTCGAGCTTTATATATTGATCAGATAGCCATTCTTTGAGTCGATATCTACCGCAACCAACAATTGAGTCTCTGCTATATTTTACTGCATTGAAGGATTCGGCAAAATCAGAAACTTCAGGATTTGTTGCTTCCAATTCTGCATATAAGGCTTCGTCTTTTAATTCAGCAATTGTTACGGATTTCAAACTTGAGCTTGGATCATAATGATATGCTGGTAATATAGGAATACCTGAAACCAGTTCTACATCAGCAATATTTCGTTGATCGAGATAGACTGCAAATTTCTTAGGATTATCCTTGTCGACAACTACACCGGAAATTTTACTAAGATATGCCCTGTAGCGAATTGCATTAGACTGTGGGTGGAGAATTGATTTAATCGTGAACGCGTAATCATATCCAGTTATAGGGTCACCGTTGTCCCAGCTTGCTTCAGGAATGATCTCCATATCATATCTGATCTGTCCTTCATATGGCCCTTCGTCAACGACCTCTGGGATAGGAACTGCTTTTATCAGTATTGGTTCAAATTGCAGTGAAACCGGATTGTAATCTGCCAAAGGGTAATGTAAAATTCCATTGATATGATTTTCGTCTCCTGAAAGGTTAATGACTGGATTTAAGCCTTTTGGGCTATTTTTTAGGGAACTAACTATTTCCTTTGTTTCCGTTTTTGTAGTTTCATTGTTCTTACATGACCCAAGAGTGAGAAATGCAATAAATAATATGAATAAGGGGTAAAATGAGCGACAAGGGTACAGCATACTTAAGGGTTTAATGCTATAAAGATAATGAATCGTCAGCGCATTCTAATTTCGCAGAAGTATATTGTATGTTATCTTATCTTTTAGATAATTTTTGCTCTCAGTAAATCATCGGGTATCTGGAAAGCATTGACATACAATCGAGCATCTTGTCTGACCTTCTTATTTAGAGCACTAATCTGCTTTCTAATAGCCTTTGATTTACCTCCACTGATGTAGTCGCTTTCCAAAAACCAACCTCTATGACTATAAATAGTGTCCAAAGAATATAATCTTGCTAGCCTCCTGTAAAGTGCTTGTTCTTCATTATGCTCAATCTTATTAACAGCAGTGTAAAATGCTTTTGCAATGTATGATTCCATACTCGCTATAGCGAGAGAGACCATATGGTTCTGTATAAGTTGGAAAGTTTCGTTGGGATTTAGTCTTCGTTTAATAAAATCTCGCATGCGGTTAGCAAGACTAAACAAGAGTGAATTTTCACGATATTCTAGAGCTGTTAAATGAAATTCTTCACTAAGCAGATGTTCCGAATTGGTATTTCTTATTGTATAGGGATTTGCTTCTGTGATATTTGTACTTAGTCTGTTGGTTAAGTGGCGAATAATAGAGTAAAACCCACCATCTTGAAACTGCTCTTTGAAATCTGTCAGTAGGCCTTTGGAAACTAGTTGCAGTAAGACATGATTATCCCCTTCGAAAGTTGTAAATATATCTGTATCTGCTTTTAAATCTGCGAATGCATTTTCGTTCAGATAACCTTTACCTCCGCAAGCCTCTCTGCATTCTTGGATGGTATCACTTGCATGCCAGGAAGCTACTGACTTTAATCCTGCTGCTAGTGATTCTACTTTCCGCATGTCTCCCTTTTTGACCTGCTCGCTGTACATCTCTTTTAGCTGCTCAAGCGCAAAATGTAAAGCATACGTCTTGGCTAATCTTGGAAAAAGTCTTTTTCTGCAGTCTTTTGTTTTCTATGAAAGCAGAAATGGTTCTTCAGGATAGTATTGTAAAGAAATCTCGAAAGTTTGAAATTCCAGATCATCGAATTGGGCTAACACTCACATCTATAACCCATATATACCCAACCGTCCAATTAAGTTATGACAAAAGAGCTAGCGACAATACAGAGTGGTCAATCGAAGCAGGATTTAGTAGAAACAGATTCCGAAAAGCTTCTGGTTTTCGCATTAGACCTTCAATAGAGCGATATATCTTGCGTGATAGATATATAGGATTCTTTGTTGGTGGGGCTATTAATAGTATGAACATATGGGAGCTATATGAGTATAGTATCTTTTATGAAAACAGCTATTTTCGCGAATTTAGAAAGCTCAGAAGGCGTCATCAAGTTGGTGGCTATCTTACAGGAGGATTCAAAATCAATCTTAGAGGCAAAGCATTTCTAGAGTTATCTTCAGGAATAGGTCAATCGTTTCTTTTTAATACGGACATTGAGCAACCAGAAGAAAACATAGGTTTTAATGTTTGGTCTGAGCGAAATGGTTGGTCAAATAGAATCGGGTTTTATTCAAATTTGAACCTGTCTTTTCCATTGAATCAGTAGCCTTCCATACTGTCCAAGATGATTCCCAACTCTTGTCAATCGGCTCAAACAGAGTATTTCAATTCTGCACAGAAGCTATATTTATTGTAATTCTTAAATAGTCTGTTTATTGCTATTTCTCAGTTAGCTATTGCAATTCATTTGCTTTTTCTACTGGAAGGTAAATTACTTTGAAAAAAATATCGCTTTATACTACCAAGAGTGGCACGTTTATCGTTGTATCTTTGTTCCTTTCATTAAAGAAGCGCTTGGTCTAAGTCAGATGATTAGACGGAACTTAGAAAAATATAATATATGAAAATGATTGGCTTATGGATCTTCCTTATGTTTTTAGCAGTTGCCGCTGTAGCGCAAAAGGACGATGCACGCTATTCAGAAACACAGATTGCGAAAGAATCAAAATTTGTAGATGCTGCCCAATTGCAGTTATTAGGTAAGTTTGAAGAAGCTTTAGTGCTCTACGAAAAGATTCTGAAAGATGAATCAGAAGATGTGGAGCAAAATGACGTGATTTATTTTCAGATGAGCCGATGTTTTGAAGCTTTAAAAGATTACAAGAAATCAATCAAGTATGTTAAAATGGCATTTGAGAATAATTCTTCAAATGAATTCTACTTAAGGCAGCTTGCTGAGGCTTACGAAGGTAATAATGAAGTTGAAAAAGCTGGTGATCTTTTTTTCAATTTTACAGATGAAATGCCGCAGGAGCCATTTTTTTATGAGAAGGCTGTATATGCTTTTGTTCAGGTACGTGCATATGATAAGGCTGTCCGTGTGCTAGATAAAATGGAGAAAAAATTGGGTGTATCTGAAGATGTAACTAGACAGAAATTTGAAATCTTTAGTAAGCGTGGAGAAAGCAAGAAAGCTATTAAGGAACTAAAAAAGTTGATAAAAGCCTATCCTAAAGAAGTACGTTTTACTTTGAATTTAGCCAACTATTATTTACGATTAGATGAAATCTCGAAAGCGAAATCAGCGTATAAAGATGTACTTACAATAGAACCAACAAATGAAACCGCGTTGCAATTTATGGAGCTTAGTTCAAATCCTGCATCCAATGAACTTAAGTATATCAGAGCATCTTCCGCTGACGTAGGCAATCCAGAGATTCCGATTGACACTAAGCTTGCTAAGCTTTTACCTGCAGTTGAGTCTTACGTCAGGCAGCCAACAAGAGAAATTGGCATTGAGCTTGAGTCTATTGTAGAAATGTTAGTTAGAACGCATCCTACAGAAGCAAAATCGCATGCCTTGCGAGGTGACGTAATGCTACATAGTGGCAAACTGGAGGAGGCTGTAAGCTCTTATAAAACGACACTTGAAATTGATGGATCTGTCTTTGATGTTTGGTATCAGTTGATGGTAGCGCAACGTAGGTTAGAATTATATGATGAACTGCGAAAGACGAGTGATCAAGCATTGCTTCGATTTCCTAATCAAGGAATAGCATATCTATTTCATGGTCATGCATTGAATCAATTAAATCAAACAAAAGAGGCTTTCAATGTGCTCCAAGAAGCCATGATGTTTGTAGGCAAAGACAATCAGTTACGTGGTGACTTAAAAGTGGAGATGGCCTATTCCAGATACATGCAGGGTTCATATGATTTGGCAATAAAGATCTTGGATTCGGAATTGCCTGAAAATGCCGCTGCGTACGAACTAAAAGGAGATATTTTATTCAAACAAGCAGATATAGAAGGTGCTGTTATCGAATGGAAAAAAGCAGCTAAATTAGAACCGAAGAATACTAAATTGCTTGAAAAAATTAGTCGTAAACAATTGTAAGACCTTTTCTTATATGAATATATTGAATGCAATAAGAAACTTAGCTATTTTAAGCTGTACAATAGGACTCCTCTTTTCGTGTGCTCCAAAGAAAAGAATGATAGATGAAACTGAAAGTACAGCTAAATCATCACTAGTAGAAGCCTACGAGGAGAATATTCTGTCTTACGACCAAGTTGAAATGGTAAGTGACGTAAATTACTCTGGAGAAGGAATGTCCCTTGATTTTTCGGGTGTGTTTAGAATGAAATCAAATGAAAAAATTTGGGGAAGCTTTAAGAAATTTGGTTTTGAAGTTGCACGTGTTTTAATAACAAACGACTCCATTTTTGTACTTAACAGATTTCAAAGTAGTTATATGGCGGATGATCTTTCACGTCTGAAATCAATGTCAGGAGTTCCATTGGAGTTCACTGACTTAGAGCAGATTCTTTTGGGAGGTTCCTTTTGGACAGATGAGTTGGTTCAAGTAAATGATTCAACATTAACCAAAATTGCTACCGTTAAGAACGAAGTCGTTGAAGCAAAGCATATTTTCGGTGAAGAGCAATTAGTGCGTAAGTCAGTGATTCAGTCACAAAGTAACGGAGAATTAACGATCGAATATGGTGATTATAATTCGGTAGACATCGCCTCTCTGGCCATGATCAGGGATATAACTGCTTTTAGGAAAAACTCCGTAATGAAGGTTCGTTTGAAAACAACTAATTTTGATCTCGAATCAGTGAAATCGATGCCTTTTGAAATACCGTCAAATTATACTCGTCAGTCTTTTTAGTATATGCATATTTCTTTTTGCAAATAGTCAAAGTCAAGTTCGCGAATCTCTTGAACTGCAACGACTAGAAATCATTAAGCGTATTGAATCTGCTGACAAGGAGTTACAAAAACTTAGCAATAGCAAAGTTAAAACAAGACAAGAGCTCCGTGCTCTGGAATCCAAAATCAAAAGTAGAGAAGAGTTAATCGACAATATTCAGGAGGATTTAGCTATAACAACTTCGCAACTTACAGAAAATCAAAATAAGTATGCTGTTCTTACAAGCGATATTGAAGCAGTTAAGAAACAGTATCACGCCTTGTTGAATACTGTTTATAAGCAAAGTCTTGGATATAACAAGTGGGCATTTATACTGAATACTCAATCAATCAATGATTCATTTGAAAGATGGGTATATATCAAACAGTTTCAAGCGTATTGTCAGAAAGCTTATAAAAAACTGCAAACCTCTTCGAAGCAGGTTGCTTTGTCTTCTCAAAATTTGGAGAAGTCAATAGACAGAAAACTTGAGCTTCTAAATCAACAGAGTCAACAAAAAGAGACATTAGCTAAGGATCTTGTTATAAAAGATGATCTACTTAAGGAACTCGACTTGGAGGAAAATAAGTTGAATGCCATCTTAAAGGAACAAAAATTGGAACGAGAGCGTTTGAACACATCTATCGAAAAGACAATTATTGCCGCTCTTACTGGCAAGACTAATGTAACATCATCCACGGAAGAAATTGGAGAATTATCTTTTAGTGAGAGAAAAGGACTGTTATCATGGCCAGTTGACAATGGAGTCATAATTTCAAAATTTGGTAGACAAAGACATCCTGAACTTGATAATATTTATATTCAAAACAATGGAATCGATATTCAAGCGAGAATCGGTTCGGTTGCGCAGGCAGTCCATGATGGAAAGGTTGTTGGTGTGCAAGAAGTTCCAGGGTTTGGTAAAAGTATCGTCGTGAAACATGATGGTTTCTATACTGTATATGCAAAGCTTGATCGATCTTACGTCGACAATGGAGAAGAGGTTGGAGTTGGACAAAGACTTGGCTCTATTGATGTTGATGAAATGGGACTTAGTACCCTCCATTTTGAATTATGGGATGGAAAAACAAAACTTAATCCACTGAGTTGGATTACAAAGTGATCTTAATTCGTAATCACTTTTATTGAGCAATTGAAAACCTAGATTATATTTATGAGTGAAAATTGGCAAGTAGGACGACAACAGAAGAAAGGACTTAGAGAGCGAACTGAAACAGCTGTTCTTGTTGGGGTGATTTTACCCCATCAGTCTGAGGAACTAATAACAGAGTACCTTGATGAAATGGAATTTCTCGCTGCGACTGCTGGTGCTAAGACAAAAAAGCGATTCACTCAGAAATTGAGAAGTCCACACTCTAGGACATTTGTCGGAACAGGTAAACTTGAAGAGATTGCTGAATATGTTGATCAATATGAGATTGACATGGTCATCTTTGATGACGATCTCACGGGTAAGCAAACGAATCTTCTTGAAGAAGAGCTTAAAGTGAAAATTATCGATCGTAGTTCACTCATCTTGGATATTTTTGCATCTCGAGCGCAGACTGCGCAGGCAAAAGCTCAGGTAGAATTAGCTCAAATGCAGTATCTCCTTCCAAGACTGAGGGGTCTTTGGACACACCTTGAGAGACAACGGGGTGGTATCGGAATGCGTGGACCCGGTGAAATGGAAATCGAAACGGATAGAAGGATTGTAAGAGATAAGATAAGTCAACTTAAATCCAAGCTCTCTAAGATTGATTTACAAAGTAAAACACAGCGAAAAAACCGAGGAGATCTTGTAAGAGTTGCTTTAGTTGGTTATACCAATGTAGGTAAGTCTACAATAATGAATATGCTAAGTAAATCAGATGTATTTGCTGAGAATAAGCTTTTTGCAACGTTGGACACCACAGTCAGAAAGGTCGTATTTGGCGCAATGCCATTTCTCCTGAGTGATACAGTTGGATTTATACGCAAGTTACCACACCATTTAGTGGAGAGTTTTAAGTCTACTCTAGATGAAGCTAGAGAAAGTGACGTGCTTGTGCACGTAGTGGATATTTCTCATCCTCAGCATGAGGACCATATTGCTACTGTAATTCAGACTTTAAAAGATTTGGGTGTTGAGGATAAACCAACATTGATGGTTTTTAACAAGATCGATTTGTACAGAAAGAAGTACTTTGACGAGTATTTGGACGAAGAGAATAAGGTTGAAATATTGACTGAACTGCAAGAGAACTATCGAAATACCTATAATACGGATAATGTAATTATTTCAGCTGTTACCAAAGAAAATGTAGCTGACTTTCGTAAGGTTCTACAACAGATTGTCGAAAAAGAATATGATATACGCTACCCACATCAACGAAAATTCTGGTAGTCATAGAAATTTATCCATATAATTCATAGACAATCTGACTTCGATCGTACTTCAGTTTTGTGAGCAGATTAGATACTGCCTCATCAATCATATTTGACCATCCACATAAAAAGAATTTTACGTCAGATCGAGCATCTTTGTATTGGTCAAGGTAGACTTGATGAACATATCCTTTTGTGCCCTGCCATTCTTGGTCCCGTGATAGACAAACATCGTAACTAAAGTTTGAATATGTTTTTGCAAGCTTTTCGAATTCGCTTCTGTATAATATGCCATCTTCAGTTCTTGTTCCAAAGATTAGGTGAATCTTCTGACTCGTATTCTGCTTCTCAAGTAAATCGTAAATCATTGGTCGAAAGGGAGCAACACCTGTGCCGGTACAAATCATAACGATATCAAAATCTGGCTCTTTTGGAGCTACGAAGGTTCCAGATGGACCTTTGAATCTTATTGTGTCTCCAAGACTAATCTCCTTGAAAAGAAAGGATGTACCTAGACCACCTTCTAGATTGACAATGCAGAATTCTAATTCCTTTTCTTGGGGGACACTAGCAATGCTGTAGGATCTCCATCTCTTCAATCGCTTTTCAGCTATAGGAAGATCCATGGTAACAAATTGACCTGGTTCAAAGTCGATTTCTTCTTTTGGGTCGACCCAAAATCTTCTAACAGAATCATTAATAGGTTCTGTCCTTGTGAGAATACCGTCATACCATTTCCAAGCCATTTCCAGTAGATGTTAACTAAGTCAGTTGCAAATTTATACTCTATTGAACTATATAATGCTTGTCCGTGAGTTTATGTTTTGACTTCTTGCCAAAAGTATGAATAGCTGTTGCTTATTTAAGATAATTTATGAAATAAAAAAGCGTGACTGAATTAAATCAGCCACGCATTGCTATAGTATCTCTGTTAGCTGACATCTTCCCTATCTCAGCGAGTCGCGATGATATATAGCATGTTGGCAGTACTAAAGGGTACTGTGCCGACCAAACAAAACCGTATAAACGATTATGTTAATTTTTAAGCTATAGTCCGAATCCGAATTATCTGATTGCTAGTATTATCATTTGTATGACGCGCCATTTTTTTCAATCCACATCTTCTACTAAAATTTCTTAAATTGGAGACAATAATTACTTCAATGTCTAGCTTCAACACTTTTTAAAATATCTGATGTTTTATATATGCAGTATTTATTGAATCAATTTTGGTTTTAGATCGATTATTCACATAAAGGGAATTCTCATAACTTTTTTGCGTTATTCTATATTTAGCCGGGAGAATTGTAACGATAAGTAGATTTTTTTGAAGCTTTACTCTTGTTATATTCCAAAAGATATAAATAAATCAAAGTACTATTTCATGCTAACGAAGCTCATTCGACAACTCTGTGTCATATTTATTCTGGCTAGTGCTTTTGGTCAGTCTAGTATTCAAGCGCAGATTCTCGAGGCGGCATATTGCGAATGGGATGATCAGTTTGATGAATGGAAACTTGCTATAAATGAAGATGAGTATGTCTTTGCAGTTAGGCAATTTGGTCAAAACCCATATCGAAGGTGGAATTTAGAATTCGTAGACTTGAATGAGGGGGAGGTCAGAGGATTCATGCAATTGAAGAGAGACGGTGATATTAACTATTGGGATTTCTTTTTCGGTGATGAGCAAATAAGCATTTCGACCATCTATAGAGGTGACATTTTCTTGTGGAAGATTTCCGATGGAGAAAAGAGTTTTAGCTTCTCAGCTTCAGATCAATTTGGAACTGAGTGGATAGATAGATATGAAAAAGATATCGATTGGACGATGTACCAAGTTCAAGAAGTTGACGTTAGAGATTGGTATATTGACGAAGCTACGGGTAGCAACTTGTCGTTTGCATTTCGAATCGCTGCTAGTCTATTGATTATTGAATTAATGGCTTTTGGGGTGTAAGATTAGCTAGCTTGTTCTTTTACCGCGTCAAATTTCACCAAACCTTCTTTTAGTCTATTCACCATGTCTGCTTTATCAAGAAGCGCCATCATTTCAAATACATCGGGACCTTTCATTGTTCCTGATGTCGCTATTCTTACGAGAGGTAAAATATTTCCGAAGCTTAGACCATTTTCTTGAATAAATCCTTTGATCGTGTCCTGTAAGGTTTCGCTATTCCACGTTTCTATTGTTTCAATTAATGAGAACAACTGCTTAATATCAGCAATGTTATCACCTTTCCATTTCTTTCGAATTGTCTTTTCGTCGTAATCAAACTCAGCACTAAAAAAATAGCCTGCTGCTGTGTAGAAATCAGGAATCAATGTAACTCGCTCTTTCATAAGATCGATAAATCTCAATAAGAATGAATCGTTCTTTTCAACCCCTTTGTCTTTAAGTAAAGACTTAACACGTGGCAACAATTCTTCTGCTGCAGATTGTAAAATATACTGTTGATTAAACCATTTCGCTTTGTCTATATCAAACCGTGCGCCCGATTTTACAATTCCGTCTAGTGAAAATACCCCAATTAGCTCTTTTAGCGAGAAAATTTCCTGCTCGGAACCGGGATTCCATCCAAGAAATGCTAAGAAATTTAGTGTTGCGTCTGAGTCAAATCCATATTCTCTGAAACCTTCAAAAGAGTCCTCTTCAGTTTCTGCCTGCCAACTAAGTGGAAATACTGGAAATCCAAATTTTGCTCCAGCTCGTTTACTTAATTTCCCTTTTCCAGTAGGGTTAAGAATTAATGGTAAATGTGCGAAAGTAGGCATCTTGTCTTCCCACCCTAAAGCACGATACAGCAGAACATGATGAGCGGTACTTGACAACCACTCTTCACCGCGGACAACATGTGAAATTTCCATCAAGAAATCATCCACAACGTTAGCCATGTGATAGGTAGGCATACCGTCACCTTTCAGTAGCACTTTATCATCTAACTCGGAAGTACTAAATGTAACTTCTCCACGGACAACATCGCTAAATACTACCTGTTGTCCTGGATCAAGTTTCAGACGCACAACTACATTATTACCTTTTTCTAGTTGGTCTTTGACTTCTTCAGGAGTCATAGTCAAACTGTTCCGCATTGTCATTCGAGTATTTGCATCGTATTTGGGACTATGCATACCTTGCTCATTGAATTTCTTCCGCATAGCCTCGAGCTCTTCTGAGGAATCAAATGCATAGTATGCGGCACCACTTTCAATCAATTGATCTGTATATTCTTTATAAAGAGCTTTTCTTTCACTTTGTCTGTATGGTCCAAAATCCCCACCTTTTGCTGGACTTTCATCGAATTCTATTCCCAACCATTCGAGGGATTCAATGATGTAAGATTCAGCTCCTTTTACGTAGCGACCCTGATCTGTATCCTCGATTCTTAGAATAAATGTTCCCTGATTTTTTCTAGCATAGAGATAATTGTAAAGTGCTGTTCGCACTCCTCCTATGTGTAACGGGCCTGTTGGGCTTGGAGCAAATCTTAATCTTACTGGACGCATAATTTTGTTTTGTGACTGCAAAAGTACGTTGTAAATTGGCTTTTACCTTAAAAAGAGTAAAGTTTTGTTCTCATTGCTCATTTGTGTTGAGTACTCATTTATCTATTGCTAGGTACTCTTGGATGAATGTGTTTTTTTTCAATTCTGATGAACCTAAAGTAGTCTGTTTATCGTTCAACCTGTAGAGTTGGAAAAGCTAAGTTGCTATTTATCGATAGCTAAAACCCCAAAAGACTTCTGCCTAGGCGTTATTAGGGTACTTTTCTAGACCATTTAGTAATTTCGAGATGTATTATCCATACTTTTGAATCATGAATATATCAAAGTCAATGAGAATTTTAATTAGTATAGTCTTATTCTTAAGTTTCTATCATTTAGGTACAAGTCAAAATGCTCAGCTTGCTAGACAATACTTTTCAACAGGAGAATATGAAAAGGCTGCCGAGATTTACGATCAGCTATATAAGAAATCAAAGAACACAACATATTTCTCATATTACATAAAGTGTCTCATTGGAATAGAGGACTACACCAATGCTGAGAAAGCGATCCAAAAAGAAATTAAAAGACGGAAATCATCTGATCTCTATGTAACATATGGAGATCTTTTCGAGATGCAATCACGCTCTGAAGAAGCGGAAGAGCAATACGAAAAGGCCATCGAATCCATGGATGCGCGACACAATAATATTACTCGCATAGCTGGTGCTTTCATGAGAAGCGCTAAATATGATTTAGCAATCAAGACCTATGAGAAAGGTGCACAGTTACTTAAGGATGAAAATATATTTGCTTATAATCTTGGAGACCTTTACAGAAGAAAAGGTGATATGGCGAAAATGGTAAATGCTTACTTATTATCAGTGGAGTCTAAACCACAGATGATGAATAGCGTGAAGAATAGACTTATTCGCGAGGTTACACCTGTTGTCCTAGATACTTTGCAAGATCAACTCATAGTCAAGATTCAAGGTAATCCGGAAGGTATTGAATTTCAGGAGTTACTATTATGGGTTTTCACCCAAAAGAAGGCATATAGCAGTGCATTAAGACAAGCAAGAGCTCTAGATCTTAGACTTGGAGAAGACGGAAGAAGGGTTTTTAATTTAGCCACTGTAGCTGGTAACGACGGTGATTATGACGTTGCGATTTCTGGATTCCAATATATTCTGGATCAAAAATCCAATACACCCATAGCAATGCAGGCCAAGGAGTCGATTATGACAACTAAACGCCGAAAGATTACTAGAAACTACAACTATACGGAAGCAGATTTACGTTCTTTAGAAGAGGAGTATGTGTCTTTTCTGGCTGAGAAAGGTCGAAATGCAAATACTGCCTTGATAATGGCAAATCTTGCAGAATTGGAGGCTCTTTATTTGAATGATCTTGACAAAGCGATAGCCGTTCTTAATGAGCTGATACAGATCATCGGAGTAAATCGATACATACTAAATAACGCTAAGTTGGATTTAGGAGATTACTATTTGATGCAAGGAGAAATCTGGGAATCAACTCTTTTGTATTCTCAAGTAGATAAAGATTTAAAAGAAGCATACTTGGGAGAGCTTGCTAGATTTAAGAATGCGAGACTGTCTTATTTCAATGGAGATTTTGAATGGGCACAAGCTCAGTTCGATATTTTGAAAGCTAGTACCTCCAAGTTGATTTCCAATGACGCTATAGATTTATCTGTTTTTATTACAGATAACTTGGGTCTTGACTCCATCGCCTTGCCCATGGAGCTCTATGCGCGCGCAGAGTTATTAAGTTTTCAAAATCGATTTGATGAGTCATTTGCTGCTTTAGATTCTATTTCTTTGCTGTTTCCAGAGCACGGCTTGACTGATGACATCTTATATACAAAAGCGAATGCATTGGTAAGATTGAAGAAATATGATGAAGCGGTGACTCTCTATGATAAGATCGTAACGGATTATCCTGAGGAAATACGCGCTGACAATGCCTTATTTGCATTGGCAGCTTTGCATGAGAATCAGTTGGAAGACTTGGATCGTGCAAAAACACTTTACGAGAAACTGTTTCTAGAGTATAGTAATAGTACCTTTGCCATTGATGCTCGTAAAAGATATCGCAGATTACGCGGTGATGATATAAATTAGCATCTACATTATACTTCGACTTATTTACTTGCATGAATCTACCTTTTCACATTGCTAGGCGTTATTTGTTTGCTAAAAAGAGCACAAATGTTATCAATGTGATCACAGGTATTTCCGTTCTAGGAATTACAATAGGTACTGCTGCATTAATTCTAATTCTCACAGTTTTTAACGGTCTAGAAAACCTTATTTCGGGATTTTTTAATTCGTTCAACCCTCCTTTGAAAGTCAGTCCAGTTGAAGGAAAGAGCTTTTATGTGGATTCTGTCGACCTTGGTGCTTTGATGAGCTTGGAAGAAGTAGAAGCGATTTCTCAGACCTTGGAAGAATTAGTGCTTTTTGAGTACGATGGAATCCAGGAGATCGGATATCTTAAGGGTGTTGATGATCAGTTTGCTATTGTAAATACAATTGACTCGATCATTCGAAAAGGTAGCTTTACGTTACGAAGTGAAGCAGCTGATTTTGGAGTGTTTGGTGCGGGAATGGCCAATAAGCTTAATCTCAGTCTAAGAAAGGCACTTACTCCTGTTCGGGTTTTTGCGCCAGCTAGGAAGTCCAGCTTTTTGGGCTCAAAGCCCTATAAATCTCAGTTTATTTATCCATCAGGGACTTTTTCTGTCCAAAGTGAAGAGGACAATAAGTATGCATTTTCGACCCTTGGGTTTCTGCAGTCACTGATAGGAAAGAGAGGTCAGATCGGTCATTTGGAGATTGCAGTGAAGGAAGATGCCAACATCAATACAGCCAAGTCGAAAATCAAGAATATTCTTGGTGAAGGTTATACTGTGAAAGATCAATATGAGCAAGATGCTTCATTTCTTCGAGTTATGAAAATCGAGAAGTGGCTAAGTTATGCTATAGCATGTTTTACACTTCTGCTGATCGCCTTCAATATGGTGGGAGCGCTTTGGATGATTGTTTTAGAAAAGCAAAAGGACCTCTCAATACTTCGATCCTTGGGAATGACAACCAATGGTATCGAGCGTATTTTTATTTTGGAAGGCCTATTGATATGTGCGATTGGTTTTATCGCTGGATCTCTGTTAGCTCTATTTATTTACTTTCTACAAGTTCAATATGGTCTAGTTCCGATTCCTCCTGGTTCGATCATAGACACATATCCAGTTTTAATGAAGCCTTTCGATTTTGTGCTTGTACTAATTACAGTTATCACTATCGGTCTCTTAGCAAGTATTCTTCCAGCCAAACGCGCGGGAAAAATTGGAGCTTTTTATAGAGAAATAGTTTAACCTGAACCTATCCGATAAGTTTGAAATCTGCTAGGGCGATTGCAGCAATTGACTCTACAACTACAGGTGCCCTCAGCGCAATACAAACATCATGCCTCCCGACGATCTTCAGTTCTTCTACTTGACCTGATTCGGAATTAAATGTCTCCTGACCTTTGAAAATTGATGATGTGGGCTTGATTGCTACTCTAAAAACGAGTGGATTTCCATTTGATATACCACCATTAATGCCACCAGCGTTGTTTGTTTCAGTTGTTCCTTTGTCATCAATGAAATTATCATTATGCTCTGAACCTTTCATTTTTGCGGCCTGAAAACCTGAGCCAAATTCGACTCCTTTTGTCGCTGGAATAGCAAAAACTAAATGGGCGATTTTGGATTCGATACTATCAAAAAACGGTTCTCCAAGACCAACAGGAAGCCCAGTTGCTGTACATTCAATAATTCCACCGATTGACTCTTGTTCAGCGATAGCTTTGTCAAGTGCTTTTTTGATGTCACGGTTCCCTCCTGCTTCGATAAGATTAGCGTCAACACTAAGGCTTTCGCCCAAAATCTTTTTCGCAACAACTCCGGCTGCAACTAGGCATAATGTTAATCTACCAGAAAAATGGCCTCCTCCACGAAAGTCCTGAAATCCTTTGTACTTCGCGTTGGCTGTAAAGTCGGCATGGCCAGGTCGGTGATGCGTTTTAAGTTTTGAATAGTCTTTGGATCTCGTGTTTGTATTCTCAAAGAATATTGTCAATGGCGCACCGGTTGTAAATCCATTGAATATTCCCGATAGTAGAGCTGGTAAGTCAGCTTCGATTCTCGGAGTTGTACCTTTTGCTCCTGCTTTACGACGTAATATGTCTTCAGTGAAATCTTCTATGGATAATGGGATGCCGGGTGGTATTCCGTCAAGTGTAAGTCCAACTCCCGAGCCATGAGACTCTCCAAATATTGAAATACGGTACTTTTGACCAAATTGATTCATGAATTATATGGTTTGTACACTGTAGTATTATTGAAGAAAAGAATCTTCCTTCGACTTGATTTCGGAGATTCTATTGCGCTGCAATTTAAGCGTCAAATCTATGAAATTTTGTACGATCTTATTTCCTATTTTGGTCATGTAAGATTCAGGATGAAACTGCACAGCATAAATGTTTTGTGTTGTATCTTCAATGGCCATAATATGATTTTTTTCATCCCGAGCAGTTACATTAATGTCACTAGGGAGAGTTGTCTCATCTGCTACCCAAGAATGGTATCTTCCAGCATGAAATTCTTCAGGTACACTTTCTAACAATGCTGCTGGCTGATTTTCTTCTCGATACATAAGGTCTTTGATACCGTGATAAACCTTTTTCAACTGCTGTAGTTTGCCGCCTTGATGTATGTAGATGGCTTGAAGTCCGAGACAAATACCTAGTATAGGAATCTTCCCCGTGTAGAAATCTATTGCTTCCAGTAAAAAAGCCGATTCATCTGGCAGACCGGGACCTGGCGATATAATAACTCCATCGTATTCGTCTCTAAAAATTGACAAGTCATCGTTCTTCAGAACAGACACCTTTACATTATTTATGTTTCGAAGTAATTCTACTAAATTATAACTGAAAGAGTCATAATTATCAATGAGTAATATATGTAATGCTTGTTCTGTCATCAAAAGGACCTTATGCTATTATGACGCCTTGAAAATGTAATATACTACCAAGAAGAACAAAAATATGCCATATCGCATGATAATACTTTCGTTCGTCCTTAACATAAAAATACACTCCTGCCATATAAGCTATTCCGCCTGCAACAACACTAGAAATAACAAGTGCATCAGCTGCTTGGTAAAAAGACTTTCCAATAAATAAAATCATCCAGCCAAGGAAAATATATAGAAACAACGAAGCCTTCTCAAACTTCCCTGTGAACCAGATTTTCAATATTGAACCAATGAAAACAAGTGAGTACATGATCGAAAGGAAAATGATTGCCCGATCAAACTCTATATACCTAATCATAAAGGGCACATAGGTCCCTGAGATCATAAAGTAAATACTAATGTGATCTATTTTCCTCCAAAGAATTTTCTTTTTTTCATCCTTCACAAAGTGATATATAGTTGAGGCACTAAAAAGAAAAACAAAAGAAAAAGCATAAATAATCAAGGATACAATCGTTGGATTGTCCATGTTATTTAGGTCTGTGAATAGGAAAGGAAAAGCCACTAATGCAAATATCACACCTAGTAAGTGTGTAATTGTATTCCATCTTTCCTCATGATATAAGGTTTTATTTTGTTCTTCTATACTCATTTGGTTAGGCTGACGCCAAAATATTTGAAAATTAGTTACAAAAATAAAGTCCAAAAGCACTTCTGATCACTGTTAGAAATAATAAACTTATGTGAAACTGTTATTATTACTGATGGGTTTAAATAATTGATTGAAAGGCAGTAATTTTACAAGCGAAACTCAATTAACTATCTAAAAGTTCTGAAATGGATGGTAAAACTAAAGCAATCGTAACTCATATTACCTTCATCGGATTAATTATTGCGTTGATATCAAATTCCAAGAAGAAAGATGAATTTGCCTCATTTTATATCAGACAGACATTTGGTTTGTATCTCGCTGGGGCTATTACAAGCGTTCTATCTCCAATTCCATTAATTGGATTTTTGGCTGGGATCGTAGGCTTAGTTATATTCATTTTATGGCTTATTAGCTTGATAAATGCGATCTCAGATAAAAAGGCTCCTTTACCGCTTGTTGGTGATTTTTTTCAAGAGCTGTTTAAATCCTTATAAAATAAGAAAAGTATTTCAAGTTATTTCTTTGTGAATAAAAAGCTAATTTTGTTCGCACAGGAACTCCTGAAATTGCATGACCGTAGCTTTCCAAAATATCGAGGATTACAAGAAGCTTTTTAAGCTGCACTATAATGGTCTAGTCAACTTTATTTACTCGCGATATATTCAAGATTGGGATCAAGCCAGAGACGTCGTGCAGACAACATTTATGAAAATCTGGAACAATAGAGATCGTATTGATATCACTATGTCAGAGAAGAGCTACATTTATCAAGCAGCAAAGAATACAGCGCTAGATCATATCCGAAAACACAAATCAAATACCGAAGTTAGTCTTGATGATGAGATGAATAGGCTCAATCAGATCGAGGCAGAAACTATGGAAGATTCAAATGCGTTCTTCCTTAGGACTAAAATCAAAGAGGCTTTAAATGTGTTGAAACCGAAAACACGTAAAATTTTCGAATTGCACAAATTTGAAGGTTTAACATATGAAGAGATAGCCAACTATATGGATATCTCAAAAAGAACCGTTGAAAGTAATATGGCTAGAGCGCTAATTTTACTCCGAGACGAATTACGAAAAACGTTAAATAATGAAAATTAATTACAAAAAGTTGTGACACAAGGAATTACTAGCGTCAAATACTTAAATGCGGACAAACTATAATGATTAAAGAAGAACTCATATTGCAATATCTTGACAAGACCATTTCAGCGGATGATGCTGTTTTGGTTCAAGATTGGGCAGAGCAGAATCCAGAGGATTTTCGCCTGATGCAAGAGTTATGGGCAGCAGATGACAAAGTAGCTGAAATTCAGCTATTTGATACTGAGCTTGCCTGGAGTTCTTTTATGGATGCATTGGAAACACCCGCAGTAGAAGCAAGTAGTTCTGATGGAGAGCATGTACAAGATGACAACGACGCTCTTGAAGAAACGGGAGGTTCAGCAAAAAGAGTCTCTCTTTGGAAGGAGTGGCGTCCTGCTGCAATGGCTGCTACAGCACTTATCGCAGTAGTTGCTCTATATTTCTTGTGGCCATCTGATCCGTATGTTACTCACTATGCTGATGCTCAAACTGATCAGATAATTTTGCCTGACTCAACAATTGTGAATCTAGAGGAAGGCTCTGAGATCAAGTATCCCAAAAGTTTTGACAAGAAAGAAAAGAGAATCGTAACCTTGGACGGTATTGCAGTTTTTGATGTAGCGTCTGACCTGAATAAACCATTTATAGTTGAGGCCTCGGGCATTGGTGTGAAGGTGCTAGGGACAATATTTGAAGTAGATGTAGTAGATAGTGTTCAGACGGGAGTAAAAAACATAGAAGGTTTGATTCGGTTCTTCGAACTAGCAAATGAAGAGTCATTTATAGATGTAAAAGAAGGTGAAAGCTTTGTTTTTGACGGAAGTGGCTTTACTGAAACTACACCTAAACCGCAGATACTTTACTTCTCCCCTCCACCTTTACCGTATCATACGGTGAGAGAAGTTGTCGATTACCTTAATAAGATTACTGATGGTCAAACAGTGGCAGTAGGGGAAAACTTTGATTGGCAAAGAGAGCTTCAAGTTAGTCTAGAATCAAATAATTTGGAAGAATTGATTCGAGCTATCAAAAAGAAAGCGAGTATCACTCTCGTTAATAAGGGCTGTTCCGAGTGCTATGAGATTCACCGTTTCCGTGTGCGTTAATTTTCCCTAACTTATCCAGACTATTCTGAGTTTACCTTCGTACTTAAGAATACATTCGATATATCTTTCAACAGATAATGTTGGATAAAAGTAATTATTGATACTTTCACAATTAATTACCTATCGTATAGTCGACAAAATGGATGATAAGTGGTTTTGATTTTGTTTTTTTTCTTAATTTGACTTCTGACATATTCATCAGAATCCAACACCCGAAACAAAACGAACGACCATGGATAGCTACGAACTACAACGAAAGATATTTGAAATAATTGACATCAAGAGTGGGTTTTCAAAAGACCTTAAAGACGAATTAGCCCAATTGCTATCTATTAGTAAAGGAGCGATTTATAAGAGAATTAACGGCACCACAACAATTTCACTTGCTGATTTAGCTATTCTCATGAAAACTTACAACATCAGTTTTGATGCTTTAGTCAATCCTGAACGTAGGAATATAAATTTTCAATTTCCACAGCTGGAGAGAAAAATCGTGTCATTTTTCGAATATACACATACCTTCAAAGCTGCAGTCGACAATTTTGCTGGCTTGCCGAATCCACAGATATATTATGCAACAAATGAGTTGCCATTCTTCTACTACTTCCTTGACAAGGATTTGACTTATTTCAAGTTTTACATATACGCAAAAACAGTTTGGAATTTAGATTCCTACAAGGATAGAAATTTGCAGATTAGAGAATTTAATGAGGAGTTTGGAGTGATGAATGTTTTGAACGAATCCTTGAAGAAGTATTACGATGAGCTACCTAATATTGAATTTTGGAATGAGAATGTACTGAATAATACACTTAATCAGATTACGTATTTTCTTTCGACCGGACATTTTGAGATTCCCGAAGAGGCTTTCATTTTATGTGATAAGTTGGAAGAAATTATGAAGCATGTTGAATCAATGGCCGAACATGGTCGGAAGTTTATGCCAGGAAAGAAGCCTACTGAGAAATCGCCAGAATTTCTAATGTATTACAATGAAATTTCTCACACGAACAATATGCTTCTGATTGTGAACTCACTTCAGAGTGCCATATTTACCGCATATGATAATCCCAATTACATAATCAGTACAGATGAGCAATTGGTAGACTATACTTTGAATTGGTTTAAGAATATTCAGAAATCTTCATTGCCAATATCGAATGATGCAGCAAAAACTCGAAGAGCTATGTTTGGTAAAATTCATAAGCGAATTGATCATACAAGATTAGAAATTGAAAGTATATTAGCTCAGTAAAATGAAGGCGTATTATGAATCATCTATGGGGAATTGATCTAGGAGGTACAAAAATCGAATGTGCAGTAATTACATTTGATAAGAAAATGGGTACTGAGAATGAATTCGAAATACTGTGCAGGGAAAGAATTCCTACTGAATCAGCGGGCGGTTATCAACATGTGATAGGGCAGGTAGTAAAACTCGTAGACCTAGTTGCCGATAAGATGGGGTACCGTCCCGAAAAAATGGGTATTGGTACACCAGGAGCAATTGAGCCCAGTAATAAACTCATGAAGAATAGTAATTCAACTTGTTTGAATGGGATGCCGTTTGAAGAAGATTTGCAGGAAGCGCTAGGCATCGAACTAAGAATGGTTAATGATGCAAATTGCTTTGCAATTGCTGAAACAAAATTGGGTATTGTTCAAGAATTAAATGAAGATGTAGAAACTGTTTTCGGAGTAATTATGGGAACAGGAGTTGGAGGTGGTATTGTAGTAAACGGTCAAGCATTAATAGGAAGACATGGAATAGCTGGTGAGTGGGGACATAATCACTTACATGATTCTGGAGGGATGTGCTATTGCGGACGGGTAGGTTGTACTGAAACGCTTATATCAGGGCCTGCCCTCGAGCGTTACTACCATTCAATATCACATGATAAAAGACCACTAGAAGAAATTGTCTCTCGATATCGTGCAGGTAGAGATCATTATGCAGAAGCAACTATGAAACGCTTATATGATATGTTTGGTAAGGGCATTGCTAGAATTATTAATGTGTTAGATCCAGCAATTATTGTGATTGGAGGAGGGGTTGGTAATATCGAAGAGATATATACGCTTGGAGTAGAGGAAGCTAAACAATATATTTTCAATGACACTCTCAATACCAAATTCCTCAAACCAAAACTCGGTGACAGTGCTGGAGTATTTGGAGCTGCTCTTCTTTTTTTAAATCATTGATCCAACTACTTTAGCTTCATGACATCTGACGTAAGATTTAGTCTTAGGAGATTAACTAGTATCTGTATCTAGAATTAATCTAATCTTAAGGCTCGCTAATGTATGAACTGTATCTTTTTAAGATATTTCACTATTTTCGAGTTTCTTCAAATCTAATTTCGACAAAGTGCGTTCTATCTTTGCACACTTAAATCAAAACTAATTTCCATGTTATCAAAAAAAATGCAAGCTGCACTAAATGAGCAGATCAAGATTGAAGGGCAATCTTCACAAGTTTATTTGGCAATGGCCTCATGGGCAGAAATTCAGCCAGGAATCGATAACGTAGTAGCTTTTTTCTATCGTCATAGCGATGAGGAAAGAATGCATATGTTGAAATTAATTCACTTCGTGAACGATCGTGGAGGTTTCGCAATGATACCCGCACTCGAACAGCCGACTCTGACTTACCCTTCTATCAAACATGCTTTTGAGGAGTTGTTGAAACACGAACAGTTTGTCTCTGAATCCATTAACAAACTGGTAGACATTGCACTTCAGGAAAAAGACTATGCAACACATAATTTCCTTCAGTGGTATGTTGCAGAACAGATCGAAGAAGAAGCACTTGCTCGCACCATGAATGACAAGCTTGAGCTTATTGGGGATGATAAGAGCGGTCTTTATATGTTCGATCGTGATATTTTGATGGTAAGTGTCCAAGAAGAAGGAGCTTAAGATATAGTCATAATCCCTATATTTGCCAAAATTAAAAATTGTAGGCAGTGGAAGATTGGGAATTAGACTTTGAATGGGTGCGCGTCAAGCATATCGTAAAAGATACAATGGGACGCAGTATTCTTCCAGATTTTCAAACGGTTCTATTTCTCATTGGCGTTCAGGAGCTTGGTTTGATTCAACATGAATTTACGAAAGAAGAAAAGCAAGATTTAATGCATATTGCTGTCTGTAAGCTTCTGAGCTATGATGAGTACTATGAGTTTGTCGGAAGAGACCAAGACGGTTGGCCTCACTATAAACCAATAAAGGATGTACCTATAGAAGGAGCTGATGACCAAGAGCAATTTCTTAAACAATTTGTAATTAGGTATTTTAAAGAACTTGAAGTTGAAAATGGCGGTTTCGAGGAACATAATGCCTAACACTAATATTTCATTCAGAATACATCATCAATAATGAAACATCTATTTATTTTTTTATTTGCTAGTCTATTTATCATCGCTTGTGGAGGTGAACAAAACCGTAAGGTGCAGATTCAAACGGAGTATGGAAATATGACTGTTGAATTGTTTAATACAACACCTTTACATAGAGACAACTTTGTTAAATTAGTTAAAGAAGGCTTCTATGATGATCTCCTTTTCCATAGAGTTATGAACAACTTTATGATTCAAGGTGGAGATCCAGACTCAAGAGGTGCAGAGCCTGGAAGGGGACTTGGAAGTGGAGGCCCTGGTTATAGAATTAAGGCAGAAATCGGTGAAAAACACTTCAAAGGTAGATTGTCAGCTGCAAGAACTCCAGATGGTGTTAATCCAGAACGTGAATCTTCAGGTTCTCAGTTCTTTGTAGTTGATGGTAATATTACGAATGAGAATATGTTAAATCAGACTGCAGCTAAAGAGGGATTTACTTACACAGAACAGGAAAAAGAGATTTATCGAACAGTGGGAGGAGCAGCTTTTTTAGACGGACAGTATACAGTTTTCGGACAAGTGGTTGAAGGATTAGAAGTCATTGATAAGATTGCAGTTGTACAAACCGACTCTCGTGATAGGCCAGTGAAGGATGTTAAAATGAAAATTGTTTTATTAAACTAGATAATCTTCTGTAGATGCGTATTGCAAGTGGAATTAAGTTACTAGTCTTAGCTACAATCTCAATTTTTTTGGTTTCCTGTGGACCAACTGCTAGGTTTACCTATCAACAGTCTGATAAGGTTGCTCCGTCCATTGTAGACTTTCAAAATGATTCCAAAAAAGCTGAAAGCTATACATGGGATTTTGGAGACGGAAAAACTAGTTCAGACGAAAATCCAAACCATAAGTACTATTTGTCTGGAAAGTACGAAGTTGCTTTGACCGCTAAGAAAGGTAGAAAAGAGAAAGTTACCGTACAAGAGATATATGTTGATGCACCGGATATTTGCCTTTTAGCACTTGAGACAGATTATGGGACTATCATAATGCATCTATTTGACAATACTCCAAAGCACAGAGATAATTTCATCAAACTAGCGGAGGAAGGTTTTTTTGATGGTCTACTTTTTCACCGTGTGATTGATGGGTTTATGATTCAGGGAGGAGATCCTAACTCAAGAGATGCAAAAGCCGGAAAACCCCTGGGTAGTGGTGGTCCAGGATACCAAATTCCTGCTGAATTCAATAAGAAAAATGTACACATTCGAGGAGCGATTGCAGCGGCAAGGACACCTGACAGTATGAACCCGCAAAAAAAGTCGTCAGGCTCTCAATTCTATATAGTTCACGGTAAGCCACTTGAAGAAAGTCAATTGAGAAACTTTGAGCTAATGAAAGGCTTGAACTATACCGATGAGCAAAAGCGCATCTTTATGGAAGATGGAGGAACACCTTTTCTTGACATGGAATACACTGTTTTTGGTCAAGTGCTAGATGGTTTTGATGTTATCGAAGATATCGCACAAGCAAAGAAAGATAATAGAGATAGACCTATTGAGGATATCAAGATGCAAATAAATGTAATAAAATAACATGGAGAGAATCTTAGGCATAGACGTGGGTGCGACGGGAATCAAAGGAAATTTGGTAGACCCTGTAAAAGGTGTTGTCTTGGAAGATAGATATAAACTAAAAACACCCAAGGATTCCACTCCTAAGAATGTTTTAGCAACTGTAAATAGTATCATTGACCACTTTGATTGGCATGGACTACCAGTAGGTCTTGGTTTTCCTGCAATCGTTCAACATGGCATAACACGTTCAGCGTCCAACGTTGATAAGAAGTGGTTGGACTTTTCAGCTCAAGAATTTTTGCAGAAAGGTACAGGTTGTCCACTATCTATGGTGAATGACGCTGATGCGGCTGGACTTGCGGAAATAGTCTTTGGGCAGGGAAAAGGAATTAAAGGCACTGTCATTCTTCTTACTTTGGGAACAGGTATTGGTTCAGCTATTTTTGTCAATGGTAAATTACTTCCAAATACAGAAATGGGACACCTCAAATGGAAGGACAAAGTTCTAGAAAAGTATATGTCCAATAAAGTAAGGGAGATTAATAGCCAATCTTGGAAGACTTGGGGGAAAGAGTTTAGCAAAGGATTGGCACATATTGATTTTCTTTTTTCTCCTGATGTAATTATACTTGGGGGTGGAATAAGTAAGAATTTTGATCTTTATAAGAAGTATCTGATTGGTTCAAAATGCCCTGTAGTACCTGCCAAAATGCAAAATGATGCTGGTATCATTGGTGCAGCTATGTCTTATCTTCAAAAGTAGATTTCTAGTCACTTACCATAGTACCAATTCACTCAACAAAAAGTCTTTTTGAACAATCTTCTGGTAAATAAATATTTACTCTAACAGTGATTTTTTTTCATTTTAGTTTGTTTAGTTAAGTTATCTTTATAAGTTGTTTAAATATAATAACTTATTACCCTACCTGCCAAAGGCAGTAGATCTTGACGAGATATTTTTGGCGAGGAGAAGAGTAACTAATCAGTAACAAATCTTAATGAATTATAAAACAGAATTTGTTCAGCCTAAGTCATTTGAGGCTGAAAATCATTTTTACCCAAAAGCTCTGAATGCAACGATTCACCCCATGGTGAATTTCTTTCTTAATCTTTCGAAAGATCGAATAATAAATAGGTACTGTCATCTTAATCCAATGGTTAATAAAGAGAAACTTGCTGAAGTTTTGGATTATAAGTGCAAGTATTTTCTTTGGGGAGGTGCCGATCTGATCAATTCAACAAAGGCAGGTGGAGATAGACAAATGGTCATTATTGAGAATAATTCTTGTCCTTCTGGACATAAATCAATGCCTTTGCAGGATGACCATCAAGAGTCAGGTTCATACCTTCATCTAATAGAAAGAACATTTCGAAGAATGCTGCGCCCTAGGCAGGGTGTCACTGAAATTGCAGGTAAGTTGGGAATGGTATATGACAAAAACTTCATGGAGGTTTCTGGCTATGCTGCTGTGATGGCAGATGTTTTCGAAGAGGAAGTACTTATGGTGCCATACTTCAACGGTGAAGATAACGCCCATGTTAAGTTTGAAAATGGCATTATGTATGTGTACCATGAGAATGAATGGCATGCGATGCGCGCTGTGTTTAGATATTTAACCCAAAAGCCTTGGACGAGGTTACCTTTGGTGAGCAAGACCAGGATTATGAATCCGATAATTGCATGTCTTGCTGGAGGAAGGAATAAAATGGTGGCTGCAAAAGCATATGATATTTACAATACAGAAATTAAGGAGTTTGGACTGAAGATTAGTACTCCCGAAACTATTTGGGACGTAAGCAAAGATGAAATTCCATTGTGGGTCCAAAAGCTGGGAGGTCAAGCTGTAATTAAGATTCCTTATAGCAATGCAGGACAAGGTGTTTATACGATCATTAATCAAGATGAACTAGACACTTTTATGGAATTAGATATCAATTATAAGAAGTTCATCGTTCAGAGTCTGATTGGAAACTACAATTGGAGTTCAACAAGTAGCGAGGGTAAGTACTATCATGTGGGAACAATTCCAACAACCAAAGGGGACACATTTGTAACAGACTTGAGATTGATGGTAAGTTCAACAGAAAATGGAATCAAACCACTTTGTGTATATGCACGAAGAGCGGCGCGCCCTTTGGCCGATGAAATAGACTCTGGTAGTGACTCATGGAGTATGCTTGGTACAAATCTTTCTATCAAGAAAGCAGAGAATCAGTGGGGGTCAGATACAAATCGCTTAATGCTGATGGATAGAAGGGACTTCAATAAGTTGGGGCTTGGTCTAGACGATATGATAGAAGCATATATTCAGACGGTTCTTTCTACGATAGCAATAGACAAGATGTGTATTAACCTCTATAATTCCAAGGGCAAGTTTAGACATCGACTTTTCAAGTCTCTGAATAATGACAAGACCTTACTAGACGAAATAATGAAATATGACTAAGACACTCAAGTTCTTAGTTCTCACGGACCACAGTGGTCACAGTGAACACAATTCGATATATCCTCTCATTAGAGAATTAGTTAAACATCCACAAATTCATTCTGTTGACATTGCGAGTCGAGGAGTCTTTGAAAATGATAAATTCTTTAAAAACAAGAAATTAGATGGTCTACACGTAGTAGCCGTGGATACAGATTTTCAATATCAAGAATCTGGCGAACAGTTTTCGCAAGCTTTGAAAAAAGTAGACTATAAGAGTTATGATGCCGTCTGGCTGAGACTTCCTCGTCCAGTTGAAGATGATTTTCTACTGTGGTTGGAAGATGAAGTAGACGGTGTGATCTTCAATCGTCCTCGAGGAATTCTTGAAACGAGTAATAAATCTTTTTTACTCGAAATTCAGAAAGTCTGTCCACCTATCAAGAAAGTACATACTGTTGAAGAAGTTCTGTGTTTCGCTCTGCAAATGGACATAGTACTAAAGCCACTTAAGGAATATGGAGGGAGAGGTCTTATTAAGATATCGGATGGTATGGTCGATGATGGTAAAGAAATTCAGAATGCAAAGCCTTATTTAGTACAGCTTGAACCAGTACTTCGTCGTGATGGGTATCTAGCTATGAAGTTTCTCAAAAATGTTTCCAAAGGAGACAAAAGAATACTCGTTGTCAATGGTGAATTACTTGCTGCATCTTTACGATTACCAGCAGAAGGCTCTTGGTTGTGTAATGTTGCACAGGGAGGGACATCAGTTGCAACAGAAGTGACGAATGAAGAGAGAGAGATTATTGAATTTATCAGCCCAATTTTGACGGAGAAAGGTATAGTCATGTTTGGCGCTGATACTTTGACCGATGACGACGGAAAACGTGTGCTTTCTGAAGTTAATACATTAAGTATTGGTGGATTTCCTCATGCAGAAGCTCAAACAGGGAAACCCATCATTTCAATCACAATTCAAAAGATAATTGACTATGTCCGTACTAGGATCGATGAATAATATCCCGTTGATAAAGGAATTTAATATTGAAGAAGTCAAACCTGGCACCCGCGCTAATTTTTGGCTTCACTTGATTAGTGACGGTTTTGGGAGACCTATCAGCATTCCAGTAATTGTATTACGTGGAAAGCATGACGGTCCTGTTTTGGGTTTAACAGCTGCAGTACATGGAAATGAACTGAATGGCATCTCTGTCATACAGCGCCTTTGTGGAGAGATTGATGTGGAAGAACTCAGAGGAAGTATAGTAGCAGTGCCAGTTGTTAATGTACCCTCATTTATGCGTAAAAAGCGCAGATTTAACGATGGTGTAGATCTAAATCACATTATGCCAGGACGAAAGGATGGTAATGTTAGTCAGGTTTATGCCTATCGTTTTATCGACAGGATTGCGAAGAAATTTGATTTCTTACTCGATCTACACACAGCCAGTTTTGGACGAGTCAATAGCTACTACGTCCGTGCAGACTTATCTTCTGATGTGACAAAGGATCTAGCAATACTCCAGAATGCTGATATTATAGTTCATAATCCTCCTTCTGATGGAACATTACGTGGAGCTGCCGATGAAATGGGAATTCCTGCTATCACGGTTGAAGTTGGAAACCCTAATACCTTTCAGAAACGTCTCATCCGTAGTGGTGTAACTGGTATCCATAATACGCTTTGTTATCTTAACATGATCGATGATGAGATCGTGAAAGAGGAAAAAAATACAGTTCTGTGTGATTCTAGTTTTTGGATGTATACTGACAAGGGAGGTCTTTTGACTGTTCATGCTGAATTACGAGATGTCGTCGAGAAAGGCCAAGTTATAGCGACATTGAGAAATGTTTTTGGAGATAAGATTACTGAATATGTAGCAGATGAATCTGGTATAGTGATAGGTAAAAGTGTTTCACCAGTAAATCAGACGGGAGGAAGAATCTTACATATGGGTCGAATAAAAAAATAATGAAGTTATGACAAAACTATCTGACAACGAGATTAAGCGTACCACTAAGTTGTTACCCGAAAAGCGCTACGCATATTCTCTAGAAAAGATTATTAAGAATCAGTTCGTATATGTTCTTGAACGGGAAGTAAATGGCTACGCTTCTTCCGAAATTGAAGGAATTCGATTAGTTGCAATTTGGCCATCGAAAGAGTATGCCACTTTAAATGCTCGGGCTGATTGGGAGGACTTTCGTCCAAAAGAAATAGCTCTTGCATCAATCGAGCCTTTGCTCGAAGCGATAGAATCTGAAGGTTGGAATCTTGATGTCTTCCCAAATGGCGCAAAAACTGGTCAAGTGGTAACTGTCGATGAGTTCATCAACGATCTGAATGCTATGGTAAATAACAATGCTGAAGAGTAATAATAATCAAGCACTGAAATGTTTTTGTGAACGGATCATAGTAACAGTGTTATCTTATCTATCCGTTATTCTACAATATTCAGTCTTCCTCTGTATTTTTGGACTTCATCTATAAAACAGCTATGTATTCGGATTTAGAGCAAAAGAACTATTTTGAACAATCAAAAGCTTTTCTTAAGCAAGCCCCATCAATTCTTGATATAGATCTGCTTCGAGAAGTGCTTGTTTTTCATGAGTGGAAATACTACGTTCAGAATGCACCTCTACTGTCAGATTATGAATATGATATGTTGTTCAAGAGGCTTGAGAAATTGGAGGAAGATCATCCAAGTTCTATAACTCCTGATTCCCCTACACAGCGTGTTTCACAAGACTTGACGGATGAGTTTCAGAAAGTGAAGCACCTTACACCTATGCTATCTCTAGGCAATAGTTACAACGAAGTAGATCTGCAAGCTTTCGATGTTTCTGTTAAGAAGATAACTGCAATGGAAGAAGTGCAATATTCGGTTGAACCGAAATTTGATGGCGGTAGCATTGCACTTGTTTATGAAAATGATTTGCTAGTCAGAGGAGCGACTCGAGGTGACGGTTCATTTGGTGAAGAAATGACTTCAAATGCTAAAAGCATAAGATCTATTCCGCTTCGTGCGGCTTTTTCTGACTATGGTATCGTGAGAGCTGAACTTCGAGGTGAAGCTGTTATTAGGAAGGATATTTTTGATAAAGTCAATAAGGAAAGATTAGAGTCGGACAAAGTCTTGTTTGCAAACCCGCGAAATGCAGCAACTGGAGGACTTCGTATGAAAGACCCAAACGAAACTGCTAAACGAGGTATTGATGTATTTATCTTCCAATTGTCATTCGCCGTTGATGCCGATGGTAATGATATACTGCCATCTTTAAAAAGTCACTCATCTTCAATTAATCTGCTCCGTGAATTGGGATTCAAAGTTCCAGCAAATGAATTCGGAGTTTATCCATCTATTGAAGGTGTTGTTAAACACTGTCGTGATTGGGAAGTAAAGCGAGACAATTATCCGTATGAAATTGACGGAATGGTGGTTAAGGTAGATAACTATGCTACCCAAAGTATTGCTGGTTATACTCAGCACCATCCTCGATGGGCTATTGCATTCAAGTTTAAAGCAAAGCAAGCAACAAGTAGACTTGAAACTGTAGAATACCAAGTTGGAAAGACAGGGTTCATAACACCAGTAGCAAAAATTACACCGGTGGCATTGGCAGGAGTTACTATTTCTTCAATTTCACTTCACAATGAAGAATTCATACAGTCTAAGGACATTAGATTGGGTGATATTGTTCTTGTCGAACGTGCTGGAGATGTGATTCCTTACATTGTAAAATCGCTTGAAGAACTGCGCAATGGTGACGAAGTTCCTATTGAATTTCCCACAAATTGCCCTTCTTGTCAAACTATTCTAATCAAACCAGAAGATGAAGCAAAATGGCGATGCGTAAATCCTCATTGTGAGGCACAGGCGATTCAGAGAATGATTTTTCATGTTTCAAAGGAAGCCATGAATATCGATGGCTTCGGTAAGTCATATGTGGAACGTTTTTTCGAATTGGGTTGGCTTAAAGATATTTCGGATATATATAATTTAGACTACGATCAGATATCTAATCTAGAGGGATTTGGTCCCAAATCTGCAGCCAAGCTTGAAAAAGCTATAGATAGTGCGAAAAGGAATCCAATATATCGTTTATTGAATGCTTTGAACATCCATCACCTAGGAAAGAAAGCTAGTAAACTAATAGCAGAACGAATAGATCATGTGCTAGACCTAGCGAATTGGGTTGAGGAAGATTTTGTTAATATTAAGGATGTAGGGCCAACGATTGCACGAGAAGTTATGACATATTTTTCGGATGAAAAAAATATCGAAATTCTCTCAAGAATGGAGTCGCTGGGAGTAAATCTTCAGCAAACTGAAGATGATAAGCCGCTCGAAGTCGCAGATGATGCTCCTTTAGTCGGGAAGTCCATTCTATTTACAGGATCGCTAAGTCGAATGACTAGGAAAGAAGCTCAAGAGAAAGCAACTCTTGCTGGTGCTAAGAATATCAGTGCTGTCAGTTCAAAACTTGATATTCTAGTCGTCGGTGAAAAGGCAGGGTCGAAACTTAGAAAAGCAGAAGCACTAGGTACGGTTTTAATAATGACTGAGGATGATTTTTTAGCTTTGACAGATAGCTAAAATATTCTTTTCTGCTATCGTTCTAAACTAGTGCTTTGAGCAAAAGGCGATAGATTCCTTAAAGTTTTCTTAAGTATTTTTTCAAAGATGCAACCCCTTAAAAGAAGCAGTCGTCTTTAGGGTACCACTCAAATAATTTCAACAACGGTGAACGGGATAGCAACTGATATTATAGATTCTTGCAAGGAAGGTGATCGTAGAGCTCAGAATCAGCTTTACAGTCAGTATTGTGATGCTATGTATAATATATGTCTACGAATGTTGAAAAATCAAGCTGATGCAGAAGATGTTTTGCAACAGTCTTTCGTTGATGTGTTTCGCAAATTGGATCAATATCGAATGGAGGCAGCTATAGGTGCCTGGATCAAGAGGATCGTGATAAATAATTGCCTTACATTTTTACGAAAGAAAAACCCGATAGATGAATGGGATGATAACTACGATGCCGTCGAGGAATCTTCGATGGATAGAAGTGAAGACCCAGCTTACACAGTAGAGTCGATCAAGCGAGCCATGGAATTGCTTCCTGATGGTTACCGTGTAATTCTATCCTTGTATTTATTTGAGGGACTGGACCACATTGAAATATCAGAATATATGAATATTTCTGTGTCAACCAGCAAAACACAGTATCACCGAGCAAAGAAGAAACTTTTAGCATTAATTAAAAAGGAAATATAATATGAATGATGATCTTTTAAAGTCGTTTGTTCAGGAACATAGGAAAGAATTCGATACGCATCAAGCTCCTAGTAGAGTGTGGGATCGCGTTGAGAAAGATTTGGGCGAAAGCCCTAAACCAAACCGCTGGTCAAGAACTTCGAAATGGCTTATAGCCGTAGGCATCAGTATCTTATTTCTAGGAGGAATAGCGATAGGATCTTACTGGAATTCAACAGCAAATGATCAAGGGCTACAATACGCACAGATCGAGGATGAAGAATATCAGGAATTGAATCATTTCTATTCATCTCGCCTAAATAAAACGCAGCAGCAATTTGCTAGCTATCCAGCGAGTCAAGAAGTACTCCCAGAACTAGATGATCTCCAGAGTGGATTTCATGAATTGCAGAAAGACTTTGTCCATTCGGATGCGGATAATCGAGAGTTGATCATGTCTCTCATGAAAGAAAACTATGAATTAAGAATCAAAATTATTGAACTTGCTATGGAAAGAATGAGCGAAAACCAAATACCTTCCAAGCAGAATAATCAAAAGACAAATTACGATGAATACTAGAAATATGAATATTCTTGGTCTATGCATGCTGATTGTATCACTTGCTTTTACTTGGACTGGAACTAGTTTCGAACTCAGTAAATCGGTACAGGAATCCTTTACTTTGAAAGCCGATCAGAAACTTGAAATCTCGAATAAATACGGGCAAGTTGATATCAAAACTTGGGACAAACAAGAAGCTAAATTTGATATCCTCATCACGATCAAAGCAAGAAATGAAAAGAAGGCAAAGGAAATCATTGATCAAGTGAATATAGACTTTTCTGAAAGTGGTGATAAAGTTCGAGCAGAAACAACCTTTGGTGAAGAGACAAATAATAATTGGTCTTGGTCGTGGGGTGATGCTACAAATGTGAGTTATGAAATTAATTACACCGTTTACATGCCTAAAAATGCCTATTTATCCGTTGCCAATAAATATGGTAGAACGATGATTCCTGAGCTCGACCGAGATATTAGCCTAGAAGTTAAATACGGTGATCTTGAGGTAGCTGATCAAACTAAAAATGTCAATTTACAGCTTGGTTATGGAGAAGCAGTTTTTGGAAATATGAATAATTTTAATTGTGATATTAAGTATTCGGAAATCGTAATTAACAATGCAGCGGATTTGAAAGTTGATTCGAAATACAGCGATCATAGGTATGGAAAAATACAGAATCTTACTTTAGACTCGGGATATGACGATTTTGTTATCGAATCTCTGAGTAGACTTAAAAACAGCGGAAAGTATGATGATTTCAAGATCGGTACAGCAAACGAGATATTGTTCGACAGCAAGTATTCAGACATCGAGATCAAGAACTTGTTAGATAAGGGAGCATTTTACACAAAGTATGGAGATATTGAAATAGGTAATCTAGGAGAAAGAGCTTCGGAAGTTAGATTTGATATTAATTACTCTGACTTTATTGTTCGTAAAGTCAATAGCGGTATACAGTTTGATATTGAAGCAGATTATTCAGACATTATCTTGCCTAATGGAACCGAGTATACTCTAAATGATAGGGATGGAAATTCTCTCCATAAAAAAGGACATAGCAGCAACGCACAAACTATAATTAGAGGAGTCAGCCGTTACGGCGATGTCATTATTAGAGATTAAGAAAGTAAATAACGGTGAAGTAAAGCGCATGATCGAAAGGTTTTGCGCTTTTTTTTGTGTTACAATGTATTAGTTGCTCGCACAATGAACTGAATGCGTTCAAGTGTGAATCCAATTCAATAAATTATAAGAATCTCCGGCCTAGTAACTCTCTTGGGGTCCATTATAGAAAATTACAGTCAAACCAAAAGAGTATGGAACATCGCCAACAGTTGATTTGATGGGAGAAATATTCATTTCGCTTATTAAAGGTTCAAAGTTGAGCTCTTCGTAGAACAGAGTGTAATACGGGCGTAGTACTAGTGATATACGATCCGATTGATAAAGCTGATACGAAATATGAAATTGAGTTGTGTAGGTTGGTTGTCTTGAAAAGACTTTGATAGGCGAGCCTTTTGTAGCCATTGAAAAAACATCGCGATTAAGAGTAGCACCGATACCAAATTTTTGGATGATAAATTCATATCCTAATTGAAATCCACTTCGGCGATATCGAATTCCCAGGTCATATGCTTGTGTAGCTGTGCTATCTGTCGCTTCAATCGTCCCGAAAGCGTCTCGTTCTCTTGAGATTAAGTGCCAACCCAGTTCTATTCTCGAAAATCTAGTTCGATACGAGACTCCTAGGTTAACTCCATTCATAAAACGAAGAGATGGCATGAATTCGCCATTTTCTAGAAAGCTGAATTCCTCGTTATATTGGTCGACAATACAACTTTGAGCACTACTATTGAAGTAGTCCAGTTCATAGCCAATCTTAAAATTGACTTGGGCTTCAAGAGAAACAAATGCTAGTAAAAACAGTAAATAAAGGTAAAATGATTTCATTTAATAGACCAGTTTAATGCTTTACGATATATTTACTGTAAAAATGGGATATTTTCTGAGATGGCGACTAATAAGAAACAAAAAACCAAGAAAGTAAGTGCTAAGAAGCAAGATTCTAAAGCTTCTAAAGCCCAGAAACCTAAAAGAGAAAAAACGAGTTGGCCAGCTATTGAAACATACGGAGTTTCGAGGAAAACCTCTATTTTCCTGTTTGCGATAATGATGGGAATATCGTTTTTCTTGTATGTCCAGACCCTCCCCTATGAATTTGTCTTAGATGACCAAATTGTAGTTAGTGAAAACAGCTTTGTGAAGCAAGGGGTTGCTGGCATTGATGACTTATTATTGACAGAAAGCTTTGTTGGTTATTTTGGAGAACAGAAGGATTTGATTCCTGGTGCAAGATATCGTCCATTGTCAATGATTACTTACGCTATAGAGTACACCATTTTTGGAGGGTTAAATAGCCGAATGAACCACTTGGTTAATGTAATCTTGTATGGACTCTGTGGTTGGTTAATCTTTTTGGTTCTCGCTCAATTTTTTAAACGTGACAATACATGGTGGTTATCTATTCCATTTCTAGCGACAGCTATCTGGATGTTTCACCCTGTTCATATTGAAGTAGTTGCGAATATTAAGGGGAGAGATGAAATAATGTCCCTTATATTTTCTATGCTGTCTGCGCTTAGTGCCTTTGCATACTATAGATGGGATACTAAGAAATGGCTAGCTCTTGTTTTACTATCAGTTTGTTTCTTATTAGGACTTCTGTCCAAAGAGACGACACTTACTTTCTTTGCGGTGATACCTGCAAGTTTATATTTCTTCAGGGAACCTTCAACTTCAAAAATGATTCGAGTTGTCGGTGCTATGTCGGCTGGATTGATTGCATATTTGACTTTGCGTTATACGGCTGTAGGATACTTTTTTTCAGGAACGGAAGTTACAGATGTAATGAATAATCCTTTCGTTGGTATGGCTTTTCATGAACGATTAGCTACAGTTTTCTATGTGCTTTTGAAATACTTGGGACTATCGTTTGTTCCCTACCCACTAACACACGATTACTATCCATTTCAGATACCTAGAGTCGGTTGGTCAACTCTTTGGGTTATAGTTTCTGTAGTTGTTCATTTATTATTGGCATCATTTGCTGCAGTGAAGTTCAAATCAAGAAATTTATGGGCGTACATAATTTTCTTTTATATCTCAACTCTTAGTATAGCGAGTAATATTGTGGTTAATGTAGGAACTACGATGAATGAACGATTTTTATTTACACCTAGTATTGCAGCTGCTCTAGCTGTAGTATGGGCTCTCAAAAGTGCAATCCCTGAAAAGGCATGGAAGAAGTATTTAATGCTTTCTTCAACAGGACTTATTTGTATTGCTTTTGCTTTTGTTGCATTTCAGCGCATTCCAGTATGGAAGAACGCATTAACGCTAAATACTGCTGCGGTAAAAGTCTCGACTAATAGTGCTAGAGCCAATTCCTTTATGGCTACAGCCATGTTTGAAGAAGCAAAAACCACTTCAAATGTAAATCAAGCTAGGAAGAAGTTGCTAAACGAAGCAATGATTTATGCAGATCGAGCAACTAAGATTCTACCTACGTACTCAAATGGGAATTTAATGAAAGCGGGAATCGCAGCTGAAATTCATAAGATTGACCAGAAATTACCACCACTGCTGAAGGCATTCAAAGAGGTTGCAGCGGTGCGACCGGGACTTTCTTTTATGCATGAGTATCTTGTGTATATCAAAAATAGATCTGGAGGTGAACCTGATCTGATGAAGTTTTTTTACGAAACTGGTTATGAAATGTTGATTTTGGAGAAGCGCGACTATCAATGGGGACTAAAATTTCTTAACTATTATTACGATGTGAACCCATATGACCCTAAAGTAACGTACGCAATTTCGCAAGGCTATCGATTTTTAGGCAATGAAACTCAAGCAGACTACTATCTTGGAAAGACACTTTCTTTAGATCCAAATTTTAAAATTTGATCTGATGCAAATTAGAACAGAAAAGATTTCTCAGATTGCTTTTAGTTTAATCAAGGGTATGGGTCCGCGTGCCTTCAGATTGATAATGCAGGATTTTCATACTGTTTCTGAAATATATGATCTGCCAGAGGCAAAGCTCAAGGAGTTCATACCGAGGGAAAGCATCAGAAAACAAGTACTCAATAGAAATAGTTTTGAGCGAGCTGAGCTTGAATATGAATACTGTTTGAAGCATGGAATCGATGTCCTATTTTTTCAAGATAAAAGGTACCCTCAAAGGCTCAATTTTTACGAAGCATCACCTTGCGTACTTTATTTCAAAGGAGAATCTGACCTAAATAAACAACGGGTTGTATCCATAGTCGGAACAAGAGATCCTTCCGAGCATGGAAAGGTTACATGTGAACGAATAGTGAAAGATTTGGTAAAATATGATTGCCTGATAGTTTCAGGTTTGGCTTATGGAATTGATGTAACTGCTCATAAAGCTTCCCTTTCCAGTAATTTGAAGACCATAGGCGTGACTGCGCATGGACTAGATCAGCTGTACCCGAATGATCATTTAGACATTGCAAAGAAGATGATCATGCAAGGTGGACTACTGACTGAGTATCCCACTGGAACAGAAATGATTCCCAAACTATTCCCAACGAGAAATCGAATCGTAGCTGCGATGAGTGACGTTGTAATTGTAATCGAATCAGCACGAAAAGGAGGATCACTAATTACCGCTGAGTTTGCCAATGAATATGGAAAGGATGTTTTTGCGATTCCTGGAAGACCAACTGACAAGCGAAGCGAAGGGTGTAATCTTCTTATTAAAAGTCACAAAGCACATCTTTATGACTCTATAAAGGATCTCGAGTATATTACACGCTGGAATTCTACTCCTTCACTCTTGCAAGGAAGCCTTTTTGAAGATTTATCTGAAGAAGAGTTGCAAATAGTAAATTTTGTTAGGCATCAGCCAAAGGTTCATATTGACGTACTAAACCAACATCTCAAAAAGCAAGCAGGGGAATTATCTGCCTTGATTCTTAACCTTGAGTTAAAGGGCATTCTAAAATCACTCCCAGGTAAGCGTTATATTTGCACCTAGGTTTTACTAATTGAAATTAAAGATATTATATGCGATTTATACAAATCAAAATTATGTTAGCGACTATTGCTATTTTTCTAGTAGCTTGTCAAGCACCAAAAAAAGCGGTCCAATCTGTTCCACCGGAAATGACGATTGAAGACGAAAAGTCAGTCGCAAAGAATGTTATTTTCATGGTGGGAGATGGAATGGGGCTTTCTCAAATTACTGCGGGTATGTACGCCAATAATAATTCAATCGCCTTCGAAAAATTTCGAAAGATTGGTTTTCATAAGTGTTATGCATATAATGATTTAGTTACAGACTCAGCAGCTGGTGCTACAGCCTTTTCAACTGGTCATAAGACGTATAATGGAGCAATTGGCGTAGGACCAGATACTTTAGCGCTAGAAACAATATTAGAAGAAGCTGAAGATCGAGGATATCACACTGGAATGGTGACTAGTTCAACGATTGTACATGCAACTCCTGCATCCTTCATCGCACACAACAGACTTCGACGAAATTATGAAGAAATTGCAGCAGACTTCCTTGAAACAGATATAGATCTATTCATTGGTGGAGGATTGAAATATTTCAATAGAAGGCAAGATGGGCGAGATTTAACTGCTGAATTGGAGCAGAAAGGATATTTTATGTCCGATTATTTCAAAGAAGATCTTGACCAGATAGATTTCTCTGAGCATTCCAAAGTAGGATACCTTACGTCAGATGCAGATCCTCTTCCAGTAGCACAAGGTCGAGACTATCTTCCTTCAGCTACTTCTAAAGCTTTAGATTTCCTTCATGCAAAATCAAAAGACGAGAAGGGATTTTTTCTCATGATCGAAGGTGCTCAGATAGATTGGGGTGGACATGCCAACAATGGCGAGTACATTGTTTCTGAAATGATAGACTTTAGTAAGACGATAGATGTTGTGTGGGAATTTATCCAAAACCATCCTGAAACTACTGTTATCATTACAGCAGATCATGAAACTGGTGGTCTAGCAATCAATAAAGGTTCACGCTTGGATTCGCTGGATATGCGATTCACTTCTGATTACCATACTGCTGACATGATACCAGTTTTTGCTGAAGGTCCTGGAGACGAGGAGTTTATGGGTATCTATGAGAATACTGCAATATATAATAAAATGAGACGTGCATTTGGTTGGGAAGAAATATCGAATTAAGTAGATCAGTTTTCAATGATGTTGCGTTCTTAAATTTAGTCGGATGCATGAAATTTCAAGGTTTTTTATCCTAGTACTATTGGGTCTAATAGGAATTCAATGTGTACCCTCTGCTGAAAATGTAGTCATTTCCAATACTCAGGTAAAACTCATACCTGCTCCCGATTCTTTGTCAACGTCTGGCTCGTTCTCAAGCATTACAGAGATACGCCTAGGTGACGTGCACTTTTGGAATTTGCATAAACGCTGGTTGGAAACTTACCCAATAGCTGTCAAACTAGATACTATTAACAGTAACCTAAAAATGGAGGTTGACAGCTCGCTTCTCCCCTTACAATATTTTCTCAATATTGGTGCTGATCAAATTTCTATTTATGGGCATACTTATGCAGACATAAGAAATGGATTTATTTCATTACTCCAATTACTGCAAAAGCATGAAAAACTGCCTATACTTCATATAGAAGACAGGGCAGAGTTTGATTATCGAGGAATGCATCTTGACGTTGGGAGACACATGTTTGATATCGAAGATATAAAGCAATATATTGATTTTCTGACTTACTATAAATACAATCGTTTTCATTGGCACCTTACAGAAGATCAAGGCTGGAGAATAGAAATCCCATCATATCCAAGATTACAAGAAATTGCCGCCTTTCGAAAGGAGACATTAGTCGGGCATTATAATGATCAACCGCATAAGTTTGACCAAACCAAATATGGTGGGTTTTACACTCAGCTAGAAATAAGAGAAATTGTTGCGTACGCTGAAGCAAGAGGAGTTGAAGTGATTCCAGAAATTGAAATGCCCGGGCACGCACAAGCTGCTATAGCAGCTTATCCGGAATTTGGTTGTACTGGAGATCAGATAGATGTTGCAACAAAGTGGGGTGTTTTTCCAGATGTATTTTGTCCAAATCCAGAAACATTTGAATTTCTTAAAGTAGTTATCGATGATGTTGTTGATTTATTTCCATCGTCATATATCCATATAGGTGGAGATGAATGTCCTAAGGATCAGTGGAAGGCTTCAGAGTTTTGTCAGGATTTGTTGAGGCGGGAGGGTATAAAAGATGAATATGAATTACAATCCTATTTTATTGGGGTAATTGCTGACTATATCCAATCAAAAGGTAAATCAATTATTGGCTGGGATGAAATCTTGGAAGGAGGTCTACATCCAAGCGCAACCGTCATGTCTTGGAGGGGAACGGCAGGTGCCGTTGCAGCAGTCAAAGAAGGCCACAAAGCTATCATGACTCCTGGTTCTCATTGTTATTTTGATCATTACCAGAGCTCTCATCCAGATGAGCCTTTAGCGATTGGTGGTTTGACTACATTGGAAGACGTATATCATTTCAATCCAATTCCCCAAGAACTGGATGAGGAGCAGCGTAAGTTGATATGGGGAGTACAAGGAAATGTATGGACCGAATATATGAAGGATTTCGATCAAGTTAGTTATATGGCACTTACTAGAATGATGGCATTAAGCGAAGTACAATGGAATCTGCCAAGTGAAAGAGACTATGATGTATTCTTGAATCGATATGTAGAACATGTGGACTTCTGGGAAGCTAAAGGTGTTAATATTGCAAATCATCTACTTGATTTAGATGTGGTGGTGCAAAATAGTTCCCTTGGAAGTTACGCTCTCATACGAAAACCCAATGAGAATGCTGACGTTTACGCAGTGTCTCCGTACGGAGAATCCGAGGTGGAAAATGATTCGTTTTATCTTGATAGAGATGGAGCGTACAGTTTTTTTGCTGAATATGATGGACAGAAAGGTAGACAAAGTTCAATAGATTTTAAGGGGCATTTAGGCAACAAAGCTAGTATAGATCTGGAGAATCTACCTTCAAAAACATATGCAGGTTCAGGTAAGGATGCTCTAGTGAACGGAATAATAGCTTCAGAGAAGAAGTATGGCGGACCTGAGTGGTTAGGATTTTCAGGCAAAGATTTGATTGCAACTATTGGATTTGCAGAATTAAGCGAGCTTAGTAATATCACGATTCAGTTCTTCAAGGGCGAAGGTCAGTGGATTTACTTACCTCGGTCTATTGACATTTCCGTTTCTGAAGATGGACTTACATATTCGAGTATCACATCCGTGAATAAGATCGAAACCGAAGGTAAAATGGCAACCGTTTCAATTCCACTTGAGACCGAAGCAAAGTTCGTAAGAATCACAGTGAGAAAGCATGGAATAATAGAACAGGGAAGACAAGGCGCTGGACACCAAGCTTGGCTTTTTGTGGGTGAAATAATGTTGGAATAAGATTCAAATTAATGATAGTACTTTGAAAGTCAAAGTAAGGAAACTTGTGGTTTAGTTATTGCACCGGCTGATTGAAAAGTAGATTGCTGATACAGGAGTACTTAATAACGTGATACTTTACTGATGATTCTTCAACAATAAATCCAAAAAAAAGAGCTTATCCTTTCGAATAAGCTCCTCATATTTTTCGTACTGTTTATATTCTATTGGTAATCCAATCTCACAGTTTCGCCAATCCAACAGCTAACGCTAACTGCATCACCTTTTTTCTTTCCTCGCATAAAGCCCATGTCTTGAGTCGGCTTTGATCTAGAATAGATACCGATCTTGTTATTTGCTTCATCTGTCACTGATTCATCAACTCTTTTCGCATATCGATATTTTTCAATTGCCGCAAGAACTGCTAAACGTTGGTTCCAATCGTCTCCACATTTTCTAGAGCTCTTCGCATACATGTCACCGATTAGAAGATAAGGGCGTCCCCATCCCGGTCGTAATTCAGCAGCTTTTAATGCACTCTTTCTAGCAGCTGAATATTGACTTAATTTACGGAATTGGATCGATGCCATTGAAAAGTAATATCCTGCTTTTTTCTCGTCTTCTGTCCCTTTTTCAATAGCTTCTTGATATTTAGCAACAGCTTCTGTGAATTTTCCTTGATCATATAACTTCTTCGCAGCTACGGAAGGATTTTTCTTTTCAAACTCTGCTTGAATCTTTGCATTTTCTTCAGAAGCATATTTTTTCCACTTTGCGTCAATCTCATCAAAGAAAGCGTTACCTGGCTCACACCCTTGTTTCTTTAGGATTGCCAAGGTTGTTTTGAGAGTCTCAGGGTTGTCTGGATCAGCTTCATAGTCTGGACGTAGCTTTGCTACAAAATATTCACAATCGAATACTTCTCTTGCAATCTTGTTGTATGTAGATTCAACGATTTTTTTGGAATCTTCGAAATACTGAACATAATTACCATTCTGATCAATTTTCATGTCGAGTAAGTCAATCATGCTTTCGTACAAAGTTCTTGCAGTATTCTTGTCCATTCTACCTTTTTGGAATTGGTAAACCGCGATGTTTGCAAGGGGAGCAAAAACAACATATTCTACTTCGTCGCCAGAGAACTCTATTGCGTCAGTAAGTGCCTCCAAGTTTTTTGAGTATGGACTATTGAGCGTGTAGTACATATCATAACCTTTTCGTCCTTCTAACATTCCAATTTTTTGGTTGTAACAGTCGTTCGTATCGCACTTTAGTTTGATTGTACGGCTTTTATAGCACTCGATCGCTTGATCGTACATAGCTATTATCTGCTCTTTGATTTCTTTCTTCTTCGTTTCATCAGTCTCATTAGCCAACTTCTCTTTCAGAAGCGTGACACCATCAATATAGTGAGAGTCACGTTTACCATCAGCTGCAGGAGCCGCAGCATATGCTAATTTCCAGTTTTCTTCAGCAAAAGCGTAATCTTTAGCTTTCAGAGCAGAACGGTAAATTGTATGCCATTCTTTAATCTCATTTTCATTTGATTTACCAACCCAAGTTTCACACTGCGACTGCAGTTGTACTGTGAATAGAATTGCTAACACTCCTAGTAATATTCTCATCTTGTAATATTTTATTTTGCACATTTTTTTGAAGAAACAAATTTATTGTTCCTAGTTCATTCATGGAAGAAAATCTCAATCATTTCTTACCGCAATTATATGACGCTACTAACAAAAACTTTGTAGTTAATTTCTAGTTAAGCATTCCTTAAAAAATCCTAATTATATTTTCTTCGAATAAACCAACTATCATCATTAAAGTTTAGCCCAAGACCTATTTGAGCATAGTTTTCAGAGATGATAGAACCTACGCCTCTCTGTCCTAGCTCGATGTTTACATGAATTCTTGAGTAATTTTGCTGGTAGAAGAAAGGCATTGAAAGACCTAGGTTTATTCCGTAAGCGTCCAATTCCTGATCTTGAATAATTCGAGGATCTTGATTGTAGAATAATCCAAAAGTATACGATGTACGTTCCAAAAATGACCCAAAGCCTCTAGCATCTGGTGTATATTTTCCTCCTAGCCCTAGTGAAAGGGTATTCCTAAATTCCTGCTCAGGTCGAATCGAATTTTCAAATGATGAATACGGACTATAGTTTACATTAACTCCTACGTTCGCTTTACGACCATCAACAAAGTTTACTCCAAAACCAATTTGTGCAGGGATAAATCCTGTTCCTGACAATCCTGATTGGTTAATCGTGTCTAGACCATTGATGATTGGAAATGTTCCTACGTGAAGAAACTCTCCACTTGTGGTAAAAGATTGTCCAACATGACCATGTAAGCCGAACATCAGATACTTTTCCCGCACGGATTTCTTTTGTTCTTTTTGCTTTTTGTTGAGTTGGTACTTGTACATGATACCTGCTTCGTACTTAAATCCAGCTACACTGTATTCATTTGTTATTTCATCAATAAACTGGGCTGATTCATTGACGATGTTTATTTCTTGGTTATTATTAATATTACCAAAAAGGTAACCTAGATTTACACCAATCGATAAGTTTGAAAATCGAATACTATTTCCCCAATTCACCGAGTATGTACCTCCAGTTCCAAAAAATCGTCTGTCAATATCTTCATCTTCTGTAAGAACTTCACGTGTAGTAACATCGTAGCTCACACGGGATTCTGGTCGAGCAAAGAAGGCCATTCCCAATTTATATTTTTTGGTGGATGGATCCAAAAGCTCATTTTTATAATTTCTTAGAGGAAAAGCGATTCCCAAATATTCTAAGTTACCGGTCCATCGATCTTCAGTAACAATGTCGTCTTGAATTTGAGCATACTCTGAGAAAAAGCCCACATTGTAACTAGCCAAGGTTAACCAACTATAACTAGCAGGATTGACAGGATTCATCGAGGAATTATCGGCATATGAAGAGCCTGTGCTTCCCATTGCACGAGTCAACATGAAATTGCTGTTCGTTAAATCACCTAATCCAAACCTAGAGTATGGTGAATTATACTCTTGAGCAGATATACTAGTGATCGCGCAGAACACTAGTAATAAGATTAAATGTGCGTTTACTATTTTTTTCATAAATTTTATCTCCTTAAAAGAGGTTGATTCATTATCCATAAATGCGGATCTTCTATAAATTATAGTGCATCAAGGCATTGAGCCCGATGTGTATTAACTGTGGTTCGAGATGTATTTTAGTTTGCAAGTTTTCTTGCAATGCATTGTACATGAATGCTGCATCTCCACCGGTAAGTATTAATTGAACGTCGTCTAGTTCATGTGGGTTAGGCCCAAAAAGCTTCTTAACACGTCCAATAAACGATTCTATTTCCATTTCCGTCCCTAATATTGCTCCATTTTTTATGGCTTCATTGGTAGACTGGCCAATCCAGTGAGTTACTGACTCAAAACCTACTAGAGGTAATTTTGCCGTGTAATCATGCATGGATTGTAATCTCATTTGCATGCCAGGAGCAATGTTGCCACCTAGATAGACACCATCAGCGGAAAGGACTTCATAAGTAATACATGTTCCCAAATCGATTACCACAACATGTTGCTTTGGAAACAAAGCATAAGCACCCAACACCGCTGCAATTCGATCTTTACCGAGTGTTTCAGGTGTTTTATAAGCTATCTCAATGGGCATTGGTGATAATGCTGAGAGGAAAATATAATTTTCGAAGGCTTCAATATATTCTACGATTTCTTCAACGTCATTTCCACTAGCACTATAACTGATAGCCTCGACATCGTATTGTCTAATCCATCTATTTAGAAGAGCTACGTTTAGCTCGTTAATTCTTTCAAAATGTAAACACACGTTATCGGAAAATACAGCCATTTTGGTAGAGGTGTTACCCACGTCTATGGTAAGTATTACGATTTTTTGCGTTGACATCAAGTAATTATATATTAATGCTTAAAGTGACGAACTCCGGTAAATACCATCGCAACATCATGCTCATCGCAAAAGTCTATGCTTAATTGGTCTTTAATAGAGCCACCAGGCTGAACTACACTTCTAATTCCAGCATTATATGCAATTTCTACACAATCAGGGAATGGAAAGAACGCATCACTAGCCATAGCTGCACCCTCCAGATCAAATCCAAATGAGAGAGCTTTCTCAATCGCTTGTTTACAAGCATCAACTCTACTAGTTTGACCGCAGCCCATTCCTAGAAGTTGATCATTTTTAGCAAGAACTATTGTATTTGATTTTAGATGCTTTGCTAATTTATTCGCGAAACTTAGATCTTTTAGTTCTTGTGCAGTTGGTTTACGTTTTGTCTTAGCTTCAAAGTTTTCAGCATTTTCGGTGTTCAGGTCAGTGTCTTGTTCAATCACACCGTTCAGAAGACTCTTAAAGCTTTTAGCTTGTGCTCCATAATGCTTCAATTTCAGAAGTATTCGCTTGGATTTTTTCATTAGAAGCTGTTGCGCTTCGGCAGAAAAAGAAGGTGCAATTAGTATTTCGTAAAATAGTTTATTGATTTCTTGAGCTGTTGCAAGATCAATTTCAGTATTTGAAATTAGGATGCCTCCAAAGGCAGATACTGGATCACCAGCTAAAGCTGCATTCCATGCTTCGCTAACAGTAGATCGCGTTGCAACGCCACAAGCATTGGTATGTTTCAACACTGCAAATGTTGGTTCACTGTCTTTGAATTCTCTCATTAAGTTTACTGCGGCATCGACATCAACTAGGTTGTTAAAAGACAATTCTTTTTCTCCAAGTTTTTCAAACATAGCATCCATTTCACCGTAGTAGATACCTTGTTGATGTGGATTCTCCCCGTAGCGAAGAGTTTTTGCTTGTTGTAAGCTCTTCTTGAATACGTCCGAAGATTCATCTTGGAGGTAATATTCGAAAATTGCTGTATCGTAGTGAGAAGAAATTTTGAAAGCTTCCTTTGCAAAAGATTTTCGTTCAGCTTTATTTGTTGAACCGGCTTTTTCATTAAGTAGGTTCAAAAATGGTTCGTATGATTCCTGTGAAGGAATGACAACAACGTCACCAAAATTCTTAGCAGCAGCTCGAATAAGGGAAATCCCTCCTATATCTATCTTTTCAATAATTTCAGATTCATCATCTGTCGATTTCACTGTTTCTTCAAAAGGATAAAGATCGACTATGACTAGGTCAATTTCAGGAATCTCATACTGTTCCAATTGTGTCAAGTGATCATCTTCACGTCTGGCAAGTATTCCTCCGAAAATTTTTGGATGTAAAGTCTTGACTCGACCGTCTAGAATAGAAGGGTAGCTTGTTAAGTCTTCAACACGTTGAACAGGGATGTCTAAAGATTCAATGAATGCTTGAGTGCCTCCAGTGGAATAAATAGTGACATTTAGCTCGTGTAATTTTTGCACAATTGCATCAAGTCCATCCTTGTGATAAACAGATATCAATGCAGATTTTATAGTTTTATCAGCCATCAGATTTGTGTCCTATTAGTAAAAGCGCAAAAGTAATGGAAATTAAGGGCTTAGAGGGAAAATATGTAACAAATAATGGCGTATGCTGATGTTCTCGACCGCCAAACATGAAATTGAAGAAGGGGATATGCTTTATTGGGTCAATTTCGAAAATTAAGACTTGAAACTTAACGATTGAAGGCACAGTCTAATCCAGGCTGATACAAAAAAAGGAAATGCCTTTCGACACTCCCTTCTAATATTTTGTAATCTCGCTATTACTTTTATGCTTTAATTTTCGCAGCAAAGTATTGACGATTCATACGAGCTATGTTTTCTAGCTTGATTTCTTTTGGACATTCAACGTGGCAAGCTCCGATATTTGTACAGTTTCCGAAACCTTCGTCATCCATAGTCTCAACCATTTTGACAACACGTTTGTCTTGCTCAACTTTACCTTGAGGTAAAAGTCCTAAGTGTGATACTTTAGCTGATGTGAATAACATAGCTGCTCCGTTAGGACATGCTGCAACACAAGCTCCACAGCCGATACAAGTAGCTGCATCAAAAGACTCTGCTGCAACCTCTTTTTCGATCGGAATTGAATTCCCATCTACTGCTTGACCAGTGTTCACTGAGATGAAACCACCTGCCTGAATAATGCGATCAAAAGAAGAGCGATCAACAACTAAATCTTTTACAACTGGAAAGGCTTCTGCTCTCCATGGTTCGATTGTTATTGTATCTCCATCATTGAAGTGACGCATATGCAGTTGACAAGTAGTAGTTCCGCGATTTGGGCCGTGTGGACGGCCATTGATCGTTAGGCTACAAGTACCACAGATTCCCTCTCGGCAATCATGGTCAAATGCCACTGGTTCACCTTTATTCTCTAAAATATCTTCGTTTAGGACATCTAGCATTTCAAGAAACGACATATGTTCAGTCGCTTCGACCTGGTATTCTTCGAACTTACCAGATGCTTTGTCGTTTTTTTGTCTCCAAACTTTTAACGTTAGATTCATATCTATTTCTTTTTACGTTTGAAATTACTCTGTGCTCTATTAAAGTGTATAAAAGCACAGCAAAAATAAGTATGCCTTTTGGGCGAAAGCCCGCTACTTATAACTTCTTGTTTTCAATTCTACATTATCGAACTTCAGCTCTTCTTTGTGGAGTTTTGGTTCTTTATCATCCCATTCCCAAGCAGCTACGTATGTAAACTCGTCATCACGTCTCAGCGCTTCACCTTCTTCAGTTTGATATTCTTCACGGAAGTGACCACCGCATGATTCTTCACGATTTAATGCATCCAGAATCATTACTTCACCCAATTCTAAGAAATCGGCAACTCTACCAGCTTTCTCTAGTTCAGGGTTGAACTCTTCGTTGGTGCCAGGAATGAAAACATCCTTGTAGAATTCGTCCCGTAGGTCTCTTACCTGTTGTCTCGCTTTTTTCAAGTCTACTGCATTTCTTGACATTCCGCAATTATCCCACATGATGAGACCTAGTCTACGGTGGAATGATTCAACAGTTTGATTTCCCTTCATGGAAAGGAATTTGTCAATTCTTGCCCGAACTTCCTTTTCTGCTGCTTCAAATTCTGGAAGATCCGTTGAAGGAACAGGGTTTTGTATTTCACCTGATAGAAATTGTCCGATAGTGTATGGAATAACAAAGTATCCATCAGCAAGACCTTGCATTAGTGCCGATGCACCAAGCCTATTTGCTCCGTGATCTGAGAAATTAGATTCTCCCAATGCAAATAAGCCAGGAACATTAGTTTCTAAATTATAATCAACCCAAACACCACCCATCGTATAATGAACAGCAGGGTATATTTTCATTGGAAGTTTGTAAGGGTTTTCTCCTGTAATCTTCTCGTACATTTCAAATAAGTTACCATACTTATTCTCAATTACTTTAGTTCCTAGTTCTTTTACTTTAGCATCCGAAGGATTGTGATCTCCTTGCGAATTTGCTTCAATCCTTCCATAACGCATAATTGCATCTGAAAAATCGAGATATACAGCTAATCCTGATTTGTTGACACCGAATCCTTCATCACATGCTGTCTTTGCAGCTCTTGAAGCTACATCTCTAGGTACCAAGTTTCCAAACGCTGGATAACGTCTTTCTAAGTAATAATCTCTATCACTTTCTGGAATATCATTCCCAGTCTTGTTACCCTCACGGATAGCTTTGACATCTTCTAATTTTTTAGGAACCCATACTCGGCCATCATTACGAAGTGACTCTGACATAAGAGTAAGTTTCGATTGATAAGTTCCGGATACTGGTATACAAGTTGGGTGAATTTGCGTGAAGCATGGATTCGCCATGAGTGCTCCTCGTTTCACAGACTTCCAAGCGGCAGTTACGTTACAACCCATTGCATTGGTAGATAGATAAAATACGTTACCATATCCTCCTGTAGCCAAAACTACACAATGTGCCGAGTGTCGTTCTATTTTTCCATTGATGAGATTCCGAGTAATTATTCCTCGAGCTTTACCATCAACGGTCACTAAATCAAGCATTTCATGACGATTGTACATCTGAACTTGACCTATAGAAATCTGTCTTTCTAGAGCTTGATAAGCACCTATTAGGAGTTGCTGACCAGTCTGTCCTCTAGCATAGAAAGTACGACTTACTTGAACACCACCGAAAGATCTATTTTCGAGAAGTCCACCATACTCACGTGCAAATGGAACTCCTTGTGCAACACATTGGTCTATTATGTCTGTACTTACTTCAGCAAGTCTGTGAACATTTGCTTCTCTTGATCTGTAGTCACCACCCTTTATTGTATCGTAAAATAGTCTATAAACACTATCACCATCATTTTGATAATTCTTAGCTGCATTGATACCACCTTGTGCAGCAATAGAGTGAGCTCGTCTCGGTGAATCGTGGAATGTAAAGTTTTTGACAGTATATCCTAATTCAGCTAATGTAGCTGCTGCAGATGCACCGGCAAGACCAGTTCCTACTACGATTACACTTATTCGTCGCTTATTATTAGGAGCGACAAGATTCATTTTAGATTTATACTCAGTCCATTTGGTAGCTAATTCGCCTTCTGGAACATTTGATTCTAATTTCATATCGATATTTCTTTATGATTATTCAAAATTCAGTCAATGCTTGTTTACCTAAGGTAATGTATGATTGGGATAAGAGCGTATCCTATTGGGACTACTACTGCGAAAATTCTTCCAATCGCATTGATTATTGGAGAATACTTTTTGTTGTTTAGACCTAAAGTAACAAAGCCCGAACCGAATCCGTGCCACAGGTGGAAGGCCAGAACTAGCTGTCCTATAATGTATGCTATTACGATCACAGGATTTTCAAAGGCTTGCGCAACTCGGAAGTAGAGATTTTTCACTTCAAAACCCAAGGATTCTGACATTACCATAGGCAATTGGTCCATTTTCATCTTAAACCAAAAATCTCCCATGTGAATGAAAATAAACGCTAATATCAGGGTTCCTAGAAGCCCCATGTTTTTTGAAGCCCATGAAACATTGGTTGTGCCTGACTTTGCGTAAGTTTTTCCTTTTGCCTTTTTATTTTGAATTGTCAACATAATTCCAAGAATAGCGTGAACAAGAATCATCGCATACAAGCCAAAAGACACAATCTTAATCGGTAAGAAATGCGTCATAAAATATGCATAGTCGTTGAAAGCTACCCCGTCATCTCCTTTCAGTAATTGAAAGTTTCCTAGCAAGTGAATGACTAGGAATGAACATAAGAAAAGACCTGTCAGTGACATAATCAATTTACGTCCTAGACTAGAGGTGAATAGTGTTGTGAGCCACTTCATAGTTTGGTTGAATTGTTTCCTCACAAAAATAGTAGATGAGGGGTTATAGTTGAACACGATCAACAAATACTCAGCTATTTAGAATTAATCTAAAGATAAGATTTTATGAACCATTGAGATCTAGAGATAAAATCGGGAATTAATTAAAAAGTTCGATAGCTTGTTCTTCTGCCTTTCTCATTTTGGCTACGTCTTCTTTGTTGTGATCGTCAAAACCTATGAAGTGCAATAATCCGTGGCTCATTACACGGAGTAATTCTTTATCGAAGCTAATTTGTAGTTCTTTAGCGTTTTCCTTGACTCGTTCAATACTTATGAATATATCTCCAGAAATAGGATCCTCACTAAGCGGAAAACTGATAATGTCAGTATAGTAATCGTGATCGAGGTAAGACTTATTCATTTCTAGTAGATAATCATCAGAAGTGAACACATAAGTCAAGGTACCAATCTCCATTTCATATGAAGTAGCAATTTTGATTAACCAATCTTTATATTGCAACTCGTGACTTAAGGAGAAATCAAAGTCTTCTGCATAGAACTGAATATCGTTTTTTTCTATTTCTATCATATTCGTTTGAAGTCCATCTCGATTTTATTTCCAGGATCTTGAAAGTTACAAGCGTCACATAATGCTTTAATTACAAATATGCCTCTTCCTCTTGGAGCTTCGATATTTTCTGGAATTGTGGGATCGGGAAGCTGTGTAAAATCGAAGCCTGCACCTTCATCGCAAACTTGAAGACTTATCAGAGCGTCATTTGTCGAAACGTTAATGAGGACCTTTTTGGACTTATCGTACTGATTACCATGAACAATCGCATTGCTAACCGCTTCGGTCAAACAAATAAGAATAGCTGCATATTTATCGGGGTTTAAATCGAATCTAGAGATGATCTTAGCTGTCAAATCTTCCAGTTTGGAAATCTGTATTGGATTTGATTCAAGAGTTAAGATGTTGCTATACATATATGCTTTCCGTATACTTTTATTCAGCTTTAAGTGATAGGTAGTACTGTTCGACCAAGAATTTATAATACGGCTTCAAAGCAGGAGATACTGTTTTGTAAGCATCTATTTCAGTTTCTCTCTTTTTCAAGTACTCTTCCAAGTCTGGTGGAAATTCACGCACTTTTTCTGCAGTCCTTTCAGCCTTTCGTTTTTCTTCTTGATCTCTCTGTCGATCAGCCTTTTCTGCTTCTAGTAAGCGAGTAAGGATATCTTGTTGACGAGTGATCATTTCAGAATCGAGCTTCTTATTTACTAGGTCAGTTTCGATTTTATTCATCTGATCAATGATCTCCTGTAGCTCTTGACCTCCTTGTCCGTTTTCTTGTTTTTCATTTTTCATTTCCTCAAGGGCCTTTCGAAGAGCAGCTTGCTTAGCTGCTGCTTTTGCAAAGTCTTTTGAGCTATTTCCTTTACCTTCTTTTTGCGACTGCATCATTTTTTCAAGCCCCTCTTTCATACCTTGTTGACCCTTAGATATTTTGTCAGATGGCTTTTTACCTCCTGGCTTACTTTGTCCTTGTCCACCAGGTTTATTGCACATTTGAGCTCCAGGCATCATGCTAGACATCTGTTTTTGCATTTGCTCCATAGACTCATTGAGCATGAGTGCCAAGTCGTTTAGACCAGTCATTGTATTACGCTGGTTTTCGTTTGCAAGTGATTTTGCACGTTCTTCTAAGCGTTTAATTCCAGTATCAAGATCTTTCTTAATGTCACCAACTTTTTCAATGACAAAACTCTCTATTTGAACTTGTCTTTTGGCTAGAGCTTGGAGGCTATCTGCAATCAGACCGAAGTCGTCTTTAAGTTTAAACTGTTCTTGAACAAGCCCAACATACCGAGGAGTCTGCTCACTAGTACGGCTAATATCATTCACTAGGTCCTCCTGATCAAAAGAAAGTGTAATTATATTCTCGAGTAACTGACGTATAGCCTTCATGTCCTCTTGCGCTTGCTCCATTTCACCACTAGCAGCAGCCTCCATCATCTGGCCGGCCATTTGCTCCATTTTTTCTCCTGCTTTTTGCTGAGATTCACTAGCTCCCTTATTTTCTTGGCTTTCCATTTGCTCTTGAGCTTCATCCATATCTTCAGAAATCTCTTCCATTGCCTCTTCCTTATCTTCACCTAGTTCTTTGGGAAGCTCCAATTCTTCGTTCTTCTCTTCAAGTTTTTCCATTTCCTCCTTCAACTCTTCAAACTTCTCTTCAATTTCTTCTTGTTTCTCTTGTAGCTCTTCTTGAGGCGTTTCTGCTTTTTCTGTTTCCTTCGCCAGTTCTTTTTGTTCTTCAGCAAGCTTGTTGAGCTCTTCGATCATTTCTTCTACTTCTTTTTCAACTTCAAGTTGCTTGTACAGTTCTTCTAAACGTTCTAGCTCGTTTTCTAATTCCTCATCACTGAATTCCATTTCCTCCATCATTTCCATGGCGTCATCTTTCTCCAGTTCTTGCATTAAGTCTTTGATCTTCTCCATCAACTCTTTCATCTCATCATCAACAAGTTCTTCAAAAAGCTTTTCTAGTTTTTCTTCTTTTTCTTGGAGAGCATCTGATTTTTTCATCATCTCCTTGTTCTGCTTATTTTTATCGAAGTTCTCTTTTGCTTGCTGCATTTTTTCTTGCAGTTCCTTTTGACGTTCAAGAAGCTTCTCTAGCTCTTTTTTTGTTTGCCAGTCAATCTCTTTCTTCTGGATCAACTTTTCTCGTAATTTCTTGAAATCCTCTTTTATTTTCTTGGTTTCCTTGACAGCTTCCTCAAGTTTTTTCTTGATTTCTTCACTGTTTTGCTCTTCTTCATTTTTCAGTTCCTCGATTGTAGGTTTTCTAAAAAGCATTGTACCAGTCTTACTCGACTTGGCACCATTCACCTGATCATTGTCGGTAACTTCAAAGTAATAGCTGACTTGATCACCTGGTGCAAGATTCAGATCTGCAACATCAAAAATGTACTCGTAATCTTGATTGGAATCAGCTCGACTGCTAATTTTTTCACTTTGAGGCTCTTTTGTGCCGGTTTTATCGTTGCTGATGGTGTAGTTGAATGTGATAGAACTGATACCATAATCATCAGCTGCCCTACCTACAAAGTAGCTTACTTGATTGTCTAGACTATCTTCGAATTTTTGAACTTGTATTGTTGGATATTGATCCGGGATTACATTCAATGCGTAAATAAACGAATCTGGAGTAGGAATCTGCTCATTGTAAAGAAATACTTTGTATTGCTGATCCTGTTTAATGCGCTTGCTAAAGTTAAACTCTTGTGGTCCCTTTTGTTTGATCGTTTCCTGGCTTCCGCCAAAAGACATGTTAATCTTGTTGGTGTTTTCACTTTCAAAATCCCACGTAACTAGTGTGCCTGCAGGGATAGAAACATCGCCTATGTTTTGGATCGCTTCATCTTTAGATCCAGTATATGAAGGGTAATCTAAAGAGAGTGAAAAATCAATGAGATTTGGTTTTTCCAATACGTTTAAGTCGAAGTTTGCTGATTTTACTTTTCCTGCAAAGATTCTGAATGGCGTATCTTTTTGAACATTTTTAAAGGTATATTCAAACTGATCTTGCTTTACCTTCTTCATTCGATATTGATAATTGTCAACATCAATGAAAACATCTTCTGGTAGAGCGGCACCATCAACTTGGACTTGAAGGGCGAAATCATCGTACTGTATTACTTGAAACTCATTCCGATCTAGTAAGAATTTAAAGGGTGCTGCCTTTTCAAAGTCCTTGTCATTATTGATAATTCGAAAAGTAGAGTCTTTTATTATGCTAGGAGCTCCAGAGAGTATTGCAATGAATAGTAACAGAGGCGGTAGAGCGTAACGTAGGTATTTCTTGTTCTTCGTCAGATCAATGGCATTTTTGAATGGAACGAGCTTGATGTTTTCTGACTTCTGATTTATTCCAGCAAAAAGTAATTCGGTGTTATCTGCTGATTCAGCCTGCCGTTTCAATTGCAGCACGTTAGTTAGTTGATCTTGCACATCTCCAAAGTGCGTCCCGATTATACCGGCAGCTTGATCGTGCGAGATAGTTTGTCCTAACTTAAAGTACTTGAAGAGCGGATTTAGAACCCAATAGAAAAGTGAAGCAACACTTATGCCAATGAAAGAGTAGAATAGAACTTTTCTTACAGATTTGCTAAAGTAGAAGTTATGTTCTGCTATACTAAAGATTAAAAACAGAAGCATCGCAAGGCCTATAAGGTATAGGCTGCCTCGAATCATCTTATTCACGTAAAATTTGCGAATAAATTGATCCAGTTTCTGAATAAGCACTTGATAATTGTCTAAACCCTTCATAATCTAAATTATTCTCTCAATGTTTCCTTGCTACTAGCCTGACGTACAGTTACAAATGTACAAACAATAACGTGATCGCTAAGATAGTTATTTGAAATACGACTTCGATTTCGAATCTACACAACAGTATTGTACGTGCACGACTGAAACTGTTAACAAGAAAATACAAACGAAAGTTATAGAAAAGTGAACACGAGCTTAGAGTTTTTGACAGTGTTAACAATTCTTTAGTACTGAGTTAGTCAAGGTTTTGGAGAAAAACTTTTACATGACTTGAAATTTGAACAAGAGCAACAATCTGGAAAACTCTAGAGGTTGATTTGTAGTGTCGAGCTTTTAGTCCGACTGTAATTTATAGATCTTCAATTGATTTGTTTCATCTATCCGCACGGAGTCAAAAGCTGTGAAGGGTAGCAAGTCTAGATATTGTTGGACACTCGAAGCGCGTTCAAATTTTTCTTGACTAGTATTGCTTTCGCTTATAATAACGTAAACTGATTCAGAATCATTTAGTATTCTTTCTCTATTTATGTTGTCACCAATCTCTTTTATATCAGCGATTTTTGTCCATGATGCTGAAAGCGGGTTTATATACCGAATTATGTTGGTAAAGCCGGATTGATCGTAAAGTACTTGTTGATCTGCATATTTGTTAGCTATATATTTTGCTGCATTTTCATGTGGAGCATATAAGTCATAAAATACTTTTTGTGAGATCGGAATAAGCACTAAGGAAAATGGAACCAAAATGAAGAAAATCAGGCTGTGTAGAAAAGGTTTTCTGTCTATCACCTCGCCCAAGGCCAATACCACAAAAGGGATTAATGGTAATACGAATCTACTAGTCAGAAGTGAACCTTTTAGCCAACCACTAAAATCAATGGCTGAGTAATTGTAGAAGATATAGACAGCTATAAATAAAGAAGATGAAACCGTAATGCTCTTACATGCTTTCCCTCTATAAAGCAGTAAGAACAGGTATCCACCTGGAATCAGTATAAGACTGATGATGAGATAAAGAGACATATGAACAGAAAGATTAGCAAAAGAAAATCCTTCGGAATGGCTTTGGAACCAAAAATGTCCATACACCCAAAATGTAGATAACAATTTAATTGACAATGCAATTAGTGCGCCCGATAGCATAGCTTTCCATAAGCCTAGATTCTTCCAAATATAGTAGAATAGAATCGCTCCCGCTAGAATAATATTAGTCTCACGAAACCAAACAGAAAGGAAGCATAGAAAACTTAGTAAAAAGGCATTAATTGATTTTGGGCGTAAGCCCAAAAGGTAAATAACTGCACTCATTAGTAATAGAGATGGCATGCCACTCATTATGCTACGGCTAAAGAATAAAACAGGAGATATGAAAAGTATAATTGTTCCTAATTGATTGTATTTCAGTCGTTTGAGAGTAGCGTGCAATAGGATTGAACTGAAGATTGCTGCGAAAATGCTTCCCAAGAAAATACCTTTTGCGGTGAAGAGTTTTATCCAAAAGGCATAGTAAGCGGATGTTCCCAAATTATAGGGCGGGTGCAGAATTCGTTGATGACTTTGGGAAAGGAAATTATACTGCGTTAGATAGGGATTACCTTCTGCAAAGGCTAATGCTTGAGAACTGTAGCTGTAGGCATCAGTAATCATCCATAGCTCAGGATAAAATGCTAGGTAGGACACAAAAAAAAGTATTATGCCTACAAAGACATAATACTTTTCAATCCAAGACACGTAGCTATTGCGTGTCATAGTTTAGTCTTTAACGACACCATCTACTTCAATCATTTCATCTCTGTTGGCTAATTCGTATGCTAAATGAAATATGTGTTTAGCAACAAAAGCCATTTTGTCAAAATTGATTTTCTCAACCGTATCAGATGCTTGATGATAATCTGCGTGAGTACCATTGAAAAAGAAAATAGCAGGGATTCCATTTTTGGCAAAGTTGTAATGGTCACTCCTGTAATAATATCTATTTGGATCAGTCTCTGAATTGTACGTGTAGTCCATTGTCATTTGAGTAAACTCTTGATTAACCGATTCATTAATTTTATGCAAATCAGTAGATAGTCTGTCGCTTCCGATTACGTATATATAGTTTGGATTCGACTCATATTTTGCATCTACGCGACCTACCATATCTACATTAATATCAACCATTGTCTTTTCTAAAGGGAAAATTGGTCTTTCAGCATAAAACTGTGATCCCAACAGTCCTTTTTCTTCTCCAGTAACTAGTAAGAAAAGCATTGAACGTCTTGGTCTAATTCCTTGTTTTACACCATCAGCAAATGCTTGAGCAATTTCAATTACCGTAGTCGTTCCACTACCATTGTCATCCGCGCCATTGTAAATGGACTCTCCTCTTTTACCTAGGTGGTCGTAGTGTGCGGACATAATGACTAGCTCATCTTTTTTATCAGTTCCTTCAATATAACCAAGCACATTCTGACCTTCAATCGACACAACATTTTTGTCGAGAGTGAGAGCCATTTCCGTTTTAAGTTTGACCTTTCTAAGTTTACCTCTTTTTGTAATGCGATCTCTTGATCTGATGACTTTCTTTACTTTACGACCCATTATCTCTTTGGCAATAGTGGTAGAAATATATACACTTGTTGGATAATCTGGCCGTTCTGATATGTCACCAAGACTTACTTTTGATCCTAGAAGTTGTCTTCTATTTTCAGAAAGCATTTTCTTAATATCATCACTTATGATAAAAACAGCATTTACTCCGTTTTCCATTGCAGCCTCAAGCTTTTTGAGAGGATCCTCACTCCATGCAGATCTTGTTGAAGATCCTGTAATTCGTGAATTCCCATCAGAATCCATCGGTTCGCCAGCATAAATCAAGATGTTCTTACCCTTAACTCGCTTACGTTTATAGTCTGAGTATTTCTCATCATCAATGCCGTAGCCCATGAAGATAATCTCATCCATATTGACAGTCCCAATATCTTTGTTTTGATTCTGGAAAGCTAAGAAATCCCAGAGGTGACGATATCGTTGTCCATTGAGGTTCATTTCAGCTGTCTTCCATGATTCAAAGGTAAATGCCACAGGTTGATAGTATCCATCTTTGAGACCATCTACCGGTTTAATACCAATGTTTTTGAAATGATCTGAAATATAGGCAGCAGCTTTGTTGTTACCTTCTTCCCCAGTTTCTCTTCCTTCAAATTCGTCCGACGCAAGAATTGTTAGGTGCTTACGTAGGTCATCTGCTGTGATATCTTTTGCTAGCATCACTGCTGGATTATTATCATCCATATTAACAGATACAGTCGAATCAGGATACGTTACTGAAGAGATATACTGTGCCTGACTTTGCATGATAAAGCCAAGAATAAAACCTAGAATTATAGTTTTTTTCATTTTGTTATTTGTAGAGTAAAGTACGAATGCTAACTAGCAACTTATTTTATTAACACGACGTTGGTGACGTCCACCTTCAAACTCGGTGTTTAGGAAAGTGTCAATCATCCTGAATGCTAATTCTTCAGAAACGAATCGCGCTGGAATTGATATTATGTTTGCATCATTATGTAAACGAGCAAGTTCTGCAATTTCATTTTGCCAACACAAAGCTGCACGTATATGTGTGTGTTTATTTGCTGTCATTGCGACACCATTACCGGAACCGCATATGATAATACCGATGGAGTTCGAATCCTGTTCCATAGCATTTGCTAAAGGGTGAATGTAATCAGGATAATCTACGGAGTTCAATGACTCTGTACCAAAATCGCGGACCTTGTAACCCATGGAGCTCAACCTAGTAATGACTTTCGCTTTTAGCTCAAATCCCGCGTGGTCGCCTCCAATAAATACTTCTTTCATAACGCTATATTATATTTTTGATGACCTGAGCTATTAATTTGGCGTAGTTGGTCTTGTGTTTAGATAATCTCTAAGCAAGTTTTCCATTTCCGCTGTAAAGTTTGGATCTCCAATTTGTCTAGCTAATCTAACTACATCATTTGCAGCATATAGATACCGCTGTGTATCACTTCTGAAAGTGAAACTTGCATCAATTATTTCTGGATCGATGGTTTCGAAGAATAGCAAGTTCTGCTGAGCTTCTTTTCCTAAGATTGTTAGATGCTTCTTCGCAGCTTCTATATCATTTGTGCGAACGAGAATGTCTATTAATGGAATTACGTCGTACGTGTAGTGAAAGTTTATAGCTGGAAACGCTTCAAAGTACTTATTGGCGATAGCTGCAGCCTTATCTTCTTGTCCTTTTTGATAAAGATCAGCTGCTGCTCTTTTTATAGCAGAACGCATAGCAAGAATAGCGGCACTGTAACTATCATCAACAAACAGATCTTTTTTGTCAAAATTTCCCCATTTCCAGTCATTCATGACGTTATCGTACACTTCTTCTGAATTAACGGAACCAGAATATGCAACTCCGCCTTCTTTAACACCTCGACTTTTGTATGGTACAACTCTCAGAGCTAAGCCTTCTAGAGACATGTAGTCATTTATGCCCTGTAGTTTTGAATTTTCACATGTGATGGCAAAGTAGATCGGTCTATCATAGATATTGGATCCAATGACGTCCAAAATAGCTACATCATCTTTCAGAAGATACTGTCTCGACTTAGGATATGTGAATATGATCGGCTCCGGATCAGGATCAGTAGGCTTGATCATTCCTACATCAATTGCTTTTTGGCGATCAGGAATAATCATAAGTTTTCGTGAAGGGAAATATCCTTCCATTTTACGATTAGCTCCAGGAAGGCGTTTGTCACTATTTACAACTTTTAGCGCTTGATCAAGAGGAAATGCTTGATCGTTATCTGCGAATAGTACGACGTTTCGCTTATATCCCCTGTAGTTATCTTCTGATATCGTTAAATTCAGAGGTGGTGAATCATTTACTTTATTACGCAATTTGTTTATGTACCAATCAACAGCTATCAAACTCAGATTTACCACACGCACGTCGGTTCGGATTCCTTCTACTTCTTGAGCATACCACAGTGGATAAGTATCATTATCACCATACGTGAAGATGATTGCATTTTCTTCAACACTGTTAAGAAAATTACTTGCGTAATCACGCGAAGCTTGGTGATGGCTTCGGCTGTGATCGTCAAAATTTTCACTAAGCATAATCACCGGAGCAGATAAAGCCAGTAAAGTAGCAACACCTGCTGCAATGACGCCTTGTTTTAGACCTACCTTATTCTTGATTAATTCATACATTGCCGCGATAGACATCCCTACCCACATCGCGAATGTCATAAAACTGCCTACCAAAACGTAATCACGTTCACGAGGCTCATTCGGAGGTTGATTTGAATAGATGATAATTCCTATACCTGTAATAATGAAAAGCATCAAAAGGAAAACAAAGTCTTTAGGACGTTTCAGCATATGCCAGAAAAGACCAATTAATCCAAAGATTAGCGGCAAGAAATAGTAGTTATTATTTGCTTCTGAGTTCTTGAGTCTGTCTGGTTCATTATCAGAGTTATAAAGCCTTGCATCATCAATAAATTTGATGCCTGAGCGCCAATTACCGCTAGCTTTATCCCAACTAAAATAACCCTGATCTCCATTTTGTCTACCTACGAAGTTCCACATAAAGTATCTCCCGTACATCCACTTCAGTTGGTAAGCTACTAAGAACCTAATATTGTCGGACATGTTGGGACGTCCTTTCGCATCGCCGACTGTATTGGTTCTCCACAGGTCGTAAATCTGTTTCCTACTAGCTGTCATATCCGCTAGTCTTGGAAATAGCATCTTGTCTTTATTTCTGTATTTGTATGAGATTTTGTCACTAACATACTCGTAGCGATCTCCAACTTGACCGTATACTTTTTCTGAATTAGATCCACTAGGTTCAGCCTGGTAGCTTGGTCCAAAAAGTAATGGTCGCTCACCGTATTGTTCTCTATTTATATAAGGTACAAGTCTTAATGCGTCACTTGGGACGTTCATGTTAACTGGAGTATCAGCATTCGCTCTGATTACAATGACACCAATGAGTGAGAAAGCAATAACATTTAATGTAGCAATAACTGTCACCAATTGAAGCAATTGGTTATTCTCTCTGTGTGCATATTTTAATAAGAAGTAAGCAAGCCCACCAACCAAAAGAACCGTTGGGACTAGTCCTGAATGGAAAGGTAAACCCAAAGAGTTCACGCAGAATATCTCTAGCTTAGCCCACAAAAGAGGAATGTAAGCAATGACAATTTTCTGTATAAATACCATATACAATAATCCCGCACCAATACTGATCAGCGCACCCATTACATTGCGATTGTCATATTTTTTGTAATAGTACAATAGGCCCAAAGCAGGAAGAGCTAACAAACTTAAAAGGTGTACACCAACTGATAGGCCAGCAGCAAACAAACTAAATACCAACCAACGGTCATTTTCGACCACATTGGGTAGTGAGTACCACTTGACAGCAGACCATATGGTCATTGCTGTAAAGAAAGTCGACATAGCATATACTTCTCCTTCAACTGCAGAAAACCATACTGAACTAGCAAATGCGGTGGTTAAACCTGCAACCAATGCTGCTCCAGCTGCCGCCAATGACTGACCTTTATCCAATTCGGCATCAGGTCCAACCATAGCTATTTTCGTTAGTAAGCCTGTTGTCCACGCAGCAAAAGCTGCAGTGAAGGCTGTACAAACACCCGACATTAAGTTCACAGCGAAAGCTATGTCACTTAGATCGTCTGAAAACAATTCAGCGAACAGTGTAAAAAATCGACCAACTATCATAAATAGAGGAGCTCCTGGAGGGTGTACAACCTGAAGCTTATATGCTCCTAGTATGAATTCACCACAATCCCAGAGGGATCCTACACGTTCTGCTGATAAGTAAAAGACGACTACTGCAATGGCAAAAGCAAGCCAACCTGCAATATTGATTAATTTCTTAGATGATAACATAAATGATTCTTAGCTTTGCACTGAATATTAATGCGGTACAAATGTAGTAAATTTGTAATCAATTCGAGTCAGTTTCATATCCGCGAGCTAACTTGGAAAAGCATTCCATAAGTTGTCTAGTTCTACGCTAACATCGCACAGAATTGAAAATCAATTGACTGTAAATTGTTGTAACATCGAATTAGATAACGAAAAAGAAGCGAATTTATGATTAAATATCTTTTAATAGGAATTATCCTTTCAATTGCTTATCGGTTTTGGAATAAAACGCCAAAAATCGATAAAACTGGTCAGGAGCCTGAGGAGTATGCAGATTACGAAGAAATAGATTAATGAAGAAAATAGAAATTTTGTATAAGGACCATCAACTCCTTATCATTAATAAGCCTTCTGGTATTGCTATTCAATCGACTGATAATGATCAGTTATCGGCAATCGAAATAATGGAGAAAAAGACCGAAGGTCCTCTTTTCATTACGCATCGTTTAGATCAAGTTACTAGCGGTGCGTGCATATTTGCGAAGAATAAAAGGACTTGCGCCGCTATCAATCAATCTCTTCAATCTGGAATAGTTGAGAAAAGCTATTTGGCTGTAGTTAGAACAGGTATAGCTAAACAAAAAGATTCGCTAGAAATGAAACTAGTACACAATCAAAAAGCTAGGAAGGCATTTTTGAATCCAAAGGGTAAGCTGGCAAAGCTTGATTATTCTCTTTTGTTCAGTAGCGATCGATACGATTTACTTCAAGTAAAGATATTAGAAGGTAGATTTCATCAGATTCGATGTATGCTTGCTGAAGAAGGAATGCCTATCAAGGGTGATGTAAAGTATGGAGCTCGACGAAGTAATAAAGACAGGTCAATTCATCTTCATGGACATACCTTGGCATTCCCACATCCGAAAACAAAAGAAATTCTACATTTTTCTGCACCTTTGCCCTCTGAAAATTTGTGGCAGTTTTTTGCAGAACAAATGGAAAGTGGTCAATAGAGAATTGCTTTTCTTAAAAGTGTCGCAGCCTTCCAAAATGATGTGTTGTAAAAATGTTTTTGTTTGAAGAACATCGTATCAACAACTTTATTCGTTCTGTTTCCTGTATATGATAAATTAAAAATATGATTGATCGCTTTAAGATATACTCAAGTTTAATTCTTGTCGTACTTTTTCTAAGTACAGGAAGTTCGATAGTTGCGCAAGATTATAACTTCGGTATCCGCGCTGGGCTAAGTTATTCTAGATTACTAGGACCAACTATTAATGAGCCTACGCATTCAGATGCCTTTCAATTCAATAACGGTATCCATTTTGGTGTAACTTTCACATATAACATTACCGATGTATTTGGACTTCGTACAGAAGTGTCTTATAATCAGATTGGAACTAGATATACATTTGAAAGTCAAGACGCTCCTTATGTTTTCAGAGATGGACTTGAAAGAGCACCTCGTAATGGAGAGATTACAAGATTTTATGACGTAAGTAATGCATATGTCCATGTCCCATTGATGGCAAACTGGAAACCGATCAAAAAGCTTGAGCTATTTGGAGGAATTTATACACAGTTCCTCGTATTGCCGACGTCTGGAGGTAAAGTTGATTTTACAGCGCCAATTAATCCGGAGACAGGAGAAGTTTATAATTACTCATTTATACAATCGATAGAAGGAAATTATTACTCAGATGATCCACGTGAAGCGAAAGGTAATCAGGGTCTTGTGGTTGATCTGATAATAGATGGAGAAGTGACAAAAGTGGGAATGAATCGACTTGTCGGGGCATACTATGAACTTGACGCAGATGAAAAACGAGGAAGCACATATAATTGGTTTGATGCTGGACTTGAGGCCGGAGCATCATACTACATTAATCGTTCTTTATTTTTGAGCTTTAGCGCGATGTATGGCTTGTTAGATGTGACAAATGATGATTTAGATGTTGACTTCTATCGACTAAATGAATTTGATAAATTCAATTTCAGGGATGATTTTGATACCAACTTATCGTTGCAGGTATCACTTGGATTTAAATTTTAGTTAAGATTCATCAATTTGCTATAAATGCCGAATTATAATTGATTAATAGTAGTTCGAGGTAATGAACTTTTGGGCGTAAGCCCGCAACAATAGCTGAAGCATACAAATCAAAGTCAGCTAGATTTAAAAAATGATGAACAATGATTACTTTTGCGAAAAATATGAAGATGACTTATACTAGATACACACTCGTTGCTTTATTTCTATGTTTCTTTTTCTTGGGTCAAGCCCAAAAGTTTGGACACATCAATAGCCAAGAGCTATTGGTAAATATGCAGGAAATTAAAACTGCTGACGAGCAATTATTAGCATATCAGAAGCAACTGGAGGACGAGTTTGTGACTAAAGGTCAAGCTTTTGAAGAAGAGTATAAGGCATTTGTGGAACGTGCTAATAGCGGAGATTTCCCTCAGATTCAATTGCAGAAAGAGCAAGAGGCTTTAGCTGTAAAGCAGCAAAACCTTCAAAACTTACAAAGCCAATCACAACAGAAAATCTTACAAAAGCGTGAAGAGCTTTATGCTCCTGTTCTTAAGCTGGTAGAGGACGCAGTGCAAGCAGTGGGAAAAGAACAAGAATACACGATGATTTTTGATTCAAGCCTTGGTGTCATGCTACATGGTGATGAATCGAAAGACGTTTCTGCCCTAGTAAAGGCGAAACTTGGTATGTAATATTATCTTCCTAGGATTTTTACTTTTCAGATTTTTTAGATCGAATCTATGATATTTGTTCTATAAGCTCTTATGGCGGGTATCGCTCCTGCAAGAAGACTTAATAGACAGGTCCCGACTATTAGTGCTATCTCCACGATATTGAGTCGCCATGCATCTAAGGCATAGTGAAATTGTGCATTTAATAGTCCAGAAATTATCCACAATCCTACATGTGCAAGTAATACGCCGAGCAATGCTCCTATCAATCCTATGAATAAAGCCTCCATCAGTATCAATGCACTTAATTGAGTTGGACTAGCTCCAGCTACACGCATCATTGCTAATTCATGCTTTCGCTCTTTTAGATTATTGTAGAGCGAAATAAAAACGCTTAATGCACTGATAAGGCCAATAAGTATTGCTAGATAACTTACTGCTTTTAATGCAGCACCTAGGTTTGCTAAGAGCTTGTTTAATTGGTATGTTGGAGAGGTTGCCATTATTGGTGTATTCTCATTGATATTGCGAGGCATGTTAATAACGGGAATAGCTCGTTTTTTATCAGCTTTAAATCGCACAAGTATCGATGTGATGTCCTTGTCGGGAAAGTCAGTGATTATTGGAGGAACAGTAGCTACAACAGAACTGTCAAGATCATCATTGACTGAGTTTTGATTGACACTTACAGTATCTGAACTATGATCGTGAGATTCATGAACTTCCCAAATTGAACGATAATCAGTAATAATCAGCTTGTCCATCACGCTATTATGTGGAGCTAAAATACCAACCACTTTGAATGGTGCACCATGGTCATGTTCAAGATCACCTTCATTGAAACCGTGAGATGAAAAAAACGTGGATCCTATTTTTAGCTGAGTTTCAGCTTGGACTTCAGCCCCCACTATAACTTCCATTACATTTTCTGTAATTCTACCTTGATCAATCTTGGCATCGTAAAATTCCAAAATCGAGTTGTCGGTCCCAACGATTCTGAAAGTTTTGTAAGAATCACCTATTGATAAAGGTACTGCATCTTCGATGTAGGGATTCTTGGGATTAAATAAAAAAGCTGCATCCTCTACTTTGATATTTCCTGTTGGAGCATCAACATGGAACATAGAATTTAGAATTAATTGAAGTGGACTTCCTTTTGCTCCAGCTACCATATCTACACCAGCCTGATTTCTATCAAATTGCTCGGTGAACTGTTTTTTGAAGATGAATAAAAGTGAAAGTAGACCCACTCCAAAAGCGATAAGTATAACGCTTAAAACAGTCGACCAAGGTTTTGCCCAAACATTCTTCCAACTCACTTTAGCTAGATTCATATCTGTTTGTTTTTAGGCGTCAAAATTAATTGGTTTTCAAATCTGTCACTTATACGTTGATCGTGCGTGACTATTATCAGAGCACAGTTTTCAGATTCCATTTGCTCTCGTAATAAATCTGTTACAGCCAAACAATGTTCGTCATCCAGTGCGCTTGAAGGTTCATCGGCAAGTAGAATACTTGGTTCTGATATAACAGCTCGAGCAATAGAAAGCCTTTGTTGTTCTCCTTGAGAAAGCTCGTTTGGTTTACTATTTGATTTATGCGGTATTCCTAGTCTTGCCAGTACTTCAGCAATTCTGTGATCATTCGGCGTGAGTCCTGCAAGTTTGCGACAGAGTTGAAGATTTTCTTTAACAGTCAAAGCTTGCATGAAAATTGACTTTTGAAAAACTATTCCAATATTGCTACCGCGAAATTTATCTAGTTCTTTTGGACTAAGATCATTCATTGAAATATCGTTTACCACGACTTTGCCTGCTGTAGGAGGCATGAGACCTCCAAGCATATGTAAAAGGGTACTTTTTCCAACTCCTGATTGCCCAAGAATGAGAAGTGCATTGCCCTTTTCTACTTTGATGTCGGGATAAAAAATGGGTTTACTATTGGCGTATTTATAGGTAAGCTTCGTTGTTGCGAGCATACTTGTCGTTTGTGTTCCAAAAGTAATAGTTATCTTCTATATAGTGTTGATTCTTCAGTATTAGTAGTTGAAAGACTTATTGTTCAATGTCTTGATAACAAATTTTATTGCTTAGATAAGCTTAGTTTTAACAGCGGTAAGAATGGGAGATATCAACTGTCAAGTATACTTTTGCTGTAGATTAAAATAGCTACTAAAATGTCATATAATATAATTATTGCTGGAGCAGGTGGAATTGGACAAGCTGCAGGTTTACTACTTGCTGTAAATACAGAATTTTCGTGTCAACTATATATTGGTGACATGAATCAAGCTGCATTGGATGCTTCCAAGAAGTTCATAGAAGAAGGGGCGGAGAAAAGTGGAATCGTTGAGACTTTTCGGATGTCAGGGGGGAAGGTGGATAATGCATTTAAGTCTATTTTAGACAAAGGAGACATAATTTTGGATTGTTTACCCGGTCGATTTGCACCTGGTATGGCAAAACTATGTGTTCAATACAAGTTGCATTATGTGAACTTGACCGAGTATGTCACCGAAACAAATGCTATTATCCAAATCGCCAAAGGAGCAGAAACTGGATTTGTCTTGCAAACGGGAGTAGCGCCTGGCTTTGTCAACATACTTGGCCACATGCTGTACAAGGAATTTCAGCGTAAATATGGGACTGATCAATTAGATTTGATGGAAATGAAAGTAGGAGCTATATCACAGAACGCCTCGGCACCACATTTTTATGCATTTACCTGGAGTCCTATTGGAGTTGCTACGGAGTATGTAAAAGAAGCAATAGTTGTCCGCGATAATGAAGTTGTTTCCGTTCCCTCCTTATCTGATCGCCAAGAGCTGATGCTTAATGGGAAGCGCTATGAAGATGACTTTACTTCGGGTGGAGCAGCAGATTTTCCAGAAGCATTTAAGGGAAAAGTGAAAAACTTACATTACAAAACGCTGCGATTTGTGGGGCATTATGAATGGGCGCAAAATGAAATTGAACGGATCGGAAATCAACCGAATCTCTCTACACTTTTGGAAAAGTCGATGTTATCTTCAGTACCATCCGTTGAAAATGACCATGTCGTTATCTATTGTAGAGTCCTAGGAAAAGATTACAATGACAGATTACGAGGAATTGATAAACTTGTGAACGTTTATCCGCAAAAAGTGGGAAATCAAATATTGAGAGCAATTCAGTCCACAACTGCATCTGCACTTTGTGAAAGTGCAAGAATGTTACTCACAGGATCTCTGAAGAATGGAGTAAATCTCCAAAGTAGCATTGAACCAGAATCTTTCATGGAGGGTTCATTTATCAAGATGGTATATGGGGATGTCTTAAATTGATTTAGAAGAGAAAGCTCATTATATCTTAGTCCATTTTGATATAAAAGCACTTTAGATATCTTCCTTCGTCAAATGTCACAGGGTGATCAATATCATGATGCTTTTCTTCTAGTATTTCAAAATTTCGTGGTTGGTTGTTCAAACAATCCGAGATAATCTCGTGGAAGTCGGCTGCGCTAATTCTACTTGAGCAAGATGCTAGCACAAGGATGCCTTGGCGGGCTGCTAATTTTATTGCTAGTTTTGTTAACCTTCTATAACTTTTCTTTGCAAGTTCAATTTCTGAGGCTCTTTTTGCAAAAGATGGTGGATCAACTACTACTAAGTCAAAAGTTTTATCTGCTCTTATTAGTTCACTCATAATCTTGAACGCATCGCCATCGATGCACCTATGCTGTTGAAATTCGCCATTAAGTTTAGCATTCTCCTTTGCGAGCAGCAGTGCTTGCTTGCTTATATCTACACTTACCACTTCTTTGGCACCTCCGCACAAAGCGTGTACAGAGAATCCACCCGCATATGAGAATATGTCGATAACTGATTTATTGTTTGCTAATTCACCAACTCGTTTACGATTCAATCGATGATCTAGGAAATATCCTGTTTTGTGACCTTCAATTACGTTGGCTGAGAATTTAATTCCATGCTCAATAAATGTTACCGTATTAGAGGTAAGAGAGCCAGCAAGAATTTGCCCTTCGTGAAGACCTTTTAGTTGTTTTGTTTCCTTTTGTACTGAACGGCTCAATCTAAGAACTAGAGCAGAATAAGTTTTGCATTCCTGTTGAAGAACCTCATTAATGCTACTTGTGATCCATTCCATATATGGCAGCCAAATAGTAGAATACAATTTCAGCACTACTACATCATTGTAAACATCGACGATTAGTCCGGGTAAGCCATCATTTTCTCCGTAGATCCATCTATAGCTATTTGTATCTGTTTCAAGAAGTGGTTTTCTTATTTGAAAAGCTTCTTTGAATTTTTGCAATATCCATGCTTGATCAAAAGTTTCTTTTTTTACTGCAAATAGCATCTTGATTCGTATGATTGAAAAGGGATCAATCAAACCAAGTCCCAAAAATCGATTCTTCTTTTGATCAAAAATAATTGCGCGATCACCAGCTTCCACATCATCGGGAATTTTAGAAATAGATTGATCGAATATCCAAGGGTGACGACTTCGAACTACCTGCTCTGCTCGATTGTGAAGTCGAACAGCTTGATTTTTTACTTTGTATTTTGGAAATGGTACTGCTTGCATCAAACAAAGCTACGTCTAAATTCAATATCTTTGCATCGATAAAAATTACTATTCTGAGCTTCCGAATAAAAATAGATCATTTTGAAGGTCCATTCGATCTTTTACTTTTCTTCATTGAACGGGACGAGCTGGATATTAATGATATTCCAATTGCAAAGATTACCAAGGATTTTCTAGAATATATAAGGCATCTTGAGAAGCTTAATATTGATGTTGCCAGTGAGTTTATTGTTGTGGCAGCAACCCTTATGCGCATCAAAGCTAAGATGTTATTACCAAGAAAGGAAAAAAATGAAGACGGAGAGGAAATTGATCCGCGTGAAGATTTAGTGCAGCGTTTGCTTGAATACAAAAGATTTAAAGAAGTGCTTGATCAATTTTCTCAAATGGAAGAAATTCAATCTAAAAAGCTACCTAGAGGAAATGTTGGAGAAGAAATAAAAGAGATTGCTCAGAAAGCCTTAGTCGATGTCGAACTGGAATCAGTGAGCTTGTTTAAACTAATGCAAGTCTTTAATAGATTACTTGATAAGATGAACAACGAAAATGAAAAAGTTGTGCATCGTATATTTGATTACGACTATACTATCGAAGAACAATCTGATTACATAAACACAATGTTGAATAAAAGGCAAAGAGTAGATTTTAAAGATCTATTCAGTACATTGCAGAGTAGAGTTCACGCAATAGTTACGTTCCTAGCATTGCTTGAAATGGTTAGCCAACAAAGACTTAGCCTCACCTTGGGCGAGGGTGTCAATAACTTCTGGATTAGTAAAAGGACTAGCAACGAGGAGGAGTAGATAGCTTAGGCATCTTACGGCGAAGCCAAACATCAGACTTCGACAGAAATTTCACTAAGATATAGCTAGGGCTATCAGAAGTAAACCAATACTGCAATCACTATTCTTGAAAATTCAATCACGACTACGACAGCACAGACAGAAAGTCAGTGCAATTAAGTCCAAGTAACCTTAACGGTTACACAGAATTGAATATATAAGAAAATCAGACCTCTATTTACCTAGGAATCGATTCACTGCCTTTTGAGCTCGATCGACAACGTCGTAGTTGATAGTGTAATGAACATATTTTCCATCTCTAAAACCATCAATGATTCCAGCAAGTCGCATGATCTTTAGATGTTGAGAGGTAATAGATTGCTCTATTTTCAAAGTGTTGTAAATCTTATTGACGTTAATGATGCCATTTCTGTCAATAAATTCCAAAATTCTAAGCCGCAAAGGATGAGCCAATGCACGCATGATCTCAGAAGAAACGTCTAGCTTCTCCTGGTTAAAAATAACCTTAGTCTTACTCATTTTAAGAATGATTTGTAGTTTTCTTTTCTTAAATATCGAATTATAGACCAAAGATGCGTTAAATACCTTAAGACTTCAAAATTATATATTAATTATTTTCTATATCTACAAAATGTTGTTAATCATATGGTTTTACATAACACTTTTTTGATTATATAAAACACATACTATCACCGTAATGGTGATAGATTATCATTTTTTGGATATGTCAGGGCATTAGTCTTTGGCGTAGGGTATGCAACTCGACAGTTAACAAACTACAAAACTAGCATTCACAAAAGGGTAGTAATTAGGAATAGCTAAGTTAAGGGTGTTCAGCGATAGATTGGCAAAATAAGTCTTTGTGCTAAGTGTATATCCGTTTTTGGGATGGGATCCACTTTTAATCTATTGCTTGCTTTATCCAGCTAGGTCTTCAACAAGAACAGAAATCTGATTTAATCGATTTTTGTCTAGCGAATAGTAGATGAATTTACCTTGACGTTCTGTAAGGACAACTCCAGCTCTTCTCAATATAGCTAAATGCTGAGATGCTACTGACTGCTCCAATCTTAATTTGATGTAGATATCAGTTACAGTCATCGTTTCACTATCTTCCAACAAATCGATAATTCGCTGACGAAGCTTGTGATTTACTGCTCTTAAAACTAATACAGCTTTACGCAGGTCAGCGTAATCCAACTGAATTTCGGAATCACCTTTTTTCAGTGTTACTGTTTCATTTTTCTTATTTCTCATAATATAGATTAAAAGTTTAATATTTGAAATACAGTCTATGTATATCAAGTACTATGCCAAACCTGCTAAGAGCGTTATTATTAAAAAGATAATATTTGTAACTTGTTGGTTAATATATGTTTACGAACAAGAATTACAGCTTATTTGTTTCCCACACTTTATTTCATTGATCCTGACTCGTAATGCCAATGAGCAGTTATCGTGGTATTAAAATGTGAATAGGCATTTGATTAAAGGTGATTCTTCAACGTGTCTAGGCAACCTCAACTGCTTTTTGAGGAAGTTACATAAAGTAGAACATTCAAAATATCGAGATGCTGCTTTTGCAATGTATAACAGCGTATTATGTATCTAAAGTTCCGCGAATGCGTAACGAGCCCACAAGAAGAGTAAGTGAGATTTCGTATTTAAACGCAATTCAGTCAAAAAACGATGATCTTTGACTTGTTTGATCTTATGTTTTAACTAAAAGGTGTTTTGTGGAAGTTGTAATATTTGGAGATTTCAGGTAAAGAGGCACACAGTATGCAATGTCAGAAAATTCAGACTTACTAAAACTCTTAAGTGCTGAAGGTGCTAGATGCTTTGCGCTACATAGAATTTCAGGCTGGATAATAATGCGTGACTTAAAGTCTTCAGTAAGCATTAGCTTTTCAACTTTTGACGCTCCGTTGCCAACTATAACGATCCGATCATAGTCGGTCAGATAGCTTTGGAATTGAGTTTCATCAATTATCGTAGCACTAATATCACCTTTGGGTCTCCCATTGTGGTCGTAAAGACATTGGTACACTTCCATTCGACGTGCATCTATCATTGAAATAATGATACTATCTTCTACTATTTTTGAATCTTCTAGGCATGCTACCGCTAAGCTCTCTAGCGTGTTAACTTCTATCAGTGGCAATTGTAGAGCGTAGGCAATACCTTTTCCAACGCTATATGCCACTCGGAGTCCTGTGTAAGACCCTGGACCTTGGCTTACTGCTATTGCATCTAGGTCGTTCTGATTTAAGTTCGCTTCTTCTAAAGTTTTTACGATATAGCTGGTCATCCATTCGGAATGTCTATTTCCTTCAGCACTTTCATTTATTGCTAAAACTGTGTCTCCTTTACTTATTGCTACAGAACATACCTCAGTTGAACTTTCGAGAAGAAGTATAATTGGATTCTCATTCATTAAGCTGGGTTCAGTATCGCATCATAGCGATCGGTATCTCGCAAAATAGATATAGCTTCTTGTACTTCTGGATCACTATTTAGGTTGTTTAGAATCTTACCTCGTTGATAATAGTAACGACCGATGATCTCTTCTTCAATAAGGTCAATCAAAACGTCTTTATGTTCAGCATAATCATCCGCTTTGTCTTCTGCGATTAAATTCTTTACACTTTCTATGGCTGTAGAGGATTTTTCTTCGAGAGAAATCCCATTGAGTTCTTTCTGTAATTTTTCAACTGCCTTCTCAGACTTTGAAATGAAACTATAGTTTTTAGACTTACAAAAAGCAACAAACTTGTCATAGTCTGCAAATCTATAAGTAGCTGCTGAGTCTATCGACGTGTGCTCGAGAACATAATTAGTTACATATTTGAAGATCATATGATCTTTCATCAATGCTTGGACAAATTCTGACTTTGCAGGTTTTTTTATTACTACATCTGGTTTTACACCACCTCCGTCAAGTACCGTTCGACCATTTATGGTTTTAAATTTAGACCTTTTTGCTTCTTCGATGTCAACAGGTTCTCCATTCTCGTATTCAACACTTTGAATGCAACGACCACTTGGTATATAGTATTTCGAAGTCGTTAACTTCACTCTACTATTATAACCGACTTCTTGGGTGTTTTGAACAAGACCTTTTCCATATGATCTTTGGCCGATCAAAACACCTCGATCATAATCTTGAATGACTCCGCTTACTATTTCGGAAGCAGATGCTGATGATTTGTTTATCAACACGGTAACAGGCACTTCAATATTGTAACCATTCTTCATTGTGCTGTAAGATTTATCACGCTCACGTACCTTACCTTTTGTGGTAACAATCAGATTCCCTTTGTCAACAAATAAATTGCTTACAGCAATTGCTTCTCTTAGTAGACCACCACCGTTATTTCGAAGGTCAAGAACTACACCTTGTAGATCACTACCTAGTTCCTTTTGAAGTTTTCTTAGAGCTTTCTCAATATTTGCAGCAGCTTGTTGCGTGAATGTGGTAAGTGAAACGTAGGCGATATCTCCGTCTAGCAATTCGGCTACTGGCACATTGGGAATATTTACTTGGTCACGAGAGACATTCATATCGAGTGGCTTATCTTCCCCTGGACGTTCTACTCGTATCTGAATATCAGTCCCTGGTGCACCTCGCATTATTTGATTAACCTCGTCATCTGATTTACCAATTACAGAGCTACCATTAATTGCAAGAATCTTGTCAGCTGCTTTTATTCCAGCGATTTGGGCTGGACCCCCTTCTGTAACTTCAGTAATTGTAACCTCTCCATTTATATTTCCTACGAGAATTCCGATGCCTTCATATCGACCTTGTGTATTTAACTGATATCTTACAACCTGAGTTTCAGATATGTAGTTGGTGAAAGGATCTAGTGACCCTACCATTGCATCTATACCAGTTCTCATTAGAACGCTTGGGTCAATGTCTTCAACATAATTCTTATTAAGCTCTTTGTAAACATTGCTATAGATTTCAATATTCTTTATGATTTCAAAGTACTTATCATTGTTAACGAGCTTGGCAGAAATTCCAAATCCTAAGCATAAAATTACAAGAGATAATATATATATCGACTTTCCTTTCATTGATATTAATTTTGCGGTAAAATTAAAATGCTTCTCAAAATTCTATATGCAAAGAGCATTATCTTTTCTACTTTCATATAGTGTTTTGCTGGAAGACACTTCTATCTAAACGAGAAATCAAACCTTTTCGTTCTTTCTTTACAGATATTCTCACAAGTAATGCTACCACTGACTAATTTTGAATAACTTTTAATCTCAGACTACAGTCTTTTTCTACTACATTTCTGATTATACGATGCGGAGAAATAATATTGATATAGAAGATAAATCAAATCAAGATGAATCAATCTAAAACCTTCCGTCAATTCAGATTGCTTTGAGAACTTCCTCTCGTGAGTGTTTTGAAAGGCTAGTTTTTAATTCTTCTCGAGCTTCATTTAAAGATCTACTGTCATTTAGGTGGCTAGACGCGATTTCCTTTAATTTAAGTAGGTCGAGTTTTCTTGGCGCAAATCGAAGACCTTTTTTTATAACTTTAAGAGCTTTCTTGTGTTGATTTTCAGAAATCAATAACTCCGCGTACATCGCATGAATTGGCTTAAAAACAACAGGAGGCCCAAAACTAATACTTAGATTTTCATAAGTTTTCGTTCCTTCCTCAAGTATTTTGAGAGCTTCTTGAGTTCGATCTGACAGCAAAGCTAGTTTCGCCTCCAGCTCGGCTTCCATAACAGTAACTAAATCTACGTCGATTTGATTAGGAGGGATACTTGGATTTCCTGCGGTATTGCACATCACTGCAACATTATCTCCAAGATTTAAAGAAGCTATGTACTTCTTTCTAGCTATCACCTCGATGATGGTTTGTAGTTTTTTACTATCACTTTGAAAGCTAGCTTTCATACCTTCTAGATAGAGGAAACCTGCCTGTTTTGTTAAATGAAGATCATCAATTTTCACAGAAATGTCTGCTATATCTCCAGACCAGGTGTTGGTCTCGGCCATATGGATTCCTTTCATCCAAATAAGATATGTTCTCGCAAGAATTGATTGATCAGTTTTGACATATTCAATCATATCTTGCATCAGGCGAGTTGCCAATTGTACTTCATTTCTTTGCAAGAGACCGTATTGTAACCAATTCAGAGAATGATAACCCGCTTCTTTGCTCGGGTTAATTTTTCTAGCATTGACATTGGCATTCCAGGATTCGATGTTTGAATTAATTACATCATTCCACTGTCCCAGTGACAAATAAATATGAGAAGGCATATGTAGAGCATGTGTTGCATCAGGTGCAACTTTAGCATATCTATCTGCAGCTTCTATCGCTTTGTAGGCGTTTATCGGGTCGTCATAAGCATGGATATAATAGTGTAATGCACCTGGGTGGTCAGGATTCTGCTCAAGTAAGTCCTTCATCAGACTAGCCGCCGTTTCTGTTCCAGATCCTGTATTTGAATCAATCGGAGCTCCCAGAAGCGAGAGCGCATAAAATGCTTGTATTTCGTGGTTATTGGGATATTTCTTAGCTAAAATTTTATAATGCTCTCGGTAAGCTTGGTTTCTTTCTTGCTTTGTCCCATTGCCATATAATATCTCAACGCTTGTTAACAGATCTTTTTCCATCTCAGTTTTAAAGAGCAATGATCTTTCTTGAGGGCTGGTCCCCATATTAGAAAATGTGAGTTTTGCTAGCCGTCCTAATTCTCGATTGAATAGAGGATGATTATATGCCATAAGTTCTCCCCAGTATGCCATTCCACATTGTGGGTCTGCTTGTTGTGCTTTGACAAATTGGTTTCGAGCATCGAGATATTCGAAACTATGAAGATATGCTAATCCTTGATCGAAAAACTCCTGAGCTTGTTTGTTTCCTGTGACTTCTAGGTCTACTCTTCCTAGTTTTTTTGTTTTATTGGAGTCAGTCTTGCATGCTGTAGCTAATAAAAAGATAAAAAGGAATAGGAAATTCAAATAGCGCATATTGGTAGCATTTATTTTTAGTAGTTGATTGAAAGTGCTTAGGCTCTGAGGAATCGAAAGTAAATATACGGAGCAAAGCTTTCAATGCAGTTCGTGAAGGATTCTTTTTTGAAACTTCTGCATCACTTCGACATTTTTTTTTAGTCAATTGCGAAAGGCATCTTATATGAAAAAGAGAATTAACATACTAATTCTAGCTTTAACTACTACTTTAACTTCATTAGTCGGTCAAGACTGTAACCTACTGCCAGATACAATTTATCATTGTGGCTTTGAAACAGAGGTTTTCCTTGATTCAATAGGAGGAGATTGGAATTTTTTTATGCGACGCTAACGAAGGAGGCATTGTGATTTCTGAATTTCCAAACAGCTACGAGTTGCAGTTTTCCAGTTGTGGGACATATCTCGCGACTTACGAATACTCAAATTGTGATTTGGATTCTGTGATTTTTCTTATTGATGATTCGAGTATGACATCTTATCAGTTGGAAGGGAACAACGAATTTGCCTACGGAAATGTAGGCTGTCCAAGTGGTGGAAGTTCATGTGATCATGTGATATCTATAGCAGGAGGTTCTTCCTTGGAAGATCCACTTTGGGATATCTGCAAGACTTTCTCATGTTCATTTTCTCACATTATAGCTACTGAGTTTCCCGAGAATAATTTAGATTGTATTCTTGATTCGATTCTATATGAGAATATCAGTGGCTTTAGTCAGAGTGACTCATGTTGGACCTTGAATCAAGATGAATTTGTCACGGTTGATTCAGTTTCTGGAGAAATTATCTCAAATGATTTTTTCAATTTTGTGGATTCACTTGGAAATATCCTATTTGATTTGGGAGCATGTCCTACTGCATCAAGTTGCAGTTTTGCAGATAGTACTTGTGTAGATAGCATTACTATTGACACATTTTTGGTTCCGTTTCCAATTCATGTCGGTGGGCAATGGACAATTATTGAAAATGGAGACACGATTATATGCGCTGATACAACTGCTTTTACCAAAAATGGAATTGATTTATTATTGCTTATAAAGCCAGGTGCAGAATATTTTGGCCCAGATCAGATAACTTTTTCTCTTCTACAGATTGTTGGTCAAGATACAGTCCCCGTTACTCAAGAATTATCACTTACAGCATGGTGGAAAGAGAATTTCATTTATGATACGTTGGAAATAATCGATTCTCAGGTACATTACTCCGAAGATCCACATTGCCAATCTTGCGGAGGTACTTCATTTTTTTCTGATTATGGAAGTATACCTGGTCCCCCTGATCAGCCATGCTCACCAATATCATTGAGTTTTGGTGATCCATGTGCATGTGGAAATTTTGATGCTATCATAACTGGAAATTCATTGCTAGACTGTAATGAGCCTTGTACGACACTTTCTGCAGAGATCACTGCAGGTAATTGGTCTGACCCAACTTGGTCTTTAAACGGTTCAATAATTGGTATTGGAGAAGATGTATTTGCGTTTGATGATGAAATGGAGTTTTTGTGGAGTGGGCCAAATGGATTTTTTGAAAATAGTCCAATAATTGAAGTATGTGAGCCAGGACTGTATGAACTTGTAGTTTTGCTAAATGGCTGAGAAGTAATGAGCACAGTCGAAGTTTTTGAGTCTTTTGTTCCAGTTACAATTGATCTTGACGCTAGTACGTGTTATGGAAGTTGTTTTGAGTTCATGGGAATTGAATATTGTGCTGCTGGGGTTTACGAAATAGAAGGTAGTTGTGATTCTATATTTATGTTGAACCTAGAGATATTGCCACAAGACGAAATCAGCATTTTTGAGCAAATCTGCGCAGGTGAGGTTATAGTCATTCACGGAGTTGAATATAATTCAGCTACGCAAACCCAGTACTCTATTGAGGAAGATGATTGTGAGATTCTTATAGACCTAACTGTTGACGTGTTTGATTATGACATTAATCTTGCTGGAGACTTCTTTATCTCGTGTAATGATTTAAAAACAACGATTCAGGCTACTAGCTCCAATGAGATTTCACAGTTTACGTTGTATACTGCTTCTGGCCAACTTATAGGCACAGGTGCATCGATTGAAATCGAAGAACCGGGTATATATCAATGTCAAAATAGTGCTTCAAATGGTAGTTGTTTAGCTGAGTTATCTTTTGAGATAGATGACCTTACTATTCCACCTCAGATTGAGGCTGGTGGCCCCTACACTCTTAATTGCAATAGCACAGTACAGCTCGAGGTACTGGTTGATTCAAATTTTGAAGTTGACTATTATTGGTCAGGACCTGGCATAGATGATAACAATCAACAAGTTGAACAGCCGGTAGTTTCTGAAGCTGGACTATATATTCTTGAGGTTGTTGACTTAAATGGTTGTTCTAATTCAGTCGAGATTTACGTTGAAGAAATTATGGCAATAGACTATCAGGTTTATACTAAGCCAAGCTGTGGCTATGATGATTCGGGGCTCATAGAACTGAACATTTTTCAGGAGGTACTAATAGCCTAGAGTATAGATTGAATAACGAGAATTGGGTGTTAACGCCAGTCTTTGAAAACTTGATGGCTGATGACTATCTATTAGAAATTCGACAATCCGATGGATGTGTAGAACAGCAAGTGATCAGAGTTGGTTCAGTAGAGTTTATTAAACCGCTATGGAACGAGAGCATGTCATTAGAAGTGGATTTGTGTTTGAATGGTCCATTAAGAGTGGAGTTTGATCAAGCTGTAAATCAAATGGACGATTGGCAATTCGCCTGGTCGGATGGATTTGCTGATATTGAAAGAAGATTGGATGATGAAGGATCTTATACTTTATCTATAGATACTGAATGTGAATCAAAATTCTATGAATTCAGAATTGCCGATAGCCAGATCGATGATGAATCGATTGTTTACGTACCAAATACTTTTTCCCCAAATGAAGATGGAGTGAACGATGTGTTTTATTGTAGTTCTCCATATGAGTTGGAATTCTTTGAAATTCAGATCTATGACAGATGGGGAAATGAAATCTTTCAAAGTCAGTCAATTGAGGACACTTGGTCAGGTCGCATACAAAGTCAATCAGCCAAATCAAGTGCTTTCAGTTATAAGCTAGAATATCAAATAGAGGTTTGTTCCGGAAAGAGTGAGACATTTACGAAGTTTGGTACGATTGTATTAGTAAGATGGCTTTACGAAATAGACTGTGAAGAGGTAGAAAACAGCGAAATCATTTCTTGAGGAGTCTCGTATGCATAAGAATTCAAGTTAAACATATTATAATATTTTTTAATATGCTATTAATTCATTAGTTTTGTCTGCTACTTATTTTTGAAGAAGCCGTCCCAAGGTGTCTTCAATATGTTTTGCCAGAGCTAAAACCGATATTATGCATATGAATACTTTATCTTTTAAGCAGGATGTTTTCGTTACTAAATTGTACTCGCTTGCAGGACCCCACGTTAATTTAGCTGATAGATTGATGGTTCTTTTACAAGTAAGTAGACAGGAGGTTGTTGAGAAATTAAATGGTGACAATTCTTTCAGCATGGAGGAAATGAAGGTCATCAAGCAAGGTTTCAACAATTCAGCACTTGGTGTTATTGATCTAGAGTAAGGTTCCGAATATCAATTGGGTTCCATACATTATTCTTGTTGAATAGCTATTTTGACTTAGCACTATTGATAAAATATACGCCAGTCAGTAGAATCGCACTTGCTAATATTCCGATAGGAGCAAGAATTTCATTTAGTACCAAGTATCCTAGAATCAAAGCTACAACCGGGTTGACGTAAGTTCCAGTCGCAACCTTTTCTGGAGAAACCTTCTGCAGAAGGTAATTGAACGACGTGAAGGCAATTATACTGCCAAAAACAATCAGAAAGGTCATCGATCCTATTGCTTTGATGTTAAGTTCTATCAGATTAGTTGAGTTTTCGCCAGTGGTTCTAGATAGAACCAACAACATTAGACCGCCTGTTGTCATCTGATATGCTGAGTTAACAAATTGATTTTTGGGTAGCACAGCGGTACCCACAAAAATACTTCCATAACCCCAAGAGATAAGGCTTATCATAACTAATCCGATTCCTATCCACGAGATTTCTCCTGCAACACCTTGAGAATAAGTCAAAAACACAATGCCAAGTATCCCAAGAAATGCTCCTATTAAGGATCGTAGCTTTATGTGTTTTTTCTGAAGTATTCTTAGCATGATGAGTAGAATCAGTGGCTGAGACGATATCAGCAACGCGGCAAATCCACTATCGATATACTTTAATGCAAATACTACACATCCGTTTCCCGCTGTCAAGAATAAGAAGCCTGCAAGTGTCGCATTTTTTAACTGTTTTAACGATATTTTTAAATTTTCGTGACGAAGTATTGCAATGAATAGTATGACTAGACCTGCTGTTAAGAAACGAACACCTGATAATTGAAAGGGAGGAATCTCAGTGACTAGTATTTTATTGAACAAGTATGTGGAACCCCATATTAAATAGATTGCTAAGAAAGCAGAAATAATTAGAAGCCGTTCTTTGTTCATTTTTGTAATTGCAGGACTAAAGTATTCAATTCAGCTAGGATTTTTTCAAGATTTAAGATTATATGTTGATGAAAAGAAACGAAATTCTTGACACAGTAGAGATTAGAATCTGTCAGAAAAGGTAAAATATTGTTATTTTTTGACTCAGTATGATGTTCTCGTATCAATACTTGTATTTTTGCGAGCTAAATTCCACATTATAAAGTCCTTTTATGAAGTATATTTTAGTAATATGTATCCTGCTTAGCTCATTTTTTGGAGTTTCTGCTCAAGACGAAAATTGGATGGTCCCACCTATAAAACATGGTGTGGGTTTAGCTGGAACTTTTGGTGAATTGAGGAAGAATCATTTTCATACTGGAGTGGACATCAAATCTTCTAATGGAAGGACTGGCGATCCAATACTTGCAGTAGCAGATGGAGTAGTGAGTAGGATTAAGGTATCTTTTGCTGGCTATGGAAATACGCTTTACATTGATCATCCCAATGGACATACAACGGTTTATGCACACCTTCAGAAATTTCGACCAGACCTTGAAGATTTTATTGACTCTCTGCAGTATGCAAAGCAAGTTTTTGAAATTGATACGCTGTTAGCATCTTCAGAGTTTCTTGTCACACAAGGAGAGCAAATAGGGGTTATGGGTACATCTGGACGTTCGTATGGACCTCATCTACATTTCGAAGTAAGAAATACTAAGTCTGAAGAAGCTTTAAACCCTCTTGAACATGGCATCGAAGTCAGAGATGATATTGCTCCGCGAGTCAATTATATGATTTTACAGTATCTCAATGATGAACTAAAACTACAAAGCTCCAAAAAAATCGCATTGACGAAGGACTCGAATATATATAAGCCAAAGGAAAAGATGTTGTCAATTCCTGCTTGGAGAATTGGTGTGGTAGCCTTTGTTCGTGACCTTATGACTGGAGTCAGTAATAGAAATGGAATCTATGAAGGAGAGTTGGAGGTAGATGGAAAAGTTGAGTTTATGTTCAGAATGGATACGATCTCCTTTGATGATTTTAGAAAGCTAAATGGCCATATTGATTATGATTATTATCAAAAGAAGAACGTACGTGCACATCAGCTATACAAGAAGCCAGGGATGAATATGGGCATCTACAAGCAATCTCAATCCGGTGTCATACCTCTATATGCATCAAAACCTAGAGATGTAAAAGTATCCCTTCGTGATTATGAAGGTAATACGTCGGAAATTGTCTTTTCGGTTTTACGTGACACATCTATGCTTGGATATCCAGGGATTAATTACAACTATTTTTTACCTTTTGGAGAACCGCATATAATTAGTAGAGGCGATGTGAAAATTAGATTTAGTGAGTCGTGCTTTTATGAGAATACTTATTTGAGCGTGGAGCGATCTGACGAAAAAGAGTACAATTACGCGAGTCCTGTTTTTCATATTGGCGATCCGAATCAAGCAACGTTTGGCTATTTTGACCTATATATTCAGCATGAGATTTCTGATAGCACTCTACTCAATAAAGCTATCGTAGCTGCATGCGACAAGAATGAATATACTTCTTTTGGTGGAACTTTAGTAAATGATATGATTGGAACAAAGGTCAGAGATTTTGGCTCTTATGTCGTTATGTTAGATACTGTTCCGCCGACCATTAGCGTGGTTTCTGCTCCGTATGAGCTAAAGAAGGGGAGTTCGATTATTCTAAAAATTGATGATAATATGGAGGTCAGAGGGTATGCTAAAAATCTACGATATGAAGCCTACTTGGACGGTGATTGGATACTCTTTGAATACGATCTTAAAACAAAACGAATTAAACATACAGTAGACGAAAGGTGGAAACCAGGTAAGCATAAAATAAGCGTTAAGGTATATGATGATCGGAACAACGAGACAATTTGGACGAAGGACGTCTTGTATTGAAATTAGAATTACATTAGTTGTTGGAGGAATTTTGCGGATTACTAAACCATATGAAATGTAGTATGTTTTCACTAAGTAATTAATTTTCAAATACATATAAGATATATGACACATCTAAAAGTAGGAGATAATGCTCCTGATTTTACAGGAATTATTGAAGATGAATCTCAGGTGAAATTGAGTGATTATTCTGGAAAGAAACTAATTTTATATTTTTACCCAAAAGATGATACTCCTGGTTGTACTACACAAGGTTGCAACCTTAGAGACAATTATTCAGATTTAACGAAAGATGGATTCGAAATCCTAGGAGTAAGCCCAGATAAACCAAGTAAGCATATGAAGTTTAAGGAGAAGTATCAGTTTCCTTTTAGTCTGATTTCAGATGAAGAAAAAGAGTTGATAAAGGCATATGGTGTTTGGGGACCAAAAAAATTTATGGGTAGAGAATATGATGGTTTACATAGAACAACTTTTGTGATAGAGGATGGAAAGATCATTGAGATTATCAAAAAGGTGAAGACGAAAGACCATACCGATCAGATCAGGGTTGCTTTAGCGAGTTAGCCAGAATGCCCAACTAACGTGAATTAAACTAAACTAAAATAAAGCTATATGAAGATTGACCAAATATTCCAGAACAATTCAGATTGGGTTTCCAAACGCTTAAATCTTGACAAAGATTACTTTGTAAATCTGTCCAAAGGCCAGAACCCTGAGGTTTTGTACATAGGATGTTCCGATAGTCGGGTAACTGCTGAAGAATTGATGGGTGCAGGACCTGGTGAAGTGTTTGTACATAGAAATATAGCGAACATGGTTCCAAATACCGACCTTAATGTTGCATCGGTTATCGAGTATGCTGTAAAGTACCTAAAGGTCAATCACGTTGTTGTTTGTGGTCATTATTTCTGCGGTGGTGTGAAAGCTGCTATGCAACCGGCAGATTTGGGTTTATTGAATCCGTGGTTAGCAAATATTAGGGATGTGTATCGTACTCATCAAAGTGAATTGGACGCTATTCAAGACGAAGAGAAACGGTACATGAGATTGGTAGAGCTTAATGTACAAGAACAATGTATCAACGTTGTAAAGACAGCTGTTTATCAGGAAGCTATGCGAGATCGTGAAATTTCAGTACACGGTTGGGTGTTTGACATTCATTCGGGAAGTCTGATCGATCTTAAAATTGATTTTAAGAAGATATTAGATGAAGTAATGGATATCTACAAATTAGCTGAATAAGAATTTCATTCAAAAATCATAATACAGGTTAATAAGAATAGCGCTCAAAAAGTAGCGCTATTTTTTTTGTGCTGATTTTCGATCAAATGTCTTAAACGTAAAGGGATATTCATGACGATCATCTTTGTCGTGAAACTTAGATTCTGAAAGACTCCAATTTTCCCAGTCTAGTTTAGGAAAGAATACATCTCCTTCAGGTTCTGCTTGAACTTCTGTGTAGTATAGTCGATCCCACATGTCCATTGTCGCTTCATAAATTGCAGCACCGCCTATAATGAAAACTTCTTCTTCTCCATTGTCATATGCAATACTTAAGGCTTCTTCCACCGTTTGCGCAACTAAACAATTTGATACGATGAAAAACGGATTTCGGCTCAGGATAATATTGGTCCTTTTTGGCAGCGGGAAACCGATGGATTGATAATTTTTGCGACCCATAATGATATGGTGTCCCTGAGTTACTTTTTTGAAGTACTTTAAATCATCTGGTAATCTCCAAGGTAGATCATTATCCTTTCCTATGACGCCATTTTGGGCAACAGCCACTATACTAGAAATCTTCATTTAAGGTGCGTTAACTTGAGTATTTAGATTCATCATACGGTCTTCCATCCATTTTCTTTCAGGCGAGATGCTTCCTTGAATGTATTTTTCAATCATCAAGCCAGCAATCGGAGCAGCATAGTCTGATCCCCAACCAGCATTTTCTACAAATACTGCTATTGCTATTTTTGGATTTTCTTTAGGAGCAAAAGCAAAAAACACTGAGTGATCTTTACCATGTGGATTTTGAGAAGTACCAGTTTTACCACAAACTGTAATTCCTGGAACGTATGCATTTTTTGCTGTTCCCGCTGTCACAACTCGTTCCATACCTTCGATAGAAACTTCAAAGTATTCTTTGTCGATTGGAATTGTTTTTTTTGATATAGGAATAGGATTCATCTCCAAATTATCATTCTTGTATCCTTTGATCATATGAGGTGTAATGAAGTATCCTCTATTTGCAATTGCTGCTGCTAAGTTTGCCATTTGCAAAGTGGATAATTGCATCTCACCTTGACCGATACCCAGACTTAATATATAGGTTGACTTCCACCCGGTGATAACATCATCGTAAAGATTGTCGTAATATTCGGGAGTAGGTATAAAGCCTTTACTTTCATTGCTGATGTCAATCCCAAGTTGATCTCCTAGTCCAAAAGCATGTAAATAGTCGTTGTAAATCTTAAGACCTTCACCAGGTTTTGAGTATCCATTTATTTCAATCAATTCACGAATCAATTGATAAAAATAAGAATTGCATGAATATTGGATAGCTGTTTGCACATCATACGGCGTTGCATGTTGATGACAGCCTTGAGAGAAACCTTTGCTATTCACCGCATATGAGCCATTGCAGTAAATAGTTCGATCTGGCTCGCAGATACCTTCCTGCATAGCTATCATTGCAAGAATTGGCTTTATAATTGAGCCAGGAGGATATTTTGCCATGACAGTTCGATCATGAAACGGCTTATTAAGCGTGTCATTTAATAGCTGTTCAAAGGCTCGTCCACGATTTTGATTTATAGAAAGTAGATTGGGATCATATGTTTTACCGCTTACCATAGCTAGAACTTCTCCAGTTGCCGGTTCGATGGCGACAATACCACCTAGTTTATTGCCAAAAAGATCTTCTCCATAGGATTGAAGGTCCAAATCAAGTGTGGACACAAGGTCTTTACCTTTTTCAGGATCCACATTTAATTCGCCATTTTCAAGCTCACCGACTTGCCGACCCAAATTATTTTTTAGGAGAAATTCGACACCTTTTTCACCACGCAAGTGATTTTCATATGTCCTTTCCAATCCACTTACACCGATATAATCACCAGGTGCATACCTTCCTTCCTCGCGTTCTACAACACTTTTTGAAACTTCGCTGATATAACCAAGTGCGTGTGCTGCATTTTCATGAGGATATGCTCGTACATTTCGAAGTTCTGAGTAGAAGCCGGGAAACTCAAACAGGTGTTCTTGAAATGCAGCATATTGCTCGGGTGAGAGATTCGACATAAATGTAAAAGGCACAGATTTACTATATCTGGAACTTCGAAAGTCTTTTTCGATATTCTTCAGAAATCTACTTTTATCGATCTGTAAAAGACTACAAAGTAACGTAGTGTCCATCTCTGGATCAAGTTGTTTGTAGATTACTTTAATGTCGTATGCAGGTTTATTAACAACTAGGAGTTTACCATTTCTATCGAATATCAATCCGCGTGCAGGGTGCAATATGTTTTCACTTATTGTTGTGTTTTGAGCTGCGGTCAAGTAGTTCTTATTGAACAATTGGATAGTAGCCGCCTTGATGACTAGGATAGATGCTGCTGTAAATACTAGTATAAGTATATGCAAGTGTCTTGTCCTATTTGCTGCTTCTTTCATGTTCTAGATCTAAAGATAACTTGATAAATAAGAATCAAACTCACAGATAGAATAAAACTAAATAAGGTATTCAGTACTATGCGTCCAAAATAGACAAAGGAAAATGCATCCATAGAAAAGTATACAGCTAGAAATATCACCATACTAATGGACACATAACTGATAAACCAAGAAAATTCCATGTTCCCTAGACCCATAGTTTTAACACTATATCCACCTCTTGGTTCCAAAATTCTTAAGATGTACGATCTCGCGTATGCGAGAAATACTGAAGCAGAAGCATGTACTCCAAGAGAGTCATAGAATATATCAACCATAATACCCAATACAAAGGCACTTAGTAAAACGTAGGGTTTTGGCATATCAACTGGTAAAAGTAGTATCGCTATGGGGTAGAAAAGGACATGGAAATATTGGAAGCTACCTTGATTAAGATTTATCCCTTTACAAACCAGTACCTGAAACAATAGAATCAGTATAAATCGAAGTATGTTTGATTGGATAAGCTTATTCATTCGTGCTCACTTTTTCGAATTCCTTGATTTTGTCAAAGATAATATTCTTAACTACATAAACTTGCGCAAGACTCGATAGGTCAGCAAAGATGGAAACATCGATGTCAAAATATCCAGTTCTTGGGTTATCGCTAACATTTTCAATCAGACCAATTTTCTGACCTTTGGGAAATATAGTGGAGTAACCGCTAGTTACTACTATGTCACCAATCATTACTGGGACATATTGCGGAACTGAATTGAGTTCAACAATTGTAGGATTTTTTCCTCTCCACGTCACATCGCCGAGTGTCCCAGTACGTTTTATTAATCCACTGACTTTTGTCCGAATATTGAGAATACTAAGAACAGTTGAATACTTTTCAGAAGTATGGAGAACCACGCCTACGATTCCATCGCTTGAAATGACACCCATTCCTTTTTTGATGCCTTGGAGCTCACCCTTATTCAAAATGATTTTATTGTTTAAACTCTGCGTAGAGTTGCTCACAATGAGAGCAGGAATAAACTCAAAATTACTTGCAACAATGCTGTCCTGCTGTCGTGCTTTAAAGTCTTTTGATAGTAAAGTGGATCGCAAAGCTGCATTTTCCTCTGCTAGTTTTTCCATTTCATCCCTAAGACTTAAGAAGGATGTAAAATTGTTGTATTGTTTATATATTGAACCTGTAAGAATATTACTTGAATTGGCCCAGATTTCGGATTGAGATTGATTATAGTTGACAATCAGGTACAAACACACAATTTCTAGTAGCACAAAAAGGAATGCGCTTCCGAACTTTATAAGTATCGCTAGAAAATTACGTATCATCTCTTCAAAATGAACAAATCAGCAACGTCACTTGATCATTGCATAGCACAAATAACGAAACACCTTTTTAGATGCTTCTACGATCAATCAGGAATGAGAATTTCTTTGAATTCTTCAATGCAATTCCCGTACCTTTCACAACAGCTTTTAGCGGATCTTCGGCAACGTGAACTGAAAGCCTTGTCTTTGCTGAAATTCGCTTATCTAAACCACGCAGAAGTGCACCCCCGCCAGTCAAATAGATTCCTCGTTTATAAATATCTGAAGCTAATTCTGGTGGAGTTTGCTCCAACGCACGTAAAATAGAAGTTTCTATTTTTGCAATCGATTTATCAAGTGCAATTGCAGTTTCCTGATATGTAGTAAAGACTTGTTTTGGAATACCAGATATTAAGTCTCTTCCGTTAACAGAGAGCTTATCTGGTGGATTATCAAGCTCCGGTAGTGCAGATCCCACAGCAATTTTGATTCTCTCAGCTGTTCTTTCACCAATCAGAATATTGTGATTCTTCTTCATGAATTCAACAATCTCATGTGTGAATTCATCACCTGCTGTTCTTATAGATTCATTTGTTACAATTCCCGATAATGCAATGACTGCAATCTCCGTCGTTCCGCCACCTATGTCAATTATCATGTTACCAACCGGCTCTTCGACATCTAATCCTATTCCCAAAGCCGCTGCCATAGGTTCATATATTAAATACGTTTCCTTGCTATCAACATGGTCTGCTGAATCGAAAACAGCTCTTTTTTCAACCTCTGTAATTCCTGAAGGAATACAAATCATCATTTTCAGATGCGTAAAAAATTTACGTTTATCTTCGATAAGACTTAGTAAACCCTGAATTAATGCTTCTGCGGCTTTGAAGTCTGCAATTACTCCATCTTTCAGAGGTCTAATTGTCTTGATATTTTCATGCGTTTTTTCGTGCATTTGCATAGCACGCTTTCCAACAGCAATTACTTCACCAGTCATTCGATCCATTGCAACTATTGATGGTTCATCAATAACAATTTGGTCATCTTGGATTATCAGCGTGTTTGCTGTTCCAAGATCAATCGCAAGCTCTTGTGTGAAAAAACTAAATAATCTCATTTGTATCCTTAATGGTTTAAGCAGAAAACAATTTCCACTTTTATGCTCAATGTGCTTCTATTTTGGTTTCTAGCGGATTCAGTATAAGAAGCTTTCTCAATGACTATTCGCTGCCCATAGTTTATCCAAATTGCAAAATCTGTAATTTATGGGAGTACAAGCCGCAATCATCACAATATCAGTACTTTCTTGTCGAAGAAGCTAAGAAATTTCGACCAAAATTAAGACCACAAAATAAACAAAAACTAATAAGAAAACTGTATAACCTTTTAGGAAATAATGGTATCAGCAAATTATATCATCCCACTTAGATGTTTTACATTGAGAACTGTTGATAGATTGGACCATAAAAATGAGCCAGCTTTCATTGAAAGCTGGCTTTGTATTTTTTGGAATCTTGATTAGGATGAACCAAGTTTAGTAGATTGACTGTTCAATTTGACTTCTAAAAAACTCCTTCAGATTTTGAGCGGCATCCATGGTAATCATTAGATCTGATGGAAAATCTAGTGGATAAGGTTTTATGTATTTTAAACGCTTATCTTTAAGAGCTCTTTTATCGCCTCTGAATTGACAAGCAATGTCTTCAAATAATGCCTCGACATTTACCGGTCTCGTTCTAAATCTTTCTCCAGTTTTGGTGTCGTAGTAGTAGACATTACCTCTAACAAAAGCAGCTTTTGTCCGCACAATCTCTGTGACTTCTGCACTAATAGTTGTGAATTTATCAACTTTAATATCATTACCACTTGTGTCTTTCATTACATTGCCGTTATCGTCTAAGACATAATTGAAGCCATCTTTAATCTCTTTTGTATCTACATAATTATGTATAACTTCTCTTTCAGGTGAAATCTCAATGTTTCTGATTTCCAAAATTGCTTTGACATCGATCGGATGATTTCCAGCATCTTCGACGTAGTATTCCACCCACTGTGAATTAAGATCTCTGACATGTATGTCTAGAACTTCTCGTTCAAAAGCATAAGGTACTATTACTGAAGCTTGGTTTTCTACATCGACTAAGACTCTTGTTTTTCCATAGTAACTTGCCTCATCAGCCAACTCCTCTGAGTCTCTGTAGTTAGTGAAATAATTACCTGTAGAACGGAAATAATTATATGCATCTCTAGCGGCGTCTTTGTCGCCATTTTTTCCTTTTACTAAAAGAGTTTTACCTCGATTGTATACGTATTCAGCAGCCTTATCAGCAGATTCAGCCAATAATTTTTCTACACGAATAAATGAAAAATTGGCTTTATAGCCGTCTTTACTAACTAGAGGTATCAATGGATACAGAGCTTCTTGGCGGTCGTCAATATCTGCATAAATTTCAAAAATTTCTTGCCAAGCGGCTTCGTCTCCTGAAGCCATAAGACGTTTGACATTACGCATATCTCGCTCATTGATTTTAAAGAAAGCTGTCTCTAGAGCTCTAACATGTTTTGTTTTCTTTTTCTCCTTACCTTGGAGTTTTTTGGTTGCTAAAATAAGCGCAGCTTGATAATCTCCCCGTTCAACTAATTTATTAATTGAAGTACATGATGTTATTGCGATAAGCAAGACTAGAATTAAAGTTAGATTTTTCATAAGCAACAATTTAGGGGTTAATCATTTACCTTACTGACGATATTGATAGTTATCTGTTACGAGTTTAAGATTTAATTAACGAAGCACAAGCAATACTTTAAGTAATAACGGTGTTCGTGCTTCAATTACGAAGAATAAAAATAGTGAAAAGATATGGGCTCTAAGCCCAAAAAGGCTTACCGATAGCAATCATCTTGCCTGTTTTTGGTGAATATTTAGCTTGTTCTCAATAAATCCAATGAATGTATATATTTGAGCTATTAAAATTTTTGGTTATGTAACTCATTATTGAGAGAGTACTGTTAAAAATGTCTCAAGTTGCGCAACGTAGCCACAGACTTCAAAACAAATAAACGAACTTATGAGATTGTTAGAGAATAAAGTAGCCATTATCACAGGAGGGTCAAGAGGGATCGGTAAAGCTATGGTATATGCTTTTGTTGAAGCAGGTGCTCAAGTTGCTTTTACATATAGGTCATCCTCAGAAGAAGCTATTGCAATTCAAGATGATTTAAATACCTCAGGGCAGATGGTGAAAGCTTATCAGTCAGATGCTTCTTCTTATGATGATGCAGGTACTTTTGTCAAACAAGTAATTGAAGATTTTGGTAAGATAGATATCCTCGTCAACAATGCGGGTATAACAAAAGACACGCTTTTACTGAGAATGAATGAAGATCAATGGGACCAGGTTATGAATGTAAACCTTAAATCGGTTTTCAACTTGAGTAAGCATGTCATGCGTCCTATGCTGAAAGCTCGTTCAGGCTCAATTATTCATATTTCGTCAGTCGTTGGAGTTTTTGGAAATGCTGGGCAAGCTAACTATGCTGCTAGTAAAGCAGGTGTTATTGGTTTTAGTAAATCACTTGCAAAAGAAATCGGCTCTAGAGGAATTCGTTCTAATGTAATCGCTCCAGGTTTCATTGAAACTGATATGACGCATGTTTTAGATGAAGCTACTAAGGAGACCTTTTTGAAAGGAATCCCATTGAATAAACTTGGTAGCGGTCAAGACGTTTCTGACGCTGCGATCTACCTAGGATCCGATATGTCAACGTATGTAACTGGACAAGTACTTAGTGTCTGTGGAGGACTAAATATGTAAAGAAAATAGATGACTGATTTTGGGAGTTCTTCTCAAGCAATACTGAAGAAACTATCACTTCTTTTGGGCTTGACCCTCATATTGTTAGCCTGTAAAACAAAGCTAGAGGTTATACAACTAGGTTCCGGTAGTGAGAGGATTGTTCCTTTTAAGTATGCTTATAAATTAAGCTCCAGCGGCAACGGACATATACTGAAAAGGTCTTTCACCAGTTCATGTTTCGATGTAGATCAATATCAACATGATAATGAAAAGCCTTACCTGAATCGTATGAAAACGATCAGAGTAAATATGCATTTTGTGAATAGCCTTGATAGTGCAAATAACTTTAATGCTGATAAAGGAATCCAGTTTGCGAAGGATTTTATTTATCAGGCAAATCGAAAACTAAGAGACAATAAGCAGATGAATTTACCTGAGGGCAATTCCACACCAGTTCATCCAATTTCCTACAGGTATCAATTGACATCAGCAAAATCTGATCCTAGAGATGCAGGGGTTTATTTTCATTACGTAGAGGATCCATTCTTTAGAAATTTTGGTCGATTCAAGAATAATTATGACAAAAAACTAATTAATCAATACGCTATAAATCCTGATAGCGTATTGAATATTTTTTATATGGTCCATCCTCCTGACAGTGTGAAAAGTAAAACATATCGAGCAAAACCAGCTGGAATTGCTCTTGGAAATAGCGTCAAACTTGGAGTGAATGGTTTGAAAGATGCTAAACCATGGACATATACGGGGTTGCTTAATCATGAAATAGGGCATGTTCTAGGACTATCTCATACTTGGAAGGGAGGTGATGGCTGCGATGATACGCCAAAGCACTCAAATTGTTGGAATAGTGGTCCAGCACCCTGCGATGGAATTATTTCCAATAATGTAATGGATTATAACAGCTTGCAGACTGCATTTACACCTTGCCAAATAGCAAAAACAAATCGCACCTTGGGCAATAGAAAGAGTTCAAAAAGAAAATTATTAAGGGAAGATTGGTGCGAATACGAGGCTGCTGAAGACATAATCATACTTGATACGGTCACGTGGAACAGGCATGTTGATTTTACAGGAAATATCACAATTGAAAAAAATGGCGTGTTAATTGTAGGTTGTTCAGTAAGTATGGCTGAAAATAGTGGAATTCATGTAAAGGCAGGAGGACACTTAGTATTATCGAGAGCGACTCTATTTAACGATTGTGACTTTGAGTGGAATGGGATCACTGTCGAATCATACAGGAAAGATGTTGGACTTGTATCCTATATCGATACTTTCTATATCGAAAATGTTGTTGACATTGCTGATTAAGAAGGTGAATTAGAATCGGTTATAAGTGTTAAAAAATAATATTATAATTTTTTATATATTATGGAACAAAATCTAGCATTTGATCGTTTTAGCTTTATGAAATAGATGAAGATCTATAATAATTTTAAAAATATGTTTATATTTGTTGTGTGCGAAGATAAATTCTAAGGATTTAGAAAGTTGGCACGATTAATGCAATATATATAATAACAACGGTGATGAACTCTATTGTTTTTAGTTCTTATAATCCGATAAAAATAAATTGGTCTTATGCCATAAAGATGTAGTTTTCTTATTTTGAGACCTTAGTCGAAAGAGCCTGAATTTGCGTGCAAATTTGGGCTTTTTTTATGCCCTGATGCCAACTATCTAGCCTAGTTCTTGTTCTATTGACTAAACAAGAAGATATGTTCGGTTTATTTAAGAAAGATCCCAAAAAAAAGTTAGAAGATAAATATAAAGCACTCATGGAAGAGTCCTATCGTTTGTCAACAACAAACAGAGCTGCTAGCGATGAGAAGCGAGCTGAGGCAGAGGAGGTACTAAAAGAGTTGAATAAATTGGATGGAGCTTAAAACCTATTTTTATGTACTTATCTGGTATCAGAGAAAGTAGCTATTTGCATGTGAGGTGAATTGCTTTAAAGCCAGTACTGACTAAGGTCGACAGATTTCTGCTCCTTTTTGATTGATTCAACAATCATCGTAGTAACGTCGTTCTTGTTCTTTTTATCTCTAGTAATTATCTTTAGTGCATTCGCACGACTGTTAATTTCCGTGTTCTTATTCTCGAGGTTCAATAGTTTGATAATTGCTGAACTTCGTTTGTCGTTTGTCAAAAAGTCCTCCGTTATCCATACGTCTATATTCGAGTCGTCAGTATCTATAACATACTCATAACACTTGTATCCTGCAATCATTTCCGACCTACCTGTTTTTTTGATTGTCGGTGGATTTGAGTCATCTGTTTCTACATCAATTTGATGATTCATTTTTTCGATGAATTTAGTCATGTTCATTTGAATTAGACTCCCATTGATAATAGTATAAGTATCCCCTGTTTCGTAGTCAACAATGACAAACATATCTTCTACACTCATTCCCGAATATGCGCCCTCTTCGGGCACAAAAACATCAAAATTATTTGATTCTTTGCCATTCTGAATATTAAGTTTCATTTTGTAATCAAACGTAAAAGTTCGATCTACTTTTGCATTCGAACTTCCAAAAATGCTACCAAGATCAAAGGCAGGATTTGAGCTCGTAGCACTAGTGTCAATACCTTGTTGCTTTTGATACTGCTCGAGGCTATCGGTACTGGTAGACTCTCCGGTGAGAATACGCTCAATGATTCGCTCTACCATTTTTTCAGAGATTTCATTAACCTCTTTATCTATAGCTTGATCAATACTACGAGATAGTCTATCTAGAATTTGAGCCTCAAGGCTCACCTGAAAGGTGGCTATTAGAGCACAAGCAAAAAGTAGTCGTTTAAGTGATTTCATAATATCTTACTTACGAAAAGTAAGACACAAAGTTGTATTGATTTTTGCAAAAGGAATCAGCTGCATTCAGCTTCTGAATGATTATTTCACTTTTATTATTGAGTGATTGGGTTTGTTTACTAAGAGATCTTCCTGAATTCGATCGATGTGATTTCAGGCCACATACCAACTCTTCCAGGGAAACCTAGGAATCCGAATCCACGATTGACATAGAGATGCTGATTATTCTCAGTGTATAAACCAGACCATCTCGCATAACGATATTTGATTGGGGACCATTTTATTCCCAAAGCATTTAGGCCGAATTGCATACCATGAGTGTGTCCACTTAAAGTGAGGTGAATTTTCTTGGAGTGCTTTAGAGCATGTTCTTCCCAATGAGTAGGATCATGAGATAGTAGTATTGTAAAGTCATCTTTAGATACTGTTTCCAGTGCCTTTTGTAGATCACCATGTTTTGGGAAAGGGCCTTTACCCCAGTTCTCTACACCGACTATTTTTATTTTATCATTTCCTCTTTGGATCACTCTATTTTCATTGAGAATCAGATCGAAACCCATCGAATTATGTTTGCCCTTGAAATCTTCCCAATAATCTTGACGCTCATTATCGTCATTGGAGCGCATACCATAGTAGTCGTGATTTCCAGTAATACTGAACTTGCCTTCTTTATTATTGATTTGTTTAAATGCACTTATGAAGGGGTCGATTTCATCTTTGTTACTATTGACCAGGTCTCCAGTGAAAACAACACAATCTGCGTTTTCTGCATTTACAAGTTTTATTCCTTCTTCGACCTGTTCATAGCTGTCGTAACTTCCAGAGTGAATGTCAGAAATCTGAACAAGTTTGAATCCATCGAATGAGTCGGGTAAATCTTCGAATTCTAAGACGATTCGATTAACTTCGTAATTGTATTTTCCTTTAGTAATGCCATATAGGAATCCAGCAAAAGGTATTGCAACTATACCACCGATAATTCCAGAAACTAGCTGTCTTCTGGCGGGAATATAATTACTTTCAATTTTGTAGATTCCTGAAACGTCTCCGATCCACCTAAATAAACCTGTTATACCTCGAGTGCCATCATATATGAAATGTAACCCAGCTAGCAAGAGCTTTGATACAAAAATTGCTACGAGTAAGCCAATAATTATATTCAGCCATATAGGCCTAATACCGTTGAAATCTTGTAAGTACTGTGCGGTTAGAAATATAGATGCTATAAAGAAAACAGTAATTGCCCAATAACTTATATTGTAGATAGTAGATTGAAAGAGTATCTTCAATGACTGATATACATAGATATCTAGCGAAAGGTAGATTAATATGAAAACACCAAAAAATATAAGTCTAGACATGTTGTAGCTGTGTAAAACCAAATCAATGACAAGTAGAACCATTTTCTAGCAGGGAAAGTTGCAAGCGCTGCTAGGCCTTAGATGAAATAGGGGTTATTATCGATTAAGGAAGAATACGATTATCAAGCTTTCTTCACTAAGAACGACTAAATCCCGATAGCTTGGCCTTTTAAATTGTTGTCTTCGCTATAGATTTTAGTACTTCGAGCAAGAACTTAGTTTACGATCACCTTAGTCTGGAATAAAGTTTCTTCAACCTTGATGATAACTGTATACATACCGGGAAAGAGACTTCCAAGATTTAGCTGATCTCCATTTTTTACCATTTGGTTTAAAACTAGCTGACCAGACATATTGAAAACTTGCACTGACAATGATTCAGAAGTGGAAGCTTCTATTGTGGCAAAATCACTAGTTACAGTTGGATACAAAGCAACAGCAATACTATTCTTGAATTTCAACTGTCGTATATCTGAATAGTCGTACTGACGATCGACATCTATGATCTTTAGTCGATAGTATTTATTTGCGGACTTAACGGATGTGTCAATATAATCGTAAGCACTTTTATTTGGCTCGTAGGCCAAAACTGCGATATCTCTAAAATCAACGCCATTACTACTACTTTGTAATTCAAAGTGTGAAACATTGATTGCATCAGCAACTTGCCATTCTAGTAGTGCATCGGTACTATTTCGTAAAGTTTTTGCTTCGAAAGAAATTAATTCTAGAGGAACGATAGGTGGTGTATATTCTAGAACAAAAAAACCAAATTTCGTATCTGATGCTATGATCGTTCCTGAAGGTAAAAATGGATAAACTCCCCAATTTGATGTGGTTCCACTATAAGAATTGTTTGTAGGATCTAGATCATAGTATCCAGTCCGTATAGGTAATCTTGGTTCAGAAATATCTAGAATGTTGACACCGTCTTGGTAGTAAGAAATATAAAGAGTATTTCCTACGACGTAAGGATTGTGTGGTATATTATTGGTAAATCCATTACATTCTAGAAGCGGTTCTCGCCAAGTTGTATCAAGAACTGGATTGCTTTTGTCTGATTGATCTACTATATATATTTGTCTATTTCCTATTTCTGTTGCGACATAAGCATAGTGATCATCGACACTATTCCACGAGCTATGAACATAACTTCTTAAATCAGTACTTTCAAGCGGTAAAGGCGTAGATACTCGATATATTGAATCAGGGTCCGACGTATCCCACAAAATGTACCCTGCATTCCCATGAGAACAGTATGCTGTATCTCCTTTTACAAAAATATCATGAATGTAATAGTTCACACCCGCTGGCTCCCCCTGTATGGTGTCAAGGCGTAGTTTTTTTAGTAGAGGAGGGTCATTTGGAGTTGAATTTAGATCATAAATAAGCATTCCCTCCGGCGCACCTCCACTTCCTACTACATATAACCTTGCAGAATCTGTCTCGATATATATATTATGAGCATTGCCAAAATCACTTGTGATTTGATTTACTTGAGGAAATGAATCTGGCAGGTGTGAAAGGTCAAATATTCTAAGACCTTCAGAGCACCCATCGCACACTGCATACAAATACTCGTCATAGGTCTTCAAGTCTCTCCAGATTTCAGCACTCGTTCCAGGTCTCGCTTCAACCTTATATATACTATCAGGATTTGTTACGTCAAAAATGAGTATTGAATCTGCTGATCCAATAATTCCGTATTCTCTACCTTCTGGATCGACATAACCCCAAACGTCGCTGTAGAAGACACCACTTGCACTAGATTGAGTGGAAGCATCGTACTGATAAAGCTTTGTCATGTTAAGTGAATCAGCAGGACATTGTGCAAGAGATACAGTTGCAGAAAAAAGTAAAATAGCAAATACTATGCTACTTGAAGTTAATGTCTTCATAACTAGGCGAATTTATGTAAATGTACTAATAACTAATTCAATTTTTAATGCCAAAGCACGCTCAATTGAAGAGATGACTCAACACGACTTTTTACTGCAATTATATAAGTGAATTTGATTGCAATCTGATAGATTATCCAACGTATTTTCTGACGCCTATGCCAAAATATTGACTGCTTATCTGGTCTGAATTTCTAAACTTTTGAGATTTTACAGGAAGATTAAATATGTAGTTGTACGCTCCAAAGATTGAGGTGCCTGGAGCAATTTTTTTACTGATTTCACCACCAAAGCTACCTCTCATAAAGTAGTTATTTAGTATTCCGTTTGGTATGGCAGCAGGTTCATCACTTAGTCCTTGTGTGAACTCATAGTCTAAAGTTGTATAATCTATATTGCTTTGAGCAACATGTTGGATTCTATCACCTTGAATCAACTTTTGATTGACCTTTTGCTCTGATCTCAGTAAAAGTGTACTTATTAGGCTGCCTTGTAAACTAGTTGTCCAACTTCCCCATTTAAAGGTTTTCCAGCGCAGATTTACTGGGATGGACAGCATCTGGTATCCAATAGACTCTACAGATGTTTCAGTATATCTCGAAGTAATATTTCCTGTTGTTAGATTAAGTGCTGGATTGTACTGCACATCTTGATATCCCGCACCGACTGAAACATCAAATGCTCCAATATTCTTTCCAACTTCTACGGCAAATGCAGCATTCATCGATTCTTTTACGGCTGCTCCAAAATTTAAGTTAGATCCACTTCTATTCTCAACAATAGATTCATAGACGTGTGATTGAATTTGATTAAATTGATATCCCGCTTGAAGAGATACAAACCATGCAGGAATATTTGATGTAACAAGATTATCGTAGACAATGGTTACTTCATTTAGAGCAAATGTTGCTAGTTCCGTTTCTGCTAGATAAGTCGACGATATGTTTTTGCGTGAATCCCTTGAAGTTGACTCTTTATTGATTGAACTAGCTACACCGAAGCTAGATCTATCATCTAACTTCTCATCTTTTTTGACTAATTGCCCATTTAATTGATTTGAAGCGATTGACAAAAAGTTGACTGGAGTCTCCCGCTCTATGCTAGTGTTGGCTATGCTAAGTGAATTTAAACGAGTAACCGAGGCAAGCTTCCTATTTTGAGTAACTTTCCGAGTAGATTTGTTTAGGGTATTGAAGTCAGTTTGCTGTATTCGATCTTCTATTTCATTAGAAGTATCTAGCAAAGCTGTATTATTTTGTCTAGCATCATCTTGAATTACTGCTGCAATTTGTACAGGGTTTTTGAACTTATCGTCCTTGTTATTTTCTGAATTTTCAAGAAAGCCCAAATTGAAACTAGTAAATGCAAGTAGAAGAATAATTGAAAGCTCTATTAGCTTATAGGAGAGGACAGCTTGTTTGTTTTTGATCCTTTTGTCGATTAAGGCAAACAACAAAGACCAATTTTTTGGATTATAATGAGCCGCTTTTATTTCTGAAAGTTTACTCTTGATCTGAGCATCGAAATTTTGATCCTTTAAATTGTCTTCTAAGATTTCTTTTTGCATACGATCCCAATCGGGGTTCATCTTAGCTGATTCTTTCAACTGTCCGAGTTTGGTACTTAAGATATTGTCGAAATCCTTTTGATCCATTGCTTTATTCCTTGGCTTAGATATTAGTTTTTGTACATAACTTGTATTGCTGCACGTAACTTTCCTCTAGCTTTAACGAGATTACTTCGTGAAGTGCTTTCTGTTATACCCAATTCTTTTGCAATTTCTCGGTGAGAGTATCCCTCTACAACATAAAGATTGAAGACCGTTCTGTATGAAGGTGTTAGCTTTTGCAAGGCTTTCAGGATTTCGTCAGCAGACATTTGACTGATAATATCGGGTTCATTATCTGTCATGTCGTAAACAGTATCGAGATCAGTTGTTCTTCTTTTTGACTGTTTTCGATAGTAATCGATTGCGGCATTAACCATAATTCTGCGGATCCATGCTTTCAAGGAAGTGCCGGGAGTATATTTTGATATGTGTCGATAAACCTTAATGAAGCCTTCGTGAAGAATATCCATTGCTTCACTCTCATCCGTGGCATAACGTAAACAAACTGGAAGCATGTATGCGTAATTATCTTCATAAATTTTTCTCTGGGCCCACTGTTCACCTCGGATGCAGGCGTGGATATAATCTTCCTCGCTCTGTTGTAGTTTTAGTGAAATATCCATGATATCAAATTTTGTCTTAATGCGCTATGTATGAAAAGTCAGTTATTTTTTCACAACAATCTCAAATTACGAAAATATAACGACATTCAAAGTTCCAACGTGGGTCAAGTTAACAAGAGTTTAACTTTATTTCATTGAAACGACATTTAGCCAACAATTATTTTCGAATTAGACAGCGTGCGCACAATAATGCGCAATTGTGAATAACAACCGTAATCGTAGAACAACTTTTGATATACTTTGGAACGAGTAAACTTTATAATTCTTTTGCTAAATATTCAGAAGTGAAGCCTTTTTTACTTGCTATGAGTTTTTCTGGAGAACCCGCAAAAACAATTTCTCCTCCTCGCTTTCCTCCGTCTGGCCCTATGTCGATAATATAATCAGCTACTTTCACAACATCAAGGTTGTGTTCAATAACTAACACTGTATTTCCTCGATCTGCGAGTCTGTTGAGCACGTCCAGCAAGTGTTGAATGTCTCTGAAATGAAGACCTGTTGTTGGTTCATCGAGAATATAAATAGTCTGACCCGTATCTTTTTTCGAGAGTTCTTCAGCTAGTTTTACACGCTGAGCTTCACCACCAGAAAGTGTTGTTGCTTGTTGTCCAAGTGTTATGTACCCGAGACCTACGTCGTTTAAAGTTTTTAGTTTACGGAAAATACTTGGGATGTGTTGAAAGAACTCAACAGCAGTTTCGACATTCATATCCAAGACATCACTGATAGACTTGCCTTTATAAAGTATTTCTAAAGTTTCTTTATTGTATCGTTTGCCTTGACATTTCTCACATTCAATATGTACATCGGGAAGGAAATTCATCTCAATTACGCGCATTCCTGACCCTTTACATTCTTCGCATCTACCTCCTTTTACATTAAATGAGAATCTCCCTGGTTTGTATCCTCGGATCATTGCCTCTGGAAGATTTGAGTATAGACTACGGATGGGGCCAAAAAGACCAGTATAGGTTGCTGGATTTGATCTCGGAGTTCGACCGATTGGAGATTGATCTATTTCAATAACTTTATCTAAATGCTCCAGGCCTTTGATTTTCTTGTAAGGTAGAGGTATTTGTGTACTCCGATAAAAATGACGTCGCAGAATAGGATATAATGTCTGTTTGATGAGACTCGACTTACCTGAACCACTGACACCAGTCACACAAGTGAAAGTTCCAAGAGGAATCTTGACAGTCGTATTCTGCAGATTGTGTCCAGTTGCGCCTATTAGCTCTAGTTTCTTGCCATTTCCCTTTCGTCTCTTTTTTGGAATTGCGATCTTCGTTGTTTCATTGAGATATTTTGCAGTGATCGAATCGAATTTTTTGAAGTCTTTAGGGACACCCTCAGCAACTATTTTGCCCCCATGGATTCCAGCTCCAGGCCCAAGGTCAATAATATAGTCTGAAGACAACATGAAGTCTTTATCGTGTTCTACCACTAGTACACTATTTCCTATCCTAGTGAGATTTCGAAGTGCTTCGATCAAGCGATCATTGTCTCGTTGGTGAAGTCCGATACTTGGTTCGTCTAGAATATATGTTATTCCGGTAAGTTGTGAACCGATTTGTGTGGCAAGCCGCGTGCGCTGTGCTTCTCCGCCTGAGAGGGTTCTAGCTGGTCTATTCAAGGATAAATAATCTAAACCAACTTGCAAAAGAAACCCAAGTCTCATTCGGATTTCTTTCAGAATATCTCTTGCGATATTGCCTTGTTTCTCATCTAGATGTTCTTCAATAGTTTCAAACCATTCATATAATTCTGTAAGATCCATCTCACCTAATTCACCTATGTGTTTGTTGGCAAGGCGGAAATGAAGGGCTTCTTTCTTCAGGCGAAAACCATCACATGAAGGACAAATTGCAATGGTCATAAATTCAGATGCCCAGTTACGGATTCTTTCAGAAGATGTGTCGTTATACCATCGCTCTAGCATAGGTATAAGTCCTTCATCCTCCAATTCATACATCATATCGTATTTGGAAAACTGTGGGGTAACTCCCTTACCATTTCCGTGCAGAATCAATTCTAAAGCATTTTCTGGAATTTCATTGATTGGGGTCTTGAAAGTGAATTTATGTTTTTTGGCAATTTTTCTTAATTGCTTGAACATGTTCGTAGATCGCACTTCCCCAAAAGGCAAGATTCCTATCTCCTGTATACTTTTTGTGTCATCGGGAATTACTTTTTCAAGATCGACCTTATTCAGTTTTCCCAATCCATTGCACTGTGGACAAGAGCCATATGGACTATTAAACGAAAATGTGTTGGGAGAAGGTTCCTCGTAGGAGACTCCACTTTCAGGATCCATCAGTTTTTTCGAGAAAGGTACGATTTGATCTTTCTCAATCTGATATATCATCATGAAATCATTGCTCATTTTGAGAGCAGTTTGAATAGATGATGTAATACGATCAAGCTTGGCCTCATCTACTTTAATACGATCAATAACGATTTCTATATCATGTACCTTATATCGATCAACTTGGAGACCCTGCACTAGATCAATTATCTCTCCATCCACACGAACTTTCGTGTAACCTTTTTTACGTGTCTGTTCGAACAGCTCCCTGTAATGACCTTTCCGTCCTCGTACCACAGGAGCAAGAATAATAATTTTTTGACCGAGAAACTCAGCCATTATGTGATGTATGATTTTTGTCTCTGAGTACTTGATCATTCGCTTTCCGGTAGCATAAGAATATGCTTCACCGATTCTGGCATAAAGTAGTCTTAGAAAATCATAGATCTCAGTAGTTGTGCCTACTGTAGACCGTGGATTCCATCCAGTTGTTTTTTGCTCGATAGAAATAACAGGTGAAAGGCCATTGATTTTTTCAACATCTGGTCTATCCATACTACCAAGAAACTGCCTCGCGTAGGATGAGAAAGTATCAACATATCTTCTTTGCCCTTCAGCATATATTGTGTCAAAAGCAAGAGAGGATTTGCCAGACCCTGAAACTCCAGTGATTACGACCAATTGATCTTTTGGAATAGAAACAGAGATATCATTTAGATTGTGCTCTCTAGCTCCTATTACTTCGATGGAATTATTTTTTGACATAGTCTTTATTGGTAGTTCTTTTAACATTCAGTATAATCACTTTATGTTGGTGTTAGTTCATTCTAAATTAGGATCAATTACTCTTATTTATTTTGGTGAGCACTTCATAAATGTGATCGGCACTTTTTTTCCATGAGAAGTCCTCTACGCGTTTTGCCCCTTTAGCAGCTAACTCTTGCCTTAATTTTTCATCGGTTAGTATTTCAAATAGACCTTTCGCTACAGCTTCAACACTTTCAGGATCGACTAGATATGCTGATTTTCCTGCTGTTTCAGCAAGCGCGCCGCGATCAGAGGTAACAACTGGAATGTTTTGTGAAAATGCTTCCAATAGTGGAATTCCAAATCCTTCAAACAAACTCACGTAAACAAAGCTGCTTGCTTGCCTAATAAGGTTCCATTTTTTTGGCTCACTTACTTGACCTTCAAAAATAATGTCATCAGAGTATTGCAAGTTCTGGAGAGTAGTTTCTAATTCGTCGTTGTTGAATGCTTTTCTTCCAGCAATACGTAGTTGTTCAGGCCTATCAGAATGCTGTTTTTTGAACACATCAAAAGCTTTCACAAGTCGTACAATGTTTTTTCGTGGATGAATACTTCCTACATATAGAAAATAGGGTTTTTTAATAGCTAAGTCTTCCAGCTCTTGAATAACTGGAGGAAGTGCATTATACGCTACACTCACTTTTTGGGGTTCAACCCCAAATTGTTTGATTACATCTTTCCTGGTACTCTCTGAAACAGTAATAATATGATCAGCAGTTTTGTGGAATTGTGGAACACGCCTTCTATAAAAAGGAAGCTGGTAATTAATCATGCTGTCAGGGTAATGTAAGTATGCAAGATCGTGTGTCACGATGCAAGTTGGCACTCTTTTTCTTTCATTTATCACGGGACAAAAGCCGTCAGGGCTATAGAACACGTCAATGTTGTATTTGCGCATAGCTCTCATGATACTGTGGTCGAACCAGATTTTCCAAAGAATCGGATGACGTGTAGCCGGTCTTATGACAAGAGGTACAATATTTTTAGCAATCAAGAAAACATCGTCATAAGGCCTGTCAAATAGAAGGTAGAAAGTATCCTCTTGGTGATCAAGGATCATTTGCTTAGTAGTCTCCCAGGCATAACGCGCTACTCCTTCCATTCTATCTGCCACCAAAGTTCTCGCGTTAACTGCTATTTTCATTGTACTCTATCTTGAGGAAAATATAAAAATCCAAAATATCTGTAATGTTAGATTTTTATATGCAGTACGACAAATACCTTTACAAATAAGTCTCGATTAGCTGCCTTAATATCTGACTACTAATTGAACTATATTGACACTCGTTTGCTTATAAGTAGATAATAATGAAGTCATGCGTAGTTTACTATTTACCTTGTTGGCACTAGTAATATTTTTTGTTGGTAGACATCTCTACTTCCAACCAAAATTTATGATGGGAGTCGAAGCTCCAAATTTTCAAACTGAGTTAATCGATGGTAGTGAATTTGAATTGTACGAACTTACAGAGAATAACTTAGTTCTAGTTGATTTCTGGGGATCTTGGTGTGGTCCTTGTAGAGCTGATAACCCCAAATTGGTAGAATTGTATAAAGAATATCACGGAAGGAAATTTGAAGAGTTTACAGATTTCGAAATTGTGAGCGTAGCGATCGAGACAAAGGAATCAGCATGGAAAAATGCAATAAAACAAGATCAATTATCTTGGCCATATCATATTGGCCAAATGGATCGTTTTTCAAGCCCGATCGCAACCCAATACGGAGTAAAAGAAATTCCTACTACATACCTAGTGAGTCCAGGCGGACGAATAGCAGGCGTCAATATGACATTTGAGCAGTTGAAATCGTATCTCGAAGCTAGAATTGCCAACAAATAGTCATAGTTTCTACTTTAAATCTGTCAATTTGTCTATACCACTGAATGGCAAGAAGATTGTATTAGAAATGGCGTATAAACGAGCAAAATTCAGTTCCTTTGTGCGTTGCTACATTTTGTAGTTGTCGGTCGAGGAAACTTTGTGCTTTTAGATTAAAATTATGTTCAACAAAATAAGAAATAAAGTGAAAAAGAAACAGTCAGAAGATATTACTGAGTCACAAGAAGTTGAAAAGAACGAATCAGTAACCGAAGATAAAAAAGGAAAGAAATCCACTTCAAAGAAGTCTTCAGAGCTAGATCAATTAAAAGAGCAGTTAGAAGAAAAAGAAACTGAGCTTTCTGAATTGAAAGATAAGTATCTGAGAATCTTCGCGGAATTCGATAATTATAAAAAGCGTACCATGAAAGAGAAGATGGATTTCATGCGTAACGCGTCTCAAGATGTACTTGCGGATTTACTTCCAGTATTGGATGACTTTGATCGCGCTAAGCAAAGTGCAGATAGCGAAGATACAGATGAGGTTTTTTCTGAAGGAGTGACGCTTGTTTTCAACAAACTGGGTAACGTTATGAAATCAAAAGGAGTTGTTCCTATGGAGACCAATGGAGAAGTGTTTGATGCTGAATTACATGAGGCAATTACAAAGATTCCAGCACCTTCTGAAGATATGAAAGGTAAAATTATAGATACAATTACGAAAGGCTACTACCTGAATGATAAGATCATCAGACATGCAAAAGTAGTTGTAGGAGAATAAGAAAAATTATGGCAAAAACAGATTTTTACGAATTATTAGGTGTTAGTAAATCTGCTGACGATAAAGAGCTCAAAAAGGCTTATAGAAAACTTGCAATGAAATATCACCCGGATAAGAATCCAGGTGATAAAACAGCTGAAGAAAAGTTTAAAGAAGCTGCTGAAGCTTATGAGGTTTTAAGTGATCCAGATAAGCGAGCGCGTTATGATCGTTATGGACATGACGGCGTTAATAGCCAGTTCGGTGGAGGAAGAGGCGGCGCCACAATGGAAGATATTTTCTCTCAATTTGGAGATGTTTTTGGAGGTGGCGGAAGTCCATTTGATAGCTTTTTTGGCGGTAGCACTGGACGGCAGCGGAGCAATGATGGTCAACGTGGTTCAAACTTGAGGATCAAGGCGGCTTTGACTTTGGAAGAGATAGCCAATGGTGTTAGCAAGAAGATAAAGGTTAAGAAACAGGTTGAATGTAAAACATGTGATGGTTCTGGTGCAAAAGATGCTAGTTCGGTAAAGACATGTGGAACTTGTTCTGGTTCTGGATATGTACGTCAGGTTAAGCAGACATTCTTAGGTGCAATGCAAACAACTACCAGTTGTCCAACTTGTTCTGGTTCTGGAAAAATGGTTACTGCTAATTGTAATTCTTGCAAAGGTGCTGGTCGAGTGATGGACGAAGAAATCGTACAGATTGATATTCCAGCAGGCGTGGAAGAAGGTATGCAACTTTCAATGCGAGGTAAAGGTAATGCAGGTAAGAATGGTGGACCAGCGGGCGACCTTTTGATCAGTATTGAAGAAAAACCACACGAGAATTTCACACGTGATGGACAGAATATAGTGAATGATCTATTCATCAATTTTGCTGATGCTGCTTTGGGGATAAGTGTAGAAGTTCCTACTCTCGATGGAAGAGTGAAGATTAAGATTCCAGCAGGAACGCAAGGGGGTAAAATATTCAGACTAAGAGGGAAAGGTATACCTTCCATTCAGGATTACGGAAAAGGAGATCAATTAATTCATGTTAATATCTGGACACCGAAGAATCTTAATAAAGAGGAGAAAGCCATGATGGAAAAGCTGAAAAGCATGCCTAATTTCAAGCCCAACCCAGGAAAGGAAGAGAAGGGTTTCTTTGAAAAGATGAAGGATTATTTTAACTAAGACGATGCTTACGAATAGTCGTAGATTTTTCGTTAAATGTTCATGATGACTAGAAAATATCACCTTGTTCTTATTGCTATTTTTGTAATGTTGCTATTTACATCCTGTGATAAGGGACTAGTCTATAGCCATACTGCGGTGATTGATCAAGGTCAGTGGAATTATGAGGAACCACTTGTGTATGATATTATAGCAGAGGATACAACGAAGTACTATGAGTTGTTTTTAGATGTTGTGCACGCCTCTGATTTTGGATATGAAAACTTTTACACGAAAATAAGTACAGTTTTCCCAGATGGTGAAGAGCTATTCGATGTAGTATCAATTCAATTGGCTGATAAGATGGGCTCCTGGAATGGAAACTGTTCATCTTCTACCTGTGAAAGCTCTCTTTTGTTGCAAGATGGGTTTCGTTTTAAGCAAGCGGGCCCTCATCAGATTATCCTCGAGAATTATTCTCGCGAAAAATTAGTAGGCATCGAGTCTATTGAATTGAAGCTATACAGTATTGAAGAGTACTAGTGCGAGAGATGAAAGGAACTTAATGAAGGTTCTCTTATAAGCCATATTTGGTATTTCTTAGTCGCTATTTGATTTGACAGTTTTCAAAGACTTTTCAGAGCTTATTATAGGTAATAGCAAGTATAAGTCGAATAGCCTGTAGTTTGGACTAAATGTACCACTACTATGCGGTCATTACAGTCTTACTTTCGCATTTCATTTAAGATCTTCCAAATGTCATTCTGATAGGTAATAGGGACCAGTGATTCATCAGGATTGTCGCCCATTCTTACAAGTACTAGATTTTCAGAAGGTACAATACTCAAATATTGTCCATTTTTCCCAAGTCCAGAATACATATCATTTGGAGCATCGGGATGAAGGCTACCTGCAATCTGAAGTTGTAAGCCAGGAATCATGTATGAAGTCTGACCATTTTGCCACCACAAGTATCCATAGCTCTTATTAATATCTTGCGAAACCGTTACTGAAGCCTCAATGAAATCGGTATCTTCCATGACTACCGTATTTTCCCATTTTCCTTGATTGGAAATCAATAAACCGAAGCGTGCCATGGATCTAGGAGTACTAAAATATACGTGGTTATCACCGACCCAGTTCCACATGCCTTCCATCCCAATTTTATCAGCTAGGACGGTTTCAAAGTAGCTATCGAAATCTTCACCAACTGCTGATTCAACGACTTGATCCAGAATTGTGTAAGGAGCATTATGATACGCCCAACGAGTTCCCGCATCTGCTTTGAATTGCAGATTTTCGGAGTCAGTGTTGTCTGAATTTGCAACAGCATCATCTAGACCAGTTGTCATCGTTAGATGATTTTTGATGGTTATATTACTTTCTTGGTCAGAGGTCAAACTTGTCCATCCTGCCCCAAGGTAAAGATTTGATGGTTCGTTGATACTTAGAAAACCCTCTTCCTGTGCTTTGCCAACAGTAAATCCTGTGAGTGTTTTACCAGCTGACGCCCAATACCACATTCTATCTTTGTTAAAATCTGAGAGCCCAAGTAGATCTTTACCATAATAATATTCTAGCACTATTTTACCGTCTTTAAGCAGTAAAAACGCTCTAGTGTCGCCATCTTGAAGCAGAGATTCTAGATCTGGAAGTAGACTCGTATCCCAACCCAAACTATCCGCGCTTAAAGTCTCCCAGTTATCTCCTGATATTGAAGGGAAGTATAATTCATCGTTTATAGTTGGATCTGTATCAGGATCCATAGTTTCTGTGCGGTCACATGCAATCAAAGTGATTGATAATAGTGCAAAAAGTAGATTTTTCATATCGACTGATTTTAACATAAGACTTACTGAGTCCGAAATGGTTTAATCGTAAAAGGCTGTTAGCTATGTTTTTCGTATGATCCTGACTTGGCTTGAAAAAAGATAGGATTTTCGATAATCCTGTATTTCGACCAGATATCATTGAAATCTGTGAAATAATGGAAAATTACTAACTTGTGAGTGAATCTATTACCCCAATTGCTCTTAGAGCAGAAAGATTGTTTAGCAAGGGGAACAAAAGAAAGATCGTGGACGATGGATACACAGTGATTCTTACTTTATGGAATACTTTAATCTACAAACAAGATCTTTGTCGTTTCAGTTACAATGTTTTCTAGTGATTTCGTATAACTCGCATACACAATATATACACCTGTTTTAGCCTTTCTTCCATTGTAATCAAAACCATCCCATATTGCTGTTCCACCATTGGCGGTGGTTTCGAAAACCAACCTTCCTTGGATATCTGTAATCTTGACGTTGGCATCTTCAGCTAATCCTCGAATAGCGATCGGACCGTCCCAGCCTGGTCTGACAGGATTGGGAAACGTATACAACTCAGATGTATTGAAAAAAGTAGTAGCGCCAGTCGCATCAATGCGAAGTGATTGTACACCCTTATCAGTGGCAATATACATCTCGCCAACAAATGGATCGTATTCTAGATCGATAATGTTGTTATCAAATAATGGGCTGTTTTCGGTGGTATATCGAAAAACTTGATCTTCTCCGCTAGACGATTGAACGTAAATCCCTGTTGTGGTGCCTAGCCATTTGCGATTTGCACCGTCTACAGCAATTGTTGTAATGAATTCCGTTGCTAGTAAAGGTGCTGGTATACTATCTTCTAGTACTTTACGTGTTGAACCAGTACAGTTATTATTTGTAAATACATTGCCACATTCAAAAATGACGGGGCCATTTTGGGTCCCAACCCACATGTCACCCTCCAAATCACGTCTAATAGTGAATACTTTTCCACTTGGCAATTCAGAGTTAGTAGAACGAAAGATTTTAAATTCATCATCCGTTGGATCAGCAAGAGTTCCTTTGTAATCAAATACTAATACACCCCCAGTTGATCCCACTAGGGGCATCCATATATGACCAAAGTCATCGAACTCGATAGCCCCAAGATTCGTCGTATTGCCAAATTTATAGTTGTGCCATACGCCTTCCTTGGTTAGCACGTGTAATGGGAATTCAGCATTGTAAGTTATTACCCAAAGGTTTTCATCATCATCAAACTTCAATTCTGGAATACGCACGAGCTCTACTAAAGAAGGTGTTCCTTCCAAAGGAGAACTATTGCTATTGAAGACCTCCCTTTCACCCGTTTCATTGTTTATTTTTAGGAGTCCGCCAGGAAAGGCACCGGCATAAATGATGTCCTTAGTTGGATGAGGTTGAGCTACTAGGAAGTTAATCATCCCAGAATCCTTCATTGCAACAGTTGTATTTTCATTGTAATTGATCCAGCCACCGTTGCGCTTAACGTAAAAGCCATTTCTATTACTGTCAAATAAGAAGTTTTCGTTGATTCCACCTGATGCAATGTACGGTTCACTGTTCTTGATGCGGATCTCTCGGGCACGCTCCGAGTATGGTGAGTTGAATAGTATGGAGGAACAAGCTTCATTGTGCTCTGATTGATGACGTATGCCATGCCAATTGTCGGCATACCATATCGAGCCATCTTCAGTTTGTATCGCATCGACCATGCTGTTTCCACAGCAGGTCGTGGAAGGGGTTTTTGATCCATCTGATTTTACTAAATCAATAAAACTGACACCGTTATCAAATCCCCCAATCAGTAGATCAGATCCTTCACTGCTGATGAATTGAAATGTTCGGTTCTCTTCGGCGTCAAATAATTCCCAAGAACCAGAATTGGTTTTATAAACTTGATTGTCCACAATTGCATACAATTCGTCTCCAAAAACTTCTATGTCTTTTGCTTCATAGATCGCTGGTAAGCCAACTTCTCCATCTTGTAATTCCCATTTTGTAAAGTCTCCTGGATTGGAGTTATCTGCTTCAATAAATTTGTAAATTCCCTCGGCAGTTGCAGCATATAGCTCATTATTTCGTTGAGCTAGTTCAAAAACCTCCGTCTCCATATTGGTAGTAAATTCAAAGAAGTAGTTGTCTGCGTTTTGAACAAGAATTCCGAACCTTGTGGCATATAGTATGCGACGATTATCAGTTACAATAATCTTGTTGATAGCTTTCTCTATGAATGTAGTATTTAGCTTTAGGTCTTGGATAGTCTGGATTGTGCCGTCAGCACTTACGATGTCTATAGCACCAGTGACATAAGCTACGATTAATTGGTCTCCTTGCTTGTCAAAAGCGATTTGCGATACACCTACCTCTGAGAATCCGTCAATTTTGGAATAGAATTGACCTACAAATTCTTCTTTATCTATTCTATTGATTGACAATTCGGTTGAGTAGTAAATATATTCATCCGATTGTGTAACATGCTTAGCAATCTGAAGCGGTAAGTGTGACTCCCAGTCGCCAATTTCTTTGTTGAATTGAGCATTGGTTTCTGCACTCCAGAGAAAAGTAAACGCCAAAAAGAATACTTGAAATAGTGGTAATTTTTGTATCAAAGAAAGCTGATTTTGCACATCAATAAATTAGATATAAGAATCTGAAGTTTCAACATATCCGTTCTAGAACGCAAAACTAGCTCATCAGTTATATATCTAAACCAAAAAATCTCAAGATTTGATTATTCTTTGTCCACAGACGGTCAATTTGTCTCCTGCATGCCCTTTATACTATTCATGATCACCTCCATTCTTTGCAGTAGATTTCTTTTTGGGGAGCCAGCAGCATAGATGAAAGACATTGTAAATATTAGTTGATTGGAGTCTTTTTCCTTGATGAGGTAAGCAATATATGGTCCTCCCATATAGCTTTTTTCAGTTTCCCAAATTCCTCGTAGTTCTTTTGAGTACCTGTCTTCAGTAGATTTTACAAATTCATAGGTCGGTAAATCTCGATCATTTACGAGAAGTTTGTCTCCCTCGATATGTTTACTTCCAAAGTCCTCGACTAAACCTATGATTTCCTCTTTGCCGAATTGACTATCGCTTTCGTATGGAATCGTTCGGACAACTACACTTTGAATGCTTTGGTTATCATCTTTCCGAAGCCAAATCATTCTATCGTTTAGACTCTTCTTAGCAAGAGCGAATTCTGATGGAATCTCAGCATCTAGGTTTGCTATTTCTTTGAGTGCATTTTTCGCAATGACATTTTCACCTGCAGAGTATGTATTTGCTTTGATTTGCTCATAATCATGCGCATAGACGCGTTGTAGAATGTCTGGTAGTTTCGCCTTAATTACATCCATCAGTTGTGATTCTGTCGGAGCAAATAGATAAATTAGGATTTGCCCTTTCGCCCATTTGTTCTTACCTACGATACTATTGAACGATGGGTCTTTCATTGCTTGACGATATTTCTCTTGACCAATATCTTGAACGACCATTTGGGTCATTTTCGATTCTTTGTCCCCAAGATTGGCAAGTATAATATAGTTCCTGTAATGCTTGAAAACAGTCGAATGTGTGATTTGGTCATGATTAAAATGTCTCAAATCGAGCAATGGCTCTGGAGTGGGGGTTACTGGGAATGCACCTGTATAATAGAAATCTAATGTATCGCCTACTGGACCATCCCACATCATTTGATCACTTAGCACTGTAACCTCGTTTACTTTTCCAAATGCAGTAGGTATTGATTCCATACCTCCTAGTACATCATCTGCACAAGATTGAAAGCTTATTCCTAAAATCAAAAGTGTGATGTAGATATATATTGATTTTGTCATTGTATGTCTGTTTTTGAATACACCATGTTTTAAAGAGTTGAAGTATTCTACCAATGTTGCTTACAGCAATATTAAATATAAACTTGAAGTAGTATCGCAATCGCAGTTTACGATATACTCTTTAGATGCACGTTCATAAGAAAATGGTGTGCTTGATGTTATTATAACAGTTACTTGAATGTAAGAGTTCTATTTCAAAGTAATCAGTATTTTTCTTTACCTTTTCTATGTGTTTTCAAAAGATCTGTTAAATCTGTAGAGAGTCTACTAATTAGCTTCAAAACGGTTGAGATTTAGAGTTATGACACAAGAGTTGTAGACTTTGGACCTGCCTGCGCAATTGAATGACTTGTTTGATTATTGAACTGCAGGAAGTTTTTTTGAAACCTCTTAATTAGATCCTGGGCTTGCAAGTCATATTGATGTTCATCAATCCAATTGGCCTTGGGATTTAGAATCTCTGATGGTACCTTCGAACAACTTTTGGGAATGGCTAAATCAAAACCGTCCAATTTCTCAAATTCAACATTTTGCAGTTCACCATTTTGTGCGGCTGTGATCATAGCTCGAGTATATTTTAGAGAAATTCGATGCCCAACTCCATATGCACCACCTACCCAACCAGTGTTAACAAGCCAAACCTTAACTTCGTGCTGGTCCATCTTTTCTCCCAACATTGTTGCATACTTGGTTGGATGCAATGGAAGAAAAGGTGCTCCAAAACATGCCGAAAAAGTTGCTTGAGGTTCCGTTATTCCTAATTCCGTACCTGCTATTTTAGCCGTGTAGCCTGAAATGAAATAATACATTGCTTGCTCCTTTGTAAGCTTACTAATGGGAGGTAGTACTCCAAATGCATCGCATGTCAAGAAGAATATATGTTTTGGATGACCAGCTTTTGAGTCGTTTTTTGCTTCGGGTATATGCTCAAGTGGGTATGAAACTCTAGTGTTCTCTGTGATCGAGTTATCTGCAAAATCAATTTCGCCGTTTTCTCTTATTCCTATGTTTTCCAAGAGTGCACCTTCTTTAATAGCATGGAAAATCTGAGGTTCTCCTTCCTCACTAAGATTGATAGTCTTGGCATAACAACCTCCTTCAAAATTGAAGACCCCATCTTCTCCCCAGCCATGTTCGTCATCTCCAATAAGCAACCTGTCTTTGTCTGCTGAAAGTGTTGTTTTCCCAGTTCCAGATAAACCGAAAAAGATGGTGGAATCACCTTCCAAACTGACGTTCGCAGAACAATGCATTGGAAGTACTCCTTTCTGTTTTGGAAGGATAGTATTTAGAACTGAGAAAATTCCTTTTTTAATTTCTCCCGTATAACCAGTACCGCCAATCAGTATCATTTTTTCAGTAAAATTAATGATCGCAAAATTGGTAGCTCTTAGTTCAGTGTAGATGCTAGTATCAGCATGATAATCAGGAGCGCAAAGGATTGTCCATTGCGGTTTGAAATCTCGTTGCTTTTCAACATCGCAATTTCTGAACATATTGGAGGCAAAAAGTGCGCTGTAAGCTTTTTCAGCAACTGTGCGGATGTTCAATTCATATTGGTTATCAGCGCAAACAAATGCATCGTGCACAAACAATTCTTTTCTAGAAAGGTAGTTACTTAGTTCTTTCTTTAGTCCTCGAAATGCGTTTTCACTGATTGCCTGGTTTATATTTCCCCAATCGACGACATCTTTTGTAAATGAGTCATCAACTATATACCGATCTTTAGGAGATCTTCCGGTGAATTTTCCAGTCTTGATTGCAACAGCTCCTAGATTCGTTCGTACCGACTGTTCGTCTTTTAAAATGTAGTTTTCATACTCTGAAGGAGTAAGATTATAGTGGACTTCTCCTCCGGTAATGTCCAATGACATTAGGTGAGAATTGAGTGCATCTAGTGCAGTTCTCATAGCTAGTTGAATTTGATTAGGTATTACAAAGTTAGGAGAATAGCGGTGAATTGTTCTCACTTTTTGGACGAGAATCCTAAACAAATTAGTTTTTTCTATATATAATAGGCCTTTCAAACTTGGTGTATATTTGACACCAAATATGTCTTTTCTCGGAGTAATCTAAGATATGGACTTTTCCATGTGTGACTGGATGTCTTTTACTCTTTTTTGGATGTCAATCAAACGATCTTCAAGAATGTTATCCAAATTTACTTTTGCATCCGAAAAACTTAGGTGTGCATAGTACTCCCAGATCTCTGCAATGTCAGAGTAGTCAATACTGTATGGCGCATAAACATCATTGTCAGAAGTTAACAAAAGTCTTTGCTCCTCGGGGATGTTGGTTGTCCTTTTGTACACAACTCCTAAGTCTTTGCTTACAATCACATAAGTTTTGTTGTTCTTGATGTAAGAAAGTTTTTCCAAGTATGAACAGATTAGTATGCTTCCAGGCTCCATCGGTAGCATTGATTCCCCATTGACTTCAAAGCCTCTATAAGTTCCTTGAGGCATGTTTGGGAAATATACCTTTGGAAGCTCGCTAATGTATTGCGGGTCTTGAAAACTTTCAAGGTATCCTGCTTCTGCCTTCGTATCGACTAGTTCTATGTTACTTTTATCATGCTTGTCTACAGATATGGCAAGAACTCGAAAGTCTTTATTACGTATTATTTCAAGCTCTTTTAGACTTAGATCTGTTTTCAATAGAGCATCAAGATGAGTGTCAAATAATTCAGAGAATTTAATCAAGGTGTCGATGTTCGGTTCCGTATACCCTCTTTCGTAATCTCCCAATGTTGTTCTAGCGACGTGTAGTTCTTTTGCTAGGTCCTGTTGAGAAAGCTTCTTTTTACGTCGTAAGTACTTAATATTCTTAGCTAGCATAATAAAAATTGTAGAAAAATGAATGATTATTTTGCAATAATACAAAACTATCATAATTTGGTTGGATTTTTCGGCATATAATTGTCGTATTTACCGACAATGCTGAATAATCTCTTTTTTAATCCTAAAATTCTAAGATATGAAAGAGAATAAAATGAGCCACAAAAGATTGAAAATCAGTAGTTCAATCAGAAAGGAAACGGTTGAAATGAACGAAGTTGATGCGCTTCGAGTCCAATTTGGAATTGACAAAATCATGGGAGCAAGCTCCATGCTAGATTTAATTCAGAAAGAATTGAAACTCCACCAGCATGCAATGGCTAGTTAGTGTTAGTTGATCTCAGGTACAGATAGTAAGTTACAAAAAAGGTATTGACCTTGGGGCCTTAGTTTTACTATTTAAATGTTTAGTGGTTTTAGTTGAGCCTAGAGTTGCTCTGGTATTAACTTCAAAGTATTGCTTTTCAACCTAGTCTGCACTATTTGAGACTTTGCAGGAACATGGTCTCGAATTGCAAAGGTGTGTAGATTGCAGAATTCGAATTTGTAAGCAAGACTACGCATCATTTCGACGATTATTTGAGTCTATAATCTTATCTTGCATAAAATATAAAACGTCAACTATGAAGAGACTTATACTTCCTATTTTGTTTATAATACTCGCTGCCCCAGTTTTTGCACAATACATATTTGTTGATTCTGACTACGACCCAGTGGTAATGATCAACGATTTTTTTGGCAATGACTCCGTAATTGTTTCAAATATTCAGTTTTCTGGAGATCCTTTTAGTATGGGTTTTTTTGATACGGATGGTGCAGGTGTTGATGTGCATACTGGACTAGTTTTTTCGACAGGCTTTGTTGATGATATACCACAAGCTAATAGTGAGGCAGGAACATCTGCCAATCTTGGTGGACCAAATGATCAAGATATAGAGATCATAAGTGGAGGGTTGCCATCATTTGATGCATGCGTCGTGGAGTTCGATTTTATGGTGACGGACACACAGTTAACGGATTTTAGATATGTGTTTGCATCGGAAGAATATCCTGAGTTTGTAGGTACTGGTTTTAATGATGCGTTCGGATTCTTTTTAACTGGCCCTATGTATTATGGGGGACCTTATACTGGTGGAGCCGAGAATATTGCATTAGTTCCTGATACGGATGTTCCAGTTAGTATCAATACAGTAAATCAAAATATTAATTCTGAATATTATACTGATCATGTCGGTAATCAGTTTATTTATTTTGATGGAATCTTAGATGCTTTACCAGCTGAATTTTATGCAATTCCCAATGAAGTATATCACATTAAAATAGTGGTGGCAGATGTATCCGATGGAATTTTTGATTCAGCGGTCTTCTTAGGGTACAATTCATTGAATAACCCGGATAGTTTAGTGCCACCTACAAACTTTGCATTAAGTGTTCAAGGTTATACTACTTCTATAATCAATGAATCAAAATACGCATCAGTCTATGACTGGGATTTTGGGAATGGCGTTACCTCGAATAAACGTTTCCCAGATCCTGTAACTTACGAGCAGGAAGGTACTTATGATATCACTCTTATTACTCAGAATTTCTGTTGTTCAGATACGCTGGTACAGTCGGTAAATATTGAGAATACCTTGTTTGTAAATGCAGACGTAACAAAGAATGTAAGTTGTGCAGGGGGTAATGATGGAGGAATCAGCTTCGGCATTTCAGGAGGAGAAGAACCCTATTTGATTACTTGGGTCCCTGAGATAATTAACCTCGATTCGGTCAAAGCAGGACTATATACATACTTTGTCTCCGATGCATTAGACAGTCTAGTGTCAGGAGAATTAGTGGTCACAGAACCTGAAATGCTTATTTCTGAGGTAATAGCATTTCCAGAGACAGATAACGAACTAGGTTCTCTTTCGGTCACACCACTAGGAGGTACAGAACCATACGCGATACTTTGGTCCAATGGAAGTACCTCAATGGAAATATTTGATTTAGAAGCAGGGAATTATGGACTTACAGTAACTGATGCAAATGGATGTGTTGTCAATGAGGAGTTGGAAGTACCTTTGATGATTTCATTATCTTATGAAGTGAACACTTTAAACAATCCGGTTGAATGCTTTGGAGATGAAACGGCTATTATTGATCTCGTTGGAAAAGGAGGCGTGCCACCATATGATATAACATGGGAATCTTCATTCGATCCCAATGGTGTTGGTGCAGGGGTATACTATTTTACAATTGTAGATGCTGTGGGTGCTGTACTTTCCGACTCTGTCGTCATTGTAGAGCCTGAACCTATTACTGTAAGTTTTGATATTATAGAAGCAACTGAGCAGGAAGGTGGTTCAATTACGGTAAATCCAAATGGTGGAACTGCTCCTTATTCATATCTGTGGTCAACGGAAGAAACTACCAAGACGATTTCGAATTTGTCACCGGGTACTTATTTATTGACGATTTCGGATTCCAATGGATGCACCTTTGAGTTTTCTGCTAACATGACATTACAAGAAGCATTAGTTGTTCAGGAAGATGTAATAAATAACCCATTGCTTTGTTTTGGAGATATGAATGCACTTATTTCATTAGAAATTTCGGGAGGAAGTGCACCTTATTCTATTTTATGGGAGCCTGAAGTTGATCCAAATGGGGTTGGTGCTGGTAGCTATAACTATACCGTTACCGACAATTCTGGAGTTGTATTTTCAAATACTATTGTCATCACGCAGCCTGAAGAGCTAATAGTCTCAATTGACCATACGGACACCCAGGTAGGAGAATTGTTTGGATCAGCAAGTGCACAAGTAGTTGGTGGTGTTGAGCCGTATAGCTATTTGTGGAATAACAACCAAACTAGTCCTAATTTAGAATTTCTTCCAGAAGGAGTATATACTGTGGAAGTAACGGATGCAAACGGTTGTGTATCTTCCAAAAGTGTTGTAATCAATGGGATAGTTTCGTCAAATGAAATTTCTGATAAGTTTGAAATCTATCCAAATCCAGTCAATTCGATTTTGTTTATCAGGGAGAATGCACTTGTATCATCAAGAATAGAGGTTTATGACATACAGGGTCACCTTATGAATTTACAGCAGAAGGTACTATCTGACGATTCAGTACAAGTAAATGTTGAGGACTTGGAACGTGGAATATATTTTGTCCAACTGATACACGAAGGTGGACAAACGGTAACTCGTAAATTTGTAAAGATTTAATTCAACTTTTAACGATTTTCATCTAGAAAAAACTAACGCTGTGCGCTCTTTTTGTAATTTAGAAGTATGAATTGGAAACGCACGGCTTTGATTGTGATACCTATCCTACTAGTTGGATTGGTTGTTTATTACTTTACAGACATTGTTGCGTACGTCTTGATTTCTTGGGTTCTTTCAATGATAGGTCAACCTATTATGAAGTTCTTGACCCGTATCAGAATCCAAAATTTTCAAGTTGGAAGGACATTAGCAGCTATGCTAACCATAGTTTTGTACTTCATAATATTTACGGGTCTTAGTTTGATTTTTGTTCCCATGTTAATTCAGCAGGCAAATAACTTATCTCAAGTAGAATATGAGTCAATATTTGTTGCATTACAAGAGCCACTGCAAAACCTAAATGATCAATTGGCAACATGGGGTATAGCTACAGAAGGGGATCTTAGCTTCACGGCTTTTAAGGATACATTCGCTGGGTACTTTCAGCCAGCAATGATTGGTAATTTTGTGGGTTCAATGTTTGGTTTGGCTACTAATTTTTTGATCGGCCTCTTTTCAATCGTTTTCATCACCTTCTTCTTTTTGAAAGAGTCAAATTTGTTTGATAACGGAATTTTGTCACTTGTTCCTACAGAGTATGAAAGAGACACCCTTCGAGTAATAGACAGAATAACAAACTTGTTGAGAAACTACTTTGGTGGCATTTTGCTCCAAATGACAATCATTACAACGCTAGTTTCAGTATTACTGGGATTACTAGGTGTTGAAAACGCTCTCTTGATCGGTTCATTTGCAGCTTTAATTAATGTAATTCCGTATGTGGGCCCTATGATAGGAGCGATTTTTGGTATGTTTATCACAATTTCATCTAATCTTGATGTTGATTTCTACCTAGTTTTATTTCCTTTGCTAACCAAGGTTGCCGTTGTTTTTGCCTTTATGCAACTCATTGATAATTTTGTTTTGCAGCCTTTTATATATTCAAAGAGCGTCAAAGCTCATCCGCTTGAAATCTTTTTACTAATACTCGTAGCCGCAAAGATTGGAGGTATCGTGGGTATGATATTGGCTATACCTATTTATACTGTGATACGAGTAATCGCTGCGACTTTCCTTAACCATTGGAAGATTGTTCAAAGAATTACTAGTGGTATGAGGGAGAAGTCTGCGGAGAATACAAGTTAGTGGTGCAAGTATATTTGTGGAATTTTAGTTTATTCCTAGGTCATTAGAATTCATTTGGAGAATGCTTGTGACTGATAGGATAGGAAATAATAGTCGCAGGTTCAAGATCAAATAAGTATATATGAAAAGAGGTTTCTTACAGTTTAGTATTTGCTTAATACTTGTATTCTTTATTATCAGTCTCAAGGCGCAAGAAAGCACAGCAAGTGAATTTTTGAAATATGACTATGATGAAGATTCGGGAAAAGTATCCTTATATGTACCTGCTGATTTTGGACAGTTTATTTATGTAAATTATTTATCCTCAGGTCTTGGGAGCAATGATATCGGCTTAGATAGAGGACAGATCGGAGATACGAGATTGGTGCAATTTGAAAAGTATGGGAATAAATTACTTCTCGTCGAGGATAATTTAGATTATCGGGCGATTAGTGATAACCCGCTTGAGGCGAAATCGGTAAAGGAAGCTTTTGCTAGATCGACGATTGAGGCTTTTAAGATTATTGAAAGTGAGAATGAGGTCTACAAAATTGATATTACAAGCTTCATAGTATCAGATGCGCATGGTGTCGTACAGAATCTAAAGCGACAAAAGCAAGGAAGTTACAAGTTTAATGCTAATCGATCGGTCGTGGATCCATTAAGGTGTAAATCCTTTCCAGAGAATACCGAATTTGAGGCGATCGTTACGTTTGTCGGCGAACCAAGTGGAAGAAATCTACGGTCTGTTGTTGCCGATTCTAGAAGCTTTAGCCTAGGTGTTCATCATAGCTTCGTAAGACTTCCGGATGATAAATATAAGCCAAGGAAGTTTCATCCTGCTTGTGGTTATTTTCCCATGTCCTATCAAGATTATGCGGTTCCAATCGAAGAAGATTTAACGCAACGCTATATTTATCGGCATAGGTTAGAGAAGAAAAATCCAGATCAAGATGTGAGTGAGCCAATTGAACCAATTGTATACTATATAGATGCTGGTTGTCCTGAACCGATTAAGTCAGCTCTCATGGATGGAGCTGCCTGGTGGGACGATGCGTTCAAAGAAGCAGGTTTTGAAAACGCATTTCAAATAAAGGAACTTCCAGAAGGAGCAGACCCACTTGATGTTCGATATAATATGATTCAATGGGTACATAGAAGTACACGTGGTTGGTCATACGGCGCTATGGTGGCTGATCCTCGCACAGGGGAAATCATAAAGGGTCATGTTTCTCTTGGTTCATTGAGAGTTCGACAAGATTATCTGATCATGCAGGGTCTTTTGTCTCCTTTTGATGACGAATGGTCTTGGGAAGGTAAAAACCCTATGAAAGAAGTTGCATTGGCGAGACTAAGACAATTGGCAGCACACGAAGTTGGTCATACAATCGGACTAGCACATAATTTTGCGGCAAGCACTCAAAATAGAGCTTCTGTGATGGATTATCCTCATCCAAAGATCAATTTGGTAGAAGGGCAAGTAGACCTTAGTGAAGCATATGATGACAAGATTGGGCTTTGGGATATTCAAACGATTAAGTATGGGTATCAATTACCAAACGCGGGTGAAACAGAAGAGGAACTCCTTGAGTCAATTATCAGAAAATCTGCTTTGGAAGACTTTAAATATATTACAGATAGCGACGCACGACCTAAATCTGGAGCTCATTCACATGCGCACCTTTGGGATAACTCGAATAGTCCAGTTGACGAACTGAATCACCTTAGTGAAATACGATCGATTGCACTATCAAAAATCGGAGAGAATAGTATTTTAGGAGGAATTCCCTACAGCGAACTGGAAAAAGTATGGACACCTATATACATGATGCATCGCTACCAAGTCGAAGCGGTGTCGAAAGCAATTGGTGGATATGAATATAACTACGGAGTGAAAGGATCAGGGTCGAAATTGCAATTTGAATCAGTGCCAGAAGATGAACAATGGGAAGCAATTGATGCTCTTATCTCAACCTTATCGGAGAAATTCTTGAATCCAACAGATGTTTCTTCTTTGATTCCACCTGCTGTTCCTGGGTATGGCTCAACAAGAGAGTCAATTAGAGGAAATATGGGTTTAGTCTTTGACCCAGATCAAGCTGCAAGCATAAGCTTAAATCATACATTGTCTATGATGCTTGTTCCGGAGAGGATGAATCGTATAATGTATCAAAGTAAAACTTACGGGTCCTTTTCGCTCAAAGATTATTTTGCCAGAATTGAAAGTGGAATTACCAGCTTCTCAGGTGTTTACCGAGATGTGGCACAATACGTGTATTTGAGTTATCTGATGCATGCTTTTACTCATAAAGTCACTTCTGTGAATGCGAGAATAGCAATTTATGAGACCTTAAAAACTTTTGAAAATAATCAGAAGTCTTCAGGGTATTGGTTCTACTTGTTAGGAGATTTCTGGAGAGAAGGTAATTATCCAAAACTCGCTGAAGAGATTAAAACACCGCCAGGTTCACCAATAGGATGTGGCCACTAGATCTCTTAGAAGGAAGAGTTTTTTTGCTTTTTGCTATGTTGTATTTAAAGGAATATCTTGAACAAAGTCTAGGCTATATTCGTATATAGTACAAAATCAATAGAAATGATCAGATTGATACTATCCATATTTTTGCTATCCAGTTTTTGGTTTTCAATATTGAGCTGCACAATTGCTGCAGGAGATCAGGATATGATGGATCCTCCGATTGCTCAAGACACATTACCATTTAGATATCTTGCTTTGGGGGATAGCTACACAATCGGAGAATCTGTCTGCGATGAATGTGCATTTCCACGCCAGCTTCTCGACACACTAGAAAAAGCATCTGTAATGGAAGGAATGCAAAAGACAATTGCCCGAACCGGCTGGACAACATCCAATTTGATTTCGGAAATAGCTTCTGAAAAACCAGATTCCAATTATCATTTAGTGACGTTATTAATTGGTGTAAATAATCAATATCAAGGCAAGGACTTTTCGATCTATGAGGAGGAGTTTCCCTTCTTGCTCAATCAAGCTATAACTTTTGCCCAAGGAGATCCCGAGCGGGTAATCGTAGTTTCTATTCCCGATTATGCGTTTACGCCTTTTGGTCAGAATAATTCAAATACTGAGAAGATCAGTCAGGAAATCGATCAATACAATGCTTTTGCAAAATCCTATGCCGAATCAAAAGATGTGTTTTTTCAAGAAATCACAGATATTACGCGCGAAGGAATTGCACAACCTGATCTAGTTGCAAGTGATGGTCTTCATCCGTCGGAGGACGCCTACGCTTTGTTTGTAGAACGATTATTTGCTCGATCATATGAGTTGATTAAGTGATCAGTTTACTGCATAGTTTAGGTATCGATCTTCTGTGATTGAGCTGCATTCAAAATCAAGCTTTTATTCTTAAAGCCTTCGATATTCGTCTTTTTTTATATTTTACATCTTTGATTTAACTAATTCTAATTGAAGATCTAAAAAATTAACGAGTATGACTTTGACAATGTTTCTTGAGCCAATAGGAGAGCTTGTCCGTAACAATGATGCTATTCTGCTAGGTATACTAGCAGTTATTCTAGGAGGAATATTTTATTCGAGTCACTCGCAAAATCCATTTTGGAAGAAATTCTATAAGTTTATACCAGTTCTATTGATGTGTTATCTTGTGCCAGCATTTTTAAACTGGCCTTTAGGATGGGTTTCGGAAGATAGTCAGCTATATTTCATGGCTTCCAGATATTTACTACCTGCGAGTTTAATACTGCTATGTTTGAGTATTGACTTAAAAGGAATTCTAAGGCTGGGGCCAAAAGCAATAATTATGTTCCTTGCCGCCACTATTGGAATTATTCTGGGAGGCCCAATAGCGTTATTTGTATATACGGGTTTGTTCCCGGATGCCATCGGAATTTCTCCTTCTGAATTGTGGAGAGGTCTTTCTACCGTAGCGGGAAGTTGGATCGGAGGTGGAGCAAACCAGGCTGCTATGAAGGAAATCTTTGAAGTGCAGGATAGTTTGTTTGGTACTATGATTGTGATTGATGTGATTGTAGCCAATATTTGGATGGCCTTTCTACTATACGGTGCTAATATTAGTGATAAGGTTGATGAGGTTCTCAAAGCAGATAATTCATCCATTACTGATTTAAAGGAGCGCGTAAAGTCTTACCGAGCTAGTGTTTCGAGAATGCCAACAGCTACTGACATGTTTTACCTATTTGCGGTTGCTTTCGGGGGTGTCGGAATTTCGCACTTGCTAAGTAATCTTGTAGCACCATTTTTTGCTGGTCACAGCGAAGCGCTGGAACAATATGGACTGACATCTCTAACAAGCGGATTCTTTTGGTTAGTCGTCTTTGCTACTACATATGGGGTTGCTCTTTCATTCACTAGAGTCAAGAAGCTCGAAGGAGTAGGAGCCTCCAATTGGGGTTCAGTCTTTATTTATATTCTAGTTGCAACGATCGGAATGAAGATGAACATTGGTGAAGTATTCAACAATTTGAGTCTTTTTGGAATTGGTATTATTTGGATGTTAATTCACGTAATTGTATTACTTGGAACTGCCAAACTCATAAAAGCGCCGTTCTTCTTTGTAGCTGTAGGCAGCCAAGCCAATATCGGTGGAGCAGCTTCAGCACCTGTTGTGGCTTCTGCGTTTGATACTGCCTTGGCACCTGTAGGTGTGTTAATGGCTGTTGTAGGATATGCTTTGGGGACCTATGGAGCTTTAATCTGCGCGTATTTACTGCAGATTGCGGCTGGAGGATAATCATCGTTTAGTAAAATTTTGACAGGCCACTATGTAGTATCTTGTCCCAGTTTTAGCAAATAGATTCCTTTCGGAAGATGGGAGATCTATGTTTTGTTCTTTTCTCGAGTTAATTCTGCTCGCATGAAACAGTAAGGTGAATGATCATATTTACAAGAGGAAAGGCTTCTTGTACTTTGTTGAAATCATTTAGAAGCATACTATAGTGCGCATTGTTCGTTCGGTTAGTTGATTTGTTGTAGAACCTGATTTTTACTTTAAAGATATGTTGGAAACTATTTATATCTGACAGCTGTCTCTATCGCGTCTGATTTCCATCTAGTTGATTTTTTCTCTGTATTTTATATCGTAAAGATGTGACAATGTGTATCTTGGTGCAGCATGATTATAACTTCTACATACACGTCTTATTATTTTGACTTCTTTTACTTCTGGTATTTGAAGCTGATAGGTCGTATGTAAATAAGTTCATATAAAGAAATTACGTAGCCTGTCAATTCGCAAATTGACAGGCTTTTTTACGTTTAATTGCAATGTTTGTAATTGAACAATGAGAAACGAAAATGAAGAAAATTGTAATTCAAGGAGATAAAGGTTCATTCCATGATATTGCTGCACGGCACTATTTTGGCGATGAAAAGTTAGAGCTTGTAGAAGCAGATAGTTTTCCTACGCTGTTTGATGCTTTTGAGAAGGATATCTCCATTGATCACGCAATTATTGCAATTGAAAACACGATTGCAGGAAGTATTATGTATAACTATTCGTTATTGCAGAATAGTAATTTCAACATAACAGGCGAGCTGTTACTTCGAATAAAGCAAAATTTACTTGCTTTGCCAGGCACTCGACTTGAGGATATCGAGGAAATTCATTCCCATCCTATGGCCCTTAATCAATGCCTTGATTTTCTGGAGACGCACAAAAGTTGGAAAAGAATTGAGCGAGAGGATACAGCCTTATGTGCAGCTGAAATCGTTGAAGGTCAGAAAGGTAAGAGAGCAGCAATCGCAAGTGAACTTGCGGCTGAGACTTATGGATTAGAAATCTTAGCAGAGGAAATTGAAACAAATAAGCAGAATTTTACACGTTTTCTGATTTTGTCTAGAAAAGCTGATCAGGCAAGTTATAATGAGCAGAGAAATAAAGCTTCCTTATGCTTTTCACTAGCGCACGAAACCGGTTCGTTGAGTAAAATTTTAGATCAATTATCACGAAGTTCATGTAATCTCACAAAAATTCAATCGGTACCGATTGTAGGAAAGGTTTGGAATTATTTCTTCTTCGTGGATTTTATTTTGGAAAGCAATAATATCAAGGCATTGATAGACACTTTGGAAGATCAAGTGGCTAGTTTACATGTTTTAGGACACTACAACAAAGGAATCTACTATGATAGTTAGAACAGCAGATAGGATCGCGAAAATTGAAGAATATTATTTTTCGCTAAAACTTATGGAGATTGCTAGAATGGAAGCAGAAGGCATTCACATCTTGAATCTCGGAATCGGTAAGCCTGATACAGCGCCTGCTGCAAGTGTGATCAATGCTTTGAATGAAGATAGCCTTGATCCCAAAGCGCACGGTTATCAACCATATCGAGGTACAATGGCTTTCAGGGAAGCAATAAGTTCGTACTACAAGAGATACTTTAATGTTACTGCAGACCCTTCTCACGAAATTCTACCGCTAATTGGGTCAAAAGAAGGTATCATGCACATAAGTATGGCATTTCTCAATCCCGGAGACGAAGTTCTTGTTCCGAATCCCGGCTATCCTGTATACAGTTCAGCAGCGGAGTTGGCGGGTGCCAAAGTAATTCACTACAACCTTACGGAGGAGAATAAATTTCAGCTGAGCATGGAAGATATAAAGAGTAAGCTGACTGACAGAACAAAGATTATTTGGATCAATAGTCCGCATATGCCTACTGGTACAAAGATGAGTCATGAGACTATGGAGGCTTTGGTTTCTTTGGGTCAAGCCCAAAATATTTTGATAGCTAGTGATAGTCCTTACAATTTCATCCTTAATGATGAACGCAGAAGTATTTTGGAAATTGAAGGGGCAAAAGACTGTTGCATCGAGTTGAATTCGCTTAGTAAGTCACACGGAATGTCTGGCTGGAGAATCGGTATGGCGATTTCAACTGAAGAGATTATAAATGCGGTACTTCGATTCAAAAGCAATATGGATTCGGGAATTTTTAGACCTATCCAGCATGCAGCGATAGAAGCTATGAATATTGATCCTAGATGGTACGAAATGAATAATAGAACTTATGGAGAGCGCCGAAGTGTAATTTGGAATATGCTGGACCGAATCGGTTTTTCTTATGACAAGGATGTTTCAGGATTATTTGTTTGGTCCAAAGTTTCTGAGAAGTTTAAGAATGGTGACGAAGCGTCTGATTTCTTTTTGAACGAGTGTCGTGTATTCGCACCTCCGGGAAGAGTTTTTGGCTCAAATGGAGAAATGTATGTCCGTTGGTCACTGTGTGAACCCGTTGAGCTCATCGAAGAAGCAAGCAAAAGTATCATCAGTGTTATGAATTACTAAAATATGAATCAAGTGGAAAGTCAAGATAAAATCATAGCAATTATTGGATTAGGATTAATTGGAGGTTCTTTTGCGAAAGCTTTTAGAGGTACGGGATTCTGTTCGAAGATTATAGGAGTTGATAACAATGATGAACATCAAAAAATCGCAATGGAAATGAATCTTGTTGATGAAATAAGAGAGCTAGATGATGCTATAAAACATGCCGATATCGTATTGCTAGCAACGCCAGTAGATTCAATAGAAAAGTTGTTACCTATCGTTATGAACTCAATTGAGAATCAGGTCGTTTTTGATGTAGGAAGTACTAAGGCGTCGATAATCAAGAGTATCATTAATCACCCGAAAAGAGGAAGATATGTAGCGTGTCATCCGATGGCGGGAACTGAGTTTTCAGGACCTGAAGCATCTGTTGATGGTCTATATGATAAGGCGTACAATGTGATTTCCAATGCTGAAGATAGCGATGAAGATGCGTTGGAGATGGTACAAAATCTGTTAGGTAAAATTGGTATGAAATTGCTTTATCAGCAGGCAGATGAGCACGATATTCACGTTGCCTATGTAAGTCATATGTCGCATATAAGTGCATTTGCATTGGCACTTACGGTCCTACATAAAGAGCAAAGCGAGGAACAAATTTTCCAGCTAGCAAGTGGTGGATTCAGATCAAGTGTGAGACTAGCCAAGTCTAATCCCTCAACTTGGGCGCCAATTTTTGAACAAAATAGAGATGCTTTGTTAGATGTTTTAGATGAGCATATCACAGTATTATCAAAATTTCGATCGCTTCTCATTAAGAAAGATTTCGAATCTTTTGAAAAATTAATGCTTGAAGCAAATCAAATCAAACGGATATTAAATCCATCATAAAATCTACAAATTAATTTTGGGCCTCGAGCCCACAATAGCAAGAATATGGAAATTAAGAAAATGTATAATAAGCGTCCAGTAGTCGTTGCTGGACCCTGCAGCGCAGAGACGGAAGAACAAGTTCTGGGAATTGCCCACGCCCTGAAAGATCAAGAAGTTGATCTTTTTCGTGCGGGCATATGGAAGCCACGAACGCGTCCTAATTCATTCGAGGGAGTAGGCTCGGTGGGCTTGAAATGGCTTCGTCGTGTGAAAGAAGAGACCGGATTAAAAACGACTACGGAGGTCGCCAATAAAACGCACGTTGAAGAGTGTCTTTATCACGGTGTTGATACACTTTGGATCGGAGCTCGGACGACTGTAAACCCTTTTTCAGTTCAAGAAATTGCAGACGCTTTGAAGGGCGTTGATATTCCTGTAATGATCAAGAATCCAATTAATCCAGATTTAGGATTGTGGATCGGAGCAATAGAGCGAATCTATAAGGCAGGTATCACAAAAATTGGTGCTATACATCGAGGTTTCGCTAGTTATGGAGAGACTTATTATAGAAACAAACCAATGTGGCAGATTCCGATAGAACTAAAAAGAAGATTTCCAGACTTGACGATTATCTGTGATAATAGTCATATCTGTGGTCGTCGAGATATTCTTCAAGATGTCGCTCAGAAAGCATTGAATCTCAATTATGATGGAATCATGACTGAAGTTCATCACAATCCAGACGAGGCATGGAGTGATGCAAAACAGCAGATTACTCCTGCCCAATTCAAAGAATTAACAGATGCTCTTCATCTGCGTGGAATTGAAAGGAACAAAGCTCTTTCCAAAGCAGCTCTTGAAGATGCTCGTTCGAAGATTGATAAATTGGATGATCAACTTTTGAAGATTCTTCATGAGCGAATGCGTCTTGTTGATGATATTGGCAATTATAAAAAACAAAATGATCTGCCTATTCTTCAACCAGCAAGGTGGAATGAGATTTTGGATAAATCGATTTCAAAAGGTACGGGAAAGGGGCTAAGTGAGGAGTTCATTGGACGATTGTTTAGAGCTGTACATCAAGAATCGATTAATCATCAACAAAAGATTATGAACGGACAAACATCTCATGATGACTAGCGCAGGTTAATCTAGTATTTGGCAATGTTCATCGATATTTCGATTTTTAGGAAATCATATTTGATTTTCGTGCATTTCAAAAAATAAACAGAAATTATGAATGGACCGACAAATTTTGCAGAACCCGTAAAACGATTGATTGCGGCAATTTTTGATGGAATAATCCTAGGAGTAGGAGCAGCGATTATTGGCGCTTTTACATTTATACCAACCGTTATGAGTTTGGTAGCGCTGGGAGAAGATGCCAGCGAAGAAGAACTTGTTACTGCTGTTGCAGGATCTGTAGGTGTTTTCTTTTTATTCATCATATTATACTACGCAGCGTACTTTCTTTATTTTGCGCTTCAACATAGCAGTAAGTTTCAAGCAACTCTAGGGAAGCGAGCAATGAAGATTTACGTTACTGATGAACTTGGTGAACGATTAACGCTTTCGAAAGCTCTTGTCAGAATGATTGGTCGTGTAATTAATGGATTCACCATGGGAATAGGCTATTTGATTATTCTTTTCACAGATAAGAAGCAGGGTGTACATGATATGATAGCAAAAACACTGGTGCTGGATGGAAATGTTGAACAGGATTCATTTCCTGAGGAAGAAATTCTCTAGCACTACTTATTATACCAAATGTGTTTTGGAATGTCGCATAAGCTTTTGATGTTTCGGATCTGCAAGCTAATACAGAAGATCAGTAAATGATCATGAAGATAAGTGACAGTTTCAAGCAGTATTGGTCATAGCTTTTTGATTCACACTATCCTTTTTCAAAGTCGAACTAGAACTGTTTGAGATGCACCATATAGAGATTCGGGGGGACAGGGACGTGGGTGTAGCGGGGAGAATCTCGAAAGCTGAAAGTACAACAAAGGAAATATTACGTTGAAAGTAGGAGGACTAGGACGAGTTTTCTAGTGAGAGAGGTTTTTTTGTTACTTTTTTTGACGGACAAAAAAAGTAAGAGCAACGAGGATAAGCTACCAACTTCCGAGAAAATCAAGACAATAAATCACCCGTTCCCAGAGATCTCAGTCCAAGGACTTCGATTATCGCTCAGTCCAAGGATATGTTGCATGAACGCTTGATCTTGCGGAGCTAGAATTTCGACGATGCGTTGCACTGAGCTAATATGTATTATTTGTCAGATAATCTATTGTGACCTAAAACGACTGCAAACTAAGGCGTAAGCTGTATTTGACATTATTATACTTATCATACAAAAAAGCCCCCCACAAATTTGGGAGGGCTTCACGCTCTAGAGCATTACTCAACCAAACATCCCTATTAACTTTATTGATTCTTCTATGCAATAACTCGGTTGCTTGTCAGTATTTCCTAATATTGAAAATTAGGACACCTTTATATTGATCGGTCCGTTATCCACGGCCTCTTCTTTTTTTGCAATCGTCAGAGTTAATACACCTGCATCGTATGCAGCGCTGATCTTCTCTTTATTAGCTGTTTCATCGAGTCGGAATGTTCGTTCAAATGAACTATAATTAAATTCTCTTCTTATGAACGAATTCTCTTTATCCTCGTTTTCAGTTTCTTGCTTCGTTTCAGCTGAAACTTTTAGCATGTCCCCTTTAACTTCGATATTGATATCTTCTTTTTTTACACCGGGTATTGCAATATCAAGAACAAACTGATTGTTTTCTTCATGCATATTAGCAAATGGCCGTTTGGTCGCAAGATCTACTCCCAATACATCTGAAAGATTGTGATTAAGGAATTGATCGACTGCTAGACTAAATGGATTGTTATACGTTTTCATTATTATAGATTTTGATTGTTAGTTAATGTTATAGTTGATTAGTGAATTTCCACAGTTTTGACGAATGTTGGTTTCTTTACAAGATCGACACTTAGAATACCTGCTTCGTAGGTTGCTTTTATTTCATTCAAGTCGATACCTTTCGGTATGATGAAACTCTTTTCAAAAGCACGAAACTGGAATTCTCTTGTGAGAACTTTTGTATTGCTAGACTCAGTTCTATTTTCATCTTGAGTTTCTGGCTTTTCTACTTGTAAGCTAATGACTAACCTTTCGTCTTTAATTTCCAATTTTAACTGGTCTTTCTTAAAACCTGGTGCAGCCAACTGAATTTGAAATCCATTTTCATTCTTGATAATATTTGTATTTATTCTAGAAGTGGGAGCGTGTGCCGGTCTAGAAACTACTCTTCTTGGTCCTACGAAAAATGGATCCCATAGCATGTTCGTTGGCCTAGTATTTCTGTTTTTTAAAGTAATCATCTGTTTATTTATTTTTGATTTATAATGTTTTTCAGTTCCAGCAAGCTTTATTGAATTCGATTCAGCTTTTTCGCTTGCATTCTTGATACCACATTTGCAAAAGCTGTTCCACTGCGTTTTTAGCTGAAAAATTGGCAAATCCAACCCAAGTATACTGCCAATATGACAAAACGTTTTACTTTTAAGTGACAAAAAGGCAGTAACGTTGACTTTTCTTTAATTTTGAAGTGAACTTACGTGCCAGTTTTTTTCATAAATTTGGGTAATGGAAGCCTACATTAAGATTCTAAATATTGCTATTCCGATTTTCGTTTTATTGATCGGAATTGAATGGGCAATTGCTGTACTCTTGCATAAGAAGGTAGTCCGCTCCGTGGACGTAGTTTCTTCTTTGAGCTCTGGATTGACAAATACAATCAAGGATGTTTTGGGTTTAACCATTATTATCGTATCCTACGATTGGTTAGTAGACTCCATAGCTCTTATGTCTATGCCAGTTGGAGTTCTGACATTTGTTGTTGTTTTCATTTTAAAGGATTTCGCTCAGTATTGGTCACATAGGTGGGAACACCGTATCAATATTTTCTGGAATCGACACGTTATTCATCACAGTAGCGAAGATTTCAATTTAGCATGTGCCCTTAGACAACCGATTTCAAACCTTGCCAATATTTTCATATTCTTATATATACCTATGGCCTTGCTAGGTGTACCAACGATTGTTGTAGCAACTGTAGCACCACTGCACTTATTTGCTCAATTTTGGTACCATACACAACTGATCAATAAAATGGGCTTTCTAGAGCATATCCTTGTTACCCCTTCAGCACACCGCGTGCATCATGCTATAAATGACATATATCTAGACCGAAATTTTGCTGCTATCTTCATCATTTGGGACAAGCTTTTTGGAACTTATCAAGAGGAATTAGAGGACGTGACGCCTGTTTACGGAGTCAAGCGGCCAGTTAGGACTTGGAATCCTATCATTATTAATTTTCAGCACCTGCTGCTTCTGATTAGAGATGCGTGGCACACAAATTCATGGAGAGATAAACTTACACTTTGGTTTAGACCGACGGGCTTTCGCCCAAAAGACGTTGTTGAACGATTTCCAGAGTATACGATTGAAGATGTTTATTCTTACCAGAAATACGATTCGGAGAAGGGGCTTGTTTTAAAGACTTTTGCTTGGACGCAATTATTTATTCACTTGGGCTTGATGCTTTTAGTTTTCAATAGAATGTCTGATTTTACTGTTGTGCAAGTGCTGTGGTTTGGAGGATTTTTGTTTGTTTCAATCTTTACATTTACCAGTATTCTTGATGGCAGTAAGATCGCATTTGTGGGAGAAGCTCTTAAGTGGCTGGTTTATATACTTAGTTACTTGATTTGGGAGATTTGGTTTTTTGACGGTCTATTTGACGGATCTAGAATACTGTTTTTTTCTTATATGCTTTTATCACTAGGTTTTATGATATATATCTTCAGTCCCAGAGTCAAGGAACGCTATTATCTAAGTGCTTGATTATTTGTTGGCTAGATATTAACATTAATGATATAGAAAGGAGTAGGTAAGCTTTTTCAAAAATACAAGTAAGAATTTCGGCTTTTTTTGCTGTACTGTCTTGTAAAATAGAAAAAGAAATCTAACTTTGTGCTCGCTGTAAAAAGCAAGGAGGTACCTTAGCTCAGTTGGTAGAGCAATGGACTGAAAATCCATGAGTCCCCAGTTCGAATCTGGGAGGTACCACAAGAAACCTTTTCGTTTTTCGAGAAGGTTTTTTTTATGCGATATAGTTAACTATCATTCAACTCTTTTGGGCTTGACCCACCGAAATCTTGCACCAATTCTGCTTTGGAATGTCGCAATAGGTTCATAGAAGGTCTATAGATGTTCAAGGCCGAAAACACAGTCATATCTTGATCTTCGGCTTTCGCTGACGGCAAGAGGTCAGGAGACCTTTGCCTCCGTGATTTTTCTAGTTTGCGGGTTTGACGTCTTTAACCCTAATTTGAGGAAAATTCTTGTATGAAGATTGTTTTTAAAAGTCGAACTAGAACTGTTTGAGATGAAAGGTATAGCGATACGGGGCGACAGGGACGTGGATATAGCGGGGAGAATCGCGTAAGCTGGAAGTACTAGTATAAAAGTATCAGACTGTAAGTACAAGGACTAAGACGAGTTTTCTAGTGAGAGAGGTTTTATTCTTACTTTTTTTGACGGACAAAAAAAGTAAAAGCAACGATGATAAGCTAACAACTTCCCAGAAAATCAAGAGTACTAATCACCCGTTCCCAGTGCTCAAAACTCCTGCAATTTGGATCGAATAGTTCGGGTAATGTGCCGAAACTTACTGTCTCAGATGGGCAAGTTAACGAAGAAGATCAGTAAATGATCATCGAGATAAGTCACAACTTTAAGCAGAATTGGTATGAGAAAGTCTCAGAACTGAGCTTGGAGTTACAGCAAAGACGTGGTCTCCTTCTCGTACAGGAATAATTGCCGTTCCAGTAAAATTTCCAAAAGCAGGCATAATACCATAGTCTTGACCAAAATAAAAGCAGGGTACTTTCATATTTTGTCTTCCAGATCCTTTGAGTCGGACTGCGGGGTGAATGTGACCGTGAATATTGTAGAAGGATTCCGAGTCAAGCGGATGATGAGAGAAAATAAATGGCCCACGAACAAGAGTTTCCTGCACTTCTATGTTTGCTTTAGAATACAGATGAGGAGCTAGAATATCATGATTACCTTCAATTAGCATAAGTTTGAGCTCATGAAAGGTGTCGCTTACCATTTGGAACGTTTCCCACTCATTATTATGACTGCTGTGGAATAGGTCTCCGAGAAAGATCAATTCCTCGGGTTTGTAGTGATCGATTAAAGCTGTAAGTCGATCCCAATTTTGTTGAATTGCTGCCGAAGGGACTGCCAAGCCATTTTTGCGAAAATGACTTACTTTTCCGAAATGTGTATCAGAAACCAGAAGACATTTCTTCTTCAGCCAGAATATGGAGCCAAATGGATGCAATTCTAGTTCTTCACCTTTCAAACAGTAACGAATAACACCAGTTGTGATTTCTCTATTGGTTTCCTTAAAGTTCACGTTCGATTTTTCTTTCCCCTCTGCACAATATGCATTTCTCTTCTTCATCTGTTCCTACAACATACCACACGCCTGCACCTTCGCATTGCGGACAGGTAACATAGGGTGAATGGTTATCATTCCACCATTGATACACCATATAGATGAAGTAGGCTGCTAACCCAGCTGTAATCAATCGAAGAAGAAGTATCATAAAGTTTTATTTTACACCATGCATCAACTTTTTAAGTAGTGGGCTACCAAGGATACTTAATAAACCAAGAACTGCTGGAACGATCGTAAAGATTAAAAAGAATGTCGTGAGACTAAATTGGCTTGTTATTTCCTCGATCTTTCCACCCATTACCCCTGCAGTTTTGTTACCGATGGCAATGGCAATATACCATACACCAAACATCAACGCAATCATCCTACCAGGCACCAACTTACTTATGTAAGATAAGGCAACTGGAGATAAACAAAGTTCACCTAAAGTATGGAAAAGATAAGCCAAGATCAGCCATATGATGCTTACTGATGCTACTTTAGCTCCTGATTCAATTCCCATCGAACCAAGTGCAAGCGCTCCGAATCCAACACCGAGTAAAATAAGACCGAAACCATATTTAGATGCGGCGCTAGGATTGTATTTGCTTTCCCACCATTTGGAGAAGAGCGGAGCAAACATAATTATGAATAAAGAATTTAGAATACCGAACCAAGTAGCTGGTATTTCCACTTCATTTTCTTTTATCCTTTTTACGGTAGCCTGGATAATTGGAGATTTCTTCCCAGATTCGAGAATCTTGCTTCGAGCTATATCTGCTTTTTCATCACTTAAAAAGATATATTTCCCTCGAACTTCCATTATGTTCAATTTATCTCCAACTGCTAAGTCTACAGGTTCTATGATTGTCTCTTCTTTTGTAGTAAAAACTTCATCTCCTGTAAGTGTAGTTGACTCAGTCACATTTACTAAGCTTTTTTCGCCATCCGCATCAATAACTTCCATAGTGTCGAATCCTACAACGAGAGCATTTGAATTGAAATTTCGATTAATCATCCAAAAGACCAAAGCCCAAATAATCACAAAACTCGATCCCAAGAAGATATTACTTAACGCATAGTTTTTGAATGTTACTTTAAACAAAAGATAGAGCACCCAAGTGATAATTGCAATCGGCACTACCGTAATTAATATATTGACTACAATAAAAATTGTTGACCAACTACCTGCCATGATTCGACCTGTATAATCACTTGCGAAAATAGTCATGGAACCACCAGCCTGTTCAAAACATGCCCAGAATATGACAGTCATAACTGCAAATACCACGATTGCAATCATTCTATCTCGCGTCCGAGCAGGATATCTTATGATTCGTGAGATAATCAAGACTAAAAATGCGAGGACACCTGTGACTATATAGTAGTTTGAATAGTCAGTACCACCAAACTCTAGGAAATTTAC
>CBFHTK010000005.1:0-47953 GCA_965658745.1 Saprospiraceae bacterium | reverse complement strand
CGTCTTTCTTTTCTGGAGTGTCTTTATACATGTTCGATATAATTGATGTAATGTTTGGCTTAAATAATCCATTCCCTATTATCAGCAGTCCGATCCCTATATAAAGGAATATGTTTGCAAATTCTAGAGCCATTGAGGCATGACCCAAAGTCATCACAATCGCTCCCCATATTACGGCAGTCCGATATCCAATATGCTTATCTGCCAGATAACCTCCTAAAATCGGTGTTAGATATACCATCGATGTGTAGGTTCCGTAGAGAGCTAGTGCTTCTTTTGAGGTCCAATCCCATCCGCCAATTCCGATTGAACTGATTAGGAATAGTACTAGTATAGCTCTCATTCCATAGTAAGAGAATCGTTCCCACATTTCAGTGAAGAACAATACAAATAAACCAGCTGGGTGGCCTAATACCTTACTATCAAACATGCTTGCTGTCTTCTCACTCATATTCTTACAATTATTTAGTTGGTCGTTGTTATTTATAAACTAATTCTGAATTCTAATTAATACTTGGATCAGAGATCTCATATCCTTCTTGTTCGAGCATTTCTCTCTCATCGTCTTCGGCAGCATGTGTAAGAGCCTCCAATTTTTTACGGAAGACTAAAACTAGTAGACCGAAAGCAATACTGAAAACGGCTATTCCAGTAAAGATTGTCATTTCTCCTAATTTCTCAGATGATTCACCAAGAAGACCTGCAAGTTTATTTCCAAAACCTGTCATTGCGAAATATACACCCATCATGATTGACCCATACTTTAATGGTGCAAGCTTAGTAATGTATGACAATGCCACAGGAGAGATACAAAGCTCACCTACTGTGTGGAATAAGTACGCTAGGACGAGCCAATACATTGCAGATGAACCATTACTTGCATATTCTGCTGAGGCAGCTGTCATGAAGAAGAATCCGGCACCCATGATGACCAATCCCATGATCATTTTGAACAGTCCAGTAGACAATTGGCCTTTCAATTTACGAGTTGCCCAGTATGCAGCAACTGAAGTACCTAATACAATGATAAAGAATGCATTGAGTGATTGGAACCATGTAGCAGGAACTTCAAATCCCATGAGCATACGATTTGTATTTTCGCTCGCATATATGTTCATAAGTCCTCCAGCTTGCTCGAAAGCCCCCCAGAATACGATTACCAATAAGAAACTCACTAATAAGACTACAACTCGATCTTTTTCAATTTTAGTTAACGGACGTTGCATAGCTGCCTTTTCTTCTGGATCGATAGATGTTCCAAAGAAATTTCCCACGTTTTTGAGATAGGGTTGTCCGAAAAGATACACAGCCAATCCAAGTAGCATTCCTATTCCAGCTAAACCAAAACCATAGTGCCATCCATAAACTTCTCCAACGGTACCGACAAGAATGCTTGAAAGAAATGCTCCTAAATTTATTCCTATGTAGAATATTGTAAATCCTTTATCACGACGTATGTCTCCTTGCTTATATAGACCACCTACCATGGTAGAAATATTGGGTTTCAACATCCCCACACCGGCAATAATAAATCCTAGTCCAGCATAAAATGCCCACATGGCTTCCACAGCCAGTATTCCATGTCCAATGACTAAGAGTATGCCTCCATAAAGGACTGATTTCTTTTGACCTAAAAATCGATCTGCTATCCATCCGCCTGGGATTGAGGCTACGTAAACAAACATTGTGTACCATCCATAAAGTGCTAATGCTTCTCCATCGGTCCAGCCTAAACCAGGGTTATCCGCTGTTGCTTCCTGTACCAGATAAAGAACAAGTAATGCTCGCATCCCATAGTAGGAAAAGCGTTCCCACATCTCCGTAAAAAATAAAACATATAATCCGACGGGATGTCCAAATAATTGTTTGCTCGAGGCATCGACTACTTTACTCATGTACTTTCTGATTTTTCGTTCGGCTAAAATTAGGTTTTTAAAAATAAAATTATGCTAATCGAGCCATGAATTATGTTACAGAAGTATTAAAGGGTATTCGAAAACAATTTTAAACGGTATTTTGATATTGTTACAAGATTGGTGAAATCATTCATCTTCAGTTTGATGAAAAGTAGAATGGATATGTTAGCGCAAAAAGCGATGTTCTAATGCGCTACGAGCAACTTTGCCTCCAAGTGGTAGGCCCTCTTTTTGAATTCTTATCAGACCGCCTTTGACAATATCACTTTTTGCTAGTATTTTCTTTTTTATGTTGTAAATGAGTGTTTCCAGAAGTTTTTTCGGTTCTTCCATTTCACGTTTTACAATTTCATAGATCCATTCATAGTTGAATGTTTCTCCTAGCTCATCGCTGCCGTCGATAAACAACTCACAATCTAGATATACTGAAACCTTGAAAGTTCTTCCTACTTTCTGTTCTTCAGGATAGACCCCATGATACGCATGAAAACTCATACCTTCTAGCGCAATTTGATAATCTTCAGCTGATTTGGGATTCATAATAGTTATTTTGCTGCTCTGACGGTTGTGTTTTCTTTTATCCAACAACCGACGTAGAATGGGCCGCCTTCTGTTACATTTGGTCTGCTAAAGACTTCTTCGATTGCAGGCATATATTTAGCGTAAGTATTAATTAATTTATTCGCTTCACCAGCAACTGAAGGGTCAATTTTCCTTGCATACTGCCATTTATCTATAGCCGGCCAAGTCACAATCTGAGAGTCCCAACCGGTTCCAGGACCGCATATTGGTCCTGAGGACGCATATAGTTTTCCTATTAGGATATAGGGTTCACCCCAATTTGGCTTACTAGATGCAGCTTCACGCGCATATTTTCTTGCTTTGGGGAAATTCTTGATATCCCTGTAGTAAATCTTAGCAACTATTAGCTGAGTTTTGGCTTTCTTCTCAAGGTCTGTTTCAGTGCTGAGGTATTCGTCGAATTTTGCTATGGCGTTTGCATATTCACCATTTCTGTAGAAAGTATAAGCCTCTGAAAGAGGTCCTTTTGCAATAGTGTTTACTGATTTGCAGTTTGCTTTGTAAGCTTCAGAAATCGCTTGTAATTCTTCACCTTCCAATGAGCAACCACCTCTTCTCAAGCGAATTCCGACTTTTTCTATGATTTCACAATCAGTTTTATTTACTAAAAATTCAGGATAGTACTTTTCTCTGTAGTATTCACATGGGTAGAAATCAGGATAACCTTCTAAAGCTTCTAGTCGCTCGGGAGCATAGCCATTGATGATTTTCCATGGTTCACACTCTGTTCCACAAGTCTCATTCCCATATTCGATGGCATCCAATAGTCTCAACGCATACTTACTAGCAACCGACGATTCGATAGATTTATCTCCCATCATGTTAACCAGCATGGCTGAAAATGGATTAATTGCGTAATAAGGTATTTCTTGATCAAGACTATCAGAAGCTACTTTGAATAGATCTAGGATGTAACTGTCGCTAACTGATTTCTTGAAAGTATAGTACATGTCAAAACCTTCTCTAGCAGAAAGAACAGCTTCGTCTCCATAGCACATTTTTCTTCTGTTGTATAGGTATTTGACTGAATCTACCCACATGGTCTTTTCTTCCTCTGAAGTAGCTTTGTTATACATGTGTGCGTAAATTTTGACACCGTCGTCATAATGGTAAGTCTTCCTTCCGTCAGCCTTAGGAGCTAAACTAAAGGCCTGTTTCCAAAGTGGGTATGCTTCTTCAAAGTTGCCCATTTTGACCTGATCCTTATACAGAACAAAAGCGGTAAGTGCTTCTTCGCTTCGATTACCGAGTTGAGAGAAAGTTCTACACATTTTCTCTTCTGGAGTTAATGTCGGTGTACTTTCTTTCACGACTTCAACAACTTCCTTCGTTGTTTGGGGTGTACATGCAACGAACAATACAATTATTAAATAAAATGTAAGTAACTTAAAGTTCATACTCGGTTATATTAATATTAAAAGCAAATCTACTCATATGTTTTAGGAGCATCAACAGTTAGCAGAAAAGATATTCACTTATAATAATGATGTCTTATTATTGCTTTTTGGCGTAAGCTGCTTTAAACTGTACATCCGTCTTGAAGTAACCTAAGCACAGACGTTTATATTCACTTTTTGTTCAGGATTGTTTTCCAAAATGCAGTTTGTAGTGCAGGGCTTGTCCATAGATATTGTCATGACAGAAGAGAATGATAAATCCTTTTTAGAAAAAACAGTATCTTGCGATACAAATATTTTTCATGGCTCCAGTACAATCATTTAGCTTATTTTCAGAATTTGATATTGATCTTTTTAAATCTGGAAAGCATTTCAAACTGTTTGAGAAATTTGGTTCTCATATTACCGAAATTGACGGTGTAGAAGGTTGTTATTTTGCAGTTTGGGCACCAGGAGCTTCCAAAGTATCCGTGATAGGTAATTGGAATCACTGGGATGGAAATGCGCATGTGTTACAAGTTAGGTGGGATTCTTCTGGTATTTGGGAAGGTTTTATTCCAGGTATTACAAATGGTGAGGCATACAAGTACCGAGTCTTTTCGAGTTTGGATGGAAACTCAGTAGACAAGGCTGATCCTTATGCAAGGTGGGCAGAAACTCCGCCTTATACTGCGTCAATTACTTTTGATCGATCGTATAGTTGGGATGATAAAAACTGGATGGAAATTCGTTCAGATAAGAATGCTCTAGATGCACCTTTTAGCGTATACGAGATGCATTTTGGCTCATGGAAGCGAACACAATCGCAAGAATCCCTTAGCTACGGTGAAATGGCTGATCAGCTTTGTGAATACCTTTCTTTTATGGGGTATACGCACGTTGAATTTATGCCTCTTACTGAATATCCGTATGAGCCAAGTTGGGGTTATCAAGTTTCAGGCTATTTTGCTCCTACCTCAAGGCACGGTGAGCCAAATGACTTCAAATATTTGATAGACCGATTGCATCAAGCTGGAATTGGTGTTATTTTAGATTGGGTGCCAGCCCATTTTCCTTCAGATGAATTTTCGCTTGCTAAGTTTGACGGAACGCATCTTTACGAACACCCAGACATCAGAAAGGGATATCATCCAGATTGGAAAAGTTTGATATTTAACTTTGAACGTAATGAAGTCCGCTCTTTTCTTATTTCAAGTGCGGTATTTTGGTTGCAAGAGTATCATCTAGATGGACTTCGCGTTGATGCAGTCGCATCAATGCTTTATCTCGATTACTCACGAGAAGATGGAGAATGGGAGCCAAATGAGTTTGGTGGAAGAGAAAATCTAGCCGCTGTTTCATTTCTTAAAGACTTCAATGAGGCAGTATATGGTTTCTTTCCAGGAATTCAAACGATTGCAGAAGAGTCTACTTCCTTTCCTATGGTGAGTAAGCCTACCTGGATGGGTGGCTTGGGTTTTGGTATGAAATGGATGATGGGCTGGATGCACGATTCGCTCCAGTATTTTCAAAAAGAAACGATTTACAGAAAGTATCATCAGAACAATATTACATTTTCCCTTGCTTATGCGTTCACGGAGAATTTTATGTTGCCACTTTCACATGATGAAGTGGTACATGGCAAGAATTCGATTGTCTATAGGATGCCAGGGGATGAGTGGCAAAAATTTGCAAACTTAAGATTGCTTTATAGCTTGATGTTTGCACATCCTGGATCCAAATTGCTATTCATGGGTAATGACTTTGGTCAAACAAGCGAGTGGGATTTTGAATCCAGCTTGGATTGGCACTTGTTGGAGTTCAAACCTCACAAAGGCACCCAGTTATTAATCAAAGAACTAAATCGACTATATCGTTCGGAACCCGCTTTGCATAAATTCAATTATTCAATTGATGGTTGGGAATGGATTGATTTTTCTGATTCAGAAAACTCAGTGATGGTCTTCATGCGTAAGACAAAAGATCCAAAAGACACATTAGTCTGCGTTGCAAATCTTACAGAAGTGGCACGTGAAGTTTATCGTATTGGCTTGCCAACTAAAGGTAATTACAAAAAGATCTTTGATTCAGACGAAGAGAGATTCTTTGGGAGCAACTATTCTGACGTAGCTAAATACAAATCAGACCCTATCGAATGGCAACACAGAGACAATTCAATGGAAATTAAACTTGCACCACTTGCCCTTTTGATGTTCAAGCAATCAAAGTAAAGTAAATATGCTTCAGTTTAAAACCAACCTGCACCTAATCCTCTAAAAGGCCAAGGAATCATTGCAAGAATTAATAATAATGCAATTGCATTATAGATTAACATGGTTTTATACTTTCCTGTGTAGTTTTCTATCCTTTTCATTTTCGCTCCACCAATAGTTACTAGAACAACAGCAATAATCATCATGAGTGAATGTTCCATTGTGTAGAAACGAACTGCTGCATTACTCCATGAGTCCGGCGAGAAATTAGCTTTCGGACTAATAAAAAGTAGGACTAAACCAAGGAGTAGTTGAATATGAATAAACATTGTGTTTGCTCTAAAAATTCCTCTTACGGTCTTGGACATATCTTGCTTTTTTGAAATCCAATTAAGCAAGCTAATGACTACTGTTAGAACCAGTAGAAGTAATGCAATCCATCGAAGTCCCGAATGTGCGTGAAGAATACCGTTATACATAGCAGTAATTTTAAAGTTTGTAGAGTGGAGCCTAGGGGAGTCGAACCCCTGACCTTTTGACTGCCAGTCAAACGCTCTAGCCAACTGAGCTAAGGCCCCGATTCAAAAAGCGAAGATATACAAACTTTAATAACTATCTGATATGTCAATACTCCATTCTATTCAATAAATTGAGAGTTGATAAAGATGAAACAGATTCATTTTAAAGAAGATTAAATCTCTTTTGCATCGAAGACTACTTTGCCGTTGAGAATTGTGTATAAGACTTTTGTATCAAGTATCTGATCTTCAGGACATGTTACAATATTATGATCTAGTATAACGAAGTCTGCTAACTTACCGACAGTAATACTTCCTTTACTTTCTTCTTCAAATGCAGCATAGGCATTGGCCATCGTATAACTATACATTGCCTCCTCTCTTGTCATGGATTGTTCAGGAAAGAAAGCCTCAGAGTTTCCAGCACGTTTTCTAGTAACACTTGCATGAAAAGATGCTATTGGGTCTACATCTTCCACTGGAGCATCTGTACCATTGGTTACAACTGCACCTGCGTCAAGTAGGCTTCTCCATGGATATGCTCCCGTTTTAGCTCTTTCTTCACCTAAACGAGCTACCACGAAAGGTGAATCTGATGTACAATGTATGGCTTGCATACTTGCAATAACGCCTAATTCTGCAAATCTAGGAATGTCTGAAACTGCCAAGTGCTGAGCATGTTCCATTCTCCATCGTTTATCTCTAGATTGAGGGAAGTCTTGCTCGATGAGATTCAAAATTTCTTGATTTCCGCGATCACCGATCGTATGTATACATAGTTGCATGTCATTTTTTTCAGCTAGTTTCCCAATGGCTTTGACTTCACTTAGTTCAGTTGTGTTCTGCCCCACAAAATCAGGTTTGTCAGAATAGCTTTCTAGTAACCATGCTCCATAGGAGCCCAAAGCTCCATCAATTTCGGTTTTGATTGCTCGGCAGGTGAAGAAATGATCTCCAGCATCTACAGTCCTGATTGAGGCTAGGCGACCTTTCATCTCCTCTGAAGATCTTCTGATCATTGCCCATAGACGAATACCTAAAGTTTCATCCCTTGCCATCTCCGTGTAGGCCTCGATTTCTTCAAAGCTTGATCCCGCATCTTGAAATGAAGTAACACCTTTTCGTAGACACTCTTCGGTAGCAAGAACTATCGATTCTTCCCATTTCGCTTCTCGTTCACCTGGGTCAATTGAATTTAGATAGTCCTGATGCACATCTCTGATCATTGCCATTGCTCGTTCTTCAAAAACACCGATTGCTTCTCCTTGATCATTTCTAATAACGGCACCACCTGCTGGATCCAATGTTTCCAAATTGATCTGTGCCATCTCCATAGCTTTTGCATTAGCAAATAGTCCATGACCGCTAGCATGAATTAGCATGACGGGATTGTCGGGACTTACGGCACTTAGTTTCTTATGGTCGGGATAACCGAAATATGTTTGCCCAGGATAGGCTGACCATTTTTCTTGATGCCATCCTCTTCCCGTAATCCACTCACCTGGCTTAGCATCTCTCGCTTTTTCCTCAACTAGTTCTACAATTTCATCCCAACTAGTCGTCTTCAAAAGATTTAGTTCTTGTAAGCTTTTTCCTAAACCCGAAAAATGACCATGGCCTTCAATAAATCCGGGCATTACAAAAGAGCCGGTGGCATCAATGATTTCTGTTTTATCGTCAGCGTATTTATTGACGTCTGATTCATTTCCCATAGCTAAGATTCTGCCATCAAGGACTGCTACAGCTTCGACTGATGGTTGTAAAGGATCAACTGTATAGATATCTCCTCCCGTTATAATCATTGTTGCTTTTTTATCTTGGGTACAACTAACCAGAAAAAAAAGTATTCCAATTAAAGAACAAATTATACGCATATGCTATTGGTTTAAGGTATTGTGAAATGCTAAATTACAATATCTTTGCCAAGTTTCCACAAAGATTCAATCTAGCAAAATACTAATCAGCTATTCACATTTTGTGTGTTAACGTAAATTACTAATTCGATTTTATGCAACAGTCTTTTCCTGAAATACGTAAACAGTTTGAAAAACACCTTTATGCTAATATGTATGAAACGGAGCCTCAAAATCTATATGAACCAATAAATTATTTGTTGAAGTTGGGAGGTAAAAGAGCAAGACCAGCCATGGCGCTTATGTCGCATGAACTTTTTACACCCCTTAATGAAGATGCTTACAAAATTGCGATGGCGATAGAGGTGTTTCACAATTTTACATTAATGCATGACGATATCATTGATGATGCAGACGCTCGCAGAGCGGAGCCATCAGTTCATGTGAAGTACTCAACAAATACAGCAATTCTATCAGGCGATGGAATGATGATTGAAGCTTACGAGTTTGTAGCAAATTTGGATCAAAAAGAATTGATCCCAGAATTGTTCTCGCGCTTCAACCGCTATGCTCTTGGTGTATGTTACGGGCAGCAATACGATATGGATTTTGAGGTGAGAACTGATGTTACAATAGATGAATACATAGAGATGATTCGTCTCAAGACAGCAGTATTATTGGGCTGTGCTTTGTCGATGGCTGCAATTACGGCAGGAGCAAGTAAGGAAGATGTTGAACACCTTCAGAAATTTGGGGAGAACGTTGGTATAGCTTTTCAATTGCAAGATGATCTCTTAGATACATTTGGAGACGCAAAGACATTTGGAAAGAGGATTGGAGGAGATATTCTCCAAAATAAAAAGACATATCTCTATCTCAAGGCACTTGAACTTGCAGACGATGAGCAAAAGCAAATTTTGCTAGAACTTTACGATCCAGCCAAGATTCCACAAACTTTCGAGGAGGAGGAAATCAAAATATCCACAGTAAAAGCTATTTTTGAAAAATTAGTGGTGCAAGAGTATGCAACCCAGTTGATGGAGGCATATAATCATCTTGGAATTTCACACCTTGAGGCAGTAAGTGTCTCTGAAGGAGCAAAAAAACCGCTAAGAGATTTATGCGATTTGTTGATGAATAGAAATAGTTGATGTCAGTTCAAGATGCTACAGGAGCAATAGTAATACTTGCATATCCAGAAGAATTTGTTTCAATGATCCCTGCATGGTACAGAAAACCTATGGAATGGTTGGGGATGGTGAACGAGGGCAAGATTTGCGTTGGACATTCTGCTATGGCACTGATTAATAAAGCTACTGGTGTAATACATTACGCAGACTTTGGCCGATATATAACGCCTTTTGGATATGGAAGAACTAGAATGGTCAAGACTGACCCAGACGTGGCATTTGATTACACTGTAGTATTTGATGAAGATGGGTTTATCGTTGATAAGATTGCTCTTTTTGAACATATATTTCAACATCCCGAGAAAACGCACGGAGGAGATTCCATGTTTGTCAGTCTAAATCAGAATATCGATTTTGATAGTTGCTTCAATTTCATTAGCACCATGAACGCCAAAGGTTCTATCAAGTATAACCCTTTTGGGAAAGATGCATCAAATTGTTCTCGTTTTGTATTTGACGCTATATTAGCTGGTATGAAATCTTCTTTTGAGCGAAAGCGACTAAAGAGGAAGAGCCCACTCACGGCATCTCCTTTAGCTAATGTATTTTATGGGACTGATGATGACTCTTACGAATTTACTCCATCAGGTGCAAACATCGTCACTGATAAATCTCTCAAGAAAATAGTTTCATACTTTTTTAAGAAACCCACTCCAACATCAATAATGAAAGATGAATTCCAGCCTTCTGAGAATATGTATCTGTTAGGAGGAGTTGGAGATCACGCTTACTTTAAGCTAGATGAAATTCTACAGGAAAATAAAGCTATTGTCACGAAATTGGACAAAAACGGAGTAAAGACCTTTACGCATAGTTATCGGCTAACTCCGGATTTTGACCCAAAAGCCCCTTTTAAATTTGTACACGATTCAAATGCCGCTTGGATTACGATTGAGCAAAAAAACAAGAGATTTAGATTTGAACGTTTTGATGAAGTCGTGAAATAGTAGGCTTGCGCCCAAAATGAATAATAGTCGCTATGAATCTTGGTCATTTGTACTTCTTTCGAAAATAATCTTACAATCCCACCAATTCTTTTCGATTATTGCTCCATTTCTTTCGTAAAAGCGAATTGCTCCTTCATTCCAATCAAGCACCTCCCATTTTACTAATTTACAACCTTGAATTTTAGCCTCAGCAATGAAGGCGTTATAAAGCTTTTGTCCGATTCCATGATTTCGATAATCACTATTAACAATAAAATCTTCCAAATAGAGCATTTTTCCTTTCCACGTGGAAAATGTTGGGTAGTAGAGACATAATCCAACAACGCCAGATCGCGCTTCTGCTACATGAACCCCAAACAATCCTGATTTGAAATTTACTTCGTAGTCCTTTAATGTGGACCAAACTGAAGATTCAGCCTTTTCGAATGCAGCGAGTTCTTTTACAAGCTTAAATATAGCTGGAATATCGTCATATGTAGCTTTGCGAATATTGACTTTATACATGGTCCTAGATTTAGGGATTATTGTTTCAATTTTACAGTCGACTACTCAAATCTTAAACAGAGATAAGATTTTTTAGCCTATGATTACCATAAACTTAATTCTTTTCAAATTGCCGGTTTATCAAAAGCGAAACTCAATTGAAAAAAATATTGACATAAGCGTTTGGAATACAAAGAAATAGTGCTACATTTGCATTCCCTTTTGAGGGAGGTATGTCATTTCGGGTATGTAACTCGTTGATTTACAATAAATAAGAACGAATTTTTTATAAAAATACTAAATTAGGTTATGCCTACAATCAATCAATTAGTAAGAAAGGGACGAAAGAAAGTGATCGTCAAGAGTAAGTCTAGAGCACTTGATTCGTGTCCACAAAAGCGTGGAGTGTGTACTCGTGTATATACAACTACTCCCAAGAAACCTAACTCAGCTTTAAGAAAAGTTGCTAAAGTAAGGTTGACAAATGGACTTGAGGTTATTGCTTATATCCCTGGTGAAGGTCATAACTTACAAGAGCACTCTATTGTTTTAATAAGAGGTGGAAGAGTAAAGGATTTACCTGGTGTTCGATATACCATCGTTCGTGGCGCTCTCGATACTGCTGGTGTAAATGGTAGATTACAATCACGTTCTAAATACGGGACTAAGCGTCCTAAAAAATAATCTTCAAATCGTAATTTGACATGAGAAAAAGAAGACCGAAAAAGAGAATTATTGCTCCAGATCCGCGATTTGGTGATCAAGTAATTACAATGTTCGTAAATAACTTAATGCTTTCAGGAAAGAAAACTGTTGCATTTACAAGATTCTACGAAGCAATGGATATTGTTGCTGAGAAAACAGGAGAAAATCCACATGAGGTTTTTCAAAAGGCATTAGTAAATGCTACACCTTCAGTAGAAGTTCGTTCTAAAAGAATTGGTGGTGCAACATTCCAAATTCCAACTGAGATTCCTGCGAGAAGGAGAACTTCAATTGGAATGAAGTGGTTGATCCGATTTTCAAGAGAACGCAGTGGAAAAGGTATTGCTGAGAAATTAGCTGCTGAGTTAATTGCTGCTAGCAAAAGTGAAGGCGCTGCGGTTAAGCGTAAAGATGATACGCATAGAATGGCAGAAGCAAATAGAGCTTTCGCTCACTTTAGATAGTAGAATTAAATCTACTATTGAATAAATTATTTTTTAATTATTGAAATTACTTCTCAAGACCATGTCTAAAGATTTAAAATTTACAAGAAATATCGGTATCGCTGCTCACATTGATGCTGGTAAAACAACAACCACTGAAAGGGTTCTTTTCTATACGGGAATGAGTCACAAAATCGGTGAAGTTCATGATGGTGCTGCTACAATGGACTGGATGGAGCAAGAGCAGGAGCGTGGTATTACGATTACTTCAGCTGCCACTAAGACTAAGTGGATATGGAAAGATGAAGAATATCCAATGAATATTATTGATACACCTGGTCACGTGGATTTCACAGTTGAGGTAAATAGATCTTTAAGAGTATTAGATGGTTTGGTATTCTTGTTTTGTGCAGTTAGTGGTGTTGAACCTCAATCTGAAACAAACTGGAGACTAGCAGATAATTATAAAGTTCCTAGAATTGGATTCGTTAACAAAATGGATCGTTCAGGCGCTGATTTCTTCAATGTTGTAAAAGATGTGGAAGAAAAGCTTGGTTCAACAGCTATTCCTCTTCAAGTGCCAATTGGTGCAGAAGAAAGTTTCAAAGGTGTTATCGATTTGATCACAAACAAAGCAATTGTTTGGAACGAAGATGACATGGGAATGACTTATGATGAAATTCCAATGCCAGAAGATCTTGTAGATATCGCTTCAGAGTGGAGAGAAAAGTTATTGGAAGCTGTAGCTGAGTATGATGAATCTTTAATGGAGAAATTCTTTGAAGATCAAAATAGCATTACAGAGGAAGAAATGATTGCTGCTGTACGAGGTGCTGTACTTGATAATAAGTTCGTACCGATGATGTGCGGTTCTGCATTCAAAAACAAAGGAGTACAAGCAGTTCTTGACGCTTGTTGTGCATTCTTGCCTTCACCTCTTGACATAGATGCTGTAAAGGGTACTGATCCAAATACAGAAGAAGAAGTATTCAGAAAGCCATCAAATGACGAGCCTTTCTGTGCTCTAGCTTTTAAAATTGCTACCGATCCATATGTTGGAAGATTGGCATTCTTTAGAGTATATTCTGGAGTTTTGGAAGCTGGTTCGTACATCTACAATACTAGATCTGAAAATAAAGAGCGTATTTCTCGTTTGTATCAAATGCATTCAAATAAGCAGAATCCAATTGATAAAGTAGAAGCAGGTGATATTGCGGCAGGTGTAGGATTCAAAGATATTAGAACAGGTGACACTTTAAGTGTACAAAACCATCCAATAGTCTTGGAAAGTATGGTGTTCCCCGATCCTGTTATCGGAGTTGCCATCGAGCCTAAATCTCAGAAAGATCTCGATAAATTGGGTATGGCTTTAGCAAAATTAGCTGAGGAGGACCCTACATTTAAAGTTAGATATGATGAAGACACTAACCAAACTGTGATAAGCGGTATGGGTGAGCTTCACTTGGAGATTATCGTTGATAGACTACGTAGAGAATTCAAAGTGGATTGTTCTCAGGGAGCACCGCAAGTAAACTACAAAGAAGCACTTACAACAACAGTTGATCACACTGAAAGATTGAAAAAGCAGTCAGGTGGATCAGGTTTGTTTGCTCAAATGCAATTTACTTTAGGGCCTGCTGACGAAGAGTTTCTTGAGTCTGACGACTTCAAAAGTGGAAAAACAATTCTACAGTTTGAAAACAAGATTGTTGGAGGATCAATTCCTAAGGAGTTCTTCCCATCAATTATCAAGGGTTTCAATGCTATGATGAGTAACGGTATATTAGCTGGTTACAATATTGACAGTATGAAAGTTAAGTTGTATGATGGTGCTACGCACGCAGTTGATAGTAAGCCTATTGCCTTTGAGCTTTGTGCGAAAGAAGGGTTTAGAGCAGCAGCAGCAAGCGCAAAACCAGTACTTCTTGAACCGATCATGAAGTTAGAAATTATTACACCAGAAGAGTATACTGGTTCTGTAATTGGTGATTTGAACCGAAGAAGAGGCTTACCAAAAGGACAAGAGACAAGAGCTGGAGGAGCAATTAATATTTCTGCTGAAGTGCCTTTGTCTGAAATGTTCGGGTATGTTACAGATCTACGTACTATTACTTCAGGTAGAGCAAATAGTACGATGGAATTTTCTCACTACGCTGCAGCTCCTAAGGGAGTAGCTGAAGAGGTTATAGCGAAAGCTAAAGGTGAGGTAAAAGTTTAATTAAATTTAATTGTCCAAGTTGAAAAGTTGTGTATCTTTGCGCAACTTTTCAACAAGGTATATTTATAAAACAAGGTAATGAATCAAAAAATAAGAATTAAATTGCTCTCTTACGATCACAATTTAGTTGATAAGTCAACTGAAAAGATTGTAAAGACTGTTAAGAACAGTGGAGCAGTTGTTTCGGGTCCGATTCCGCTGCCAACCGAGAAAGAAATCTTTACTGTCTTGCGTTCACCGCACGTCAATAAGAAATCTCGAGAGCAGTTTCAATTGAGAACCCATAAGAGGCTAATCGAGATTTACACTCCTACACAAAAGACAGTAGACGCGCTATCCAAGCTCGAACTACCAAGTGGAGTTGATATTCAAGTCAAGTTGACTTAATTCTATATCAGCTAATCTCATTATTTTCTTAAAATTATATTCTCCTTAAACGGAGTTATTTGATTTGTAAATCTTTAAATCAAAAGGTAGTGAACGGTATCATAGGTAAAAAAGTTGGTATGACCAGTGTCTTTGACGAGACTGGAGCTAATATAGCTTGTACAGTTATTGAAGCACAGCCCAATGTAGTAACTCAGATAAAATCAGCAGATGGTGCTGATGGATACGACGCTTTGCAGATATCTTACGGTTCGGCAAAAGAAAAAAACACTAGTAGTGCTTTAGTAGGTCACTACGAAAAAGCTAAAACCACTCCTAAGAGAAAGACTCTTGAGTTACGTGATTCTAACATCGAAGCTGGGTTAGGCGACGAGATTAAGATCGAGGACGTACTTGAGGTTGGAGATAAGGTTTCAGCAGTAGGGATTACTAAAGGTAAAGGGTTCCAAGGTGTTGTCAAAAGACATGGCTTCCGTGGAGTTGGAGATGCAACTCATGGTCAGCACAACCGAGGAAGAGCTCCTGGTTCGATAGGTGCAGCATCATACCCAGCGAAAGTAATGAAGGGTATGAGAATGGCAGGAAGAATGGGAGGTACTCGTGTAAAGATTAAGAATTTGCGTGTTGTAAAATTGTTCCCTGAACAGAACTTAATAGTAATCAAAGGTGCAGTTCCTGGTCACAAGGGCTCATTGGTTTTAATTGAAAAATAGCAACGATGAACATCGAGGTATTTAATAAAGAAGGAAAAAGTACAGGTCGTTCAATTGACCTTTCTGATGCAGTTTTTGGTATTGAGCCAAACGAGCATGCAATCTATTTAGCTGTGAAGTCTTACTTGGCAGCTCAGCGTCAGGGAACGCACAAGGCTAAAGAAAAAGGTGAAATTACCGGATCTACTAGAAAGATTAAAAAGCAAAAGGGTACTGGTACGGCTCGTGCTGGATCTATCAAGTCAGGTGTTTTTCGTGGTGGTGGACGAATGTTTGGTCCAAGACCTAGAACATACAGTGTGAAGCTGAATAAAAAAGTTAGTCAATTAGCTAGAGCTTCAGCTTTATCTCAGATGCTTTCTCAAGGGAGCTTGAAAGTAGTTGAAGATATGAAGTTTGATGCTCCTAAGACAAAAGACTATGTTGAGGTTCTTAAGAATCTCGAAGTTGTAGGTCAAAAGTCTTTACTTGTAAGTGGAGATCATGATCAGAATTTGTATCTATCAGCAAGAAATGCTGAGAAGTCAAGGGTTGTAAATGTAAATGAGTTGAGTGCGTACGATATCTTAAACTGCAAAACGCTTCTAATATCTGAAAGTGCTGCTAAAAGTTTAGCTGAAAAGTTAGCTTAGTAGTTAGGTAATAGACGAACATATATTAAATTATATATTATGGCAAAGGAAATTTTAATAAAACCAATTATATCTGAGAAGTCAGAAAAACTGTCGGAGAACTTAACTCAGTATAGTTTTATAGTGAACAAGTCAGTTAATAAGATTGAGATTCGCAAGGCGGTAGAAGACCAATATGGTGTTACTGTTTCTAGAGTCAATACGCTTATTATGCCTAAGAAAGCTCGATCAAGAAATACGAAAAGTGGAGTATTGAAGGGGCATTTATCTTCTTTCAAGAAAGCGATTGTTACATTAGAAGAAGGTGAAACGATTGATCTTTATGATCAACTTTAATTAAGATATTACAATACAATAGATTATGCCAGTAAGAAAATTTAGTCCAGTTACTCCAGGAACTCGTTTTAGAGTTGGTGCTGACTTTTCTGGTCTCTCTAACGTTGAGCCAGAGAAAAGCTTAATCGCTCCGTTATCTAAGTCAGGTGGTAGAAACCATGATGGTAAGATGACAATGAGACAGATTGGGGGAGGACACAAGAGGAGATATAGAATTATTGATTTTAATCGAACTAAGGAAGGTATTCCAGCGACGGTAAAATCGATCGAATATGATCCCAACAGAACTGCTTTCATTGCTTTACTTGTTTATGCTGATGGTGAGAAAAGATACATCATTGCTCCTGATAAGTTAGAGGTAGGAGCTAAGGTTCAGTCAGGAAGAGGTAGTGAACCAACTGTCGGTAATGCTTTGTACTTAGATGAGATTCCTTTAGGATCTAGCATTCATGCTATTGAGATGACTCCAGGACGTGGAGCGGCTTTAGCTAGAAGTGCTGGGACTTTCGGTACATTGATGGGTAAAGAGGGTAGATATGCAATTGTTAAGTTACCTTCACGAGAAGTGCGACGAGTACTTCTTACATGTAAAGCGACGATTGGAACTACTTCGAATCCAGATCATGGACTTGAAGTGAAAGGAAAAGCTGGGCGTACTAGATGGATTGGTAAGCGACCAAGAGTAAGAGGTGTGGCGATGAATCCAGTTGATCACCCGATGGGTGGTGGTGAAGGACGTGCCTCTGGAGGACATCCAAGATCAAGAACTGGTATTATGGCTAAAGGTCAAAAGACTAGAAACACGAAGAAATATTCTTCTAAACTTATTATTTCTAAAAGAAAGACTAAAAAAGGATAGTAATGGCAAGATCATTAAAGAAAGGACCTTACATATATCACAAGCTTCTTAAGAAAGTTGAGAAAGCTAAAGATAGTTCTCGTAAAACTGTTATCAAGACATGGTCAAGATCATCTATGATTATTCCTGATATGGTAGGTGAAACCATCGCTGTGCATAATGGAAAGACATTTGTTCCTGTTTTTGTAACTGAAAACATGGTAGGACATAAACTTGGAGAATTTTCACCAACACGTTCCTTCAGAGGTCACGGTGGTAATAGAAAATAATTGAATTAAAATAGAAACTTTTATCTAGATGAAAGCTGTTGCAAAACTTAAAAATTGTCCGCTATCTGCGCGAAAAATGCGTATGGTGGTTGATTTAATTCGCGGTAAGTCCGTAGAAGAGGCAATAAATATTCTTAAGTATAACAAAAGAGAAGCCTCAGAGTGGACTACAAAAGTTGTCCTTTCAGCGGTAGCGAATTGGGAAAATAAAGGAGATATGGCTTATAGCGCAGATGACTATAAGTTGTACATATCTGAAATATTCTCTGATGAAGGTACTTTTTTAAAGAGATTCAGACCAGCTCCGCATGGTAGAGCTCACAGAATACGTAAAAGAACAAACCACCTTACAGTGGTAGTAGAAAATAGAGTTCCAATTAAAGAACTAGATAATAGTAATTCGTAAAATAACGATCAATGGGTCAAAAGACAAATCCAATAGGTAACCGTTTAGGTATAATCAAAGGCTGGGATAGTAACTGGTACGCAGGTAAAGATTACGGTAGTAAAGTTGTTGCGGATGAAAAAATACGTCAGTATTTGAATGCCCGTATTAATAAAGGAGGTATTTCTAGAATCATCATAGAACGTACCTTAAAAAGAATTACAGTAACAATTCATACATCAAGACCAGGTATCATTATCGGAAAAGGTGGTTCTGAGGTTGATCGTATAAAGGAAGAGTTAAAGAAGTTGACTGGACAGGAGGTTCAGATTAATATAGTAGAGTTGAGAAAGCCAGAGCTAGATGCTAATATCGTTGGTGAATCTATAGCTAAGCAAGTTGAAGCCAGAATTAACTATAAGAGAGCGATCAAAATGGCTATTCAGGCTGCGATGAGAGCAGGAGCAGAAGGAATTAAAGTGAGAATTTCTGGCAGATTGAATGGTGCTGAGATGGCAAGAACTGAAGAGTTTAAAGATGGTAGAACTCCACTTCATACTTTCCGTGCAGATATTGATTATGCATTAAAAGAGTCACTTACAGTATATGGTAAGTTAGGTGTGAAAGTTTGGATCTGTAAGGGTGAAGTACTTGGAAAAAGAGATTTGTCACCTAACGTTGGTGTTGACAAGAAAAAATCTGGCGGAAGAAAAAGAGGTAGAGGTAGGAATTAATTCCTGAAAATGTATTAATTTTGCGGTCCCGAAAATTTTAGGAGCGTGGTAAAATATTTATAATGTTACAGCCGAAAAGAACGAAATATAGAAAGCAGCAGAAAGGTCGAAACAATGGTGTTGCACACCGTGGAAGTACGATTTCTTTCGGATCATTTGCTTTAAAGTCATTGGAACCTGGTTATTTGACAAATCGTCAAATTGAAGCAGCTCGTATTGCAATGACGAGGTATATGAAAAGGGAAGGTAAAGTATGGATTCGTATTTTTCCAGACAAACCTATAACAAGTAAGCCTGCAGAAGTAAGGATGGGTAAGGGTAAGGGTGCACTTAGTCACTACGTTGCAGTTATCAAGCCAGGTCGAATCTTGTTCGAAATGGATGGTGTTCCTTACGAAACGGCAAAAGAAGCATTACGTCTCGCAGCACAAAAGTTACCTGTTGCAACTAAGACAATTGTAAGAAGAGATTATTCTGAATAAACCATTGGTATAAACTATAAATAATGGCAACTAAAAAACATACTGAATTAGCACAGATGTCCGTAGAAGAGCTCCATAGCACCTTGGCGGAAACTAAGTCTGGGTACAGTAAGCTAAAATTTGATCATGCTGTGCAAGGTTTGGAAAATCCAATGCGCCTCAGAGAGGTAAAAAAGGATATAGCTAGACTTGCGACTGAGCTAAGAGCTAGAGAAATAGCTGCTATGACTCCAGAGCAGTTAGCAAAAAGATCACGAATCAGAACAAGAAGAAAGTAAATAACAGTATTATGTCTGAACAAGTAACAGTAAAATTAAGAAAGCAACGTACAGGAGTTGTCAGTAGTAATGCTTCTGATAAAACAATATCTGTATTAGTTGAAAGAAAGTTACGTCACCCAATTTATGGTAAGTTTGTAAAGAAATCCAAAAAATTTCTAGCTCATGATGAAAAGAATGAGTGTAACGTTGGTGATACTGTAAGAATTATGGAGACGAGAAAGCTAAGCAAGAGAAAATGCTGGAGACTCGTTGAAATAACTAGTAGAGCGAAGTAAGGTTTAATATAACGACTGAAAATATAAAATAATGATCCAGCAGGAATCCAGACTTAGAGTCGCAGATAATAGTGGTGCAAAAGAAGTTCTTTGCATACGTGTTTTAGGTGGTTCTAAAAGAAGATATGCTTCTATAGGGGATACAATTGTTGTCTCTGTAAAGGCTTCAACGCCAGGAGGTGTTAAGAAAGGTACTGTGTCAAAGGCAGTGATTGTACGAACAAAGAAGGAGATACGAAGAAGAGATGGTTCTTATATTCGCTTCGATGATAATGCTGTAGTATTACTTAGTGCAAGCGATGAGCCAAGAGGTACACGTATTTTCGGTCCAGTGGCGAGAGAATTACGTGAGAGAGACTATATGAAGATTGTTTCATTAGCTCCAGAAGTATTATAATAATTAGTCGATAAAAACCTATTGCGGTGAAGATAAATATAAAAACAGGAGATAAAGTAGTTGTTATTGCAGGCAATAACAAAGGTCAATCTGGCGAAGTAAGAGAGGTGCTGAGATCTAAAAACAGAGTTATTGTTTCTGGGTTGAACTTGGTAAAGAAGCACACAAAAGCTACCCAAGATGAAGAAGGAGGTATCAACGAAGTTGAGGCTCCAATCCATATCTCCAATGTAGCGTTAGTAGATCCAAAATCTGGAGATGCGACAAGAATTGGTCGAAAAAAGGTGGATGGTAAAACTGTTCGCTATTCTAAGAAATCAGGTGAAATTATTAAGTAATGAGTTATATACCTAGATTAAAGACAGCATACAGAGAAAAGATCGCTAAAGATCTTATGAAAGAATTCAATTATAGCTCTGTAATGGAAGTTCCTAAGTTGGTAAAGATATGTATCAACCAGGGTGTTGGTGATGCAACACAAGATAAAAAATTAGTTGATAACGCTTTGAGTGAAATCACTATGATTACAGGTCAGAAAGCTGTGCCTACAATTGCAAAGAAATCTGTTTCCAACTTTAAGTTGAGAGAAGGTATGCCAATTGGAGCACGTGTGACGTTGAGAGATGAGCGTATGTATGAATTCCTCGAAAGACTTGTTTCTGTAGCTTTGCCTCGTGTACGTGATTTTCGCGGTATTAGCGATAAGAGTTTTGATGGAAGAGGTAATTATTCTTTGGGTATCAAGGAACAAATTATCTTTCCAGAAATCAACTTAGACAAAATAAATAGAGTAACTGGTATGGATATTACTTTTGTTACAACGGCTAAGACTGATGCTGAAGCATTGGCTCTGTTGAAGCATTTGGGACTTCCATTCAAAAATCAAAGAAATTAATAATGGCTAAAAAATCCGTAGTAGCTAGAGAAGCTAAAAGACAGAAGCTTGTAAATAAGTACGCTGATTTACGAAAGCAATTAAAGGAAGAAGGTCGTTGGGATGAATTAGATAAATTGCCAAAGAATTCTTCACCCGTCAGATTACACAATAGATGTCAGTTGACAGGTAGGCCTAAGGGTTATATGAGAAAGTTTGGTATTTGCCGAGTTGTTTTTAGAAAAATGGCTAACGAAGGAAAACTTCCTGGTGTTACTAAAGCTAGTTGGTAATTAAATAATAAGAGAAACAAAGTAAAAATGGCTTTAACTGATCCAATAGCAGATTATTTAACTAGAATTCGAAATGCACATCAGGCTAACCACCGAATTGTGGAGATTCCAAGTTCTAGAATGAAGAGAAGTATTACTGAAATTCTTTACAATCAAGGTTATATCTTAAAGTATAAGTTTGAGGATACTGAAAATGGGCAAGGTGTTATTAAGATAGCATTGAAGTACAATGCTGACTCAAAAACTCCAGTGATCCAAAAACTTGGTAGAATCAGTAGACCTGGTTTGAGAAAGTTTGTACCAGTAAATGAAATCCCAAGAATTATTAACGGACTGGGTGTTGCCGTAATGTCAACTTCCAAAGGCGTTATGACTGGCAAAAATGCAGTAGCTGAAAATGTCGGTGGTGAATTGATTTGCTACGTATACTAATTAGATTAAAAAGATAAACTATGTCTAGAATAGGAAAAGCTCCGATAGAGTTTGCATCAAATGTAAATATATCTGTTTCAAAGAGTAATTTGGTTACCGTAAAAGGACCAAAAGGAGAACTAAACCAGCAGATTGATCCGGATTTAACGCTAGAGGTAAATGGAGGAGTAGCTGTGTTGAAGAGACCGACAGATCAAAAAAGACACAGATCTGTACACGGTTTATATAGAACTTTACTCGCGAATTGTATAGAAGGAGTAACAAACGGTTACAAAGTTGAATTAGAACTAGTTGGTGTCGGTTACAGGTGTACTAACGCAGGTCAACTTTTGGAACTTACTCTTGGGTATTCTCACCCGATTTATTTTGTAGTACCAAACGAAGTAAAAGTTACTACTGTAACGGAAAAAGGAAAGAGTCCCACAGTAATTCTTGAGTCAATTGATAAGCAGTTAATTGGTCAAGTTGCTGCTAAGATTAGAGAGTTCAGAAAAGTTGAGCCGTACAAAGGAAAAGGTATTCGTTTTGCAGGTGAGGTCGTTAGACGTAAAGCTGGTAAAACTAGTGCTTAATAATTTTAAAGGAATTTAGAACATTTATAGAATGAGAATTTCAAAATCAGAATCCAGAACGAGGATCAAAAGACGTATCAGAAAGAAGATCTCTGGAAGCGCTACAAAACCAAGGTTGTCGATATATAAAAGCAACAAGGCAATTTATGCACAGTTGATCGACGATGTTAGTGCTGTGACTCTTGCAGCTGCATCTACTCAAGATGGTGATGTATCAGGTACTGGAAATAAGTCTGATCAGGCGAAAGCCGTTGGTAAGCTAATTGCTGAAAAAGCAAAAGCTCAAAAAATTGATGAAGTTGTCTTTGACAGAAGTGGTTATTTGTACCATGGACGTGTTAGAGCTCTAGCTGAAGGTGCTCGTGAAGGAGGACTTAATTTCTAAATAATTGATATTCATTAGACATGCGAGATAATAGAAATAATAGAAATAACGTAAAAAATGATTCCGATCTGAAGGAAAAACTTGTAACTCTTAATAGAGTTGCTAAAGTTACCAAGGGTGGACGGACTTTCAGTTTTTCTGCTATTGTAGTAGTAGGAGATGGTAATGGTAAGGTTGGTCATGGTCTAGGAAAAGCTAGAGATGTATCAGAAGCTATTAAGAAAGCTGTTGATGAGGCAAAGAAAAACTTAATAACTTTCCCACTAATCAATGGTACTATTCCTCATGAGCAGAAGGGAAGATACGGTGCTGGGAAAATATTCATGAAGCCTGCGGCAGATGGTACAGGTGTAATTGCAGGTGGTGCGATGCGTGCTGTGTTAGAGATTGCTGGAGTACACAATGTACTGGGTAAGTCTCAAGGATCTTCTAATCCTCATAATGTTGTAAAGGCTACTATCGATGGTCTTGCAAAATTGAGAGATGCGCGTACGATTGCAAAGCAACGTGGAATTTCAATGGAAAAATTATTCAAGGGATAGTTGAACGAAACGTTCATCTACTAGAAAATTGAAGTCAATATGGCAACTATAAAAGTAACACAAGTAAGAAGCATTATCGATCGACCAAAGAAGCAAAAGGATACTATAAAAGCTTTAGGATTGAGAAGAATGAATCATACTGTTGAAAAAGAGGCAACTCCTCAGATTATCGGTATGGTTAAGAAAGTAAGCCATCTCGTAAAGGTAGAGGGTCTTTAATCTATATTAATATAATATCAAAAGTTAACATAATGGGTCTACATAATTTAACACCAGCAGATGGCTCTGTAAAATCAGGAAAAAGAATCGCAAGAGGACAAGGTTCTGGTAGAGGCGGTACGTCTACAAGAGGGCATAAAGGTGCTAAGTCAAGATCAGGATACAGTAGGAAAAGAGCTTTTGAAGGAGGTCAGATGCCTCTTCAAATGAGACTTCCAAAAAGAGGTTTCAAAAATCCAAATGCTGTTACTTATATTGGTTTAAACTTGGATTGGATATCTGCTTATGCAGAAAAGAACAATATCACTTCTATTTCGCCAGAGTCATTGAAAGCTGCTGGAGTTATCAAGAAGAATGATAAAATCAAGGTTCTAGGTAGAGGTGAATTAACTCAAAAAGTTACAATCTCTGCGCACGCTGTATCAGAATCAGCAAAGAAATCTATTGAAGATAATGGTGGCACGTTCACTCTAGTATAATCAAAGCATGAAAAAGTTTATAGAAACTCTTAGGAATATTTGGTCTATCCCTGAATTGCGTAAAAGAATACTCTTTACGCTTTTCATTTTGGCGGTATATAGACTTGGAGCACATGTTGTGTTACCTGGTGTTGTACCTTCAGTTCTGGATGCAGCAGTCGGTCAAAGAAGTGGTACGGATATTTTGGGATTAATTAATATCTTCTCGGGTGGAGCATTCAATAATGCATCCATTTTTGCATTAGGTATTATGCCATATATTACAGCTTCGATCATTATTCAATTATTGGGTTTTGTGGTTCCATACTTCCAGAAGCTTCAACAGCAAGAGGGAGAGTCAGGTAGAAAGAAAATCAATCAGTATACAAGATTTTTAACGTTATTGATAACCTTGGTTCAAGGTGCAGCTTATATCGGTTATATTCAGTCTCTACAGGCTGTTGATCCAGATGTAAGTCAATCACTTTTCTGGATATCTAGCATAATTATACTTGCAACAGGTACTTTGTTTGCTATGTGGTTAGGTGAGAAGATTACTGATAGAGGTATCGGTAATGGTATTTCATTATTGATCATGGTGGGTATAATTGCAAGTTTACCGATAGCCTTTGCTTCTGAGTTTGTTTTAAGAGCTACTGATAATGCTTGGTTTACTCTGATTCTTGAGATAGCTGGCTTATTTATTGTAACTATGCTTACACTAATGGCTGTTCAAGGTATTAGAAGAATACCAATCCAGTTTGCAAAACGAATGATTGGTAGATCTAGTGCAAATATGCCTCAAACTGGTGCAAGAGATTATATTCCATTGAAAGTTAACGCTGCGGGGGTTATGCCAATAATCTTTGCTCAAGCGATTATGTTCCTACCAGTAACGCTTTCTTCAAAGCTAGGTGGAGGGAATAATGCTTTTATAGCCTCTTTAGGTGATTGGAAGTCAGTTCCGTATAATATCATATTCTTCTTACTTGTAGTCTTATTCACATACGTTTATACTGCATTGCTCGTTAATCCGCAGCAATACGCTGAGTATCTTAAAAGACAAAATGCATTTATTCCTGGTATCAAACCTGGAAAAAGTACAGAAGATTACATTGATACTTTGACAACTAGGGTTACTTTACCTGGATCAATTTTTCTAGGTTTCATCTCAATCCTTCCTGCAATAGTTGGTCGTATGGGTGTAAACGATGCATTTGCTATCTTCTTTGGTGGAACATCCTTATTAATCATGGTTGGTGTAGCGTTGGATACTCTACAACAGATTGAAAGTTATCTTCTAAGAAGAAAGTACGATGGTCTGGTTAAGTCGGGTAAAATCAAAGGTCGTAGTAGTGGTATGCAGAGTATCGGTGCTGGTATCTAATTATGATTATTTACAAGACAAAAGAGGAAATAGAGATAATCCGTGAGAATTGCCTACTAGTTGGTAAAACTCTTGGATTGGTTGCGTCCCTGATTAAACCTGGTATTTCTGGTTTAGAAATAGATAAAAAGGCTGAAGAGTTCATTCGTGATCATGGCGCAGTTCCAGGCTTCAAAGGTTACAACGGTTTTCCAGCTACCTTATGTGTATCTCCAAATCAGTGCGTAGTTCATGGTATTCCCGGTGACAAAGTATTTGAGGATGGTGATATTGTGTCAGTGGATTGTGGGGTATACAATAACGATTACTTTGGCGACGCTGCTTATACATTTGCGTTAGGGGATGTTGATGAGAGGAAGATGGAATTGCTGAGAGTTACTAATACGTCTTTATACAAAGGTATCGAGATGGCTGTAATAGGAGGAAGATTGGGTGATATTGGTTGGGCTATCCAAGATTACACTGAGAAGCAACATGGATACGGAGTTGTTCGTGAGTTAGTGGGGCATGGTTTGGGTAGGAATCTACATGAAAAACCAGAAGTTCCAAATTATGGTCGACGCGGTAGAGGAGCTCAGTTGAAAGAAGGATTAGTGATTGCAATAGAGCCGATGATTAATTTAGGAACTAAGAGCGTTCGTTCTTCAAGAGATGGATGGACAATAGAAACTGCTGATAAGTCGATAAGTGCTCATTATGAGCATACTATAGCAATAACAAAAACTGGACCAGATATACTGTCATCGCATGATTACGTGGTAGATGCAATAAAAAATAATGTTGAAATCAAAGAAGTTTCAATAAAAAAATAGATATTTGCAGTCCGAAAAAAAAATATGGCTAAACAAGACCTAATAAAGCAGGATGGAATTATTGAAGAAGCATTGTCGAATGCAATGTTTCGGGTGAAATTGGAGAATGGACACTCCATCGTAGCAACTATATCTGGAAAAATGAGAATGAATTACATTCGAATACTCCCTAGTGATAAGGTTGCCGTAGAAATGTCTCCATATGATTTGACAAGAGGTAGAATTACTTACAGATACAAGTAGTTCTTATTCAGTTATATACGTACATTTTGTAAAAGTGTGCTATTCTCTAAACGTGCGAATTGATTTTACGTATTAGTAGGGGGCACGCTCAAATAGTTAATAATGAAAGTAAAAGCATCAATTAAAAAGCGTTCTGCAGATTGTAAGATCGTTCGCAGAAAAGGTAAATTGTATATTATTAATAAGAAGAATCCTAGATTCAAGCAGAAACAAGGATAAAAAAGAATAATTATGGCAAGGATTTCAGGTGTTGATCTTCCAAAAAATAAGAGAGGTGTAATCGCTCTCACTTACATTTACGGTATTGGTTTGACTTCTGCTCAGACAATACTCGACAATTTGGGTATCGATAGAAACACAAAGGTTAATGATTGGAGTGATGATAACGTTAAGCAAATCTCCCTAACCATCCAAAATGATTACACAACAGAAGGTGAGTTAAGATCTGAAGTGCAGTTGAGTATAAAGCGACTTATGGATATTGCTTGCTATCGTGGATTGCGTCATCGTAGAAGTCTTCCTTTAAGAGGACAGCGAACTCAAACCAATGCTCGTACTAGAAAAGGTAAGAGAAAAACTGTTGCTAACAAGAAAAAGGCAACTAAATAGTAATTGATACACAGCTTTCAATAAGAATATAATGGCAAAGGAAAGAAAAGTTAGAAAAAGGAATGTAGTTGTGAACCCACAGGGTACAGTGCACATTCACGCATCTTTTAACAATATTATTATCTCACTATGCAACAAGCAGGGACAAGTGATTTCTTGGGCTTCTGCCGGAAAAGCCGGTTTCAGAGGTTCAAAGAAGAATACACCTTACGCTGCACAAGTTGCTGCAGCTGATGCTGCACAAGTTGCTTATGATGCTGGCATGAGAAGTACTGAGGTTTTTGTTAAAGGCCCAGGTGCAGGTCGTGAAGCTGCAATTCGAGCGATTGATGGTGCAGGTATTAAAGTAACTCGAATACATGATGTTACGCCTATACCTCACAATGGTTGTCGCCCTCCGAAGAAAAGAAGAGTTTAATTTTAAATTAATATAAGTCATAAACTAATGGCAAGATATACAGGTCCAAAGACTAAAAAAGCGAGAGCATTCGGTGAGGCTATTTACGGCCCAGATAAATCTTTCGATAAGAAGAAGTATTCTCCAGGAATGCATGGTAACAGCAGACGCAGAAGACAAAAGTCTGATTATGCTATGCAGTTAATGGAAAAGCAGAAAGCTAAATATACTTATGGTGTTTTGGAGCGCCAGTTTAGAAATGTATTTGACAAGGCATCTAGAAAAGGTGGTGTAACCGGTGAGGTACTTCTGCAATTTTTGGAAGCACGTCTTGACAATGTTGTATACCGTTTAGGTATTGCTCCTACGCGTGACGCTGCTCGTCAATTGGTAACTCACAAACACATTCTAGTTAACGGAGTATTGACAAATATTCCTTCAATGCATATGAAGCCAGGTGATCTTATCTCAATAAGAGCTAAGTCTCGCAACAATGTAAATATTGTTGAAAGTATTGCCAGTAATTCATCTGCAAGAAACTTTGGATGGATCGAATGGAACAAGGATCGTCAAGAGGGAAAAGTATTAGCTTATCCAAATAGAGATGAGATTCCTGAGAAAATCAATGAGCAGTTAATCGTTGAACTTTATTCTAAGTAATATTTCGAGTATTGTGCGTCAAGCACACATTCCGTCATCTTAATTAAAAATTGCTTACATGAGTATCCTGAATTTTCAGAAACCCGATAAAATAATTTTACAGAAAGCAGATGACTTTGATGGTTCATTCGAATTTCGACCATTGGAGCCTGGTTTTGGCCAGACTATCGGTAACTCTCTTAGAAGAATTTTGCTTTCTTCTTTGGAAGGATATGCAATTTCTGCGATAAGAATTGCTGGTGTTGATCACGAGTTTGCTACAATCAAAGGTGTAGTTGAAGATATGGTTCAGATTATTTTGAACTTGAAGCAAGTACGGTTGAAAGTAGTAAATGCTTCCGATGATTCATTGGAAGAAAAGATATATTTAACTATTAGTGGTAAGGACCAATTTGTAGCTGGAGATATTTCAGCTTCTAATAACATTTTTGAGGTAATGAATCCCGATCATGTTATTTGTAGAATGGAACCTTTCGTTAATTTGGAGATAGAGCTTACAGTATCGAAAGGTAGAGGCTATGTTCCTGCGTCTGAAAGTTTGCCAAAAGATGCAGCTATCGGCGTGATTCCTGTGGATGCAATTTATACTCCAATCAAAAAAGTTGCTTACAAAGTTTCTTCAACTCGTGTAGGGCAGAAAACTGATTACGAGCAATTGAACATTGTCGTACAAACTGATGGTACCATACATCCTGAAGAGGCAATTAAAGAAGCTTCTCGAATCATGATTCAGCACCTAATGCTGATAACTGATGAAAACATTACGTTTGATGACGCTTCAACACGTGAAGACAATGTAGTTGATGAGCATATTTTACACATGCGTAAACTTCTTAAGACTTCACTTGAGGACTTGGATCTTTCAGTTAGAGCATACAATTGTTTGAAGGCTGCTAAGATTGATAGTTTAGGAGAAATGGTGCGTTATGATACCCACGAGTTACTTAAGTTCAGAAATTTTGGTAAAAAGTCACTTGTAGAAATAGAAGAGCTTCTTGTTAATAAAGGTCTTACTTTCGGTATGGATCTATCTAAGTATAAATTAGAAGAAGATTAGAATTTAGATTAATAACTGCATAAACCGCGCTGGATTCTCTGCGTAGTGATGCGAAGTAAATAAAATTATGAGACACAGTAAAAAGTTCAACCACTTAGGTCGTAAAAAAGGACATAGAGCAGCTCTATTGAAAAACCTTACTCAAGCACTTATCAAGAATAAGCGTATTAATACAACTTTAGCGAAAGCAAAAGCATTGAGAGTTCATGCTGAGCCTATCATCACTAAGTGTAAAACAGATACTACACATTCACGTCGTGTTGTTTTTTCTTACGTGCAAGATAAAGAAACTGTAAAAGAACTATTTGCTGTAGTTGCTCCTAAAATTGCTGATAGACCTGGTGGATATCTTAGGATTATTAAAACAGGTTTTAGACAAGGTGATGGTGCCGAAACTGCAATGATTGAATTTGTTGACTTTAATGACACTTATAAGAATACGAAAAATACTAAAAGTTCTGGTAAGAAGCGTTCAAGAAGAGGTGGAAAGAAGTCTTCTTCTAAAGCAGCTGCTCCAGTAACTACAAGTGAAGAGGAGTAAGCTTTAATGATAATAATAAAACAAAGCGTTAGTTGATTGATTTCAACTAGCGCTTTTTTTGTTTGAAGAAGGTTGTGACCAAGTTTGGCTTAACATCATCAAGATTGGTTTCATATTCTGGAAAAATCGTTTAAGGGGGGTAGATTATATTGAATATTATATGTATTTTGAGAGGTATCAGTGGGTATTTGACAATTTATTTACTTAAAATAATGTACATGAAAAGTAGAATTTATACATCCAGTTTTTTGTTTATAATGCTTTTTGCAGTGTTCTCTTGCACTGAAGGTTTTGAAGATGAAGTGAAGTCACTTGACGAAAAGGAGTTAGTTAGTGTAAAGGAGATTCAATCGATGGTCGAGCAGAAGTTAGAGAGAGGCGAGTCTTTTGATTGGAAAGAGTCCTCCATTGAGGTTTTATACAGTGCAGGAATGCATGCAGATTCTGTGTTTTCTATTGGATACAATGTTTCGAGTAGTTTTGATGTGAGAAAGCAGATACACTTAATTGATGTAGAGACTGATGCCTGGGTTGAAGCTAGAGAAGTTATTGAGAGTATAATTATCAAAATGGAATCAGAGTTTAGAGGGCTAGATGTCGTTATGTCTGATTTAGAACCTTTTGGAAAAGTCGAGTACTTTCCTCAGATTCTTATTCAGACAAGCAATATAGAATTGTTGGAACGATTACGGGGGCATGAACTTGTCAGATACGTTGAGCCAATTGGCTTTAGTATTACCGATCTCACTATTGCTCAACGAAGCTCGTCAGGTTGTGATGGCGATCCTGACTATAACATCAATCCACTCGACTATACCTCCGTGATCCCAAATTCAAAGGTCCCTTGGAACTTTTATACTCATAAGATTGATCAAGCTTGGGATGCAACTACAAAAGGAGACAACGTAAAAGTCTGCATAATTGATACAGGTGCTAGCGATAGTCAAGATAATCTTGGCTCGCAGTTTAATTCTGGCAATAGCAATGGACGTACCATAGAGAAGTACAGTACAAAATACAGTGGATCATGGTGGTGGAGATCACTAGATTCACCAAATGACCCATGCGGTCACGGTACAAGTATGGCAGGTAATGCAAGTGCACCATGGAGTAATGATGGGAACGCACTTGGTGCTGCATATCAGAGTAATCTTATGACCATTCGTGCTGTTGAGGATGTCGTTATTTCTACTTCAAATGAGAGGAATGGGGTAAGAGATGCTTTGTATTTATCTGGTAATAGCAATACTAAAATTATTAGCATGTCTATAGGAACTCCGTTTTACAGTAGCACTGTTGCTGATGGAATTTTCTTCGCATACAATAAGGGTAAGTTATTGTTAGCTGCTGCCGGTACAAGTCTGCCTTGGACTAGTTGGTACCCAGTAATATTTCCAGCAAACATGACACAAACCGTTGCGATAACAGGAGTACAAGATGGAGAAAGTCTAGTTAAGTGCGAAACTTGTCATAGTGGTCCTGAAGTTGATTTCGTAATAGTAATGGAGCGGGAAACAAATACTGATCGACATTCACTTTCTCTCGCTCGATATAGTAACCAACCTAAGTACATTGGTGGTTCTTCAACTGCAACTGCTACTACTGCTGGAATAGCTGCAATAGTGTGGGGACAGGATTTAAGCGCAACAAGAACTGAGATTATGAATGCTTTGAAGTCTTCAGCAAGTATCTATCCTCAAAGAGATGATGATTTTGGTTGGGGTATGATAGACGCTAGTGTAGCTGTTTCTGGTTTATAGGAACACTTAAAGATTCATAAGAATTAAATGAAAAGAAAAGCCTTCAATCTACTATTAGATCGAGGGCTTTCTTTTCTTCTAGTTATTTACTGTTTTTGATGCTTATAACTTGCATTGATTACTCAATGCCTAGAAGATATCTCTGATAGAAACTTGTGTAAAAAAGAGTCCGTAAATCCTAATTACGCTGCTGCCTTTGAGATATTATCTTTCTAATATTTGTGGAAATACCTATCTTAGGGTATGGTATTTAGTAAACTTCATGAGTTAATTTACTTCCAGCAGAGTCGATATCCATCTCATAATGCATTTAATCAGAAGATCTTGGGAAGATGGGAAAAGCGATCAACTGAGCAGTTCATTTTACAAATGAACCAACTTTCCAAGGGGCTACATGAATTTGGTTTGAGAAAAGGAGATCGGGTTGGTATTCTGGCATCTCATGGATCAACAGAGTTTTTCATTATAGATATGGCATGTCTACAACTCGGACTAGTAACAATACCCATCAATCCCAAACACCTAAACAAGGAGTTGACATATATACTTGACGAAGTAGAGCTTTCTGTTTCCTTGTTAATGAGGATTTACTGGCAGATCGACTTGTGGAATGTGGGCTTTCGCCCAAAAAACTTATTAGTTTTGGCAATAGTATTCGTCATAAATCCTGGACGGATCTTATTCAAATTGCTACAGCGGACAATCTAGAAAAAGAGGTAATATCGCAAATCAATATTGACGAGGATGAACTTGCAACGATCATATATACTTCCGGTTCAACCGGTCTTCCAAAAGGTGTTATGCTCTCGTATGGCAATATTGTATCCAATATCAGAGCTATTATCAGTCTCGTGCCGATCAATTACACACATAAGGTAGTAAGCTATTTGCCATTGAGTCATATTTTTGAAAGAATGGTCCTATATACCTATGTTGCACTTGGTACTAAAATATTCTTTATTCAGGATCCGAAGGAACTACTAAAATCAGTTCAGCAAGTTCGACCTGATTACTTAAGCTCAGTACCTCGAATACTTGAATTGGTGCATGACGATATATATACACGTGTAAAAAAGTCAAATGTAATTTCAAGATTTGTTGTACGGCAAGCGCTTAAAGCAGGAGAAACTGACGTTAAAACCTTAGGGGGAAAAGTTGGTCAAAGGATAAAGCTTACCCTAGCTGACTTTTTGGTTTACCGTAGATGGAGAAAAATACTTGGTGGCAGAATCAAAGGTATTATCGTAGGTGCTGCATCCATGCCTGAACATATTGCTCGCTTATTTACAAGAGCGGGTATACCGGTAAAAGAAGGCTATGGACTTACAGAAACATCTCCGGTTGTGTCATTCAATCGATTTGAACCCGGAGGGACGCTATTTGGGACAGTAGGTATACCAATTCCCAGTGTAGAAGTTCGAATAGCAAATCCCGATGAAGAGGGACAGGGTGAGATTATTGTTAAGGGACCTAATGTTATGTTGGGATATTATAAACAAGAAGAACTAACAAAAGAGAGATTAAGTGATGATGGGTGGTTTCGAACAGGTGATGTAGGTAGGTTTGTAAATGGGCGCTTTCTTAAGATTACGGATCGAAAGAAGGATATCTTTAAAACGTCCAACGGTCAATACATTTATCCAACTGCGATTGAAAATGCATTCAGGGCTAAAGTATCGATAGATCAATGTATGGTTGTGGGATTTCAGAGATCACATATGACTTTAATTATTATTCCAAATTTTGCATTTCTCAAATCATGGTGCAAAAGACACAATATTCATTGGACTGCAGAATTGTACATGGTCGAAAATGATCGAGTAAAATCGTTTTACGAATCAGAGGTGTTGATGGTCAATGAGACATTAAAGAGTTTCGAAAAGGTAAGGGGTTTCAAACTACTTGCGAGTCCGTGGTCTGTTGATACAGGTGAGTATACGCCTACCTTGAAATTGCGCAGATCTGTTATTCTGGAAAAGTATCAAGAAGAAATAAATAAATTATATCAATAGATATCGTCAGTCTTGATTGAGATTTTGTGTTAACTAAATCTAGAAATAATCATTTAAGATTTATCGAATGAGAGCTCAGCGTATCGCGATGCATAGGGTTTAGGATACTATCTATTTTATATGAAACCTCATCGTAATTACCTTCTTGCATCTTTTGGAAGATTTCCATTTTTGTTTTATCATATTTATTATTGAAAATCGCTTTTCTAAACGAAAAGAGAACCACAACTAAGATCAACGGCAGGAATAAGGCTAGTTGAATTCTGTATTTTTTATCCAGTTAAACCCGCATTATGCATTAGATAATCTATTCCGACCTAAAACGTCTGCAAAATAAGGCGCAAGCTGAATTTTACTCACTCACCATAGTGGTGACTATGGATCCTTCGCAAAATCTCCTTATTTTATTGACCTTTTAGCTCTCATGACAAAGATCTAATGAATAATGCGGGTTAAACATGCCTGCTAAATTATGACAAAATACGACACAATTAAACGATTGGCCCGCGTGACGGATGGTAGCAGCAGGAGCTTGCGACTGTCCCGTGGTTCATAGCGATAGATTATTTATACACATTTTCTACCGCTTGAGAGTTTTGAATGGTTACTCTTGGGGACAAGGGATGAAACTGCGAACAGCCGGACCTATGCCTTTTGTTGTTAAATGTAAGTTTAGCAGTTGTTTAAATGAAACAAGACGTAAAAGTAGTTCTAATATTCAAGGCATAGGGCACGCCCAAATCAAGAAAAGGTTAAGCTTCGTTTTTAGAACGTAACATATCTAATGCCACATCGACGATCATATCTTCTTGTCCTCCGACCATATTTCGTTTACCTAGTTCTTCTAGAATTTCTCGCGTATCAAGGCCATATTTTTGAGCTGCTCGTTCGGAATGGAGTAGAAAACTTGAATAAACACCTGCGTAACCCAAGGATAATGTTTCACGATCTACTCTAACTGGTCGTAGCTGGAGTGGCCGAATAAGGTCATCAGCAGCGTCCATTAATTGATAAACATCCGAATTGTGGGAAATATGCATTTTGTTGAGTACAGCAACTAGTACTTCCAATGGGGCATTTCCGGCACCGGCTCCCATTCCTGCCAATGATGCATCGAGACGATTTGCTCCATGTTGCATAGCCATGATGGTGTTTGCAACTCCTAGTGATAAATTATGATGGCAATGGATTCCTATTTCAGTTTCAGGTTTCAGTACATCTTTGAATGCTTTGATTCTGTCTGCTACTTCATCCATCAATAGAGCTCCAGCTGAATCAGTTACATAGACGCAATCAGCACCGGCATCTTCCATTATTTTTGCTTGTTGCGCTAGTTTTGTAGGCTCGTTCATATGTGACATCATTAAAAAACCACCTACGTCCATACCAAGTTTTTTCGCTGCTTCAATATGCTGAGGAGCGATATCAGCTTCTGTACAGTGTGTTGCGATACGCACGGACTCAACTCCTAAATCACGCGCTTTTTTGAGATCGTGAATGGTAGCAATTCCAGGCAGGATGAGTGTTGTTAACTTTGCATGTTGCAGTTGGTCTCTCATTCCTTCCAACCATTCCCAGTCTGTGTGTGCTCCAAAGCCATAATTGAAACTTCCGCCAGCAAGTCCGTCTCCATGAGATATTTCAATAGCATCAACTTTTGCTTTATCTAGGGCTAGTGCGATAGATTGAATTTGCTCTTTTGAATATTGATGTCTAATAGCGTGCATTCCATCACGAAGCGTTACATCTTGAATATATATTTTATGATTCATCTTGAGTTCTTGTGGTCTGATTATACTGATTGTTGTGCAATAACTTGTTCTGCAGTAGCTCTTGCTGCTGATGTCATGATATCGAGATTTCCTGCATATGCTGGAAGGTAATGACCGGCTCCTTCTACTTTAAGTAATACGGTAGTTTTCAAGCCATGACAGTGACCTAATCCTTCTATAAATACCGGGTTAGATTCGGGGATTTCTTCAAATTGCACTTCTTGATGTAATTTATATCCTGGCACATAAGCTTTCACGTCTTCAACCATTTTATGTATACTTTCTCGAATGGCCTCTTGATCTCCTAGTTTGGAAAGTGTAAATACGGTATCTCTCATGACGAGAGGTGGTTCTGCTGGATTAAGCACTATGATTGCTTTTCCTCTTGTGGCACCTCCTACATCTTCAATTGCCTTGGATGTCGTTTCTGTAAATTCATCAATATTGGCTCGAGTTCCTGGCCCTGCTGATTTACTTGCGATGGAAGCAACGATTTCACCATAGTGTACTTTTGCAACTTGATTGACTGCAGCTACGATAGGAATGGTTGCCTGTCCTCCACATGTGACCATATTGAGATTTGGAACATCAAGGTGTTCGTTTAGATTGACAGTAGGCACTAGATATGGACCTATAGCAGCTGGAGTGAGATCAATCATTTTTTTGTCGGGAAAGGCTTGGATTTTATCCCAATTGTATTGATGAGCTCGAGCTGAGGTCGCATCAAAAATGATTTTTATTTCCTTCCATTCAGGCATATTTATTAGCCCATCTACACCAGTGTGGCAAGTATCGATTCCCATCCTTCTTGCACGAGCTAAACCGTCTGATTCAGGATCTATTCCGACAAGTACTGCTACTTCCAAAGTTTCTGAAAGGCGAATGATTTTGATCATTAGGTCGGTACCTATATTTCCAGATCCTATGATAGCGCATTTGGTTTTACTCATGTATTATTTATTTATATTAGTACGTTATGATGGACTCAGTAAAGGTAATGAAAAGCATATAAATATATCATGCCACTTCTGTATTAGAATAGCGTAGTACTGCTAGAAAGGATTTTTATAATAGAAATACAAGAATGTTTCAATGAGAATTATGATTTGTGATTCTAGATCTAAGCTTAATTGGTATCTGGTTTTTTAATCAATAAGTAAGCGCAGAACGCTGTGCTTTTTTTGATTTCGTAATATTGGAAATACTGTTAGTTTAGAATAAGAAATTGTAGCATTGATGTTTTGAGGAGATGCCATGTGAGATTGTTGTTTTTACTTTCTTTTGTCCGTCAAAAGAAAGTAACAAAGAAAACCTCTCTTCGTAGACAAACTCGCTATGATACTTGTGCTTTGAAGGATCACTCCCGTTCTTGAGCTTTTAGCCTTCGTGATTCTCCGCTCAAAGGCCACGTCCCTGTCCCCCCCCGAATCACTGCATTGTGCTGCTCAAACAGTGTCTACTTCGATTTTAAAAAAAAGGGGTATTAATGTCTGACCGTATAAAAATCCTTATTAGGACAACACAGTACGCTATTAGCGTAGTACCAGCGGGAGAAAACATTGGTAGTGAGATTTTATAGATCTGACAACAGCTTCCTGGGGACTACATCTTTGTCAGTACCGCATAATTCTCATAGGAATTTATTTTCAAACCGTGGTGTCGGTCGGGAGAACCGTATGTAGAACCGCGTACGACCTGGAGGTCGTAGCGAACGGGTCTACTCAGCTTTCATTTTATTCCCTACAAATTCTAGTTCGGTTTGTAGTGCATCTATTTTTTCGAGTAGGCCATTTTGGAAGTGCCTTTCAGAACTGTCTTGTACTGTAATAGCTGCTACAAATTCCCAGATTTCAAGGATTTCTTTTCCTTCGATAGTGAAGTCACGATAACGCGGATTATCTGATTGTAGATGTAGTTCTCGGTTCTCTATTTTGAAGATTCTTTTGAAGACGATTCCTTCATCTCGTGAAACGATTATGTACCGACTTCCGGGTTTGATTTCATTAATTGTTGCGATATACTTACCGATAATGTACGAACCGTCAATAATGGGAGGCATGGAATCTCCATTTACGGGAAAAGCTCGGCAGTTTTGAATATTGGGAAGGAAAGGTAGAGATAGATGTTCTAGTTGTTCTATGTATTCAGGATCACTGTAATTGCCAAGGTATCCTGCGCTGGCATCTTGTGGAACAATTTCGATTTTTTGGTCGCCTTGCGTGTCTACCTGAATTGGTAGGACGATTTTATTTTGATTTTGTAGCTGAGTGACGTCGACTTTTGATAGGTCAATGGTCAAAAGCATATCAATAGTCAGATGAAAATATCTCGACATTCTCAATAGAACTTCTATGCCTGGATCATGCAGTCCTTTTTCGTATTTGGCAAGATTGGATCTGCTTATGAGGATCTTTTCAGCGAGACTCTGCTGGGATAGTTTTTGAGCAGTTCGAAGATGCTTAAGGTTTGAAGCTAAATAAATCATTGTTCGTATTTGTCACATAAAATAATATAAGTATTGGGACAAATGTACGCAATTTTGAATTTCATTCCTAAAATCTTTTTAAAAATTTCACATGGATAAAGCAGTCGTCCACTTAGATCTTGATACGTTTTTTGTTTCTTGTCAGAGGCTTGTAGATTCTTCATTGATTGGTATTCCTTTGATTATAGGGGGCAGTAGTAATCGAGGAGTTGTTTCTTGTGCCTCGATGGAAGCGCGGAAGTTTGGCGTGCGATCGGGCATGCCTCAGTACCTTGCAAATAAGCTTTGCCCACAAGCAAAAGTTATTCGAGGAGACTTTGAATTATATACGAAGTGTTCAGATTTGGTCACGGAGATCATACAAGATAGTTCGCCATTGATGGAGAAATCTTCTATTGATGAGTTTTACTTGGACATTACAGGACTTGATAAGTATTTTGGTTGTTATAAATGGAGTACAGAATTGCGACAACGTATCATAAAAGAGTCTGGACTTCCGATTTCTTTTGGATTGTCTGTTAATAAGACGGTTTCCAAAATGGCGACTAATGAGGGAAAGCCATTGGGCGCGTTGAAGATTGAAGCACCGGAGATTCATTCGTTTATGAACCCACTCTCAGTTAAAAGGCTTCCAGGTATCGGTAATAGTACTTTCCAGACGCTTTCTCGAATAGGCATTCGGAAGATAGGTACGCTTGCGGAAGTACCTATGGAGGTGATGGGTAAATTGCTAGGGAAGAGTGGAATGACGATTTCACAACGAGCGAAAGGTATCGACCATACACCTGTAAAGCCATATAGTAAGCGCAAGAGTCTTTCGAAGGAGCGGACTTTCCAACAAGACACGATTGATAAAGGATACTTAAGGACTTTGTTGACTGGAATGGTAGAGGATCTTTGCTTTAAATTGCGTTCGGAGAATTGGTTGACATCCAATATTTCTGTCAAGATTAAATACACCAATTTTGATACGGAGAGTAAGCAGTATTCTATCAATTACACATCCTGTGATTTCACACTCAGGCGCTTGGCCTTTGAGTTACTCGAGTCTGTATATCAACGACGTATGCGGATACGATTGATCGGTGTCTCTTTCAACAAGTTGGTAAAAGGACGTCATCAGATAGACATGTTTGAAGATACACAGGAAAAACTTGCCTTGTATAATACGATGGATCGTATCAAAACACGATTTCATAAAGGGGCAATACAGTGGGGAACAGGATTTATGTCAAAGCAGAAAGAAGAAGTTGATGATAGCAAGATTAAACCAATACAGGATATTTTATTTCCTAGTAATCGTCATCTGTATGAATCAGTAGGTGGTGACCAAAAATATAATAGATAGATGTATCTAAATTGTCACACACAATACTCGTTAAGATATGGCACGATATCTATTAGTGAGCTAGTACAGCAAGCAAAATTAGCTGGTATAAATGCATTAGCTATAACAGATATTAACAATACAACAGGCGTTTATGATTTTATGCAAGACTGTAGAGAACTAGATATAAAACCGATTGTAGGAATTGATTTTAGAACTGGGAATCATCAGCATTTTGTAGCATTGGCTAAGAATAGAGAAGGCTTTCGCCAAATGAACGAATACTTGAGTTCTATTCATATTTCGGGAGTAAAGTTGGGAGAAAGGGCACCTGAGTGGAATGATTGTATCGTGATATATCCTTTTGGGCTCGAGCCCAAAAATCTAAGAACGTATGAATATGTAGGAGTAGAAATATCACAGCTCAATAAATTAAAGATGAGCAAATGGCATACTCAGCAGGATCGAGTAGTCATCCATCATCCAATTACATATAGTACAAAAGCAGAATACCAATTACACGGGGTCTTAAGGGCAATAGATAAGAATATCTTGCTATCCGATCTCAAAAAGGAGGATCTTGCTTCACGAGCAGAGTACTTAATGAGTAGGTCTGAACTACTAGAAAAATACGAAGATTTTCCAGGAGTCATCAAGACAACAGAGGACATTATCGAGCAATGTAATTTCACATTTGATTTCAAGACTCCAAAGAATAAAAAGACTTATACGAATTCTAGATACAACGATAAAGTATTGCTGACAAAGCTCGCATTAGAGGGTATGCAGCGACGCTATGGTCGAAATAATGAGTACGCTAAGAAACGTATACTGCATGAAATTGATATCATTGATAAACTGGAATTTTCGGGTTACTTCCTGATTACATGGGATATAGTGAAGTATAGTATGACATCGGGGCATTACCATGTTGGTAGGGGAAGTGGAGCCAATAGTATTGTTGCGTATTGTCTAAATATTACCAACATATGTCCACTGGATCTGAATCTATATTTTGAGCGATTTCTGAATCCTGAACGAAAGACACCACCTGACTTTGATATAGATTGGTCATGGCAAGATCGAGATAACATTCTACAGTATATTTTCACAAGATTTGATAGTGATCGCGTAGCATTTGTATCAGCGATAGGAACCTTTAAGCATAGAAGTACTTTTCGTGAGATTGGTAAGGCTTATGGTCTTGCTAAGGAAGAGATAGATGGATTGACTAAAACCCATTATTCGACACATCGAATGAATTCAGTAGTTAAAAAAGTACATAAATATGCTAAGATGTTGGCGGGATTCCCAAATCAGCGATCCTTACACGCTTGTGGGGTGATCGTTTCCGAAGAGCCGCTGACTTATTACGGTGCATTGGATATGCCACCAAAAGGATTTCAGACGATACAGTTTGACATGTATGTTGCAGAAGAAATAGGATTTGAGAAGCTAGATATTTTGTCACAAAGGGGGATTGGTCATATCAATGATGCGGTGGAAATCGTCAAGGAGAATCGGGATATAGATATTGATATAGAGGACTTTTCGATCATGAAGAATGACATATCAGTCAATACAAATCTTGCAAAAGGGAAGACGCTTGGCTGTTTTTATATAGAATCTCCAGCGATGAGAGGCTTGCTTCGAAGATTGAGATGTAACAATTATTATACGCTAGTTGCAGCGTCTTCGATTATCAGACCAGGAGTAGCTAAGTCAGGTATGATGCGTGAATATGTTTTTCGACATAACCATCCCGATCAGTTTGAGTATTTCCATGAAGTCTTTGAGGAACAGTTGAGTGATACCTATGGAGTCATGGTATACCAAGAAGATGTGATGAAGATAGCTCATGCATTTGCAGGATTAGATCTTTCGCATGCTGATATTTTACGAAGAGGAATGTCAGGTAAGTCTCGATCCAAGAAAGAATTTCTTCGAGTAAAGGAAAGCTATTTTGCCAATTGTAAAGCGAAAGGTTATCCAGAAAAATTGACCAATGAAGTGTATCGCCAGATCGAATCATTTGCCGGCTACTCTTTTTGTAAAGCGCATTCAGCATCATATTCGGTGGAAAGCTATCAGAGTCTTTATCTCAAGACTTATTATCCTATTGAATTTATGGTTGCAGTCATCAATAACTTTGGTGGGTTCTATCGAACAGAAGTATATATTCATGAGGCTAGAATGGCGGGAGCAGAGATTCAAACACCATGTGTCAATACCAGTGATAAACTTACTTGTGTAAAAGGCAAAGTTGTATATCTAGGATTTATTCATTTGAATAATGTTGATAATGAAGTTCAAAAGAATATTGTTGAAGAACGAGAAAAAAATGGGCAATATCTGAATTTAGTAGATTTTATAGAACGCGTGACGATTGGTATAGAAACGCTTCAAGTTTTAATTTATGCTGGTGCATTTAGGTTTACTGGTAAACCTAAAAGTGAATTAGTCATCGAGGCTAGGATGATACTAGTTAATTATAAGCCGGTGACAACTAGCCCACGATTGTTCAAGACGCCATCTGTTGATTATAAGTTACCAGAATTGGAACACAGTTATCTTGAAGATGCATATGACGAATTGGAAATATTTGGATTTCCAGTGAGTTGTTCTCCATTTGAGTTATTGGAGACAAGTTATAGAGGTTCAATAATGGCTTCAGCTCTAGAGAAACATAAAGGGCAATTGGTCAAGATGGTCGCTTACTTGATTAGTAGGAAGAATGTCCCGACGGTGAAGGGGAATATGAATTTTGGAACTTGGATAGATGCTGAAGGAAATTACTTTGATTCGACGCATTTTCCTAGAAAGTTGATTGAATATCCATTTGAAGGAGGAGGCTGTTATTTGTTACTTGGAAGGGTCGATGTGGATTATTCGTTTCCTTCGGTTGTCATCGAAAAGATGGCGAGGCTAGCTTTTAAGCCAGATCCTCGCTATGTAGATGATGAGAAGAAGAAGTTTGATCAACGTACTCGATTCAAGGAAGATTACAGTGGTACACAGCGAAAGCCTTATCCATCAGAACAAGCGATAGGCTTACCGAGAGGGAAGATGGAGTAGGTGTTGTGGAAACGGTTAAAGTTGGAATACTAGGTTTTGTAGAATACATATGATGACATGTCTGAAGAGTTTTGAGCAATCTTTCTTCCCTTTCCAATGAGTTAGACAGCGTTTGTTATTTGATATACCCACTTATCTGCAACTTTTAACGTCTTCTAATTATTAGTTGATCAATTGAACAAATAGATTTGATTTTACCCTAGAACAGATTGCTAAATTATGTTAGAAAATCAACAAGTAGATATATGTATCATTGGCGCTGGATTGACGGGCTTATTGCTAGCCTATCGTTTAGAGAAAGCTGATAAAAAGGTCGTTATTGTTGAATCACGTGAACGTATCGGTGGTCGAATATATACTGACTATAAAGATGGTTTAGCTCCGGTTGAAATGGGTGCGACTTGGTTGTTTAGGCAGCATAGTCAATTGCAAGCGCTAATGCAGGAGCTCAACGTAAATATTTTTGAGCAAGTGATTGACCGAAAGGTAATCTACGAAGCCGATGCCAAAAGTCCATTCTACTTGGCAACACTACCCGAAAATCAGGAACCTACTTATCGAGTGCAAGGAGGCTCGATGCTGATTATTCAAGCACTTGCAGATAAACTAGTTCATACCAAGATCTACCTCAATAGTCAAGTCAAAACGATAATAGACAATCAGTCGCTACTTGGATTAACAATTGGAGATAAATCAGGAGAATACAAAATTGAAGCTTCGAGTGTAGTTTCAACCCTTCCGCCAAATCTTCTTGTAAAAACTATTAGTTTTCAACCTCAATTATCTAGGGAATTTGTTGCTATTGCTAGAAAGACCCACACATGGATGGGCGAGTCCATTAAAGTAGCACTTCGATACAATAGACCTTTTTGGCGCAGAGAAGGTACTGCGGGCACAATCTTTAGTAATGTTGGTCCTGTAACTGAAATGTACGATCACTCAGATTATAAAGATGAGTATTATGCACTTATGGGATTCTTCAACAGTTCGTTTCAATCTCTAAATAAAGAGCAACGAAAGGCAATGGTTTTGAAGCAATTGGAAAAGTATTATGGAAAAGTAGTCTACGATCGTCCTGAATATGTCGAGACAGTGTGGTCTCATGAGACGAGCACTTATCAAACGTATGATTCACATGTTGTTCCGCATCAGTTTCAAGGGCATCCAATCTACCAACAGAGCTTATATAATGGGCAATTGTTTCTCGCGGGCACCGAGACATCCAGTGAACATCCAGGATATATGGAGGGAGCGATAAGGAGCGCCGAATATGTTCTAAGAACTTTGTTAGGGAAACGGTAGAATATTTTTTAGGTAGATAAACCTAATATCTTTTCTTTTAGTGTGAACCGGGAAAGCGGGCGGGATGCGTCCCGAGAATGGCGCATAAAAAAAGGGAAATAACCTTTCGGTTATCTCCCTATTATGTGAGCCGGTGGAGGGACTCGAACCCCCGACCTGCTGATTACAAATCAGCTGCTCTAGCCAGCTGAGCTACACAGGCATCAAATGTTCAACGAACATGTAAAAAATGAAAGGGCCTCAATCATAAATTGAGACCCTTTGCGGTCTGGACGGGACTCGAACCCGCGACCCCCTGCGTGACAGGCAGGTATTCTAACCAACTGAACTACCAGACCAATGCTTTTTGCATTTTGTGCTTTACTTTGAAAGCGACGCAAATTTAGTCAATTGTTAGAATTGTAAAAACAAAAAGCTTTGTTTTTTTAATCTTTTTTTCACCTTCTTTTCATCAATACTTTAGGTAAATGTGTAAGTCTCTATTATCCAAGTTGTTGCCACTATACCAACACGGATCGTATATTCTATCTTTAACAAATTGATGAGCGTTTAATCATTCAGTTTATATTTCTGTTAAAAATTAGTATTTTACGCCAGTTTTAGTTAATGTCGTATTTTAAACGAATTTAACACTAAGCTTGCTACTATGAATCGCTTATTATCTATATTATTTTCCCTGTGGGTAGTAAGCTTCACTACTGCGGATGCTCAAAATTTATGTCCTAATCCCAATTTTGCTGAGTATAACTCATGTCCAGTAGATATTTCTGACTTTTCAGTTTCACAGTGGAATAATGTTGTTACAACAAGTGATTATTTTAATGTCTGCGCAACTGGAAATTCTGGAATTCCAAACAACCTTATTGGATTTCAGAATTCACTATATGGAGATGGGTACGTTGGGTTAGTGATTTATGAACAAAACACAGGATGGAGAGAGTATGCGCAAGCAACCTTTAATGAACCTCTACTGCCAGGATGTTATCAGATTTCTCTTTACTACAGTAATGCGGATTTTGCATCGCTAGCTAACGGACTGGGAGTCTATTTGTCAGAGGGAACACCTAATTCTTATGTAGGAGTAGAACCTCAAGTAGAGGTTGAAACAGCTATAGATAATTATGACGAATGGTTTGAAATCACGGCAGAATATAATACTGCTGGCGGAGAAACGCATGTAACTTTTGGTAATTTTCGAACTGATGCTGAGACTGAATTTATGAGTCGAAGTGTAAGTTTTCCATCATTGTCATATGTATACATTGATTCAATTTCTGTTGAATATGCTGGTATTCCTGGAGCTTTGTCTGTGGACTTGGGAGATGACTTAACTTTATGTCCTGCAGACTTCCCTTACACCATAGAGTCGGGTTTTTCATCAGGTACTGTAAATTGGAGCACAGGTGAAACTGGGAGCTCAATTGAGATAGATGGTCCGGGTGTTTATTCTGTAGAGGTCATCGATAGTTGTGAACAAGGAGCTGACGAGATTGTAATATCTCTTTATGATGTACCCTCCATCTTTGTTGAACCACAGCTAGAAATATGTGAAGGAAGTTCGACATCCATAGATTTAGATGGAAGTTTAGGTGATTATACTTGGAGTGATGGCACTGTAGGGCCGAGTATAATAATTGATGAAGTAGGCAGTTATACGGTTAGTCTAACTTATTTCTGCGGCATGATTGAAGAATCATTTGAGGTCATACAAATCCCTTCAATTGATCTCCCCGTAATTGAAGATATCGTAATATGTGAGAATGAGCTGCCAGTAGTAATTGATCTATCTGCATTTATTGATCCTTTTAACACGTTTAACTGGTCGGACGGATCCAATGGGGCAGGACTCATCGCGTTTGCAGAAGGAGAGTATGATGTGGAAGTCTTTAATTCTTGTTTTTCAGATATAGAATCTTTTACAATTGATATTGAACCAGCATTACCAGCATTTATTCCTTTTGCTGATAATACAGCTTGTGAAGGTGAGCAGGTGATCATTCTTGTTCCAATTGTTGAGGCAGAGTATTTATGGCAAGATGATTCAACTGATCCATTTTATTTAGCAGACGGACCTGGTACTTATCAGTTGACCATGTCAAATGCTTGTGGAACAAATCAATACGACTTTGAGATAGTTGAACCACCTTTAGAGAGTTTAGATTTGGGGGATGATATAAGTATTTGTCCCGGAGATTCAGTCCTATTATCAGATGATCCACAACTTATATATGACTGGAGTACAGGAGAGACTGAAACTAGCATTTGGGCTCAAGGAGCGGGGACTTATATAGCAAGTTTTCAAGGTGCCTGTGAAATAGTAAGTGACACGATTGTTATTACAGAAAATGGTTCTGCTCCGATGTTGACATTATTGGATACGATCACTTTATGTGAAGGAGATTCGATTTATATTGAATCGACAGAACAAGCAGATGGAGTGATATTTGAATGGAATACAGGTTCTGATCTGTCGGGTATATCGATAACGGAAGGTGGCGTATATTCAGTTCAGGCGAGTAATAGTTGTGGAGTGGCTGAAGACAGTATTATTGTACTGTTAGGTGAACCACGTCCTATGATAAGCTTAGTTGATCAAGATTCAATCTGTTTCGGAGAAACCTTGGTATATGAACTTGATTCAGAAGGTTCTGAAGTGCTGTGGAATGATGGTAGTTCATTGGATAGTTTTGTTGTGGGAACAGCAGGCATTTACTGGGTGGAATTGACAAATGGATGCGGATCGACAAGAGATAGCTTTACAGTAACCGAGTTGCCATTACCACAAAAGCCAGATCTGGGTGATGATGTCTCCATATGCCAAGGAGATAGTATTTTACTTTCAAGTTCTGTTTTGAATGACCAGAATACCTGGGCAAACGGCACACAAGGTATTTCTCAAATGGTGTACGAAACTGGAATATATATACTTGAAGGATCAAATATTTGTGGGAGTTTAAATGATACAATAGAGGTGTTTGATTTGGGTCTTGGCCCAAATGTGGATTTAGGAGTAGATCAGCAGTTTTGTGCAGGCGATAGCGTTACGCTCATAGCTACAGGATTCTATGAAGAAGTTACTTGGAGTAGTGGAGAACAGACATCAGAAATTACAATTGATCAAGCAGGAACGTACATAGTAAACGTAAGTAATCAATGCGGAGCGGAGTCAGATACAGTGGTTGTAGAACAGACGCAAGAAGTCCCACAGGTCAGTCTAGGAGAGGATATGGTATTATGCTCTGGAGATAGCTTACTATTAAGTCCAGATAATACAAGTGGAATAATAGAATGGTCGACTGGAGCTGATGAGAGTCAAATATGGGTGAGTGAAGGGGGATGGTATAGTGTAAGCCTGAGTAGTTCGTGCGGTATATCAACTGACAGTGTATGGATAGACGAAATTGCGGAAATTTCTAGTGTATATTTAGGACCAGATACGTTGATCTGTTTTGTCGATAATTGGGAATATGATCTAAACTTACCAAACGACTTTGAAGGAGAAATACTGTGGAGTAACGGAACAACGGAAGAGACGGTTAGCTACTTCATCGCAGGTACTATATGGGTGAATATCAGTAATTCATGTAGTATAGTTACAGATACAATACAGGTTGACTATATTCCTTCGATTGAAAGTTGGAGTTTGCCAGCTGATACCTTGCTTTGTGATGTAAATGGATTTCTAGTAGGACCTGATGTAAATCATAGCGATGTAACTTATTTGTGGAATACGGATGATACTAGTCAAGAGATATTGGTCACAGAACCTGGGACTTACTCGCTAGAGATTTCAAATGAATGTGGAACGACGTTCGATGCAATAAATGTTCTTTTGGGCGAAAGCCCTTCTCCTTTTAGTTTCCCGGAAACAGATACGATTTGTAGCGGTGAAGAATTGATTTTAACTGAAGATCAAGGGGCTAGTTTTGACTATGTGTGGCAAGACGGAAGCGATGAAATGAGTTATGAAATTATGACTTCAGGTACATATAGTCTTAGTATTTCAAATGCATGTGGGCTTGAGTTTTCAAATTCTACAATCGTGGTGCTTCCCAACGAGGACTTTGAAATTGAAATAGAAGATGAATATGTTGATTGTGAAGGTGAAGAGATTTTAGTCGATCTCATACAGCAAGTGGGCACCGCAATAGAGTGGTTTGATGGATCTACAGATTGGAGTAACAGCTTTATTGAAAGTGGATTATACAGCTTGTCGCTATACAACGAATGTCGTGATACAATCATTGACTTACTAGTACGATTTGAGGATTGTGATCAATCGATTGATATATATATTCCAAATACTTTTACACCTGATGAAGACGGAGTCAATGACTTCTTTACCATATATCATCCTGATAACCGAGAAATTCTATCATCAAAAATCAGTATTTACAATCGTTGGGGAGAACAGATGTTTTACTCAGAGGATATAGATTTTGAATGGTATGGTGATTTCAAAGGTAGAAACGTTCAAGGTGGTGTTTATGTATATATTTATGAGGTAGAGTTCATTGACGGAGATGAAACCATAAGCCGCACAGA
>CBFHTK010000004.1:334-234785 GCA_965658745.1 Saprospiraceae bacterium | reverse complement strand
TCTAATTCTATCAAAAATTGCTCTACCTGTTCTTGATTTTTCTAAAAAGTCTTCTAAAACCAAAGAGAGCACTTTGAAATGTACTTCCGATTGTCTCAACACCTGTGTCTTTTAGCGACATCCAAATTTTTACCCAATCAAACGAAAAGCAAGGAGTGGAGAATCATACTATGGATAGTGAACAAGCGGAATATGAAATTCAGTGATTCACCAAGAGTACTAAGTTTTCGAAATTCACCACTGCTCGAACACAATTATGAACATCACAGTACTTAACAATGACAAATAAATATAGTAACACAACTAATAAGCTTCTAATCGCTCTCCTATTCACCGTATTTGGTCTCAGCAGTTGTTACATGGATTTAAGTCCTTTACCACCCACCATTGACCAAGAATTAGATAAAGCGATTCAACGCGGTTTCGACGGCATAATAGTCTATGTAAACCAAGCGGGTACATCTTCATTTTATAGTTCGGGATGGAATAATAGAGCGGATCAAACTGAAGCTGACCCTCATTGCCTTTTTAAAATAGCAAGTATTAGCAAGCTCTATATAGCGGTAGCAGCTACCCAACTGGTTGCAAGAGAACAGTTGAAACTCGAAAGTACCCTTCTTGAACTGATTCCAGAAGTCGAAGGCAGAATTGAAAATGCTGATAAAATCACACTGAAGATGATGTTAAAGCACCGAAGCGGTATACCTGAGTACATATACGAACCAGATTTTGAAAGTGATACAGATGAAGATTACCTAACGACCGCTTCGTTAATATTTGATAAGTCAGCAGATTTTGCACCCGATAAGAAACGAAGCTATTCGAACACCAACTATTTACTAATAGGCGAAATTCTCGATAGAACTCTAGGTTACTCACATCATGAGTTTATCCACGATGAAATCTTGGTACCGTTGGAACTGACCAATACCTATAGTCTATATAGTGAAGTCGATTCGAATCAAGTAATGAGTGGATATCTTAAGAATTGGGATCCTGATCTTAAATCGTGGGATCACACACAACCTGGCGGATCTATGGTTGCTTCGGCAGAAGACGTTGGTATATTTCTTAGAGCGCTAATTGACGGCACGCTATTTAATGATGAAGAGCAAGCAATCTATTCTTCAGTATATGAGTATGAGCATACAGGCTGGTTGCCGGGATATACAAGTATAGCTAGGTATCATAGTGATGTGGATGCAGTAGTTGTCCAATTTGTAAATACAAGCAGCAACTCTTGGTTTTGGATAGACTTAGAAAAAGTATACAGAAGAATCATCAAAATCGTCAAAAAGAATACCTAACAGAACCCAAATCTAAGTCATGAAACAATGTCTAATCTTATTAATGATGTGTTTAACTCCATGGTTTGCACAAAGTCAATCAATGGACTCCACAGGAAGATTTGGAATCAGCTTAAATTCTAGCTTCAATGGGGAGCTTACACCTATTCGTATTGTTCCAAGTTTAAGCTATACGAAAGGAAAAAACCAAGTGGAACTAGGCTTTGGATTCCATCCATTTATTGAAGATGATCAGCGAATTATGAGTGTTGATTTGAATCAAAAGCACTTTCCAAATGGAATGGGAAATAAGTTCAATATGTACTTCATCACGCGCCTCTCCTATATCAACAAGCGAATAGACGCTTTCTATCCTAGCACTTTTAACTATTTGTTCCTAAATGCAGGATATGGTTTTCAGATTAAATCTACTGATCATGTATCTTTAGGTATGAACATAACTTCTGGGGCATTTACATATAGCCAGAATACAGAAATCTCAAATCCAAGCGTTTCCTCAAAAAAATGTTTGATAGTATCGGATGGAATCTAGCATTCCAATTCAATATTGGATATAGGTTCTGATTTTAAATAAACATAAACTCCCAACTTCGTTGAAGCTATTTAAGGCCTCACAATTGAATACAGAAATTAAGGGTTCCCCACAAAATCTATCTACCAACAAATTCTCGTTTTTGATCTTCAAACTACTGAGCAGTTGACTCTGAGCAAATAGACGATTGTTGTATTAGTTCCGATAGCGTATTCCCGAGTAAAAATGGTTTCTATAGCAACTAAATTGTGAGAGATTAGTCTTATAAATAGACAAAAATCGCCAAATTCAATCCCACAATTTCCCTGTGAAATTTCATACCTAAATTGACACTTTAACTACTGAAATTCTGGGTGATAATCAGTGAAAAAATATTTTGCTCGCGAAGACATAAAGTAGTAAAAATATCATGCAATAGAACTAGCTTCGCACAACCATTTGAATGTACTCAAACTACCGAGTGCATTGCGCTAACAAATATTACACAAAAGCAACTTCAAAGCGTAAAATGAAAAACACATATTTTGATTTAATTGAGCAAAGTTATTACTTTCCTCAGGACGGTTTCGACTTAAGAAATGATAATCTAACTTTTCACGGTGTCTCACTAAAACACCTAATTGAAAAACACGGAACGCCATTTAGATTCATCTACCTACCAAAAATAGGTGACCAAATTAAAAAGGCCCGTAACCTCTTTAACAGAATCATCAAAAACAACGCGTACAATGGCAGCTACAATTTCTGCTATTGTACAAAATGCAACCACTTTTATCACGTTGTAAATGAAGCCATCAAACATGACGTAGATATCGAAACATCTTCATCTTTTGACATAGACCTTATCTTGTCGCTCTTTGAAAAAGGGAAGATCACGAAAGAAATTAAAATCATCCACAACGGTTATAAAACAGCTGATTACCTCAGAAAGATAGTCAATCTTCAAGAAATGGGTTTCAAAAACTCAATTCTAGTCTTAGATAGCACTACTGAATTACATAGGCTCTTGAAGATGAATACTAAATATACCGTGAAAATCGGTATGCGGATGACTATTAATGAAGAAGCGCAATCAGCATACTACGCGTCGCGGCTAGGTATACCTCGTACAGAGATCATTGGTTTCTTCAAAGAGCATATTAAAGACAATCCCAAAGTAGAGCTTAAAATGTTGCACTTTTTTGTGGATTCTGGCATCAAAGACACACCCTATTATTGGGGTGAATTCCAAAAAGCCCTAAAACTTTATATCGAACTCAAAAAAGAAAGTGACAAGCTCGATTCATTCAACCTGGGAGGCGGATTCCCAATTCGTAATCACTTGGGTTTTGAGTATAATTACGAGTACATGATCAATGAGATTGTTACCAATATTAAGACAGCCTGCACTGAAAACAATGTACCTGAGCCAGATATTTATACCGAATTTGGGAAGTACACTGTCGGAGAGTCAGGAGCCATTATCTTTCAAGTTTTGGAACAAAAGCAGCAGAATGACAATGAAACTTGGTATATAATCGACAACAGCTTGATGAACACGATTCCTGATTCTTGGTCCATTCAGGAGAAATTCATCCTTTTGCCTATAAACAAATGGAAGAATGAATACGGTCGTGCCAATATTGGAGGAATCAGTTGTGATCATTCGGATTACTATAATTCTGAGGATCTCAATCAGGAAGTTCTTCTCCCTATGTACGATGAAAAAGACAAAGAACCTTTATATCTCGGCTTCTTTCATACTGGTGCATACCAGGATTCTGTAAGTGGATATGGCGGTATTAAACACTGTCTAATCCCTTCTCCGAAACACGTGATCATTGATCGAGATGAGCAAGGCAATATTGTTGACACAGTTTACCGAGAAGAGCAATCAGTACAAGAAATGTTTAAAATACTAGGTTACCATGAATAAAGAAGTCGTTTTTGCTGGATTAGCTCCAGAACATTCAGCCTACAATCAAGCTGCCGTCCTCTTGCAATCAATTCCATATGACGGAACAAGTACATGGGGAAAAGGAGCGGATGAAGCCCTAGGTGACTTCATCGAAGCATCTGAAAACATGGAGCTTTATGACATAGAAACAGATTCTGAGGTTTACAAGAAAGGTATTCACGTTTTACCTCCAATTAAGGAAAAAGACAGCCCAGAAAAAGTATATCAAACAGTTTACGCCAAAACAAAGGAACTACTAAAAACAAACAAATTTCTCAGTTTTCTGGGTGGAGAGCATTCCGTTAGTATAGGAATTATCGACGCATTTAGTGAAAAATTTAAAAATCTAACCGTTTTGCAATTGGACGCTCATGCTGATTTAAGAAAGTCCTATCTAGGTTCAGAATTCAACCATGCTTGTGCGATGCATCGAGCAAGTAAGACTACGAATTTGATGCAGGTTGGAATTAGAAGCATGGATAGCAGCGAAAAACAATATATGAATTATGATCAATGCTATTTTGCGGAAGCTATCTATGGACAGACGAAATGGATGCAAGAATCCATTGATAAAATGACCGAGAATGTATATCTATCCATTGACTTAGATGCATTTGATCCTTCGATCATGCCAGCAACAGGAACTCCTGAACCAGGCGGTCTTGATTGGAATACTGTCATCACATATTTAAGAATGGTTTTTGAAACCAAAAATATCGTAGGATTTGACATCGTCGAATTTGCTCCGATTGAAGGCTTAAAAGCACCAGGCTTCTTAGTTTCAAAACTCTATTACAAACTATTATCATACAAATTTCATGGAAAATAAAGGTAAAATTTCACAGTTTATGCTTGAAAACTTCAAGCACTTCAACTCAGCTAGTCTTGTTGATGCAGCAAGAGGATATGAAGCACAATTGGAAGCTGGTAACAAGATGATGATTACACTTGCGGGTGCAATGAGTACTGCAGAACTAGGTAAAACACTCGCTGAGATGATCAGGCAAGACAAAGTTGACATTATTTCATGTACTGGAGCCAATCTTGAAGAAGATATCATGAACCTAGTTGCGCACTCACACTATAAGCGCATTCCTGAATATAGAGACCTTACGCCCTTGCAAGAGCGCAAATTACTCGACCAAGGATTGAATCGAGTAACAGACACATGCATTCCAGAACATGAAGCATTCAGAAGACTGCAAGAGCACATTTTTGACATTTGGAAAGAGGCAGAAAGTAAAGGGGAACGCTATTTACCGCATGAATACATGTACAAAATGCTTTTGTCAGGTGTATTGGAGCAATACTATGAGATAGATCCTAAGAATAGCTGGATGTTAGCTGCTGCAGAGAAAAACCTTCCTATTGTTGTACCAGGCTGGGAAGACTCTACAATAGGAAACATTTTCGCTTCATACTGTATGAAGCAAGAACTGAAAGCATCAACCGTAAAATCAGGTATTGAATACATGACCTATTTGGCCGATTGGTATACAAAGAACACAAAGGAACATGGAGTCGGGTTCTTTCAAATTGGCGGTGGTATCGCAGGTGACTTCCCTATTTGTGTCGTTCCGATGTTATATCAAGACATGGAATTGACTGACACCCCATTTTGGAGCTACTTCTGTCAGATTTCGGATTCCACGACAAGCTATGGTTCATATTCAGGTGCTGTTCCAAATGAGAAAATCACTTGGGGGAAGTTGGATGAAAATACACCTAAGTTCATCGTTGAGTCGGATGCAACGATCGTTGCTCCTCTGATTTTCGCTTATTTATTGGGGTATTAACCCCAAAATCAAAAGATACAATACTAGAAAATATAGAGAACATTGAACTTCAGTTCTTAACCATAGACGATTACAAAGAACTGAAAGCTGCGATGGTTCAGGCCTACCCTACTATGCCAGATCCATATTGGGAAGAATCCCATATAAAATCGCTAATCAATAAATTTCCAGAGGGTCAGGTTGTTATAAAAATAAATAACGAATTGGCTGGTTGTGCGCTGTCCATTATGATGAACTATGACGAATTTGATGGAAATCATACATATCGAGAAATTACTGGAAAGTATACTTTTGACACGCATCAAAAAGACGGCGACGTACTATACGGAATTGATGTCTTTATCAAAACGGAATACAGGGGCTTGCGCCTCGGTCGCAGGTTGTATGACTATCGAAAAGAGCTAACAGAGAAACTCAATTTGAGAGGAATCGCATTTGGCGGCAGAATTCCCAATTATCACAAATCCGCTCATGAACTAAGTCCTAAAGAGCACATCGAAAAAGTCAAACGAAAGGAAATACATGATCTTTCATGGGCCTAATGGGAGGCTCTATCAAAGCACAAGAAGACACAAATCTCAAGAATCTCAAGAATACTATCGAGAATAATACAAAAGATTATAGTCCCATTTCTGAAGAGTCTTTAATGTTAAATGAAGACTAGAGAGTAATGAGTAAAACTCGATTGATAAACAGACTCAAATGGTATTACCCCACTGAGAAGTTTCATGCCTATGTGACATTTCCAGTCCTTATGATCTATCAATTGCTCACAAACGAGATCAGCGACATCATACTTTTGATGTACGGAATGATTGTTTGTACAGTTATTCTGTACCAGGGGCAGCATTATTGGAAACTAAAATAATCTCGTCTCCAAGAAGTTAATATAGACCAAGACAGCAACATGAAATTCTTTAAAAAATCAAAAAGCCAAAATTGGCTCTTGATTGCTTTCATGCTGCCTGTCTTCATAATCCAACTCTATATTCAAGACTGGAAAATCACCACGAACGATATGTTCTTATGGGGTGTTCTAGCAAGTATCTTTGCAATTCTGGAACATATAAACTACTTCTATATCCAACTCGTGATTGACAACAAATATGATATTCACTATATGATAAAAAATCGAAGACTAAAGAAATCAAGTCTTGCTAAAGATCTTGCCGAAAACAACATCTAAAAAAGAGCGTTGGATGTAGTAATAGTTTCCGAAGATCAAAATAGCCTAAATCCAACGCTGATCTTTGGTCGGGACATACCATCCACCAAACTTGAGTATATGACTTTGAGAACCAATTTGAGATAAACATCCAGATTAAATATCGATGTCAGCGGGCTACTAGGTCCAAACGCTCAACTTGAACTCAATTTGTATTATATCCTCAAAGATTTCTCAATTTCAGAAGGAATGAGATCTAATTATTGGAAACTTTGCAATAAATTGGACAATATGAATAGGAATTCTAGTATTGGAATTGATACTAATCAAACCAGTATGAAAAATGAGAAGAATGTAAACGCTCAACTACTACTAGGCGCAGATACTTAATTCAGATTCTATTCTATCACAGCACAGAACATCAAAAGAAATGAAAACAATCAAAGTTAAAAAAGGTCAGATCTTACAGCGAAAAGGTGACTTGAGTACTAAGTTCTATGTCGTTGAATCTGGTCTTTTGAGGAGCTATTCAATCGATGTAAAAGGCAAAGAGCATATCTACATGTTCGCACCTGAGAATTGGATTATTGCTGATAGTGTAGCACCTGATAAAATATCTGAACTATATATTGATGCATTGGAGGATTCAGTCGTTGTGCAAATGGAGAAGAAAACGGCATCTGTTACTGATCCCCAAAAATTAATTAAAAGACTAGCAGTTCTTCAAAAGAGGATCATCATGCTCATGAGCGCCTCAGCAATTGAACGTTATGAGCATTTTGTCGAAACGTATCCCGACATAACGCAGAGGGTCCCCCAGAGGCTCATAGCCTCCTACCTTGGCATCACACCCGAAGCATTGTCAAACGCAAAAAGACTAAGAACTAAAAAATAGAATCACAAGCCATTTCTTAATATACATTAATGCGAGGTCCTCTATCACCTCGTAACTTTGCGTATATCTTTAAACAAAATCAAATAAAAATGAAAAAATCAAAAGGACTAAACATTGCATTGTGGATTGCTCAAGGTTTGTTAGCTGCTGCATTTATAATGGCAGGTTTTATGAAGATGACCTCACCAATCGATGAACTTGCAGCAAACGGTATGTCGTTTGTCAATTCATTCTCAGAAGTAATGGTTCGTTTTATTGGTATTAGCGAAGTACTAGGGGGCATAGGGTTAATCCTGCCGGCGCTGTTACGAATAAAACCAGTCCTAACTCCAATTGCTGGCGCTGCCTTGGCGCTCGTCATGGTACTAGCTTCTATTTATCACATTTCAAACGGCGAATCATTTGCTCCAAATATTGTACTATTTGCGCTAGCATCTTTCATCGCATGGGGAAGATTAACCAAAGCACCTATTTCTTCTAAATAATTCGTCCCACTAAAAGTATTCAAAATGATTACATAATTACGGGTGGACATACTGGAATGGGATATGAATTGACTGAAATATTTTTGGTGAAAGTCTCCAATGAAATATTCCCAAGTTTCGGTGCAAATATTATTTCAGATCATTATCTACCATCTTTTCATCATTTCTTTAAAGAAGCTAAGATTGCCGAATTGACTCGCAAAGAGAAATTTATGAAGAGTTTGAAGAGGTTTCAAAAAGCAATTGACGAAATTTGTAAATTGTAGAGAGCTGGATTCGAGTTTTCGAATTAGATTGCACTTACTATGGATCTAACTGAATATTCAAGATAGCTGAGCTGACAGAAATAGCGATCCTTTTTTACAGCGCTGATTATCGCTAGCCGATATACTGTGATATTGTCAAATAATGCGAAATGGAAAATAAAATGATGGAGATGTGGGATAATCGTTATGCAAGTGAGGATTATGCATACGGAACTAAACCAAACAGATTTCTAAAGAATACTATCGAAAAATTGCAGCTTACTGGCAGCATACTGTTTGGCGCTGAAGGAGAAGGTCGAAATGCAGTTTTTGCTGCCAAGCGAGGGATGGAAGTAACAGCGTTTGATATAAGTAATGAAGGAAAACAAAAGGCTCTCAAGCTTGCCGCAAAAGAGCATGTCCAAATCGATTATGAACTTGGAAATTTGTTTGATTTGGATCTTACTAAGCAGAAATACGACATTGTCGCATTGATTTTTGCACATTTTCCACCTCCTATCTTATCAACATATCACACAAAACTTGCACAACTAGTTGAGGATGGGGGCATAATTATATTGAAAGGTTTCAGTAAAGGACACCTTCCATATCGAACTGAAAATCCAAAGGTTGGAGGCCCTAAAAATCTTGAGATGCTGTTTTCTAAAGAATCAATAAAGGAAGATTTTCCAGATTTTGAAATAATTAGGCTTGAAGAAGTAGAGATTGAATTAAATGAAGGCATCTATCACAATGGAATAGGCAAAGTGATTCAGTTTATAGGCAGAAAAAAGTAGTCAGCTAACATAGATTCAAGTGCAAATAAGTAGAATTACTGAAAATACGAAGCAGTTTCTAGATCTCTTGTTACTTGCTGACGAGCAAGAAAACATGATTGACAAATATCTATCAGATGGAGATATGTTTGCACTTTACGACAACGATTTAAAAGGTGTCTGTGTTGTCGTAGCAAAAAACAATGAAAACTGCGAGCTGAAAAACATCGCAATCTATCCCAAAGATCAAGCAAAGGGATACGGTAAAGCCTTGGTAAACTTCATTCTAGATTACTACAAAAAAGACTATAAGACGATGTTTGTCGGAACAGGTAAAACACCTGCTACCCTATCCTTTTATCAAAGTTGCGGATTTACTTTCTCGCATCGAATTAAGAATTTCTTCACCGACAATTACGACCATCCGATGATTGATAATGGTATTCAACTTATTGATATGATCTATCTTAAGCAAGACCTACAAAATAAATTAGTAGAATAGAAAGCAGATACAGAAATATCGGAATTATGACCCTACCCTACGATAACTATTATCAGACAGAAAAACTATTTGGAGCACCATATCCAGAATTGAGAAAGTTTTTTCAAGATCTTCTTAAAGGAGCAAAAGTTCTAGATTTAGGTTGCGGACAAGGGAGAGATGCAATTGCCTTAGCTAGAATTGGTTTTGATGTTACAGTAATAGATCATTCCGCGGTTGGAATAGCGCAGATGAACGAGGTAGTCAAAGCTGAAAATCTGAATTTAGATGGACAAGTTGGCGATATCTATACGTATGACAAGTTTGCTGAATTTGATATAATCTTACTTGATAGTATGTTTCATTTCGCTAAAAAGGACAAAGAAAAAGAAATAGGTCTTATTCAAAATATCATTATTGGGATAAAAAGCGGTTCTATACTCGTAAATTGCATCCAAGATAATGGAAGTAAAGTAGGGACATATAACGAAGCTGTTGGCTCTGTAACGAGCCTAAAACAAATAGCTGATGAAAGCTTTGTTTATGTATTTGAAGATCAAGAAAGCGGCCATAAATCCGAAACAAATTATCGAATGATTGTCTTCGAAAAATAGATGTATCCAACTAGAACCTTCAGTAATCAACTTATCGCCTGTTATTTTGATACGCTAATTGCTGATCATACAAAAAAGCAAAATGATCTATAGAATAATATCCCTGTGTCTAGCTTCATTGTTGATTTCGACTTCGTCCAAGGCACAGAAAACCATCCCAAATGTTGTCAACGGAAAAATTGACCGCATAACAAACTTCGAATCAATATACGTCACTGCTAGAAATATCGACGTGTGGTTACCAGACAGTTACGACGGCATTAAAGATTTTGCTGTTCTATATATGCACGACGGTCAGATGCTATATGATCCTTCGAAATCTTGGAACAAGCAAGCTTGGGACATTGACGATGTTGCATCTGAGTTAATATTGACAAAACAAGTTAAAGAGTTCATTGTGGTTGGTATCTGGAACGGCGGCAAAACAAGACATCCTGACTATTTTCCACAAAAACCATTTGAGCAGTTATCGCAAATTGAAAAGGACACTGTTCAAGCACAACTTCAGAAAGCAGGTAGAACTTCGGATATGTTCCAACCACAATCTGATAACTATCTGAAATTCATTGTGGAAGAGTTGAAACCTTTTATTGATCAAAAATATTCAGTACAAACAAACCGAGAAAATACGTTCATTGCGGGTAGTAGTATGGGAGGCCTCATTTCAATGTATGGGATCTGCGAATATCCTGAAATATTTGGTGGTGCTGCTTGCTTGTCAACGCACTGGTTAGGCACATTTACTTTGGAAAACAATCCTGTACCAGATGCATTTCAAGCGTACCTGCGTCAAAATCTGCCAAGTCCAAAATCGCATAAATTTTATTTCGACTGTGGCGATCAAACACTCGATGCCTTTTATCCGGAGATTCAGAGAAATGTCGATAGCATTATGAAGGAAAGAGGTTATGAAAGTAACAATTGGCTAACAAGGTACTTTCTAGGAGAAAATCACAGTGAAGATGCTTGGAAAAAGCGATTGCATATTCCGCTCAATTTTCTATTGGAGAATTAGCCAATATCTTCTCTAGATTCAGATGATAATTACGACATTTAAACAAATAAATAAACGCAATATGGAAACTAAGATCCCAACTGTCCACCTAGAAGCAGTATTGAATAATCACGGGCAAGACATGACTGGTAAGGTGGTCGCCATCACAGGTACTACTAGTGGTACTGGTTTCTTTTGCGCTCGTGAACTTGCAAGAAAAGGCGCATCTGTGATCTTACTCAATCGACCCAGTAGAAGAGCGAATGACGCATTAGAGCAATTGAAAGAGACTGTGCCAGGTGCCAACTTCGACCCAATGGATTGCGACTTACAAAACTTCGAGCGTGTCAATTCAGCCATTGATGCGATCAAGAAAAAATACGATGTAATTGACGTGCTTGTCAACAATGCGGGGGTAATGGCGCTCAGAGATCAAGCAACAGTAGATGGATTTGATATTCAGATGCAAACCAATGTACTTTCACACTTTCTGATAACAAAAGAACTATTTCCACTTATAAGAAAAAGTACGGATGGGCGCATTGTGAATCACAGCTCGATGGCGAGACTTGGAGGTCCGCTCAAGTCTGAATACTTTGAGAAAAATGGTGGAAATCTTGGTGGAGATGAAGCACCAGAAAATGCAACTCCCGGACTTAGAGGCCCGCGTTGGGAGCGCTATCATCAAACAAAACTAGCAAATGCAGTCTTTACTTTCGGATTGAAGACTAAACTACAAGATGCTGGAATAAATAACGTCCTGCCATTAGTTGCGCATCCTGGTTTAGCTAGAACAAGTCTACAAGTTACGACTGCTAAAGATGGTGGCATGGATGCTGATTCTGAATTTATGAAGCAGGCCCAATCTCCCGAGGATGGAGCCACAGGCATCATTCGAGCAGCTATGGATCCAAAGGCAAACCCTGCTGACTTTTACGGCCCTTCCAAAGGATGGACAGGTTATCCCGACATAATCACGCCTGAAGAATTACTCTATGACCCATCCAATATCAAGACATTCTGGGAAGGCTGTGAAAAGGCAGTCGGAAAATTTGAATTTTAGATACAATAGCGACAGCTGTCAATTAGAATACAACAGCCAGCTGCTTGGGTATTACTTATGAAAAGATTTGGATCTAATTGAGAATTGATTCCCAAACTCATAATTCGCCACATTTCGACATAAAAAATAATCCCTATTTTTACTACGAAACCAAAATCAAGTAAATATGGACAGCAATGAGATGCTAAAAAAGATGCTGGAGAATCTCCGAGCAAAAACTGGTAAGTCTTTGGAAGAATGGAAAGAAGTACTCAAAACCAAAGACTTCAAAAAACATTCTGAAGGCGTAAATTTTCTCAAAAAAGAACATCAAGTAACTCATGGTTTTGCTAATACTATTGTCACACTATTTAGAGAAGACGGACAAGAAACTGTCGATTTGGTTCAAGCCCAATATGCAGGTAAGGAAGCTCTCTACCCTATTTACCAAAAGGTCTTAGCCGCAGTAAATCAATTTGGAAATGACGTCACCGTTACTCCCAAGAAAACAAGTGTGAGTATTATACGTAAAAAGCAATTTGTCTTGGTTAAACCTGCTACTAAAACTAGAATTGACTTAGGGCTTAAATTACCTAACAAACCTGTCGAAGACAGACTTGGTAACTCGGGACCATTTGGAACAATGTGTACGCATAGAGTAAAAATAAATAGCATCGAAGAAGTTGACGAAGAGCTAATAGGCTGGATGAAAGAAGCCTACGAATTATCTGTTTGATAGATTAGCTCAACTACACTTTTATCCTTCTTTCGTAGTTACCATTTGAAAAGTTACATCTTGAATTTCTTCAAATACTACCGAGCGTCCTTTTTTCAAAAAGTCTATCGTGCTATTGTTGTAATGTCTAACGGTGAGTAGTTCCAAGCCCTCTCTCTCCTTAATTTCAAATGCTTCTGATAAATCCACCTTGAGTGCATCAAGACGATCCCTTTCAGCGGATACGCAGACCGTAAAACTGATCGCTGTATTACGCATTAAATTTACGCGAATTCGATAGTGATTGAATCTACGAAACAACATCGAAAGATGGGATTCAGCAATGAATGAAAAATCTCTCGAAGAAAACTCAAGCAAATATTGATCTTTAGTGACAACTATCATCGGAGGATAGAGAGCAGCTCCTACTTTGCTAATCTCAGTGCCTTTGGAGTTGGGATCAAGAAATGACTTAACAAATAATGGAATCTCCTTCCTTTGAATGGGTTGGATTGTTTTCGGGTGAATTACTTGCGCTCCGTAGTACGTCATCTCGATCGCCTCACGATAGCTCAATCTGGGAAGCAAGGTGGCATCCGGAAATAATCGTGGATCAGCTGTCAGTACTCCAGGCACGTCTTTCCATACAGACATGCTTTCTCCGTCCATGCAGTACGAAATGATGGCAGCAGTATAATCAGATCCTTCACGGCCCAAAGTCGTTGTGCGACCTTCTGGTTCACTGCCTATAAACCCTTGTGTTACAACGTACTGAACACCATCACCTACAGTATTTATTGCTTCTCTTACAGCATCCTTTGTAGTGCCCCAATTGATATTTGCTGATCGGAATCGCGCGTCTGTCTTTATCATCTCTCGGGCATCTACTCGCACTGCCTTCAAGTTAGATGAAATCATACTACCAGTCAAGATTGTCGAAGACATAAGTTCTCCCAAAGAAATCAATTGATCGTAAAATTCGTCTCTGTCTTTCCTTGCGTAATTGTCTAGAATGGATTGCCCCTGACTACGGTATTTCTCCAAATGAGAGTTGCAATAGTCCATGCAATCAAGATCATTTGACAGGTCCATATGATTTTGGCATATAGTTTTCCATGAGTCTTTTGCTGAATCTTCCTTTTGGGCGAAAGCCAACTCGATAACTTGCTCTATTGCATTGGTAGTCTTACCCATCGCAGAAACAACTACTACAATCGGCTCATCCACGGAATCTAGAATGCTTACCACATTTTTAATCCTTTCTACATCTTGTACCGATGAACCTCCAAATTTATAGACTCTCATACTCAAACTTTTTGATCAAAGGAATACAAATGATCATATACCAGTTCCAATGGCAAACCCATAATATTGGAATAGGATCCTACAATCTTTTCAATTTTTGTCAATCCGATCCATTCTTGAATTCCATAACTTCCAGCCTTATCATATGGGGCATAATTCAGTAAATAGTATTCGATTTCTCGATTTGAAAAAGGTTTAAAATGTACTTCAGAAGCTCCAGTAAAAACATCCATTTTCTTGCTATTGAAAATACAAACACCAGTATAAACGGTGTGGGATCGACTACTTAGCTGACTAAGCATTTCAAAAGCTTCGTCAAAATCATTTGGCTTCTCCAAGATTTGATCTTCCAGCGCAACAACTGTGTCTGCAGTTAGTCCTATCTGCTTGTGATCCAAAAGACTTAGATATTCATCTGCCTTTTTTTTTGCTATGAAGGCTGCAATTTCGGGAATCGGAGTATCCTCTGGATATTGCTCATCAACATCAAGCGTTTTCACTTCAATATTAAACCCTGCTTCTTTCATAAGTTGAGAGCGTCGGGGCGATTTTGACCCGAGTAAAATGGTTCCAGTATAGGGAAATCTCACTTTCATGAATTGTGAAGTTTGATGATGTACATGTTACTACAAACTTGCGTAAGTTCCCATAATATAACAACTATTTAAGAGTCCTTTAGGTGCTTTTTTTTAGTTTAGTGGCATATACTCTATATTATGAAAGCATTATATTTTATAGTAATAGCGGTACTTTTTCAGAGCTGCTTCTCGATCAACAACCTTGTAGAAGCTGACGCAATAGGAAAGAAACAAAAGTCTCACCAATTTGCTGGAGAAGCATTTACACCTCTAGGCGAGTTTGGCGGATGGGGTATGTTCGAATATCAATTTGGCTATGGTATTTCAGACGAGTTGGATTTGAGAATTGCGGTAAATACAAACAGAGCAGCTGATCTGCAGTTAAAATACACACTAACAAGTACTGAAAAACGAGCCTTCGCTCTAGGGGTATCCGTAGATAATGATATATTCTTTGTCCGCAGAATGCAACCACAATTACTAGCTTTCTACACATATAAAACAGCGAAATACAATATAATGCTTAATCCAGCACTTGAATTTAATGCTACTACGTATGCTGTCAATCCTGATCAGAATTATGGGCCTGTAGCTAACTTCACAGCCGGGCTGAGTTCACAGAAGGATAAGCGCTGGAAAATCGGACTCAATCTAGGTTATGCTCCAAATGCAGACAGCCCGTTTCTAGCGGGAATAGGACTTGCATACGACATCAGAACTAACTAAATGAAAGACATGAAATTTACAGGCTTGACTATAATGCAGCTAGCAGCGATAATTCTTTTCACCCTTGTAGGGTGCAGCAATAAGGCTAGTGAAAAATCTAGTAAAACGACTACCTTCATGAACAGTAAGATAATCTTTGTGGAAGAAACGGAAGCAGCAAAACTACTTTCAACTTCCGATGAATTTACACAAGTTCAGAGCGCCTTTGACTTTGCTTCAAAAACCAATAATGTACAAGGAAATCAAGAGCAAGACTATCTAACCTACGCAGGTTCTCAAGCACAAGCATGGACAGAAAAGGAGATTGAAGAAACAACGAAAGTGATTGAAGAGGCTGCCGCCAAAATGAAAGAAAAAGGTATTCAACTTAGTTTACCAGATGAAATCAAGCTGGTAAAATCGACTATCTTGGAAGAAGGTGGTGCTGCTGGTTATACAAGAGGTAATTACATCGTTTTCAAGACGACCCCCGGAATTCGCTTATTTCTTCATGAATTATTTCATGTATTTTCTAGAGCAAATCCAGTCAAAAGAGATGCCTTTTACAATACAATCTCCTTTCAAAAGATGGATCGACTTAGCTACCCCGAGCAATTATTACCATCTAAAATCACCAACCCTGATGCGCCGCACTTTGAACATTTTTTAACTGTGCAGACAGCAGATGGACAAAAGGATGTAGTGATTATTACCAATGCTAGTAAGCCTTACTCAGGTGGAAGTTTTTTCGAATACTTGGAACTACTACTTTTGGTAGTCGAAGGAGAAGGTACTGACAAGTCAGTAGTAATGAAAGACGATATGCCAGTGACTCTAGAATTTGGGGATGCTGTAGATTTTCGAGAAAAAGTAGGAAACAATACGAACTACATCATACATCCCGAAGAAATACTTGCTGAGCATTTTACCATGATTTTCTCTGATGATGAAGTCAAAGATCCACAATTTATCAGCTCCCTTGAGGAAATCTTGAAAAACTAGAGATGTGGACCTGTCCTAGATGTAATCGGAAGTTCCACAAGAATAAACAGTCACATATGTGCAGTCAAAAAGACATAGGTGAACTCTTTATTGGCAAGCCTGACGACTTTGTATTGGTATATGACCAAATAGAACAGCACGTAATGCAATGGCAACCTCATTCGGTGGGTGCTTCGATTCATAGTATTGTTTTCACGAACAAAAGAGCTTGGATGATCATCAAACCTATGGCCAAAGCTATGGATATCAAGTTCTATACGGGTGAACCTGTTGATCATAAACTCATTTTCAAAGTAACTGAATATCGCGACACATATGCTAATCACATCAGACTGACTCATCCCGACGAAGTGACTGACGAATGCATCGAATTATTGTATATTGGCTATACATTTGCTTTGAACAGGTAAGCCAAATTCTTGCTTTCTACTCTACATCTAAATTCAACTACAATGAGCGAAGAGAACCGCATTCAAGTCTTCGAAACAACCAACATAACTCGTTTATCTTTAGCTAAGTTAGCACTTGACAATGCTGAAATCGCCTACGAAAGTCTATATGAAAATACACTTCAATTGGACGGTGTGTATGCCATGGGGCAAAATGGTGCTCAACTCGTAGTTGATGCGAAAGATAAGGACCACGCATTTAAAGTTCTTGAAGATGCGGGTCTAAACAATCACGAAGAAGACGATGAAGAATCTGGAATTCAAACGTTCAGTGAATCACTGGGCAAGTATCCAATTTTAAAATTGTTGCCTGCCAATCTGCGTTTCTTAGTGCTGATAGGAACAATACTCGTATTGGGATTTCTAATACTTAGTTACTATCTATTGAGAAAAGATGGTATGATGTAGTAAAAAGGGCATATAAAAATATCAATTGATGTGCTAAAACGAATGCTGCCTCTGTGATCGTTTAACATAAAAAAAGCCATCCATTTTTTTCACTGTGGATGGCTTTTAATTCAATTAGATTCTGCTTTTGACTAGATTCCGATCTCCAGAATTTGTGAAGCGCCTTTTACTAAATCTACAGTTACTGTATCTCCTTTTTGAAGTTCATCGAGTTCATTGTAAATATTTATTCTAATCTCAAATGATTCACTAGCAATTACTGGAATTCTCTGAGTATCACCGAGGCCTAAAATAAAAGCATTCTCTGCACTAGGAAAGTCAGTTGTGATTATTGCCCTATTGCCGTTAAGATTTTGATCTTCAATCACATTAATATCTACGTAAGCGATTGGTTGCATAGCTAATTCTACAGAGCGTGAACCGCAAGAAACATTCTCGATAAATCCCTTATTAATAAGATTAGCCCCCACATAACCCTCCAATTCCAGGGTATATTCCCATAGGTATATATCTTCTTCTATTGAAACACTAAACATTCCATTTTCATTCGTAAATACTGGATCTAGGGTATAAAACTGTCTACCAATACTTCCTGTTTCTTCCGCTCCTGTAGCAATGACTTGAACATTTTCAAGTGCTTCACCAGTGTTCATATCCACCACTTGGCCGTCTAGAACCTTTTCACAATCCCTCCCGCAAGAACTCATGACCAGAACTGCCAATGCCGTAAAAATAAAAGCATACTTCATAAATCTAATTTTTGTCTTTTGCAGATCTCGAAAACAATGCGTTGTAATCCAGCAACGCTCGTCAAAATTGATCTCTTATCTTAGTATATTTGTCAATGCAAATATACATTTGATTCTAAATGGAGATTTTACAATATGTACAAAAACACATATTATTTTATACTATATGTGTAAAATGTACAAAAAAACAAACAATCAGACCGACCAAAATAATAGCATTTCTGAATTGTAGAGCACAAAAAACCAGACCAAAAACGCTCGAAACATGACTAATTGAGCGAAAAAAACAGACATTTCATGAGCTTACACACCGTTATTCCACCACAAATTGATATGTCAAGGTAACTCCATGATCATCAATTGCTGAAAAAATATAAGCTCCAGGGATGAGCTCCTCTAGGGTAATCTTAGAATCGACGCCACTTTGACTTAGATTGCCAGCTTCAATCATTCTTCCCTGCATATCGACTAGTTTCCAGTCTATAGCTGCGGAAACTGACTCATTCCAATGAATCGATAGAAACTTCGATCCTTGAACATAATTGCAGGTAATTAATGATGTAACTTCAGGGTTGGAGATATGAGTAGTAAAATCGTCAATACTGACTTGAGCAACACCTTTGTGATGAATCTCAGCTTTTTCAGCTAGATATGCTACAGAAGCTTTTACTACGTTTGAATAGAATTCAAAATTTAAAGAATCTATAACGTCTAATGGTGTGTGATAATTCTTGTTTCTAAACTCTGATCCATCAGTCAGCATTACAGCGGGAATTCCTTGAAACCAAAAAGGAGCATGATCACTCCTCAACAAATCTGGCACACTAGTACCCTCTCCAGGAGATGGTACACTAATCACTGAAAGTTCTGGGACATATGTGGATGATATGGACTCAAAATCTAGCATCAACTGATTTGAACTACCCGCATTGCCAACATTTGTAAGGAAATCTCCTCGAAACTCATTGTCCGCAATCTGAGCGGTAATCTCAGGAAACAAAAAGTCAAATCCAACTGGCAAGGTTTGAGAATTTGGTTTGTCCGAATAATATCCAATCATCTCAAGATTAAGATAAGCTTGAATATCGATATCGGCTTCTTTATTGGTCACATAGAATGTACTACCTACTAATCCTTGCTCTTCAAAGTCCCAAGCCGAATACATGATAGGATAATTAAACCCAAAATCTTCAAAAACTTTAGAAATTTCTAGCATTCCAGCTACCGCAGTACCGTTGTCATCTGCACCTGGTGACTCGTCCACACTGTCGTAGTGTCCTCCTACTAGAAAAGGCTCCTTATCTGTCGTGGTTCCTTGCTGCCATCCAAATAGGTTCTTCCCTTCCCAGATATTATTGTACAAGAAACTCTGACTTGAAGTATCTCTGCATGTGTTATACAACTCTGTGTGCACGAAATCACGTACTTCCTCAAGCTTCCCTGGATCCTCAATATAGTGCCTTATACCTACAATACTTTCGAGATAATCTCTCAATCTGTTGCTATCTACACTAGCAACGACTTCTTCAATTGAAAATTCAAATAGATCATCAACTACAATTCTAATTGCATCAAATTCCGTATAATTCAAGCTTAGGATATGATCACCAACGCCATTAACCTGCCCATCTCCATCGACAAACTCATCATACGGTTCGTATGTGAGACCCTTATCTTTTGACATCAAGACTGACACTTCAAATAAATCACTATCTGCATCATTAATCTCATAGGAAATATGATAAACACCTGCGTCCGTAAACTCGGCTCCAGTCACGGTGAGTTTCGGTAAATCACTCTGAGCTTGCGCTAAAAACACAAACAGTAGATAGATCGTGGTAAGTAGAATTGATTTCATTTCATCCTTCTTTTTTGTGTAGGATATAAAGATAATTAATAATTAATACACATCATGTCTCTAACGTGATCTGTGCAAGAACAGCCTACACCCTAAACTAAGAAAAAGCCCATTCAATCGATCATATGGGCTTTTTCAAAACAATAAATCTATCTCTTATGATTCTTTTGAATCCTTAGAACTTGTTGATTCTAAATTCTTCTTGGAGGTAGACTCTTGTTCATTATCAAGTCTAACCAATGAATCAGGAAGGTTCATACCGCTCTGCTTCAAGAAATCATTCAATTGAGGCATCATACCATAGAGACCTTGAACAAAATTACTCACGCCTTGGCCGCTTCCATTATCGTAGACAACAACTTTATCTATATCTAAGTCTTTGATTGCTCCGGTCTGGATTTTAGCCATTTCGGTCAACTTATCAATCATAAGGTAACCAATCGCACTTTGCGGATCATGCCCGGCAGCATCAAAAAGCTCCTTAAAACCTTCAGCTTGTTTTGTCAACAATTCTTGCTGTCCTTTCGCTTCCGCTAAATACTTAGCAAGAATAGCATCTGCCTGACCTTTTGCTATTTCACGTTGTTTTTCCGCTTCAGCCTGTGCCTCCATTAGTTGATTTGATTAGCTCAGAACTTGCAAAGAGATAAAACCCTTGATCTTGCTTCGACTGTAGAAAGCTGACTTGAAAAAATGTACTGCAATGGTTACCTTAAGCGTGAGGAAAAATGCTTGTATTAATCGATTTCTGGTAGTGGATGTAGCTCGCGATCTAGATTTAGGGTGTTGGACACGCAGCTTGTCATATCCCCTACACGAAGCACGAAGTCTTGTGAGACCTTTTGACCATCTGGAAACTCAGCTGGAATCCAAGTGGGCATGTTCTCTATACATTTTAGCAGTGAAGCATCAAGTTTTTCGTTATTTGTAGAGGAAAATATTTTGGCGTTAGTTACATTGCCTTGCTCATTAATAGTGAAAGATACAGCCGCGAGCTGATATTGCTTAAATGAAGATAATGGTACTTTCATTGAAAGCTCGTCAACTAAATAGTTGTCGAGTGCTGAGTCACCTCCTGAGAATCGAGCAGTCTGATTCGGCTGAATGTTGACTTCAAATTCTATAAGTTGCTCATCATTAACAAGTAAATTGTTCTTTGGTATATAATTAATGTTAATCTTAATAGTTGAATTGAAATCTGAAGACTTGATCAATAGAAGTTGGTCAGGGGTAAAGAACTCCGACTTACTGCGCGCTTTTTGTACTTCACCGTTTGTGATAGCTGACAATTCAACTTCTAAATACTCACTTACCCACTCGGTCTTGTAATGTGGATTAAGATCTCCAATCTTCTCGACATCATGTAGTTGGCTTCTAGTTTTCCAAAAGGCTGGATATACACGATCAATACGATAACTTGTTTCAAAACAGGTATTGTTTGCTGCATCTAAAAGGTCTTCTTGAGAATAAGCATGATTAGGTAATAGTAAAAGGAAAACACCTAAAAGCAATGTTATAGGGAGTAAGCTATTTAACATACGTGTTTGTTTTCAACAAAACTATATCATATTGATTGTGAAAGGCTTACTTTTTCGTTAAAAGGTGTAAATGAATTGTAAAATTACACAAAAACGGTATTAAATGTTCGTATTCCTGCGTCAGCGATAGAAGCGGGTTCCGACGAGTTGCACGAGGAAGGATATGAGCGGATAGCGCGCCCGGACGCCCAAAATACAATTCTACACAATGTAAAACTCCATAGATAACGCAAGGATTCCTCCTATCATAATGTACTTTAACCACGATGAAACTTTATGATATTCTTGTTTCTTAAAACTCCAACTTCCCTTAATGGAAGGAACAGTGTAAATCACGACTAGCATAGGAACTAGAGCGACCGTTGCCAAGTAAAGTGAAAAAACAAGAGGAATTTCAGACCAATAGAAAGTGATCCATGCAATCAAGATTGCGATAAACAAAACGGAGAAAAACAATACAAAGACTTTGGCCTTTTCATCACCTAGCGAAACTGCAAGCGTATTACATGATCGACTTTTATCACCTTGATAATCCTCCATATCTTTCACAATTTCACGAATCAAACTAAGCAGAAACGCAAACAAAAAATAGAAACTAAAAGGACGTAATATCTGCTTTTGCACAGAATCATCTATCACTGAGATCTCGCTCAAAAATGGTGCAAGAACTGCAATAACCACAGCCGCACTAAATAATGAAACCAATAGATTCCCTGCTAATGGAATACATTTTAGTCTTGTTGAATACGCATACAAGGAGAACCACGCCACAAAATAAACAGCAAGATACCACCATGCTCCATGCTTGTAAGAAACGTACAAAGTAATGAAAGATCCAAACAAAAAAAGAAATCGATAAATCCAAATCCACGTTCCGGGATTTCTGATAACACGCTCTGGTTTGTTAATGCGATCAATCTCAATATCTTGGATATCGTTGATGATATATCCTCCTGCAGTTATGCATAATGTAATAAGAACAATGAGGTATAATTCAATTTGAACTCCTGACGATAGAACGGTCGAACCTAAACGTGGAAGCAGTACGAAAAAAATGAAAAACAGTTGTGTCAGTGATACAATCAATAGATTGATTGGCCTGAATCGTTTCCACCAAATCGTGTTCATCCTGTTACCACTTATCTTGAACTCGAAGTGTTGTTTCAACTACTTCTCTAACGCAGCCTTTACCACCATTCAAAGGTGAGACGTACCTTGAAACCGCAATAATTTCAGAAGCTGCATCTGAAGGACAAACTGGAAGAAAAACTGCTTGCATGACCTCAAGATCTGGGATATCGTCACCCATATAGATAGATGTAGAAGGATTAACTACTTTGGTTTCGATTAATTCATCAAGGACTTTTGCTTTATTTTGGACACCTATATGAATGTGTTCGACACCTAACTTGCTAAGCCTTAAGCGAACACCCTCGGAAGTCCCTCCCGTAATGATGACAATCTTGTAACCTTGATCTATTGCATGTCTGAGCGCAAATCCGTCACGAGCATTCATCGTGCGAAGCAGCTCGCCTTTTTCGGTTACTAGCAATGAGCTGTCAGTGAAGACGCCATCTACATCGAAAATAAAAGTATCTATTTTGGAGAATTCAGAAAGAATTGGCTTCATGGCTATTGATTATCGCGCCATTCATATACCCACTTAGCTTGAATTTGTTCAAGGTGGCCTTCATTACTTTCTTCTCGAGTACCCTCAAATGTATCAATCTCTAGTATCCAGTCAAGTAAGTCAGTAAAACGTATTCTGTATATTTTACCTTCAGTAAATTCATCGCCAAATCGGTCATATAATTTGATTGCTATATCTTCATGATCACTCCAACCTATCGGTAAATCATCGAAATCTTTAAAACTCATCTTCTTGTTAATTAGTGTTCGTGGCCTATAATTTGTTTCTGATCTGGAATGGTAACTTCGATTACAGCATCATCCTCTAAAATTACTGATTGACAACCAAGTCTAGACTCAAGTCTCGGATTGATTGCGCGATCAATAAAATCCTCTTCCTTATCGGAGATTTCTTCTAGAAAATCCTCTCCAGAATCCACATAAATATGACAGGTACTGCACGCGCAAACGCCACCACAGTTATGATTTAAATGTACACCATTATCCTCTGCTATCTCTAAGATACTATATCCCTCCTCTGCCGAATCTACTACTTTCTTTTTCAGCTCGGAATCTTCAAAATTGAAAATGACTTTTGCCATAGTATTAGTCGTATCGTATTTAGTTTGCTAATTGTTGACTATCTGGGTCAAGCCCAAAAATAATCTAACTTACAACCACTTCAAACAATTGCGGGCATTATTAGTTTCGGATGTGCTAAATAAATAGTATCTCAAGGCCTTTTTTCAAAAAAAACTTCTATCTTCATACTAGCAATTGAATCCTATCCATTATAATTGCAAAAAGCGTAATTAAGTTGGAAAATCACTTCCAATTTAGTGAGAGGCAGGAAAGCATCAAATGCTTTAAAAATAAGCTATGGCACATATCGAACAAGAAGAGGAATACAGACCCTTTAAATTCAAAGAACTAAAAGTCTATGCTTCAACCGAATGGTTGGCTGGAAACAATAAAAAATATCGACAGGTTTTTGACGCAAAAGACACTGGATACATTTACGCAGAACTATCTTTTTTCAATAAATATTACGATGAAAAAGTTTGGCAGGTAGACGTTGAACTTCGATGCTATGAGCTTAAGAAGTCCGAAAAAGTCTTGTGCAAGCTGAACTTCAAACGGAAAGTCAGCAAATTTGATCATATCGTCTACTTCCGAGAAGGATGGGGCAACAAAAAGCCTGGAGTCTTCTGGAAAAGAGGAGTCTATTATTGGGAGGCAGTGATCAATGGCGAGATCGTTGGCACAAAGTACTTCTACGTAATTGACAGTACTCAGGCTCCTAATGAAAATCTACTGGAGTTGAAATCCCTTCAGCTATATGAAGGTCAGTACGATGACGTAAATGAAGATGATCGTATATATCTTAAAAGTTTTCAAGCCGAGGAAGCTCGATATATCTATCTCGAATTAGCATTCAATAATCTTTACGAAAAACACGAATGGCAAACCGAGATCTTCGCCAAATTTTACAATGAAAATCGAGAACTTAAGGGACAAGTCAATCGATTACGCAAGATCAAAAAAGGAGAAGAGAGTATTGTGATGTCTGCCGGATGGGGATCCAACGTAAAGGGTTCTTGGAAAGCAGGAAAATACTACATCGATGTAATGTACATGGATAAACTGCTAGCAACAGTACCATTCGAATTAGGTGAAGAGGAGGAGGAAGGAGTTCCAAATGCCGTTCTCCCAGCAACTTTACCGTCGGTTGTCATTTCTCCTGAAGGATATGTCCAAGAGTCCTTTGAAGAAATCATGGAAAAACTTGATAGTTTGATCGGTCTCGAGCATATCAAAACACAAGTACGCAATCATGCAAAGTATATTCAATTCTTAAATCTTCGAAAAGAAAAAGGATATAAGGAAGAGGATTCAATAAATGTTCATTCGGTTTTTTCAGGAAATCCAGGGACTGGAAAGACAACAGTGGCGAGACTTCTTGGAATACTTTATAAAAAAATGGGACTCCTGTCCAAAGGTCATATTACTGAAGTTGATCGTGCCGATCTAGTAGGCGAATACATAGGACAGACCGCCCCAAAAGTGAAAGAACAAATAGAAAAAGCGCGAGGTGGAGTATTGTTTATCGATGAAGCTTACTCACTTGCAAGATCTAATGACGATTCGAAAGATTTTGGACGTGAAGTAATAGAAATTCTTGTCAAGGAGATGTCTAACGGGCCTGGGGACATTGCAGTTATTGTGGCTGGATACCCAAAGGAAATAACGCACTTTATTGACTCAAATCCAGGTTTAAAATCACGTTTTAAGCACTTCTTTGAGTTCTCTGATTATCTCCCACAAGAACTATCGGAAATTGCTCGATTTGCTGCTGAACTGAAGGAAGTCGAACTGACTCAGCCTGCACTTGACTATATAGATTATCTTATCGTCGACGCTTATCGAAATAGAGACAAAAGCTTTGGAAATGCCAGATTCATCCATGACTTAATAGACAAATCTAAAGTCAACATGGGTCTACGTATAATGAGCACTGAAAATCCGAATGAGTTAAAACGTGAAGCTCTTGGTGAAATAAAACTTGTTGACGTTGAAAAAATCAAGATCAAAAAAGTCAATAAATTACCAAGTATACCAATTGACAATACTTTGCTCAAATTAGGTTTGGCTGAACTTGATTCTCTCATTGGTATTGAAAACGTCAAAAAAGAAATTCACGAACTTGTGTCGATTGTTAGTTTTCACAAAAGGAATGGTAAAAACGTATTAAATAACTACTTCCTACATACTGTATTTGTAGGGAATCCAGGTACTGGTAAAACCACGGTGGCTCGTATCTTGACTAAGATTTATAAAGCACTCGGAATATTGGAACGAGGACATATGGTCGAAACTGACCGTCAAGGACTTGTTGCGGGATTTGTTGGACAGACTGCAATTAAAACTACAGAGCGTCTTGAAGAAGCAATGGGTGGTGTTTTGTTTATTGATGAAGCATATGCACTGAGCAATTTCAATGGACTGCAGGGTGATTATGGCAATGAGGCTATTCAGACCATCCTCAAAAAGATGGAAGATCAACGTGGACAGTTCTTTATTTTCGCGGCTGGGTATCCAGAGAACATGGATAAATTTTTAAAAGCCAATCCGGGATTAAATAGTCGATTTGATAAACGTCTGCAATTTCACGATTACAATGCAGAGGAACTGATGGCCATTGCGGAAAAAATGATTCGAGAACAGTCTTACAAGCTTACGAGTGCAGCAAAAACACAGTTGAAAGCTGTGATGGAAGATATGTACATGAAAAGAGATAAGTTTTTTGGAAATGCGCGAGCAGTTAGAAACATAGTACTAGATGTTATCAAGTTTCAAAACCTAAGAAGTTCTAAGCTTGCAAGCACTAAACAAAATTCAAGTATTTCAGTTGAAGATATTCAGACGCTTATCAAAGAACTCGAGGCAAATCAGGGTTTACAAAAATCAACGATTGGATTCAAGAAGTAAGTAGATCTTTAACTGCTTACTTCGCAAAATGCAAGCAGTATCCTACAATATTTTACGAACAATCTGATTTTGTAGAACAAACACCAATTATGATCGAACTAAAGTGGAATAGCACCTTTCAACGACAAGCAGTTCTGTTGAAATTGATATTATTTGCGGTAAGCGTTGCAGTATTCGCAAACCTAAATGCACAGTCTTTCGTCGTCGGTGCAGATTTATCTTATGTCAATGAAATGGAGGACTGCGGAGTTAGCTACTACGAAAATGGAGCTGAGAAAGATGTCTATGAGATATTTAGCAATAATGGCTGCCAGGTTGCACGTATAAGACTATGGCATAATCCTTCATGGTATGCAGACATCAACGACGGTAATCTATATAGTACGCTCTCAGATGCTAAGAAGTCAATTCAAAGAGCACATGAGGCCGGTATGCAAGTTTTACTTGATTTCCATCTTTCTGATACATGGGCTGATCCATCAAGTCAATTGGTTCCCGAAGCTTGGTTACCCGTAGTCAATGATCTAGAGACACTTCAGGATTCACTTTACAATTATATCTACAATACTTTATCAGATTTATCATCCAATGATTTACTTCCAGAGATGATTCAAATAGGCAACGAAACCAACAAAGGAATTCTACTTTCACCATCTCAAAACTCTACCTGGGTGTTAAACTGGGATAGAAATGCCACTCTTTTTAATCGTGCAATCGACGCCGTAAAGGATGTCGAAAATCAAGTTGGCGACGATATCAAGATCGTTCTTCATATGGCGGGACCTGCAAATGCTGAATGGTTAATGGATGGATTCATAACAAATGGTGTTACTGACTTTGACATTATTGGAATCTCCTATTACTGGGCTTGGCACAAACCGACGAGCATCAGCGAAACAGGAGATATTATCAAAACATTGAAGCAATTGTATCCTGACAAATCCACCATGATTGTAGAGACCGGATATATTTGGACCACCGAGTGGAATGACAACGCAAGTAATATTATTTCAGATACACATCCTGAATACAGCCCTGCAAGTCCTGAGAATCAGAGAGATTGGCTTATCGAAATGACCGATGAAGTTAGAAAGGCGGGAGGTGCTGGTGTTCTCTATTGGGAACCGGCTTGGGTTTCTTCGCCTTGCTATACGCTTTGGGGACAAGGTTCACATCAAGAGCACGCTACATTCTTTGATTTTGACAATCAGCTGATTACTAATGGTGGAATTGAGTGGATGAACCAAAATGTGCAAACTTCAATTGTAGGCACTGCACCTAATAATTCAAAACCTATTTTCCAGATTTTGACGAATAGTTTTTCTGGTGATATACGCATAAAACAACTGAGAACGGACCTCGATGATTTTGAGTTTGTGGTCGCGGATACCTCTGGTAATGTAATTTCCACTGGGAGAAGCAAACTGGCGCAAACTGACATCAACATAAGCAATCAATTGGAAGGTATCTATTTCATTTCTGTTTCTGATGCTACTGGTGTTGTCGAAACTAAAAAAATGCTATTATCAGATAAATAAGCAAATTTGAAATTAGTCGTATATTGTCTTAGTCTTCTGTTTGTATTTTCATGTAATGATCAGAGAACAGAATCAACTTCTAGCAACGAGAAGCTTACCAATATTCAAAGAGTTCACAAAGCAGAATTTCAACAGATACTTGATTCACTCATGTTGGATGGCTCTATATTGATTTACGATACTAGCACGCTTACTTTTTACTCAAATGATTTTGAGTGGTCAGAGCAAGGTCATATTCCAGCTTCCACTTATAAGATTCCACACACTTTGATCGGGTTGGAACTTGGGATATTGTCAGATACCTTTGTTTTTCGCTATGATGGAACTCCTCGAAATATGTCGATCTGGGAACAAGATCTAAAGCTTAAAGATGCTCTTCAATTCTCTTGTGTACCATGTTATCAATCGCTTGCGCGAATGATACGAGTTGATTCAATGAAATACTATTTAGACAAATTGAATTATGGTTCTATGATCTTCGATGAGGAATCTCTTGATATGTTTTGGCTCCAAGGAGCATCACGAATAAATCAATTTCAACAGATTGAGTTTTTGCAGGAATTGTACAACGGAGAACTTGACGTTTCTATTAGAAACCAGAAATTAGTTAGAGAAATACTGGTAATCCAAGAGGATTCAATTGGCACTTTGTCTGGAAAGACAGGGTGGTCTATTGATGGAGATCAAAATAGTGGCTGGTTTGTGGGTTATCTAGAAACAGATCAGTCTATGTACTTTTTTGCTGCGAATATCGAACCTACCAAAGACTTTGATATCAGAGACTTTTCCGCAGCACGAAGAACAGCAGTGGAGTTAGCATTTAAGGTACTAATAGGTTAAGTCATTAGCTATCGAAAATGCCAAGCTAGTTTATAATCAACTTAATTGACTGGACAGATTGTTTTGATTCTGCTGTTACGAGAACATACCAGCAGGTTGGTCTAAGATAAATAATTGTTCCTTCAGGATAAATTGAAAAAACTCTAAATACTAAAACTTCACATGCACACCACCAGCGACCTGAATTCCTAGTGAAGGATAATTCGCCCATCGTTCATTATCGCTACTCAATAAATTCCGAACATCCGCGAAAACGCCGAAGCGCTCCCCTATTTCGTAATTGGCATCAAGTCCTATATCAAAAAATCCGCTATGATCTAACTCTACCTCTCGTGCAATGTTCCCGATCCAACGAGCTTCTACTTTTATCGTTAATTTATCTTCCAAGAAACTCACAGGAATACCCATCTGAAGAAATACATCATTGATACCATTTAGAGAAGTTCCTGTAGAATCCGTATAATTTTGATAGTAGCCCTCTAGTTCTACGGAAATCAATTTATTGATGCCGTATTTTGCACTCCATTCAACAAAAGGACTATTTGCTGAAGTAGAATTGGCAACGTACATGTATACATCATCTACCAAACTAGTTTCTTCCAATTCAAAAAATTGTATATCCCTACCAATATTGTAACCACCTTGAATTTGGTATGTGAGCGTATTCACTTGTCCAGACGCTCCCAATCCCAGTTTGATAGTCTTTTGATTTCGATTGTTCAGAATCTGAGAAAGGTAGGGATTGTATTCTGTTGATTGATGCCAACTATTGAACTTGGTATCTGAATCAGCAAATACATTAGCGATCAACTTTGATTCTAGTATCTTAAACTGCGCATTGATTTTTGGTAGATAATTTACTTTGCCATTTTCAAATAGGAAATTGAATCCAACATCCAAATTCCAGCTAGATTGTCCGTATTGTGCACTTGGAATTAATTGCAAGCTATTCAAGGCATCCAAGGTATCTCCATCGTAGGCAATACGATCATAATCTACAACACCTCCAAAGCTTACTTTTCCAAGATCATACGTGGCTCCGACACCTGTCCGAAACCAATTCTCACTTTGATCTAAAGTAACTAAGCCCTTATTGCTGAATGATATATGCGCATCGTAATCATAATTCAGCTCCGCATTTTTGGCAGGTCGCAATATCAAACCTCCTTGAAACATTCGGGTATCTTGATTTAAGTTGGAAATGCTGTCAACTCCTACTAAAGCATGCCGATCAATATCCACATCAAAGTCTGCACGAATCGAAAGAATCTCTGAAAGTTCATAGTCAGCATAAACCTTACCTACATGCTCGTAGTATTGCGGTACAATCTTTTGATCATTACGTGCAGCTTGATGATCATAATTTACTCCTAAAACAAGATTATCCATTAGGGTATATGCTGAATTTACGGAAGCGACAGAAAAATGAGGATAACCATATCCAAATTTTAAATCTGTATTATAATTAGCCGCAGGCGGGTCAGATTTCATTGCAAGAGGCCGAATTACGGGAGGTAAATAATCAAGGCTTAGTCCACGAACATTTACTTCATAATTATAATCTAATGGCTCTTGCCAATGAATTGGAACTTCAGGGATTATTCGCATCCGCTGAGTCTCAGCTAATCTCGCTTTGAAATTCTTAATTACCTCGACTTCATCTCCTGGCAATTCTGGTATCGCTTGTTTGGTGGGTATCGTATCCTTCGATTGTGCCAATATGTCTTTTGGGCTTGACCCAAAAACAAAAACTAGCAATCCCAATACCGCAATCTGCTTTAAATTTCTTACGCTCATCATTCCTAGTTTTGCTTATTCGTTTTTTCCAATTTCAAATCAGATTGAAGACTGTCAACCTCCACCCTATTACTTTCCTCTTCTTGAAGTAACACTTGCTCTAATCTAGATTCTGCCTCTGCTGTTATATCTTCATCTTGCGTATAATTCTCAATGATTGCTTCTAGTGCGGCTTTTGCTTGTAAAAAGTCATTCTGCTGAACAAATAAATCACTAAGTAGCATTAGACTCTTTGCAACCCAATAGGGATAAGCTTTCGAATCAACAATGGATTGTCTAGCCACCTTTTCACTCAATTCATACTTTTCTTGGACAAATAATAATTGTCCTTTCAGATATCTCGCTTCGGCTGTGTAAGCATTATCACTTCCGTCAATTACAAGTCCCAATTCCACACTTGCTTGGACCGTATCAGCTTTCGCTAAACTAGACTTTGCAAGATGGTAATATGCCAATGTTCTATCCTCTTCTGTGACCAATGGATTATTCAGGATTCTATCCGCCATATATTGTATCCCGTCAAGTTCATTTATTCTAGCAGCACTCCTTAACGCGCCTAGTTGTGCTTGATATTGCTTGTCTTTGTCTGGCGACAATTCTTCATACAAACTGTAGTAATCAAAAGCTTTCTTGAAATCCTCCAACAGGTTGTAACTTATCAATGCCGCCTTTTCGAGTGATGGCATGTAGAATTCACTAAAACTTTGCTTAATGACGAACTCATAATCTGCAAGTGCCTTTTCATAAGACTTCTGGCTAAGGTAGGATTCCGCTCTTCTGTAATGTGCCAAAAGTCTATTAAATCCTTTCGGATACCTTGCCAGATAATTACTATAGGCATTGATAGCTTTCTCATAGTCTCCATTCTCATACGAAACTTCGCCTGATCTAAAGCTGATAGAGTCCTTTTCAAATGTACTGATTTCAAAACCTGCTTGCTTCTCAACAAAATCGAAATATTCATCAGGCTGAGCTAGATTATCTACGTAGATTTCTTCCAAGGCTATTATTGCTTCGAGAGATTCCTTGGCATTGGGGTTGTAAGAAAAAAGTTGCTTATAATATCGAATCGCTTCATTCAGGTTACCCTGATTAAAGGAGATCAAACCCAGTTTAAGAAGGACTCGGTTTCGCAGCGTACTATTCTTATAATTATCAAGGATACTCTTGAAACTTCTTTCGGCCTCACTAGCCTCCCCTATTGCTTGGAGTGTTTCACCATTCTGAAACAAAGCGAAATCTGCTAATGGTGAGGAAGGATATTTGTCAATTAATTCATCGAGAGAAACCAACTTTTCAAATGGCCTTCCTAGTAAGCCCTGCAAAACTCCTCGTTGATACAGAGCATAGTCTGTCCCTTGACCTCTGAGATTAATTGCTTGATTGTAAAACTTAATAGCATCTTCATAAGCATTAATTCTAAAATATGAATCGCCAGCTCTCAACGTAGCATCCATTGCCAACTTTTTGCGACTAGCATCATTCTTAAAATCAATGGCAGCAGACTCAAAATAAGTTCTTGCCGAAGTGTAATTCTCAAGTTTTAGATAGTTATAAGCCTGTAAATAGTTTGCATACGCCTCATCAGCATCTTTTGGTAGTGAAATACCTGTTTTTACAAGGCTGAAGTACTTGTTTAATTTGGTGATACTTTGTTGATATCGTTTACTCTCATGATCTAAATCTGCAAGACGATAATAAGTTTGAGCAGTAATTTTATCCTCTCTTGGAAACTTCAAAGATTTATTGAAATTGTCTAATGCATCCAATTTCTCACCATCAACCAAATACTGCATTGCATAATAATAGGCAATGCGTTGGTAGCTCGTTTGCATGAGCGGACTCTGCATCTCTAGTTCCTCAATAAAGCGTAATGCTTCGCCGTAATCTTTGGTATTCTGAAGAATGTGAGATAGAATTTGTTGTGCTTCCGCAAAATATACTGACGAAGGCTCAATGTTTTTGAGCGTATTCAAAGCTTCACGATCAAAAGCCATTTCTGCGGACAACTTACCGTAATTGAAATATGCCTCCTCTGCTAAATCAGGTAAAAAAGACATCTCTGCAGTACGTTTAAAAGCAGTTCTTGCACCATTTGAATTATCAATCTGCAAGTAACTATTAGCTAAATAGTTATTTGCATTCTGACCGAGCTTTGACTTTTCGTTTGCAATTTCTACAAACTGAGAAACTGCTTTTTCGTATTGCTTTGTTTGATAATAAGCGAAACCCAACTGATAGAAGTCCTCAGCCCTCAATTTCTTGGTATTTTCTACATAATACGCTAAGTGGAAAATTGCTTTCTCATATTCCTTTCTCAGGAAATATGTTTGACCCAATAAACCTCTGATTTCTTTAATATTAAGGGTTGAAGGCTTTTGAACAACTTTGTTACCATAATCAAGCAATTCTTCATATTTTTCTTCCTTGAATAGAATCTGCGAAATGTAATACGGAATTCTGTTCTCGTAAGATTCTTCTCGCTCAATTTCTCGAAAACCAGCCACCGCACCTTCGAGATCTTCGTTGAAATACAAAGACATTGCATAATAATACTTTGCAGGAATTGTGTATTCGTTATTCAGATGTAGTATTTGAGATAGAATGCTTTCTACAACTCCAAAGTCTTTCCTCACGAAATGGCAATATGCTTTCTTAAACATCATCTCACTGTATCGCTCATTTGATAAGTCTTCGAGATCGACCTTAGAAAAGTATTGAAGGGCTCTTTTGTAATCCTGATCATTATAGTAGTAACTAGCAAGTTCAATATTTGCTAAATTGGTGAATGGTGTTACGGGATTTTCTTTAACGAATACAAGCAATGGAAAGTGAGCCTTTTCTCTATCCAATCGTATTCCACATAAGGCTTTCTTAAATTTGACTTCCGTCAAAAGGAGATTTTGAGGCGACTCTAGAAAGAACTGTTCTTCTATAATCTTTTCAAGTAAGGTTTCTGCAGCAAGAAAGAGTGATTTATCATAGAGTTCATTAGCTTTTTGAAGTCGATTCTGATTCTCTTCACTCAATGGCGACTCTTGAGCGCTCAACCCCAGTGATACAAATATGAAAATCCATATCAATGATTGCTGTTGCAGGAATTCTGGGAAAAATTTAAACAATTGTTTCATTTAGAGAATTTTAGTAGATCGTCGAATCTGTAGGCCGAATTTCAAAACAACTTAATCTAATCTTGCATGTGCTTAAACGCATTAAAACACCGAAATATTATAGATTCAGTAAATAACAAAACTTAGATAACTACAAAGTTATGAATACTTTACGAATAAGTAAAGTATTTAATGTGATATACAAGTTACATTTGAAGACTTTGATCAGATTGTTTGAGTAGAATGAGTGCGATAGCATAGATGCGTAGATATTTGGGTAGTATTCTTCAAGATTATTGACTATCCCCAAGTCCTAATCATCAATTCCATTTATATTTAAACTTAGATACGGTTTGTTCTTTACTTGCTGTATCGTAGTACTTTTTACAAGCTGAGCACATGAATCAAGAATTAGAAGAAAGGATCCAAAATGAGTTAAACATTGATATTTCCTCATATCGCAACGATGAAGCCATTGAGCAAATCACCGATATAATACTCTTTCCGAAGTATGCTCTGCAATGGATTCTTATACCTTTTATCTTAGCATTAGGAATTTTCCTTGCAGGCTTCTGGATATTTACCATAAGTACAGCTGGTTACATTTTTTATTGCACTATCGGATTATTCCTATTTGCTGTTGCTGGGTTACTAGCTGGACTCTATTACTTCTCCTATAGGTTGCAGGATGACATTGACGGAATTATGAATTACAGTATTCAAATAACCCAACAGGGGCTAGGAGATATCAAAAAGATGGGCTCACATTTGACTGGCGAAGAAAAAGGCAATGCTACTAAACTATTATTCTTGGGAGTAACCCAGCTTGTTACCGTACCTTCAATATCGGCAGCAGTGAAGAAAAAAATCCCCCTCATCGGACCGGTCATAGCATTTATTGTTGCTCGAATCATGATGAGCCTTTCTGGAGACGTAGAATTAACCACGGAGAAAAAAGTAATAGCAGCTGACTTGGATTCAGCAATGATTGAAGAGATAGAGGTTGAAGTCAAGCCTTCAACTTCTTCTAAAGTACTTTCTAAGGCCTTGAGAATTGTTCGTTTTCCGATTGGGATACTTCTGATCATAAACATAATTCTGCTAGCGGTCTTTCTTCTAGTAGTTACTTAATTAAAACTGTATACCTAAGTTTATTACAATCAAATTAAACAGCTTATAGGGATTTACGAGAGTCATAACTACGGAAGGCTTTATTATAAAGGTATGTCAACTATTGGATGCTTTGTTTGAAAATATGAGCATAGGTCGTATAATATTTTTTCCTTATATAAGATTTTTTGTACCATTGTAAAAAAAATAGGTGATGAAGAAAATGTCTTTGGTATTGTTGGCAGCTGGAATGGGATCAAGATACGGTTCATTAAAGCAAATGGACGAATTTGGCCCAAATGGCGAAACAATTATGGATTACTCCATTTACGACGCCATCCGCGCTGGATTCAATCACATAGTCTTTATTATTAGAGAGTCTTTTCGAGAGCCTTTTGAAGCAAAATTCAAAGACCGCTTTGGGGATGACATTCAAGTGGATTTTGTCACACAAGAGCTCGATAAAGCAGTTGGTGACTTCAAAATTTCAGAAAGTCGAACGAAACCTTGGGGAACTGCACATGCGTTGTTGATGGCCGCTGATGTTGTGAAAGGTAATTTTGCAGTAGTAAATGCTGATGACTATTACGGTGTTGAAGCATATGAAGAACTCGCAAACCATCTCAAGAAAGATACCGACGATTTTTGCATCATTTCATATCATCTTGAAAACACCTTAAGTGAACATGGTCATGTGAATCGCGGAGTCTGTTCAGAAGATGAAAATGGGCATTTAGTTGATGTAGTTGAATGTACTCAGATTTCAAAATCAAAAGGAATCATCTCATATCCTGTGGAAGGAGGAATCAAAACCTTATCTCCTAAGACAAAAGTGTCTATGAACATGTTTGGCTTTACGCCAAAATTCTTTGACTTAGCAGAAGGTATGTTCAGTGAGTTTCTCGAAAATAAAGGAAATGAGGAAAAAAGCGAATTTTACATCCCCACAGTGCTAGACGCTGGAATCAAGAATGCCGATATTAAAATCAACGTTTTAGTTTCGCCTTCGCATTGGTTTGGTGTTACGTACAAAGAAGACAAACCAGTCGTGGAAGAGAAGCTTGGCAAACTAATTGCAAAAGGAGTTTATCCTCCCAATCTTTGGACATAGGAGTTCTACTTCTCTGTAAATCAGTTAGTGCTATTTGTATTGATTTGCAAATTTCTCCTTTATGATAGGATAGATATCATCGAAAGCAATCGCGATTCCGACCTCTGTCGTATCCCCGAAAGCTTTATGTCTAAAAGCTCCGAAATAATGCATTTTATCGAGATCTACCATTCTGTTGTAAACAGCCATAATAGGGACAATATTGATCTTGAATTGCTTGCGGAGCAAGAGAAATAGGCCTTTAAACACATCGCGATCGAGAATAGATACTTGTTGCTCTGTTAGCTCACCTTCTTGGACTTTTTCGTCAGGTGACACCCACAAATCAGGATTCTCCTTAAAGTATTTTTTTGCGACACCAAGAAAAAATTGATCAGCCTTCTCTGTTTCATAGATCTTATATAAAGTTACTTTTCCAAAATAACCTTTGAATTGCGGATTCTTGGCATAAATATATCCCAATCCATGAAGGACATAATCAAAGCTTTCCTTCCTTTCTCTTTCTTTGTAATATGGATTAATAAATGAACGCCCTAGCTCTATCCACTTCTGCTTGTTCCAGTTCTCAGAAAACTCAAAATGTGCCCCCATCGGACCATTCTGATACGAACTAGCGGAGTGCTCCATGTAGCGATACCCTCCAATAATACATTGGATAGGATTATCAAAATCTGGGTTGAGTATCATCAACTGCTTCATTTCAGGTAAAGCATCAAATTCATCTGTGTCATAGTCACCTACTCCACCCCCTTCATTCCTAAAGGCCCATTCGCGGATAATAGTCAATAGCCTGATAATCTCTGGGTATGAGTGCCAGTCTACAAGCGATATAATATAGTTCTTATCCTGTATGATAGATTCCTCGCGTTCAGCAACTTGATGTATTTGCTTAATCTCTTCCTTTAATAGAACAGTGTCGATAGCTGAGTCAATCTCCATCAGGATAGTCTGTTCATCTAGGAACGGAAAGACTGGAATAGTCTCAAATAGTTGCTTTTGATTATCTAAATAATCGGCTGGATTGACATTGAGCGGTTCTGCCTTTAGCAGATTTATACTTTGTTCCATTGTAAGCTATAGTTTTCTTTGTCCATTGTATATACTAAATTGTACAATTGATCTGCTAGCAATCTATTTGCCTTTATATCACCTTCTTTATAGTACTGAGACCATTCTTCAAATGGAATTAATTTAGCAAGATTTAGTTCAACCGTTTTCCCTTTCTGCTTTATAATTTCCCTAAGTTGAAACATATTCTCTAAGGGTATCTTCTTTAGAACATCAAATTTCTCTCTAGTATTACTTACCCAGTAGAAAAGCTTTGTGTTTTTAGCTTCAATATGCATTACAAGCAATGGAGTTTTGTACTTGAATGCAAAATCTAGAAAACTAGTTCGCCAACGCCTATCTCTCAACAAACCTTCCTCATTATATCGCGAATTCTTTCCCGCTGCAAAGTAGACAACCATCTTACCGGCCTGATATGCTTTATGGATCAAGCTTTCGTCAACTTTATTGGATTTCTTCATCACATTTACTGGAATGACTAAATCCACTACGGGTTCAACACAGATTAATTCATTGGCTAAAATTTGGATGTCCTTACGATAATCCCACAAACCAGCAATCGTACCAACTACATCTGCTCCTCCAGGGTGATTTGCGACCATGGTTACAGGCCCAGTTTTAGGAATTTCTTCTGGATGATATACTTTGTAATCAAAACCTAGATCACTGCATACTTGCTGGATAAAGTCCCCTCCTCTTAGTCTGCTGCGCTTTTTCAGTATCCTATTTACTTTTCGAATTTTCAGGAAAGGTAGATTGAACAGGAAAAAGTTAGCTATTGACTTCTTCCATTTAGGCCAATCAGGTTTCAAAATATCTATCGAGTACTTTTTTATCTTCATCAACAATTACATTTCATATTGAAAACGGCGCAAACTTACACCTTTTACCTTTGTGAAAATTGGAAACAAGTCCACTTGCCTCTTCTTTGAAGACTTAACTCCCTCAGTGCAGAATAAGCCTGCTTGATTAGCTTCTCATCTTCGAGAAGAATACCGCTTACAAGTAATGTGCCTCCTTCCGATAGCATTGCTATAATTTGCTCCGCATACGTGAGAAGAACGTGTCTGTTTATATTAGCTAGTACAAGGCCATATTTCCTGTCAGGTACGTTTTCGACAGAACCGTGAATAACGTTGAAGGAAACGTTGTTTAGCGCAGCATGCTCGATGCTATTTTTGTAAGATTCTATTTCGATATCAATTGCGTCGACATGACCTGCTCCTCTTTGCTTTGCATAAACTGCTAAGATTCCAGTTCCACAACCCAAATCTAGCACTTCTCTATCCACTAAATCAAGCTCTCGCATTGCTTGAATCATCATATAAGTGGTTTCATGATGACCAGTACCGAAAGCCATTTTTGGTGCTATCCTGATATAATGTTCAAACCCGTCTTTCTTCTCGTGAAAATTGGCATAGATAAAACATGTTTGATCAACTTCAACTGGGCTAAAGTTACTCTCCCATTCCTTATTCCAATTCACTTGCTTATCCTTGGATTTAGAATAATCCAAAATATAAGGCTTAAGATCCTCAACAATTTCGTTGATTTGATCTTCTGATTCAATTTTCAAATCCTCAAAATATGCATGAAGGAAATCCTCATCTTCCCAGATAGCCTCCACACCGTGATAATGCAATAAAGCAGAAACCACTTCTGCATCCGCATTCACATCAAGATTAAAACTAAGTTTAGAATACCCCATGATATGAATCTAGCTCGTTTTGAGTTTTGCAGCCTTGAGTGTGTTCATCATCAATGCCGTGACTGTCATAGGTCCAACGCCTCCTGGGACAGGGGTCATAAAAGAGGCCTTCTTTGATACATCATCATAATCAACATCTCCAACTAATCTATAACCTCTCTTTCTTGTATCATCTTCTACTCTATTTATACCAACATCAATTATAACAGCTCCTTCCTTTACCATTCCAGCACTAACAAAATTGGGAATACCTATCGCGGCAATCAAAATGTCGGCTCTACGAGTTTCTTCTCCAATGTCTTTCGTTCGCGAATGCGTCAGAGTTACCGTGCAGTTTCCAGGATTACTTTTTCGCGAAAGCAAAATACTCATAGGAGTACCTACAATATTACTTCTACCTACAACTACACAATGTTTTCCACTTGTTTCAATACCATATCGTTCCAACATAGTCATAATGCCATAAGGCGTTGCAGGAAGAAAACTGTCAAGTCCTTGAACCATTTTACCAATATTGGTTGGATGAAAACCATCAACATCTTTCTTCGGGTCTATAGCCATTGTTACCTTATTCTCGTCAATATGATCAGGTAAAGGTAATTGAACTATAAAACCATCAATGTCATCATTCTCGTTAAGATCTTGAATAATCTCCAATAGCTCAGACTCTGTAATACTCTCATCTTTTCTGATCAATGTAGATTCAAAACCTGCTCCTTCGCAAAATCGTACTTTATTTCGCACGTAAGAAGCACTTGCAGGACTATCACCTATAAGAACTGCAGCTAAATGTGGTATATTCCCATTCTCAGCTCTAATCTGTTCAACCTCTGATTTTAACTCTAGCTTAATCTTTTCGGCGAGACCTTTGCCATCGATAATTTTCATTTGAGTACCTTTTATTACAAAATTAAATAAAAATAGGTTGTTGATCTCTTTCAACAACCTACTTAGCATTCTAGATAATTCTATTTTTTATTCTAGCTCATTATTGCTTAATGAATGTTTTCAATTCTCTAAATGTATCGTCTTCAATACTAACGTAATATTGTCCATTAGGTAGATTTGGAATGAAGATCGTTGACTTATATCCATCAGAAAACTTAGAAATCTGATGAGAGCTAACTTTTTGTCCCTGCATATTTATTATAGTAGCACGCAACTCGTTGGGGCCATCATAACCTTCCAACTCAAGTCTAATCATTCCGAAACTAGGGTTAGGATTAATGGTGAAACTATAGCTTGATTCTAGGTCTTTCTGGCCTACAATAACGTTAATAGTATCTTCATAAGTACATCCGAATGAATCCATAACTACAATGTCATAATCTCCTTGAACAAGATTAGTAAATAATGGACTAGATTGAAATGTCACCCCACCATCAATCGAATACATTGTTTGCTCGTTGCCCGCAGGAAAATTAATAAAAATCGCTGCATCATCTACATTGGGACCTGTTGCATCTTCATACTCTACTTCAACATCTAGATCACAACTCACCGGCAGGCAGAATTCCTGCGTCCAAAGGTCTCCAAAACTAGTATTATCTAAGACTAGTGCTTTAATACCATCATCCTGAGTTAACTCAAGAAATGCAGTTTGAGAACCTCCCCATCCATCTCCAAATGAATCAAAAAGTCTAAACTCATAGCATGCTTCTTCAAAACACAGATCAATATCTTCGGATGCATTAATACCTGAATAACCGCCACCTTCATATATTACCATTCCACTTGCATCAACGATCTCCCACGAAGTTTCAGTTGGAAAACCGTCACTCTGAAAACTTAGATTTGCATTGATTCCATCTGCTAACTTATCATATTCAAACTCTGCATCATTATTATCAGCAATTTGATCTTCTCCGCCGTTTGGATTTGTTAAAGAAAAGCGAATTATACTGACGCCCGTCGGAGTCATTACGCTTTCAAACAATACCGTTGTACTTTCATTTGGCAACAACGTACCTTCCCAAGGAATAGTAAAAGTAAGAACATCATCAATATATAGCTGAGCATCGAAACTTACAATCGTGTCAAAACCAACGTTAGTGTAAATAGCAGAAAAATCTTGCTCTTCAGAACAACTGAAGGTCGGATTCATTGCCAAGGAAGTTTCAATGTCTAAATTGGCTATGTTCTTCACAAAGCTTCGAATAGTATCATTATCAATATTCTCATCATCTTCCATGTAGGTGTATGCTTTTAGGTTATATGTACCTAAAGCACTCATGTCGACAGTTGTGGTAAATGTTCTCTCAACACTTTCAAGTGGTTCAAGTACTTCTTCAACGATGCCAGTTTCTATGACGTCACCTTCAAACATAAATCCATATGGCACGTTTTCAATTGCCTTATAACCAGGGTTTGTTATTCTAATGGACACTTCTTCAGCAGCCGTAAGGCCAGCACCTGATTTTGGTGTAAGAATAGCAGAGACTTGGGCATCAATGCTATCACGTCGAATGCTCATTGCTGTAACCCTCGTAGCCCAATCAGTATCTTCAGGCATGTACTCGCTCGTCAACCAAAATGTGACATCATTCTGAGGGTCAAGCGTGATTGAAAAATAATCACCCCATCTTGCGACTGGATTATTCGATTGTCCATCTATCAGGGTAGTTTCTTGGAAAGACATAACTCCTAGTTCATCAGAAACTCTTCTTCCTGTCAATGCTACTCCCAGAAAATCGTCAGGACTAACCGTAGAATATGCCAAAAGTATATTACCTTTCGAATCTTGAGTTATTGTACCCATAAAACGTGATACTCCATCTTCAAGGTTCATTGTTCCTTCTTGGTATAAATTCCAACCAGAGTCTGATTCTTTTCTCAATTCCACCCATCGTACTCCAGCAACATCTGACCCTGTAACATCAACAGAAAAATTGAGCAATATGGATTCATAATCTCCAAAATTTCTGTATTGAATCTTATTCATAATAACCGTATGAATAGCTGAAACCAGTGATCCATCCGGCTGCTCTAAACAGTCAAAAAGTCCATAGCCACAAAGATTGGATTCAAACGGAGCTAAATTGATATCAAAAGGTCCGTCAAAAGTGGAATTGTCTGGATCATCGAAATCTGGTGTAAATTGGTAGTACTCCAATCTATCTTGCCCGCCTCCTGGCCACTCATCATCATACATTCTAAATGCCGCAAATGGTGTATTCTCATTTGGCAAGATTGTACCTTCGAAGTTTATCGGAGTATTCGTTTCAATTGATCCATTACCCCATTTTGGAATCGGATCGAAAATTATAATATCTACATCATTAGCTCCAGTTAGTAAGTCCTCTTTATCTAATGCGTAGATCGGATTGAAACCATTGAACTCGTTTGTTGTAATGTAATATGCATCATCCCAGTTTCCAAATTTTGGATAATCAGGTAGGCCTTGTGTGAAAAACTCGTAAGCATTGTAAGAGCCTAGTGGGTCATCAGACTCTGAAACCGCCATCAGAATTGAACTGAAAGTAATCTCAGCAATAACCCATCTATTTTCAAAACGATCAAAATAAACGTAAATATCACCAACTGGATCTGTTCCTAGTTCCGCCCATAATGGCGTCGTCGTTGTCGATTCAACTAACTCTCCAGTATCTTTGTCGTATATGTGAATTACTGAACCACCACCACCGTTGGTTCCTTCCACATAGTAATTCAGCCCGATGTCTCCGTTACAATCTGGAGGCCATATTTGTGCTTCATCGAAGTCTATCGCATCGTAATCCTGTAAAATAGTAATTTCGTCAGCCATTGACTTCTGCTTTGAAAACTGAGTTTGAGCCTTTACTAATGGGTCTCCATTTTTCGGTAAAATGTGGTCTGCATCAGAACGGACAGCATTTCCTCGATCTCCAAAATTTGGAATACCTTTGATATCCTTTTTCCATGCAGCTCTCTTTTCTGCAACGTTTGTATATTCTTTTTCTTTAAACTTCCAACTTGAAAGTGGGGAAGACTTTCCCAAATATGTACCTTTCGAATACTTAACATGACTTTCTCCATTTTGGGCTTGAAGCCCTAAGATGAGTATAAAAAAGACACTTGATAATAAAAGAGTTCTGGTTAATTTCACGCGCATTTGGCCATTGATTTATATCTATAATATCTTAGGACTGACTACCAATCCTAAACAAGGGTTCAAAATAGTAATATTTGACGTAGCTGAAAACTTTTGGACAGATAAAAGTGCTAATTCTGGGTAAAATTGACAATTAATGTCGTACTCGGAAGTCTGGTACTTTTTTTAAATAGAAAACCAATAACATTTGGTAGCATAAAAACCCTATTGATACACCAAGGAGCCCTCCGATAAAAACGTCGAACGGGTAATGAAGTCCTACATATACTTGAGCAAATGCAATTGAGGCGGCCCAAAGCCATAGTATCCTATATCTCCTATTGGTCTCACCAAGCAATGCGATAAAAAAAGCAGCAACGGCAAAGTGATTAACTGCGTGAGAACTAGTAAAACTGAATGATCCACTACATGGAGCCAAAACATTAATTTGAGCCTGAAGTGCTAGTTCATTGCATGGTCTTGTTCTTTGGGCGGTCGGCTTGATCACGTGTGAACTCAATTGATCTGCAATGACGACAGTCAAAATAGCGGTAAGGATTACCATGTAAGCATACTTGCGAAAACGAATTACGACCACAAGTATCAGAAAGACATATAAAGGCACCCAGAATAGTTTCTCCCGAATCCATGGCATCAGTTTATCAAAGAGATCATTTGACATCCCTTGATTAATCAACTCAAAAATACTCGTGTCAACTTGTTGCAGTAATTCTAGCATAATCTATTAAAGCTCCAAACTATAAAAACTATTCTGAAAATATAAGTAATATTGATGTTAAAAATAAGTGTAATATGAGTTTAATTAAGTCGATTTCAGGTATCAGAGGTACCATCGGTGGTAATTACAATAATAATCTAACAGCTTTAGACATTGTCGAGTGTACTGCAGCCTTCGCTAAGTTCATTCTAGAACAAGATAAAGGTAGGAAGGTAGTAGTTGGCAGGGACGGTCGCATATCCGGCCCTATGGTAGCGGGTCTTGTCAATAATACATTGATTTCGATGGGTCTAGATGTCATTGATTTGGGATTATCTACGACACCCACAGTGGAAATGGCTGTTACTGACCTTAAGGCTTCGGCTGGAATTATCATTACAGCTTCTCATAATCCTGGACAGTGGAATGCACTTAAATTTCTGAATTCTAAAGGTGAGTTTATTTCTGCAGCAACAGGCACACTACTTTTAAAGTACATTGCTGAAGGATCACTCTTATTTGCTGAAGTTCATGAGTTGGGGAAAATCGAGTCTGTTAACTATATGTCTGAACACATTGACCATATTCTAGCACTTGATTTGGTTGATGAAAATTCCATTCGTGAAGCAAAATTTCACGTGATTGTAGACTGTATAAACTCAACTGGTGCACTTTCAATTCCTCCTTTATTAGATCGTCTCGGTGTTAGTTACAAACTAATAAACGAAGTCGTAAACGGTCAGTTTGCTCACAATCCAGAACCAAAAGAGGAACACCTTCAAGATCTTGCCAAAGCTATCAAAGAAAGTAAAGCTGATCTAGGAATTGCAGTTGACCCTGATGTCGACCGTCTTGCATTCATGAATAGTGATGGAACTATGTTTGGAGAAGAGTATACTCTTGTTGCCATTGCAGACTATATATTGTCCATACAAAAAGGACCAACGGTAAGTAACCTCTCCTCTACTCTTGCTCTTCGAGATATTAGTGACAGGCATGGAGTTCCTTATCACGCTGCTGCTGTAGGCGAGGTTAATGTTGTTAACAAAATGAAAGAAGTAAACGCCGTCATCGGTGGTGAAGGCAATGGAGGTGTAATTTTACCATCCTTGCACTACGGTCGGGATGCCTTAGTAGGTATAGCTTTGATGCTTAGTTACATGGCTAAATCAGGTAAAAGTATACTCGATATCAAAGCTGGACTTCCATTCTATGAAATGACAAAAGATAAAATTGACCTTGCACCTGGCATAGACGTTGATGCTATTTTATATAAAATGGCTCAACATTTCGCTAGTGAAGAGGTTTCAACTATTGATGGAGTCAAAATCATATTTGATCAAGAATGGGTTCATCTACGAAAATCGAATACAGAACCAATCATTCGAATTTACGCTGAATCAAAAACGAAAGCAAAGGCAGACGAACTTGTCCAAAAAATCAAAGCACTGATTTAATCCTCTAATAAGAATAAATACAAAAGCAACGTAATAATGTCAACAAGTGACCATATCTATTTCGATAATGCTGCTACGACTCCCCTACTACCCGAAGTCGTGGAGGAGATGACACAAGCAATGACTAGCTTGTCAGGGAATCCTTCTTCGATACATTCTCAGGGGCGGAATGCAAGAGCGAAAATTGAGCAAGCAAGGAGAACAATTGCAGAGGGTATCCAAGCCTCCATTGGTGAAGTATTCTTTACATCTTCTGCTACTGAATCGAATAATACCATCATTCACCAAGCGATTCGCACACATAAGATCAAGCGGATTATTTCAAGTCCAATTGAACATCCTTGTGTACTCAACACCTGCAAATCATACGCTGATAATCAAGAAGTTGAAGTCGTTATGCTTGATGTAAAGTCAGATGGTAGCGTGGATCTAAATCAACTTAAATCAATTATGAGTTCAGGTCCCAAAACACTAGTTTCACTTATGTATGGAAACAATGAAATTGGAACCATTAATCCAATTAAAGAAATAACAGCAATAACGCATGAACATGGTGGATTAGTTCATACGGATGCTGTTCAAGTCCTAGGAAAATTTCCAGTAAATGTAAATGACTTAGGTGTGGATTATCTTTCAGGAACAGCTCATAAAATGCATGGACCGAAAGGAATTGCATTTATGTATATTAATGGAGACCATATGATACCTCCCTACATGCTCGGTGGTGCTCAAGAACGGAATATGCGTGCAGGAACAGAGAATATTTACGGTATAGCAGGTTTTGCAAAAGCCTTCGAGCTTGCCTTGCAAGACATGGAATCAAGAAAAACTGAAATAACTAAACTACGCAAATATTTCCGTAAGGAACTGTTGCAAGCAATTCCGGATGTAAAAATCAATGGAACTCAGCACGATGAGGGATTATATCATATATTAAGCGTTTCATTCCCTTCTTCACCAAAAAATGAAATGCTCATCTACAATCTTGACATACACAAGATATGTTCGTCAGCAGGAAGTGCCTGTAGCTCGGGAACCAACACAGGTTCCCATGTCTTGGCGGCACTTGATCCTAATAGCGATAGAATTACCATTAGGTTTTCTTTTTCACATCTGAACACAATTGAGGAGGCAGATCAGGTTATAAAAGTACTCAAAGAAATCATGCTTACTAGTAGCTAAGATCTAGTCAATTATGAGGCACGCCGATTATATGCGAAGATGTTTTCACCTAGCGAGAAAGGGATTTAGACACACTGATCAGAACCCTATGGTGGGAGCTGTTTTAGTATATAAGAATCGTATCATAGGAGAAGGCTACCATGAGGCTTATGGAGGTCCACATGCTGAGGTTAATTGTCTCCAAAATGTGAGACAGGAAGACGAAAAATTAATTCGTAAAGCAACACTGTATGTTTCTTTGGAACCTTGTTCATTCCATGGAAAAACGCCCGCTTGTTCAACCCTGATAATCAAGAAAAACCCAGCAGCTGTTGTTGTCGGATGTCTGGATCCTAACCCAAAAGTATCGGGAAAAGGTATAGAAGCTTTGCGCCAAAATAACATTCCGGTTCAATCTGGGATTCTAGAAGACGAAGCCAAATCCTTAATTAAGAAATTCAAAATTAATCTCTTTCAAAAACGTCCATTCATTGCTCTAAAATGGGCTCAATCCAAATTTGGATATGCAGGTCTTCCTGATCAATCGGTCTGGTTTACAAATCAATACTCGAAAGTTAAAGCTCATCAATTAAGAGGACAATTTGAAGGCATTTTGATCGGAGCAAATTCAGTTATTCTTGACAATCCCAAACTTGACAATCGCCTTGGAACAGGACCATCTCCTCAAAAAATAATCATTGATCCACGAGCTCGCGTTCCAGTTAATTCGCAACTGCTGAATCACGGTGAGCACGCTATAGTGATATCCAAAGAAGCAGCTACAAATACGAATAGTTCTAGCTATAAGTGGGTCCAAATTTCAAATGACAGCTGGAATTGGGATACTATTTTTAGACGTATTTTTCAAGAAGGCATCACTTCTGTTTTAGTGGAAGGCGGGCCAACCCTTCAAACGACGATTATTAAAGAAGGTTTATGGGACGAGGCACACGTTTTGTCTAGTAAACACCCTTTACAACACGGTATACGGGCACCAAAAGTAGAAGGAAGACGTTTAGACCATGTAACTTTGGCTGATGATGAATACTTTCATATTGCCAAGGAATAGGTTTAGTTTTCTATGAAGTATCAAAACCACATCCTACTTGCATTGATTATGTGCTTGTCAACATTTTTTGGCAAACATCAACTTGCTGCACAACAGATCAAAGGTATAGTTTACGACTCAGCTTCTATGCAAGCGCTGGAATTCGTGAACATCTTGGATTTGAATACCGGAAAAGGTACGATTACGAATACCGAAGGCTACTTCGAGCTTAATGTAGAAATGCCTAGTACTCTTAGGTATAGTTTTTTGGGTTACAACCCAAAAGAAGTAAAATACGAGAACACTAATATCAATGAATCAATCGAAATACTGCTATCTAGCTCTTCACTAAAATTCAATGAAGTTGTTCTAGAAGCCGAAAGACTGAATTTAGGAAAACAGATTGTCAAAAGAATCATCAAAGAGAAAAAGGATCGATCAATTCCAAAAGTCTTTCAATCTGAGATTTACCAACAAACAACGATGACTAGATACCTCCCTGAAAAAGAGCGAGATAGCATAAGTCTAGATAGCTTTCGTGTGGAATACCTCAATGAGGTTGCTGCAACTCAGTTCGTACGAGGTCAAGATTACAAAAAGATTATCAAGGCTGAAATTAAACAGACCGCCGATAAGCAGCTCAAGAGATTCACTCCCATGACAACGGGAAATAATTTCAGAGGAAGCAATCAATTCACAACATATAATCCACTCGAATACTTCGTGACCCCTGAAGACTTTGATATCGACATCTATGATAATTCATTCAAAAATAAAACACTTAGCGATCGACCTATCACTTCGCCTTTAGCTAATACTGCACTTTCAAATTATACTTACAGATTGAAGAAAATGGATTTCATTGCTGAAGATACTATTTTTAGCATTGCTGTAATTCCGCTTTTCAAGGGAGCTCCATTATGGACAGGAACTATCGAAGTTCATTCGTCTGACTATCGAGTCACCAGAACGGATCTATACTACAGTCCTGGAATCAATGGTTTTGACAGTTTGAATCTAAAGCTGGTCTACAACAATGAAAATGGATATAATATTCCAACCGAAAAGCGAATCCAATACAAGGCCAAACTAGGAAGAAAAGACTTCACGGTTAAATCAACTTATCGAACCTCATACTATATATTTAATCCAACATTTAAGGCAAATTTCTTTAATGCAGAAAAAGTCAGGTATACAGAAGAAGCACTGAAACCAAATGCAGATTTGATGCTTGAATACCGAGGAGTTGCTTTGGAAAAAGACTTGAAAGTATTCTTCACTGAGCAAGATTCAATTTACAGGTCGATCACTAGCGATAAATACTTACAAGAACAAGACTCTATATTCAATAAAATCACATGGCGAAAAATTGCACTTGAAGGATTTGGTAAGCGGAAAAGAGCAAAAGGTTTAACATACACTTTCAATCCTATCTTGGCATCTTTTCAGGCCTTCGGAGTCGATGGATTTCGGATAACTCCTGGCGGAACGGTAGCAAAAGAATTTCCTAATAGTAATGAACTAGATCTCAGCTACAATCTTAATTATGGTTTGACAAATAATGACATTAAAGGTAGAGGTCGACTGGGCTTTACCTTCTTACCGCAGAAGTTTGCCAGAATATATATTGGAGGTGGAAATGTGTTTGAATTAATTACATTCTTTCAGTCACTCGATGCCATTATATCCAGAAGTAACTTTGTAAACAATCGGTTTGGAGAAATCGGATACTCCATGGAATTAGTCAATGGTCTATACATGAATTCAAGTATCGCTTACAGTGACAAGCAGTCGGTGGCAAACCTCACAACAAACGCATTTTCGGAGTTTCTTTTCGGTTCGCAAGAAACTGCTTTTGATTTTGATCGGTACAGAATATTCTCGTTCGAAGCCGATTTGATTTATCGATTTGGTCAACAATTCGTCACACGAGGTAGAAAAAAGATCATTCTACCCAACAACAATCCTGTTCTACAGCTAAGCTACAGAAAAGGAGTTCCAGGAATTGGTAATTCAGAGGTCAATTTTGACTATCTGGAACTAAGATTAACACACAAACTGCCAGCATTGAAGGTCGGTAGTCTCAACTATCAAGTGCGAGCTGGAAGCTTTATTAATAAAAATAACTTAAGACAACTTGAGTATAATTTCTTTCGTGGATCGACACCGTATTTTTTTACTAATCCTCTACAAGATTTACTTGAGATTGGCGAAACGAGATCAACCGCAGACGCCTTTTTCCAAGCAAGTGGTATTCATCATTTTGATGGCTTTTTCTTGGATAAGATTCCGCTTATAAACAAGTTACAAATGGAATTACTCACTGGAGGTGGTACACTTTTGATTCCAGAAGAAAACCTTTACCATGTCGAGTTCTACGCAGGTATTGGTAAAAAGATCAAAATATTGGGCGAGACTATGCAGCTAGCAGTTTATGCTGTTACCGCGGACAATAACCTGACTGCAACTTCAATCAACTACAAAATCGGCCTAAACTTCTACAATGCATTCGCAAGAGAATGGCTATACTAAGAATGACGATTCTTCAATAAAGGAAGCTTTACTTTCGTAAAATTCTGAACTTAACTTATAATTACAATTTGTTTATAGATACAAGCCTATTGAACCAGAAGATTTGAGATATGTAATTTAAGCGTTAAAAAAATTATAAAAACTCCTAATCTGAAGTAATTTTCTTTTCAAATCAGTTGAAAAGGGGTACATTGGAACCATAATTAATAGACAGTAGCAAAAAGCATGAGAAAAGGAGTTTGGACGTTGAGCCTTTTATTACTCAGTTTAACGATTAGTTATTCTCAAGAAATCAACTGGTTGACTTGGGAAGAAGTAGAAGAAAAAATGCATGAACAACCAAAGAAGATCATGGTTGATGTCTACACAGAATGGTGTGGCTGGTGCAAAAAAATGGACGCTTCGACATTTAAGAATCCAGAGCTTATTAAGTATATAAATGAGAATTTCTACGCTATCAAATTCGATGCGGAATATACTGGACCAATCACCATCAACAATACGGAGTATAACTTTATAAAGGCTGGAAGAAAAGGATATCATGAATTAGCAGCAAAAATATTACGAGGTAAGCTAAGTTATCCGTCCCTCGTGTTTTTGGACTACAATATGAAAGTAATTCAGCCAATTCCTGGCTACCGTGACGCACTTACCTTAGACATGATACTTCATTACTTTCATGAAGACCATCATAAGACTACACCCTGGAAGAAATACGCTAACAAGTACGAAAAAAAAAGCAGCTCCATTGATTCCAGTGCAAAAGGAGTTCAAATACAAACAGTAGGTAACTAAAGTCCAATAAGAAGATAAAGTCCGGATTTCCCTATTCATCTTCGATCAGTAAGATAGCATCTTTGAATACCAATAATTTGCAGTATGCTGCATAATGCTAGGAGCTTCCTTCACTTTTATTATTAATATTACCGGCATCCTATCATTCGTTTAGTCCTAAAGTACTAAATGATTTTGATACTAGTAGATTTATGCAAATCTTGTTTGAACGTTACACTCTATTGGTTTATCCCTGCGTAAGGAATACCTGCAAGACGATACAAATAATACTATGAAAGTATTCATCAATACTTTGTTTTTAATTCTTGATTTTTTTTAAAGTGAGTTTTGAACTCTAACAAATCATCATATCGTAAATAGTCTAATCACTTGTTGGGTATTACTGTTGTCCTCACCTGTTTTTTGGTCTAATACATTATTCAATTCCTAAAGTGTCCAGAAAAGTCTTAGCTGCTCATTTGTCTGAGTTGGAAAGAGATAATTTAGTAACCAGACACTCCTACCCAGAAAGTCCTCCTCGAGTAGAGTACCAACTCACTGACAAAGCACGAGAACTTGTACCTATTTTTGAAGCGATGGCAGGATGGGGAACATACTTGATTGATTCGGATGAAATTTTATCCAAAAAAGAAACTGTATAAACCAAAAAGATACCTACAAAAAGTACGACAGAAATCTCCCTCAATTGCTATATGCAATGAAAATTTAACAATCATTTGCTTTGTTACATACTTGTGTAATGTATTCCTTTTGACTTTTTACAGTATGATCGTTTGATGGAATAAAAGTTATTGAAATCTAGTACTTGTAATAATTAAAATTTGCTAAAGTCCGTGAAATGAAAACGTAGCGATCATGTTTTTCAACTAGACATCTTATCAGGTAATAGTACCCAATAAAGCTAGTCAACGTTTCTGCTTATTCCATTCGAGTGATAGAAAACCTCAAGCAATCCAAAGCGTGTATTACATATCTCTATCCGATTATAATTCAATCAAGTAGCCAGCAGAATCGTCTCCCTTAAATTTAAATATAATTGACCCATAGTCTCCTAGCTGAGGTAAATCAAGAATATCAACTGTTACAGATTCAGTAATCAAAGCATCACAATTGTCTGTATTATCGTGCATCAAACCTAAGGTAATAATCGGAGGTAAAGACTCAGCGATTGATCCATCGCTTACGAAATCGTAGCTATGATCTTCGCATCCTCCCGCATAAGAAAATGTAACTGTCAGACACGTGCCATCCCAAGTTAGATCTTGAACTTTTGTTGAACTATCATAAGGACCGTCCATATAGTCTTTCTCAGACACTTCGACGATGTAGTCGCATTCTGAAGTAGACTTATCGCATCCGATGATCAGTGTTATGACACTCAATGTTAATAGGAAACTAAAATATTTTCGCATAAGGATCTTTACCTGTGAGACGAAGAACTAGGTACAACGGTTGGGTCAATAGGTTAAATTCTGTAAAGAAGAACTAAAATAACCGATTACTATACAGGAACTTTCTCTCCTTCTTTTCTTCCCAACTTTGGCAAAAAACGCCCTACTTTACTCTTGTAATCCTTATAAGCTCTGTATTTTCTTTCCGATATTCCTTCACTAAAATCAGAGCTGCCTTTAAATAACAATAACAGTAAAAGGCAGCCCGCTATAGACCAATTGATATATATTCCGGTTGCTGAAACACTGAAGAGATAGAAGACTATCCAGATAGCTTGTTCTGCTGCATAATTAGGGTGTCTCACGTATGACCACAAGCCATTTTGAACAAATCCGTCATCATAAGGTGCTTCTAATTCGATTCCTGCTTCAAGCTGACGATACTTCTCTTTTTGAAAATTCCATTGTTGTTGATCCGCGATTGCCTCTACAGCTATCAAGGCAGTAAACAAGGTAGCTAGAACAAAGTCTGTTAGGTCAAGTGGACTTCCAGCAGTTGATTTCAATATCGGCAGGGTAAAAAGTAATATCAATCCCATCTGGTATCCTGAAATAAACAACAGATTGAAAGCAGTCCATTTCCAAGCACCCTCAAATTCCTGCTTAGCTCTTAATTCAGCCCATCTGTAATCCTCATCGCCTTCCCAAAATCGCAAAGAATATCCACCTCTTCTTGCAAAATTGTAGGTTAACCTGATTCCCCATAGCGTCACCAATAGCGCCATTAATAATATTCTTGGTTCAAAGTCTACTTTCCACGCAACAATCCAAACATATACGATAGGAATAATTGACCAGATCTTATCTACTTGACTGTAGTTCTTTGAAATCGTGCTAACTATAAAACATAGTAAGGCACTAACTACGTAAACCGCTAGTAGTACATTTAGTATCTCTCTCTGCTCAGGTGTTATCGGCACGTCTAGCAAATACGTGCAAATTGGAATAATAATTAATGTTACAACTAAAGAGATTACTGTTTTCCACATGAATTGCCGATTTTATTTCCAGCTAAGATAAGGAAAAAGTTCGTTGTGAAGGCTATTTGGTAATATCTAGAACTAGATAAAATATGTAGATTTCTTCTAATCATCAACAATAATACAGCATCCATATAGTTTAGAAATAAAGCTCCTCGAATGAAATACATACTTTTCCTTATTCTTCCGTCCTCCCTACTCCATTGCCAAACACTTACAAGTAAAAGCTTTCAAGAAAATCGATTTATCTTGACTTCAGCAATTAATTTACCCGCTGCAAAATTTCATTTAGCAAATAAAACAGTGAATCCCGATGTTGCAGGACAACTTGAGTTATTCAGCGCCTTTGGAGTAGGTATGAGTCTTAATTATGGCAAAACTAAATTCGTTAAAGATTTAAGTACAGATCAAATCTTGAATGATAAAACAGAGTTTGCCAACTTGATTGGAATGCAAATGGGAATACTCTATTCTAGTAAAATAGATGCCTTCAATCAAACGAATATCAATGACTTTTCGATCTTCTCTGGGATTAGTATCCTTGATTTTCAATTAGGAATTGGATACGAATTAGGTGCCAGTCATCTTGAAACAACAGGTTGGTTTGTGAGCGCTTCTTATGGTATTCCAATACATAAAGTAACACCTACCGGTTTTTATATTTTTCCAAAGCGACAAAAGAAAGGTTCGTTGAAAAACAGGTCAAAGACTACAGAGCCATCCACAGATATCTATGCATACAATTAAGAAGGCGCTAGTCCTGGTCAAGAAAGTAAACTTAACCAATCAGCGAATATTTAATTTCGCTACTTGATCCGTTATCGAGAATTCCTTCATTTCTTGTTCTAGCTCCGAAAATCCCGTTTTATCAACTTGAGTAACAAATCTACCACCTTTCAATAGATAGATTTCATCGCATACAGTCTCAAGAGTGCTAAAAATATGTGAAGAAATAAGAACTAGTTTTCCTAGATTTTTCAATTGCTTAATAATTTCAATTATCAACATATTACTCTGGATATCAACTCCATTAAAGGGCTCGTCTAAAATATATACTTGGTTTTGTTGAATCAAAATGCTCATCAAAGCTAGTTTCTTTTTCATACCAGTCGAATAATTGGAGGCGTACTCATCGAGAGGCAATCCAAAAATATTCCTGTCATCAAGATCATTGATTTCTAAGCCTCTAGCATGTAAAAACAACTGCAAATATTCTCTACCAGTCATTTTATTGATAAACATTGGATTGGTTGACAAATAGCCTAAATAGTTCCTTACCGGCTTCAAACTAGTTGCCACCTCTCCTTTGCAGCTCTCAAGCCCTGCAATACATCTAAACAAAGTAGTTTTTCCAGCTCCATTGTGACCAGCGATCCCATACACAACTCCTTTCTCGAAATTTGCTTCAAGTCCTTTGAGAACTTCATTTGATCCGTAGCTCTTTCGAACTTCAATAAGCTTTATTAAGGAAGTATCCATGATAGTTTTTTGAGTGACTTTCTATAAAGAAAAGGACTATATAATATACCTAGCGGAAAGAAAAGGACCATGAGGGATAGGAATATTTCTGCTGCAACTCCCATACTAGAGGGAAAAACCGAGTATTTCATCAAAAGAGCTATTTGGGCAAAATAAATATGGAGCAGAAGTAGCATCGTAGAAATTATCCAAAAATCCGGTAGCAATATACATACCAACACAAAATAAGGACCTGATATATACAAGACATGGGTAATTGCACGTATCATTTTAGAAAGCAGAAATTCCTTGGCGCTCTGATTAGAAATCCACACCCAAAAGTACGGTTCTACCTGACTATGCATTCCCAAATACGTAAAACCTAAGGCACCAAAAACAAAAATACTGATGTAGGAATTGCTCACGACCACACCTAAAAGTATTCCAACTAAAACAAGTACCAAAGCTGGAAAATACTGGCGAAACCCTGTTTGGAATTCAAAAGGCTGTATTCTTGCTAAACGCTTTTGCAACCAATCGGGGAACGCTACAATAGTATTAAGCCTCAACGATGGAAACAAGATCCACAAAGCACTTGCCATTAAAATGAGAAGTGCAGGGATATGCGCTCGATGGTATATTAAAATACCCACAATCGGCACCACCCAGATAGCAATTTCAATCGCTAGAATAGTACGCTGCTGTCTTAGCGAAAAACAAGATCCAAACAGCGCCATTCTTTCTGAAGACAGCTGAAGAAGCAACATTTGGACTACTGCAACGAAGACCAAATAACCAGCAAAATTCGTTTTCCAAACTAGCATTGTTATTAGCCAAAAGATTAATGGTGGAACTAAGATTAACCAATAGGGATGTATCCCAAAAGCACGCAATTGTCTACTCCATACCCGTACCATTGTCTTAAAGTACAGTAATTGTCCATTATTCATGGTACCAGTGATTTATGAAATGGTAATCTCTTCTCCAAGAAACTTCGGCTGCGTGTTGAGAAAATATATATCCAAGACTGCTTTGACCCGTGCCAACTTCTCTCTAAAATAAACTTTTGGTGAAAATCCGAAATCTACGGCTTTAGCATGATAGGCTGAGGCATCAATTCCCATTTTATCAGCAATGAATAATGCTCGCTCATTGTGGAATTTTTGTGAAATTATCAGAATTGAGTCTTGCTTAAATACTTTTTGGGCTCGAACCACAGAATCGAAAGTTCTAAATCCAGCATAGTCGAGATAAATATGCTGTTCTTCAACTCCTCTGTCAACAAGATCTTTGTAAAACGTGATAGGTTCATTGTAGCTTCGATGACGGTTATCACCAGATACCAATATATTGCAGATTATTCCAGATTTATAAAGTTTTACTGCCGCATCAAGTCGATGCTGATAAAACATATTTACTGTATTTGAGCTTGTATATTTAGACGTTCCAAGCAGAAGTCCTACGTGATGATACTCAACATCCTTGGATTCAGTAGTTCCATTCTTACTGTAACTGCTAATATACAGATCACATCCAAAAACTAGTACAAGTAGCATCAAAAACAATGCGGATAATGATATAGTAAATCTCTTAACAAATAATCTCATAGCTATATTTACTCTTGTAGTAAACAGGTTAAACCACAACTCCCTTACTTATCATCATGGAATCCTTGCATTTAAAACGGGTACTAAGATAGAAAAATTACAAATACAAGACTTTACACATTACACATATTATACATATGTAATACTGAAGAGTTTGCTTCGACACAGAAAAAAGTTAGAAATCTTGTAAATAAGTCTCTACTAAACAAAAGTCATTAATACGATCCGAGTGCATATTCAACTAGGAAATATCGTTATATTTTTTGTTACTTTGGCACTCATCTATAACACGAAGTCCGATACATGGAAGTATATAGTTTACTTGAGCTAAATCAGTACATAAAGCAAGTTATCGCATTAAACTTCGTGGATACTTTATGGATCTCTTGTGAAATTTCATCTTTTAATGAAAGTAGAGGTCATGCGTATCTCGACCTTGTTGAAAAGGACGAAACGACAGATCAAGTGAAGGCGATGATTTCTGCCGTTATTTGGTTTCGTGACTTTAGCTTTCTAAGGAAAAAGCTAGGTCCCATAGCTGACAAAGTTCTCAAAGAAGGTATGCAGGTTAAACTCAAAGTTGAAGTGGACTTTCACGAGCGCTTCGGCATGAAGCTTGTCATAAAGGATATTGATCCTAGTTACACTTACGGTCAACTTGCTATTCAGCGTGAAAAAGTTATCGAACAATTAAGGCAAGAAGGCCGCATGAACTTGAATAATGGCATCATATTCCCTACACTAACACAACGAATTGCGGTAATATCCTCTGATACTGCAGCTGGATATCAAGACTTTATACAGCAACTCCAGCAAAACCAATATGGATATGCTTTCAAGTCCCAACTTTTCCCAGCTGCCATGCAAGGACAGCGGACGGAAATGGAAGTAGTCAGTCAACTTAAAGATATAGCAAGTATAGGTACCTACGATGTTGTCGTTATTACAAGAGGAGGCGGATCAAAACTGGATTTGTCAAGCTTTGATTCTTATGGTATTGCCAAGCAAATATCTGAAATGCCAATTCCGGTGATTACTGGAATTGGACATGATATTGACTTAAGTATAGCTGATATGGTTTCCTCCATAGCCTTAAAAACGCCAACCGCTGTTGCGAATTTCTTAATTGATCATCATGCTTCTTTTGAAAACCTTTTATACGATCAGGCGATTAAACTAAAACTAGCTGTCCAGCAAAGGTTTAAGAATCTAGACGAATACCTCAATCAATTTAGGAAACAATTAAAGGTTAGCCTTGACCATCGACTTTCCGCAAAACTTGATCAGATTCAGAATATTGATAAAGAGATCCCTACTTTGCTAAAGAGTAGACTTAAGCGCGAAAGAGATCAGTTAGCAAATTGGGAACAACAAAACAGACTTATTGCTCCTGATAGATTATTAAAAAAGGGTTATTCAATAGTTCGCTTCAAAGGAAAATTGATTGATTCTGTTGAAAGCATAAAAGAAGGTGATCAAATTGAAACCACCTTAGTAGACGGAGCTATTCAAAGCATTGTAAAAGGAAAGAGCCATGAGTAAAAAGAAAGAAAGCATAAATTTTGATAATGCGTACACCGAACTTCAAGCAATCCACGCCAAGATTCAGGATGATAATATTTCAATAGAAGAGATATCAACTCTAATCAGGAGATCTACTGAGCTAATTAAATTCTGTAAAGAGCGACTGCGGAGCATTGAGGGTGACATAGATCAAGCCTTTGAAGAAGAAGTCGAATAGATCTTTTTACACCTCCTCTTGCATCAACATAAAACAAATCACCTGGGCCAGATGTGTTCCTCGTTTGTACAAGTGTGAAAACACATCAACCAGTCTAGTCTCTCGTGATAAAGACCTGTAACCAAATATATAGTTCCTAGATTCAGTTTTTATGTTACAATCAATGCAATAGTCTATTTTCAGCAGTTTTTCTAGAACTGTTATACAACGAAATACAGACTTATAGTTTCTCTACCGTAAGAGTTACAATGAGTAACGCATACTAGTTATACGATATATAAAATTTATACTAAACATATTCTTTCACAATTAAACCTCTCAGGCGATGGGCTGCAAGCACTATTGTTTACTAACACTACTATTTCTGTTTTCTTTTCAACTATTTGCTCAGGACATTTTACTTCTAAAAACAGATGGAAAAGTAGTCATTGGAGATACTTCCCAGATTTCCACTCCGGAAAACTATCAATTATATGTTCAAAATGGAATACTAACTGAAAGAGTAAAAGTTGCTCTAAAAGAATCAGCTGATTGGTCGGACGATTCTTTTGAAAGAACTCCAACCTTAGAAGCAGTTCAGCAATCTATCAAAAATAATAGCCATCTCATCAACATTCCTTCAGCTGAAGAAGTGAGCACTAAAGGTTACGAATTACATATCTTACTCGATCGCCTAAATCTTGTGCTCGCTCAAGGTAGATTATCCGATCAAACTGAACAGTACATAATAGATACATTGAAGGAATTTGAAAACGAATCAGAATGAAGAGGCTTCCGCCAAAAGCCTATACGTTCAAATTGATCAGAGGTGAAAACGACGTCCACACAAAATATTCAGCGGCAGATTGATAAATTCTTTTCTATCAATCGGATTACTATGATCTAAAAGAAAAATTGAACCTCGAATCTCTGATAGCCTTCAAAGTGAAATAGATTGCGAAAGGAGTCAAAATAATGCAAGGAAGCCAAGCTCCGAAGATCGGATCGAAAGTTCCATTATTAACTAGTTTTTCTCCCATGATATTTGTAAAAACAAAAATCACAAAAAAAGTAATTGCAATTAACAATGGATATCCAAACCCTCCTTTTCGAACAATTGAACCCAAAGGAGCTCCAATAAATAGGAAAATGACGCATATAGCTGCCCAACATAGCTGTTGATGCATGCGCAATTGAAATCTATTTCTGCTGTAAATAGAACTTTTTGTGGTCGCCGCTAAAGTTCTATATCTTTCTTTGACAGTCTGGGAAGCTGATTTGGCTCTAAAAGTGATATTTCGCCGTTTTGCAGGGCGTATTGTATATACAAGACTACTGAGAGTATCAATATTAAAGGTGTCCAATCTAAAGCTTACTCGCTCGCGATAGTAACGGTCTGCTTTTTGATTTGAATTTCGCCGCTTGCTTGCCATTGACTGAATAGAAGCTTTTTTTAGAATTTCTGCTTTAGAAGATGGAACATCTTTTCTGATTGTACTTTTCGTTGAATTATTATTAGTCTTATCTTTTGCTTTAGCACCTTCTCCACCATACTGCTCCTTATACATGTTTCTGATTGCTTCGTTCTTAGCGTCTTCAGCGGACATATTCGATTGCAGCACCTTACTTTCCTGTAAAGATTCAGCATTGCCTTCTTCATCTACATCATCCTCTTCTAAATCTTCGTCATCAGATGCATCAGATTCCGACAAATCGTCTAAAAGGAGTCCACCGTAACTATATCTAATCGCATCTACTCGATCAAGCATTTTTAGATCGATTGAATCGATAGCCGCCTTCATCTGAAAAGTATTATAGAGATCATGTTTTCTGCGTCCTAGATTGTTTTCGGTTAACGAAAACTCAAATTCACTCATATCAAACTTCTTGACAAACTTTTCAAAATATACGCGAACGAACTGATTCTGATCTCTTCTTCCTCGATCGTTCTTACGTTCCATCTCAGAATATTGAACGCCATCATTAAGCTCCATTGTAAAATAACGTCCATCATTTGATATGTACATCTGACCAGTTCTAGCAGTAATCAACCCTAGTAACCTTCGGTCCGTCTGATCGTAGATGAGCACATCTTCAATTTGTTTTCCATCGGGAAGCTTCTTTCCTACCCTGATTGCATAGCCTTTGAAATCGTAGTTGAAAATACCTTGATCAATTGTCATAGTAGGTTTCGCTCGACGCACATTGTCAAAAGTCTGATAGAACGAGAGATTTGCCTTCGGCTTCAAAAAATTAGATGAAAATATCGAAAACAAGCCAGTCAATACTGCGATTATGATACCTGGCCGCATTATACGGTAAAGACTTACACCCGCAGACTTGAAAGATGTTAGTTCGTACTTTTCTGCCATGTTCCCGTAGACCATGACGGATGATATCAATATCGAAATAGGAACTGCCAATGGTATGATAGTAATTGCATAGTAAAATACCATTTCCGAAATTATCAAAGGTGAAATACCACGTCCAATAAAATCATCAATATACCTCCAAATAAACTGAAGTACTAAAACAAACTCAGCTACCACAAAAGCGATAATATAAGGCCCGAGGAAGCTCTTAGTTACCAATTTATCTAGCTGCTTAAGTATTATCATCTCCCCTATTAACGTCGTCCGCTCAATGAATTAGTCCTAGAAACTGTTAAACTTACTTAAAATTAGAAGCCACAACTAAGGTTTTCCCGCCACCGCTGTAGTCATAGAAACCACTTCCGCTTTTTCGCCCTAGTTCGCCTGCAGTAACCATATTGACCAACAGTGGACATGGAGCATATTTATCTTGCCCAAAACCATCGTAAAGTACATTTAATATAGATAAGCAAACATCAAGACCAATAAAATCAGCGAGTTGAAGTGGACCCATCGGATGAGCCATTCCTAGCTTCATCACTGTATCAATCTCCTCCACCCCTGCTACTCCTTCAAATAAAGTATAAATGGCTTCATTGATCATCGGCATAAGAATTCGATTAGCAACAAATCCTGGATAATCGTTCACTTCCGTTGGCACCTTGCTAATCTTCTGAGACAATTCCATAATCGTTTCACATACTGCATCTGAAGTATGATACCCTCTGATAACCTCAACCAACTTCATTACGGGCACGGGATTCATAAAATGCATGCCGATCACCTGCTGTGGTTTAGTCGTCACAGAAGCTATTTTTGTGATTGAAATAGAAGAGGTATTTGTTGCTAGTATGCAATCAGGCTTTGTATTTTCATCAATCGTTTTGAAAATATTAAGTTTTAAATCAAGACGTTCAGTTGCTGCTTCTACGACTAGATCTGCCTCAGCTACACCATCCTCTAAGTTCTGCGTCGTATCTATTTTCGACATAGTTGCTTCTTTATCTTCCGCTGAAATCTTTTCTTTCGCAATCATTCGATCAAGATTCTTCGAAATCGTCGCAATCGCTCTCTCAAGAGAATCAGCTGATATATCGATCAGTTTCACGTCAAATCCACTCATCGCAAATACATGAGCTATACCATTACCCATTGTACCAGCTCCAATTACACTTACATTTTTCATCTATTTCAAATTTATTTTCTTGACTGTAATCGCTCTGCCTCACATTTTTGCGATATAATCGGAAGAGCCCCCTTTTATGAACTCCAAAAAGGCCAAATCAACTGCAAATATAAGGTATTTTCATTCTTTTATGATTGTGATCTTCTACCAGTCTGTAAATCTTATCAATAGTGCTTTTTCTAATTTTTCGATCTTCAAATTGTGCCATTAATTTGTTATTTACTTAATATTTCCTGAACATATCTTTGTTACTTTTACCAAGCAAAACACAGTTGATGGACCAAAAGATCAATCTAGATAAATGGAAACGCAAAGAGCATTTTGAATTCTTCAATCAATTTGAAGAGCCTTTCCATAGCGTCACAGTTGAAATGGACATGACCAAATGCGTTGCTAGTACTTCCAAAAATGGCTATTCACTTACACGGTACTACATGTTTCAGTTTATTAAGACAATCCAACAAAGTGAAGCGTTTCGACTGCGTATCCGAAATGGAGAGGTATTTTTGCTTGACCCAGTGCACTTGGGAACAACAGTCCTCAAGGCCAATGAAACATTCAATTATATTCTTATTCCATATGCGGAGGACTTTCTAAATTTTGATCAAAACTATATCAAAGCACTTGAAGAAGGTAAACTTCGAGAACGCCTATTTCCAAATGGAGAAGATACAGATAGACAGATACACACGTCAGTATTACCATGGACGAAATTTTCCAGTCTGTCTCATGCTCGACAATTAAAAGGTCAAGATTCCGTTCCTAAAGTTAGTTTTGGAAAAATTACTCGAAGTTCGGATGGAATATCAATGCCCATCTCTATCCATGTTCATCACGCCTTGGTAGACGGGATACATGTTGGTCAATTCATCAAAAAATTTCAAGAAAATTTGGACTCATGAGTTGTATATTGATTTCTGATTGTGGTGCTACAACCTGCCAATCTGCCCTTTTGGAAACATCAAGTGGAAAGCAGATTAAGATGTCTACAACTTCAGGGTATAATCCTCATGCAAGCGTTCAAGCCGATTTCCCAAAACTGGGGTTTGAAAAAGAAGACATTCAAGAAGTATACTTCTTTGTTTCAGGTTACAAAAGCACTTTTCATGAAAGTATCCATAAACAGCTCTCATTACAATATCCGGCTGCAAAAATTAAAATTTATTCCGATCTAAAAGCTGCTGCATTATCATTGAGCCCTCATGAACCTTCATTCATCCACGTGATAGGAACCGGAAGTGCTGTCAACTTTTGGGATGGAGCGTCATTCACGAACCCAAAAATCAATCTTGGCTATCTATGGGAGGATTACGCAAGTGGTTATGACATCGGAAAAAGCATTACGCGCTTATGGGCTGAGGGAAAGTTGACAGACGAAGAAAATAGAATTGTGACAGATCAGTTAGGATCAGTTGACACTTTCGTCCAAAAGGTCTACAAAGGAAATTCAAAGCAACTTTTGGCGCAAGCCTCCCCTATCATAAACTCATTATCGAAATTCACAAAAGAAAAAATTATAAACGAAAGACTAGAATTATACTTTTCCAAAAATATTGATATTTTCGCATCTACTTCAAAACATCATTTTACCGGCTCTATTGCATTTGCTTTCCGTGAAATAATCACTAGTAAAATGATGAAAAGAGATGTATATTTGGGCGCTATACAAAAAGACTCAATGGAAGGTCTCATTTCGTACTTTCAGCATAAAATCGCAAAATCATGAGTAATATTAAACGAATCGCAGTATTCACCTCTGGTGGAGATGCACCAGGAATGAATGCCGCAGTACGTTCGGTTGTTCGAACTGCTAGCTACCACGATCTGCATGTTTACGGTATTTATCGAGGTTACCAAGGTATGATCGACGGCGATATAAAAAAACTTGGAAGAGGAGATGTAGCTAATATCATTCAGAGGGGCGGAACTGTTCTAAAAACTGCTAGAAGTCAAGAGTTTATGACTGCCGAAGGTCGGCAACAAGCATATGACACGCTTCTTGCCCACGACATAGATGCTTGCATTGCCATAGGTGGTAATGGTACATTTACTGGAGCTAAAATCTTTAATGAAGAGCACGGAATACCAATGATTGGTTTACCGGGTACGATCGACAATGATATTTTTGGTACAGACTATACCATTGGTTTCGATACAGCTGTCAATACTGCTGTTGAAGCAGTCGATAGAATACGAGATACTGCAGACTCTCATAATCGCTTGTTTTTTGTGGAGGTAATGGGTAGACATTCAGGTTACATTGCCTTACACACTGGAATTAGCAGTGGATCGGGATCGATATTTTTACCAGAAGTTGATAACGACATTGAAGGACTGATTACGCAGCTTCGCAAGAGTGCCAAACGAAAAAAGCTATTTAATCTAGTCATCGTTGCTGAGGGGAATCAAAATGGAGGTGCGATGGAAATTGCAGCAAAAGTAAATGAGCATTACAAGGAATACGAAACAAAAGTGACGATTATTGGTCATTTACAACGTGGAGGCTCCCCCACTGCTAGCGACCGTCTACTTGCAAGCAGACTAGGATTCGAGGCAGTGAATCAATTAGTGAAGAACTCAGATTCTGGAGCACTAGGAATTGTCAATGGGAAAACAAAATTAACATCATTCGAAGACGCAATCAGCAAGTCAAAGAAACCTAAAGAGTCTCTCATTCAGATGGCTGAAATACTCGCTCTTTAACATATTCCCGGGCTCGTTCACTTTCAAGAGTTAGAAATTCTTCAATGCAGCTTTTCAATCCTGAATATTCATTACCGTAGCCAAGTCTAAGAAAGGTATTATCCTTAACTAAACGTAATATCTTGTTCTCACTGCCTAGATCAGAGTGTAGAGATGACATCGCATCATAGTTGTAATCTGTACTTAGTAAGAGTATCGATTGATCTATTTTTGGGTAGTCTATTTCAAGTGCATTTTGATCTACATCTAGATATTGAAGTGCCTCTTTCAGTAGATTCCTTTCGACAAAATCTGATGAAAATAGCATATCATCGTAATACAAGCTTGCTAATTCATTTTTAGGTTCTAAATAGTGATTCTCAACGACTCCGTATCTTATTCGCTTATCCCTTTCCATCGCTCGCAGTGCGATACTCGAAGTATTTCCACGAGCATAAATCCCAAAGCTATGGTCAGGAAAACGTTCTGTCAAGTCGTCAATCAAGCGACTTATATCATCTGCTTCCCTTATCCCCAAAGTATAGATGTGTCCCTCGCTTTTGCCGTGTCCGCGTGAATCTAAAAGTATGAAGTTAAGAGGCAAATTGATAAAATGCTTTACAAAAGGCATGACATACTTTGCGTTAGTTTTGATCGGATGTAATACAATCAAAGAGTGATTTGGAATTGGATCATCCATATCTACATGCCAAGGAAACACAAACTCACCATGCAAGTCCAGAGAATCTTCTGAAACAACAATGAGGGGATCGAAACGCATTCCATAATCTGCGGATGTAGAACTTCGAGAAGTCTTACTGATCTTGAGAAGCACAAGCGGAGCAACATAATTCACCCCAATATATACAGTCGCAAATAACACGAATACAACTCCAATGATTTTAAACCATATACTTTTCATCCTCCAATTCTGACTAAGTTGAGAATACCTAAACTGAATCCTCCCGATAATCAATATTACATCTAATAAAACTTAAAATTTTCTAATGAAATGTTAAATGTCAGTCCACGATTACTAAGCGTAATCAATATTAAGTTGTTATCTTAAAATTAGCGTCTAAAATAGAAATATCAAATCTAGACACATATACTAATTGGTCATTTCTTGCGACTATAAACTTGATTAAAATTCAATTTTGTTATATCTTTCAACTATAGAAATCGATGATCTTTTGATATGATTTTTCCGTGAAATCAGGCTTCAGAGCAGTAATCTAATTACTCGTAAATTGCTCCGATTGTCAGAATACTCGAATCTATTCACAATTTTAATTAAACTAATAAAGAATCATGGATAAATCTATTCCTGTAAAGCAAATCATGTCTACTGATATATATAGCCTAGGTCCTGATATCTCATGTGACTTTGCTAAACAACTTATGCTATGGAGAAATATCCATCATATTCCCGCTGAAGATACAGAAGGTAACCTGATTGGTATATTGACGGATGTGGTATGATAGCAAACTGTGAAGATGGAGATTATATCTCCGACGTTATGAAAAAAGATTTTGTTTCTATCAAGGCAAAACAATCGATTTCTGAAGTAATTGAAATTTTCAAAAGCAAGAATTTCACTTGCTTACCTGTTGTATACAAACACAGATTGGTAGGTATCTTAACAGATAAGGATATCCTACATGTTCTCAACAACTAATCTTGGTCAACTAAACGATGCAATCAACTCCTTTTTGCGCCAGTGTAATATTCTAAAAGAACTATCAATTCATGGACGACCTCTTTTTATTAATATTCCGTAGCTTTGTGGAAATTTTATAGAAAAAGAAAAATATGACTATTTCAAAAACGAACTTTGTTCAAGCTCATTACAGACTGCGTGAGGATAATCAAGAAGGGGCAGTGATAGAAGAGACATTTGATAAGGAGCCTTTGGGCTTTGTGTACGGTGTCGGAATGATGATTCCAGGATTCGAAAGCGAAATCGAAGGGCTATCAATTGGAGACAAAAAAGGTTTTGCAGTTGTAGCGGAAAATGCATATGGTCTGTATAATGATGATAATCTTGTTTCTATTCCAATAGAAAATTTTGGGGATGAAGAGACTAGAGCAGAGCATCTGATCGAAGGAAAGCAAATAGCGCTGCAAGACAATACAGGTCAGCAGCACGTAGGAACTGTCAAGGCAGTAGAGGAAGACCATGCAAAAATAGATTTTAATCATCCTATGGCTGGTAATGACTTATTTTTTGAAGTAGAGATAATTTCTATAAGGGAAACTACATCTGACGAACTTGCTCAAATGGGTCTTAACTTCGAAGGATAAACTTAACTTTTACATAAAAGCTATATATATGAAACACCTAAGCTTCTTTATTATTGCTGTATCATTTCTGCTAATAAATTGCAAATCTGAACCAAAGGTCAAGCCTGTGACCTACCCACCTCTCTGGGCTCAATATGATGTGCCTGCTTTCACAGATGGAATAATCGTTTCTGACAAGAACACTGGAGGACCAGTTAAAAGTGATTATCAGATTATCCTTGAAACTACTGCAAGTTTTGATGAATTATATACTTGGCACAAGCAATCATTTGCTGAAAAAGGTTGGAAATTAGTCAAGGACAATAGAATTGAAATTGGTGATATTTCCGAAATGATTCTTTTGGTTCATAGCAAAGGAAAGCTAAAGCATAATGTATTAATCAATACAAGTTTTAATGAAAAACGTCGCGTGAAAACGACGTTCACATATATTCAGTAGTCAAAAAGTCAATAAAAATCAAAAGTCCAAATTCACATGAGTTTGGACTTTTTTGTTTCAAGTCAGAGTGAAATTGAATTACATCCTTCTATATGGATTACTTTTCACACAAACATGACAAACTTATGACCATAGGGTACATAACTTCAATGACCACTTGCTGTTAACTTTGTGTCCTATTTTTTACCATATGATCAAGTACGTAATTTCCTTAGCTTTACTTTGCTGTTCCTTTTCGGCTTCGACCCAAGAGACGACACTTCAAGGAGTTGTGATAGATGCCCTTAACCGCGAGCCTGTGCAAGACGCTACTGTATTAATCTCAAGCGGAAACTATGCAACTACTGACAATGAAGGTGCTTGGCACTTGAATGTAGAGCCAGGAATTTACAATATTGAAATAAGTCATATTAATTTTGACCCCTACATTGTCTACGAAAAAAGAGCTAGACCTGCCCAGCAGAATGTGCTTGAGATTGAACTGCAACCAAGTTTAGTAAACTTTGATGAAGTCACGATCAACAGTGCAAAAATATCGCGATCAGCTGAAAACGGGAATAGTATTAAAACACTCGAAATTGACGAAATACAACGAATGCCTGGAGCTGTTATGGACATTTCAAAAGTTATAAAGAACTTTCCAGGAGTAAGTCCGAGAGTGTCATTTGGTTATAATATTATTGTTCGAGGGGGCGCATCTTTTGAAAATCGCTTTTTTCTTGATGGCATTGAAATTCCAGCAATCACGCATTTTAATGTTCAAGGTCTATCTGGTGGACCCAACGGCGCGATCAATACCGACCTCATATCAAGAGCAACTTTCAAATCAGGTAGCTTCCCCGTGAATCGAGATAATGCCTTGAGTAGCGTTCTTGATTTGGAGCAAAAAACAGGAAGACGAGATCGATTTGGAACAAAACTTACCCTAGGAGCAGCTGAATACGGTGCTCATTTAGAAGGTCCTATGACCAAGTATTCAAGCTATATCCTATCTGTACGCAAGTCATATACAGAGTACTTACTCAGAGCTTTCAATCTTCCTGTGTTACCAGCTTTTACTGATTTTCAATACAAGCAAAAAATATGGTTGCCTAATAAAGATCAATTAACCTTTGTTGGTTTCGGAACCTATGACCAATATAGACTTAACCTTGGTGGTGAAGCAACTGACGCCCTACTCTACAATGTTGGTTATATTCCTGAAGGTGATCAGAATACAACTGTATTTGGTGCAAACTACAAGCACTTCACAGATAATGGCTCATTTAATATGGTAGTCAGCCATAATCGATTCTTTAATCGGGCATGGAAATATGAGGATAATTCAGGACTTGAAGAAGACCAAACCCTTGATTATAATTCTACTGAAATAGAAACTAAGTTTCGACTCGAAAGCAATACATTCAGTAAAAAATCTAAATTTAATTATGGAGCATCATACGATCTTGCTACATTCACCCTAGATCAGTTTAGTTTATACGCTCCAGCAGTTGATCAACTTGACACACTCAACGTTAATAGTCGAATCGATTATCAAAAATTCGGGTTCTTCAGTTCTTACTCTTATGAAATAAATGACAAATGGAACATATTCATTGGTGCTAGACTTGATGGGAACACTTTGGGTAGTGAAATGAATAACCCTTTTTCGCAGTTTTCTCCTAGATTATCCATTCAACGCAAGATCAATAGTAAACTGTCAGCAACTCTACAGTCTGGTATTTACTATCAATTGCCACCATCTGCTCTTCTCGCTTATCAAGAAGAAGGTGAACTCGTGAATATCGATCGCCTGAAGTACATTCGATCTGCTCAGGCCTCTTTTGGAATCGATTACCAAGTCAATAAGTATAGACGATTGAATTTTGACGTATTTTATAAGAACTATGATCAATATCCGTTTCTTTTGAGAGACTCAATATCTTTTGCCAATGCCAATGGAGAGTACGTAACAGTTGGAAATCAAGCTGCTGATGCAAGTTCTGTAGGTAGGGCTTACGGAGTAGAATTCTTTTTTCAACAGAAACTCTTTAATACTTGGTTCTCTAATATCTCTAGTACATATGTTGTCAGTGAGTTTGCAGATAGAGATGGAAGCTTTATTCCCTCTGCTTGGGATAGTCGATTTTTCTTGAACTTGACCTTAGGTAAAGAGCTGAGAAAGAATTGGACTATAGGGGCCAAATTTACTTATGCTGGCTCAAATCCTTACACACCTTATGATGTAGAACGAAGCTCTAATATTGTACTGTGGGATGCAAACAGAAGAGGTGTTTTTGACTTTGATGCGATCAATAGCGAACGATTACCAGCATTCCATTCCCTCGACTTTAGAGTTGATAAGAAGTGGTACAAAAATAATATGACAATCATTGCATTTCTAGATCTTCAGAATCTTTACAATAATAAATTTGAGTTAGTCCCCTACCTCATAGTCAACCGAAATGATGCTGGAGATAACATTGTTTTGGACTCAGATCCTAGTAGATATCAGACAGAGATCATCAATAGTGACACTGGCCGAGTGCTTCCTACAATAGGACTATCATTCGAATTCTAGAAAAGCCTACAAGTTAATAGCATTCAATCAGTCCATTCCCAAGTAGACTGAACAATGTCCTTTTCAAAGGTGATTTTAATCTATTTTTCGCGAAAGATATTAAAGATAATTACCATAAGTTGCACAACGATATTTGTTCATCTACATTTGCAGATTTTGTAAACAAAGCAATCTACCACATGCAGAACTATACAATTCCGAGATTTGTAATGCTATTTTTTTCAACTCTGATTGTCCTTTCGCAAGGGGCTTTCGCTCAAAAGCTTGTCAATCTAGATGATATCGAAATTCTCGAAAATAGAATTCAAGTTCCCTTATCCGAAAGTACTAGATCTCTTGATATAATTTCCAAGGCCGAAATTATGAGCTATCCTGTACAAAGTGTTTCAGAATTACTTCAATACATGGGAGGTGCAGATATCCGTCGTCGAGGACCGAACGGAACACAGGCAGATATCAATTTTCGAGGAAGTACTTTCGAGCAAGTTCTAGTCCTTATCAACGGTGTCAAGATTATCGATCCGCAAACTTCTCACCATGTGCTTAATCTACCTCTAGATATGGATATTATAGAACGTATCGAAATCATCAAAGGCCCAGCTGGAAGAATTTACGGTCAAGGTGCATTTGCAGGTGCTGTCAATATCATCACTAAAAATCCTAAAAACAACTCATTTCATGCAGAGGCGACTGTCGGAGATTTTGGTCTTTTTGGTGGTAAGATTGGGGGTGGTTATCAGACTAAAAAATGGAACCATTACGCCTCTTACGGCTATGAACAAGTAGAGCCTGGTTATAGACCTTTTGCAGATTACATGCGTCATCAAGCTTTTCTACAGTCGGAATACAAAATGAAAGATGGCAATCTTCAGATTCTCGGATCATATGTTCATAATGGTTTTGGAGCAAATTCATTCTACGCAAGTCCCTTTGATAGTAGTTCTTTTGAACAAGTAAATACAGGTTTCCTTTCGGTAAAATCCGAACACTCGATTGGAAAGACTACCAAAATACGACCTGCTATCTACGCACGATATAATACAGATGAATATACTTTAGTAAGGGAAGATCCTTCAATTTTTCAAAACAATCACCAATCACTTGTTACTGGTTTCCAAATTGATGGCTCCAAAGTCCTATCCAAAAACAGCGCGCTTGGTTTCGGAGTAGATTTTAGAAATGATAGACTTCGAAGTAATAACCTTGGAGATAGAACTCGTAATGTGTTCACCGGTAACCTAGAGTATAAATTATACTTATGGGATGAAAAAATCAAGCTTGTTCCAGGTGCATCATTAAATTACTATTCGGATTTTGGAGCATACACGCTTTATGGAGTTGATGCTTCATTCAGCTTAACAGAGAATTTTTCCGTTTTCGGAAATACAGGTACAACTTATAGAATTCCATCGTACACGGAATTATATTATGAAGATCGAAGCAATCTAGGTAATCCCGACTTAAATCCTGAAGAAGCGTTCAACTATGAAGCAGGACTGAAGTATATCAATAAAGTATACTTCTTGCAAGCTTCTTACTTTAATAGAGCTGGAACTAACATTATTGATTGGGTGCAGACTCCTGTTCAAGTTGACACCATGCTAGTTGACAAGTGGAAACCCGGAAATATTACGGATCTGCCCATTCAAGGGATCGATTTAAGTGCTGTCATTCAAGTTGGAAAACTTTCCTTTTTGAGCCCTCTACGAACGCTTAGATTTTCATATACTTTCATCGATGGCAATGCCATTCAATTACCAAACGAAACAAGTCGATACGCTTTAGAGCATATTAACCATCAAATTAATATCGCTTCACAATGGATTATTTTAAAAACGCTCAAGTTCTCAACAGGTTATCGATTTGTTGATCGAGTCACTATGGATTCATATCATGTCTGGGACTTTGGATTTGGTGTACATTATAAGAAATTTAGAGTTACAGCTCAGATAAATAATGCATTCAATACTGAATATGCAGAATTTCCCACAGTTCCGATGCCAGGTCGATGGGCACAGTTCAACGTGCGTTACCAATGGAGTAAATAATTTCCAACTTGAACCAAATATAAGTTCATCTCGTTTTTAAGCATAACTGAATTGATGTAAATGAAAATTCTAATAACTGGTATGACAGGCTATGTTGGTGCGGCTATAACAAGAGCACTGTTTCATACTGATCACGAGCTAATCGGCTTGGTAAGGCAAAAAGACGATCTTCCAGAAGAAGTACTAGATAAGTATAAAATTGTCAAGGCAGATATCAGTCGTTCAGTCCCAAAAATTGAATGTGACCTTGTCATACATTGTGCGGCATGGGTCAGCGAAAAGGTGCTGGCAGTAATAATGAACAAAACCAATGTTGAAGGAACAAGAAGAGTCCTAGACGCTACTCCACCCCAAACCCCTGTGATACATTTATCTTCAGGTTCAGTATACAACCTCACTGAGGTACCGCATGTTGAAACCGATTCCATTGCTCCTAAGCTTTTGACACCTTATGGTAGATCAAAATATTTAGCAGAGCAAATAGTAATTAATGAATACACGGATAGAAAAAGAGTAATAATCCGGCCGAGAGCGGTCTATGGACGTGGAGACAAAGTGATACTTCCTCGATTACTTAGCATCTACAAAGATGGTCGTTTCAAGGTACCAGGAGATTTAAATCAAACTGCGTCTATGACGCATATAGACTTATTAGTTGATGTTGTACTTCGTTATATCGATATTGTAACTGCAACATCCCACCCGTTACTACCTGATAATCTTGATATTTTGAATGTTGCTGACTTTCAAAGCTATAACCTGCACGAGAACATTACAGGACTTTTCTCCAAGTTATTTAAAAGGGACATAGAGGTAAAATCGATGAATGAAGCACTTGTGAGGTTAGTTGCAGGAATGCGCCAAGTATTAGTGCCTGGAAATCAGTATACTCAAACTTCAATTGACTATTTGACTAGAGATCATGTTTTAAATACGGACAAACTTCAAAGCTTATTTCCGGATCTCCAAAGTCGTCATTTCCTAGAGATAATTCCTGAATATGTGCAGTGGATTCACTCCGTAGGATTATCAAACATAAGTGCCAGAGACAAACGAATTGTTTGGATGTAGTGCTGTAGGCTTTTGATTCAAAAGATTAAAAACTAACCTTTTGGATTTGTGTATGGAGATCTGGGATCGCCATCAATGCAGCGGATCCATACCACTCCTTAAGTTCCATTTCCAGACTACCAGCTTGAATTGCTGGATCCGTGTTTGTAAGTGCTTCAGCCTTTTCAATCGAGTCAACATCAAATATATAAATACCGCGCATTTCACCATCTCCAAAAAATGGACCTGCCAGGATAAGCACACCCTCTTCAGCCATTCGACTGATATTAACCATATGGGCAGCTTGCAAAGCATCCGCTTCTTCCTGCGATCGATCTCGATTTGGACCTCTTTTTAAAAAAGCTATCACGTATTTCTTCATTCCGTAATCATCTGCATCATATTGAGCTGCTAGTTCAGCATTGTATACACCTTCTTGTGTTTGCGCATCTACACTGCTTTTGCTACTTGAGCATGAAATTAAGATTGATATAATCAGAAATACCGATAAAAATGGCAATAGTCGCTTTAAGTTAGTTTTCATATGAAAATAGATTTTTGAAATCAAAATGTTCGGGCTTAGGCCCAAATTGCTGGATAGCTAGTAGCTTTTCTGAGGCTTCTTTTTGAGTCGGAATATGTTCGTAAGGCGTTGGAACTGCATAGCTACGCCTTTTTTATCGTTTTATCTACTTGGAGCTTGAGTAAAACTCCAATTACAACAATCATCTAAAGAAATAACAATGACCGAAAGAGTATTAATCACCCCAGACGCGGAAAAGATCGTAGAAGAACTCAGAAAAGAACATGGCTCACTGATATTCCATCAAAGTGGAGGATGTTGTGACGGTTTGTCTCCTATGTGTTTTCCAAAAGACGATTTACTCATAAACGAACAAGACGTTTACCTAGGGACAATCCACGGCTGTCCGTTCTATATGTCAAAAGATCAATTTGAATACTGGCAGCATACTCAATTGACAATTGATATAGTTCCAGGTAGAGGCGCTAGTTTTTCTTTAGAAATACCTCTAGGAATCAGATTTGTAACAAAATCGAGACTATACACAGAAAAAGAATCAGCTAATCTTAAAAAGATTCAATATGGAACTGTTGAATAGCAAACAAATATTCCTTACCACTCCACTTAACAACAACCGCCACCAGGTGTACAACTACCCCCAACAGCAGATTTTACTTTATCTCCCGCTACTTGTATCAGACTAATGGCAGGAACACCACAATCTTCTTTTGCTAGACAATCAGTCTTCTTTCCAGTTAAAACGAAAACTCCATTATTGAATTCAAGACCATATTTACCGATTGTTTGAGCCTGATATTCTACTTCGATCTCACTGTCTTCCAAAGAAAGTTTCTCTTCAGACATTTCCACGATCCTAACTAGCTTCGAGGGTTTAAGGCGGTGATGCAAATCTACTGAAGTCCATAATTGAAGACTAATTGTTGTTTCCTCGCGAAGCACTCCGCCACAATCCATAAACTTCTTGTCAATCCTTCCAATTTCGGTTACATGAAAATGCGCAGGGACACGTTCTCCATTTTCTAATTGAAATTGTAATTTATCAGTCTCATGTAAAGCTGATTTGAATTCTGATAATTTCATAATATGCTTATTTAATTGTTATATCGCAATATTACGATTAGCTTTCTAGATAAGGCAATTTAAAGTCAAAAATATTCCAAGAATATATGAAATACCCTAAATGACTCAGAAGTAAAAGGTCAATATACTTATAGTTTCATTAGAACCCTAAGTATCTGTTTTTCGTGATGAGAAGTATGAGCTTTATAAAAGCGCAACATCTTGATGAGCTTTATGCGTCCTACGACTGGATGTTTGCAGACTGCTAGTTGAAAGAAAGATTCGTCTTGTGCTTCTATAAACTGCTGATAATCCTTTCGAAGGTCCGCGTATTTCTTCTGCATCTCGCTAAAGCTAAAATCATCATTTGGTTGACTTAAGATTTTTGGAGCCTTAAACTTCAGTGGTAAAGCATAGAGCACTCGCATAATGAAGTATTTCAACTTAGCTTGAAAACCTTCTCTCTTGAAAGCAGTCTGTTGATCTACTTTATACTTCATGTACTGCAGAGTCAACAATTCAGTTTCATGTAAATGTTCCATGACCTGAACTACATTCCAGCTCTTAGGACTTACTCTCTTATGTAACAGACCTTCATCCACTTGATAGATTCGATTGAATAATTCGTTTAATTGATTATTCAAGCGATATAGTGTATTGATAGCCTTAGTTTTTTCAGACATAATCTAACGCTCTGATGGATCAATTTTTAAGTACCTCTTTTTAGTAAGTGCGAATTTTTCAAAATCTACAGTCTTTTGAACAATCCGATTTGAAGCTGGATTTATTAATAACTCTGACTGAGGTCTAACAGGTCTTCTTTCAAAACCACCTCCGCAATTTGGACAGACATTATGTAGCACATTTTCTACGCAGTCTGTACAAAAGGTACATTCATAACTACAGATCATTGCTAATTCTGAATTAGCTTGCAGAACCTTTCCACAGTGCTCACAATTGGGTCGAATTTCAAGCATCTCAACTATTTACTTAGCAAAAAATATAATCCCAATAAAGGTACATCTTATCTGCAAAACTCAAGAACATTTGACATACCTTAAGTTTCTTTGACACGCCTTGCGATAAAAATCTAGAAAACTACCTTAAAGCCAAAAACTGTTGCGCTCTTTCCTTAGATTTATGAGTACAATTAAATATCAACTTTATGAGAATATTATTTATACTACTACCTCTATTTTTCACCATAATACTTAGTGCACAATCTGACAAATGGGATGTCAATAATCCTCCTGGTGATTTCGAAACACACAAGTTCACTTTCGAGGAGGGTACTTGGATGAATCTGGATGTAAGTCCAGACGGTAAAACAATTATTTTTGACCTTCTAGGAGATATCTATTCGATGCCAATCGAAGGTGGTAATGCAACGGTTCTTAGAGAGGGTCTAGCTTGGGAGGTACAACCAAGGTTTAGTCCCAATGGACATTATATTTCATTTACTTCAGACGTTGGAGGAGGAGACAACATCTGGTACATGAAGGCTGATGGCTCTGAACCAAAACAAATTACCAAAGAGAGCTTCCGTCTACTTAACAATGCAGTATGGACAGCTGATGGTCAATCAATTATCGCAAGAAAACACTTTTCCTCGACACGCTCATTAGGTGCTGGTGAAATGTGGCAATACCATATTTCTGGGGGATCAGGTACACAATTGACAGAGAAAAAGAACGATCAACAAGACGTCAACGAACCGTCAATTTCTTCCGATGGCACCAAAATGTACTACAGTGAAGATGTATATCCTGGAGGCTACTTTCAATACAACAAAGACCCTAATGATCAGATTTTTGTAATAAAAGAATACGACTTCAATACTGGAAAAACAAGAACCGTTGTGTCAGGGCCAGGTGGCGCATGTAGACCGCAGATTTCAAATGATGGTAAAAAACTGGCTTTTGTCAAACGTGTTCGAACTAAATCAATTCTTTATGTCATGGATTTAGAAACGCTGCAGATATTTCCTCTTTTTGAAGGCCTTAGCAAAGATCAACAGGAAGCCTGGACAATTTTTGGAATATACACAGGTTTCGATTGGACACCAAATGATAAAGATATTGTGATCTGGGGCCAAGGTAAAATTCATAAAGTAAACCTAGCGTCTAAAACGTCCAAGGTCATTCCTTTTGTAGCTGAAGCTGAACACAAGCTCATGAAAACTGTACACTTTCAAAATGAAGTCGCACCTGAAAAATTCAAGGTGAATGTTATTAGACATGCCAGTACATCTCCAGATGGAGAAGAAATCTTGTTTAATGCTTTAGGTAAATTGTATACAGCTTCAACTGACGATATGAAAGCAAAGCAATTAAGTACTGGCAACTCTTTTGATTTCGAACCAGCGTACTCTCCAGACGGAAGGGAAATCGTGTATGTCAACTGGGATGATGAAAAATCAGGTAAACTTATGATCATGGACAGAAATGGAGCCAACTCAAAAGCTCTTTCCAACAAAAAAGCAATCTACCGGACTCCATCTTTTTCTCCTGATGGCAAACGGATTTGCTTTAGAATCGAAAATGGAAATGGTCACCAAGGGTTCATAAGAGAATTGAAACCAGGAATCTATACAATTGACATCGAAAGTAGAAAAATAAAATTCCTTACTGCGGAAGGTGAATATCCAACTTTTGACAAAACTGGTAAACGTATTTTCTATCAAACCGGTGGATATCTATTTGGCAGCTTGAGTAAGACTTACAAAGCATATGACATAGAAAAAAATGAAACGACCACCTTATACACTTCCAAATACGCAAATCAATATGTACCGAGTCCCGATAATCGATGGATAGCATTTATCGAGTTACATCAAGTCTATATTGCGCCAATGATTGAAGTTGGAAAACCGATGGGACTTACGTCCAAAACAAAAGCTTTTCCTGTAGCGAAAGTGTCACAAGACGCAGGTATCAATCTGCATTGGTCTTCCGATAGTGAAAAATTGCATTGGACACTCGGGAATCGATATTATACAGAGTCATTGACCGATCAGTTTCTATTTCTTGAAGGAGCACCAGATACTATCCAACCTATAGACACTTTAGGCGTAGAGATCGTGCTTGAAGTTGAACACGATAAGCCTACCGGTTCAATTGCAATCTCAAATACTCGAATAATCACCATGAATGGAGACTTAGTCATCGAAAACGGGCTTCTAGTAACCAAGGATAATAAAATTCAATATGTAGGACCACAGGATGACAAAAAGATACCAAAGAACGCTTATCGAATAGATGGAAAAGGAAAGACCATTATGCCGGGTATAGTCGATGTTCATGCTCATCTAGGGGCATTTAGATATGGACTTAGTCCTCAAAAACATTGGCAATACTACACCAATCTAGCATACGGTGTAACCACAACGCACGATCCTTCTAGTAACTCAGAAATGACTTTTTCGCAAAGCGAAATGGTCAAAGCTGGAATTATGACAGGACCCCGAATATTCTCAACAGGAACAATTCTATACGGAGCCGATGGTGATTTCAAAGCAGAAATCAATAGCTTGGAAGATGCAAAGTCAGCACTCCGAAGAACCAAAGCTTACGGTGCCTTCTCCATTAAATCGTACAATCAACCAAGACGAGAGCAACGGCAGCAGATAATTGAAGCAGCTAGACAGCTAAACATCCAAGTATATCCAGAAGGTGGTTCTTTCTTTTATCACAACCTGTCGATGGTTGCTGACGGGCATACGGGAGTTGAACACAATATTCCTGTTGCCCCACTATATGACGATGTCATTCAATTCTGGTCAAAGACTAAAACTGGCAATACCCCTACCCTCATCGTAAACTACGGTGGTCTAAATGGTGAATACTACTGGTACCAAAACACAAACGTTTGGGAAAAAGATAAACTTCTGAAGTTCACTCCGCGCGGAATTATCGACTCAAGGTCCAGACACAGAACGATGGTACCTCAAGAGGAGTACGATAATGGCCATATTCTCGTATCAAAGTCCTGTAAGAAACTCTCTGATGCAGGTGTAGGAATCAATCTAGGCTCTCACGGCCAAATCCAGGGTATAGGAGCACACTGGGAATTATGGATGATTAAGCAAGGTGGAGTTAGTAATCTACAAGCTTTAAGATCCGCTACTTTGACGGGTGCAGAATATTTGGGAATGGATTCAGAAATTGGATCTTTAGAAGAAGGTAAATTAGCAGATATTGTCATTTTGGATAAGAATCCCCTCGATAATATTCAGAATACCGAGTCAGTTAGTTATACAATTGCCAACGGAAGATTGTTTGACACCGAAACTATGAATGAAGTTGGATTAAGGGAGGTTACTCGTAGCAAGTTTTACTGGGAGCTGGAAGGTAGTGGAAATGACTACCCGTTTTCTTTACAGACGGGAAGCTTTTTACAGCCGTCATGCCATTGCCATCAATAAAAAGCAGTATCAGAAAAAACATTTTCTTAATTACTTGTTAGCGTTCATTGGAACAAACCGGAACAACACAGTGAAACAGAAATAAAAATGATTATTAACAAATAAAAACAAAGCAAAAATCAAACATAAAAAAACAATTACAAGCGTTGCATTTCTCCTCTTAGGATTAGGAGGACTGCACGCCCAAGAATCCGTCAACGCCTCTGGTGGAGACGCCACAGGAAGCGGTGGAACAATTGCTTACAGCGTAGGACAGGTAGTTTACACCACCCATACAGGAAGCACAGGAAGTGTGGCCCAAGGCGTGCAACACGCCTACGAAATTTTCACTGTTGGTATTAAGGAAACGGAGTTGAGTATTTCACTTACTGCGTTTCCCAACCCAACAATGGATAATTTAACCTTGCAAATCAACGATTACAACAATGAAAAGCTGTCTTATCAATTATTTGACATGCAAGGAAAACAGTTAAGCAGCGGACAAGTAACAGCACAGCAAACACAAATAAAGATGAACAGATTACCAAGTGCTACCTACTTCATAAACCTTGTAAACCAAGAAAACAAAAAAGTTCAATCATTTAAAATCGTTAAGAATTAAGAAATCATGAAAAAAATAATTACAATTTGTGCAGCATTCCTAATGACTGCAAGCGTATTTGCTCAATCACCCGAAAAAATGAGCTATCAAGCCGTAGTGAGAGACGGAAGTAATAACTTAGTAAGTTCTACCGCAGTAGGTATACAAATTTCTATCTTGCAGGGCTCTGCAAGTGGAACTGCAGTATACGTAGAAACACAAATACCAACTTCTAATGCCAATGGATTGGTAAGTTTAGAGATAGGTGATGGAACGGTTGTCAGTGGAGACTTTGCATCAATAGACTGGGCAAACGGTCCTTACTTTATCCAAACCGAGACTGATTCTAAAGGTGGAACAAATTATACAATAACGGGAACAAGTCAGCTTTTGAGTGTTCCTTATGCTTTATATGCTGAAAATGCTGGTAATTCTACACCTGGACCGAATGATTTCTACTTAGGGCAAGACACATTAGGTGGAATTGTTTTTTATATCTATTTAGATGCGAATGGCGACCAACGTGGACTTATTGTGTCTAAAACAGAAACAACTGCACAATGGCAATTCCCCACCTCAGTAACCAATGCCACACGCAGTTGGGATGGCGTTTACAATACAGGATTAATGACTAATAGCCCTGCAGCAGTGTATGTAAATGGCTTAACAAATGGTGGTTTTACAGACTGGTATTTACCCTCAATTGACGAGTTAAGTATTTTATGGCACAACCGCTTTCATGCTAATAATGCCTTAAATGCCGGAGGTTTTACACTACTCTCAAACACTGCCTACTATTGGAGTAGTACGGAGGTCAATGCTTCAACCGCGTTCTACTTCAGTTTCGACGTTGGCTTCGCGAACTACTCCAATAAGTCAGTTACTTATAGTGTTCGTGCCGTTAGGGCTTTTTAACTATTTATCAATTTAATACCGCGAAGCGGTCGAATTTTTGCGAAAGGTGAGTGCAATATGTTTGGAAAGCTTGCGGTTGGTATGGTTCAGATAATGTAGATACTTTCGAAGTGCCTATTTGGAGTTTCAATGGTAGTGGTGGAACCGGAAATACAGGAATTGAAAATAATGGCTTAACGGATAATGAAATTGAACTAAATAATCTTGAAGATCTTTGTAGTGAACAAATATCACCGCATTTAAGAGAGTACATAAATGAAGAGTTATTTATTGAGTTTCATTGTAGTAATGAATCCAAAAATGAAATAATTAACAACTTAATAGCTGTTTTATGTCAAGATTATGCAAAAGTCACTTTCGAAGAATTTGAAAGAAGCTTAGAGGCTTTTTCACATACTATTTATAATTCACTTGTGCATGAATGTCCATGCATATTCGAATTTGCAAAGAAGATAGCTCAACAAGAAGAAGAGAACTTCTTATGTCAGGTACTTGAGTCTGTTAATAATTCACCAAATTACAATCAAAAGTTTAAAGTTTACGACAATTATGGTTCAACTGCTCCTCTAGGGCAACAAGCTCAACAATTCTACAATGTCATACAAACCAACAATTCATCGCAATGGACAGGCACTATGTATATCCCTAACAGCAGTTGTATTGGAGAACATCCGATTTATTCTGATGAAGAAACAATGCTGATCTTTATGCATGAAATGATGCATGGTTACTACCGGCAAATGATTCTGGATAATAATTTTAACTATCCAAACGAACCCTCTAATTTTATTATTGAAAACGAAGAAGGTCAACTTGTTTTGAATTCTCAGTATTGGGAGTTTATTATTAAGTCATATTGGGATATAGATCCTGTTAGTGATAATGATCATGTTATCTTTTTCCAAGCCTACAAATCCTTTATTATGACTTCACTTTGGGAAATGAACTTGCACTTTGGGAAATGAACTTGCACTTTGGGAATCCTTCAGATTATGAATACTATGCCGATGTGATGATTAACTCTAAAGATCTTTCTACTTCGGACTGGTCAGTACTATTAGGGTTACAGAATTACGAGACTGAAATACTACCTAATCTTTTAATTAAGAAAGAGACCATAGATTTCTCAATAAGCAATTGTAATTAGAATGAAAGCAGTGATCGCATTTTTATTTTTTTTAACATTCAATACCACTCATTGTATTTCTCAAAGCTATTCTAGCTTACTTGATATTGTAATAGAAGGTTTCTCTAAATTTTATAGCTCATATGATACTATATTTATTGCCTCACAATCGAAAATAGATACACAATCTACGCTGTATGCCGTTCTTAATACACAATACTATTCTACGTTTATTAATCCAGATTCCTCTATTTCATGTAAAGATCCAGAATGCTTGAGCTTGTTTTATGCTCTGTCTGATAATCTAAACTTTACAATTTTACATGATACATTGATTAATCTCCCCCATAAGGTAAAATTCGCCTCCTCATTAAGTAGTTTGATCAATCTCAAAAAGTGGTCAAGAAGTAGTATTTATTCCAGTATAAGCCCATTGCTAACGAAATCCAACGAACGGCACGAAATATGGGTGTAATCTTATACCTATCGAGAGCAAAATACTCTGCGATATCTTGTTACAAATAGAAACAGAAAATGGGAAATTGTAGAAAGAGAATACTATGAAGGTAATGGTTTTGCTTTAGACAAGAACTATATTCGAGAAATTAAATAAGGATTAAATTTCACATAAACTTTGTTAGGAGTAAAAAAAAGCCCAAGCTGCTTTGCAACTCAGGCTTCTAACTATTTTCTAGCATTGAGATCATCTCTCAACTATGCATTCCTTCCAATACAGTTAAGTTCTTTGAAGGCACGTTCCATTCTAGTTACAAAAGACTGCTCTGCAACTCGAAGCCATTTTCTGGGATCATAGTACTTCTTGTTTGGGGCATCAGGGTCTGATGGACTACCAATTTGACCCTGTAAGAAATCATGGTTCTTTTCCTCATACCCTCTGATTCCATCCCAAAACGCCCACTGCAAATCAGTATCAATATTCATCTTTACAGCTCCGTATTTAATTGCCTCACTGATTTCACTTGGTGATGAACCAGAACCACCATGAAAAACAAAGTTTATCGGATTATCAGCTGTGTCATATTTCTTTTGAACAAAGTCCTGAGAGTTTTTCAAGATAACAGGTCTTAGTTCTACATTTCCTGGTTTGTATACACCGTGTACATTCCCAAAAGCTGCGGCAATAGTAAAGCGATGACTGATTGCCTTCAATTTCTCATATGCATATGCAACTTCTTCTGGTTGTGTGTACAATCTCGAACTATCAACATCTGTATTATCGACACCATCTTCTTCTCCTCCAGTAACACCTAGTTCTATTTCAAGCGTCATGTCCATTTTAGCCATTCGCTCAAGATAATTCCCACAGATTTCAACATTCTCTTCAAGTGGCTCTTCTGATAAGTCAATCATATGAGAGCTATAAAGCGATCTTCCATGCTTTTTATAGTAATCTTCACTTGCACCAATCAGTCCATCCATCCAAGGCAATAATTTCTTGGCACAGTGATCCGTATGTAAAATTACGCTAACCCCATACAATTCAGCCATTTGATGAACATGAAGAGCTGCACTAACGCAACCAGCAACAGCTGCTTGTTGGTTATCGTTACTGATCGACTTACCCGCATAAAACACTCCACCACCATTTGATAGCTGAACAATCACAGGGGAATTCACCTTTTTAGCGGTTTCAAGAACAGCATTTAGTGAATTTGTTCCTACAATATTTGCAGCTGGCAATGCGAAATCATTTGCATTCGCGTAGTCGAGAAGTTCTGTTACTTCTTCTCCAGCTAAGACTCCTTTTCTGAATTTTGTTGACATATTATAAAGTTGATTTGTGTCTAAAAGTAAACAGGCTAGTCATGAATCATAACTAGCCTGACATTATTTATTTTAAATTATTCCTTTCTCTACCAGATAACGCTCTGAATCAAGAGCTGCCATACAACCTGTACCTGCCGCTGTTACCGCCTGTCGATAAACGTTATCCTGTGCGTCGCCAGAGGCAAAAACTCCTGCAACATTGGTTAAGGTGGTTCCAGGTACGGTTTTCAGGTAACCTGCATCGTCCATGTCGAGAATTCCTTCAAAAATTCCAGTGTTTGGTTTGTGACCGATTGCCACAAAAAACGCAGATCCATTGATTACTCTTTCTTCTCCAGTTTGAGTATCCTTCACCCTTGCCCCTACTACTTCTTGTTCTCCAAGCACTTCCACTGTTGAAGTATTCCAATGGATCTGTATATTGTCCATTTTCATAACACGCTCTTGCATTATTTTGGAGGCTCGCATTTCATCTCTCCTTACTAGAAGATGAACCTTTGGACACAACTTTGCTAGGTAAGAAGCTTCTTCTGCTGCTGTATCTCCTCCTCCTACAACAATAACATCCTTCCCTTTAAAGAAAAAACCGTCACAGACTGCACAAGCTGAAACACCCAAGTTCATCAAGCGCTTTTCTGATTCGAGACCAAGCCACTTCGCACTTGCACCAGTGGCAATTACTATAGAATCAGCTGTCATTTCAAGACCATTTTCAGTCTTAATATACTTCTTGTCTCCGTCAAAGTTCACCTCAGTTACAATATCATAGCGTATTTCCGTTCCAAATCTTTCAGCTTGTTCTCTGAAGTCATCCATCATTTTAGGACCACCTACACCCGTAGGATAGCCAGGATAATTTTCTACGTCCGTGGTGATCATTAATTGTCCTCCAGGTTCTTGACCTGTAATCATAAGTGGTTTCATCCCTGCTCTTGCTGCATAAATTGCTGCTGTATATCCAGCTGGTCCTGAACCAATAATTAGATTATGTACGTGTTCCAATGTTTTACTTTTTTAATTTCGACAAATGTATGAAATTCTAGTTTTCTAAAACCTCATATTAAACCTTTATTACTCCGACTAACACATCTCTTTGCTAATTAGATGTAGTCTAAAGCATAATAAACTATTAATGTCCGTTGGCGGCTACAATTTTAGTTCTTTAGGCTTTAACTGCCGGTTTCAGTATCGTTTAGCTAGGTATTCTTATGTCTGCTAAAACAGTGAACTAGTCTTATAAACATATCCTAATTGAATCTTTTAGATGATATTTCCGTTATCAAATAAAACAATATTATGTTTATAAGTGCCACAATTCTAGCATTAACAGGAAGTCTGATCGCATGGCAGCTTTGGAGTGAGTCCAAAAAATCCTTTTATCTAGGACTACTGAGTATTGCCTTAATTGCAGCATTGGCATGGAGTATAATCACAGGTGGTCTATTTGATATGAGATCTCTCGCTGGTCTTTCAGTGAATTTACTAATCCTTTCGATTCTCTCTGTGATTGCTAGTAAAATTCGAAATTACCCTATTGCTCGTCTACCATTTCTTGTTGGAAGTATCTACGTGATGTTTGTTCTGAGTGGTAAAACATTCCAGAATCCCAAAGTATCACTTTCGGGTGTTGATCTTCAAGCGGAATTACTGGTACAAGTACGTGAAAATAAACTATCAAGTTTCGAGGCTTACGCCCAAAAGAATCAGAATATTGAAGTAAGCAGAGCTTTTAATCCACTCAAAGAAGAAAGCACTCAGCTTGACGATTGGTATACGGTAAACATTTTGGACGAAAGTCCAAAAAAACTTCAATCAACTATTGCTGAATTATCCAAAAGAGAAGAAGTCCTTTATCTGGAAAAAAACGAAACAATCAGTATTCCTACCCTACTCAAAGATCAACCACTCAAGCTCACGAACAATGAATATTTGTACGACGATCCTTTGAACAATGACCAATGGGCGCTAGCTAAAAGTAATATGAATGAGTTGTATAAAATGTTGCAATCGGAGAAACCTCAGCATCGAGCATCATTGTTTATTTTAGATACCGGAGTCGATGGTTACCATGAAGATCTTGTCGATGTATATCAATCCATCAAAACAAAATATGATAAAGATGCTAAGGGACATGGTACACATTGTGCGGGCATTGCAGCTGCGATGACTGGAAACAAAGTAGGTATTGGGTCTTTTAATGCGAACGGTACTTATACAGTGAGCTCAATAAAGGTACTAGCAGATTTTGGTGGTGGAACTCAACAAGGAATTATTAAAGGTATGATTGAAGCTATTGATAGTGGTGCTGATGTCATTAGCATGTCCTTAGGAGGTCGATCAACTGATAGCAGACAGCGAGCTTACAATCAAGTTGTTTCTTACGCAGACAAAAACAATGTGATTATCGTAGTTGCAGCTGGCAATTCATCAGCAAATGCCAAATTCTACGCCCCTGCTAATTCAAAAGGTGTTATCACAGTAGCAGCAGTGGATGAAAATTTGCAGCCTGCAAGTTTTACAAATACTTTGCAAGACATCGAAATGGGTGTTTCAGCTCCGGGCGTCAATATATTAAGTACTTTTCCGGGAAATAAATATCAGAAGTTTAGCGGCACATCAATGGCAACGCCATTTGTTGCAGGTTTAGTCACACTGATGAAATCTTACAATCCTGAACTAGGTACTGCTCAAGCTTTTGAAATACTGGAATCTACAGGAATGCAAACGACTTCCGACCATGCAAGTACAGTCAAGTCAATTATTGATCCTTCTGAAAGTCTTAAGAAACTTTTGGGTAAATAATCTATTTCACTAGATTGAATGATCTACCTTATCTGTACATTACCTGTTTTACGGCAGTAATTATCTTGGCAGGACTTGGTAAGAACTCCTCAACGAATGTCGGCGCGTATGGTAACGAGGTATCAGCAGAATTAACTCTAATTACTGGTGCATCCAAGTAGTCAAAAGCAAACTTCTGAACATTATAGGTAACCTCAGAAGAAACTCCAGCAAATGGCCAGCTCTCGTCAACTACTACTATTCTGTTTGTTTTCTTAACGGATTTAATAATCGTGTCGATATCTAATGGTCGTATCGTTCTTAAATCTATAATTTCTGCCGAAATACCATCTTTAGCTAATTCATCGGCCGCAGACTTACAAACCTCAACCATTTTATTGAATGACACCAAAGTAACGTCAGTTCCTTCTCTTCGAACGGCGGCTTTGCCGATCTCTACTAGAATTTCACCTTCAGGAACTTCACCTTTATGACCATACATGATCTCAGATTCCATGATACAAATGGGATCTTCGTCTCGGATTGCAGCCTTCAACAAGCCCTTTGAATCATGTGGGTCAATACAAGAGATCACTTTAATTCCTGGCGTGTTAGCTAACCATGCCTCAAATGTTTGAGAATGCTGTTGAGCCAATTGACCTGCTGCCCCAGATGGACCTCTAAAGACAATTGGACAATGAAATTCACCAGCAGATTGAGATACTGTCTTAGCAGCATTGTTGACGATTTGGTCAAATGCTAGAACAGCAAAATTCCAAGTCATAAATTCAACTATTGGTCTCAGTCCATTCATGGCCGCACCTACACCGATTCCTGCAAAACCAAGCTCAGCAATAGGAGTATCAACCACTCTTTTTGGTCCAAACTCATCGAGCATACCTTTACTCACTTTGTATGCCCCGTTATATTCGGCTACTTCTTCTCCCATCAAAAAGACATTTTCATCTCTTCTCATTTCTTCTATCATGGCCTCATTTAGGGCGTCTCGTAAAGTAAGAATTCTGCTCATTTTCTATTTTTTTATCAAACGCAAATGTATCATTTTTTATCAAATCCAAAATTGAGTAGTCTTCAATTAATTTTGCTAGATTCAGACTCTTCCTCAAATTTCGAAAAACAAGAGAATATCACTTGATCTAATTGTGATAAAATGACAAAGCGATAAACAACTTCCTAACTAAATGGTTGAAAGATTGATTAAAGTCGTAGGATGACATAAATTTCCTAGAAAAATCAGTTATTTTTGCGGCTCGTATATGATTTAGCTGGTTCATATCGTTTAAGTTAAAGAGAAATGTTAGTCGCAACTTACATTTAGACCAATGGCTTCCAAACGATAAAAATTATTATAAAAATTTACTATGAAAAAATCTATTTCAAGTTCTTTAGCTGCAGTCTTTGCATTCTTATTATTCGTTTCTGTTATGTCTTCGTGCAATAAGGGTTACGGATGCCCTGGTGAACTTAGTGTGTCTCCTATTGTTCAATTGTTTTAACTAAATAGATCACCTTGAACTGGAATATTCTGAATAAAGAAGCACAAGTTGAATACATCAAACAGGCTTCATTTGCAAAACCACAGATCATTTTCAAACATAGTACTACTTGCCCTTTGTCATCTATGGCAAAGAGGCGCTTGGATGCGGGAATGGAAAATTTAGAATACGCTGACGTCTATTACTTTGATATACTTGCTAATCGATCACTTTCCAATTATATCGCTGAAGAATTGGGCGTTCATCATGAATCCCCACAAGTCATTGTGGTCAATGGAGGAGAAACAACATATGACGAAAGTCATCTAGACATTCAGGTTCAAGATCTCATTGAACACCAGCAATTCATACAGAAATAGTACCATTACATGTCGAAAGAGGCATCATCGATAATTGAAACAGAGGACGGATCTCAAACTTTGATTTCCTCTGAATTCAATGAACGTTACCATTCAATACATGGGGCAAAAACAGAATCCGAAGTCGTATTTATCAACGCTGGATTACTAGAAAAGCTGGATAGTGATTCCACCATCCATGTGCTGGAAATGGGTTTCGGAACAGGCTTGAATGCCTTACTCACTTTGAAAGAATCAATTAACACCAACCAGTCTATTGCCTATGTCGGCTATGAAAAATTTCCTGTAGAATTAAAGCAAGTTAAACATTTTCGATACGGAAATGACCTTGATCTCGCCGACTCATTTCAAGATTTGCACGAACTACCTTGGGATGAACAGCATCAACTTACTGCACTCTTTACATTTGAAAAACGACGAGAAGATATCAATATGATTGCGGAAAGAGATCGGTTTGATGTCATATACTTTGATGCTTTTGCTCCTGCAGCACAGGAGGAGCTTTGGACTGTTGATCTTTTTCAAAAAATGCATAGCGCTCTAAAAGAAGATGGAATACTTGTAACCTACTGCGCAAAAGGTCAAGTCAAAAGGAATCTAAAGGAAGTTGGCTTTTCGATCGAACCTCTACCCGGACCACCAGGCAAACGAGAAATGACTCGAGCAAGAAAATAATCTCAGTCCTCGAATTATCCTTTCGAAAAACACTATGTTTACAACATGTTAAATAATAACACCATATATAAAAATCTGATTATCTGCCTTTTACTTTCCTTTTTAGGCTTTAGTTCAATGACGATAGACAACCCGAAAGTCGGTCAAGTAATAGACAGTTTGAATGGAGTTTCTATCCGATATAATGGAACAATGCATCATGTAGCAGGTCGAAACCTTGCACCTGATGGCTATAATCTCGGTCTTAAATGGCAATGTGTTGAATTTGTAAAACGTTATTATTACGAACGTTTTGGACATAAAATGCCGAATTCATATGGGCATGCTAAAGACTTGTTCAATAAGAAATTATCTGATATAGAATATAATAAAGATCGTGATCTAATACAGTATCGTAATGTCAGATATTCTAAACCGGAAGTCGACGACATATTAGTTTACGATGGATATCAACATAATCCGTATGGTCACATAGGAATAATTGCCGAAGTGGGAGCAGATCATATAATTCTTGTTCAACAAAATGTTGGAAGTAAATCTAGAGTAAAACTGAAGCTAGTTGAATTTGAAGGAATATACACCATTGCTGATTTCAATATCCTCGGCTGGCTAAGACTACAATAAATTAATAAATACAGTAGAACGTACTTAGAAGTCATTCTGCAAGTGTCTTTGATACTAGAATTTAGCTTCAGTCACCGATCCATTTATCTCCATTGCATCAAACTCTTATTCTCTGAACAAACGGCTTGAGAAAGGCTTCGATATAATTGAATTATCTTTGCAACTATCAAGCCTCAATAAATAATTGATTCATGAAGTACATTGTTCTTTTTTGCTTAATCTCAAGCAGTATTTTTGCTCAACTACCCGATTCGCTGATAAGCATCAAGTTATATCCAGGTATAGAAAATGGAGCATCAATAAACGATATAGTTGTTACAAAGTCCAATGCAAAATACCTTGCAACCAGTGCAGGATTATACAAAATTGTGAACAAGACTTCCACTCCTAAAATACTTCTAGAGGGTTCTTTTCAAACACTGGCAACTAATCGACAAGAAGACGTTTGGGCTGCTAGCGGTAATTCTATTTACAGTCTTACTGAAAAATTGATTGATCTGAATAATGATATTACGACAAATAATATGATTTACCATAAAGGGAGTTTATGGATAGCAACAGATCAAGGTCTGTACAAGGTTAATGTTAAGACCAAACGAAGAACAGCCCTTTACACAACTAGCAATTCAAAGCTGACATCTGATATTGTATATTTCGTTTTTGTTGACCAGCAAGATCAAATTTGGATAGGCACGGACAACGGGATTGTTTTGATAAACAAAAGAGGTAAATGGAAAGTCTATGAAAAAGGACACTCTATGGAGTCAATGACCTATAATCAAGAAGGTCTGTGGTTAGTAAGTGACAAAGCTATGTGGGTAATTGACCAGTTTGGAAGGTGGTATGATGCTGCCTTAGACAAAGGACTTAAAGAGGGAAAAGTAAGAGACATTACTACCGACAAAGACGGCAGATTAATACTCGCAAGTAATTCACTAGTCAGATACAACCCATACATAGATGAAATTCATTCTTACACAGATGACCTTGGATTTATTGCAAAACAAACCAATGCAATTGCAGGAGACGCCAATCAAGACATTTGGATTGGAACACAATCAGATGGACTCTACCTTCTTAGCTTCGGTGATACAAAAACGCTCGATTTAACTGCGTTACTAACTGTATCTCAAAAGATCACGTGCCTTGGAAATGACACAGGTGCTCTAGAAGTAAAAGCATTTGGGGGAAACCCTCCATACAAGTACAAGTGGTCGGATAGATCCCTAAATGGGAAACGCGTATCTAATCTAACAGAAGGAAGCTACAAGGTCACTGTTACTGACAGAAACAATAATAGTTTTGCTACTGAAATAACTCTTAAAAATCCATACCCCTTAACTGTCGAATTCGATGAAATCAATGGTATTTCGAAAGCTGGGCTACAAGATGGCAGTGTAAAAGCTAGTGTTTCTGGCGGAATTGAGCCCTATACTTTCGCATGGACTGATAAGGGAACGACAATAGACAGAACTGACTTCGCTGCAGGTTTGTACGGACTAACTGTTACGGATGATAATGATTGCAAAGTTGAAGCAGAAGTTGAAATTCCAGCAGAGAAATTTATTCCTCAACTTGATCTTGCATCAATTGAGATAGGTCAGACCCTGAAAGTCGATCAATTATACTTCTCAGCTGACTCAAGTAATATTGAAGAAAAATTCATACCCGTCCTTGAAGAAATCTATGCGTTTTTGTCTCAAAATTCAGACGTAGTCATTGAGATTGGAGGTCACACAAATAATATTCCCCCGGCTGATATTTGCTACAAACTATCCACTAGTAGAGCTAGAAATATTGCAGAATATCTTTACAAAAAGGGTCTTGACGCAACTAGGATTACTTACAAAGGATATGGTAAAGACAAACCCATTGCAACCAATGAGACACTTGCAGGTAGAAAACTTAATCAGCGAGTTGAGATCAAGATTCTTAGTATTTAGAAGGAGAAAACAAGAAATTAATTCTCCTTCAATAGCCAGTACTTCGATTCAATTTTTGCTAATTCATGCAGTTGAGAATCAGCTTCGCACGGAAGAACAACCCCTATCCTAGTGTAAACTTTGTACGGAGATTCATAGATTTCAAATCCTTCAGCTTCTAATCGACTCTTCATTCTAGAAGCAAGTTTTGCCGAAGTAAATGAGCCAGCGATATAGGTGCAATTCTTTCCCGACTTTGGCAAGGGATAGTCTTCAGCGGAAAAAGTCAATATTCTCTTTATTACGGGGTTTTGTACTTCCGATTGACTATCAAGAGTTTTGTTTTCTTCCGAAGATTCAATTGACTCAAAGGCACTGCTATCCAAGATTAAATCTGTATTTCTTTCGCTACCGTCAGTCTCTGGAGCTCGATTGAAATCTTGGGCATTGTAGTCAGTTCCTTCCAAGGTATATTTTACAGGCTGAAGGAGCGACTTCGCTTTTGGGGCTACCCCTACTCCTATCAAAACAATAGAAAAGATCAACAAACTCGCTGCTGCATATCGCATTGTTCTAGTCATAACTAAAAACTTGCTTTCCTTTATCGCGGGTTTCTCACTAACATTACTTTTTCTCAATTTGAACGGCTTATGCAGGGGTACATCAGCGTTCATGTAATGTAGCTTCTTCTCTAAATCTCCAGAGCTCTGCAGCTTAAAATCTCCTCCTATCCTAAAAAGGTTGCCAATTCCAGGTATATTTATTCTATCTCTAGACCCTGATTCAGAGGCTAAGCTGGGAACAAACTCTTCCAAAACTTCTCCTACTTTCTGCTCTTCTATATCCCAAGACTTCGCTAGTATGGAAATCTGCTGTTGAAATCTGCTGGTATCTACTTCCAAAAGTTCAAGATGAAACTTGGGAGCTCTTAGTATAGTTCTATTCTTTGAAAATCTTGAATTCGTTCTTGTGACAACAATAGTACCCACGCCAGGCAGCACTAAAAATCTGTGGGCATTAAGAAAGTCTATTAATTGATCGTAGTAATTCACAAGAACCTGTTTGTTACAACAATATTAAGCTTTTTCTCACTGAAAATGAGTTGTCAGCGTGCTATCCTAACCACATAATCAAAGGAGTAATATGTAAAGTTTTGGTAAACAAATCACAAGTGTTCGTATAATGCCTTGATTATTGCTGACTTTTGTAGTAAATATTAATTTCAATGAAGTTTGCCCCTTTTGTAATTGTGCTGTATATGTTAGCTGCCCTCTGCTGGTGGACTTACCTATTGTACAGTAAAAATGAAATCATTTACAATCAGCAGCAAAGCATCTATATTATTACTGGGATTGAAGAAAGTGAGGCTCTAACTGATTTAGAAGAGGAACATTATCGCCAAAGGAATATGATTATAGCTGAAGGTTTTGTCTTTGGTCTTGCATTGATCGTAGGCATCACACTGATGTGGATAATTTATAAAAGAGACCTTAAAAACACGGAAAGACAGAATAACTTCCTTTTAGCTGTAACACATGAACTTAAATCTCCTTTGGCATCCATCAAACTAGCATTAGAAACAATCAAAAAACGCGATCTTTCAAGAAATCAAAACCTGATAATTTCGGATAACGGAATAACTGAAGTTGATCGTTTACACAAACAATTAGATAATATCCTTGATGCAACGTCAATTGATCACAAATACACTGTTGAAAAACACACGACTACTCTAGTCGAATTACTAAACTACATTAAGCATCAACGATCTTCTACACTAGATGAAGGACGAGTTACCTATAGAGTCACTACTGAAGATACTCAAGGCAGATCAATAGATATAGACATTAATGGTGTTTTGAAGATTGCTAAGAACCTGATTGAAAATGCCTTAAAATACAGTGAATCACACGTCGAAGTCAAGCTCTCGCTTGTAGACAGGACATTTAGACTGACGGTAAGTGATGAAGGACCTGGGATTGCGCCAAACGAAAAGCAAGCAATTTTTAAGCGTTTTTACCGAGTTGGAAGCGAAGAAACCAGGAAATCAACGGGGACAGGTTTAGGTCTGTTCATCGTCAAACAAATAGTAGACAAAAATCAAGGAAAAGTTACAATTCAAGACAACACACCTAGCGGTTCAGTGTTTCAAGTAGAACTGAATATATCATGATAAGAATATTACTAGTAGAGGACGAAAAGAGTATTTCTGATTTGATTAAAATCAATCTAGAAATAGAAGGTTATGAAGTGGTGGCAGTTGCCGACGGTAAAAAAGCATCGGAGACCTTCAAAGCAGAACGTTTTGATCTTGTAATTTTGGATGTTATGCTTCCTTCTATGAATGGTATTGAAGTTTGTGAGCAAATTAGATTGACAAACCATACAATTCCTATTCTCATTCTATCGGCGAGATCTGAAGCAGATGATCGAATTAACGGCTTAAAAAAGGGAGCAGACGATTATCTTACTAAGCCCTTCGTTCTTGAAGAATTACTATTAAGGATACAAAAGCTACTTCAAAGGTCTATTGAAGAACTAAAATCCGATATGGAAGAGTATAGTTTTGACGGCAATCATATCAATTTTACAACCTACGAAGCTACTGGACCAAAAGGAAAGTTTAAGTTGACCAAAAAGGAAGTCATGCTCATCAGACTATTTCTCGAGCGCAAGAATCAGGTTGTAAGCAGAAAAGATATTCTTCAAGCGGTTTGGGGTTACGACGTAATTCCATCAACTCGCACCATCGATAATTTTATCTTGATGCTCCGCAAAAACTTTGAAAAGAACCCATCAGCACCTACTCATTTCATCTCTGTCAGAGGTGTTGGATACAAATTTGTAGAATAAAATACTATGAAAAAACTTAGCTATGTTCTTCAGAATGCACCGTTTATTGTACCTACCAATGACGGTAAATACATTGCTGAACATGTTGGAAATGCAACAGATAAAAATCAGAATTTGAGTATTGCTCACATGGTTGCTCCTCCAGGGTGGAAAGAGCCTTTCCAAAGTCCAACATTCGATGAATATACAATGCTTGTCAGAGGCAGAAAGCAAATTGAAATCGCTGATGAAACTATAATTCTCAAAGCAGGCGAATCGATTAAAATCCTTGCAAATAATCGAGTGCGGTATTCAAATCCCTTTGATGAAGAATGTGAATATGTTTCGATTTGTACGCCAGCATTCTCTTTTGAGGAATCAAATCGAGAAAGTGAATAATCTCCGTCGCTGAACTTAATTAATCGCAAGGTTTTCAGCCAATTACTTTCAAGCTATAAAACCATCGACAATATTAATCACTAGAGCTTTTGGAAACTGTGATTTCTCCATGTACAAATTGAATTCCTGAGCACAAGATTTTCAATTCTCAATTGAAACTCCACCAAAAATATGACAACTAGCGACTCGCTTCATGATTGATTAGTTTTCGTACTTTTGAGATATAATTCTGTGAAAAACATGCACGTCCACCAAGATCTAAATAACCTACCAGCGTTTACCAAGTCCGTTCTGACTATAGGTTCATTCGATGGTGTCCATATTGGACATCAAAAGATCATAAAAAGGATTAAGGCACTTGCAAGTGAAATCCAAGGCGAGAGTGTCATAATTACATTCCACCCGCATCCACGTCAGGTAATTTACCCTGATGATAATTCCCTTCAATTGCTAACTTCCTTGGACGAGAAACTTGCGCTCTTTGAAAAATTCGGTGTCGATCATGTAGTTGTTGTTCCGTTCTCGATTGAGTTTTCTCAGCAGCATCCAGAAGAATACATTGAAAAATTTCTTTACGGAAAATTTAAGCCCTCGTACATTGTCATTGGCTACGATCATCGTTTCGGGCTCAACCGACAAGGTGATTTAAACTTCTTGAAATCCTACGAAGAGAAATTCAACTTCAAAACGATTGAAATAGAAAAACAAGATCTTGAAGATATTACGGTAAGTAGCACCAAGGTGAGGAAAGCGATCTTGAACAATGAAATTACGCTTGCAAACGACTATTTGAACTATCATTACATGATATCCGGTAAGGTTGTATACGGTGAGCAGGTTGGTCAAAAGATCGGATATAAAACTGCTAATATCGATGTTGATAATGAATTCAAACTGCTACCTATAGCTGGAATATACGCAACAAAGGTATTTCTTGAACAAGGAGAATTTGGTGGAATGTTATACATCGGTAACAAACCAACGATGCATAATAAATTTCGTCAAACCATCGAGGTGCATATTTTTGACTTCGATCAAGACATTTATGGCAGTGACATAAGGGTTGAGCTTGTAGATTACATTCGAGATGATGTTAAATTTAACAGTATTGAAGAATTGAAGTCACAGCTTTCAAAAGATGAAATCAACTCGCGAAAAATACTTAATCAAAATTCATACAAACGTTCTTATCCAGACACCGCAATTGCAATACTAAACTACAATGGCGAAGAAATTCTAGAGAAGTATCTTCCATCAACATTGCATTCCACGGATCGACCTATTGACTATATTTTCATTGACAATGCATCAATAGACGAATCAGTTGATTATGTAAAGGAGTGGCAACCGGAGTATAAGATAATAGAATTTACAGAAAACTATGGTTTTGCAGGTGGCTACAACCAAGCACTTAGGCAGTTAGACTACAAATACATCGTTTTGATGAATTCTGATATTCGATGTACTATTAATTGGCTTGATCCGATACTTGATTTAATGGAGGCAGATGAGACAATCGCTGCTGTTTCTCCAAAAATCAGATCTATCGAAGATCCAGAAAAGTTTGAATACGCTGGTGCGGCGGGAGGTTTAATGGATGTTTTGGGATATCCTTTCTGTCGTGGTAGAATCTTTGATCACCTAGAGGTGGACGAAGGTCAATACGATAGACCTGCCGAAGTATTCTGGGCTAGTGGTGCCACTATGGTAGTTCGCAAATCAGTTTATGACAGTCTAAATGGTTTTGACAGTGATTTTTTTGCTCACCAAGAAGAAATCGATTTATGCTGGCGAATGAAACGAGCGGGATACAAAGTAATGGTAGCTCCAGGAACACATGTATTTCATCTAGGTGGAGGTACTTTGGCATACGAGTCACCCAACAAAACTTATCTCAACTTCAGAAATAACCTAACAACTTTGATAAAAAATGATGAATCGAGATTTTGGTTTCTAAAATTCATTATTCGTCTCTTCTTAGATGGCTTGGCTGCCGCCCAGATGTTAGTTAGTGGTAAATTGAAAAACGCGATTAGTGTTGCTAGAGCGCATTGGTATATTTTTCCTCGTTTCTTCAGAATACTTAAACAACGAAAAAAGCTAAAAATACATATCGACAAGATCCGAATTGGTACCAGTAATATGAGTGGGATTTATCCCAAAAGTATCGTCGCGTCGTTTTTTATTTTCGGAAAGAAGACATTTCAAAATCTAAATTTTAATGGCAAAGTCTAAATTCCAAATCATCTTTCAAGATGAGGATATTATTGTTGTAAATAAGTCCAGTGGCATAACCGTCATTCCTACAAGAAGTGGAAGACCTTTGAGTCTAAAGCAAATGTTGGAGACTCAGCTTGAGAGTGAAATTTTTATAGTACATAGAATAGATAGAGAGACTAGCGGCATCGTTATCCTTGCCAAAAATGAAGCGTCTCATAAGGCTCTCAATCATCAGTTTCTAAAGCGTATAGTGACCAAGGAGTATATATGTCTATCTAAAGGAAATACCGGGGAAAATTGGGAAGAAATCGATAAACCGATTCTACAAGATTCAAGGTCAAAAACAGTACGAATTAACCACGAAGGCAAAAAAGCAATATCTCATTACAAAAGCTTAGCAAATTCAAAGCGATACTGCAAAAATTTGGTGCGGATTGAAACTGGTCGAATGCACCAGATTCGTGTGCATATGGCTTCTGTAGGACATCCCATCCTTGGTGACATTTTGTACAATAAGAACCCGGAAGTTTATTTGAGCAGTTTCAAAAAAAAGTATACTTCAAGTAAGCACTCAAGCCAAGAAGAGTCACTCATGAAGAGAGCAGCGTTGCATGCATACTCTCTAGAAATCGTACATCCTAGAACAGAAGAAAAGCTGAAGTTCACTGCTGACCTACCCAAAGATATAAGAGCGTGCTGGAATCAAATAGAAAAATGGGATATGTAGAATCTACTATCCTTCATCGTGCTCTTCGATCCACATTGCAACTTCTTCCCATTCCGTCATCTTTAGTTGAATCTTGTCCTTTAGTCCTTGGTACTTTTTGATAACTTCCTCGTGAGAAGGTTCAGAGTAGAACGCTGGATCCGCCATCTTCAATTCTATTTCTCTAGCTTGATTCTCCAACTTTTCCATATCTCGCTCTACATACTGTAATGATCTTCGTTTCTTCTTAACTTCATCACGACTCGCATGTATTTTCTTTTTTTGCTTTGGAGCAGAAGATTCACTCTGACTAACCTTTTCTATTTCTCGCATAGAATCAGTTTGCCGTTTTTCTAAGAAATAGTTGATATCACCTAAATACTGTTTGATCTCTTGATCTCTGAATTCATATACAACCTGACAGAGGTCCGCTAAGAAGTCTCTATCGTGTGAAACGATAACTACCGTTCCCTCGAAAAGCTTTATTGCTTGCTTCAGAACTTCCTTCGAAATCATATCAAGGTGATTCGTAGGCTCATCCATGATGAGCAGATTACTCGGTCTTAGAACCATAATTGCCATAGCAAGCCTCGCTCGCTCACCACCAGACAAAACAGATACTTTTTTCTCAGCGTCTTCCCCGGAGAAAAGAAATGAACCTAGAACAGATCTTAACTTGGTTCTCATTTCAGGAGGTGAAACATCTTCAAGTGTTTGTATAAGTGTTTTTGAGTTATCAAGATTATCGGCTTGATTTTGCGCGTAGTAATTTGGCGTGACATTGTGTCCCAGACTTACAACTCCTGAATCCGCGGATATTAGATTAGTGAGAATCTTTACAAGTGTTGTTTTACCCTGTCCATTCTGCCCCACAAAGGCCACTTTCTCTCCTTGGTCAATTTGGATTGATATATTTGAAAGAACTTGATTGTCACCATATGCTTTCGAAATATTCTCAGCTTTCAAGACAACTTTTCCTGATCTAGCTCCCATTGGAAAGCTAATTTTCATAGTTGCCGCTTCATCATCAATAGCATCGACGCGCTCAAGCTTGTCAAGCTGTTTTTTCATCGATTGAGCCATTTTCGTCTTTGTAGCTTTCGCCATGAAACGAGTAATAGTTCGTTCCTTTTCGGCAATAACCTTCTGCTGATTCTTATAGGCTGAAATTTGAATCGCTCTCCTCTCCTCTTTGATAGCAAGATATTTATCATAAGGAGCTTTATAAACCTCCATTTTCCCGAATTCTAGTTCAGCTGTTTTATTTGACACATTGGAAAGAAAAGTCTTATCGTGTGAAATCACGATAATTGTCATATTTGATTTAGAAAGATACTGTTCCAGCCAAAGTATAGATTCGATATCTAAGTGATTGGTCGGCTCATCCAAAAGGAGAATTTCAGGTGCACTTAGAAGTAAGCGAGCTAATTCAGCTCTCATTGCCCATCCACCAGAAAACATGTGCATTTGCTTCTCAAAATCCTCTGGCTTGAATCCCAATCCGAGAAGAACCAATTCAATATGTCCCTCAATATTATGTCCCCCTAAAAGATCATAAGCCATATTCAATTCTGACAATCGATCGAAGATTTTCATATCGATATCATGATTATCAGTCATATTTTCAAGCTTCTTGTTGATCAGATCAATTTCATCTTGAATCTTATTGGCTTCTTCAAAAGCAGATAGCGCTAATTCCTTGAGCGTAAGTTTTTTGGTCTCCGGAAGATCTTGAGTTAGAAAGGCTAATTTAACTTGTTTGGAAATATCAACTAATCCATCGTCTGGGCTTTGCGTTCCGGCAATGATTTTCAATAATGTAGACTTACCTGTACCATTCCGCCCTACCAGGCCAATGCGCTCACCTTTCTCAACTCGGAAGTTGATATAATCGTAAAGAATACGATCGCCGTACTTGATAAATATGTCTGTTAATTGAATCATCGCGCAAAATTAGATAATCTTTGCGGCTCTCTATTAATAGCGTATGGGAATCTTAGTTCAAATTAACTTTATCAGGAATCTCAGCAATAATTGCCATCGAAGAACTCATATTAGTGAGAGAAGACTTCCATAAATCATCACTAGAGATATTAATTAGATAGTTGTTGTCCATATCGTCGACAACCCAACTTCCCATTTTTAATTCATCTGACAACTGCCCCGGAGACCACCCACTATAACCAACAAAGAATTTAACATCTTCACTTGTGATGACTTTTGTATCAATTAGAAACTTTAATTTATCAAAATCACCTCCCCAATATAGTCCATCTCTAATTTCTACACTACCATCCAAAATATCTCCTCTAGTGTGCACGTAATGAATGGTATCATGACCAACGGGTCCTCCTAAGTAAACGCTGTCATCAAAGTCAGGAAAGTCATCTATAAGTTCACCAACTTTCATGTCAATTGGCTTATTCAGAATAAAACCTACAGTTCCATGCTCAAGCACATAATCGCAGATCAAAATCACTGCTTGCTTGAAATTCGGATCTTCCATGAAGGGCTCCGATATTAAAATCTGTCCAATATCAATTTCATTCATACGTAAGTAACAACTGAAAGATAAGAAAAATTATATCTTAATTCCTAAAATAAAGTTATCATCGAATCAGCTTAGCTAATTCAATTGTATTCTCACATAATTAGGGTAAGTAGCTATAATGCCACAGTAGGAATAGATCTATCAACTTTCTTTACAAAACCCGATAACGTTTTTCCATTACCTCCAACCTCAACAAAAGAAGTAACACCGTCATTTATCATGTTTAGCATTATCTGAGTCCATCTTACAGGTGAGGTAAGTTGATTAACTAAATTCTTTTTGATTTGCTCTGGATCTGTCTGTGAAGCAGCATCTACATTCTGATAAATAGGACACATAGGCTTTTCGAACTCTGTCGCATCAATAGCTTTCTCTAATCGAAGTTTAGCTGATTCCATAAATGGAGAATGAAAAGCACCGTTTACTGGAAGTACTAGTGCTCGTCTAGCCCCTTTCTCAGTGAGGGCCTGAACGGCTAAATCTACACCTTGAATTGACCCTGAGATAACCAATTGACCAGGACAATTATAATTGGCAGGTATCACAACTTCGTCAATAGAAGCACATACATCTTCAACGATCTCATTCTCCAGACCTAGAATTGCCGCCATCGTACTTTCAGCCTCATTACAAGAGTCTTGCATTGCTAGCGCTCTTTCACTTACAAGTTTCAAACCATCTTCAAAACTCATCGCTCCAGCAGCAACCAAAGCTGAAAACTCACCAAGAGAATGACCAGCAACTACATCAGGATTGAAACTATCACCAGCTAAAATGGATTTTATGACACTGTGCAAAAATACTGCAGGCTGTGTTACCGATGTTTGTTTTAACTGTTCTGCAGTGCCCTCAAACATTATTTTTGAAATTTCGAAACCCAAAATTTCATCTGCTTGATGGAATAAAGCTTTCGCTTGATTACTTCCCTCATACATATCTTTACCCATTCCTGGGAATTGGCTAGCTTGGCCTGGAAAAACATACGCTTTCATAGTATTAGTCGTTTTGTTTAAATCGGGCTAACTATAAATGTGATAGAGTTTAAATACATCGCGCTGGCCCGTGAATTAATTTCATGAATTCAGCTCTTGTTTCTAACTCCTTAAATTGACCTGTAAATGCCGATGAAGTTGTAACAGAGCTTTGTTTTTGAACACCACGCATCATCATGCACATGTGTCTAGCTTCGACTACAATAGCTGCACCTTGTGGGTTAAGAGCCTCTTGAATACAATCAAGTATTTCATGCGTCAAGCGTTCTTGCACTTGTAATCTACGCGCAAATATATCTACAACTCGTGGTAATTTACTAAGACCTACTATCTTATTATTTGGTATGTACGCAATATGAGCTTTTCCGAAGAAAGGTAACATATGATGTTCACATTGACTATAAAACTCAATATCCTTTACAATGACCATCTCATTGTATTCCTCAGTAAAGAGGGCAGATTCAATAACTTGCTTTGCATCTTGGTAATAGCCTTGAGTCAAAAACTGAGTTGCTTTAGCTGCTCTTTCTGGTGTTTTGATTAGACCTTCTCTATTCACATCCTCTCCTACTAATCCGATTATTTCTTTGTAATTCTTCATGAGAGAACTCGTAGTTACCTCATCATATGTTTCAGTTTTTTTATAACTCATTTTGTTACTTTATGCTAAATTGCTGATTTGTAAAATTCTTTAACGCCATGATTAACATAGCTTAGGCTGATTTTGTTTACTAGCATGAATTTCCGCTTTAAATAGAATTCTATATTCATTTGTCTATTTTTATCGATCATTGGTACCATTTGGGCGAAATAACCTAAGGCAGAGAGATACTTTTGGTCAATTCTGTGTTCATTTGTGTAGGTGCAGAAAAATAAATGCAAGACGACATGTCGTTAATCGAACCGGTAAAAAAAACAATCAAGGAGCGTTTCATGAGTTCTCCTATGAAAGGCACATGGTATCATGTTTTCTTTTGGCTAATGGTTTTATTTATCTTGGTTTTAACTGATCGAAATCAATATGCGTTTCACATTACATTATTCAAAGAAATTGTCAATGTTGTATTTTTTGCAATAGTTGTATATTTCAATCTACTTTTCTTAATACCACAATTTCTCAAGGAAGGTAAGGTTCTTACCTATTCCGTTTTTTTGTTCTTCAGTGTCTTATTGATTAGTCCTATAAAAACTTTGAGCCTTTATATTCTTTTTCAGAGTTTCCCGATAATTCAGCAACGATTCATTGACAATCAGGGCTTCATTTTCTTATCAAGCCTCTTCGTCGCCGCGTCGTCTACTATTTTTCAGATTCTGAATGATTGGCAGAGAACTGATATTGAAAATAAAGAACTTGAGTACAAAACAACTCAGACAGAACTCAATTTTCTGAAAAGCCAGATCAATCCACATTTTTTATTCAATACTCTGAATAACGTCTACGCATTAACCTTAAAGAAGTCAGATCGTGCTCCAGAAACAGTGTTAAAACTTAGTGAGATCATGCGCTACATGCTCTACGAATGCAATGAACGAAAAGTACCTCTAAAAAAGGAAATCAATTATCTCAAAAACTATATCGAGCTTGAAAAACTGCGAATTAGTAAGTCATTTGATATAGTAGTTAATGTTGAAGGAGATACGGATGGAAAATTTATATCTCCTCTTCTACTTACACCATTTATTGAAAATGCCTTCAAGCATGGTATTAATCAACAGTTGCTTGACGGTTATATACACGTAAAGTTGATCGTTAACCAAGAAAATCTACAACTCACAATAGAAAATAGCAAAGGATCAAGCGGTCCCACCGAAAATCCTCAGAAAAAAAGCGGAGGCATCGGCCTTGCCAATGTTAAAAGACGGCTCGAAATCCTATATCCCGATACGCATATCTTAAATACAGAAGACAAAATTGATCACTACTTAATTGAATTAACCCTAAAATTAGACACATGATACATGCAATGATTGTTGATGATGAACCACTAGCACAAGATATTCTAGAAAGCTATATCGAAAACATGCCTAATGTTAACCTAGTGAGTAAATGTAGCAATGCGATCGAGGCCAACGAGGTATTGAAGAACGAACAAGTCGACCTAATATTTCTCGACATACAAATGCCACAAGTAACTGGTATTGACTTCGTAAAGTCTCTCAAAAACCCACCTCTCATCATATTTACTACGGCATATCCAGATTATGCAGTTGAGGGTTTCGAATTAGCTGCAACAGACTATCTGTTAAAACCTATCTCTATGGATAGATTTTTGCAGGCTGTAAATAAAGCAGAACAAGACTTAGCCGCTCGTAAAGGTGCGGACAATGCTGACGCCAAAGAAACCTTCTTCTTTGTTAAAGCAGACAAGAAACTCGTCAAAATAAACTACAAGGACATTCTATACATTGAAGGACTAAAGGACTATGTTATAATAAGACTTGTGGAAGGGCGTGTGATCACACTACAGACTATGAAAAGTCTAGAGGCCAAGCTTCCCTCCGATCAATTCAAACGAATTCATAGATCATACATCGTCGCAACACCTAAGATAAAAGCACTAATGGGTAATATGGTTGAGATCATAGAGAATAATAAAACCAAATTACTGCCCATTGGCAAGAATTACAAAGAAGCATTATTTCAAGAAATCAATGAGAATAGGCTTTAATCTGAAACCCTCCAATATGATAGAGTGCAAAACAAAATTATATGATATGTTCTGCAGGAATACAATGAAAAAATAGGGTCTTAATCGCTCGACTAAGACCCCATTTTTTATAAAGATTGAGTTTGAGTTTTTCTATAATTTGGTAAACTTTTTCACCGTTATACCACTTGCAGTCTCTACGCGAATAAAGTATAAGCCGTCAAGTAAATCAGACACTGGCAATCTTGCAGTTTCGAAATTTACCGCCTGACTTTTTACAACTTGACCATTACTATTTAGTACTTGAACTTTCAAGATTTCAACCTGCTTATTTGCGTGAATAAACACCTCGTTACGAGCAGGATTTGGATATAAATTAATATCAACTTCTGTATCAAATACAGATTTTCTGCCTCCTAAATCTAAATAGAGTACTTTTTCAAATGGGGGTAATGTAAATTGTTGACCTCCCACACCTTGAATAACCATCGGTTCGATGTAAAATTTCATCTCAATAATATCATCACCAGCTTTGATCCCTTGCACATCATCTTCTATAATAAAATCTACACTTGCAACCAAACCATATCCAGAAACTGGAATACCAGAAGTTCTAGAAAACGACGCTTCGATTCTTCCTTCTACTGGCTGAACTGCCATTTCCAATGCTGCTGAATTTGCACCAAACCACTCTTCATTTAAAAAGTCTACTGCTAAAGTGGAGGAGTCTATCAAGCTAGCCGGAAAAGTTAAGCCATAAGCCAATCCATGCAAATTTAGTGCAGGATACTCTTCAGTTCCAATAATGATATCAAAGTGAATGTAATCACCAGCATATACGGTATCTTGATCAGTATGAAGCTCAAAAGGATAATCCTTTATTACTAAATTATCAGGTGCTACCAAGCCGTGAAATCGATTGTAGTATGACTCTATTTCTAATATATCATCTCCAGCGATTAATCCATCGCCATTGCTATCTACGTGCTTAACATCTTTTTCATTGTAAACTTGATTAACATCCCAGTCTTCAGCATGCTGACCAAACCAAGAAGTAGTTACTCCAGCCTCTTCCCTTGGTTCACCATAGAGCCCTTGGTGATATGCAATCGGCAAGAGATCCGCTACTGAAACTTTACCGTCATTATCAGAGTCTCCAGCCCAAACACAATCTGCCACACAAAGGCAAATCGAATCTAGACCAATGTCCTCTACTTCTAAGAATACTTTAACTAGTTGGCAGTTATTATTGTCTACGCAGTACAAAATCTCAAATTGATCAGCACCAACATAATCTTCTTCTGGAGTGTAAGCAACCAAATTGTAGCCAGAAATGCTTTCGCATCCTACGGAAATGGTGTCTATGCCTTCGTAGATATCTAAGCTTCCATTTGCTGGACTCAAATTCTCAATAAATGAAAAATTCGATATCGGAATATCGTAATTGATTAGTAAAGGAGTATTTCTAGGAGTAGTAAGGTTGTAAATTGCATTATTCTCTGGTGTAAAATTGCTAACCAGAATAGTTATATATCCCGTTTCATTATAGACTCCATTGGTTACAGTATAGGAAAATACTTTCTCACCTTCAAAATTGGCAGGTGGAGTGTAAGTGAACACACTCTCGTCCAAAGAATCCTGTACCAATCCATTCGCCTGAGTGAAATCAGTTATTGGAAAATTTTTCTTAATATCGTTTGCTTGGACATCAAAAGTGACAGCTTCACCAACAGTCGTAATAACGTAATCGTCAATTACAAACCCATTAGGCTCAGGTATATTAATAGTTTCGATTATGATTTCTCGTTCGTATGAGCCTGGGATAATTACTGAGAATGTATCCTTTGAATCATTACCTAAAGTGCTAGTGTATTCAACTACATCTGTTCCAGCAAATTCAATAGAACCATAAACAGGTGCATTCAACGTGTCGACTACAAAACCAGAAAGAGGCAAAAGGATAGTAGCTGGATTGCGATTGGTAGTCGCCATCTTGATTTGATCAAAAGCTGGTACATTGATCGAATCTTGAACCCCAATCTTAATAGTACCGATTGCAGTGAAGTCAAGAGTATCTTGTACGATATAATTTACATAAGCATCACCTACATAGTCAGTTTCTGGAGTAAAAATCAATTCAGAGGAAGAACCTAAAACTATCGAACCTCCAGTGACAAAACTAGCCGCAACGATCGTCAGTGGACCATGAGTAGCAAAGTCATTATCAAGAGCAAAAACTGTGACAGGCTGATTTACGCTTGTATTTGCAAAATCAGCAGAGGTTCTAATTATTGTCTCCTTGACTTCTACATTAAAATGAATGTACTTCGGAGTGGGAATACCATTATTCACATAATACTCGGCTACAAAGTAATCCGATCCAATAAAATCGACATCAGGAGTATATTTCATTTCGTACACGCCTGAGGCTAGATACGAGTATGATACAGATCCGTTTGTGGGTTGCACAACCGTTATCGGCTTTATCATCGAATTAACCGATACATCTTCTAGTACGCTATTCTTAACCAGTTCAAAAGATTGACCACCATTGTTACTCTGCGCTTGGAGAAATACTCCAAGCAAGAGAAAAAATAGTAGCTTTAAGTTTTGTAATGTTCTTGTCATAGCTTCACTCACAGAATTATGATGTAAAGATACAGCATTTATATGTTAAAATAAAACATATATAAAAATAAACTATACGTCTGACGAAAAAGTCTAGAATATGATTTTTTGCTTTAAGTTCTAACATTCATCAGATCAGTACATTACATATAACCTAAATTGATAGAATCTCTAAATTATAAAAAGTAAACATTATACTTTTCATTATTCATAAAAGACTAGAATACATAGAGATACATATACTTATTAAATGTCATGAATAAAGGAAATTTGATCGTTCTTTTAGAAAGTTTATCTGCCTATGAACTCAACAGGGTTCATAAATTCATCTCATCTCCATACTTCAATAAAAGTAGCAAGATCATCGGTTTGTTTGAGGCACTCAAAAAAGACCTTAATAAATCAAAAATAAAGGACAAGGAATACTATTATAAGCTAGCAACTGGCGAAAAATCTTACAATGATCAAAAATTCAGAAATCTAGCTTCTGACCTATTTCAACTTTGTCTCCAATTCTTGGCTCAAGAAGAGTATGAAGAAAATGAGCAACATAAAGCCAATAACCTTATCACGTCAGTAGACAAGAGAGAACTAAAACCCCTTTACAGCAAGGCTATAAACACTGCAAACAAATGGATTGCACGGAATAGTCTGAGAGATGGAAATTACTTTCTACAAAGCTTTTATCTAGAGAAGAACATTTTTAATTTAGAATCGGAATTTGAGCGCAAGATCAAAACCAAAAAGAAAAATCGTGAAGTAGATGTTTTAAGAATAAATGACAATCTCGATTACTTCTATATGATCGAAAAACTCAAGTACTATAATACTTATCTATCGCATAAGAGACTCTTCGAATCTGAGTATGAATTCCCTTATATAGACAAAGTTCTGGCGATCGTCAAGATGCACCAAAAAGACTTGCCTCCCGTTTTGAGAATATACTATGAGATTTACAAAACCTCCATTAATTCTGACGATACTGATAGCTATCGAAATCTAAAAATACTAATAAAAAGATATTACCATCTCTTTGATACAAGGGATGCTAAAACAATCCATGAATCACTTATCAATTTTACTATAAGGCAGATAAATAAGGGAAATGCAGATTTCTACCAAGAAATGTTAGATGTCTATTCAGAGGGCATTGAAAACAAGGCCATACTAGAAAAAGGTAAACTGAGTCCCACTTCATATCGTAATATTGTTTCAATCGCTCTAAGACTGAAAAAAATAGATTGGACAAAGCAGTTCATTGAAGACAAAATTAACTTGCTAGATGAGAAATTCCAAAATAATGCTTATCAATATAATTTAGCTGTATTTCACTTTTACAAGAAAGACTATAAACGTGTAATTGAAACTGTACGAAATGTAGAATTTGAAGATCCGCTCTATGCAAATGTGAGCAAGACGATGCTTATGGTCAGCTACTACGAGCTGTATGACGAAGAGGCCTTGATGTATTTCTCTGACAGTTTCACTGCTTATATGAGAAGATCGAAAGGAATTTCTGAGAAAATAAGAAGAGAATATCTCAACCTTATAAAGTACATGAAGACTCTAAATAAAGCACGTTATAATCCAGATCTCCTACCAAAACTGAAACAAAAAATTCTAGATACTAAAGAATTGGCATCGAGACAATGGTTTCTAGAAAAATTAAAAGATGTAAAACTACCGAATGAAACATAAATTTAGAGCCGGCTACCCACCTACGAAAATTCATGAAATAAAAACTTTCCAGGCTTTTCTTAAGAAAGCTCCGAATTTAATAAATTGTACCATACGAAACATCGATTTCACAGAAATCAAGATAAAGTGGCATAACATTAAAATGCAGCATTGTACGTTCATTGGCTGTAAGTTTGAAAATGGGGATTTACAGCATTTAATAGAGAGAGATGCCATAGTTCTGCACGAACCGAAGACGATTCCCTACCACGTTTATAGGTCTAGTCTATACCGCTATCAAGAACTAAACGACCATTATTTCGAAAAAACACTTGATGAGCAAATATACTTGCACTTTATCAAGCATAGGGAGAGACGCAACATAAATGAATCCCTATATCAAAGAACCCATGATCATGCAATAGACGAAGCACTTTACGACCTTCTAGACACTCCAAATACAAATGGTGAACCAAAGAAAATTGTTGGATTTATGGGTGGACATGGGGTAAAAAGAACTAGTGCCGACTTCTGGCAAGCTGCAGAGTTAGCTTGGAGAGTTGCAAAAGCTGGATACTATGTTGTAACAGGTGGCGGTCCAGGTATTATGGAAGCTAGTAATATGGGTGCATATTTTTCAACCTACTCGCTTGAAGACCTCGAGGAAGCTATACAATACATTCAAAAAAGCCCTTCATATAAAGATGCAAATTATGAGAAACTAGCACAAGACATCATTAACAAATATCCTGATGGAGCTGAGAGCCTTGCAATTCCTACTTGGTTTTATGGTCATGAGCCAAGCAATGCCTTTTCAAAGTATATTGCAAAGTACTTTAGCAACGCGGTTAGAGAAGATAATCTATTGGCAATTTGCTTGCATGGGATTATATATTGCCCTGGAAGTGCAGGAACTATACAAGAAGTGTTTGCAGATGCCGCTCAGAACCACTACTCTACTTATGACTATGTAAGTCCTATGGTGTTTTTCGGTACTAAATACTTTTCTGAGAAGTTGCCTGCCATTCAATTATTGAAAAAGTTAAGTGAAAATAAAACATACTCAGACTACCTTTTCTACTCGGATGATCAATTGAGCATCATTGACTTCCTAAAGGAACATCCGCCCTTAAAAACTAAATAGTTTCGTTTTTTTTATACTAAGCGTCTTGAAGAGCTGATTTATAAGTACTGAGGCATCTTTCTCTTGCTTCCTTATGATCGACTATTGGGTCGACATACTTGTCCGTTCCATATTCCGGTACCCATTTTTTGATATACTTATTCTCTTTATCAAACTTCTTCATTTGAGATTCTGGATTAAAAATACGGAAGTAGGGCGCAGCGTCCGTGCCACTTCCAGCCGCCCATTGCCACCCCCCATTGTTACTTGAAAGATCAAAATCGAGTAACTTAGCAGCGAAATACGCTTCACCCCATCTCCAATCAATCAGTAGATGTTTAGTTAAGAAACTTGCTACAACCATTCTTACTCTGTTGTGCATGTACCCAGTGTTATTCAACTCGCGCATACCCGCATCGACCATAGGATAACCAGTTTCACCCTTGCACCATGCTTCAAATTCTTGCTCCTTGTTTCTCCACTCGATTCGATCATACTTCTCTCTAAACGAATTCTCTTCTACATGTGGGAAAGCATCAAGAATGTGTGCATAGAAATCTCTCCACACTAATTCGCTTAGAAAGGTATCATTGAGTCTTAATGCCTTTCTTGCCTTTTCGCGAATACTAATTGTTCCAAACCTAAAATGGATCCCTAACCTTGAAGTACCATCGACAGCGGGAAAATTTCGCAATTTGTCGTACTCCTTAATACGCTTTTGAGGTACTGTATCTGATGGTATTTCGATCTCTGACCGTTCAAAATCCATATCAGAGAGCTTTATCATTTCTTCACTGTCCATTTGGGCGAAAGCCTCATTATACTTTTCTACAGAATACGACTTCAGGTAATGTGATAGACCATCATCATCAACTCGGCTATTCAGTTTCTCTATCCATTTCCGCTTATAGGGTGTAAAAACAACATATGGGGTGCCGTCATCCTTCAACACATCTTCCTTATCAAAAACTACATGATCCTTGTAGGAATGAAAGTTAGTTTCATGATCCTTACAGAATTTTTCAACCATGCTATCTCGATCTTTAGCATAAGTTTCATAATCCCGATTGCAAAAGACAGCATCAGGGCGTATTTCATCTAGAATCTTCGGCCAGAGTTCCTTCGGATTACCGTAGTAAATCTTCAAATCGCTACCAAGCTCATTCAGATTGGTTTTCATTGCTTTCAACGTATCATGAATAAACTCTACTCGTGCGTCTTTCCTATCTTCCAATTTGTCAAGAATCTCTCTATCAAAAATAAATATAGGACACACTGATTTACTCATTTTCAATGCATTATACAGGCCTGCTTGATCTTCTAGTCTCAAATCTCTTCTAAACCAAAAAATACTTTTACTATAGCTTTTTTCCATCATTTATATCTTTACCAATAACTGTATTTAAATTATAAGCATATCACATAATCTACAATCAAAACTTTGCTAGATAGTTTTATATTTGCTGTAAAAAAATCGGGTATGAAAAGCATTGTAGAAATAAAGGTATTTATTTTGTGTTTGGTTTTGGGACTAGCAATATCATCGTGTAAAGAAAATATTGAGCCGGAAATGGCACAAGTTCACGAAAAGAAGGAAAATTACGACTCAAACCCAACCAAGGAAACTGCGGCGGGATACATTGCAGCGGTAACGTTATACAGTGCTCAAAATCCACAAACAAGCGAAACAAAAAAGCTTTTGAAACAAGCTCGAAAAGTCGCTGAAGCGCAAAAGCAATCAGTGGTATCAGCAGGCTTACTCAATGAATTAATAAAGCAATTCCCTACAGATGCAGACGCTAATAAGAATATTTCAGAGCTGATAACATCAATGGAAGAAATCGGTAAGGGAAGCGCGAGTCAAGCTCTAAAATTCTTTTACACACAGAAATATCCAAATGATGAAAAATCAAAGACTTATCTAGCCAGTATGGGTGAAATGCCTGCGAATTCAGCTGATTTCCTCCAAGCAAAGGGCGAATCCATTTTTGAAAATGTGGACGCTATGGGATTAAATAGAAATGCAGCTTTTGAGTATGTGGACGCCACTGAAGCATATGTGATGGTTAACCCTACTGCTGACGACGCTCCAGCAAATCTATTTAAAGCTGCTGAGATAGCTAAAACGGTTGGAACCTTCAAGAAGGCATTGAGTTTATACGATTGGGTAATCAACACTTACCCTGAATCTGAACAAGCTCCGATGGCACTATTCCTGAAAGCCTTTGTACTAGAAGATAATATGAAAAACATAGAGGCTGCTAGAAGCGCTTACGAACAATTTCTTGTTTCTTATCCGGACCACTCATTTGCAGATGACGCAGAATTTAGCCTTAACAATCTTGGTAAAACGAATGAAGAAATTCAAGCTGAACTTGAAAAGCTTCAGCAGCAAAACCAAGCTAACAATAATGATGAATAAATAAAATAGGGTTCAGCCCAAAAGTGTGGTCGCGGTAAAATTTCCAGTTAGTTTAACATCTTATACAAATTGGATTTCTTGCGATACAAAAGGACTGAACTTTGTACCACTCACTTTAGCTTCAATCTCAACGCGATAAATAGAATTTGCATTACGTGCAAATTTAGCTAGTGCAATAACACCTTTAAATAAAAAGTTCTTTCGCTCTATTTCGTCCATATTGGACACCATTTCTTGATAGCTGATTTCGAAAGGGATTTCAAAATCTGAATTTGCCTCTACCTGATAGGTTTTTGTAAAAAGCTCATCCGCCATCGTGTATTCGTCAATGAGTCTATTCTTACCTCGACCACGGCTATACTTTTCTATCAATTTGATTCTTATACTCTCAACAACCTCTTCTTCCTTAGCTTGCAGGATGATCAGGCCGCGAACCTTTTGATCATCTCTGCTATACTTGTCTTCTAGCTCAACTGCTATTTTGAGGCCTTCAATTCCAAACCACTTTTTTACTTTCCCTATCATTGTTTCTCATTGTTACTTGTACAAATCCATCAACGCAAGAATCATCCTAAAAGATTCCACCAACTGTTCTTTTCACTGATAACGCCTTCGATACTTAGACTGATTGCGATAATTTATCTACCAAACTTGTAATTAGATAAATCTCTTATGCCAAGATTGACCTAGCGGTTTAAGCCATGATTCTAGGAAGTCCTTTTTTGTAGAAACAAGATGATCGAAAAAAAGCGTTTCGTTTGCTACCTCTCCAGAAGCAAAATGACCTGCTAGATCATTCATCCCAACAACTTTAACATCGTCATCCTTGATGTAGGCAAAACGATCACGCTCTATCATATTTGCTTGAAACTTCGTGCCCAAGTGATTTAAAAATCGAACCGAAGAATCAATCGAACAACCACTAGCTCCAGCAAGTGATTCATCTACAAACAAACCAATAAATCTTCTGTGAAATATATTTCCGTAGGCCCTCAAAGCATCACTATGACTAACCCATTGTGTTACGAAATCATAGATCTCTCCTTGAATCATTCTTATCTCTTGATCATCGAAAAATCGATCAGCTTGGTATAGCCACACACGAGAATTCTCATCCAAAGCAATTAAATCTGTCATGACCAACTATTATTTTGCACGATCATCTCAGCAAGATCATACACCATGACATCATCTTGCTTTTCTTTTGCTTTTATACCGTCACCCATCATAGTCAAACAAAAAGGGCAATTTGCAGCTACTGCTGACGCGCCTGTATCCAGTACTTCTTCAGCTCTTTCAATGTTGATTCGCTTATCTCCTGCCTCATCTTCCTTGAACATTTGAGCTCCACCAGCACCGCAACAAAGCCCGTTTGATTTACATCTTTTCATTTCCACAAGACTTACGTCCAAAAACTCTAAAATCTTTCTAGGAGCTTCGTATATACCATTGATTCTACCTATGTAGCAGGAGTCATGGTAAGTGATCTTCTTTCCCTTAAATTTCCCACCTTCTGCGGTGATCTTTCCGCTTTCCAGTAACTCGTGAATCAATTGCGTATGATGAATAACTTCATAACTTCCGCCTAATACAGGGTACTCGTTCTTGATCGTATTAAAACAATGTGGACAAGCCGTCACCACCTTCTTAATACCATATGCGTTCATTGTCTCAATATTTTGAAGAGCCATCATTTGGAACAAGAACTCATTCCCAGCGCGACGCGCTGGATCTCCAGTGCAGTTCTCCTCGTTGCCGAGTATTGCAAAGGATACACCTGCATGATGCAATATCTTACTAAAAGCTTTCGTAACTTTTTGAGCGCGTGCGTCGTACGACCCAGCACAACCTACCCAAAAAAGGTATTCTACTGTTTCGCCGGCAGCTGCAACTTCAGAAAATTGCCTTATCTTAAATGTCGATTGACTATTACTATCTTCCATTCTGTTCTTTATCACTTATTAATTACTATAAAACTACTTTGTTTTACAATCTGTCTATTTTCCTTAAATGTATAAAAATACTGACCTTGAGGTAGCTCACCTCCCTTCAATTGAACATCCATGCGATTCTTATTAATCTGTTCAACCTGCATCAACTTTCCAGACGAATCACGAATTTCCAAAGTATACTTTGACGACGAATTAAACTTTTCATATTCCACCGTAAAGCTCTTCCGTACGGGATTAGGGTATAACTTGAAAAGGTCTTTAGAAACAGGTTCCTCAACGGTTTCATTAATCAATGCCCATTCATCGAATAACGCTTGCACACTGTCTATTGGCTCGTAACCAAAAGGTGTTTTTGAAACAACGATATCCAAATAGTAAGACCCTTCTTCATCATCAGGTCTGGCAACTCGAACAAAGGCCGATTGAGAAGAAACACCTTCTTGTAAGCATCTGCTATCTGCTCCAGGGACATTTGCTCCCTGTAATGATGCCATTAACTTTTCTGCGAGCGAGCCTTGAGCATTCAAAAATGCAGATTCCATTGAAGTAACTATATCCTCAGACAATAAAATATTACCCTGTATACTGTAATAGTTATCAGCAGTGTGAGTCTTCTCATCGAAGCAATCAGATCCAGTAAATCCAGCTGCTGAAGTGCTATTGTCTTCGTCCAAGATCGCAACACCATATTGTCGTCTAGTGGGATTATTATCTACATCATTTGCTTCAAGCCAATCAATAATCTCTTGTGCTTGTAAACCTTGCCCTACCAAAGTACCCGCATTCTCTTGATTGTCGGGAGACCAAAATGACTGTGTATTCACTGCACCTTTACCTGGGTATAATTTACTGATGATAACTGCTCCGCCAGCAATATCATCATCGTCAAGACACGTAGCTCCTGCTGATCCTACCTCTCCGGTCTCACTATCCACAGCTACAATACTGAATGTATCTTGAGTATGACCATTTTGGAAACATCCAAAAATGAAAAAGAACAATAATAAACTACAATATCTATTTTTCATGCTACTTACATTACCGTTTCAAAAATTCTAGCTTTTCGTCCAAGCATCTCGATCATCGGGAATAGCCCAAACTGATCCAGAGTTTTCTAAACTTGTAAACATTGGAACCCAATCTGCCGGACCAGCACTTTCCGATAATATCTCATATCTTCTTAGCTTCAAGATAGGATCTAATGGATTTATCATAATAGGACAAGCTTCTACACAGGCATTACAAGTTGTGCAAGCATGAATTTCCTCGCGACTGATATAGTCAAATAAACTTTTACCATCGTCAAAGTTGCTTTTCGAGAGAACAGACTCTTTACTTGATTTTGCCTTATCGATAAACTCTGTTGATTTTGAATCTAACTTCTCCCCTATCTCGGTTGCACGATCACGAATGTCCATCATTATCTTTCTAGGAGAAAGCTTTTTACCAGTAGTATTTGCTGGACAAACATCGGTACATCGACCACATTCAGTACAAGAATATGCATCAAGCACGTTTTTCCAAGAAAGATCAGTAATATCCTTTGCCCCAAACTCAAAGTCTTCATCCATTTCTGGAGTAGCCTCATTTGAAGTTAGGCCCATCATCGACTTAACTTCACCCATTATTTCAGGCATATTCTCCATTTCTCCTCGCGGATTCAGTTTAGCAAAGTATACATTTGGGAATGCAAGGAAAATATGAAAATGCTTAGATATCGGCAAGTATAGAATAAATGCGAAAACAGTTAATAAATGTAGCCACCAGCCACTCCTTTCTATCAGTACTAGAAGTTCCTTCGGTAATCCTCCGAAAACCGCAGGTCCAAGCCAACTTGAAATGGCAAATGATCCTGTTTGGTGATAATGTTCGGGATCGAGACCCTGAAGAACAACATCTGCTCCATTCATCATAAAGATTCCTGTTACCAGAGCTATTTCGCCAAAGAGAATAATATTTGCATCTAACTTTGGCCAACCTTTCATTTCAGATTTTTCAAATCGAGAAATTGGCTTCCCCATAAATGGAAGCAGATTACGTCTAGCAAGAAAAACAAAAGTCGCAATCAGTGCTAGAACCGACAGTATCTCGATCGTCGAAATTATCAATGTGTAAAAACTACCTAAAAAGGGAGCAAATATTCTGTGTTGTCCCGAAAAACCATCAATGATGATTTCGATTAGTTCAACTTGAGTAAATAGAAATGCTACGTAAATAAATAGGTGCAAAAAGGCTGGTAGTAATCGTTTGAACATTTTCTTTTGTCCAAAAGCCACTAAAAGCATGTTCTTCATTCGTTTGCCTTCATCACCTTCGATCGCCTCGGGTTTTCCTAGCATTATATTTCGATAAACACGAGTGTACCACTTCTTGCCGAAGTATAGAACTATTAAAAAAACGATTGTAAAAAGTACTTGACTAATGCTCATTTGAAAAGGATGTGTATTTTTGTTTCATGATGATGATTCGACAATATCCAATGTTCGATAGTCATCAAGGTAATAATACAATTTTTCTGACTTCAAGTCAAAAAAATGATTAATAATAAAGCTAGCATAATAATATACAATTACGTGTATCTATTATAATAAAAATGGGAAGCTATGTTAATTCTAAATCAGGAGCAAATTAGACAAAAGACCAAACGTTTGGCGATTCAGATTCTGGAAAGGAACTATGGTGTCGACGAAATTTACTTAGCGGGGATCAATAACAATGGCTTAAGTTTTGCAAAAAGTCTTGGTTTGTATATGAAACGCAACACGGATATTCCTATTCACTACCTAAAAGTAAGAGTTAATGCTGCCGATCCCATAGCTGAGGAAGTGCTTATCAATATTGACAAAGACAAGCTCAAGGGAAAGACTATCGTACTTGTTGATGATGTTGCAAACACTGGGCGTACACTCTTTTTTGGGTTCAAACCCCTTTTGGAGACATTACCTGAAAAAATTGAGATAGCAGTACTAGTTGATAGAAAGCATAAGAATTACCCAATTCACTCAAACTATGTTGGTCTTTCATTAGCTACAACAATTGGCGAACACATCGAAGTTCAATTGAAAAATGTAGACGAAAAAAGTGTGCACTTAGTTTAGCAAATCATTCATGCTATGGATAGAGTAAATGAAGTTTTTGGAATTATTTAGAATTTAGTATCTCCACATATCGATATACTTGATAAATATCTTTGCTGTATTCTCGGCATCTGCTATCGCTCGATGTTGAATTCCTGTAAACTCAAACCCTTCCCTCTTGATTGTAGCCTTTAATCCTGTTTTTCTAGCGGCGTTGACCAAGGAGTGATATTGTTGTTTAATATTAAGATAGTTATCAAGCCAATCATCGTCGAGTTTATGAAGTTTACAATCCCCACGAAGTAAACGAATGTCAGCATCTCCCCAAGCACACAAAATATAATCCTCATCCCATATATCAATCCACTCCTGAAATTGCTCAGATACCTTGTCGAACTTCTGAGCTCTATCTACATCAGATTGCTGAATTGAAGTAAGTTTGGTGCAAAAATGAGAAAGATATGGGTTCACATGTGGCTTAACAAACTTGTTGAATGTACCTAATACTTCACCATACCTATTTACCTTAACAGCACCAATTTCAATGATCTCATTAACTCCACCTGGAGGTCTTCCCATCCAGCAAGTTGCCTCTAAATCATAAACGATAAAATTCACTCTTTCTCCACTTTTTTCTTTTCCAATATTTTGTCGACTCGCTTCTCTAGTTCATATTGATCCAACCTATTGTGATAATAATACAGCAGTTTTAAATCTTCTGTTTCAATTTGGTTTCGATCATTAATAAACACAGGCTTGTTGGAGTGATAAACACCCATATTACTAATTCCCGTTGTTATTAGATGATCCGGATCACCTCGAAGAACCTCGGTTATCTTCAATTGAGATTTTTCCGCCATTCTTTGCAATGCGATCTGTGTGAGCACGATTCTCTCTTTGAAAACATCGTAATCAAAAGTAAGTTTAGAAGCATCATGTGCTAATACGTTGAATATTGATTCATCTGGAAACTTCTCCAAAATCATTCTGAATAAAGTAAAGGCAACAACATGAGAGGACAAAACGGTATTATCCTTGTGAAAAGATTCGACAATCTTCTCTGCTAAAATCTTAGTGTATACATATTCTCGCTGCGGATTCTTGTCAAGTTCCCCATCCAACTTAAAGTACTCGTCAATCTCTACTGATCTGTCTTTTCGATCAAATGATTCACCATGTTCATCTACGTGATTTCCGACAACATCCATAGGTTCTCCCAGTGTCATGTATATTTCCGATCCTTGAGCAAACAAATCCCAAAGAAACTTGATATAACTCTTGTAGCTTTTTGCAGCGTCCTTGCTTCCAAGATATTGTTCTTGTCCTATCACCTTGAGATGCTGTTCGATCATAAATTTACTTTCAAGAACAAAATGATAGCTTAAAATCAGGGGAACAACGAAAATCTTCTTTTTGTCACCATCTTCCAGTCTTTTGCGTTGAGCTTCGATAACGGTACCTAAAAGCCCCATTTTTAGTGTTTTTTCCAAAGCACCGCTTCTCGATCTTGTGCCTCCTGGGAAAAACAGGGTGTTGACACCATCTTTTATACTATTCAAAGACATTGTCTTGAGAGTCGTAAGATATATAGGGTTTTTCTTCCTACGATCGACTTTGTATGCTCCCAATCGATTGATGAAATAAGCGACCAATTCAAGATCGTATAAATTCAAACCGGCTCCATAATGAAAAGCAGGAAGTCCCATTATTCCATCAATAGCATAGCCAATTAATATTGAATCAAGGTTGCTAAAATGCGTTGGAACAATGATTACGGTTCCTTGCTCAGATAAAGTTCTAACTTTTTCAATGGGACCTTTAACAAGCAATCTTTCATATAGCTGATATTGAGATCCCCAAAGACGTCTATGATTCTTGCCAGATGCTGAATTAAGGAGACGTCTAAAGATAGAAGTTAAAGCTTTCCGTGCTAGTCGAAATGTTCGCACTTTGAAATTACCCACAATCTCCTCCGAGTAACGGTTCGTTATTCGTTGGAGCAAGGCAATATTTAGTTCAGTAGCGTTCTCTGCTTTCAAGTTATTCTCCAATTCTTTGCGTAGACTTCGCCAATACTTGACTTCGTTTCGTGGATCAACTTTCCAAGGATTTTCCTTACATCTTTTAATTTCTAAATAAATAGTCTTCGAAAGGATCTCTTCAATTTCGCTGTCGGGCTTTGTAAGAAATTCCTCTGTAACGCCTTGAATGATGGACTGAATAAACGCCTCACGTCTCTGACTGAGCTTGAAAATGGGCCAGGTTTCTATCTCTGGAATAATATGTGGGAAAACTGCTGCCATAATGCAGTCGTAAAACTACAAAACTAATGAGATTGAACGATTAAAAAACAGCTTATTTCCAAAATAGCGATAGATGAACTTCCACTTATGACTTACTAGCGAGCTTTATCTACGTAGGTATGTGAGAAAGATAATTGTAAAAACTTTTCTTCTATAGATACAAAATAGAAACTAGATCAGAATTGAATAACATCTCTTTTACTTGAGCTTCGAGATTCTTCTAAATCAATTAACTTGTTTATCAACATTTACCAAAACAAAAAGACTGGATTACTCTATGCTTTGCCACTCCTTGAATAAATCGTTGAACATTGTACGGTTTTATCTCGCAACTTCAATAGAAATTCAGGAACCTTAGAATTTGACAAATTCCCTTCGATTCAGTTGCTCAATCAGATGTGGCAAAATCCCCAGAAAAACTCTCGACTTCTCTTGTAAGAGATTAAATTTAATTTTTCCAATTGGTTATGAAAATTCCAAGGTAGTACAATTACAATTCCGATTGCTTAAAATATAAAACAAACAGTTTATAGCTATTCTTAGGTTCACCTGAATAACTAGTTCTATTACTTTTACTTGGATTTCGTCTCTGCGGGATTCTGCTCGCCAGAATCTCCTGAAGAAGGATACTCAAGAATCATCTGTTCTCAAAGATTTTCATCCTTGACAGCGGGCAAAGTAGCCTCAGTCGTTTTAGTGTTTCCAATAGTATATGTTAATCCTATTACCCCTGAACCGAAATAATCATTATATTCAGAAGCTGCAGAAACAGACACTCCATCCAAATAGTCTGAAATCGGCAGTCTCATAGCAAACTCGGAGTTAATCGCTAGCTTTTCAGTTAAATTGAAATTAAATCCGACTCCAACTGGAATTGCTAGAATAACACTTGGAACTTCTGTTTCATCTTGCGAAATTCTCGCAATTTGCTCGTCGGATTTATTACTAATATCGAAGATAGTTCCCGGATTATTAAAAGCTACTCCAGCACCAGCTGAAAGAAACGGAGAAACCTTCCAACTCTTAAAGGGTTCAAGATCTGCCTTAAGCGTAACTTCGTGCATGCTATTAGCAAAACTAAAGTTACGACTTGCAAATCCAGACCCTTCACCAAAATCACTATCATCACCTGTAAATCTGGCAAATTGATAAGCCAAGCCTACATTAAAAAAGTCTCCCAATGACTTTTTACCATAAAAACCAACACTTAAGCCTCCAGAACTCCATATGTCCATATCTGCTTCACCAAATTTGTTTAAATCTCCTTCATATGATGCCATACCAATATTAAAACCGATGCTACTTTGAGCCACAGCTAGGTTAGGCAAAAAAACACCAAGACAAAAAGTCAAAATTAAGAGTTGTCTGATCAATTTCATGTTGTACTATTTTTAAGAATTATACTTCAGATTACTGTTTACTTGCGTCCTATTTACTACATCAAAAGTACAAAAAATATTTGAGGACAGCCTTTAGGACGACACTTTTTCGACGAGTTTTTCTATGTAGCTTACTATTTCATCTTTGCCTTCCGCTGTTTCAGAAGAACTTAAGAATAATGGCGGCAGACTCTCCCAATGCTGTAATAAAGAATTCTTAAGACGCGCCACATTCTTCTTTCTTTCATTTGGCCTCAACTTATCCATTTTCGTAAAAATCAGGCAAATAGGCAATTGTGCCATTCCACACCAATTGATAAACTCCAGATCGATAGCTTGCAGGTCGTGTCGCACATCTAGCAAAACAAAAGTGCAAACGATAGTCTGTTTTCTAACTAGAAAATCTTCAATCATTTTGCGGAATTCGAGCCTTTTAGTTTTGCTAAGCTTTGCATATCCATAACCAGGAAGGTCAACTAGATACCATGACTCATCTACCTTAAAGTAGTTAATAAGCTGTGTTTTTCCTGGTGTATTGGAGACCTTTGCCAGATGTGTACGATCCGTTATCATGTTTATTAGCGAGCTCTTGCCAACATTACTTCTACCAATAAATGCAAACTCGGGAAACTGTTCAGTTGGAGTTTGATTGTACGTTGGGAAACTTCCAATAAAATAAACATCATTAAGAGGCATAACTTTATCTTTTTTTATTCGTTTATAAAATGGACAGGCTTGTTATTTGACAAGTTATGTATATCAATTGTATTTTTGCACTATTGGCTTTAAAAGCTGATAAACATCACCGTTATGAACAGGTACTCAAAAGTAGCTATATATATTGCGTTGTTTGTAATAATGTCGTTACAAACTGGTTTTCCTCAACTTGAAGCAGGTATTAAGGCTGGAGCGAATACCATGCAATACATAAATGGTGACTTTCAGTCGCTCATTTTACAAAATGAATCACAACAAGATTATAGAATTTCGATTGAAGATGTAAATTTCGGATATCACGTAGGGCTTTACAGTAGACTAACAGTGTGGAAGATATTTTTACAGCCAGAGGTAGTTATCAACTCCAATTCAGTAAACTACAAGATTGAAGACCTTCAGTTAAGTTCAGCTGATCAATTTCTTAAAGAGCAATACACTTCCTTAAACATACCAGTAGTGATGGGTTTAAAATTTGGATGGTTCAATATCCAAGGTGGCGTCTCTGGACATATTCCATTGATTCAAGTTTCTGAATTAAAAAATCTTGATGGTTATTCAGTCACACCAGAAAGCTTTACCTATTCCTATCTTGGTGGAATAGGAATTGATATATGGCGATTGAGATTCGACCTGCGCTATGAACTGAGTACTAACTTCTTCGGTGAGCATATTACTTATAAAGGCAATAAGTTTCATTTTCCTAGCATGGCTGATCGTCTGGTCGTGGGGATTGGTTATGAATTCTAGAATTCGTCAGACTCTTACTAATAATCAGATTGGTAATAGCACCTTAACCTAATCTAAGATCGGAGATAAGTGCCCATGTAGCCACACAAATTAATCAGGGGCATTGAATATATCCTGCTGATTTTTTGTGCTTTGCCACAGCAACATATGCAATAGTCCCAACGAAGCAACAAAAATTCTTATCTTATCGAAAACTATTCCTGCTAATTGCGTTTGCTTTTTTATGCCAAAATTCCATTCACTATATTTTTTGACGTGGGTCAACTAGGATGTAAAACAAGTCTGTAAACAGGTTGATGACGACAAACAAAACAGAGGTGAATAAGATGCATCCCAGTATTAATGGTACATCGTAATTTAGTAAAGCATCCACTGTCAAACTACCGAGACCTTTAAAATTAAAAACAGTTTCGACAAAAAAAGCGCCTGCCAACAAAGACGCAAACCATCCACTTACTGCCGTTCCGATCGGGTTCAGAGCATTTCTCAAAACATGTTTCCTCATAACCTTACTAAAAGCTAAGCCTTTTGCTCGAGCAGTTCTGATATATGGAGCTGATAACACGTCCAAAACTGATGAACGTGTAATCTGCGTAATGATCGCCAGAGGTCTGACTCCCAAAGCAAGAGCTGGGAGCAATAAATTCTTCCAAACAATTATTTCATCCCCCATTTCGTCCAGCTCGAAAATACTCCCTTGAATATTTAGTCCTGTCCAAGCTTGCAGATAGTATGCAAACAAAATTGCAACAACCATCGCTACCACGTAACTAGGAAGAGAATACCCGATTGAGCTAAGCGCAATAATCAAACGGTCGATCGGCTCGTTATAACGCACAGCTGCAAGAATACCCATTACTAGGCCAAGAAAGAGAGCAATACCAAAAGCACTTACTGCCAAAATTACTGTAAGAGGGAACGCCTCTTTAATTAAATCCGCAACAGACCTACCAGACTGAAATGATTCACGGAGATAGGGTTTTTTAAACACCCAAGTGTGACTATTACCAACATACACGTTCGAATACTGATAAGGTAGTATTAGAAGTCTACTATTATTAACCCTTTGCAAAGGAGATAAATCTCCTAAATACCTAGCAAGCTGATACGAAAGAGGATCGTCTAATCCCATTGCTGCCCTTTTGGCCTCGACTGTTTGGACATCTGCTCTCTGTCCAAAACTAAGTCGTGCGGGATCGACTTGACCAAGATATATCAAGGTCGATATTAAAGAAGAAACCAGAACAAGAACTAGTCCCCCGTATAGCAAACGAGAAGAAATAAGAGCCAAAATCTTCATATGAAGGACGATGTTACAGACATATAGATAGCAATAATAATATTATTAGTAGAATTGATATAGATTACTAAGAACTAATCTGAAATCTTCTTGTTTCTCTATTTCGAGTGGTAATTATCAAAGAATATTTTGCCACTCATCTCAAAAACTAGCAAATACTAACTATGCAAATTCAAGAGATCCCTTTCAACAAGGTGACAGCTTTATCGTCTAGAGACATAGCATATCAAGAAGGGAATAAAAACCTGGATCCATTCATCGCCTATCCTTTTCAGTTTGATGCTTTAGATCGAGCCATTTCGGATCGTAAAAATCATCCTGTTGATCGAAACCTTTTGGTCTCAGAGCTACAAAAGCAATATAAAACTATCCCCCACTCTACATTAGTTGCTGAGCATATTGAAATGCTTGCAGAGGACAGCACTTTTACTGTAATCACAGCGCATCAACCATCCTTGATGACAGGACCTTTGTACTATATTCTAAAGATTTGTAGTGCCATAAATCTAGCAAAAAGGGCCAGTTCTGAATCACACAAAATCGTTCCTGTCTTTATTATTGGTGGAGAAGATCATGATTTCGATGAAATAAATCACACGTATTTATTTGGTAAGAGAATCAGTTGGGATCGAGAGGCCTCTGGAAGTGTTGGACGATTAGATCTAAGTGGTTTTGACGAAATTATAGAACAAGTAAGTGCTATGTTGGGGAAAAGTGAACCAGCCGATGATCTAAGGGAAAAATTGGCTTTCGCCCAAAAGAATGCGAAGACTTACGGAGAGTTTAGTTTTTTGTTTACACATGCAATATTCGATGCATATGGTCTGGTAATTGCAAATTATGACAATAAGGCATTCAAAAAAAGCTTTGCTCCAATTATAAAGAAGGAAATATTCGAAGAGTTTTCTAAGCCACTTGTTGTGGAAACTCAGAATCTCTTGGAGGAAAATGGCTTTTCAAACCAAGCATATGCCAGAGATATCAATTTTTTCTACCTGCACAATGGTCAGAGATTGAGGATTGAAAAAATAGAAGATACATACCATTTGGTTGACTCCGAGACTACATTTACTAAGTCTGAGTTGGAAGCAATTATAGATGAATATCCAGAGCGATTTTCTCCCAATGTGGTGATGCGACCGATTTATCAAGAGCATATAATGCCTAACCTTGCATACATAGGTGGTGGTGGAGAATTGGCTTACTGGATGGAAAGGAAAACTCAATTTGAAGCCTTTAGGGTGTTCTTCCCGATGCTAATCAGAAGAACTTCAGCAATGTGGTTGAGTCAAAAAAATCAAGAAGTTCTTGCCAAACTGGGTCTACATGTTGATGACCTACTGAAAGATACCGACTTACTACTTAAAGAATATGCACTCGAACAAAGTAAATTCGACGTAGATTTCACAGACTACTATTCAGAAATTGAACAAGCGCATGAGAAAATCGAAAAGATTACGGAAGAAATTGATCATACGCTGGTGGCAAGGATCGAAGCAATGAAAACTAACCAAATCAATGGTTTAGAGAAATTGAGAGGAAGACTGATCAAGAAAATCAAACAACAACAAGAAGTTGATCTTAATAAAATAAGGAAGATCAAAGACTATTTATTCCCGAACGATGGTCTACAAGAACGTCGTGCCAATTTTATGGAATTCTATCTGGATGCAGGCCCGGAATTAATAGACATACTTATCGCAAACTGCGACCCCTTTAATAAAGGATTTCAAGTATTCAAAGCCTAATTCATATAAAGAATCAAGAGGAATGCCTCTAGCGTAACCTTATTTGGGCTTGACTCAAAACCTAGGATTCTACCTCTTCCACCTTGGATGGATCGAAGACAGTAAGAAGGTCAGACAAGCGTGCTTTCAATTCAGATCTATCAACGATGAAATCCAAAAATCCGTGCTCAAGCAGAAATTCAGAAGTCTGAAAACCTTCAGGTAATTCTTGTTTGATAGTTTCTTTAATGACACGAGGACCAGCAAATCCAATTAGTGCATTTGGCTCGGCGAAATTAACATCGCCTAACATCGCAAAAGATGCTGAAACACCACCAGTTGTGGGATCTGTTAAAAAACTAAAATATGGTATTCCCTCCTTTGCAAGCTGTGATAATTTAGCTGAAGTTTTAGCCATTTGCATTAGTGAAAAGGCTGCTTCCATCATTCTAGCTCCTCCTGATTTGGATATAATCATGAATGGGATTCTTTCTGCAATCGCCATGTCAATTCCACGAGCTATTCTTTCTCCAACAACGCTACCCATCGATCCTCCGATGAACGAAAAATCCATAGCTGCAATAATTAAAGGCTTTCTGCTGACCTTCCCTTTTGCTACTGAAATAGCATCTGTAAGACCAGACTTTTTGTACGCAGCCTCAAGTCTTTCAGGATAAGTCTTAACATCGACAAACTCTAGTGGATCTTCACTGATGATATCATCAAAATGTACTGTAAATTGACCATCGAAAATAATATCGAAATAATCATGACTTCCGATTCTGGTATGGTGGTTACAAGACAAACACTTATAATAATTCTCCTTTAGCTCTTTCATTGTAGAGGTCTCAGAACAATTCTTACACTTGTGCCAAAGGCCATCTGGTGCTTCTTTCTTAAACTTTGTGGCAGTTTGTATCCCGTCTTTAAGTCTTTTAAACCATCCCATAGATCAAATTTTGAAATGCAAAAGTACAAATATAAAAGGCTAAGATAGCTCAATTAGTAGATTTTTAGAGAACAAGTATGGCAAAAAAAATACCACCTTTGCTAGTAAAAGAATATTCTGATCATGAATGAAATTAAAGTATGCCTTATCGGATACGGTCGCATGGGACATGCCATTGAAGAATTTCTTGCTCAAGAAAACTGCAAACTAGTCTATGTCGTCAAAGGCGATGAAAAATGGGATATAGAACAGATGAGAACTTGTGATGTCGCCATAGAATTTAGCCTACCGACTGTAGCATTTGATAATATTTGTAGATGTATTGAACTAGGCATACCTGTGGTATCTGGAACAACCGGATGGTTAGACCGCCTTCCAGAGATTCATGAGATTCTAAAAGAATATCCAAATTCGGCATTTCTATATGGCAGCAACTTTTCAGTCGGGATGAATCTCTTTTTCTACTTGAATGAATATGCAGCAAAGCTCATGGAAAATGGTGGCTATTACCCTCAAATACGTGAAATTCATCATATCCATAAGCTAGATAGTCCCAGTGGAACAGCAATTACACTAGCTGAAGGAATTATTAATACTCGTAGTGATGTAAATATGTGGACATTAGATGATTCCATGGTCGAGGGATCCGTGCACATAGAAGCCCTGAGAGTGCCTGATGTTCCTGGGACGCATAGTATTAAATATGAGAATGCGATTGATAAAATCGAGATCACTCATGTCGCTAAATCTAGGGATGGTTTCGCATTAGGAGCGATTAAAGCGGCTAAATGGCTCGTGGACCAAAAAGGCTATTTTACAATGCGTGATTATATTGAAAATATCCTTTCGCTCAGATGACCAAACTCTTTTCCTTGCTAAGTTTGTTCTTTTGTTTTGTAAAACCTACACTCTACATACTATAAATTGAGCTTCAAAATCACATTTTAACAAATTTAATAGATTCTTGGTAGTTATCTTGAATCACCGTCACTAGATAAATCCCTTGATTTAATCCAGAAATATCTACTGTGAATTGATTATCAACAATTTCTGTAGCAAAAAACTCAAGCCGTTCACCTTGCATATTTGTTAATACAACTGTCTGATAGTCAAACAAACTATCGCCTAATCGAACTGTAATCTGGTCAGCTGCATGATTTGGAAAGAGCATCAAGTGTTTATGTGCAGAAGCAGAACTTCTTTCTTCGATTTCGTTACCAATAAATCCAGAATTTGCTATTAGTTCATCGTGGCAAAGATTGTTATCAATTTTCGCACTCAATTCTGTAGTGGTAGAAGCAATGACAGAAAATCCAGGAGAAAGTGTAATGGTTTCGCGTGCTCTATAATCCACCAAACCACTACTGTGAATTGCTGTTGATATGATAGTTTCGTCAGCATGATAATAACGGTCATCAGAGATACTCCCTTCGATATTTATATTTTCTGGAATAATAATATCATCTAATAGTTCTGTTTGGGTTATAAAATCCAAACATCTATCTATTTGCCCCGTAGTCAATGACGTCATGCAAGTTGGATGAGTATAGCTCATTATATTGTTAGTAAGTGGTGTGTAAATTGCCCCAACGGGATCTGGATCTGCTTGAGCACCGAAATATGAGCAACTTGGAACGTCACCCGTGAGGGGATTAAGTAGAAATTCTAGATTTGGATCAGCTGGTGTATCACACAACAAATCACCATTGACATCACAATTTGCGTTTACTCCATTGCGTGCAACATTTTCAATACCATTTATTTCTGTGTGAGTATGCCACAAACCAAGACAATGTCCAATCTCATGGGCTAAAACTTCACTGGTAAAGGTAAACAAACCACCTGTCCAATCACTTAAATATACTGTAGGGTCGTTGGTAACCTCTTCCACATCGGTTTGTTCTTCGATTACTGGCGTTATGACTGGTCCAGTGGCTCTTCCTCCTGAATCTCCATCATTAACTAAATAAATACGGATTGCCTCAGTAGTTGGATTAGTTAGAATCAATTGATCGTAAAGAGCCCCTGGCGCAGGGGCACCGAACAAGTTGGTATCGTCTATTTCATTCCGTTCAATAACAGTAAAACAAATAAGATTGTCATATAATGTCGACATACCAGAAACTACATTGTCGATTTCCACCCAAGAAAAACCACCAGTTCCATCATCTCTGCTGACTCGATTAAGTGATAACCTGACTATAGGTAATTCTCCGTTATAGTCTCTTGAAGGATCAAATTCGTTAATTATTTTTTTTATGTACTTCAACTGCTCTGGAGTTGGATCGGGAGTGGTACAAATTTGCCCTTGGGACTGAAAAAAAATAAATAAGAAGACGAGGAATAGTGGCAATTTCATATCAAAGTTTTTTCATGGATAGTACTGTCTCGTAATTGTTTAAGTTTGGATATTCCGTAATTAGACGTGACCTTGGATATATCTTATGAAAATAAAATCTATATCCGTTCCAAACAAAACTTTCAAGCAATGAGGTTTCAGCCGACGGAATAGCTTCTCCTGTGCAACCTCTTACTTGTAGTTCTGAAGTGAATTCTTCGTCATTCATAGAAACTTTAAAAGTAGCATTAGCATATCCGCCCGTCGACACTTCACAAGAACCCGATAAAGCTCTTTTATCATCGACTTCTACGAATTCTATTTTGATAATATTGCTTTCATCTATTTTATAATGAGCTTCACATTCAGGTCTTAGATAAAAAATTTGCTCTAATTCTACACAGCCTGTACAAGATTGTTCACAAACATCCCTAGTACAACTGAATAAAGCTAAAACGAGAACAGAGGTTAATAGTAATTTATTCATCATTTTCTATTTTTTCAATACGTTCCTCAAGCTTAATAATATACAATGTCAACTCCTCCACTTTCTCAAGTAGTTTCAGATTCATTTCACCTAGTGGATAACTTCCTTCTTTCTGAAATTCTGCCTCGCTTTTCACATTTGGCAGGTGGTGATGCCTGTCAATAAATTCGCGTAGTTCTTCGAGGGGCATAAGATCATAGTCTTCGGAAAAAACATAATCTGGTATGGTTATTAAATCAACTTTCACCTCTCGGGCTCTGATTGTGCCGTCGGCATTCAGAGCTAGCTGAACATCTCCTTGCCCTGGGATCGTGTTGCTGATGATTAATCTATCATTCAGCTGAACAAGTCCTTCAAATTCACATTTTTGATCGAAAGAAATATACTGACCATTGGTTCGAATACGAGCAAATGGATTACTGCCAGCTATGATCCCCATGTCCAAAAATGTCATATTATCCTCTATTCTAAAATTACCACCATTAACGTGAAGCTTGGTAGTAGGAGCATATGTACCGATCCCTACATTTCCTGAGGATAGAGCATGAATAACAGGAAAATGCATAAAACCTGGACCCGGGAAGTTATTGACTGTTCTCTCTACGGTAAAAAGCTGGCTTGCACCTTCCGAATCTCGTTCTCTGACATGGAGGTAGGCGGTAGGTGAAGACGTACCTACACCAAGGTTTCTCAAGTGATACAAACTGTTATTATATGGTGAAATGCCCGCTTGAAGTGGGGCTGACTGTGAGTGCAAGGTACTACTACAGCAGAAAATTAAGGCTAGAAGTAGCAAAAGGACTGGGCGACTGGGCGACTGGGCGACTGGGCGACTAATTTCATAAAAAATCTTTTCTTATCGAATTATACAAACTATTATTTTACAACTGTAAACTACAACAATATATTAAAATAAACAAAATACATACGTCAAAATCAATATTTATTCTAAAAAAAATGCAATCTGCGAATATTAAATTGAAGGTTCACCAAAGCTTTCAAAAACCAGTATATTTACAACGTGATTACACCTAAATCCATAGATGAAGTTAAAGCAGCAGCTCGAGTTGAAGAGGTGTTAGGTGAATTTATTGAGTTGCGACGGGCTGGAGTCAATCTAAAGGGACCTTGCCCTTTCCATGATGAGAAAACTCCATCCTTTGTTGTATCGCCAGCAAAAGGAATCTACAAGTGCTTTGGATGCGGGATGGCAGGAGACTCCGTACGCTTTCTAATGGACCATGAAAAACTTAGCTATCCAGAAGCGATCAGATGGATCGCTAACAAATATAATATTGAACTTGAAGAGACGGAAGTAAGTGAAGAAGTACGTCGAGAAATTCAAAAAAAGGATAGTTTTTTCATTATAAATGGTTTTGCACAAAAGCTATTCCAAGAATACCTCCTAAAAACAAATGAAGGGCGTGCTATAGGACTTAGCTATTTCAAAGAGCGTGGATTCTTAGAATCTACAGTTGAAAAGTGGGGTCTTGGTTATGCTCCTGAGGATCGACACTTTTTATTAAACGAACTCAAACAAGGCGGATACAATCTAGAACTAGCTCATGAACTCGGACTTTTAAAAGAGAATCGAGACTTTTTTCATTCAAGAATTATCTTTCCAATTAGAAATCTAAGCGGAAAGATCATTGGTATCGGTGCACGTACCCTAAGTTCCAACAAAAGAATTCCAAAATATATAAACTCACCAGAAAGCGAGATTTATAATAAACGTAAGACACTTTTCGGACTATACTTCGCAAAAACTGCGATTCGAAAGAAAGATACGTGTTATATGGTGGAGGGTTATACTGATGTTATCAGCCTACACCAAAATGGCATCGAAAATGTGGTGGCATCCTCAGGAACCGCACTGACCGTTGAACAAATCAGGTTAGTTAAACGATTTTCAGAGAACATCACAGTCATATATGACGGTGATTCTGCCGGAATTAATGCAGCCTTACGTGGGTTAGATTTGATTTTGGAGCAAGACATGAATGTTCGTCTTTTGTTGTTACCTGCTGGAGAAGATCCAGACTCATATGTTCGCAAAGTTGGCCACACTGCATTTACAGAATTCGTAAGTGAAAACTCCAAAGACTTCATTCTTTTCAAAATTGATTTACTGCTCAAAGAAGCTGGTGATGACCCGATTAAACGTTCGAAGGTAGTAAAAGATATTGTAGAATCTATTTCTAAGATTGCTGACCCCCTTAAGCGCAATGAATATGTAAAGCTCTGCAGTCGATTACTCGACGTGCCTGAACTTACGATTCAAAAAGAAGCAAACAAACTTATAAAGCAGCAAATCAACAAGAAGAGCTACTCCAGTCCACAATTTGAGAAACCTAGATCCGAAGCTGAATGGGATAAAGATTCTAAACCTACCAAGCAACAACCTGCTAATTTTGATGTAAATTCACATGAAGCTCAAGAGAGAGATATAGTTAGGATACTCATGACATTGGGAGACAACTTCATTGACGAATCCAAAGAAATTCGAGTCTATGACTATGTTTATCAAGCTATTATAAATATTATTGAATACTTTGACAATGAGTTATATGTTGAAGTAATTCAAGAAGTTGCAAAAGCACACGAAGAAGAACTAGTGCTTACTCCCACATATTTTCTTACACACTCAAATGAAGAAATCAGTCAACTAGCAATAGAGCTTAATTCCGATAAATATCAGTATGCAAACTGGAAGTCACGAGGTATTGAATTACAAACACAAGCAATGCCGGAGGATAATTATATAAATGATTTCACCCAAAGTATCCTTCGCTTGAAGAGCAAAAAGCTTCAACGAATTCTGGAAGAAAATCAGGAAAACATTAAAAGTATTTCGCCAGATGACGTCGATGAACTGAGGATTAAACTTAAGGTAATAATGGCTATCAAAACAGATTTAGCTCAAATAAACAATCTACTACGTAATGTAGTATTGTAGATTAAATAATTTTTTAGAGTTCAAGAATGCCCTCGGGAAGATCCATTACGAGATACTCTTCCTCGTCATTTACTTCCACAATGAGATCCTCATGGAGAGGTATGTAAATTTCCTTACCTTCGTATTCAACAAGGGCAAGCAATTGCTGGGGCATTTCGTAAATCTCAATGATATCTCCGATCTTTTCCTCAAGGTTTAGAACTGTATAACCAACAAATGGCATTTCAGTATTAACTTCCAAGTGACCAGCCGCATCATCTGGGAGAAACACACCAACTCCATTTAAACGATCCGCTTGATCTTGCGAAATGATATCGTCAAAACGGACCATACTACCTCCCTGCTTCCACTGCATCACCCTGAATGGAACATAGGTGTCATCTAGTTTAAGAAATAAAAAATCTTGCTTTTTACACAACTTCTCAAAAGACTCATAAACCTTGATACGATTGAATCCAGCAGTGCCAAAACTTTTGCCAAGCGACGCAACTTTTATAAAACTAAGATCCTGAATTAGCTTTATTTTACTTCTCATATTCAAGTAAGACTGATTCAAGTAGGTATCCTTTTTCTCCCTTTTCTTCCCAAGTCTGGCCTTCACACTCTACAATACATTGAGTATCAAGAATAACATGCCTTTTATATACTAAACCAACATCCTTAGCATATTTCTCTACAACAAATCTTCTGTGTATCAATTCGTTTTCGCCCGAATCTGCATTTTGTATAGTAGCTACTTCAGTATAAGATTCATCTCCAATCAAGGCATCGGATTCAATCGACAACACTCTGTAATCCCAGTCGCGATGAAAGTCTAGAGTCTCTCCTCCCACAAAAACATCTACATCCTCAGTGATAAAAGCATTTCCATCCCAACTTACAGTTTCTTTTAAAGGGAAAACTAGTTTCATATACTTCAGATTATCCTCTGTCTTTGTAGCCATGGTCTGATTCTTCTGCGCTGCCCAAACATCAACGACATTCCATTCATAATCCGAAGACTTGCTTACACTTCTTTCTATACGATAAACAGTGTCTTGAACTTGGTCAACGAAAACTTCGACGATTTCCTCCTTGACATATGAAGAAGTTGTATCCTTTTCCTCTCCGAGTTGGGAATAGATAACGCTATCTACTTTATAGATCCAAAATGCATTTTCTTCTAGAGGAAAGTACTCATAGCCGAAATTATCTAAGGTCACGTCCTCGGTAACTTCCTCACATGATGTAAAGCATGCAAGGCTTAATAGTATAGCTATAATATAAGTGGCTTGTTTCATACACGTCCTTCTACTTCTAATTATCGCGTGAAGATAAGATCGAAGTCTTGATTATTCCTCCTCCTATCACATCATCACCATCGTAGAACACGGCACTTTGTCCTGGAGCGACACCTCGTACATTAGCTAAAAACTCAACCTCCACAGAGTCTGCACTCAGCTGCTTTAGAACAGACAAAGTTCCTGGATCATTGTATCTAACAGTTGTTGTAGCCTGAAAGCTTTCAGGTAAAGTTTCGTACTTCATCAAATTGACTCCACCTACCATCATACCATTTCTGATCAAATCATCCACATCTCCAAGTACTACGGTATTAGAATCTGGTCTAATTTCCGTCACATACATCGGTTTACCAAATGCTTTGCCTAAGCCTTTTCGCTGACCAATCGTAAAATATGGATAACCTCGGTGCTGTCCTAAGACATTTCCTGAAATATCGATAAAGTCCCCTCCAGCCACTTCAGCAGCTAAAGTAGGTACTCTAGTATCTAGAAAGCCTCTATAATCATTATCGGGAACAAAGCATATTTCATAGCTTTCCGCTTTCTTTGACAATGCCTCATATCCAAAGTCTGCAGCCATCTGTCTTACCTCAGGTTTAGTATACGGCCCCAATGGGAATCTACTTCTTTCCAGGCACTCCTGAGAAAGTCCCCATAATACATAACTTTGATCCTTTCCTAAGTCTTTGGATTTCTGAACAAACTTGCGCCCATTGTGCTCAGCTACTTTAGCATAGTGACCAGTTGCAATAAACTCACAATCCATAGCGTCTGCCCTTTTGAGCAAAGCAGACCACTTAATGTGGGTGTTACACAAAACACACGGATTAGGAGTTCGTCCTGCTATATATTCGTCAACAAAATTATCAATTACATAGTCACCAAACTCTTCACGTATATCGATAATGAAGTGTGGAAACCCCATATTAACAGCAACCTCACGTGCGTCATTAATTGAGTCTAGGCTGCAACATCCAGTTTCCTTTTTGGAACTTCCTGAGCTTGCATAATCCCAGGTCTTCATAGTAATGCCTACCACTTCATACCCTTGCTCATGCAACATCATAGCTGTCACTGTGCTATCAATACCACCACTCATGGCTACTAATACTCGTCCTTTCTTACTCATAATGCAAAAATAAACAGTTATTTGTGATTAAGGTTTGAAAAAGTACAATCAATAATGCTTGTCTTTTTCGATGTTGTTCTTCTGTCAGCTGTGACTTTTAAAAGAATTGAATTTGGTCTTCTCAGGTTATATGAAGCCTTTGTCTTCTAGCCATTGATTGGAAAATATTGATTTCTCATATTTCGACCCATGATCGGGAAAGATTCCAACAATGCAAGCTTTTCGGTCGCATTCATGAGCGATTTGTTTCATTCCTTCCATTACCGCTCCTGAAGAATGTCCTACAAAAATACTTTCTTCTTTATTCAACTCGATGCAGCTATGATAGGCTTCAATATCTGACACCTGTAAAACTTGATCAAAGTATTCGAATCGGACATTTGCTGGAATAAATTTCTTGCCGACTCCATCCATATTGTAAGACCCAGCTTTACTTTTATCTAGTTCGCCAGTTTCGTAGAAATGCTGTAGTACGGAACCTTTAGCATCAATAGCTATAACTTGAATCTCTGGATTCATTTCCTTTAGATACTTAGCTGTTCCTGAAAGAGTTCCTCCCGTACCAATAGTTCCTACGAGATGCGTTATTGCACCACCTGTCTGATCCCAAATTTCTGGCCCAGTTGAATTATAATGTGCTTCCGTATTATCTGGATTGTAATTTTGATTCACATAAAAAGCATCTTCAATTGTTTCGGCAAGATGCTCTGCTTTCGTAATGTAATTATCAAGACTAGAGCGGTCTGCTTTTGCTGAACATATTATCACTTTAGCGCCTTGTTGCTTGAGATCAGAAATCTTTGTGGCAGACACTTTATCTTTTATCGTTATGATGCATTTAATGCCCATCTTGTTGGAAAGTCTTGCAAGAGCGAGACCAGTATTTCCAGATGAGGCTTCTATAACTGTTGTATTCTTGTTAATCCCTCCTTCTTCAATTGCTTTGTTAAGGATGTATTGCGCTACCCTATCCTTTGCTGATCTAGTAGGATTTTCGCATTCCATCTTGGCGTACATAAGTCTACTGTACGTCGAGGAGTAGTGAAATAGTCGGATTAAGGGTGTATTACCTATTTCTCGATCCTTAATACCTGATTCTCGGAATTTTCTTTTCTTAGTAGAAAGTAGAAATCGATCGTAAATTAGACTGAATAGTGCCACGGCCTTAAAGTTTCCACAAAACTACGAAAAAACTAACTTTTGAAGTAATTCAGATATCATGTAAGTCGTTTTACCAGACGATTTAACCTTACGGATTCTGTGTTCCAATTCCATTCATCTCTTGCTTGCTGACATGCCTTTTTCATAGAAGTGTATCTTTCTTCGTCTTTTTCCAAAGACAAAATAAACTTATGTAGTTGAGGAATATCCTTAGGTTCTATTAGTAGGCCGACTTTGTGCTGGCTAATAAGCGTTGAGTATTCGGGAAAATTCATATTGACAGAAGGCACGAGACAAGCTGTATAATCGAAGAATTTATTGGCTAGAGAGTAGAAATAATTTAGACTTCCTCCTTCCAAGAGATTGAGACCCAACCATGCTTTTTTAGTGTAGTTTCGCAGTTGGCTAGGTGACAGCATCCCAGTAAATACGATATTTTCTAATCCCAATTTTTCTGTCAAGTTCTTACATGCTTCTAAAGAAGGTCCACCACCTGCAATAATTAGCTGCATATGTGGCAGGTGTTGCATTGCTCGTATACTTGCTTCTACTCCCCTACCTTCGTTGACCGCTCCCTGATATATAATGGTCCTGCGCTCATATCTTGGCGTTTCCTCATTTTGAGTATCTTGTAAAATCGGAACATTTCTTACCGTATGGAATGTCTTTGAATAGAAAGATTCATAGATTTTGGACAATTCATTGCCGACTGTGATACATAGCGACGCTTGTTTAATACCATAGCGCTCAATTTTCCGCCAGATATTTTGGACGAAAGTCCTCCCTTGTAGCTCGGGAACTTCTGTAAAATACTCATGAGCATCGTAGATCAACGGAAGTTTCTTGGCTTTGCTTATGATAGTTGCCGGAAGCAGAGTATCCAAATCTACTGAGTATATCACATCTGGCTTTCGCCAAAAGAGCATCCAAAGTAGACGAAGATTGTATTCTATGTAAAAACCTTTGCCGCTTTGAAAAACTGTCTTTATCCGATTTTGCTTATAGCACCTTTGTTCTAAAGGTTGAGGCCTACGAGTAGAGCTACCAATAATACTCACATCAAAATCAATAGAAAGTGTTTCCGCGATCTTATGCATTCGTTGATCGAAAGATATATTATTAGTAATTAATATATATAAACGTTTCACTTGATGACTTTTAACTTCGAGTGATTAATTGAAATACGATTCTCATTTTCTAGAACCGACAGCATATGCAGTACCTTCTTTCTCTTATTGAAAGGCCACCAATGTAGAACATCAAAAAGATCAATTTCAGTCTCCACCTTTTCAACTAGATAGCTCCTTAAGTCCTTCAGTTCCCTCACTGAAAAATCTGTTTTTGCACTACCCCTACACAAGTCACAATGACCACAACTATTTGTGTTTCTCTCATCAAAGTACTCCAAAATATGCTGTTCTCTACAATGAGCAGACTCCAGATACTCAATCATAGCCTCTAGCTTTCTCCAATTCGTTTTGTACTGTCTATTTATTCGAGCATAATCTATATTTATGGACTTTGCCTCAAATCTCGGAAAAGCAAATTTCACTTGGGGTATTTCTGATCTCGGGATGTAAATTCCGATTTCAAGATCGTTAATCTTACTCAGAAACTCGATAACTTTCGATACTGGCAAGTCAGTTAAACGAGCTATCTTTTCTTCACTTACTTTGACAGGATGTGAAAAAAGACCTTCGTAAGTTCGCACTACCGTTGTCAAAAAGGATTGAAAAGATGAACTTGAGGCCGTCCTTATGAATGATTCTTTTGATACTTCAAAATGCAGCGTAGAGGGTTTAAAAAATGAGTCAGTAGCAAACAGTATTCCTGCTTCTTCAAGAATTTTAAACACTACCTGAACTTGTAAGAGCGAAAAGCCAGAGTACTTGCAGAAGAGATTGATATCGAAGTCAAACCAAGTCTCGTGACCATCTCCGATTGGAATATGCAGAAATTGGTTGAGCTTTTCATAAACCTCATTAATCTGTTTATGATCTACCTGCCCTAACTCCATTTTTCTAAAAGCATTCTCAATATCCTTGTCGTCATAAATCAAAACTGCGAAAGAATCCTTACCATCTCTTCCTGCCCTTCCTGCTTCTTGGTAATATTCCTCCAATGACGTTGGTATATCCATATGCAAAACCCACCTGACATTTGCTTTATCCACCCCCATCCCGAATGCATTGGTTGAAACAATAATACCATCAGCGCTTCGAATCCACTCCATCTGTTTTTTCTGACGTTGTTCGTATCCCAAGCCAGCATGATAGAAGTCCACATTATGTCCTTTCGCTTTAAGAATAGCAGAGATCTTCTCTGTCATTGATCGATTACGAACATAAATAATCCCTGCTCCTTGTAATCGTTCCAGTATGCATTTTAGTTCTTTTAACTTGTCAGTTGTCCACAATACGGAGTAGGATAAATTTGCTTTCGCAAAAGACTGCCTAAAAAGTTTTGCTTTTTTCAAGGGTAAAAAAGACCGAATATCTTCTAGTGTTTCTTTTGTTGCAGTAGCAGTAAATGCGACAAAAGGTATGTCAGGAAAGTGATCCTTAAGTACATCAATCTTTAGATAAGACGGTCTAAAATCATGTCCCCATTGTGAAATACAGTGTGCTTCGTCAATTGCAATCAACGATAGATTCATCTTATGCATTCTTGCTTGAAACAATTCACTTTGAATCCTCTCAGGTGCCATGTAAAGAAAATCATACTGCCCGTAAATAGCGTTATCTATACCTTGATCAATCTCACGTTTATGCATGCCTCCGTGAAGAAAAATTGCTTTGATCCCCCTCTCTTTTAATTGACTAACCTGATCTTCCATCAACGCTACTAAGGGCGAAATAACCAAGGTTAAACCTGGTCTAACAATTCCAGGAACTTGATAACAAATGGATTTACCAGCACCAGTTGGCAGCAATCCTACAACTGGTTTTCCTTCGATAATCTCTTGGACTATCTCAGCTTGAAGCGGTCTAAAGCTGTCATAGGACCAGTGCTTCTGAAGAATCTGTTTAGCTTTAGACAAAATGAGGACTCGCTAGATGATTTAACAACAATAATTACTTACAAAACTATCAGAATTTTGGACATTCTACATTACTTCCACTTGAATAAAAAGCAAAGCTCACGCCAACTGCGCCCATAAAATAATAGTCATTAATTGTCAGATTTCCTCTCTGAACTCCATTGCTAATGTATCCTTCTTCCCCAAGGAATTCTCCTGTCCTATTGCTTAAAGCAAGAGTAAGTTCTCCTCCTTCAGCTAGCAGAATTTCGGGATCGACATACGATGTACTCACATCGTCGAGATAATCCGTAAAGGTCCTTCTCCATGTTAAGTCAACAAAACCAGTGATGTTATCTGCCAACTTGAATTTTACTCCTCCACCAAAAGGTATATTAAGTTGCGTTAAACTGTACTTTGGATTATTCGGCGCTGCTGAAGTACCTTGACCTTCGGTGCCCAAGGGTTGTAATCGAATCCTCTGACCATTATACTCAGTCGTTGGATCAAATCTGAAGGCTCCAAAACCAAGAGCTACGTATGGGGTAAATATATTTTCACTTGCAATAGCAGAAAACTTGAAAATGTTCACTTCTAGCATCCCAGCAATTTCATAAATATCCGAATCAAAACTTAGATTGCGCCTTATTAACTCAGACCTTTCAGTAAGTGCATCGGAACCAGAAACCTTAGCATAAGTCACTCCCACTCTTGTAGAAAGCGTTGAATTTATGTTGAATTTGGAAAATGCGCTTACTGCAGGATGACTCTGTCTTAACGCTAGACTAATGCTGTTGATAAGATCGCCGCTATAATTAGACAGACCAACGCTACCGCCAAGCTCAAAATAAGACTGTGCTTTAGCATTCTTTGTAGAGGATATAGAAAAAACTAAAGCAAAAACTAGATATAAAACAGCTTTGTACATATTAATACAATATTACATATATAAAATCTCTACGCAAAATTAAACAATATAATTGTTTAGAAAAGATGTCAAAACTGACCAAGTCGCTGTATCAGCAGTAGAACTTGTGAACATCAACACATTACTCCTCGATTATAGCATCAAATTATCAACTCAAAAACAAATAGGCTGAAAACCTTCTATATCTGAGACGTTAATAATATCATAAATAGCAGTATTACAACATAAATCTTTATATCATTTTGTTGGCAAGACTATATTTGTGTTACTTTACAAAAAAAAATGTACTATGAATAAGAAATTGTTATACACTTTTTTCCTAGCATTAGGATATATGGGACTTCAAGCCCAAGACGGGCCTCCAGCCAACTGGTTTAATTTAGACAAAGAGAAAGACGGAGTCTATGGAGTGAGTACTGAACGTGCTTATGAAGAACTGCTAAAAGGAAAATCAAGTGTTTCTGTGGTTGTTGCTGTGATTGACTCAGGTGTTGATGCAGAGCACGAAGATCTTGACGATGTTATGTGGGTCAATCCAGGCGAAACAGCTGATAATGGTATTGATGACGATGGAAATGGATATGTAGATGATGTGCACGGATGGAATTTCATCGGAGGTCCTGATGGAAAAAATGTGAATGACGACAATCTCGAAATTGCCAGAGTTTACAAAAAATACAGTTACAAGTATGAAAATGCTGATCCTGAAAAACTGACTAAGAAAGGCAAGAAAGAATATGAATTCTACCAAAAGGTAAAAAAGGAATTGGAAGAAAATCGAGCTAAGGCTGAAAAATCACTTGAGAGAATCAAGGGTAATGAAGGTATGATCTACGGAGCATTAGATGCGCTAGAAGCAGCTTTAGGAGGTAGTGAATTAACTCCCGAATTTGCAGATAGCCTTGCTACAACTGGTGAACAACAGTTCGTTGTTGCTAGTAACATCGTTAAACAATTGTATGCAGATGCAAAAACAGTTGACGAGATGAAAAATGCAATTGGAGAACAATACAAGGGTGCATATGAATACTATGGCAATCAACTTGAATATGGTTACAATCCAGACTTTGATTCTCGAGTGGTAATTGGTGACAATTACGAAGATCAAACTGAAAAATACTACGGTAATAACGACGTTGAAGGACCAGATGCTTTTCATGGTACGCACGTAGCAGGAATTATCGGTGCTGAAAGAGACAATGGTCTGGGAATGAATGGAGTTGCTGACAATGTGAAGATAATGTCTGTTCGTACAGTACCAAATGGAGATGAGCGTGACAAGGATGTTGCCAATGCAATTCGCTATGCAGTTGACAACGGTGCTTCAGTAGTTAATATGAGCTTTGGAAAAGGATACTCATGGAACGAAGAAGTAGTTGAGAAAGCAATTAAGTACGCTGAAAAGAATGATGTTCTTTTGGTTCATGCAGCTGGGAACAGCAGTCAGGACAATGATGTAACAGATAACTTCCCGAATGATATGTACAGAAAACGAGTTCTATTTTGGAAAAAGGACAAGACATTTGACAATTGGTTAGAGGTTGGTGCTTTAAATTGGAAAGAGGGAGAAGATGCAGTTGCGCCATTTTCAAATTATGGTAAAGAAAATGTAGATGTTTTTGCACCAGGTATGGCTATATACTCTACCACTCCAGACAATAATTACCAAAACGCTCAAGGCACAAGTATGGCTTCTCCAGTAGTTGCTGGTGTAGCTGCATTAATACGATCATACTACCCTAGCCTTACAGCTGAACAAGTAAAAGAAATCATAGAGCAATCTAGTGATAAGCGGATGATCAAGGTAAGCAAACCTGGATCTGACGAAGTTGTTGACTTCAGTTCACTAAGTACTTCAGGTGGTCACTTGAATGCATTTAAAGCCTTAGAGCTGGCAAGTAAGACAAAAGGAAAGAAAAAGATTAAAGCTAATAAAGCCTAAATAAAGGTCAAATTGATTGAAAAGCGTTTCATGGTAAAACTGTGAAACGCTTTTTTTTATGAAAATATCATATCCTTGACGAGATTTTCACCTAGCTCCTCATTAAATTGTTTGATCAATTGCTCCTTTCCCATAAAGAGTTCTTTTCTCAGTGGAGCTGAATTTAACTTCAAGTAGATTACTCCTTTATTAAGGTGAATCTTTACAGTTTGATTTGTGAGTAATTTACCTAATTTATTATTCCAGATTAGCTTGACTTGTGTATCATAATAACCAGAAGTCAAAGGCCCCTTCTTCATCATTCCTTTTAGAATGTCTTGAATCGGTTGATCATTATGTTTTTTCATGTAAAGATTTTGTAATATAGCACGTAAGTTTGGGCTACAATGTGACCGGAAGAACCTGATTATCGGCAACTTCATAAAGTGCAAAATCAAAATTCAGTTCCTCAAAAATATGATTCAAACGATCTTTCTCTGTATCTGTAATAAAGATTTGCCCAAGTTTTGCATTATTCAGCAATTTAATCAAATGCATTACACGACTAGAATCTAGCTTATCAAATATATCATCTAGTAAGATGATGGGACTAACTTGCCTATGCTTTTTGATTAATTCAAATTGAGCTAATTTAAGTGCTAGAACAAAAGATTTCTGTTGTCCTTGCGACCCAATAAACTTTATTGGTGAGCCATTATTTAGAAAAACTAGATCATCTTTGTGTATACCTACAGATGTGCGCTGCAGGATTAAATCCTTTTTTCGATTTTCCTTAAGTAATACGTGCAATGCAGTCTCTGACAATTTAGACTTGTAGGTTAGATCAGATATCTCTTTGCCCCCACTTATGAATTCATATTTATCTAGAAATATGTCTTTCAACTCTTCTAAATAAGCCTTTCTTTTGTCGAAAATAGTCGAACCAGTTATGCTTAATTTCTGATCGTATACATCTAGTAGCGATAGATCAATCCTATGTTCTTCATCAGATTTAAGCAGCTGATTTCTTTGCTTCAAGATATAATTGTACTCCATTAGACATTCTAGATAATCGGAATCCAACTGACTAATTGTAGTATCAATTATGCGCCGCCTTTCAACACTGCCCTCGTTGATGATATTACCATCTTTCGGAGCGATCATGACAATTGGTATCAGGCCAATGTGATCCACCAACCTTTCGTACTTCTTGGCATCCTTTTCAAAAACCTTGGGTTTTCGCTTTTGTGTTTTGCAAACTATTCGATGCTCTGTTTCATCTTGAACAAAGAGCCCGTCCAATCTAAAGAAGTCCGATTCATGTCGGTAATTATGGGTGTCTGTAGAAAGAAAATATGATCGGGTCAAGCCCAAATAGTGAATAGCATCTATTAGATTTGTTTTACCTTCACCATTATACCCAGTTATCACATTAAATTGCGGATGAAAATCGACATGAACATCTTCATAGTTTTTATAGTTTACAATATGAATGTGAGATATGAGCATAGCCGAGTATGAAAAATTAAAATTCCATTATATTTGCGAAGCGATAAAGTGCGAAAATACAATTTGACCTTCAATAAACAACAAGATAAGCAGTAAGAAAATGGCAGAAGTAGTAGCAAAAGCGAAGACAGGAAAAAATCCGACAGCTAGAAAAAAGTCTGTAAAAAAATACGATAAAAAAACATGGTTGACTTGGTTTGAAACAATGTATAGAATTCGAAAATTTGAAGAGAAAACCTTACTAGCATATTCTCAGCAAAAGATACGTGGTTTTTGCCATGTATATATTGGTCAAGAAGCAATAGGTGCTGCACTTGTAACTGGAATTCGTAAAGAAGACGCTGTAGTTACTGCATATCGCCAGCATGGAGTAGGGTTAGCACGCGGTCTGAGTTCAGATTCTTGCATGGCTGAACTATTTGGTAAAGAAACTGGCTGTGTAAAAGGTAAAGGTGGTTCGATGCACTTTTTCAGTAAGAAGCACAACTATTTTGGTGGAAACGGAATTGTAGGGGCTCAAATTCCTATAGGCACAGGTATAGCTTTTGCTGAGCAATACAAAGGAACTGACAACCTATGTGTTACAATGTTTGGAGATGGTGCAGCTAGACAAGGTGCTTTATACGAGTCTTTTAATATGGCAATGACTTGGAAACTTCCTGTTCTCTACATTTGTGAAAACAACGGTTATGCAATGGGTACTTCTGTTGAGCGAACCAGCAATGTTCAAGATTTATACAAAATTGGTTCCGCATTTGACATGCCAAGTGAGGCAGTAGACGGTATGGATCCAGCTTCAGTACACGAAGCATTCTTGAGAGCCTCTGAACACATCAGATCAGGTAAAGGACCCTATTACCTAGAAATCAAAACATACAGATATAAAGGACATTCTGTTTCGGATCCAGCTAAATATCGTACAAAGGACGAATTGAACAGCTACAAGGAAAAAGATCCAGTAATTGTCGTTGAACAAAAGATCGTAAAAGACAAAATTGCGTCTCAAAAAGAGGTCGATGAAATCAAGAAAAGCATAGTTGATGAAGTCAATGCAGCATACAAGTTCGCTGATGAGTCAGACTATCCCGATGGATCTGAATTATATTCTGAAAACTACGTACAAGAAGACTATCCTTACTTGACATAGCTGCTGTAATATTCTAAGAAAAAAATAAGGCTGCCGGCGTTATCGCTCGGTGGCCTTTTTTATGACCTAGTTTTTGACCAAAAGCTTATCAATACAATGGCTACTATTGTTAATCCAATGATTGCCAAATATGGTATCTCTTTCTGAATAAGTGCATTGTCATTCCCTTGTAAAACAAACCCCGCCCAATAATAGGGATGTTGATGCATCTGAGAACTTGACTCTATGTACTGTTTCTTTGATTTTGACAAGGCCTGATGCTTTGAAGCACCATTAGCCAATTCTTCATAGAAAACAGTCATGATCTGACTGCTCGCATAATCTGGAACAGCGTGTCCTGACATAACTATGGATTCAGCACCTGATTCAATGAATGATCTTGCAAGTGATAATACCCCTTCACCTTGCACAAATGACCCGTTCCCCGAATTGCAAGCACTGAGAACGACCATTGAAGAATTAAACGGATTTGAAACAATATCCTGCATGTAGATTTTTTCTCTATCGGGACCAAGTGAAACATTGGTCAAGCTAGAATTCTGTTCATCTAGATTTGCGTGTGAAAGAATATGATGAATAGTTTTATTCTCGCATTCAGCAAAAAAGGATGCTTTTTCTAAGCTTGAAAAAATCTCTGTATTGAAGAACTGAGAAATAATGGAAGACTCAATCCTAGCATTTGGCAAAAAGTCCTGTTCATTTTGATTCTCATACGGACTGTATACCATTACACTAAGATCTTCATCTGACTTCTTTGCATGTAATTTGCTCCAGAGAAAATGTGAATAAGCATATGAAAATGATCGTTCGCATATCTGAAATGGGCAATTATTTTTAGCATTGTAGAGAGCCTCAAATGGAAGATACAGCAACTCGTTATGAGGGATAATTATCAAATGCTTAGCATTCTCCATTGAAGGTCTGATCAGCTTTTGAGTAAGCAGTCTATTTTCATTCTGAAAAGCCTGCATAGATTCATATGACCAATCCATAATACTTGGTTCCGAGCGGATATCAGTAATTAGAAGCTCAAGTCTTTCACGATCTTCTGTAGAAAAGGTGATTTCCTCATAGTTCAATCCAGCAGCTCTTGAAATAGTGAAAATATGAACGGAACTCGTATCTAGGTAATAGTCGACTAGCATTTCTTCCTTCTTGATCTGGCTTATACTTGATTTCAAATCTAACTTTTGCTCTGAAAATCGAGCTTCGAAATACTGCGGAAAACGATGCTTTAGTTGATTACGATAATTCAAATAAGACACTTGTATACGCTGAAGATCTGCAGTTCGATCAATTGAATCATTTTGTTCACTACCTAAGCTTTTGATTGAATCTTGAAAAGACTCGAGAATCTTCTGCTCTTTGGCAGGCAATAGCTGATGTGCCTTATGATGCTGTATTTTCTCTAATAAAATTATACTTTTCATCTGTTGCAGAAAGTAGTATGCCTTTTCAAGATCATCTTTCTCTACAAAGTACAAGTATGCAGCTCTGTAGAACCTAGATAACTTTGACTGTTGAAAAAATCTGTTTTGATCATCAAACCGCTCCTCTCTTATTGACTGAATAAGCTCATCTATCTCGCTATATAAACTCTCGATTCTGTGCTCTACACCCTCTACTCCAGCCTCCCTTGCTTGATGTAAGATGTCCAATTTGACTTCATAAAAGTCCGTCAAGCTTAACTTGTCTTCCAAAAAAAACAATTCAATTGAATAATCTGTGGGTGATCCCGAGATCGCATTTTCATAGCAATGATTATAAATGCAAGTATCTATTGTTCTCAGCGCTAAGTCATAATCATTATTCATTGCATGATACTCAGCTAAATTTTGAAACATTACTGCGAACTGATTATGATAAGTCGTAGTGAACATTGAATCCAACAATTGCCTTGAGAGATTGATATATTTTAATGCTTCTGGGGATTCCTGTTTTATATATGCATAGCTGATGTTGTTGTAGGTTTTGATGATGTTGCTTACTTTTGTTTTATATACTAAACTCCTTTTAAAAAGTAGAAGTGCTCTCTCATTTCTTCCATAACTAAGAAGAATATTAGCCTTAATAAAGTTGCCTTGGTGTAGTTCTGTCGAAGTAGAACAACTAGCGATGGACTGATCAATTGTTGATAAAGCTTTCTTTTCATTCGACATCTTTGAATAAAACTGGGCTTTTAAGTTCAGTATTTTCACTAAAAGATCGGAATTCCGTATTGAGTTCTCAGTTCTTTTCAACACCTCTAAACCTAGATTGTATTCTCCCATCAAGAAGTATAGATTAGCAAGATAAAATGTACATAAATCCTTAGTTGATTTGACTTGGCTATTTTCTAAAACAAAACTATACTCTGCAATTGCCTTTGAAAACATGCGGGATGCGAAGTAACAATATCCAAGCAAGTATCTAATCTGTAGCTCCTTTTCAAGTGATAGTTCATTTTGTATAATCAGCAAACTGAGAATGCTAATACTCTTGTCTAAACTTCCATTATGAATATTTTTCCTAGCAATATTCACAAAACAAACGGTGAGAGCATCCTTCAAGGATTCTGTATTATTGAAATTCCTTAAGAATTCTTCTAACTCTGGTCTTTCAATACTAGCATAGACTTCCACCAAGCTATCCAGCATTTTATCCGACACTTGAGATAGGCCTTCTTCAGGCGTACTACACAATAAGAGCAATAGGAAAACATAGCTTTTGAATTTCAATCGATCAATTTTTATGAAGTTAAAATAGTAATTAAATCGAATTTTCTTAGCTTTCGCCTTCAAAAGAAATAAAATGTCTACAGCAAAAAACTCAATAAAGAAGGTCACTACTCACAGACTTCAAGAAATGAAAGATGAGGGAGAGAAAATCAGTATGCTGACAGCATACGACTTCTCAATGGCTAGGATCATCGATGATGCTGGAATTGATGTCATTCTAGTAGGTGATAGTGCTTCAAATGTTATGGCTGGACACGAAACTACCCTTCCTATCACACTTGACCAAATGATTTATCACGCACAATCTGTCGTAAGAGGTGTGAATAGAGCGTTTGTAGTTGTTGATTTACCCTTCGGCACGTATCAAGGTGATTCAAAAAAAGCACTAAACTCCGCTATCAAAATCATGAAAGAATCAGGTGCACATGGTGTGAAACTGGAAGGCGGATCAGAAGTAAAGGATTCGATCAAAAGAATACTAAGTGCAGGTGTTCCCGTAATGGGACATTTGGGCTTGACCCCACAATCCATATATAAATTTGGCACGTATACAGTGAGAGCTAAAGAGGAAGCAGAAGCTTCTAAGTTACTTTCTGATGCACAGCTTCTAGAGTCAATTGGTTGTTTTGGAATAGTTCTCGAAAAGATCCCTGCAAGACTTACTAGAGCTGTAAGTGAACTAGTAAATGTGCCTTTGATAGGTATCGGAGCTGGCGAACATGCAGATGGCCAAGTACTCGTACTGCATGATCTTCTTGGGATTACAAAAGAGTTTAATCCTCGATTTCTACGTAGATATTTAAATTTATTTGATGACATTAAAATGGGTGTCGAAAAATACATTAAGGACGTCAAATCAGGTGATTTTCCAAATGAATCAGAACAGTACTAATTCATGAAAAAAAAGATTTTTATAGGTGTTCTATTGGTACTGATTGCAGTGGCTGGTATCCTTGCATTTTTGGGAAATAATATCATTTACGGTGAGCATGTTAATCGCAATGGTCAAGATAAGATCTTTTATATAGATAATTCCGACAATTTTGATGATGTAGTAAGTACTCTAGATTCTCAAAAACTTATTGATAGCAGATCGAATTTTGAATTAGTTTCTAGATTGATGTCTTATCAAAAGAGTGTGAAACCTGGTCGCTACAAAATTCAGGCAAATTCTTCATACCGATCGTTAATTTCGGACTTGCGAAGTGGAAATCAAGATCCTGTTAAGCTCACAATTAACAATGTGCGAACATTAGACGAATTAGCAGGTAAAATTGCTCAAAATGTGATTATAGATTCTATTGAGATGCTACGATTTCTCGAGTCTGACACAATTACAAACTCCTACAATATAACAAATGATGAAAAAATGACCTTATTCATTCCAAACACTTATCAGGTGTACTGGAACACAAGTCCAAAACTACTTGTTGATCGACTTGTCAAAGAGCACGGTAAGTTTTGGAACGAGGAGAGATCAGCCAAAGCTAAAAAGTTGGATTTAACCACATCTGAGGTTTATACTTTAGCCAGTATTGTGGATAAAGAAAGTATTCAACAAGATGAGAAGCCTAGAATTGCTGGGGTATACTTGAACAGAATAGAAAAAGGCATTCCGCTGCAGGCTGATCCAACTGTAATATTCGCGGTAGGTGACTTTACCTTGAGAAGAGTTCTTAATAAGCATCTTGAAATCGACCATCCATATAATACTTACAAGAATCCTGGATTACCTCCTGGACCGATCGGCATGGCTACTATATCGGGTATCGAAAGCGTACTTGATAGAGAGGCACACGATTTCTTATACTTTTGTGCGAAACCTGAAAGCAACGGTGAGCATGCTTTTGCCAAAACACTTAGTGGTCATAATCGGAACGCCGCAATTTATAGAAGTTGGTTAAACCAGCGAGGAATCCGATAGATTATGGATTTACTAGCTAAATTCATGTTTCAGATTGATGAGAACAAACTTTGCTCTCCTGAAGATCGAATTCTTGTATCATGTAGCGGCGGTAGAGACTCTATGGTACTGGCATATTTACTGCGCGAGGCTGGATACTCAATCGGCCTTATGTATATTGACCATCTGAGCAGAGAAGGAGAAAGTTTTAGTGACAGTCTGCATGTTGCCAAAGTAGCTAGCATGTGGGAAATTCCATACTATTATCGTAAATTCCATTATAACAGTCAAAATCAAAATTCAAATTTTCAAGATCAAGCTAGAAAATTTCGCTATCAAGTTTTACAGGAGAAACTTAGTCAAGAAAACTATACAGTAATTGCAACAGGTCATCATCAACAAGACTCGGTCGAGAGCTTCTTTCTCAACCTCTCGAAAAAATCAGGTCTAGAAGGTTTACTCGGTATTGAAATGAAACAAAATAATATCGTAAGGCCACTACTCCATTTAACTACAGAAGAGATTGATGAGTACTGTCATAATAAAGGTATTCAGCATATCATTGACCAAAGCAACTACCAAAACAATTATAACCGAAACGAATTCAGAAATACAGTAGTCCCAAAGCTTTTGAAATGGGATGAAAATTTTGTTGAGTCTACTCATAAATCGATAGAATATCTTAAAGAAGCAAATCAGTGGATAGAAAAAGAGGTGGAGATTTGGACACTGAATCATGTGAAGAAAAAGCGAGTTATGCTTTCAATTCCTTTAGATCTCGTCAAAAGGCATCATTGTCCGAAACTCTTACTTCATAGAATTCTAAAGAATCGAGGTTTCAATATTTCACAAGTGAATGAAATACTGTCCGCTCAAAATTCAGGTCAAATATGGATTGGTGACCAAGTGCAATTAAATCTATTTCAGTCAACCTTATATCTTTATCAAAAAACTGAATTATCTGGATCTCGCCAAATTCCTTATCCCTTTGAAAACATTAGTCATACTGATCTGGAAAAAATCCTGATATATCAAGCCCAACCGAAAGAATTTCGCGGAGAAATCATCGGTATTCCGCTATCAAAACAAAATTCAAAGCTAATGTTTAGAAATTGGCTAGCAGGTGATTATATGAAGTTCCCCTACGGTAAAAAGAAACTAAAAAAAGTCTTTTTAGAGCATAAAATTCCTAAGATTGAAAGGTCTAGGCTTTGGGTCCTAGCCTATGAAACCGAGGTATTTTGGATCGAAGGAATTAGAAACAATCCCAATAGATCGAGCCAAGAACTATTTTTTATCGAACTGCTTAAATAGCAAAGCTCTTCCAAAATCTTTGCAAATTGGGCATTTGTAAGGGTTATGTCCTCTAGCTGGGCAATATTCTCTGCCAAAAAATATTATTTGTAAATGTAATTTATTCCAGGACTCTTTAGGGAAAAGCTTTTTTAAATCAGTCTCCGTCTTCTGCACATTCTTACCAGTACTTAATTTCCATCGATAAGCTAGTCGATGAATGTGTGTATCCACTGGAAATGCTGGTTGTCCAAAAGCTTGAGAGACGACTACTGAAGCAGTTTTGTGCCCGACACCAGGTAATTCTTCGAGTAATTCCATCTCATAGGGAACTTCGCCATCATATTTTGCTAATAGTATTTCTGACAGCTTATAAATAGCTTTGGACTTTGTGGGTGATAATCCACAAGGCTTGATGATACTTCTGATCTCTTCGACTTCGAGATTCAACATCTTTTCAGGAGTATCTGCTTTAGCAAACAAATAAGGAGTTACTTGATTTACTCTAGCATCCGTACATTGAGCTGAAAGCAATACTGCTATCAATAAAGTAAAGGGATCTTGATGATCTAGTGGTACAGGTGTTTCTGGATATAGAGCTTCTAATCTTTGGCTTATGATTGCGGCCTTTTCCTTCTGTTTCATGCAATACTGGTTAAAAACTGAACAATATCTACATTATCCGCATATTGCCACAACTGTGGTTTCTGAGTTGTTCCCGGAAGAATACACTCTGGTATTTTAGCCGTATTCTGATATACGATACATTGCAGTGAATCTCTCTCTGAATCAATTTTAGAATTTAAATCTTCTATTTCATTGAAAGTTTCATAGTGTACACATGCTATTCTGGAATGAAGAGATTGATTTTCACGTAGCAAAAGTGCTCCATTCATTAGAAAATTCTCTTTATTCAAAAGAAAAACGGTGTAGTTATAATCGTAGTTGTTCTTGTACTTATTATGAAGGATTATCTCCTTTTGTTCGTGCCATATTTCCATTACTCTAGTAAGATCTACAGTATTTTGCACGTACAATTTAGATATGTTACGACACCCTAAACCGAAAAACTTAAATATATCTTCTCCCATTGCTCTTATGTCGTCATCTGAAGTCGAAGAATCAATTACTCCAATACTTTTACGATTTTTCCGAATTATATGAGGGTATTTTTTGAAGTAGTGCTCAAAATAAGATCCAGTGTTATCACTTCCTGTGGCAATAATTGCATCAAAGCCATGCACGCGATCAACGAATTCAATTTGTTCTTGAAATCTCGGTTCAATTTCCAACAAATTATCTAAAATAAAGGGTATTACGACTGCATCTTTCGAACTAAGTTTAATTTGGGCTTGATGCCCAAAAATCAAAACTGATAGCACATCGTGAAACCCGACTGCAGGAATATTTCCAGCAAGAATCAATGCAACTATCTTATTTTCTTTTTGGTCCGGAATCGAATATTTTGAAACCCACTCATTGAGTTTTGACAAATCAAGCATTTCTTCAATCACGGAATTAAGTGCAAATACAACGCTTTGTTCAGTAAACCATGAATTATGTATCACTGCCTTATCAATGACATCCTTTAAATCTGCTTCCTTTAGTTTGCTTCCTAATTCACTAAAAGCTTCAACTCTCCTATTTACATCCATCTAGTAATCTATTTAGTTCTGTTACAGATCTTGACGATAAGTTTTTTTCGTTGTTTAAGAGTATTTTTTCTACCAATGAGCTTGGTACTGAATGATTAACTGCATCTAAATGTAGAAGTTGAATCACTGGTAACGGTGATTTATTTGTGTAATGTAACAACTCATTCTCAGTTTCACCGTGTTCATAATCTGGATGAAATATGACAAACTTAATGAGTTCGGCTTGCTCATTGGTTAAGAAAAATTCTAGAAGACCTTCTACTTCAAGAATCTCATCCCATGTCAACTCATTGCCAAAAATAAGAAGCATCGAGTGCTGCATGCTTGCTTCTACCTTAAGAAAACGAGAAAAAACTGTCTTTACAAACTGTTCATCCAGAGAATCTACTTCAATATATTCTAAAGCATTATTGTGATATGAAACATGTGAAAATGGACACAAGTTTAATTCGAAAATATAGTTTTCTATCCATTGTTTTGTAACATCAGTCTTGGTCCTCATCCAACACCTTTTTTCGACCGTCTAAATATGAATTCCATTTATCTACTAATTGCAAGAAATCTTCGGGTAAATCTGATTCAAATAGCATAAACTCTTTTGTTTCAGGATGAACAAACCCTAAAGATTTCGCATGTAGTGCTTGACGCGGAAACAACTTGAAACAATTATGCACAAACTGCTTATACTTTGAAAATACAGTCCCTTTCAAAATCTTATCGCCTCCGTATCGAACGTCATTAAACAAGGGATGTCCTTTATACTTCATGTGGACTCTAATTTGATGCGTTCTTCCCGTTTCAAGTTGACACTCTACTAAAGAGACATAGTACATGGGTTGAATGGTCTTATAGTGCGTTACCGCATGTTTGCCTTGATCTCCATCAGGAAATACAATTTGCTGTATTCTATTTACCGGATTTCTTCCAACATTACCCTCAATGGTGCCTTCTAGAGGCTCTGGCTGCCCCCAAACCAATGCCACATACTTACGCTCTATCGTATGTGCAGCAAATTGATCAGCCAGAAAAGTCATTGCATAATCCGTTTTTGCAATAACCATCAATCCAGTCGTATCCTTATCTATTCGATGCACCAGACCGATTCGATCTGCACTGTTACCGCTCATGGTAGGAATATCAGTACCGAGATAATGAGCTATAGCGTTGACAAGTGTTCCTGTATAATTGCCATGTCCTGGATGAACAACAAAATCTGCCTGCTTATTGATTATCAATACAGATTCGTCCTCATAGACGATATTTAGGTCGATATCCTCAGGGATTATTTTGCCATCGTATTCACTGACAAGCGCTTCGTAGAGTATAATATCCGAAGGCTTCAGGATGTGATTTGGCTTTACCGCCTTGTCATTTACAACAACAGCACCTTTCTTTATAGCCTTTTGAACTTTGGAACGGGATAAGTCCGATAGTTTATCCATTAAGTACTTATCTAGTCTAATCGGACCTTGTCCAGGATCAACGAGAATCTTCCTTTTTTCAATTTCTTTCACTTTCTGATCTTTCTTTCATGACTCTTCTCAATCTATTTCGGAAAAGACAAGCCTTAATTTTTTGCAAAAATATGTAGTTTAAGTTAAACCAAATCACATTGTCATTTTTATTAAAAGAAAGAAGGGTATTCTCCTATATATTATGTTGATTTGTAAGCAATAAATAAGAAACTATGAACATTAAAAGCATCCTTGTACAGGAAGGTAAATTTATACAAACTACTAAACCTCATAATCTACCGATATTCGCAACAAGCTCCTTTAATTTTGAAGATATTGACCAGGGAATAAATATTTTCGAAGGAAATGAAGAAGGTCATGTTTATGGAAGATATGGAAATCCGACGATAGAAACGGTTGCCGAGAAAATTGTCCAACTGGAGTGTTATGATATCGAGGAGGAAGGTTTTGGCATCATGGTCAGCTCCGGCATGTCTGCTATTTCAACGTTGCTCTTTGCATTACTCAAACAAGGAGACACCATACTTACACAGGCAAATCTTTACGGTGGAACAACTGAACTTCTGCGAAAATTTATCACAAAACTAGGTGTTAAAATTGAGTTCATAGATTTTGCTTCAAAGGATCTAATTGAATCACGTGTCAAAAACGACAAATCAATAAAGCTTATTTATTGTGAGTCTCCAGCCAACCCTTCCCTTGCATGCGTTGATCTTCAGTATATAAGTGACTTGTGTCAAAAGAACGATATTCTATCAATAATTGACAATACATTTCCAACTCCATACTTACAACGTCCATTTAACTTTGGGATCGATTTCATTATTCACTCAACCACAAAGTACATAAACGGACATGGAAACTCGATAGCAGGAGTTGTAATTGGTAAAAATCGTGATTATTATCAAACAGTACTCGACGCTATGAAATTAATTGGTACTAATTGCAACCCCTTTGATGCATGGTTAGTAAATTCTGGCATGAAGACTTTAGCACTAAGGATGGATGCTCATTCCTCAAATGCTCTAGAAATTGCACGAAGACTCCTCAAACATGAAGAAATAGCGGTTGTAAACTATCCATTCCTACCCTCACATAGAGATTTTAAAATTGCAAGTAAACAGATGCAAGCTGGTGGAGGCATGCTGAGCTTTGAATTGAAAGGTGGTATCGAAAGGGCAATTCGATTTATGAATGCAATTCAAATGAGCAGCCTTGCACCTACTCTTGGTGATGTAGACACACTAATACTGCATCCAGCGAGTATGTCACATCGGAATATTGAGAGAAGTATAAGATATGAAAATGGGATTACTGATGGTCTAATCAGAATGTCCGTTGGGATAGAATATGTCGAGGACATCTATATGGACATTGAAAATGCGATTGAAAAGTCAAAATGAAAAGGATAGCATTAATCTCAGATAGTCATAGTCATCTTGATGAATCGATTATTGCGCATCTTCAGGAGTGTGATGAGATTTGGCATGCGGGTGATATTGGAAATGAAGAGGTGATTCATACCCTTGAATCTATTAAACCTGTTAAAGCGGTCTATGGCAATATAGATCACGGTCGCATAAAACAGGAATATCCTCTTAATCAGAGATTTAACTTTGAAGGTGTAGATGTTTTAATGACTCATATTGGTGGATATCCGGGAAAATACAACAAGAGAGTTAGGATGATATTTGAAAAAGATCCTCCAAAACTCTTTATCTGTGGTCACTCTCATATTTGCAAAGTAATGTTTGACAAGAAATATAATTTCTTACACATGAATCCAGGAGCTATTGGTCATCACGGATTTCACAAAGTGAGAACAATGCTTCGCTTTTCCGTTGGAGAGGGCCTGATAAAAGATCTTGAAGTCGTAGAACTAGGGATTCGGGGCAATAGTGTTAAAACAAATATGAATTAAGATATATATGTTCCATATTCATTATTAGTTTAATATATTATATTAATAACATTAAAATTGTATTTCCATGGGTAAAATTGATGATGCTATTCCTGGTTTACTTGAAACAGCTAAAGGAATTGACAGCAAAATAACAAACGCTACAGTTGAAGCTGCAGCAAAATATCTAGGGCCGAATTTGTTCAATAAAGATGCATCTCTAGTTGCTTATGGCGATAAGGATGAGCTGGCAAGGATTCGCGAGAACTTTGTTAAGAAGAAATTAGCAGTAACAGATTCTGATGCTGACATTGATGCTGCAATAAAGTCAGTTGGTGAAAAATATGGCATGAGTGTACGAAACAAAAAGCGTGCAGTAGTCTATGCATTGTTGATGCATCACTACGGAGTGAAATCACTCTAGAAATTACTAAAGAGAAAAAGCTGTTCCTTTCGGAGCAGTTTTTTATGCTTTTTACCCAGATATCCCATACCCATTAGTGAAGCGCCTTGTTCTACGCAGGCTTGTTTAGTTTATTCGCAATTCGAGGTAAAAAGTCATTATCGCACACAACTGACAAACAGTTAGCTTCCACTACACCGCTGTTGGCAAAAACACCAACATTTATGTCTGTCAAGATGACTATGGCAATTACCCGCAATACGAATAGGACTCTGCATTTAAAATCAAAGAAAAACGAAAAAGGCACAACCAACTCAACGTTGATCATGCCTTACCAAAAACTTTTCTTTCTAACAGCCAACAAGTGCTTTCTGTCACCCCTAGGTTTTCTTTTCTATCAATTACTGTATACGCACTAGTTTGATTGTAGAGGACCAGCTGCTCGACTCCATAGTCAAGTAGAACAAACCTGTACTTCTAAATTGATCTCCAGTAAATTGAATTACATGTGTTCCTTTGTCATACTTTTGTACTTCCTGAACTAACATCTTTCCCTGTGCATCGTACAAGTAAATATATACTAAGTCACTATGCTCCATATCAAAACTTACCTGTGTCATTTCAGCAAATGGATTGGGCTCATTTTGAAGCAGTTGCGTTGCCTTTATTACCGGATCATCGTTTCTCAATGACAACTCTATGGATCCAACTTCAAGCTGACTATCAAATAGCTCAGAATTAAAATCCTCAATCAATTCAAATCCTGCAGTAGATAAAGAGCCGGCAGTTTGAGCATCTATTTCGATTACAAAAATAACTTCACCTTTTTGGACTTCAAGTCCACCAATTTTATCCCAAGACATATAAACTTCACCATCCATAATGTTGTAGTGATCAGCTCGAATATCCAGAATTGGGCTGCTAATTGACTTAATTGCTATGATATCTTCATCAAACCTAATTCCAAGCTGCAGTCCTTCAAGATTCTGTGAAAAATCAGCATACACAGGAACTGAGATGCAGTCACCTTGCTCAAATCTACCTTCATCCATAAATATACGTCTTGGTGTCGATCTAGTCTGAACAGAACTTTGTGCATTAACACTCGCGGAGCTATTAACATCGCCGATTTTAATGCCATAAAACGAGGCATCATCATACGATTCGAGTAAATTATCAACAACCATTTCCTCAGGAAATTCGTAAGGAAAAACTGGATTCCATTCAAAATCTGTAGGCATGAATCTCCATGAGTCATTTTGAGGTAACTTCTCATCAGCATAAACTCCTAGAATTAATTTTCTAAGTTGGATGATGTCGACTCCACTAATTGACTCCGAGTGGTTAACATCAGCAGCAATGATTTCTTCTTTCTCTGTAAATGTATTTAGTCCCAAAATATGTTTCTGAATACGCACGATATCCAGAGTTGTGATACCATTCAATGCATCATCATTCTTGTAAGGCTTAATAGTGTAGTTATCGTAAAGACTCAAATCTGTAAATGTATACTCTCCTGATTCGTCGCTCATAGTATTTTTCATTTCCATACTATTACCCTCGATCAACATCTCGACCTCTGGAAATGCATTGAGATTTTTTGTTGTCATAACTTCACCACTGATATCAGCAGAAAATGTCCCTACATCTGGACAGAAATCTTGCGTGTCTGTTATTGTTAAAATAACAGTGCAGAAATCGTAATTACCACCCTCATCCCAAACGTGCATTTGGATTGAAATAACGGCATTCATTCCATTCTCAAGATCATCACAATCAAAAATTCTGATCTGATCATCAATATCAGGAGAAAAGGAGTAGACTAAATCTTCTGCAGAAGTACAGTTATCGAATGAATTCAAATTAAAATCACTCGCCCATATTTCTACTTCTCCATTTTCGTCCAAACTGACTGAAATCGGCAAGCACAAAGGTGTTGGCTGTTTTTCATCTTGAACTGTAAAGAAAACGGTGCATGTTTCATCATTTCCACATTCATCTTCCGCTCTGAAGACAGCTTTATGGATTCCGGTAGGATAAACTCCATTGAGATTATTCCCTTGATTAGACTCGTCAATAGTTCCGTCATCAAAATAATCAACAGTAAAAGAATACTTAATGTCTTCTTCTGCCGTACAATTGTCACTTGCAATAGCTGTATAATCTACAAACCCTTCACAAGTGTCATCATCTGCACTCACCGTAATATCTTCGCAGAAAAACTCTGGATCTTCAAACTCAAAGACTTCTATTTCCTGCACATAAGAAAAAGTGTTATTGAATGGGTCTATCGCACACAAATCTGTTATCGTAAAAGTTCGTTCTACAATACCACATCCTGCTCCATTATTAAGCTTGATATGATCGATGTAATCGATATCGAAATCGCTACAACTAGTTGTTGGCAATAATGGAACACCCGTTATGTCAGGGTCAATAAAGTCATTTAAGCATTGATTTACCAAAGTATCTGAAGGCCACTCTATCATATTCACATCAAATTGGAAATCACTTTCGATTTCAAAGTACTGCTTACAAGTTGTCTCATTTCCGGCTGGATCGACAGCTGACCACAGTCTCACAATAATTCCTACTCCACAATTATTAAATACCTGTGTATCGTAATATGTAAGCTCTGGATCACAATTTCCAAAAGCGATAGCTTGACCAGCGATACTGTCTGGGATTTGTCCATAAAATTCTTCATACTCAGTACAAGAGAAAGTCATATCCGCAGGACAGATAATAGTTGGAGCAATATCGTCGATAACCGTTACTCCAACCATGCATAAGTTACTGTTTCCAGCTTTGTCAGAAACACGGAATCTAATCATTACCTCTTGACCTGCATCCGCACAACAGAAATTAACAGATGTCTTAAACTGATCGCCTCCGTCATTACAATCATCAGTCATTCGCGCAACCTGAATTTTGTCAATCTCACAATTATCGAAACTACCCGCGTCAAAAAAGTCAGCCTCTAGTGTTGCTGAACCAAATGCATCTAGTGTAACGCTTGTAGAAACTATACAAACTGGAGTTGGGTCCTGTGTATCTTCGACAGAAAATTCACCTAAGCATTGAGATGTATTTCCGCACGCATCCTCAGCAAAATAAGCTATTCTGTATCTGCCTACGTCCAAATGCTCAATACTAAAATCTCCATTTGAGTTAATTATGTTATCGGTAAGTAAATTATCAAAATTATCGTCAAAATCCACGTAAGGTTTATATGCAATATCGTAAGTAACTGAGCTGCAATTATCAGACAAAAACGGTGGAACAACGTCTACTGACCCTATGCATAAATCAGCATAAGAGGAGCCACTAAATGGTAATGGTGCATTGCATGTTGGAGCCACAATATCCATGATCTTTATCAATTGTGTAAACGTGGTGTCATCACCTGTACACCAATCGATAATTGTCCATTCGCGAAGCACGTCAAAACTTCCAGTACAAGAAGGATTTACATCAAGTTCTGTATCTTCATATACTGCAATGATATTTGGGCAAGCTAAGCCTTCTGGAAAACCCGTAAATGACGGATCTGGATTCCCATTTGACAATTGTGGATATTCACCACACATTAATGCAGGAATATCTAAGTTATCATAATTGGGTGGAGGAGTAATATCTGACAAATAGCCTTTACGCACATAGATTTCACTAGTGCAGCTTACCTCATTACCAACTCCATCAATAGCCGTCCAGAGTCTATTGATCTTAACGACATAAGGAGAACCTGTCTGACATGGTAGCATCTCCTGTTCATCTTCATAGCTAAGTTCGATATCTGAACATCCATTGACTCCATCGACAATAAACAAATCGCCAATTTGGATATAAGTGGCATTCTGAGGAATTGGTAATCCAACTGATAACGGTTCACTCATACCACAATCTACTGTGTCTACGGAACAAGTCAGTTCAATCGCCAATTTATCCTCAATCGTAGCAAATCCCCAACAGCTATTAGGCTCGCAACCTTCAATGAAGGCTGTCACCTGAAAAGTCTGTCCCACATGGCTACCATTTACCATATTAGATGGTAGAGTATTACCATTTTCGTCTACTAATATTACAGTGTAGGCACCATTGGGGTACGCAGGATTTTCCACGATCATATCTGCAAGGATTTCAATATCACAAGCAGCATTTAATGAAATATTTACATCGTCGTTACATACGTTTTGGGTACAAATAATGAGTAATGCCACATCATGGTCATCCTCGTCTAAGATGCCATTTCCTTGTAAATAATCGTCATTGGAACTGAAAGCTTGAGCTCCTTTATCATTGGTATTGTCTGTGTCTGGGGTTGAATCGATATCGTCATTACTCGTATCAACACCATTTATGTCTTGCGTTAATACAATCTCGGCATAATTTGAGATATTCTTGGGCGTCGCCGACCCTTTTACTTTTAGGTTAATTTCAACTGCTTCATAGCTTCCTGGCTGAATTACATCCTGAATTGTAGTAATAGCCTTGTCACCTATGGAAGACCATCCGGCATTCCCAGTAGTGACAAATTCCAAGCCCTCAGGTATGTAGTCGACAAGCTTTACGTTCTTTGCAGCAATTGTTCCCTGATTATGAACCTCTATAGTAAAAGAGGCTATATCACCTGGGACTACTGGATTAGATTCTGTTGGAAATATGCGCAATGCTAAATCCACAGCTACTTGTCCGTAGCTTATTTGCGTCAATAGAACCAGCATTAGAACCATCAAATTTTGACGGAAATGCGCTACCAAATGATTTCGCTTTCGCGTCATCTGGCTTGAGTTTAAATATTGTATATTATTCATAAGTTTTTGGTATTCGGTCATTACTTGATATTCACCATTTTGCGAGAAACTCGCTCAGTTGAATTACTAATTGTATAAATCAAGATTCCATCTTTCACTTGGTTGGTGAAATCCGATGATTGAACTATAATTTTATTCTCACCTTCTTGGAACATCGATGTTTTTGTTAGTATCAGAACTCCAGTAACATCTCTTATTTCTAGTGTCACTAAATCACTTTCTGTTATTGCAAAAGGCAATTCAGTATAATTTGTAAATGGGTTCGGTTTATTCTGATATACTTCAAGCTTGTTGGTAATCACATGAGTGGCATTTTCTTTTTGACGCAAGTCAACTTGAAAAACCTCTATACCCGTAGCTGTTTGAATGTAAGCCTCAGCTTTCATGCTCGATTGATTTAAAGTGATAGTAGATGGGCTCGTATGCCCAAAATTGAATTCAAATAAAGGTCCATCAATACTCTTTGCCATAGGCATAGAATAGGACAATGACACTAGGTTCTCATTCTGCCTAATCATATTATGATCAACTTCTAGAGCCCTAGCTTGTACCGATTCGATAGAAAATGGTGTATCAGTATCTAGGACCATTTGTATTCCCAAAAGCTCTACCGCATCTTCACAAATAAAACGCACTTTTGAACCCATTGCCTCGTTGACAACCTCATACTTGAGGTGTAGGAAATGATTATTTCTAACAATTGGTTTTTCGTCTGTAAGGTCCATAGTTCTGCTCAAATTGACATCACCTATTTTTACACTTACAAAGTCCTCAACCTTAAATGATTCTGAAGCAATAAAATCAACAGATTCTTGGAGTGGCCAAGGGGCTAGATTGTCAAAAAACACCTGACTCGAGGCAACAAACCTCCAACTAGGACTGGATGGAAACTCATCATAGTAACCTAGTATTAACTTTCTTAACTGAACAATATCAGCTCCTGAAACATTCTCAGAACCATTAACATCTGCTGCTATGACCTTATAGGGTGAATCAAAAGTTTGAAGTCCCAGAATATGTTTTTGGATTAATACAATATCTAAGGTAGATATACCATTTATTGCCTCATCGCTGTAAGTAGGAGTCAACTCAAAATTCACTGCTTGAGGTAGATCAACGAAAGAATAAAAGCCAGATTCATCGGTACTAGTTGTTATAGTTGATGCATCGCTAGTATTGACTAGTTCAAGTTCTACTTCTTTCATGCTAGACTCATCTTCTGTTCCGATTTTACCTTCTAGGTCGAATGTTACAGTATTAGTTGTATCACAAGCGGCATTTGCTGTAATACGAATCATTGCTGTACAAAAGTCGAAATTGCCAGCTTCATCAAAAACGTAAATTGGCAATGTGAATATCTTCTGAGAAGCTCCATCTAGACTATCGCATGTAAACGTGATGCTTGTTTCGTCTATATCGGCACTAAAACTAAAATGTAAATCTTCTGCGTCTGTACAATTGTCTTCGCTAGCAAGATCTAAATCATTTGCCCAAACATCAATAAATCCACCTTGAGGCATAATCACCGTTGAAATTCCACCGATACAATATGGAATAGGTTTCTTTGTGTCTTCTATAGTTATGTACTCGAGACAAGCTTCAACATTATTACACTCATCAATCACATACCAGTTCACTTTGTGATAGCCAGACGGCAATTCTTCCTCCAGTACGCTAGAGAAGCCAGTGATATCTAGAGATCCATCATTGTCGATGTCAATCCTATATTCGTATACAAGGTTTTCTTGTGCGGTACATTCATCAGTCGCTAATTTCTCATAAGTAATTAAAAAAGAACAATCTCCTATTGATGGACCCTCAAGAGTCTTATTTGAACAAGATTCAAATTCTGGAGAAGAATTATCTGTGACGTACAATTTCTGTAAGAATGAAAATTCGTTGCTTGTGCATTGATCGATAACCGTCCATGTTCTAAAAATCGTTTTGCAAGCTCCATTTGCGTTAGTAAAAATCTTATCATCGTAATCTGAAACTACATTACTACAAGGCTTTACATTGAGTTGTGGATAAGAATATATAAATGGTAAATCATCTGGATTCAATTCAGGATTAATACACTCTGTAGTTGAATAATCCGCTGGCCAAATAATATCTCCTTCATCAAAAGGAGTGTAATCAATCACATTGATTACCTGGGTACAACTAGACTCATTTCCAGCATCATCGATAGCAGTAAAGGTCCGATATATTGAACCTACTCCGCAAACATTCAACTGATAGTCCACAGTTTCTACAATATCAAAAGTACAATTATCTGATGCTGTTGCAATACCAAATTGGGACAGATCATTGTAATCATCAGTGCAAGAAATCGTCTGAGATGACGGACAATTAATAGTAGGTATTTTTTTGTCTTGCACCGTGACTGTGACCATGCAAGTATTAACCAAACCAGTTTTGTCAGTGACACGCAAAGTGACCATAACGTCGGTATTTGCATCAGCACAGCACAGTGTAATATGATCTGAGAATCCAGAATACGAGCCACAATCATTGTCACCTCTACTAACTTCAATCTTAGCAATTTCGCAGTTGTCAAATGATCCGTTATCAAATGTTGTATAAGGCACTAAGGCACTCCCCATATTGTCTAAAGCAATTGTTGTGGATAAATCGCAAACTGCAGTTGGCGGAACTCCGTCTACGACTGTTACAGTGAAGTCACAAGTACTTTCGTTTCCACATTCATCAATTGCTAGATAGGTAATTCGATGTAAACCAATTGCTCGATTAACTGCAATGAATTCATTTCCTACAAGATTCATAGCTGTGATTGCACCAGCGATATTTCCACTGCTATCAATCTGAACTATTTGCGCACTAAAACTTACTTGGGAACAATCCACAACATTTGCCGGAATCGAAACAGTCACGGCTGCATCACAGCCCGACTCGTCAGTAATTTCAAAAGTTTGATCGGCAGGGCAATCAAAAACGGGTGCTTCCGAGTCTTCGATCTTTATGATCTGATTATTTTTCAAAAACTGAGATGCACATTCGTCATATACCGTCCATTTTCTTACTACTTTTATAGTAGCTCCGCAAACTTCACTTACCAAATCAGTGTAAGTTATTGTCATATGATCGCATACCCCTTCAGTAGGAAAACCAGTATAAATAGGATCTGGGTAGCCTGATGGTAATAATGGGTAATCACCGTCACAATCAAGTACTGGGTTCGTTACTCCGTCCCAATCCCCTGGAAACACAACATCTTCGACTGTAGTTCTTGTTTTGTTGATTATTTGCGTACAAGTTGAAGTCCCGCCGGAAAAGTCAGTTAATACCCAATTACGCTCAACTATTTGAATGAAATCAGTGGCACAACCATTGTCTATTACGTTATCTTCAAAAACTAAGATGGCATCTCCGCAAGGATCAAAATCTTCGACCGTATATTCTTGATTTCCGTTTGATATTACAAGAGAAGATTCAGGTACTGGGAAACCAAGCAACTCAGGGCTATCATCATCAGTACAAATGATTGTATCAGTATAGCAAAATATAGGTGGGGTATACTTATCCTCAAATACAACATTACCCCAACAGCTATTGCCAGCACATATATGAAATACAGAATACTCTAAAGTGTCAAATAGGACATCGCTGGCAAGTGAACCTAGTGGTATCTCTTCTCCTGTTTCAGGATCTGTAAGAGTCAAAATATAAGACTCATTATTGTATTGCATGTCTTCAAGCACGTCATCCGGAGCTAACTGAAGGATGCAATCCGTTGATACGGATATGTTAACTGAATTATTACAGGCTAAAATAATATCCTCTTCAAAATCAACATTCAAGAAAGCAAGGCTGCTGCAGCCATTAGGCCCAGTAGTTCTGAGGGATATAGTTTCATCTCCTACTCCACTTTCGCTCCAGTCGACTACAACTGAAGTCTCATCATTTGAGCCTATAATTACTCCTTGTCCCGTAATATTCCATTCATATGCATAATCACCATTGATATTTGCTGCTGTATAAGTTATAGTTTCTCCATCGCAAACTGCATTATCACCATCTATATCGCTAGATGGATATTCACAGAGTATATTGCTTAACTCAACTGTATCAATACCATTAGTCAATGTAATTGAATATCCCAAATTCTCTTGTAGCACACCAGTTAATACGTAAATACCGTTACCAACAGCATTCATAGTATCACCCATGACTCCTAACACAAAAGGAATAGGATCGTCAGGAGGGACTGGACTTCCTACCTGAAATAGTCCACTAACCGAGGAAATATACCAAGTTTCACCTTCCATACTGGTCACGGTGAGTTCTTCTTCAAATTGGGAAAAACCCTCTGGTGCGTCATTGTCAAGACAAGAACACTCTACGGTTCTCTCGAGAACAACTTGAGCTTCTATATTAACAGAACTAATTCCAATAAGCAAAAGAAATAATATATGCCTTGGGTTTACAACGCTTTCTACCCTACCGCCAAGAAATCTTAGCAAAGAAAAGTACGTATTATGTAAATTCATAAAAACAGTTTTTGGATATATGAGAAAGTAACTTCATGTGTTTGATTACAATTATTTCTTTCATTCGGTACTACTGTTCCAATTATGTATCCAAAAAGTTTTTGATATTAAGTATTATTGTAATGTATTACAAATAAGACAAATTGATAATGTGTAGGCAACTGATTATTAGAATCTAAGAATTCTAGCCTACTAGGCTTTTTTTGACAAGAAATATTTAGAAGGTAAAGTTTGAATCGTCAGAATGATATTCTATCAGCCAATTAAACCATTTTAAAACTTAAAACTAGCTAGTTGACTAACGCTGTAGATACTTGTTGGTCAAGAAAAAATTCCAAATGTACACGAATGGAGCGGCTATGAATGGCAGTAGTTCGTGCCCAATGCCAGTATTGTTTTCTAGTACGGCAATTACGATTTTCCCTATCAACAGTGCACCCATATAAATAGAAAAGTACATTAAGAAATTGAGAAAATTGAATCTGCTGCGAAAAGTAATGAAAGTGTTAAGTGTATAAGCTACTAGGGTAGCAATGATGAAGCAGGTAGTATATGTTAACTGCACAGGAAATTCATAATACTTCACAAAAAACCATGTTCCACCAAGTTCAATCAGATTGAATATACCTCCAACCAGTGCGAAGGGAATCATTTTTCTATAGTTTTCTCGAAAGTACTTAAACACTCTAATTTTATTTCTTCTGTAACGCAAGTCTTTACATAGAGTTTATGTAAAGACGCGCGAATATATGTAATCATTAGAAACATCTGTGTAACAAATAAACTTAGCTACTAAATGAGTATAGGGCATGATAAGTTCTAACTTAAGATTTCCTGCTAATACAAATCAACAACTAGCAATAAAAAAAGGCTACTCTTTATGAATAGCCTTTTGATAAATATAAATCTCTTTATTTCTAGTTTCGCTGCACGCGCTTCAAATACCCATTGATATCTTCGACAATATGAGCCTCAGAATAACCTCTATTTAGAGCCTTTATCAATGCTTTTTCCGCTTCTTGAATTGAGGTATACCCACTCAAAACAAAGATGGTAAAATCTCCTTTGGTCCACTGTTCAATTTCTCCAATATCCTTTACACTGCCTGTGTCAAACCAGAGTGGATCAGTATATGACGCAAGTCTAATTTTATAATTTGAAACAGTGCCTTTAGGGATATAATCACCTTCATAATACATTTGAGTACTTGCAACATTTACCAACTCCAATTGCGAGGTAATTAGTGGTTCATAAACAACAAATGCGTCTCTAAAACCTCTATTCTTAACTTCTGCCAGTTTTTGCATTGCTTCGGCCTCATCAAAGTAGTAACCCATTCTAATCTTAATTGTACCTCCTTTACGTACCTTATAGAGATTACCTAATTCACTTAATTTCAAAAATGGTCTAATGTCCCCTCTTGAATTTGACAGAGAAGCCAATTGTATAAAGTAGACATGACTTGCCGTTGTAATAATATCATTATGAGCAATCTTAGTCGCTCCCTTTAGATCAAACATGTTATCTGTCCCAAAAACAATGACGGAGGCAGTATGAGATGGAGTCTCTACTTCCTTAGCAGTTTTCTCAGCAATATCATTGCTACCCGCTAAAGTTGTGGAGATGTCCGCTGGACTCTTCAAGGTCTGATCTTTCTTGTGTTCATCTGAAGCTAAACTTTCAATTTGAGTTGATTCCTCAAATACTACGTATTCTGTGATAACAGCAGTCGCATCTACTTTTGTCTGTGCCGTATTTTTATCAGATACCTTTACGGCTCTATCTACAAATGATACAGTTGATGACATACCTTTTCCTTCCAAACTACTATTTTTTGCTACTAAATTGTCTAGATCAACTGACAATGGAACAAGTTTTTCAATAGCAAGGCTTGCGGGCTCTAAGTTGCTTGCGATGTAGATATCTTCACTTCCTTTTCCACCTAATCTATTGGATGAAAAATAAGCGAGATCACTCAATGCATCAACAACATAGTAATAATCATCCATTGGCGAATTCACTCCCTTACCTAAGTTTGTAACAGATCCAAATGTACCATCTTCATAGATAGATACCTCAAAAACATCGTATCCACCTATTCCCATATGATAATCAGACGAAAAGTATAATTTATTTCCCTGTACAAAAGGCGTTATTTCATTTCCTGGGGAATTAATTATATCGCCTAAATTTTCAGGGTAACTCCATGTACCCCGCTCTTTGTGGGAAATATATAGGTCGAATTTTCCGTTTCCACCAATTCTATTACTTGCAAATATTATTGAACTCCCTTCGTTAAGAAAAGTAGCAAAGGCTGCCGAGCTACCGCTTTCATTGTGTATAAATGCAGTTTCCTCCTTAAAGTCTCCGTTTGTATCTGTTACTTCTCCAAGAAAAATATTGAGGTCTTTCTCATTACCGCTAACTTGCTTAAATCCATCTGCAAAATTATTTCTTGTATAAACTACTTTCCCACCATCGTAACTTAAAGGTCCAATATTATAGCTATCCTTCAGTTCAGATCTCAAAAAGTCCATATTCATGAAACTTCCGTTTATTTTGCTAGGGCAAGTGAATAGTCGATTGCCCTTATTTGGAGTTTGAGTAAATGTCGTTCCACGCGTCTCGCGTTTCATGTCGCTTCGAAATGAGCAGAATATAAGTTTATCTCCGTAAAAACTAACTCCAAAATCTGATGTGCTAGTATTACCATCAAAAAGTGTAACATCGTATTTATCGGGCTGCTGTAAGTATGTTGTTGCTTGATCACAAGACATTGCGTAGTGTTCTGCTACTGACGCATTGAAATCGCCGTACTTCAAATACCAAATCTTAGCTTTGTCATACAAGCCCAATGATTTCATAACATGTGCATAGTTTAAGATATGTCTTGGCTCCATCGCTTCATAACCTGCCAACTCCTCATATAAGCTAATAGCTTCCATATAATTTTGAGTTCGAAAATATGCTTCTGCAAGACTGCCGATAGCTGATACGTTAGCCGGATCTTCTTTTAGTAACTGCTGATAATTATTGATTGCTAGATCATATGCTCCAAGTTCAAATTGCTTATTTGCTTTTGCAAACAAATCTTGAGCTTGAATGGACGAAAACCCGATCAAACAGATAAAAATGGTTACTAGAGTATGTAGTTTCTTGCTCATGACAAATAGATTAACTTAGTCATTTAATCAGCTTATACATAGTTGTCAAGTAGTAATAAGCCATAATCCTAGACATTAGGATTAACAAATATATAAACAAAGCTGATAAAAAGCTATATACATATGTTATTTTTTTTACATATGTTGATCTACTACTATTTTTTCAGAGTGATTATCTGATAAAGCCAGAGTTTCTAAGAAGTGTATTTCTTTGGTCTTTCAAAACAGACTTGTATTCACAATACAACAAAGAAGATTTCTGAACTAACGCTTTCAATAACTTCGGTTGAATTTCAAGTTCATAACTACAATAGGTTTCAACCATCGAGAGATTTCGAAAATGTAATGGAATCGATTAACTGCTAATGTCAAGAAAAAGTCGTGCTAAGAATCCATAACATTTCAGCAACCAACATAAAAGTTTTATATTGTGTCCGAAATTGAATCCACCAGTAGTTAACCTATATGGATTCATACAAATACTAGATTAAATTACCTTTATGAAAAGAATTGTACTTATTCTTTGTGTTGGTTTTCTAGCGATGGTTTCTAGCCAGTCGCTTCAAGCACAGTGTGATCCCCCTTCGATTATTTGGGATGAGGATGGTGAGCTTTTGAATTGGATTGCGAAAGATAACGCGACAGGTCATATAGTTCGTTATAGACTAGCTGGTACTTTCATGTGGACAGATGTTGAAGTCGATAAGGAAACATTTTTTGACATCAGCTTTCTTGAGACATGTGAGACGTATGAATTCAGAGTAAGGTCTATTTGTGGCAGTGAACAATCGTCTAACACGCCATTATACACTGCAGCGGTAAATTGCGGTACATGCTTTGCTGAATATTGCGCAATACCAGTCCTGAATGATGGTATATCCGCCATTAATTATGTTCGCATTAAGGACTATGAAAATTTCAGCGCTCAGAGTGGATTCGGTTACGAAGACTTTCGTGGAAGTAATGATCTTCAATTAAGTCCTGGAGAGATAGTTGAATTAGAAATTGCACTCAGTGAGAATTCATTCGCAGAGAATGACATATTGATGTACATCGACTATAATCGAAATAAAGTGTTTGAAGAAGATGAACTTGTGGCAAATGAATTTATAGGCCTTGACATGCCTGTTGAAATGGAATTTACAGTGCCAACTGATATTGACTTTGGTATTACAAGAATTAGATTTGTACTAAGCACCTTTTCATATAATCAAGAAATCTGTCAAAGCATTAACGATGGATTTTGGGGCGAAGTAGAAGAGTACTGCGCACGTTTAGGTGAAGAACCTTCCCTTTGCGATGTGGAATTTGAAACTACCCTACTAGAAGTCCAGGAAGGTACTGCAACATTTGAATGGGAAGAACTTGATGCCGCTGCAGGATACAACTTCAGGTACAAGAAAACAAGTGAGTCAGAAGAAGATTGGACTACACTTTCTACTTTTGAAAATTTCACCACTATAGTTGATATTGAGGACTGTTCAGAATATGAATTTGAGCTAAGAGGCGTTTGTCCTTTTGATACTAGTGCGTATAAAAACCGAATTGTATTTGAATCATTCTGTGCCACAGCAACAGAAGAATTGAATATTACTGAAATCACTGCATATCCCAACCCGTGGTCTAGCATTGTTACATTAAATATGGAAGCAAAAGAAGCTAAGGACATCAGAATTAGTGCTGTGGGACTTAATGGTCAGAGGTTTACAGCAACTAGTACGTTTAGATTAAACTCGGGAGCAAATCAAATAGAAATCAATGAATTTACGGATCTAAATCCAGGCGTATATATGCTAGAACTTTCAGACAGCCAAGGCGGCATCTGGTATCATAAGACGATAAAAATTCAGTAATACACTATAAAAAATATATATGAAGCCATCTGATTGAATTCAGATGGCTTTTTTTTTGCGGAACAACTTAGTAATAATGGGACTGCGGGCCCCAAAAAGTAAGGCAGATAAGTGTGCAAATCAATGGTATTGAGAACTTAAAATTTAATCACATTCATCTGATTATCAGCAATATATAGTAAGCGAAGCATAAGCATTTATAGAAATCCAATGGCTATACAGACTAGCTTTTTTCGAGTTCATACAAACTGATCTGAAACGGACCAAGCCTAAGTAAAATCACATAATATATCATTATAAAACAATCTAAATCAGAGCTTTATACTATGCGTAGCATGACATCTCGATAGAGATCAAGCACTTTTCTTAAACTTGTAACCTTAGATTTAATTTGAAGAAATAGGCTGTATCTAGATAATTCAGTGCAACAGAGACTCTCCCTATATCAGAAATCTCATCTCTCTTGAGAATGACAGCTATTTCGATTCTTTTGCTATATATTGAAAAAGAAAGATAACGCCAAAGCCGACTACCGCAGCAATTACTACTAGTACAGATTGCGCATTTCCTTGATAATCTTGCGGAAGTACATTTAATTCTCGCAGAACCTGCAGATTATCCATGGATTCGTACATCATCTCTTGATAGCGCGTCACCTCGCCTGTTTCTTTATCCAAAACAGTATCAATATTCCTCCAAGGCCAAATCTTCCTTAAAGATCCTATCATAAAACCAGTAAGAAGCGCTAGAGTAGCATTTTTATAGTGTTTAAATGCATATGACATAACCCGAGCAAAGCTCAACAAACCTACACCACAACCAAGCACAAAGGCAACAAGAATCAACAAGCTTGAAAGCTCTTGATTTCGCATAGCATCTTCTGCTGCTCCCCTTACAACAGTATACATACCAAGCATCAAAAGAATAAAACTGCCACTGACTCCAGGTAGAATCAATGCAGAGATTGCGATTACTCCACAGGTAAAAACCCATAGTAAACTCTCACTTCCTTCTGCAGGTGAAAAATATGTTACACCCAAGGCAATTGCAAAACCTATCAACATCGAGACCATTTGGACCGCAGTCCATTTCGTAATCTGTCGACCTATATAAATTGCCGATGCTACGATCAATCCAAAAAAGAATGCCCAAAGAGGAGCAGGAAAAAACTCAAGAAGATAACCTACTCCAAAAACTCCGACTCCAATGCCACATACCATTCCTGCGAATAAAATAAGAAGAAACATACCATCTACATGAAGAAACAACTCTCTTAGCTTAAATGACAACAATAGCTTCACAGCTTTCGCATCAAAAGACTTGATACAGTTAATTAACCTCTCATAAATACCTGTGATGAATGCAATTGTTCCTCCTGAAACACCTGGAATGACTTCTGCTATGCCCATAGCAGCACCTTTTAATAAAAGGCCAATAGAAAAAGATGATTTTTCGTTCATGGCGCGAAATTACACATTATTGAGATATGTATTGAGCCTGATTATAAGTATTGTATCTGAATTACTTGAATCTCAACTACTCATGATGTGTTTCAAGACCGTTGAATTGGTATTCTATACTATCAACCATGACTTCGATACTTCCAAAATTGATATTTGATAAAATAGGTTGCCCAGCATCAACCCATGCAGAGTACCAAATATTCCCCAAAGCCGATATTGATTTCACCATTTGGTCTTCCACCATTCCGTCAAGAGCATCATGATACGCCTCAGCAAAAGCTTCACATTCTATCCGGACAGTACGTTCTAATCTCTGCTCAAAACAATTCTGCTGATCTTTTGGGAAAGTCTCTCTTAGTGATTTCTCTAGATCGAGAACCTTATCCAAATAAGTGTGCGTTTCAAGTACAATCTCCCAAAAATATCCTTTCATATCGGGAATGTACTCTGCTTGACCGACCAAAAAATCATAGTTATCCAATGCAAATAGCTCTGGTAATCTACTCTCCCAAAATGCGTGAATTCCATCCTGGTTTGTCAGTTGACCGTTGTAATTGATAGTTGTATGCAATGGCACATGAGCATCTCCCACATAGTGTCCTAGATCAGCTGTATGCCTAAGAATTCTATTGATATTTTTAGAGTCAAAAGCTCGGACAAGTTGATCATAAGTGTAAACGAGACTGTACGGTAAAATTCCATACTCAGTTAACGAATCGACTACAATCACAGAAACACAGTCTGTTACCTCAGGAAACATAATTCTCACATCGTCACATGTAATTTCCCATTCATCTGAAAAATAGTCGCGTTTTAACCGGCTATTGAATAAACTATCCAAAGAAGCAGGAGCTATTTCTCGCGTGGCTTTCAAGGCAATGGTATCAAGACCCTCATTGACATACTTCATGTCCAGCATTTTAGAAAAAGCCTCATCCCAATCACGAGGTAATATATCGAACGGTGCAACTCCCCAATAGTCAATATCGATATAGTGTCTGCCAGCTTCCTTTTTGGAAGCATACCTGCGTTTATCGGGATCTACAGCGTGTTCGCGGACATATTCTATATGAGGTTTATAGAATGAAAATAATTCTTGAGGTAAGGTATAGCAAGCATACTCATTAATTAGTCGATGCCCAAAAAAACCCCAGACCGGTTTCATTGATAACAAGGCAATAGACGCCAATAGTATATACAGCAATACTCCCTTTATTCTCATAATCTAAAGATAAGATTAATCTTTAGTCTTCCTTTTAAGACCTGAAAAAGAAATCATATCCCCATAAAAACTTCTTGGCAAGGATATGTTGAGTAAGCATAAATCGTTCTCCACCGTCAACATTAACATAGTAGCGCTCAATATACTTGTCTACGTTGGGCCCTATAGCTTGACCTTGCATATTAAAGACCTCATTAAGTGGGTATAAATCCAGACTTTTGACATCTCCGGTTTCGTTGGTGATCCTAATTTTACTAAATGGCTCCATATGTGTCACTATTGAATCTCTAAGTGGATGATCATTAACATATGCCTCCGTAAAGAATCCTATATGAAAGTTTTCGAGATAGTCCCCAACAAGGCGTTCATTTACACTTGCTTTCTTCTTGGGTGTAAATTTATAAAATGGAGTCACATCATATGAATTACCTTTCTTCTGAAGCTTATAAGAGTCATTCTTCGATCTCGGGTACTCGACTGTTATTTCCTGAATATCTTTGTTTGGATAACGAAACATTGCTCGATCCAACCAATCATCAGGCTTCTTAATAAATCGCCCTCTCGTACTTCCCTCCATACCAGGAATATTAAGTAAATACGGTTGCTTTGCCCCATCCATCAGATAATATGTTCCTCTCTCGTCTGGTGGTACGCCACCTACATAGTAAGACTTAAGCAACTCATCACTTTCTCCATAAACGCGAACCAATATACCTATGCGACCAATGGTTTTCATGATCTGATTATAAGCTCCTTTTGGAGGGATACTCTCCATACGGATACTCGATAGTGCTTCTACAAAGAGAAAACTTTGATTCTTTGACATTCGCTTTCCATCGATGTACCAGATTCCACCCTTTTCTGTGACAGTTTGAGTCTTACCATCTTTTGTTGTAAAAACAACTTTTTTTATCAAGTCCTTGTCAACGGCAAAGTCTCTTTCTGCTTTGATTGCCTCAATTTTCTCATCCTCTTGCGTTGTATAGAAATAGTAACCTCCCGCGAGAATTACCAATAAAGCCAACATGATCAGCGTCCTTTTCACTTCTTATATTTTATTGCGCTACGCGCTTCTTACTAAAACGATATTTTCTTGCAAAATAGAAGATCAAACCAAATACGACTAAACTAATAATCGGAAAAGCAATGTTTAGACTTTGCCAGTACATTTTTCGATTGGTAACTTCTTGCTCATCAAGAAGTCTCATCTGAAATTCCTTTGCCCTTGAAGCCAATATTCCGTCCTTGTCCAAAAGATACTCTACTGAGTTCAATATCAAGTCCTTATTACCTGCGTAGATCTTCCTTTCCCACTTATTAAATCCAATTGGGGTTATATTATTATTATCAGGATTATAGAGGTTTTTTGTGAATTCTGCATCACTTATTACAATCATAGAAGTAGATGGACTTTCGTCCAGAAATTTACGACCAACTCTTGCCAAAGCTTCATTCTGCTCCTGAGTCAATCGATTCTTAAATGCGGACTCAAATTCACCTTCCAGTAATAATGCAACCGGCTGATTTCCACGATTGAATTTACTTACTTGAGGCTTGATACCCAGCATTCGAAAATCAAGACTTAACGGAGCTAACTGATAACGGCTGTACTGACTCGATTTCAGTAAAAACGTCTTTTTGATGCCTGGCTTTGTTACAACAGTATCAATCGTTGAAGGAAAGAACATATTGATTCGATCGATATTCTTTACAATTGGGTGACTTGATGTTGAAGAAATCAATGGATGATAGTAATATTTAAACATATCCATCTGTGGAGTACCTCCAGCATTACCCACCACTTGAGGAATTGAAGAGGACTCGAGGTCCAAAATACTATTGTCAAGTATTTTAAAGCCATATTTAAAGAATAAATTATCTAGGCCGTGGTCAATCAATGGTGGTATATATCCAGATCCAAATGCTATGCTATCGAGCCTAATGTCCATTTCTTCAATTAACCAAAGCACACGTCCGCCGCTCATAATATATTGGTCTAGCATAAACTGATTCCTCGCACTAAATGCAGTTTTGGGAGCAGCGACAATCACTAAATCTACTGCATTAGTAAGATTGTACATCGTGTCAAGATCTATCTGCACAGGACGGTAGTATTTCCTTAAATGTCTATTTAGAGATGCAATTTGATTAATCTCGTATTCTCCATTTCCTGTCGTATAAGCTATGATGGGTTTATTCTGTAGTTGCAATTTAGATATCGCGTTGGCAAATTTGTATTCTAAAACTCCTTCAGCAGCGTTCAAGGTTTGATCATCATAGTTAGTGACACCCTCAACATCTAGCAAATTTACTTGGACCTCTTTATTGAAGTACTTAAAAACTGCATAAGGAAAGATGGGCTTCATGATGTTTTCCTCACCATCAAAGTAGTTGATCGTAGTAGGATACAATCTTTGATCCACAAGATTTTTCTCCATTAACTTGACCTCCTCGGGAGTTCCATCAATAGGATCTATAAACTCATAATTAATATAGGCGCTCTCACCTTGAAATTGCTTCAAGGTCTCTTCCACCCGATCTCTAAATCTCTTAATACTTGCAGGAAAAGTTCCATCCAAATAAACAGTTACATAATAGTTATCATCTGTTTTATTTAGCAATTTCTTGGTGGAATCCGTAAGTGTATATCTTTTATCTTCGGTCAAATCAAGATAAGTATAGAATCGACTTCCTATCAAATTCAATACTACAAGAATTCCAAGAAGAATCAACAAATTTGCTAAAGAACTAGTTGTTTTCATCATCTCTTCGAAATTTTAAGGACAGTACCTGTCGCTGCCAAAAAGAATACAATGATACTTGCAAAATAAAGTAGGTTCCTAGAATCTACAACACCACGGGAAAGAGACTCAAAATGATATGATATTCCTAATTTCTCGATTATGTCGTCTAATCTTCCAACGAAAATTGGAGTCCGTGATATGTAGTAAAAAGCCCAATAAACGAAAAAACATAAAAATGTTCCTAGTACAAAAGCTACAATTTGATTATTTGTCACTGTTGATGAAAAAATACCAATTGCAACAAAAGCCCCTACTAAGCAGATCAGTGCAACATATGAACCAATGGTTGCTCCAATATCAAGATTTCCCTTGGGTGAGCCGAGTTGATAAACAGAATAGACATAAATAAGTGTCGGTACAAGTGCTATCAAAATCAACGAAGCTGCTGCAAGATACTTCGCCATAATTATCTGAAAATCTGATAGCGGCTTCGTCGCCAGTAGTTCGATTGTTCCATTCTGCTTCTCTTCAGCAAAAGAACGCATCGTAATTGCAGGAATTAGAAAAGTGAACACCAGTGGTGTGATTGTAAAAAGTTGATTTAACCCAGCGTAATTGTATGCAAGAATACTTGTATCATTGAAAACCCACACAAACAAACCCAACACCAGCAGAAAAACTCCTAGTGTGATGTACGCGATCAACGAACTAAAGTAAGCTGTCAGCTCTTTTCTATAAATACTAAACATTTTTTTCTTGTGTTAATTGACGGAATACATTTTCAACACTTACCTGTGACTTAGTAAGTTCCAGAATAACCAGATTATTGCGTACTGCCCATTCAAAAAGGTCTTTTCGGATGTCAGCTGCTGCCATAATCTCGTATCTGTAGCCCGACACCTCAGACAATTTCTTGATCTTACGGATGTCTTTGATTTCAGCAAAAGCTGATTCATTGACTTTCTTTTCAAGGGTTATATAAATCTGATGATCTGAAATAACTCGTTGTTGCAATACTTCGATTGGGTCGTCTGCAACAAGATTTCCACGATTAATGATTAAAACACGATCACAAAGGGCTGTCACTTCTTGCATAATATGCGTAGAAAAAATTACTGTTTTCTTTTCACCGAGTGTCTGGATCAATTGTCTTATATCATTCAATTGATTGGGGTCAAGACCTGAAGTAGGTTCATCCAAAATCAAAACCTCTGGATCATGCATCATCGCTTGGGCCAAACCAACTCGCTGGCGATATCCCTTAGAAAGTGCACCAATCAGTTTATGCTGCTCCAAGCCAAGTCCCGTCATCTCGATAAGCTCATTTATCCGCTTCGAAGGTTTCGATACTTGATGAATTCCTGCAACAAATCCCAGAAACTCTTTCACGTACATATCTTTATACAAAGGATTATGTTCGGGAAGATATCCTATTGCTGCTCTGACATCTTTCGACTGCGTCTCGATATCAAAACCGCAAACTTTTGCACTTCCAGAAGTTGGCTCGCTGTAGCAAGTCAGCATTTTCATGGTAGTTGACTTACCTGCGCCATTTGGGCCCAAAAATCCAACTATCTCACCTGGTTTAGCTGTAAAACTAATTCCATTTACAGCTATTTGATCACCAAATTTTTTTGTTAATTCATTTAGTTCAACTGACATGGGTGCCTTTTTTTAATAACAAATCATCCAATACTTCAATTAATTCCTCTAAATTCCAAGCATCTGAGACATCATATTCACCAATGCGCTCTCTTCTCAGCCGACTCAGATGCGCTCCTGTGTCTAAAGCTTGACCTAAATCATGTGCGAGAGAACGCACATAAGTACCTTTCGAACAATCTAGCTTAAAATCTACTTCGGGCATCTCTATATTAACGATTTCAAAATCATCAACCACTACTTCCCTCGCCTTTATTTCGATAGATTCGCCTCTTCGTGCCTTTTTATATAAGCGCTCTCCTCCTGATTTTATTGCTGAATATATAGGTGGTTTCTGTTGAATTGCACCAACAAATTTTTGGGCTTGACCCCTTATCATCTCTTCCGACAGATGATCGGTTGGAAAATTATGATCAATCTCAGTTTCCAAATCATAACTTGGAGTCGTAGAGCCCAATGTTATTGTTCCAGTATATCTCTTCTTCATACCTTGAAACTGATCAATCATCTTGGTATACTTCCCTGTACATAGAATCAACAAACCTGTGGCCAGTGGATCCAAAGTGCCAGCATGACCAACTTTAATTCGCTTCACACCTTCAATCTTACTAAGTCTATATCGCACCTTGTTGACCACAGCAAATGAGGTCCAATTAAAAGGTTTATCAATAAGTATTACAACTCCTTCCTTAAACAAGGGTTCATACTCGTCTGACTTAACGAAAAATTTATGATTCATTTATATATGTTGAATCTAGCGAATTAATAGAAAAACGCAAAAGTAAGATAACTTAACGATTTAGCTAAAGCCAATAGTAACGACTTGAATCGCTAGTTAATAAAAATTAGGTATGCGAGTACAAATGCTGCAACTACAAAGCAGTAGTAAGCGAAATATCTCAATTGTGCTTTCTTGACTAGACTGATCATCCAGGTGCATGCGAAATATCCAGTAGTTAAAGCCGCGATAAAACCAGCTATAAGTTCAACACCAATTTCACTTCCTACTTGAAAATCACCACCTAATACATCCTTTGCCATTTTACCAAAGATCAAGGGTACTACCATCAGGAATGAAAAGCGAGCAGCTTTGTAACGATCAATTCCTAATAAAACTGAAGTTGATATTGTAGCTCCAGAACGCGAAATACCGGGAAGGATAGCTACCATCTGCGCCACTCCAATGATTAAAGCATCTATCCAAGAAACTTGCTTGTTGGTAACTTTTGCTCGGTCCGCCACAAACAGTAGCACTCCAGTCACAATTAACATTGTCGCTACCAACATGATTTGATTATTGAAGAATGATTCTATCAAGTCATCAAATAGTACTCCCACAATTGCTGCAGGAATCATCGATATAATTATTTTCCCAGTAAATGATACCGACTCACTATCTCGTGAGAACAATCCTTTCACGATTTCTAGAATGTCCTTCCAAAAAACAACAATGGTACTGATTGCGGTACCAAAATGAAGAAGAACTGTAAACAATAAAGACTTTGATTGAATACTTTCATCTTGGAGAATATACTTTGCTATTTCAAGATGTCCGCTGCTGCTGACTGGTAAGAACTCAGTAAGACCTTGAATGATTCCAAGGATCACCGCTTCGAAAATATCCATTTTCTATTTCTTAAATATCGCGTAAATCTCGATCACCAAGCCAATCAGAATAGCTATAGGAGCTATTACTGTTCTTCGAATGCTGTATATCTCGTCGGCATTCCACTCATTAGGAGCTTGATTACCGCCAGCCATTAATATAAACCCCAGCACGATAAATCCTAGACCAATCAGCATCCAAGTGTAAAATGGCTTACCGTATAACAATTCTCCTGAATTGCCCGATACCGATGACTGCGCTTTAAACTTTTTTGCCGGACCTTCAGTAGAAGCTCCTTGTTTGTCAAGTTTATTTTTTGATTTTGCCATTGTTCATATATAATTTTCACAAATGTATTAAAAAACTAGTGAATAGACTACTTCCCATTGATCTCAATAGAATTTGGATTTTGAAGCTCCCAAGTATCTATTGACAACCATATAGCTCGCTAATTGAGTGATAAACACAGAGAATATAAACATACAAACAACTACTAATGTAACATAGCCAAAATTGAACACCTTGTTGAAATGAGTAAATTGTGTTGCCAATAGAATCAAGAGTAATGATAATATCAAGACTGAAACTATCGTAGATTGAAGCGCTAAACGAAGGGAATCTACAATGAAAGGCTTTCTTATTTGAGCCCAATTTGCCCCGACAAGTTCCATAGTCCTGATTTTGAAACGATCAGCATACAAATTTAGCTGTATCGTACTGTAGATAAGTGCAAATGCAAAGAAAGAGAGGATCAAGCCCAGTACCAGAAGTACATTGATTACCTTTCTAACATTTGATCCTACATATTCATAGATCTTTTCATAGTAGCTTAACTCTGAAATCCCGTTAATTGTCTCTACTTTCGACCGCACATTCTGTAATCCTTCAGTATCTACAAATTCAGCAGTTACATTAAATACAATTACATCCTTAAAAGGATTATCAGATTCAGATAGCATAGAAGATGAACCAAGTTCACTATTCATCTCAATAAGCGCCTCTGACTTAGGTATAAATCGGATTGTCTCTGCCTTTACTTGTTCTAATTGACCTATGGCCTGCTTAATTTTATCTACTTGATCAACATTCAGGTTCGCATCTAATTCCGCAATTAAGTTGATATTCTCTTTTAAGATTTTAGTCATATTACTTGTATGCAATAAAGTAATACCGTAGATCCCAAACAATGTGAGAACAAGCACAACACTGAACAAGGTAAAAAACTTACGTGAATTCCACTTTAGCATACCGCAAATGTATGTTTATGCATAATTACTTTCGTGCATTTATCTTCAATATATTTTAAATTATCCTAATACTATTTGCTATGATATGGGCAAAACACATTCTATACATCTACATTGTATATATTTGTTGCCATTGAAATGTTTACATATTAATAGTTAATTTTTTTTGCACATTGAATCAAGATCATATGAGATTCGTTTTACTTGTTTTGATAAGCCTTTGCTATCAATTTACTTCGGCTCAAATCATGTTCAATAACCCGTCATTTGAAGATGAACCAGCAGATGCCACGGTGCCAATGGGATGGTTTGCTTGCGAACGCGGTACAACACCTGACATATTACCAGGCCCTTGGGGTGTGGATCTGGAGGCAGAGGAGGGAGAGACCTTTGTGGGACTCATTACAAGAATTGACGGTACGTTTGAGAGCATAGGGCAAAGACTGAGTACACCCTTAGAAGCTGATAATTGCTATACGTTTTTTCTGAGCGCAGCAAGCTGTGATACTTACAGCGGATTTAATGGTCGAATTTCATTCAGAATATATGCTGGAAACAGGAAATGCAAGAAGTCACAGCTTCTTTACAGTTCAAAACTTGTAGAAAACAAAGATTGGGAAGTTCATAAAATTGAATTTACACCCGAAAAGAAATTGAAATACATTACGATCGAAGCTTTTCACTCAGACACTGATAACCCTATCAAAGGACATATATTGATAGATAACATAACTAGTATCACTCCTTGTTCAAAAGTTTAGTAACTTTCTAATCCTTCTATAAACTCATTATGAATTCAATTACTAGGCTAATACTCATTGTTTCTTTTGGCTTTGTTATCAGTGGTTGTGAACCTAGCATTGATGAACCAGCTAGTATTTCACTAGAGCGATGGTCTGTTACAGGTACAAAAGAGTCTAAACAAAAAGATGAAATCCAGTATCTCGAAACTGTTCAATATGGAGAAAGCGGCGAAGAAACTGCAAGACTCTTTTATGATCAAAACAAAAAGTTAGCTGCGAAAGAGATACGTGTATTTAAGGAAGGAACTATAGTTCCAAAAGGCTCTCAATACAAAGACGCAAAGGACAGTCTACTGAGTTATTACGTTTTTGAACTTGATTCATATGATCGAGTTGCAAAAGCTAATGCCTTTGACGCTAGCTCTGATGAACTTCTTAGAATTGAAAAATTCAAATACGATAATAAAGACAATGTTGTTGAAAAAACAATTTGTAATAGCGATGATCTTCCCGTGCGCATAATGAGGTATTCATTTGACAAGAACGGCAACGAGCAACAAGTTCAAGTGCTTCAGGGAGATGGAACTGTCGTTTTAACTGAAGTTTTCAATATAACAAAATACAATGACCACGGAATGTGGACTGAAAAATGGGGCTTTGTCAATGAAGATCCTTTCAGTTTCGTAAGTCGACGAATCGAGTATTAGTATTTAACTCTCAGTGATCTTTGATTAGCAATCATTAATCATATTAACTTTTTTTATATTAAAATAAAATCATTTCATAGTCTAGGTCCATCCTATCGCTTAATTTTGTGCTTTAGCCAACGCAAACATCCAAAATGATCTCATTTTTTCGATTACCCCCAAGCAAAGTCTACGCCGTATCCCATGATGAAACAATCAACAAATTAGACTTAGAAAAACTCACTTGGCTTTTTGCAGGAGCGACTCTTGCAAAAAAAGACTTTCTGGAGAAGGATTTTGTAGGTCCGAGAGCTGCAATGATAACTCCATGGAGTACAAATGCCGTTGAGATTACACAAAATATGGGTATTTCTGGAATTTTAAGAATTGAAGAATTTAATGAAGTCGCTGAGGTGTCCAAAGAGTTTGACCCGATGATTTCTCAATTATATCATGGGCTAAATCAGTCAATCTTTGATTTTTCTGTTGAAATACAACCAGTCCAAGATATAAAAAACATAGCTGCATACAATAAGCAAGAGGGCTTGTCTCTAAATGATGAGGAAGTAGAATATCTTGAGAATTTGTCAAATAAGCTGGCAAGGCCTTTAACAGATTCAGAAGTTTTCGGATTTTCGCAAGTAAATAGTGAGCATTGTCGTCATAAGATTTTCAATGGCACGTTTATCATCAATGGTGAAGAAAAAACTGACTCATTGTTCAAGATGATCAAAAAGACTTCTCTAGTAAATCCTAACACAATAGTTTCTGCTTACAAAGACAATGTTGCTTTTGTAGAAGGCCCATCAGTCAAGCAATTTGCTCCACAAAGGGCAGATGTACCTTCTTTCTATGAGGAATCTGATTTTGAAAGTGTGATTTCCATCAAGGCAGAGACACATAATTTCCCAACAACGGTTGAGCCATTTAACGGTGCAGCTACAGGTAGCGGAGGTGAGATCAGAGACAGACTTGCAGGCGGAAAAGGATCCATTCCTCTTTCTGGAACTGCAGTTTATATGACTGCTTATCCACGTCTAGGACAAGATAAGCCTTGGGAAGAAAAGATCGAAGCTCGCAAATGGCTATATCAAACTCCACTAGACATTTTGATAAAGGCAAGTAATGGTGCATCTGATTTCGGGAATAAATTTGGCCAGCCGCTAATTACTGGGTCAGTTTACACCTTTGAACATGAAGAAAGCGGAAGCCTAACAGCTTACGACAAGGTAATTATGCTTGCAGGAGGAATTGGATACGGAAAGGCAGAACAAGCAATTAAAGACACACCAGCGCAAGGCGACAAAATTGTGATTTTAGGAGGTGACAATTATCGTATTGGTATGGGAGGTGCCGCTGTTTCTTCAGCAGATACTGGCGAATTTGAGAGTGGAATTGAATTGAATGCCGTGCAACGTTCAAATCCTGAGATGCAAAAGCGAGCTGCTAACGCAATTCGCGGGATGGTTGAAAGTGCAACGAATCCGATAGTATCGATACACGATCACGGAGCCGGAGGTCATTTAAATTGCCTATCAGAGCTAGTGGAAGAAACAGGTGGAAAAATAAACCTAGACAAGCTACCGATCGGAGATGAGACTTTATCAGCTATGGAGATTATCGGTAATGAATCTCAAGAGCGAATGGGCTTAGTAATCGGAGAGAAAGATCTTGACCTTCTGCAAAAAATAGCAGAAAGAGAGCGATCTCCTATATATACGGTCGGAGAAGTGAGGGATGACCACAGGTTTACTTTTGAATCTTCAAAAACAGGAGAAAAACCGATGGATTTGGCACTTACGGATATGTTTGGAAGTAGTCCTAAAACAATATTGTCTGACCGAAATCTTAGCTATACAAGAAAAGACGTCAATTTCGATCCACAAGAGATCTACAAGAATGTCAAGCATGTCTTGCAACTGGAATCTGTCGCCTGCAAAGATTGGTTGACAAACAAGGTAGATCGATGCGTAGGAGGCCGAGTTGCAACTCAGCAATGCGTAGGCCCTTTGCAAGTACCTCTCAACAATGTAGGCGTTATGGCTATCGATTTCAACGGAAAAGAAGGTATTGCCAATGCAATAGGCCACAGTGCAGGCACAGGGCTGATTGATCCAGTTGCAGGTTCAATGAACTCGATTGCTGAATCATTAACAAATATCATTTGGGCACCGTTGGAAAACGGATTAAAATCAGTTTCACTGTCTGCCAATTGGATGTGGCCATGTAAGAATTCCGGCGAAGATGCTAGATTGTATCGTGCTGTTGAAGCTGTATCAAATTTTGCCATTGCTCTTGGAATTAACGTTCCAACAGGGAAGGATTCACTTTCTATGGCGCAAAAATACACAGACAAAACGGTTTTAAGTCCTGGTACAGTAATCATAACCGCTGCTGGTCATTGCTCCGATATTCAAAAAACAGTCGAACCAGTACTTCAGGCTGCTGGTGGTGATCTTATCTACATTAACCTATCTCAAATGCCTTTCCACCTAGGCGGTTCTGCATTTGCTCAGACTCAGTCGTCTTTAGGAAACTGGGCACCAAGTATTGCTGATGAGGAGTTGTTTGCGAGAGCTTTTAATGCTATTCAGGCAGCCATTAAATCTAATGCTATATTAGCTGGGCATGATATTTCCGCAGGGGGGTTAATTACAACCCTTTTAGAATGGTGTTTTCCAAGTAACAAGGTCGGTGCCCAAATTGAGCTCAATGCACTAAAAGGTGAATTTACGGAAATTCTATTCTCAGAAAATTCAGGTATTGTACTACAAGCAAGGGATGAAAATCTTGCTGCAATTTTGGATCAAAATAGTATACCCTACTTCAAGATAGGAAGAGCAAACGACAGCGGACAACTAAACATCAATTTCGAAGAAGAGGTTTTCGAATTTGATATTGCGACCTACCGTGATTATTGGTTTGAGACATCGGCGATTTTTGATTCAAAACAAACTGCATCAGATTTAGCTGATCAAAGGTTTAAGAATTACAAACACCAGCCGTTAAACTACAAATTTCCTTCCCATTTTGACGGAAAAGCGATAGCACAGCGTAGCTCAAGACCTAAGGCTGCCATAATCCGTGAAAAAGGAAGTAATTCTGAGCGAGAAATGGCAAATTCGCTATATCGAGCTGGATTTGACGTCAAAGATGTACATATGACTGATCTTATCTCAGGTCGAGAAACACTTGAAGATATTCAATTCCTCGGTGCCGTAGGGGGATTTTCTAATAGTGACGTACTTGGATCAGCTAAAGGTTGGGCCGGTGCATTCAAATACAACGAAAAAGCGAATCAAGCTTTAAAACGATTTTTTGAACGTGAGGATACACTTTCTATCGGAATTTGTAATGGTTGTCAATTATTCTTAGAGTTAGATTTGATCAATCCTGATCACTCCAAGCTTTCCAAGATGACGTACAATGATTCACATAAGCACGAATCTAATTTCACCTCTGTTGTTATTCAAAAAAATCATTCAGTAATGATGGAAAACCTTGCAGGTGCAACATTAGGAGTGTGGATATCACATGGTGAAGGTAAGTTTTCTTTGCCTATGAGTAAGGACGAGTACAATATCGTTGGAACTTATGGCTATGATGCTTATCCAGCAAATCCAAACGGTAGTGATTACAATTCTGCAATGTTGGTCAGTGATGATGGTCGTCATCTAGTTACAATGCCGCATATCGAGCGATCATTCTTTCCTTGGAACTGGGCTCATTATCCTACTGATCGCCAGGATGAGTGGAGTCCATGGGGCCAAGCATTTGTGAATGCTCGTGAATGGTTAGCGAAAAGGAAATTAAAATAAGCACCGCTGTACCTGACAACCATTAATCGTTGAAACTAGTATTTATCAGAACTGTTAAATCACTGTTAAGCCAATTGCTTTTTCCCAGTTTTTGGGCGAAAGCCCTAGAATTTTTATATTTTTCAATCTTGACTGAATAGCATACTGGAGTCTTTACCTAACAGAAAATATAAATAATATGAAACACCTTTCTTTTCTACTAATCGCGTCCTTAACAATCTTTATGTTGTCAGACCTACATGCTCAAGAGCAACTTTCATATCAGACTCCTAGTGATGAGATCATGAAGCTAGCTGATGTCCAACCTGCTCCATCAACAATTATGGATGCGAAAAAGGAGAAAATGGTTTTTCTATATCGAAACTCTTATAAATCTATTGAGGAACTATCGAATGAAGAAATGAGACTCGCGGGCCTTAGAATAGACCCAAAAACAAATATTGGCAGTAGAACGAGATATATTAACGATCTAAAATTCAGAGATCTTTCAAAAAATGACGATAACATAAGCAACTTTCAAGGCATGCCATCGAATCCACGACTGAGCAACTTCAGATGGTCGCCAGATCAGTCGAAAATGGCAATGACTCATACATCCGCAGAAGGTGTGGAGCTATGGTATATAGACTTCAAGTCGTTAACAGCCAACAGATTAACTGAACCAAATGTGAATGCTAATCTTGGCGATGTGATTAATTGGTTTAAAGATGGTAAGAGTATCCTAGTTAAAATGTTACCAACAAAACGGGAAGAACTTATCGATACGCAAGAATCAATTCCTACTGGGCCAACGATTAGCGTGAGCGATGGTAAAAAAGCTCAAAATAGAACTTACCAAGATTTATTGAAAAATAAAAATGATGAAGCAAATTTCGAGACCTTAGCTACTTCAGTTCTCGTCAAAATCAATTTAGATGGCACTTCGCAGAGATGGCTTGAACAATCGAAAATGTACCAAAGTATAAGTATGTCTCCAAATGGTGAATATGTAATGGTCAAAACTGTTGAAAAACCATTTTCTTACCTAGTCACTTATCGAAGATTTCCGTCTGTGACAAACGTCTACAATAAAGAAGGTGAATTTATTAAAGAGATTCTTAGTGCTCCCCTTGTTGAAGACTTACCGCAAGGTTTCATGTCTACTGTGAAATTTCCTCGTTCACATACATGGCGAGCAGATCGCCCCGCTAGTCTAGTTTATTCTGAAGCTTTGGATGAAGGAGATCCTGCTATAGAAGTAGATTTTCGAGATCAAGTTTATCAGTGGGATGCGCCATTTAGTGACAAACCAAAAGTACTACTTCGCACAATAAATCGGTACAGATTTATTCAGTGGGGTGACGATAATACCGCTATAGCTTATGACTACTGGTGGAATACCCGTAATACCAAAACGTACTTATTCAACCCATCTAATTCCAAGCTGACTGCAAAAGTTATCCATGATAGAAACTATCAAGATCGATATAGCGACCCCGGAAGTTTTGTAACTGTTCGAAATAAATATAATCTCTCAGTTCTAGCAAAAAAAGGCAATGAACTCTTTCTCACTGGTGATGGATTTTCAAAAGAAGGTCAGAAACCCTTTATTGACAGTTGGAATATTGATTCGGAAAAAAGCGAGCGACTATATGAGTCGGTAACACCTGGCAAAATCGAAACAATTTATGATTACGATGCCGAAAAAAATCAGGCTTTGGTTCGTATAGAATCAGCTAGTGAGTATCCCAACTACTATTTCCGAAACTTAGAATCAGGCAAAGCTACGCAGTTGACAGATTTTGAGAATCCTTTTAGCAGCATACAAAATGTGCACAAGGAGGTGATTACCTACAAAAGAGAAGATGGTCTTGAATTGAATGGAACTCTCTACCTTCCAGTAGGTTATAATAAAGAAAAGAAAGAAAAAATGCCAATGATACTTTGGGCATATCCACGCGAATTCAAGGACAAATCAAGCGCTGGTCAAAATACACAAAACCCTAATGAGTTTACATATCCTTATTGGGGATCTCCATTGTACTGGGTTGCAAAAGGTTATGTTGTTCTTGACGATGCTGCTTTCCCTATCGTAGGAGAAGGAGATGAACAGCCTAATGACAGCTTTAGAGAGCAGTTGGTTGCTAATGCGAAAGCAGCGATTGATGCAGTAGATAACTTGGGATACATCGATAGAGAGCGCGTTGCCGTTGGTGGCCATAGTTATGGTGCCTTTATGGTAGCAAACCTATTATCTCACTCAGATCTATTTGCTGCAGGAATAGCTCGAAGTGGTGCTTATAATCGAACATTGACACCTTTTGGATTTCAAAGCGAGGAGCGAAATTATTGGGAGGCACCAGAGGTCTATTATACCATGTCACCATTTATGCACGCAGACAAGATGAAGACGCCCCTACTACTAATACATGGTGAAGCAGATAACAATTCCGGTACTTACCCATTGCAAAGTGAACGCTATTTCAACGCCTTGAAAGGACTTGGCGCACCGGTGCGACTTGTAATGCTTCCCAAAGAATCACATGGTTATGCGGCAAAAGAAAGCATAATGCATATGCTATGGGAGCAAGATGAATGGTTGGATATGCATGTAAAGAATAAAAAGACTTCAATTAATCCGTAAAGGAAACATGTTCTTTTTACTGATATAAAAATGTTTAGGGCGTATGGTGCTAAAAAGCACCACCGCGCTATTCACGGTTTCATCCCTTCGGCAAAATGCCTTGGGACAGCTACGACTAAATGGTCGTGCTGCCGTTACTATCGCTTACGCAATTTAGCTAATCGGTTGGCAATTACTTTTTTTTGAGATATTATCCATTAAATAGATAGAATACTAAAAATCCTGAAAAATATCCTAGTATTGCTAACCATGACATTTTTTTGAAATACCACACGAAATCTATCTTAAGAATACCCATAATAGCTACACCAGCAGCAGAACCAATTATAAGTGCACTACCTCCTGTACCTGCACAATATGCCAGCAATTCCCAGAAAACATGATCTTGAGGATATGTCTCCATTGAATACATTCCCATAGCACCCGCCACTAAAGGAACATTATCAACCAATGCTGATAACAAATCAATAATCCCATTGATTATATACAAACTCTAGAATGAGTCATCCATAAGGACAGCTAGTAGCCTAAGATGACCCGCTGTTTGGAGGCTTGATACAGCTAGTAAAATCCCTAAGAAAAAGAGTACACTTGGTGTGTCAATCTTAGTAATCATCGCAGATACCGATAAGCTTGCTCTTCGACGCTCCGATTCTTCTCGATTCATTATCTCGGTCAACACCCAGATGGACCCAAGACTAAATAAAATCCCCATAAAAGGTGGAAGATGAGTTAAATTCTTAAAAAATGGAACAAAAAGTAAGCCTAGAACTCCTACTAGAAGAATTAGATTACTTCTTCCTCTAGGAATCTTCTTGATGCCTTCAGTATCATCTTCAACAGGCCGACCAATATCACCTTTGCTTTGGAAAGAAACCACAATTAAAGGGACTATCAAACAAATTAAACTTGGTAAAAAAGCCTGTTTGATGATATTCATGGCTGTAATTTGACCTCCAATCCAAAGCAATATAGTAGTAATATCACCTATCGGTGACCATGCCCCTCCAGCATTGGCAGATATTACAACCATTCCGGCAAAGAACCAAAGTTCTTCCCTATAATCAATGAGCTTCTTCAGTAATGCCGCGATTACAATCGTCGTTGTCAAATTATCTAATACCGCTGAAAAAAAGAAAGTAGTTAAGCAAATAATCCAAAGTAACTTGACTCGACTAGTAGTTCTTATTTTTGAAGTGACTACTTCAAATCCATGATAAGCATCAATCAACTCAACAATTGTCATAGCTGCCAAAAGAAAAAACAATATAGCTGATATCTCTCCTAGATGAAACGTTATGGATTCCTCTACATAAGAAATGTTTACAGCTGGACCAAAAAGAGTGTCCTTTCCATAAATAACTAACACCCAGCATATCACTCCAGTTAGCAATGCTGTTGCTGCCTTATCCACTTTCAGTGGATGTTCCAATGCAATCAACAAGTAGCCTAGGATAAAGACTATGGCAATTAGTACAAACTTACGACCATTTTCAAATACAAAAATTAATAAAAGTCTTTGATATTTGGACCTTCTAATTTGTTTTTCTCTTTGAAATATTCTCCATTTCGTTACTTCAATGTCTAATTTTCACTTCCTTACTTCAACTTCGAGAGTAGATTCAATTACTGTATTCGCAACTAAGAGACTTAAGAAATCTTACTTCGAAACTACAAACTAATCTTCATCTCTTGTGTTTACATGTTGTATTCGCAAAAAGTAAATATAGATTCCATTGGCACAAAATCAAAAAGACTTTCTAATTCACCCCCAGGTTATTGCAATGAGCCTGTTGATAGCTGGAGTAACATTTCTGTTTCTTGCATTTTCTGGTTCTTATATATATACACGAGTTCAAGCCGACATACCTCCGATCAAACTCCCTACCCTATTTTATATTAACACCTTGGTACTTTTGGCCAGTTCTTACACAATCACTCGATGCAAGACTGCCTACAGAGAAGATGATACAAAGCAATATCAACTAATGCTTGCTGCGACTCTTGCTCTAAGTTTGATATTCTTAGTTGCGCAGATATTTGCCTGGATGCAACTTTTTACCTCTGGAATTCTAGTTAATCAAAGCAATACAGCTTCGTTTGTCTATCTTATATCAGCTGTGCACTTTGCCCACGTGATTGCAGGAATCCCCTTTCTTGGACTGTTTCTTTATACCGCTTACAAACGTATGAAAGAACCAGTTAGCGTTCTCGTATATTTTAGTGATCCAGATAAGTCAAGAAAATTGCGTCTACTGACCATTTATTGGCACTTTCTCGATGCTCTATGGATTTACTTGGTCATTTTCTTTGCTGTCAATTATTATCTATTTTCCTAAAGGTGTATTTTGAGGTTATCGACTTTAATAGTTGTTTAACGTATTGTACCTGCTTGATATTCGGCAATCCTAGTTTCATATAGTATCTTTACATTTAATTTTTTCTACATATGTGTAGAATGATATTATCTTTACACGCGAATCAATAAAACAATTATCATGTTGAGGTCTAGTTTTTACTTATCTACTATAGCAATTTGTCTTGCTCTATTTTTAGCTTGTGCTCCACAAGGAGCAGTAGTTATTCATGGGGATATAGAAGATGCCTCCAATTTGAACATCTACTTTGACAAAATTACAGCTACCGGTTCCACACGTGTGCTTACCAATGCTCAAGCTAGTTCTTCTGGAAGTTTTGATATTGTATTCGAAGAACCACTAGAAGCTGGCATTTACAGAACAAGAGTTGGTGCAAAAAGTGCCTATCTCATGTTAACACCCGAAGACAAACAGGTAAATCTTAAAGGAACTATATCAAGTTTTGGAGATAATACTTACGAAGTATCGGGATCCAATGCAAGTGTAAAATTGCAGGAATCGCTCAATCAAATAGGCAACGCTAGAAAAACAGGTCTAAATCTTGATAAATTCATTTTGACTGGTGCTAATCCGTTTATAAATGCATTCCTTGCGCAAAAAGCCTATGATGGCAATGTAGGTAAAACACAAGTTTTCAAAACGATAAGTCAACAACTAGAAAATGCATACCCTGCTAGTGAATTTACCAAAGATTTCAAAAACCAAACTGCTGCTATGGAAAAGCAGTTAGCTGCGCAATCTAGAGGTAGATCAAAATTTAATGTAGGTGACGTAGCACCAGAAATCACTGGATTTGATCCAAATGGAAAAGAGCGAAAGCTATCTGATCTGAAAGGAAAAGTTGTACTCATTGATTTCTGGGCAAGTTGGTGTGGCCCTTGTAGAAAAGCTAATCCGCATGTTGTGGAGATTTATGACAAATATAACAGTCAAGGTTTTGAGGTCTATAGTTATTCCCTTGACGGCGTCAACCCAAGGTTGTTAGGTAGATACCAAAATGATCCTGAACAGATGGAGAAAGCGAAAGAACAAGCTAAAGCGAGATGGATCGCTGCAATCAAGAAAGACAATTTGAAATGGAAAAGCCATGCAACCGAGCTAGGACACTGGAACTCAAAAGGAAACAAGGATTACGGCGTCAGCTCTATTCCTACTACTTTCCTTGTAGCACGAGACGGTACTTTTGCGGCTATTAATCCACGATACAATTTGGAAGAGGCTGTGAAAGCGGCATTATAGGATAATAGTCCTTTTCAGTTTACTGTACAGATTGAAACATAAAAATTGAGGAGCTAATCGCTACATTAAGTGATTCAGCTCCTTTCTTTTTTGAATCTGAAATAGCAATGTTATGTGCTGCCAAGGTCTGTAGATCTTCGGAAATTCCTTGACCTTCGTTACCCATAGCCAGGATAAAATGCTCAGGAAAGCTAAAGTCTGCAAGATCATCCCCTGTCATTGATGTACAGATAATAGGTAAAGTCTCATCAGATAAATCTTCTAGTTCTACATATTTGAAAGGAACTCGATAGAAACTTCCCATACTGCTTTGAATCAGTTTCTGATTAAAAACTTCGACGCTATCAGGAGATAAAAGTATACCATCATAACCAAACCAATCAGCAGATCTAAATATCGTACCCGCATTTCCTGGATTCTGGACAGTTTCTAAATATACATATCGACCAGGCTTGAGCGGTAAATCCAACTCTAAACCTTTATCTTGTGTGCACAAAGCTACTACTTGTGTTGGGCTCTTTAATTGGGAGATCATATCGATATTCTTTTGGCCAGTAGCCATCACATCACCATCAAAAGATTCGTACAATTCAGCAAATTTTTCTAAATAGCTGTCTGTTCCTATAATCATATCAATATACCCTGCGTTAAAGGATAATAGTTCTTCTATCACCTTGTGATTTTCGATCGTATATTTTTGATACTTTTGTCTGAATTTTTTCTGCTTAAGCGATTGAATAAATTTAACTTGTGTTTTTGTAATCTTAGGATAATCCATACGTGCCATATCTTTCGTCAAATATATATGTAATCATTTTAGCTGCAGCTATATTTCTACTAGGTTCTTGTAATGTAGCGAGATATCTAGAAGACGACGAATACCTTGTAAAGAAAAATAAGGTCGAGATAACCGATAAAACTCAGTTGTCTGCTGATCCAGACCTGATTTACAACCTTGAGTCTTTTATCATTCAAAAACCAAATCGAGATTACTTCTTCCTGCCGCGGGAATGGATATACTTCCGAAATGAAGAAGAATTCCTTAAATCGAAAAAAAGAAAAGGAATTCTGAAAGAAGCAGAACTTCCTGTTTTGCATGAGGATGAAGCAATGTTCAAAACGGCGGAGCAAATGGAGAAATACCTTCGTTTCTCAAAAGGCTTTTACAATGCAAAAGTATATCCCATTGCATTTCTGTCAGAAAAAAGGGCTGATGTAACCTATCAAGTAGTCACTTCTGATCGATATACCATCAGATCAAAAGAATATTTCAGTGAAGATGAACGAATTCTAGAGCTCATAGAAAGTTCTGAAAGTTCTACTTTGCTTAAAGAAGGTACAAAAGTAGATGAGGCAATTTTTGATGAAGAAAAATCACGAATCGTTGGCTATCTACAGGATAAAGGATTTGCAGCTTTTACCAAATCAAATATTGACTTTAAGGCCGATAGCTCAGATTTGCAGATGGATGTCTTTATCACAATCCTTCCGCCCAGTAGTGGTTTCATTCACCGACAATATACAATTGGTGACATTGAAGTGTATCCCGATTACCGTGGTAGTATAAAAGAAAGCTATAGCAATGCCCAAGAATTGAAGGGTATTCAATATGCCTTTGATGATGAAAACTACTTTATCAAGCCTAGAACTTTATCTAGAGCTATGGACATGCAGGAACGAGTCCTCTACAAAAAATACAGGATAGACAATACGTATAGATCACTGGCAAAACTTGGAACTTATAGATTTATCAATATTTCTTCACAAATATCAGAAGAACAAGACACGGTAATTAATTACAAAGTATTCCTGACACCTATAGAAAAGACTTGGGCAATTGATGGAAGTTTGGATCTCTTTTATTCCTACTTGGCACAGAACTCTTTGAATCGATTGGGTCTCAGTGCAAATACCTCTCTGTCCAACTTAAATGCATTTGGTGGCGGAGAGAAATTCAGCTTTTCACTGGAAACAACTAATGAAATTAATCTGCCGGAGTTTCAGTTCAGTAGCTTTACTTTTAAAGCCCAAACCAGTCTACGTTTCCCTACTCTATTAGATCCAGGAAACATCATTCTAAAGGGTTTTGAAAGACTTCCCCAAAAGCTAGGAAAAGGAAAGTATGATAATGTCAAAAACAAAACCAATACTGATCTAGGTCTTAGTTATTCCTATATTTCGCAAATATTTCAATATCAAACCAATAGTTTTAATGCCAGCTTGTCATATGATTGGAGGCCTAACCAGAAATTCACTTATCTCTACACTCCAATCAATATAAATAGTGTCTCCAACTCTGTCAATGAAAACTTCAGAATGCAATTCTTAGACACTAATGAGTTACTTGCAAGAAGTTTCGATAATTTCTTTATCACCGGATTCGGTATTCAAGAATTTGTATACAGGATGCAATCTCCCACCTTTTCCACTGGTTTTAGCTGGGGTATAAATCTAGTTCTTGAGCAGTCGGGAACAGAAATATTTGCTGCAAATACTCTTTACAATGCAATCAGCGGAGAAAATACAGAATGGGCTTTCAATCTTTCAGGCGGAAATCAGTTTGATTTTTCAAAGTACTTCTTGAGCAATGTCGATCTAAGAGCTAGTCAAAAACTAGGAGGAAAACATGTGCTTGCGGGTCGTTTTAAAGTTGGATTTGCCTTGCCTTTCTCTTTGGATCGGGACAACGCTGTAATACCTTTCTTGAAGCAGTATTATGTCGGAGGTGCAAATAGTTTGAGAGCGTGGCAAACACGTGAACTTGGTCCAGGTGGTTGGGCTCAAGACTTCTATAACCCACTAGATAATCAAGCATTCTTCCAAACTGGTGACTTCGTTTTGGAAACTAGTCTTGAGTACAGATTTCCGATTTATTATGTTTTCGAAGGAGGTCTTTTTGTAGATGCCGGTAATGTCTGGACATTGTCGTCAGAGGATAGTCGTACTGATTCTCAGTTAACGTGGGATTTCTACAATCAAATAGCAGTAGGCTACGGATTTGGCATCAGAATTAACTTAGATTTTCTCGTCATACGCTTTGACTTCGGATACAAACTGAGGTATCCATTTCCACATCAAGACTTCAATGACAGGTACTGGAGAGCACCCGAATTAACCACAGATTACCTTCTTGCACCTAACATTACAATAGGTATTAATTATCCATTCTAATTATCGAAGATTAGTCGATAAATCGGTACTTTTGCAGTCGTTTTTGGGCGTAAGCCTGCACTAACAAAAGATCATCATATACAAGCAATAGCAATGGATTTTATACCAAGTGAGATAGAAAGCAAATGGAAAGCCTATTGGGCTGAACATGAAATCAACAAGGTCGAAACTGACACTTCGAAACCTAAGTTTTACGTCTTGGACATGTTTCCATATCCATCAGGGGCGGGACTTCATGTAGGGCATCCACTAGGTTATATTGCCTCGGATATATACGCGAGATACAAAAAGATGAAAGGCTTCAATGTGCTTCATCCGATGGGGTTTGATGCATTTGGCTTACCTGCTGAACAATACGCAATTCAAGAAGGTGTTCATCCGGCAGACTCCACCGCAGTGAATATAGCTAAATATAGACTTCAGCTTGATAACATAGGATTTAACTATGATTGGTCAAGATCTGTTACTACAAGTGATCCTAACTACTATAAATGGACACAGGAGATTTTCTTGAAACTTTACAGTAGTTACTATGATGTCTTCGACCAAAGAGCCAAGTCCATTGAAACGCTTGAGACATACTTTGAACGACATGGAACGTCAGGTCATTCAGCGTTTACAGATGAGCCAATTGAGTTCAGCGCTGAGGACTGGCAAGAAATGAGCAATGTAGAAAGGGAGAAAATCTTGGCTGACTACAGACTAGCCTACCGCAAGGTGTCTTATGTGAATTGGTGTGAATCTTTAGGAACAATTCTAGCAAATGATGAAGTAAAAGATGGCTTATCAGAACGCGGTGGACATCCTGTTATAAAAAAAGCTCTACTTCAATGGTCTCTCAGAATTACAGCCTATGCAGAGCGGTTGCTAAATGATATGAAATCGCTTGCTTGGTCAGATGCTTTGAAAGCGATGCAAAAGAATTGGATTGGTCGATCACAGGGAGCGCAAGTATTTTTTGAGTTACCTAGTGAAGAGGATTCAATCGAAGTCTTTACAACACGTCCTGATACGATTTTTGGTGTAACATTTATGGTATTGGCACCAGAACACGATCTTGTTAAGAAAATAACTACAGAAGCACAAAAGCAGGATGTCGATGATTACCTAAAATATGTAAGTGTAAAATCTGACGTTGATCGAATGTCAAATACCAAAACAGTGACAGGTGCCTTTACTGGTGCTTATGCTGTACATCCATTGAGTGGCAAACAATTGCCAATCTGGATAAGTGAATATGTTTTAAAGGACTACGGTACTGGTGCCATCATGGCTGTGCCTAGTGATGATGATCGAGATCAAGCTTTCGCTCAAAAATTTGGTCTAGAGATCGTGCCTGTGGTAGACAAGTCTATGTACCCTGACACGACCAATGCTGAGAAAAAAGGTAAGATGATCAACTCTGAATTCCTAAATGGAATGGAGGTTTCTGACGCAATAGAGAAAGCAATCGAAGCATTAGAAGACAAGAAACTTGGTGTAAGAAAAGTCAACTACAAATTAAGAGATGCCAATTTTAGTAGACAGCGTTATTGGGGAGAGCCATTCCCTATCTCTTACGATAAAGATGGGCTTGCTGTACCTATGAACCTTGAAGATCTGCCATTGGAACTTCCACCTCTAAGCAACTTCCAACCGACGGCTAGCGGTCAATCTCCGCTTGCAAGAGCTGAATCTTGGGTGCAACATGACAGCCTCACGAGAGAAACGGACACAATGCCTGGTTATGCAGGATCATCTTGGTATTTTTTAAGATATATGGATCCTCAGAATCCTAAGGAATTTGCTTCCAAAGATGCTTTAGATTACTGGCAAGATGTCGATTTATATATTGGAGGAACTGAGCACGCAGTAGGTCACTTAATGTATAGTAGATTTTGGCATAAGTTTTTGTATGACTTGGGTTATGTTCCAACAAACGAGCCCTTCAAAAAACTTATCAACCAGGGTATGATTCAAGGTGTAATTGAGTCGCTATTCATGTTGAAAGAGAAAAACAATGATCAGGCGGTTTTTATTTCGGCAGAATTGATCGACAAATATGATGAAGATAGCTACACAAAAATACCAGTCCATGTCGACTTTGTCCAGGACTATGGAAATCCAAAGTCTTATCTTAATGGAAGCTCTATTCGTCAGTTCATTGTATGGAGACCAGAGTACAAGAACGCTAGTTTTGTAACAGAAAGCGGCACGATTCAAGCAGACGGTATCAAAGACGATGGCGATATCAAGGTAGAAACTATTTCTGAGGTTGGAAAAATGTCCAAAAGGTACTTTAATGTCATCAATCCTGATGATGTAGTTGCAAAGTATGGTGCAGACTGCTTCCGGATGTATGAAATGTTTCTTGGCCCAATTGAACAATCAAAACCTTGGGATACAAATGGAATCGATGGAGTATCAAAATTCTTGCGAAGATTATGGTCTTTATTCCATGACGAACAAGGCGTATATGAAGTTAATGATGAAGCAGCCACAAAGGAGGAATTGAAAGTATTGCATAAAACTATCAAGAAGGTAAGCGACGATATTGAAAGTTTTGGTTTCAATACTTGTGTAAGCTCATTTATGGTTGCTGTCAATGAGCTCAAAAAGCTCGGATGTAAAAAGAGAGAAATCCTCGAGCCTTTGGTTTGTTTGCTGGCACCTTTTGCTCCATTTCTGACAGAGGAACTATGGGAAAAACTAGGCCACAATTCTTCAATTCACCATGCAACGTTTCCTATTTTTGACGAATCAAAGGTAGTAGAAGATGAAATTCATTATCCAATATGTTTCAACGGCAAGAAACGCTTAGAAGCTAGTTTTGCAGCTACGGCTACTCGAGAAGAAATAATGGAACAAGTTATACATGTTGATGGTGTGGATAAATATTTGGAAGGAAAGTCACCGAAAAAAATAATTGTAGTACCTGGACGGATGATCAATCTCGTAGTATAACCTTGTATTGTGATTTCATTCCGAAAATATCTTGCTCCGAACTTGCTTTTTGTCTTTGTGTAGAATATATTTATATATGAAATTTCAATATGCGAAATTTCACGAGACTGAACCTAGAGAATGAATGCAAGTGCAGATATATTATTGGTACTTGGGCGCAAAATACTTTTGTGCTTTGCGATATTATTTGTCCAATTTGGTCTAGCAAGCAAAATCTCTAAAGCTGAATCCTCAGCGTGCATAACACCTTTCAATGTAAAGTTAGACTACCAATCTCAAGATACTGCAATTATAAGTTGGACCGATTTTACCTCTCCAGAAGACTTTGTAGAATATCAGTACACTTACCATCCGGCTGATGAAAATGTAGATTATGAAGCTTTAAGCACTTCAGAAAATAAGAGCGTAACACTTGTTAATCTTCAACCCGGTAGATCCTATTATTTCTATGTTCGTACAGTCTGCGACGACGACTTAGTAACCAACTTCACAAGTGGATTCATTTTTCATACAACAATTGACAATTCACAAGCATGTGATGCCTACTTAATCATCCCTGATAATAATTGCCAAGCTGCGAATCCATATCTTATCAATGTGCATGGTGAAGGGCTTCATTTGGGTGAAGATGTATTTATCAAATCAGTAAATCTAACCATTGAGCACGAGTGGCCTGCAGATCTAGAGTTGGAAATTGTTTCTCCAAGCGGTGTTGCAGTCCCCCTGTTTGCTGATTTTGGAATTGGAACAAGTAATGTAGGAGATATCAATGCGCCGTGTGTATCGCCTTTGTCACTTGATATGAATGCATGTGAACGAATCTCAACAGCAGTTCCACTCGTTGGGTCATACAAGCCAGTTGGTGATTTAGAACTACTGTATGATAATAGTTCTCCCAATGGAGAATGGCAGCTTCACATTTGTGATGACGCTCCTGGTCAGATTGGCGTGATTCGGTATGCGGGAATTGAATTTGTAGACATGTCATGTTCAGGCCCTGATGATTTATACTTTGTAGATATCAGTGATACCTCACTAGATATAATTATTCCCTCAGCAGGCTGCGATTCTCTAGAGTTGAGCTACACGGAAGTCGAAAACGGCAGCATTAGTACATTCTACATTCCTTGCATTCAGGATACGATTACAATTACCGATTTACTACCTTCAACCAACTATGCTCTTGAGTTTACACCAATTTGCTCTGGCTCAATTTTTTCTGTTTCATGTCCCAAGGAATTTGAAACCAGCTGCAGTGCTGTTGAGTTATTTGAAAATTTCGACAATGCACCATCTTGCGAAAATGGATGTGATAACTTGTGTGTTGTTTCTTCTTTTTGGCAAAATTTAGGACCAGCCTTTTGGCGTACAGGAAGTCAACCAACAGGAACAGTTTTGACTGGACCTTCCTCTGATGCATCTGGAATTGGCAAGTATGCATATATTGAATCTTCTGATACGCTATGCAGACAGTCTACAGCGCATTTGTTGTCTGGATGCATGACATTGATTGATAGTTCCTCTTGTAACTTCGGAATGAGCTACCATATGTACGGAAATGACATTGCGAATCTCTATCTTGAGATTAGCACTGACCAACAGGCTAGTTGGGATACTTTGTGGTCTATTTCTGGCAATCAAGGAGATCAGTGGAATCACATTGAAATCTCGTTGAGCGATTATCTTGACTCAATCTTCCAACTCAGAATTACAACAAATTTTCCTAGTGGTAACTTTGGTGATCTTGCCATTGACAATTTAAGCTTATCGGGCATTGATTTGCAAGCGAACGATCTGATGATTTTCAGAGATGAAGATATGGACGGTTATGGTACAGATGATGTATCTGTGAGCTTTTGTGGCCTACTTGCTCCAGAAGGTTATAGTTTTCTTAGCGGTGATTGCGATGATCAAAACCCCTTAGTTTCTCCTGGTCTTGAAGAACTTCCCTGCAACTTGATAGATGACAATTGTGATGGGATTATCGACGAAGGTGTTGTCAGTTCTCTAGACTATGCTTTAGCCCAGCAGGTAGATCAAACTTGCATCGGAATTGAGAACGGAATTATTGAGGTAATGGCCATAGGAGGAACGGAGCCATATCAGTACGAGTGGGTCAATATCGAAAGTACAGAGTCAATCGTAGATTCGCTGGGAGCGGGATTTTATCAGGCTGTAATCACTGATGCATCGGGATGTATGATTATTACAGATAGTATCGAAATTCAGATTATTCAGCAATTCGACTATTTGGTTACTTCTATTCAAAATGCTCGCTGTAAAGGTATCATGAACGGAGGAATCGATATTTTTCATGAGGAGTTTAATGCACCATACACGTATTTATGGAACAATGGTGACACAACCAAAAGTATCACTAATGTGGGACCAGGATTTTACGAACTTACAATTTCGGATGTAAATAACTGTCTCATAGAAACTGAACCTATTGAAGTCTTTGCCGACAAAACACTTATCATTGACATTGACAGTATTGCTGATGTTAGGTGCTTTGGGAATCAAGATGGTTACATTGATATCTCTGTCCAAAATGGGGAACTTCCACTTAGTTACTCATGGACCAACGGTTCAGGACAGGATAGTATTTCAAACTTAATACCAGGTAGCTATGGACTGACTGTTCATGACAACGAAAACTGCATTCAGGAAAGAGAATTTGAGGTAACAGAACCTCAGGTATTAGAGACAGATATCATTGCCAATGACCCTGTAACATGCTTTGGAGAAAACAATGGAAAAATCGAGGTGAAAACTAGTGGAGGCACAGCACCCTACTTATACAATTGGACAAATGGTACAAGTGGGTCCATAAATGATCACATTCCAGCTGGACAATATGGAGTCGATGTTATCGATTCAAACGGATGTTTGGATTCTCTAACTGCAATTACAGTTTCTGAGCCAGAATCCATCACGATCGAAGTTCTGAAAGTCACTCCTGCCATTTGCGAAAATAACAATGGCTCCATTGAAGTAGATGTTTCTGGAGGTACTGGAACATATCGATATTTCTGGACAGACTCCGTTTCAACAAACAATAATGCTACAAATATCTTCGCTGGCATTTATGATTTAACAGTGCTTGATGCATTTGATTGCAAGACAACTATGGAGGGAATAGGAGTCAATTTACTAGAAACTACCTTATTGGTAGACACTTTAGCAATTGACTCATTGAATTGCTACGGCCAGGATAATGCAGACGCATCCTTTGCGATCATCAATGCTACTAGCTTTCCAATTTCGATCGTTATTGAAGGTGATACGTCGACCTATGAGGAGGAAATAGTTTCATTAAGCAATCTCAAAGCAGGAATTTACAATACTGAAATTCGCGATAGCAACGGCTGCTCATCTGGTTCGTTTGATTTCGAAGTTTTTCAACCTGATTCACTCTTCATAAATCTGCTAGAAGTTACCGCTAATAAATGTTTTGGAGATTCCTTAGGTAGCATATCAGTCGAAGTTGTGGGAGGTGGAACTAATTATCAGTACTCATGGTCTTCTGGGGACCTCGACTCCTTGGCTGACCAGCTACCAGCGAACACTTACGATATTACGGTTACAGATGAAAAAGGTTGTAGGGATAGTTTGATTCAGATCGAAGTATCCCAACCTGCAATTTTGGAGCTTGACTCCCTTACTTCATATGACCTAACTTGTTATGGATCCGACGACGGTAGACTTGAAATCTATGCATCAGGAGGAACCAGCCCTTATCAATTCACTTATAATGAGCAAGTTTTCGACGGTGTACAAGAACAACTTCCTACAGGAACTTATGTAGTTCAAGTTACCGATTTAAATGAATGCCTCGAAATTTCAGATACTATTACGATTATTCAGCCAGACTCTATTTCAATTTCAATTGATTCGCTTAAAGCCAGCTTCTGTGAGAACAACAATGGATTAATAGAGCTGAGTGCTGCGGGAGGTACTGGAACATTAGATTTCATCTGGAGTAATTCTGAAATTGTAGGGGCTTCCGCCCAAAATCTACTGGCTGGATCATACTCAGTAACAGTAATAGATGAAAAAAATTGTGAATCATCGATCCTTGATATTCCTATCCCAGATATAAGTAAGAATATTGAGCTGGATTTGCCTAATATCATAGATGCAAGTTGCTATGAAAGTGCGGACGGAATAATCTCATACAATATCGGAGGAGACGACTTACTTGCACCTTTCGACATATACTTGAATAACGAGCTTGTTGATTCCAGCGTTGATACGGAAGGCTTGATTACAAGTCTTGAACCAGGTGAATACGATATTTCTGTTATTGAAGCTGATGGATGTGTGGATTCTATTTCAAATGTCATTATAAACTCTCCAAGTGAAATTCTCTATAATCTTGCTATTGTAAGCCCGATTTCGTGTTTCGGTGACACCAATGCAATCGTAGCAATCTCGGCCAGTGGTGGAGTTGGTGACTTCGAATATTTGTGGAGTGATTCATCTGAAGGTGATACCCTTTTTAACGTCGGACCAGGACTTCTGGCAGCAGCGATAGTTGACGGTAATAACTGCGTTAAATTTACTGACACAATTTTGATTGCTGAACCTCCAATTTTGGAAGTCAACCTTGTCAGTTTGGATGCAACTGAAGACAACAACAATGGAGCTATATATATTGAGACGAGCGGTGGTACTGCTCCTTACATGTATATTTGGGATCCAGAATTACCTACTCACGTTGACACTTTAGAGGCTTTGGGAGAGTCAACATGGGAAGTAGAAGTTGTAGATAGCAGAGGATGTGCTTTTGATACTATAATTACGATCGCCAGAATTGTTGCCACCAATGAATTTGAAAAATCTCAAATATCGTTGTTTCCAAATCCAACTCGGAATAGCTTCTCAGTGGAAAGTCCAACACCTATCATGTCCTATCAAATATTCAACGCTGAAGGACTCGAGATCTTACGAGAATCTCTACCTACTCCTTCTAGGAAACTGCAAATAAATTCTAGCAATTTTGCAGATGGACTCTACTTGCTCAAGTTGACTGATGAACGAAATAAAAAGATTTTAAAGTCTTTTGTTAAAAATTCTTGGGATTAGTGTATTGTAAATAACTGGAAATACTTCTTTGCAAACCTTTTCAATATAGTTCAAGGTTGCTTTGCACTTTATTCGAGCAACATGTAGACTAAGGTCCAGCGTCTAAAGAATCTGTTTGAATAGAGGCCGCTGAAATTCAATTATTTCACTTCGAAGTTTACTTCATAAACACTGTCCTTGTTTTCCGCTAACTGATTCCCAATAGTATATATATTATAGCTGATGCTAATAGGCAGTTAGAATTGGCTACCTTTGCGGCTTTAATTATAAGATCTGAGGTTTTTTTTCAAATGAAAAGTGAATACTCAGATAAAAAAGTGTTTATGAAATTTGAAGATTTAGGATTAATAGAGCCAATATTGAAAGCTCTAAGAGACAAAGAATACGTAAGACCTACGAAAATACAAGAAAAAGCGATTCCGCTAGTTTTGAATAGAAAAGATGTAATGGGCTGTGCTCAGACAGGCACAGGAAAAACTGCTGCTTTTGCAATTCCCATCATACAGCTGATTCAGAAAATTGAAATGAGAAAACCTGCAAAAGGTTATGTTCCGATAAGATCGTTAATTGTGACGCCTACTCGAGAATTGGCAATTCAAATTGACGAGAATATTGAAGCGTACAGCAAGCACACAGATATTCGTCATACTGTTATTTTTGGTGGTGTCAAGCAATATAGTCAGGTCCAAAAGCTGAAAAGAGGTGTGCATATTTTGACTGCTACACCAGGTCGACTACTAGATTTAGTTAGTCAAGGTATCATCAGTTTAGATAAAGTCAAGTTATTTGTTTTGGATGAAGCTGATCGTATGCTCGATATGGGATTCATACATGACGTAAAGCGTATTATCAAGATGCTACCCAAGGAAAGACAATCATTGTTTTTTTCTGCGACGATGCCCGATTCAATCGTCAGTCTTGCTAATTCTATGTTAGTTAACCCAACCAAAATTGAAGTTGCTCCTGTTTCGTCAGCCGCCGAAACAGTTCAACAATATGTATACTACACGAACAAATCCTCAAAACGTAGTTTACTACTACACATTTTGAAAAATCCAGAAATGGATCAAGTTCTTGTTTTTTGCAGAACGAAACATGGTTCTGACAAGATTGCGAAATTCTTAAAGCAAAAAGACATTTCTGCAGCGGCTATACATGGAGATAAGGCACAGAACCAACGTCAAAAATCTTTGAAGAACTTTAAAGATGGAAGAATAAGAGTTTTAGTTGCTACCGACATTGCGGCAAGGGGTATTGATATTGATAAACTTGGTTTTGTAATCAACTTTGAAATACCCAATGAATCTGAAACATACGTTCATAGAATTGGTCGATCTGGAAGAGCTGGTGAATCAGGAGTTGCAATCTCAATTTCAGAACCTGAAGAAAACGCATATATCAGAGCTATCGAACAACTCATCAAGAAAAAGCTCCAAATTGTCAAAGATCATCCATTTCCTCAAACTGACAAGCCAATGACCGCAGCAGAGAAAAAAGAGGCTAACAAGGAAAAGCAAAGAAGAAAACAGGAGTTTTTTGCTAATCGGAAGAAGAACAAACAACGTCAAGGTAGATAGTATCTTGAATGTTTATAATATCTTAAGACGATTTTAGATAACATAGGAAACCCCAATTTGAAGTAACATTCAGATTGGGGTTTTTCTTTTTATTTATTCTCGCTTCATGTCTTATTTTATTTAATAGTCTTCAGAATGAAATGATCTAAACATGTATAATCATATTTCAGCGTAACTGATTTAGAATTTTTGTAAACGCGTAAATTCTCTTGATTCTGAGAATCAGCAGTTTTTCAGGGGACAAAACAGCCGCTCATTACACTAATAAGAGAACGGCCCTCCATGATTGGGTCACTATTTCGAAATTTAAAACAACTATTAGTGGAAACAATATACAGAATCAGGGGAAATTGCTTTTATGTATTAGAAGGAATTTGCTCCGCAAACACTCATTTTATTGAAAACAAAGCAGAATCAGATCAATTTTTGAAGTTTGTTGGGAGATATCTAAGTCATTATGTAAAAGTCTATGATTTCTCAATTACCAAAAAAGGATGGATTTTGGTCATTAGGACAAAATGTGATTCAACGATCGAGAAGCAATATGCTAAAAGACAGAAGCAGAAGAACAATTCAAAAGTCACCAAAGAGATGTCAGTTTGGAATATAGTTAGTGATGCAATTAGACTAATGCGCTCACATTTCACGAGGTGGACTAATAGGCGGCGGGAACGGCAAGGTAATTCATCTTTGAGGGTATATCGAAGATATTTGTTCGAAGACTACGAGGAAGCAAGTAAATACGTGGAGAGAATCAGAAATCAGGAAATTGAGATGGAACAGAGTAATAACCGATATAGAGCCAATAGTGATCACTTTGATGAAGATGGTCACATCAGGGCAAATCAAGGTTGTTTGGCAAGTCCATTTTATAGGAGCAAGAGAAGAGCAGATAATCAGCTAAGAATCAAATTTCTGCAGATTGAGGAGTATTTAGATCGGAAATTGGAGTTATTAATAAGGAGGACTTGTGCTGTGCATGGAATTACATTTGAGTGTGTAGAAAAAGGTATGCATAAATTAAAATAAATAGTAGTTAAATGGTTGACATTCAATATCTTTCGGAGGTTATACTATAAGTTAATGAGAAACCTAAAAACTAGCAAGAAAACTTAATCAACCCTCCCACAACACTAGAACTCCCTCTCAATCCACCCGCCTCAATCAACATTTTCACGCACAATGCTTGAATCCAGTGTTTGAACCAAAGTAATACCTAACTTGGCTCACCTCTCTATGCTTTATGCAGAAACTACCTCACGCGGACCAAGGGTTTTGGCAATACTTGAACTCTCAATCAACAAAATCGATAATACCTCTTAACTCCACACCGGAATTCATATTTTTTTTTATTAAAAGAATATCAATACACAAATATCTATTTGTCAGACACTTACATTCAAACAATTATTCATAAAAGAAGAAAAAAATTACACTATTTATAATTTATTCCTTCATTGATGCAGCACTTTCGAACTCAGAAACATAGAAGGTATGTAAATGATATTGTTTACGACCTCAAATCAAAAGTGTATGTTAGCCGTAGATCCAATTTATACCCACAGTTCTAGAAAGATTGTTATCGAAGCAGGTTCCAACAAGTTGAGCTTCTATGGCAATGAGATATACTATATAGAAGCAATGCAAAATTACGTGCGAATCCACACACAGAATGGAAGACACCTCGTATTAATGACCTTGAAAAGATTGATGAATCTTCTACCTGATACGCAATTCTGCCAAACTCATAGATCTTACGTTGTCAACCTGAACAAAGTAGAACGTTTTGGTGGTAACCATGTCAAAGTAAATGAAACATTAGTGCCAGTAAGTAAGCGTAAAAGAAAAGATATCATGCAAATCATACATAATCAACAACGATCATAAGCAAAAATAAACAAGTCAAGATAGTTAGTTGTAATTAGTTAGTTAGAAGCCGAATCACTGCGTAACCGTATGATTCGGCTCTTTTATTTACTATTCTCAACGAATAAAAGTTCTGATATCTATGCACTATTTCTACCTGCGTTTATTATACCAAACATCGTCCTCATGACCATTTTATGAAATACTGAATGTAAGTCTGTCTGATTCTCCTCTCTAGTACTAGCAAGCGCATACTGCTGAATCGTTAAAAGTGGCAATACCAACTTTTCCCTTAATTCGATAGATTTCTTCGTATCAGGCGCATGTTCTAGCAGAACGGATTCCCCAGAAATCAATAGTGTCAAACGCTTTGTAAGTTGGTATTCCTCGTGAATGATATTCCAAATTTCACCAAATTCGGGATGATCTGAAAGATATGCTGTCAATGGAAAGTAACATTTACTTAGTGACATCATGCTATTCTGAACGAGCGTTTGAAAGAATAGGGAATCATGATATAAAGCTTTCAATTCATCTAGCTTTCCACGCTTCTCAAATTGTTCAAGCGCTTTTCCAAGTCCAAAATATCCAGGAACATTCTGCTTCATCTGACTCCAAGATCCGACAAATGGTATCGCACGTAGCTTTTTGAGTGTGAGTTTTCCTCCTCCAGCACGCTTCACAGGTCGTGAACCAATATTTGTTTCTCCATAATAAGGAAGAGTACCCATAACTTCCAGATAGTCAAGAAATTTTGGATGATTCTTAAAGTCAACATAGTACTTCAAGCTTGTAGTTGTCAATTGTGACAAAATCTTTCTTTGCTCCTCATTTAATGTCTTGGAGGAATCCTGAAAAACATAGTTTTCTAGTCCTGCACTCAACAATTGTTCTATGTTATACCTCGCTGAATCGCAAGTTCCGAAATTACTGCTTATAGTTTGACCTTGTATCGTTATTTGCACTTGATGATCTTCTATTTTATTTCCTAGAGAAGCGTAAAACTTGTGCGAACTTCCACCACCTCTCGCCGGAGGCCCTCCCCTTCCATCGAAAAATGAAACTCTTACTCCATATTCACGACAAACTGCAGTCAAACTTTCTTTTGCTTCAAAAATTGCCCAATTTGCGCTCAGATATCCACCGTCCTTCGTACCATCTGAGAAACCGAGCATGATTGTTTGTACGTTTCCTCTAGATTTGACATGTTCTCTGTAGAGTGCATTATCAAAAAGTATCCTCATTTCAATCGCTGCTCTTTCTAAATCGTCAATAGTTTCAAATAGAGGGACAATATCAAGATCCATATTAGTTCGAAGTAATCTTGCCATATGGAAAGGCATCAATACGTGATTAGCTTTTTGCGAATTGCTAATGATATATCTATGACAAGAGTGCTTTCCGTTGTTATCTTGAATCTCTTCCATCAATGGGAAAGACTCGTACGTATCCTTTTGTACTTCTGTAGGATATTCGGACGGTATATGATCAAGCTTCAGGTTTTCAAGTAAAAGTGTCTTTGATTCCTCTGAATTAGAATTCCAAATCTCCTGCTGATTTGAAGGTAAACCTTGAGAAATAGAATCAAACAAAGCTTCAATTTCTGAACTATCTTGTCTTATGTCAATGATTGCTAAATGTAACCCAAATATCTTGACTTTAGTGATCATTCTATTAAGTTCTGAAAGGAATATACCTTGATGATCATCACACAAAATTTCTTTTGCCTTTCTCAAAAGCAATAACAGTTCTTCACTTGATTCGAATCCGTCAGAAGGGTCATTGATACCTTTATACAGTTGCTTTTCAATCTCGTCCAGCAGCTCACTAACTCCAGGGAATGTTAGCTTCCGTTTTAACACCCTGATATCTCTAAAGTATAATATTTGCACCGTTCGCTTTAATCGAGCAGCAACTCGCCTTGTAATATCTGCGCTTACAAATGGATTTCCATCTCTATCTCCACCCGGCCAAAAACCCATTTGGATAATTTCTTCATCCTCGAGCTTCTCTCCAATAGCATGCAAAGACTCCTCTATCTGGAATATCACGTTAGATATTGCATCATAGAAAACATTCTCGAGGTACCAAACTAACGAAACAGCCTCATCATATGGAGTAGGTTTCTGCTTCTTTAAAAACGGCGTCTTACCCAATTGCATGAGATGATTGTTGACCAAATTGATTTGATCTTTCTTGATCGCCTTCGAAAGGTCAGTTATAATACCAAGGACTGCCCCCGGGTAGAACTGTGTCGGATGGGCAGTTAATACAATTCTGAGAGCAATATCTTTCAGTTTATCTTTTAACCTTGGCAATGTTCCAAGGACTTTTGCACGTTGAAATAAGTTACGAATGGTACCAGGGCCATTCATATTGTGTACCTCCGTATATGCAGCATCTTCCACGGCATCAAAAAGTACAACCTGACGCTCTACATACTGCACAAAATTGAAAAGTATATCAATCTTTTGCTTGTCACTCACACTTGGAAAGTGAATACTGAAAAACTCATCTATAATTTCCTTTGGGCTCCGACCCTCAGAAAATCCATTAGCACATGCTAAACTTAACAAAGGTAAATAGGACCCTGATTGCAAAGTACTTCCAAAAGGAAGTGTCATGAATAAGGAGTCGTAGAGTTGAAATTTTAAGGATACGTGTTCTTGAAATGCTGTTGTCATTTGGATTGTGATTTAGAAATAAATATATCACAATTGACAAGGATGAACTTTATCGGATCAGAGATCTATGAAAAAATCTATAGATAAGGACTGATTTTAAGAATTTTTACATTCAAATTAATAGCTCTGATTGTATCATAAAGTTCTGAATAATAAAACATTACGCTTTCTTAAAAAGAACACTTACAGCCTCACCACGCTCATTAATGCCACTTAAGATGTAAGTCCCAGATGCAAGATGTGTTAATTGTATCTTCTCTGAGGGTGAGTGAGATCGATAATGTAAAACGCCTTGATGATCTCGTATAGTAATTTGATTTATTTCAAAATCTTCCGCGACAGGTATATAACTATCCAATGTCTCAGACACTAATAGAAGTGGCGAATCTAGAATTAACTTTCCTGTCTCTAGTTCTGTGATCTTGACTGTCTCGTGAGCTTCCTTTTGATTATAAACTCGCGGAAACATTGTATAGTATATACTCGGAAACAAATAGTGTGTAAGAGCTAGCACATTACTTTGTTGAAGTTGAATAGCTTGACCATTTGTCGGTGCAAGAGCACAAAACATAAAACTGAATAAAACGATATATCTATACATAGCTGACAATTGACTTAATGAAATCAGCACTTAATCTCCTTATAAAGAAGGCTTTACAGTGCGTTCTCCCTACTAAGACGTCAAATATCATGCCAGTGATGTCCGCCCCTTCTGTATTCCATAAATAAAAAAGTCTCACACCTTTACAGTGGAGACCTCTACTTGCATAAATCCAAGCATAAAGGGTAAGATATATTCAACTCTATCTCAAATTCATTAGTAGTCCGATTTGAACGTTAAGTCTTCTTGGTTTTCGAACATCAGAGTTAGATCTTGTCCATGAATTTAATGACTGAGCATGTGAAATTCCTGATTGCACTGTCCAAGTAGGACTAAGTTTATATGACGCTCCCAACTCTGCCAAATAAGTCCACCCTCGTCTTGTGCTATATGTTGTACTCGAAACCAATTCATCGATTTCGCCTCCTTCTTTGATACTTCTACCTTTTTCCCAACTTAAAACTGAAGCTTGAACACCAGATTTTGCGTAAAGACCCAATTTGCTAAAAGGAATATTATACCCCACTAGCAGCGGGATATCTATCTGCCCATACTGATTGAAATGTCCAATCTTTACAGTCTCGGTTACGTTTATTGTTCCTCCCTGCTCGTATCTAGTTTCCATCGTTAACGAGTTAAAAATTGGAATTGAATCAGCAGCAATTGTATGACTTCTTTCAAAAACATTTTCAAAATAGCTTGTATGCACCTGTGCACTAACTCCAGTCTCAATAAACCAATTATTTACTTTATATCCTACCAACATAGAAGCACCATAGCTTTCTAATGGCTTCTCGTTTTCAACTATAGAAAAATCTGAAGCGTTGACTTGTTGGTTCCATCTCCAGAAACCTGCATTAATACTATTCAGAAGATAAACTTCATTTTCTTTCTCGAACTGTTTTTCGTTAGAAATTTGTCGTTCTATCGTCAACCCTAGAGAGTTAATAATTTCAGGTGATCTTGAATAAATCGGAAAGATAAAGCCAGCTTTTTCCAATAGATTTATGTCAAAATTTGCATTTAAACTTCTACTACTGGAAATCAAGTCGTCTACAGACACATTATCAGTATCTTCTCGTGCAAGATCTTGAACTTCATTTCGTGATTTCTCAATATCTATCAATTTAGAGTCACTCTCATTTATGCTACCCGCTATGAGACTTCCTTTGCTCGTACTAGAAGGATTCTGCTTTGCATTATCATTCACGAGGTCTTGTTGTTCAGAGAGTTTCTGAGAATCTCTACCACGATCAAGTATTGCTGAACTGTTAGACATACTTGTTGAGTTATTGGCAGTCTTAGTTTTTATCGGATTTGATAGTTGCTCGTCAAGCTCATTTGCGGTACTCATTGTTTTTGGACTTTCGTCCAAAACTACATCTAAGACAAGTTCAGCATTAACCTCAGTATCAGTATAGTTCACATTTCTTTCGTACTCAGTTGCAGCCTCGTCTTTTGGAGTTCCAACTCCTTCCAATCCAATCCAGAGAATCCCTAAACCCATTAGTGTAATGGGGAATATCCAAAACCAAACTGGATACTTCCTATCTCCCTTCTTCTCTTCAATCTTCTGATTAATTCCAGTTTCCATATCTGCCCAGCCAAAACCTTCAGGAATCTCTCCTGACTCCTCACTCAGAGCTTTTCTCGTATGTTTTTCAAAAGAGTCCATATCTCGTAGATTTACTGTTCGCAATTATATTCTTCAAAATCCATTTCTTAGCGCGGAGAAACTGAGACCTAGAAGTCTCTGGAGTTATTTCCAACAGTTCTCCAATTTCCTTGTGTGAGAACTCATCCATCACATGTAATAGAAAAATCGTTTTGTAACCTGATGGCATATCTTCAAATAATTCTTTTATGTCGTCAATACCAAGCTGTAAAAAAGTTTCTAATTCTTCATCCTGAATTGGTACTTCAACCAATTGATCTGGAAAAGTCACCATCGGAGCTCGGTGGCTTTTACGATTGTGATTCATACATGTATTGGCAATCAATCCACGAAAAAATGATTTAAAAGTCCCTTTTCGTGTATCAAAGTTTCTCAAACTTGTGAATAATGATGCATAACATTCCTGTACCACATCTTTGACTTCATTATCTTGGACGTACCTTAAAACTATTGCATAGCAGTATTTAATCGTCAATTCATACATGCTCTTGTATGCGTCTTGATGACCTTTCTTGCAAGCTTTAATAAGTGATACTGCTATTTCCAATAATGTGTACTAGTCTTTGAAGTTAAAAAATGGAGTTGCGAAATATTCGCAACTCCACTCAAATTTGTTTGTCTAACAGTTTGATAATATTTCTAAAAACGCTTCAATTGTCTCAATTACAATTGTCGTTGCCGTTCCATCTATATCTACAGTAAGAGAAATCGGCAAATCAATTATTACTCCTCCATTTTGTATATAGTCGTTTAAAGCTTCATCATCTTGCACAGTCACAACATTTCCATCAAGCGTCGATCCAGTCAAAGGATACTCCACCTCATAGCAATCACCTATGCCAGCAAGTAGTAATTCTCCGGGAATCTCGTCAAGTCCAACAACAATGCCACAATCATCCAGTAGATCTGCTAACTCTTCATCATTGTTTGCCGTTACAACGTTTCCAGTTTCGTTATCAACTAAATTTAAAGGGTAAGCGAAGTTTACAACCTCCCCTCCAAAAAGTAGAGCATTCATTTCGTCGATATTATTAGCAACTTCAATGGAGCCGTCTGCCATTTCAAAACTCGCAGGGAAAGTTAAAGTATAGCATCCGAAATTTCCACCCCAACTAATACTATCACAAGGTGTCCCTATGTAATCACAACTTGCAAGTAGCTCAAATAACTCCTCGGAATCTGCTACTTCAACAACTCCAGTTGAATCGCTACTAAGGCTAAAAGGAAAATCGAAGAACAACAATTCATAGGCAGCAAGCGCATCTACGAATTCTACTTCACTTGCTACCGTTACTGAATTACCGTCAAGATCAAGTAAATTCAGAGGATATACAATCTCGAAACATGAAGTTTCAGCATCAATCAAGAAAGCAGGAAAATCATTTCCTCCCCAACCAGTATCAGGAATACATGAAGCAAAAGCTTCACCTAATTCGTCAAGGTCTGCTACTTCAGATTGTTCGCCATCTTCATCAGCTATAGTAAGTGGATATACAAAGTCAATGATGTAATCATCTTCCTCTTGGATTAACTCCTCGAAATCTTCGATACTAGCAACTTCTACAATATTCTCATTGATAGTCACCATTTCGAAAGGAAAAACTACAGTTAAACAGCCTAGATCTAAACCACTTGGTGTATTTACGGATAAACGCTTGACAATGTTATTTTCGACTTTTGGAGCTTGCTCTTCAGTTACGTCGATAACTTCTTCAATGTTATCTCGCTCGCAAGAAGTGAAAGTAAAAACTAATGCAAGCAGCAGAAACGCTATTATATTATGTATTCTCATTGTTAATTTTTTTTGTTTGTCATTAATAAATTCCTTCGAATTCAATCGAAGGAGAAAAAAGTTTGTGATCGATCTCAATATACTATTATCACATTACAAACAAAACGTTGCACCAGTTTAGAAAATATTTTATATAGTTTTTTCCGAAACGGCACAACTAACTGATATACATACACTTACTTTCATACTTGATTTACTAAAATTATATAAAACACTACTTAACTTCAGATACTACACATTCCAAAACTATTACACCTTGAAATTGCTATGCAGTATTCCTGTTAGCGTTCCAATGTAATACTCGCTGTAATACTTATATCGTTAGTTAGATATTGATCTACAAAATTTGCCTGTAGAATGATATCTATAGTTTTTCAGTCGCTAAGTGGCTGATTTTCATAGTGTCCGAAAACTGATGTCAGAACTTAAAAAAATCGAAATAAAAAAAAGCAAAAAAAAGATTCAAAAGGTTTTTGATATTGAATAAAGCTATTATCTTTGCCTCGCTTTTGAAGAAAAGTATATAAAAGTAGCTCTTTCAGACGATAAACGAACTGGAAAGCTTAGAATCTGTACTATTGAAGTAAAGATTTTTGGCCCCTTCGTCTATCGGTTAGGACGCCAGGTTTTCATCCTGGAAAGAGGGGTTCGATTCCCCTAGGGGCTACAGTTTACCCTTGTATCGTTATGGTGCAAGGGTTTTTTTATTTCAGGCAAAACTCAATCATCTGCCCTACCCTCATATTTGAGATCTTAAGTTAGTAATTATATACACTTTTGAACTCCATCTTCTAACTTCAAATTCAACAGTTTCTAGATACCTAGTAATAATACTAGATATTTACCTTAATCGTAAAGCTAGACAGCAATTCCTTGTATTCTTATCCAAATCAATGTGATTATATTTACTACTTTTGTATCGTTTTTAGAATCACAAACGGTAACAAAAATTAAATAAAAATGGCAAAAAGAGTAGCAATCAATGGGTTTGGAAGAATCGGACGTCTTACTTTCCGTAATCTCCTAAATAATAAAGATATTGAGGTAGTTGCAATTAACGACTTAACTGACAATGCGACATTAGCTCACCTACTTAAATATGATACAGCTCATGGACCTTTTCAAGGTACCGTAGAAAGTACAGATACAGCCATCATAGTTAATGGCAAATCAATATACGCCTCTGCTGATAGAGATCCAGCTAACCTTCCTTGGAAGGAGCTTAATATTGATGTAGTTTTAGAATGTACTGGTTTCTTTACAAACGGACCAGCTGCAACTAAACACTTAAATGCTGGAGCTAAGAAAGTAGTCTTGTCAGCTCCTGCAAAAGATGCGGCATTTAAAACAATTGTACTGGGAGTAAATGACGACGAACTAGGAGACGAGAACTTAGTTTCTAATGCTTCTTGTACTACAAATTGTCTAGCACCTGTAATAAAGGTACTTGAAGATAATTTTGGAATAATCCAAGGATCTATGACCACAACTCATGGCTACACTGGTGATCAAAACATACAAGATGCTCCACATAAAGATTTAAGAAGAGCTAGAGCAGCGGCACTTAATATTGTACCTACAACAACTGGCGCTGCCAAAGCAGTAGGAAAGGTAATTCCTTCGGTAGACGGAAAGTTATTTGCCATGGCTCTAAGAGTTCCTGTAATAACTGGTTCACTTATCGAACTCAACGTGATGATCGAAAAAGAAACAACAGTCGAGGAGGTTAATGCTACATTCAAGAAATATGCGGATGGACCTATGAAGGGAGTTCTTCAATTCTCAACTGATCCAATAGTAAGTTCGGATATTGTACGAAACCCACATTCCTCTATTTTTGACTCCCTTCTAACTGATGTAAGTGGAAAATTCTTGAAAGTGGTATCTTGGTACGATAATGAAGCGGGTTATTCAGCGAGACTAGCTGATCTTACAGCAAGAGTATAATCTATGGCAAATATTCGAGATTTAGATGCGAAGGGCAAGAATGTCTTGATAAGAGTTGATTTCAACGTTCCCTTGGACGATGAAGGTAATATTCTTGACGACACTAGAATGGTGAAAGCCTTGCCAACAATTCGCTACATGTTAGACCAAGGTGCCACGGTGGTTATCATGTCACATCTAGGGAGACCACTCAAGAAACTACTTCCTGATGGTTCAATTGATATTGAGAAGTTTACACTAAAACACTTAGTCGTCCATCTAATGGAACTACTGGAAGTTCATGTTGAATTCCTGCCAAATTCTCACTCAAAGGAAACCTTGGATGCTTGTAAAATAGCGCGAAAAGGTGAGGTGATCTTGTTAGAAAATACAAGGTTCTACCCTGGTGAAACCAAGGGAGAGGAGGAAATAGCAAGTCAATTTGCACAGTTAGCTGACATATACATTAACGATGCTTTTGGAGCAGCTCATAGAGCGCATGCTTCCACATCTACCGTTGCTAAGTATTTTACTCCAGAGAATAAAGCATTTGGCTTCTTGATGGAAGAAGAAATCAAAAATGGATCACTTCTATTGAATAATCCAACTAGACCTGTGACGGCAATAGTTGGAGGTGCAAAAGTCAGTGACAAAATCCAACTTATTGAAAAATTGATGGAATTTGCTGACAATATTTTGATAGGTGGAGGAATGAGTTATACTTTTCTGAAAAGCCAAGGATATGAGATCGGAAATTCGCTGTGCGAAGATGATTATCTAGAATTAGCATCGAAACTTTTAGAAAAGGCTGAGTCTACTGGTACTAAGATTTATCTGCCTCAAGATTCTATCGTTGCTGACAAATTTGCAGCTGATGCAGAAACAAAGATTGTTAGTAATGAAAAGATCGAGAAAGCTTGGATGGGGTTGGATATAGGGCCACAAGCTAAAGAGACCTATCGCTCAGTCTTACTGGCTAGCAAATCTATTTTATGGAATGGTCCAGTTGGTGTTTTTGAAATGGAAGCTTTCGCAAAAGGTACATTATTTCTTGCCGAAGCAATTGCAGAGACAACTGACAATGGCGCATATTCGCTAATCGGTGGAGGTGACTCAGTATCTGCTGTTAATCAAGCTGGCGTTTCTGATCGTGTAAGTTTTATTTCTACAGGAGGTGGAGCAATGCTTGAATTCTTAGAAGGTAAAACTTTACCAGGAATAGCAGCAATAAATGCTTAGCTAGTAAGCAAGTGGTCATTAAAACGTACAAAAGAAAACCACTAGAGGATCTAGATCCTCTAGTGGTTAATTGATTAATTTTATATCTATAACCGTAACACTAATTTTAGGACGGTAAAATTTAATATATAATTGGCGATTTTTTTATATTCTGTCAATAAACAGTATTAAAGTCAGAAGCGATGTAGCTTGCGCCACTGAATTACTTAGCAATTGATTCCAATCAACTGGTTCCTTTTCTTCCGCTGCTAGTTTCTCTTCCTCTTTCTCAGGTAGTACTATTAGCGATCCCTCCCGCACCTCAGGATATAACCGAAACAGCATGAAATCTTTTGTTTCTGCAATTTCTCCGTTTGCGTGTTGTACAAAAAGCTCTTTTCGATCAGAAGTTTCTCCGAAACCACCTCCAAACTTTCTAACATAGTATCCTGCTTTCTTTCCAGGAAAATAAGCAATGCTGATGGCATTATCTGTACTATCATCTTCCTGTAAAGAAGCTAGTCTCTTGTACAAGCTGTTGCTCTGTAAAGTAACGATATCCACTTGCTTTGGAATCGTGATTACATCTTTGTTCTTTAAAATATAGTTGTATTTGGATCGATTAGACTTTTGCGCCTCAGCCAAATTCAAGATAATTTCACCTACTTGGTTCTGCGAGCGATTCAAGCTTGATCCTGCAAGAAATGCCTCGCTAGTGAATCCTCCCGCCCTTTCGATGATATCCATCAGCTTTTCATTCTTTTGCTCAAGAACATACTGACCAGGGTACTTCACTTCGCCTGCAATCGTCACAACCTGTTGAAGTTCAAATTCAGGCACAGTTCTTACGTACACCTTATCAAATGGCTTTAACTCATAGCTGCACGCCTCGTCTTCCAAGCTTAGATCGCGTTCAGCAGTAATTGTTGCTATTTTGATCTCAGTGGGTCTATTATTCTGCATAATTACTCTATTGACTTCGATCTGATCAGTCTCTGCGGATAAGGTAAACCCCTCAGCTAACACTAATAGATCTTTTACAGTCATTCCTTCTCCATATTGATAAATCCCTACGTTATTTACTTGCCCCCCTATCTCTACGGTCGACTCGCTGATAATCTGTTTGTCTTCAATAATCACAACACTATCAAACGGCATCAACTCTATATTTAAGGCTGCATCGTTTACATTCTCTGTAGCTGAAATTGGATTGATTCGGATATACTCAATAATCTTCTTATTCAGCGGCTCACGTCGATAAATCATCCCCACATTACTTGCATCTCGCCTCAATCCTCCTGCAAATTCTATTACATCGCTCAATTTGCTTTTCGTACCTCTGTCATAAGGATACCTCCCTGGAAATCTAACCGCTCCATCTAGAAATAAATTGCTAGCGTTGTCGACAAATCGGTCTACACCCCAAATCAATAGCACATCATTATTTTGCAATTCTATATTGGAAGCACTAGTAGTATCCTCTTGAATCGCAGATAAATTAACTTTAATCAATTTAGTAGTTCCATCAGCTTGCGTTCGATTGAGCAATGCCAGATCTTTTCTTGTTGACGCATTAAAAACAAGTCTATCCAAAAGATCAGAAACTAACATTCCTTTACGCAGCTCGAAACTACCAGGATTATTGACCTGACCCTTTACTTCAACCGCATTTGAAACTTCGCTAATAATTCTTGATACACTAATTAAATCTCCGTTTTGCAAAATAAAAGAGCTAGCAAGCTGACCTGTCAAATCCACGTCATAAACTCGTTTGATACCGTTTTCTAGTCTTGTTACTTGCAAATAATCTGTATTAGCATTCTGCGATAAACCATTAGCAAACCTCAATAAATCTGCTACAGTCTCACTTGCTTTCAATTCGTACTGCATTGGTCTCTTTACTGCCCCTTGTAGACTTACCACATTCTGCAAAGAAGGTACGTGGATGACGTCATTATTGGAAAGTCCTATTTCTGGCATCTTTTCAGGTTCAGTAAGAAAAGTGTATAGATCAATATCGACATTATAACCGTTTTCTTTGATTAGCTTGATATTTCTATACGAACCTTTTGAATTTATACCCCTTGCTGCAAAAAGCGCATTAATTGGAGAATTCACGGCAGAAATCAAATAGCCGCCAGGCTTCTGAACTTCCCCGTAGATACTAACTGCAATTGTAGATACCCCGACTACATTGATTGTTATTTCTCCAGTCCTGAACACGTATACACTGCCAAACGCTTGTTCAATCTTTTTTCTAGCTTGGTTTAATGACAACCCTCCAACAAGTAATCTTCGATTTCCGTTGTCGTAAGCAATAGAACCTGACTCATCAATTGTATAAACTTGATCCAATTTAGATCTACCGTATATAGAAACAGAGACTTGATCTCCTGGATTCAAAGTGTACCTACCTGGTACGGGGCGATTAGCTGCACCCTCAATTAAGGAAATGGTGGGATTAATAAACAGTTGATCTCCAAATCTAGTAGGATTTTTGTCGTTTGCAGTCGCAGTAGAACTCTTAGTTATTTGTGATGTGGTTTTTTTTTCGACATCTGCCCTACTAGTAGGTTCTTTCTTCGGAGTTTTGACCGTTTTGACCGTCTTTTTAGCAGGGCTGCGATCGACTTTCATAAATGTGTCGAGTTCATCACTGAGCTGCAGTAGTTCTTCCGGAGAGAGTTGCTCTAGTTGTGCAACAGTAAGACTCTTCGAATCCAAAAATTTTTGGAGGTCCACTTCCGTAACACCTTTAGATCTGAGCTGAGCTTGAACTTCAGCACTAGTAAGCCCTTGTTGCGCAAATCCAGTCAACCAAACTATTGCTATCAATAGTGTAAGGATTGTCCTTGTATAATTTCTTAAATTTCTGTGCATTGATTTCACTTTATTATTTAGCAGTCTGTTTATATTGTTGCTCATAATACTTCTGATAGTCTCCACTGGTTACATGTTCCAGCCATGGGTTATTTTGCAAATACCATTCCACGGTTTTGGCCATACCTTCAATCGGTTGTGTTGAAGGTTTCCACCCTAACTCACCTATTATCTTGCTAGCATCAATAGCATATCGTTGGTCATGTCCTTTCCGATCAGTCACAAAAGTTATCGTTTTTTCCGCAGACCCCTTGGGTCTACCCAACTTTTCATCTACTATTTTACACAACATTCTTACCAACTCAATATTTTGAAGCTCATTCTCCCCTCCGATATTGTAAGTTTCACCTAGCTTACCATGATGAAATATGGTGTCTATTGCAGTGGCGTGATCCTCTACCCAAAGCCAATCTCTTACATTAGTCCCATCTCCATAGACTGGAAGAGCCTTTTTGTTAATGATATTATTAATAACCAATGGAATCAACTTCTCTGGAAATTGATATGGTCCATAGTTGTTAGAGCAATTGGATATTACTATGGGCAACTTAAAAGTATGAAAGTACGCCCGAACTAAATGATCAGAACTAGCCTTTGAAGCAGAATAAGGCGACCGAGGATCATATGAAGTCTCTTCGGTAAAAAAACCAGTACTTCCCAAGCTTCCATAAACTTCGTCAGTAGAAACGTGATAAAACGTATGTCCGTTAACATTTCCCCAAGACTTTTTGGCTTGATTAAGCAAAATACCCGTACCTAGCACATTCGTCTTCAAGAATTCCAGTGGATTCTCAATGGAACGATCAACATGCGATTCCGCAGCCAAGTGTATTACGTCAGAAATCTCATATTTACCAAAAACTTCTGCTACTCCTTTTTCATCGGTAATATCCAATCGTTCAAAAACGTAATTACTTGCGTGCTCCACATCTTGCAGGTTCTCGAGATTTCCCGCATAAGTGAGCGCATCAGCATTTACCAATAAGTAATTCGGATACTTCTTGCTAAATAGTCTTATGACGTGATTTCCAATAAAACCAGCTCCACCTGTTACCAAAATCGATTTCGTAAACTCCATAACTTTAGATTACTTTAATAGGCACCTCAAATGTTCCGCAAAATTACGAAATACAAATGACATTTATTTATCAATAAACGTTAAGTGCTTTGCTAAAGTATTCAAAAGTGCGCTTCAACCCTTCTTTCCGAGAGATTTTGGGAGTCCAGCCCAAAAGTGATTGAGCTAATTCTACGTTCGGTTGCCTAATCTTTGGATCATCAATTGGTAGTGGTCTGTAGCCAATTTTAGCTGCCGAATTACCAACTAAATCTACTATTTCCTCTGCTAATTGAAGAACAGTAATCTCAGCGGGATTGCCGATATTTACTGGCTCAGAATAGTCACTAAATAGCAATTTTGTGATTCCATCAATCAAATCATCCACATAACAGAATGATCTTGTCTGCTGTCCATCTCCAAATACTGTAAGCTCTTGCCCTTTGATTGCCTGACTAAAAAATGCAGGAAGCGCTCGACCATCATCAACTCGCATCCTTGGGCCGTAGGTGTTAAAGATTCTAAGGATCCTAGTTTCAAGATTATGAAATCTATGATATGCCATTGTTATAGCCTCCTGAAATCGCTTGGCCTCGTCATATACTCCTCTGGGACCTATAGGGTTTACATTTCCCCAATAATCTTCTTTCTGTGGATGCACCATCGGATCACCATAAACCTCACTTGTGCTTGCAATGAGGATTCTTGAATTCTTTACTCTTGCTAAACCGAGAAGATTGTGCGTTCCCAAAGAACCTACCTTTAGAGTCTGTATGGGCATTTTCAAATAATCTATAGGGCTAGCAGGAGAAGCAAAATGCAATATATAATCTAGTTTACCTGGGATATGAACAAACTTGGTTACATCATGATGATAAAACTCAAAGTTCTCTTTATGCATAAGGTGAGCAATATTATCGAGGCTTCCTGTCAACAGATTGTCCATTGCTACAGTATGATAGTCATTCTCTACAAACCAGTCGCATAAATGTGACCCAAGAAAACCCGCACCACCTGTGATTAAAACTGTTGTTCGCTTCCGCATATTGTTATTTTGTCGCCAAATATACAGGACATCGATCGGAGTTTGATCGTTCTTCTCATGCATTTCTTTTTCTTTCGACATTTAGTTTACTTTTGTATCTATGTTTGGCACTAAATCAATACTCACATTTGCTCTAATTTTATGGTCTCTCGGGGCATTTACCCAAAAGACTTCGAATATTAGTCTGCACTTCTCTTATGGACTAGATTTACCAGGAGGCGATCTAAGCGATAGGTTTGGTTTAGATTACAATGCCGCCGCTGGTCTTGATTACATTTGGGATAATGGTTGGTTTGCGGGCTATCACACTCATATGTTGCTCGGCTCGAATGTTAAAGAGGATGTCATTGCCAATCTCCGAACTACGGAAGGAAACCTGATAGGTCAGCAAAAAAACCAAGCGATTATCTCGCTCAGACAAAGGGCATTTCTGAACGGCATTCACTTTGGAAAATTCATTAACATTTCAAAGTCTTCATTTTCACATGGGCCACGTCTGTCATTGGGATCAAGTGTCTTTTCGCATTATATTATCTTTAACGACGAGTCCGCAACAGTGAACCAACTACTAGGTCAGTACGGAAGTGGTTATGATCGTTTGACTAGAGGCTTGACGATAGAACAGTTCATTGGATATCAGTACACAAATGAAAATGGTGGAGTAAATGTCTTTGGAGGCTTCCAATTTGTGCAAGGCTTCACTCAAAATGTACGTCCGGTCAATTTTGATACTAGAATCACAGATGATAGAAATCGACTTGATTTACTTTTCGGATTTCGATTAGGTGTCTATATTCGTCTATTTGAATTCGGAACTGCTGAACAAGTTTATTATTGATGCCTTTCTATACTCTTGCTATTTGGCTATACCAACTATTATTTAAAGCGATTTCAGTTTTTCATAAAAAGGCTGCTCGAAGAATTTTGGGGCTCAGGGCCCAAAGAACTGAAAAGATAGTAAACTGTGACATTCTTGTACATTGCGCTTCAGCAGGGGAATATGAGCAAGTAAATCAGGTAATTCAACATATTCTTCGACAAAATTCTAAGTTGAAAATTGCGTTATCATTTTTTTCACCTTCAGGCATCGAGTGGATAAAAAGAAAAGAGATCGATCTACCTTATTTTTATTTGCCTTTTGATCTACCTAAAAAACAAAAAGAGTTTATTGATGAGCTTTCACCCAAGGCTGTAATAGTAACAAAAAATGAACTTTGGTTCAATTTATTTCGTGTTTTGCAAACTCGATCTATTCCAATTTTCATAGTTGCTGCTAGTTTTAAGCGAGGTCATTTTGCAACAAAAATTAAACCGTTTAAAAGAGTACTCAAAAGAGTAAATCACATGTACTTAATCGATGAAGAAGACATGGTAAATCTAGGTCTAGAATTCGCAAATACAAGTATTGACGGCGATCCAAGAATTGACCAGATATTGAGCAAAATTGAACATTCTAAAACTGACATAAATTCATACCGAAAGCTTTCAAAACCCATCATAATTTACGCTAGTGTCCATAAAGAGGATGCAGCAATCGTAAATCAAAGCACAAAAGACAGCAGCTATGATCATCTTGTAGTTCTCCATGAAGTTGATAAGGCTTCAATTGCTTATTGGGTCAAAACGCTTGACCAGAATGTAACGCTTGATTCCACAGGAGGAACGTGGGATGGTGGCGTTCGAATTATCGATAAAGTAGGAATTCTAGCTAAGCTCTATGCTATAACTGATTATGCATACGTAGGTGGTGGATTTGGAAAAGGAATTCACAATATTTTGGAGCCTGCATCATTTAAAAACATAGTTTTCATTGGTCAAAACCATGAGTCTTTCAAAGAGGCTCGTGATCTTGTTAAACTTAAAGCGGTGCATGTTGTCAGTAAAAATGATAATATTGCATCAAAAGCAAGCCTTTTGGGCTCGACCCAAAAAGAGAAAAGCGTTGATATTTTAAGAGATTATATTAATGAACAAAAAGGAAGCAGTAAGCGTATTGCTAAGGATATACTTTCCCGTATTAAATGAAACTAGAAAAAAATAGCTTTTCAGATATTAGAGTACTTGTCGTTGGCGATGTAATGATCGATCAGTACATGTGGGGTAAAGTTTACCGAAACTCCCCTGAGGCGGACATACCTGTGCTCGAAGAAGTTAGAATAGAGCAGAAACTAGGAGGTGCAGCAAATGTAGCTAACAATCTAAAGGAGCTAGGTGCAGAAGTTTTCCTTCTGAGCATCGTAGGAGATGACAAAGGCGCTGAACAAATGTCCACACTACTAGGGAATTCTAACATTCGACATCAACTAGTGACCGACGAAGCAAGGCCTACGACAGTAAAAACAAGAATCTTCAAAGACTCCGAACAACTAATACGAATTGATCAAGAGTCGACCTCAGAAATGGGCATCGAACAAGATGAGATTTTCTTAACGAACTACCAGAAAGCAATTGCTGAATTCAAACCTGACATCTTGATACTTCAAGATTATAACAAGGGAGTTCTGACAAAGTGTAACATTCCAATAATTATAAAGTCTGCAAAAGAGCATTCTATCTTTATAAGCGTCGATCCCAAGAAGAAAAATTTTCACTTATATCGAAATGTCGATCTCATAAAGCCAAACTTGAAGGAGCTTTATCATCAAATTAAACCTCAAGGAGAAGACCTCCCCTTCCAAGCTGAATGGATTGCAGAAGAATCAACGAAGTTATTACACAAAATGTCCGTTGGAATATTTCTTGTGACTTTATCAGAACATGGGGCAATGATTTGCTCAGAAAAGGAATCTACACTTAAGGAAGCCGATCCTATTGAGATTGTAGACGTATGTGGAGCTGGAGACGGGGTGATTGCTGTTGCAACATTGATGGCTCATAAAGGTGCTACCTATGAGCAAATTTTACATTATACAAACAAAACAGGTAGAATTGTCTGTCAAAAAACAGGAGTTGCTGGAATCGCCATAGACGAATTACTGTTTTAACTAGATTAATAACTATATTTGGACCCAAGGTTTGAAAACCTATTTCTATTTAATAATGACTTAATAATTAACAAATTTTGATTATGATGAGATTTTTTACACTACTATTATGTGTTTCTTTCTTTGCATCAGCTAACTCACAAACAGTAATCTGGGGTGGACCAGGAGATGCGAATGGAGAATTCGACGGAGGATTAAATGACTGGACAGTCAATGCAGTTTCTCCAAATGAAGATGCTTTATGGATATGGGAAGCTGACGGTGCTGCTGACCAAGGCGCCTATATTGGTACTAGAGGACCAATTACGTCTCCATCTGTTGCTAATGGAGCGATGGCTTTTGACTCTGACTTTTACGATAATGCAGGAGAAGCAGGAAATTTCGGAAATGGACTAGCAGCTTCACCACAAGTAGGAGAATTAATTTCACCTGTTTTTTCTTGTGAAGGATATGAGTCAGTAAGCTTAACTTGGTTTCAGTATACGAGACAATTTCAATCAACTTTCGAAGTTCATGTAACAAACGATGGAGGAGCGACTTGGACTATTTACTCTGTTTCTGACAACAACAATATTCCAGTAAACTCAGAGTCTGCTACGGATAATTCATTGATCATCAACATTTCTGATGCTGCTGCCAATCAAGCTGAAGTACAATTCAAGTTTGTTTACAATGCAGATTACTATTTCTGGATCATTGACGACGTGGCAGTAATAGAGACGCCAGACATCGACTTAGAAATGTCAAATATGTTTTTCCCTTTCCAGGGTTTCAACACACCTTCTACCATTCTAAATGCTGATACATTACAGTTCGCAGCTGAAGTTATCAACGTTGGTGGTACTGACCAAACAGGAGGGACAATAACAGCTTCAATTTTAGAAGGAACTACTCCAAAATACACTTTTTCTCAGGACTTTGGAGCTCTTGCAGTTGGCGATACAGCATTTGTTGTTTTTGACGATGAAGTATTACCAGAAGACATTGACTTAGTAGAAGGACTTCATACGGTAACATATGATGTAGTTTCTGCTGATGGTGAAGATTTCTTCCCTGGAAACAACGGTCTGAGTGAAGCTGCTGAAATTACTGCTGACTTCTTTACAACGAATAATGGAATCGTCAGTGGTCTTTCATTCAACGGTGGAGATTTTGCTGCAGCAACTGTAATCAGAACAGGTGAACTTCCTGACAACTTCCAATATAGAGCAAATACTGTAACAACTGGTGGTGCTTGTAATGGAGGAAATGGTGTTCAAAATGCCGGGTATAATATCTTCGTATTCAAAGTACTTAATCAATTAGGTGAAGAACTTGATCCTGTATTTGATTTTACAAACTTTGGGGACTTACTAGATGAGCACGAGAATCTTGAATTTGCAGGTTACTCTTTCAATACAGTAATTGCTGGAGAAAACTTTGCAGAAAACACAACTGAATTACTTGATGCAGATGACGATTTAGGAATTGTATTCGAAGAGAATTCAACTTATATCGTAGCTGTAGACTGGGACTTTGCCGAAAATCCTGATGGTCTAGTATTTGTTAACTACTCAAATAGAATTGCTTACTATCAATTAGTATCAATTGTTTACATTCCTGCTCAAGGATGGTTTACTACGGTATTTGAAGATAATATTGGATGGGGAATTGGAGTAAATCTTACTACTGAGACAATCATTAGTAATGAAGAAACTGAATTAGCTGCAGCTGCAGTTAAGATCTATCCAAACCCAGCAATGAATTTCACAAATGTTGAGTTAAGCTTTGAGGAGGCTACTGATGCAGTTATCCTTATGAGAGATGCAAAAGGTTCTTTCATCACTTCAAAGTCTGTAACAAATGCTACTTCTGAGAATGTAGAGTTTGATATTACAAACTTGCCTGCAGGAAATTACTCGTTTGAAATTACAACGACGTCTGGAGCTACTTCAGTACGGTCTTTTGTAGTTGCAAAATAATACTGATTAAAAGGGCATAGCCCATTTAGATATAGGAGGAGTTGATTCAATTGAATCAACTCCTTTTTTTGTGCCCTTGACTTTGATGTTTATTTGATGTAAATTTGATAAACCCTCAAAAGCATTTCTTATGGCTGATCCAGCGGAATTAGTAGAAAAAAATCCGTCATCCGAATCTCACTTCTGGAGCAGGTCATGATACTAGTCCCGGTGGAATTTCTCTTAGTTCGCCAACTTACAATGTCGTTGCTGACGATCATCAGCCTACCGCTCAGTTGAAGTCCATAAACTCAGAATTTGCAGAAGACACCTATTCTGGTGAATATGCCGATGAAAATGATCAAATAGAGACAGATACTGAATTTACCATCAACAATCCAAATTTTGATCCTGAAACAATGAGGGAAACAATGCCCAACTCACAATTTCGAGGGGGAAATACGCCGCAGCTGGCGGAGGACATCATTAAGCTATACGATAATCCTAAAGGCAAGGAGTTGGAAGAGGCTTTGCAGATGATTGCTCAGATACGTGGTCTTGAAATTGGAAATGTTAGAGAACAGTATCATCGAGCGATGAAAATAAAGGCTGGTGGAGAGAAAAGAGATAAACCTAAGCTGAAACAACATGTAAAATTACTCAAAGAAACAATTGATCGAGCTCGTACCAATTACAATAATGTCCAAAATTCAAGGCCATAAGTCCGTAGCACAGCTAGAACAAGAAAAGGCTTCATTGGAGGAATTGGCAAATTATGTTGATGAGCTTTAGCCATTATCTGAAATAATTCTGCTCTATTCTACTGCCCTATTGTAGTAATTTGCTCTCGGGAAACTCTTCTCGTAGTCGCTTCAGTGTTTTATTAGCTTCTTTTTTTTCTCCCAATTCATTTTGAGCAAATGCAGTGTTGTGCAATGCGAGCTCTTTATATGAAAATGCTGAAGGATTTGCCAATAAAATCGCTCGATACTGATCAACCCAAGGATTCTTATCCAAGAACTCAATACTCTGACCGAATGAGCTTATTGCGTCTGAAAAATGTCCCATACGCACATATGCAATACCTTTTCGAAAAGGCATCATCATAGTGTACTTAAGTACAACCGTCACAAGAAAATATGATCCAACACCTAGAAGAAATGCTTCTTCAGGGTAAAAAGCAGCAGCAACCGAGTAACACAGTACCATAAATAGGAACTGCAACAACATTGCTTTCCACGAAATTCTATCTATCATTGGTACATTACTCATTTCAACTCGTTTAATTTATCGTTCATATCAAACCTAGGCTACTCTCCACTGTAAGGATACATATGCATTTTCCGAATTAGTTCTTGTACTTTGCTAGGTTTTCTTCTAAAATCTTAATCCTTGTCATTGAATCCTCCAACTTCTTTCTCTCTTTAGCAACGACAGCTTCGGGCGCATTGTTCACAAAACGCTCATTACCAAGTTTCTTCTCAATTCCCATCATAAAGCCCTTCAGATACTTGATTTCATCTTCTATTTTCGCAATTTCTGCTTGAACATCAAATTCTTTCTCCATCTTGGCATAGTACTTAGCTGTCCCGCTCAAGAAACTAAGTAATTCGTCAGGATTCTTCCCATCGATCGATGCTAATTCTGAAACACCAGCTAGATGACTCACTACGTACTGAAGAGCTTCAGCGTTATCTCCAACCAATACTTGATTATCATCTGTGTAAAAAACGCCAATTTTATCAGATTTCTTGATCTGCGCTTTGTTTCTCATGTCTCTAATTGATGAGACTAGAGTCTTAACATCATCCATTTTCTTGATCAACTCTTCGTCTATTTTCCCTGTTGATGGAAAAGAACTAACACAACAATCAACCTCTTGATCTTTTAGAATATGATATACTTCTTCAGAAATAAAAGGCATATATGGATGAAGCGCTATCATCATTTCTGAAAATAGATCTGTTGTTTTCTCCAAAGTGTGAGGATCGATTGCCTCACCATAGCTAGGCTTGATCATTTCCAAAAACCATGAACAAAAGTCCGTCCATATGAAACTATATAATTTTGTCAAAGCTTCTGAAAGTCGATACGTTTCAAAGTCTTTCTGAACATCTACGAGAGTCTTATTAAATAATGATGTAATCCAATCTAGCGCAAGCATATTTGCAACAGGCATCTCAGCTTTCTGATCAACATCCATGTTCTTTAAAAGACGCATCGCTTGCCAAATCTTATTGCAGAAGTTCCGTCCCTGCTCGCATAGCTTTTCGTCAAACAATAAATCTCCACCAGCTGGTGAACTATTCATCATTCCAAAACGCACCCCGTCGGCACCATAGGTATCAATTAGTTCTAATGCATCGGGAGAATTCCCCAATGACTTAGACATTTTTCTTCCTTTCTTGTCTCTCACCATCCCTGTGAAATACACATGTTCAAAAGGTCTTTTCTGCTCCCATTGATAACCAGCCATTGCCATCCGAGCAACCCACAAGAATATGATATCCCAACCGGTTACCAAAACTGACGTTGGGTAGTAGTAGTCTAATTCTTCTCTTGATTCAAAGCCATCAAAAACTGTGATTGGCCATAACCAACTACTAAACCAAGTGTCAAGTACATCTTCGTCTTGTCTGAGCTCGTCCTCACGTACTGGTCTACCAAGTTTTTCAGTCGCTTTTGCTACAGCTTTTTCTAAGGTCGGAGCTACAAATACTTCCTCTCCAAGGTAGTAAGCTGGAATTCTATGCCCCCACCAGAGTTGTCTAGAAATACACCAGTCACGGATATTTTCCATCCAATGACGATATAAATTCTTCTGATTCTTTGGAAAGAACTCGATCTCATCAGATTCTACGGCATCCAATGCCGGACCAGCGATCGATTTCATATCTACATACCACTGTAGGGATAACCTCGGTTCAATGACTGCATTGGTTCTCTCAGATCTACCAACATTATTCTGATAATCTTCAACTTCAATTAGACTTCCCTGCTCTTCGAGAAGTTTAGCAACTTTTTTTCGTGCTACAAAGCGATCTTCACCGATAAAAAGCTGCGCATTAGCATTTAAAGTACCGTCTTCATTGAAAATATCGACAGTCTTTAGATCATGTCGCTTACCAATTTCATGGTCATTAACATCATGCGCTGGAGTCACTTTTAATGCTCCAGTTCCAAACTCTATATCAACATAGTCATCGAAAATGATCGGGATTTCACGTCCTACCATCGGGACAATTGCAGACTTTCCCTTCAGGTGTGCATACCTAGGATCTTCAGGATGAACAGCAATCGCAGTATCTCCCATAATGGTTTCGGGTCTCGTAGTAGCAATTGTAACGAACTCGTCCGAATCTTTAATCTGGTAACGAACTCTGTACAATCGGCCATGCTCCTCTTTGTAGATTACCTCTTCATTGGACAAAACTGTTTTGGCCTCAGGATCCCAATTTACCATTCGTAGTCCTCGATATAATTTACCATCGTTATAAAGATCTACAAAAGCTTGCAACACAGCTTTTGAGCGACTTTCGTCCATCGTAAATGCAGTTCTATCCCAATCACAACTCGCACCAAGTCGACGAAGTTGCTTCAAAATAATACCACCGTATTTATCTTTCCATTCAAATGCCTTTTCGAGGAATTCATCCCTGCTAAGATCACTTTTCTTGATTCCTTGTTCTCTTAATAAACCAACAACTTTAGCCTCAGTTGCAATTGATGCATGATCTGTACCAGGCACCCAACAGGCATTCTTACCATCGAGCCTTGCCTTTCTGATGAGAATATCTTGAATTGTATTGTTTAGCATATGCCCCATGTGCAATACTCCCGTGACATTGGGAGGTGGTATTACGATAGAAAAAGGTTCTCGCTCATCTGGTTCACTGTGAAAATATCCAGCATCTTCCCAGTGCTTATACCACTTACTCTCGATTTCTGCTGGAGAAAACTTTGTACTTATATCCATCTTTATAAGGCTTTATTGCTCGTTTTAATATTGTAGTTTATGCGTTGTGACACTTTCGCCGTTGATTACAACCACAAATATATTGGAATAGTCCGATTCATCTATTGCTGGAAACATGTTGCAATCACAGACCTCATTTGCAAAACTTGGTGTCGTATTCGAGTGCCCAGAAATGAGGTAAATTCCTGGACGTTGAGACTTAAGAAAACTTGCACTTTCTTCGATTAGTTTGGGATCATAAATCTCAACATCTCTATTCCATCGATCAGCGATTGCTTGTACTGTTCCCAAAGTCCTTTTTGTATCCGTAGAGAATATCTTTCGAGGTTTATGCTTTATAAAAATCTCTTCAAGCTTCTGTGCCCTTGCAATACCCTCAGTACTTAATTGCGGATCATTTCCCTTTTCTTTTTCAGCATGTCGAAAGAAAACAAATATTTTGTCTTTACTATTCCATTGAATTTCATTGGAAGTAAAAAAGGCTGGTGCTCCCTTATTTAAAGAAGCGCAATTCACCAGTAAAAGACTGAAAATGACTAAATTTATTGTTTTCATAGTGGGCAAAATTACATTTAATACGTTAAAATTGAGTTAGCGAGGCACCATTTTTGACTTTAATAGCATCTATATCTTGAAGTTGGTGTTATTTACAAAAAGGAAAGCGTTTTCTTTGAAAAGGTACCAGCTCGATAGAAGTTTAATCCGCTAACAACGAACATATTTTGGATATAGACAAAATCATATTACTCTGCAAAAAAAAGGACCCTAGGGCCCAGAAGATGCTATATGCAGAGTATAGTCCTTTGTTGTTTTCTGTTTCTAGAAGATATCTAAAAAATGAAGAGGATGCTGAAGATGCTTTGATAGAAGCGTTCTTCAAGATACTCACAAAAATAAATGACTATCGTGGATCTGGATCTTTTGAAGGATGGATGCGAAGAATTGTTGTTAATGAATGCTTGATGAAACTTCGCAAAAAGCGAAATTTCACCCTTGCTCTTGAAGAAGCATATAGCGTCGGTGAAAAAGAAATGATTACTCCGAATCTAGCGTATAAAGATCTTCTAAGTGTACTTGAGCTACTACCCACTGGTTACAGAACCATTTTTAATCTTTACGAGATTGAAGGATATAAACATCGCGAGATAGCGGAGAAATTAGGTATCAGCATCAATACTTCAAAATCGCAGTTGATCTTAGCTAAAAAGAGACTTCGAGATTTAGTCAAAAAAAAACAACTCATTGAACGCGCTTCATAAAATAAAGATTATGGAAGATTTAAAGCCTTTATATGATGACCATGTGGTCGATGTTCCTCGTAGAGTTTGGAATCAGATTGAAAGTAAACTAACTGAGAAAAAACAAGAGCGTAAATATTTTCGACTACGCGCGATCAGCGCTGTGGCAGCGTGCTTTATTGTTGCTAGCGTATTGAGTCTTATGAAATTAGGTTTTACGCAAGGAAGTCAAGCCAACCCTACCCTCTTTGCAACAAATGAAGCATATAAAAGTATTCTCTTTGAAGACCTAGCTGAGGCAGAAGAACCGCTTTATGATTATCAACAAGTTTTTCAATTGAGAGAAGCGATCCTTCAAACTGATCCTAATTTTGGAAAAAGAGTAAAATAGAATTCTCCAAAGGTACGTTGCACCATTCCAAAAACACTCTCCTATACTAGTTATGGTTATTTGTGAATAGAAGTCATTTACCTAGAAAGGTATCTCTAGTACTTACAATAGCTAGGTCAAAGTAGATTGAGTATTCTCCTTATTTGAAAGGGGATCTAGGTATCCATTCTGTTTTCTTATTCAAAATCCCTATAACTGAAGGAACGAAAAGATTAGCTATTTGATTCTTATGTTTAAGATATAAACTATATGATTGTGGCTCGGCACCCACTGAACTCTTGATCTCTAAGGCGGTTCGACCAAAATCAATGGTTTCATATCTGCCTTTTATTCCTAGCTCTACCATATGATAAAGCATATTAAGATACAAGAGAGATTCTCGGTTAACTTCAGGATCATAACCTAGATAATGAGCATGTAACTCATTATTATTATTCATAAGTGTATAGAATGCACATATTCCTTTCTCTTCTGATGACACAACGAAAAATCGAAAGTCTTCACCTAGATGGCGCTTCATTTCAGCAAAATAGTTGGGTGACAATTGGAATAAGCTGAAATCAACATTATTAAAGACATTCATGTACAGCTTGTAGAAAAGATCCTTCTTCTCTATTATCTCATCAAGATCACATTCTCTATATCTGAGATTCTTACCCTTCTTGAAAGTTCTACGAACTCTTGTTCTATACTTGGAAGTCATCGATGCCATATAGTCATCAAGTGTTTCCCATTCTGGTTTCAGACTCAAAACCATCAAAGGTTCTACCCCAAATTCTTTGAATCTACTGTGATCAATACCAAGCTTATGGGTGCTCTTAGACGCGTGCACGTCCTTAAGCAAAGTAACGTTAATCGGGTGTCCAGACTTCTGAAGAATTTCCCGATAGCTATCAAGTATTTTCTCTGTTAGCTCGAATCTTCTTTTGGACGGAAGTCCTTCCAGAAAGCAACACATATATTCACCGGAAACCGTTATGTTTCCGCCAATCAGAGTATGAAATTTAACCCGTTTAGCTACTGACTTTCTTAAATCTATGACTGACTTTGACTCATCAATATCCTTAATACTGTCACTTGCTTCAAAAAGCTTCAACTGACATGGAAAAAATGCTACGATTTCATCATTGCTGTTTCTAAGCAAAAGATATCTCGATTGCAAGTCATCTGGAGGACAAGCCTCTATTGCTCTGAAGTAATTAACGGAAAGAAAAATGCTTTTTTTGGCACATAGATCGGACCATACATCCTCGATTTCATGAATAGAATTGTGAATAGTGAAATAGTATGGTGTATCATCAAGTGGATAATTATGTACTCGGTTGATATCTTTTTTAGTACTTAAACTATCAGACTTTGGCGAACAGATCATTTAATGTTTGTTTCTTTCATTTTTCGATAAATATCAGCTTCATTCTTCCAGCGAATATTGCTAATATCGCCATCCTTGAAAGCGTTTTCAAGCCAATCGTTGATCAACAATTGGACTTGGACATACTCCGTATTAAGTTGGTCAAATCGCTCAATCTCTACGCTTCTGAATTTAGCCTCAACAGGTATCGAAACTCCCATTATTTTTGACTCACCCAGAAAGTCAAAGCTAATAGAAGCAACAAAGTAACTCGAATATCGATCTCCTTTCTTCAATCCTGAACCGATCATCAAAAAAGGAAATTGAGGAGAATCCTTTTGCCATCCAATCGCCGCTGGAGCACCAACGAAATCATATCTTTCCTTTGTAAAGGGATTTATATTCTCTCCTGGTCTTATGCCAACCTTCAGAGATAACATAGAATCAAATGGGATAGTTGTGTAGGCCTTTTCGTTTTTGCACTGAATTGTAATAATCCCGACGCACAGAATTACAATCAAGGTGTTTAATCTGTTGAATATCAGTTTAGAAGTCATAATTAGTTGAATAAGAAAACTTTGTTTTGTACATTCAATATAAACAAAAATACCACTGCTGGACTAAGAGGAGGCAATTCAAAGCTTAATTCTTTCTTAAATCCTCTACATGCAACACGCGAATCACTATTTTTGCCCGTTGGACACCGAGAAGTTGCTTGCTAATGCGTCGAAATTTAATCTTATTCTATTTTTGTATTCTGTGGGGCTCATGGGCCCAAAGTCAGGTTTCGGATACAATGAACACTTCGATAGACACCATTCCTGTAATGGATTCTACTCTAATATTCTCTGAATTAGATACTACAGGAATTCAGCAAGACAGCTCAGTTCAATTTAATCTGGATAGCCTTGGGAACCCAATCCGAAAACAAGCACCGCAATTCAACAAAAGTCCTGATGCATTATCTGATGAAATCGACTATGGTTCGAAAGGTCGTAAAAAAATAGACTTAGCTAACAAGATTGTCCACTTATGGGATGAGGCTTATGTAAACTACCAAGATATTCAAGTCAAAGGTGATTATATCACATTTGATTTCGAAAGTAATTTAGCAACAGCAGTTGCGACCTATGATACATCTGGAAGATTAAAATCGAAGGCCACATTTGTACAAGGTGAGACAACTTTCCAGTATGATTATCTAAAATATAATTTCAAAACAGAGAAGGGTATTGTAAAACAGGCTGTCACGAAAGAAGGAGAACTATTTGTGCACGGAGCATTGACAAAATTTGTTTCATCACCAGACTCAAGTGGAAACGATGTGATCTATAATCAAAATGCCATTGTTACGAGCTGTAATCTTGATCATCCACACTTTGGAATCCGCACAAACAAATTAAAGGTGGTACCCGAAAAACTTGCTGTAATAGGGCCTTCTAGACTCGAAATTGCCGACGTACCTACCCCACTGTGGCTGCCTTTTGGGTTCTTCCCGATTGCAGGAGGAAAATCTTCTGGCTTGATTTTACCAAAGTCCTACGATCTATCACCAGTATGGGGATTCGGAATGACTAATATTGGTTACTATTTCCCGATTAATGATTATCTAGACGCAAAAATTACTGGAGATGTTTACCTCAGAGGAAGTTGGGGTATAAATGCTGCCCTCAACTACAATAAGAAATACAAGTATAACGGCCAGTTTCTTCTGACGCGCAGTAGCCGTCGAAATGAAGTACTTGAAACTGGTGAATTTGAGCGAGACATTTCTTATCGTTTCTATTGGAAACACAACCAAGATCGAAAAGCCCATCCTTTCCGAAGCTTTTCAACTTCTGTCGATATTCAAACTGCTGGATTCAACCGACTCAATCGAACGGATGCTCGATCCACCAATCGAGATAACTTAAGTTCAAGTATTAACTATTCATATCAGTTTGGCTCAAGTCCATGGTCACTTACAGCTGGAGCAAACTTTGTTCAATCTCTTAGTCAGCGAACGGTCAATTTAACGCTCCCTGAAGGCCGTATCAATATGCGCCAAATCTATCCCCTTAAACGAAAGGTAAAAGTTGGAAAAGAACGTTGGTACGAAAAAATCGGTCTTCAATATAGCTCGCAATTTAAGAATTACCTACAAGCAACAGATACTACTTTCTATACTGCAGAAGCATGGCGAGATGCTAGATATGGTGTAGAACATCGAGCAACAAGTAATGCCAACTTCAAATTCTTGAAATATTTTAGTTTCAATCCATCTGCAAGCTACCAAGAGGTCTGGTTCTTTAAAGAAGTAGAACGCTCTCTATCTAATGAACTCGTTTTAGACACAGTTGGACAGTTTACTAATCCTGACGGTACTTTTACACAGCTAGTAGACACTACTTATGGAGTAATTCAAGAGGATATCGGAGTAGCCTTTTTACCTTTTCGAACTGGAAATATTTCAGCAGGAGTTTCAACTAAACTATTTTGGACAGAAACCAAACAAAAAGGATTTCTAAGAGGCTTCCGACATACGACTACACCATCGCTAGCACTAGCATATAATCCTGACACCCAGACTCCTTATGAACGAACCTTTGACACTGACTTTCGAGAAGGTGTCACTGATTTAGAGACCTATTCTATTATTCCCTCCGGCGTATTCTCAGCACGACCAAGGCAGGCTAATCTAGGTCTGAATTTCAGCGCTGAAAATGTAGTGGAGTTGAAATACTACAGCAAAAAAGATAGTGTCGACAAAAAATATCAATTGACAAACTTTCGAGTG
>CBFHTK010000004.1:0-324 GCA_965658745.1 Saprospiraceae bacterium | reverse complement strand
ATCGCTGACTCATTTAGACTAGCAGATCCTATGGTCAGTGGACGATCGACGTTTTTCAAAAAACGATCATCTATCAATTACGCGATGACATTGAACCCATATAAGATTGAAAATGGTCGTGAAAGAAATCAGTTCTTTTGGGAAGATGAATTTAGTTTACCTAGTGTATCAGTTTTCACTGTTAGAACTACGACTAGGCTAAGTTTTCAAGAAATTCGTGGTTGGATAAAAGGTGAAGAAATCAAGAAGAACAATTCTACCAGAAAAAGTCCTGTTTTACTCAGTTTGCCAGAGCTATTTGATAATTTCAGATTTGAATATAAG
>CBFHTK010000003.1:397496-459195 GCA_965658745.1 Saprospiraceae bacterium | reverse complement strand
CAGTACTTTCCGAGTTCAACACCACAAACGATCGTAGCATTAGCACCAATGCTAACACCTTGTCGTACTACTGTAGGGGCATATTCGCTTTTTCGATTGACAGCACTTCTAGGGTTGATTACATTTGTAAAAACCATAGATGGACCTAGGAAAACATCATTTTCACAAGTAACACCTTTGTAAACGGAGACATTGTTTTGAATCTTCACATTGTCTCCGAGTTCAACGCCATTGGCGATGAAGACATTTTGCCCAAGACTACATCCTTCCCCCATTTTACTTCCAGACATGACATGCGCAAAATGCCAGATTGAACTGCCTTTTCCGATGATAGCGCCATTGTCAATGATTGCTGAAGGGTGCTTGAAGTAGTTTGTTTGTGTTTGTTCCATGATTATAGCGAGACTTGCGTTTTCATATAATTTAGCAATAGGTTTGCTGATATTTCTAAGCTTTGATTTTCTGTGTCGATTTTCAGAGCAGATTCGATAGGTTGTTCGTAGGGAGAATCAATGCCAGTAAATCCGGAGATTTCACCAGCACGGGCTTTCTTGTAAAGGCCTTTAGTATCTCTTTTTTCACAAGCTTCAAGCGAAGTGCTTATCCATATTTCATGGAAATCTTGCTCTCCGATGATTGATTTTGCAAGCATACGGCTTTCTGTGGTTGGACTTACAAAAGCATTGATGCATATAACTCCAGATTGAACGTATAATTTTGAAAGTTCTGCAATTCGTCGGATGTTTTCTTTGCGATCTTCAAGCGAGAAACCGAGGTCTTTACACAAGCCGTTTCTCACATTATCCCCGTCTAGGACTTGGACAAAATAGCCTTTAGAAAAAAGTTGTCTTTCGACGAAAGATGCTATTGTGCTTTTTCCAGAACCAGATAGCCCAGTTAACCAAAATACACCTGCTTTTTGGTTTAAAAATGATGCCCGTTCGCTTCTTTGAACTAATTGGTCATGAATGGGGAATATATGATTCTTATCCATTGATAATTTTTCTTCCAATACTATAGTAATAGATATCCTCTTCTTCCATCTGTTCGAGAGAGAATAGATTTCGACCATCAAATATGACGGGCTGCTTCAGTTTCTTCTTAATTGTTTTGAAATCAGGAGTACGGAAAACAGACCACTCAGTAACAATGCATAAGCAATCAGCATTGTCAAGCGTATCGTACATAGATTCAGCCAATTCTATTTTGTCACCATAGAGTTCTTTAACATGAGCCATTGCTTCAGGGTCATAGGCGCAGATTTCTGCTCCAGCTTCCAAGAGCTTATCGATAGTATATAATGCTGGGGCTTCTCGGATATCATCGGTATTTGGTTTAAAGGCTAGACCCCAAAGGGCAATTTTCTTGCCTTTCAGATTACCGTTGTAGTGTTTGAAAATCTTATCTGCAAGGACTTCTCGTTGGCGTGAATTTACCTGTAGGACCGATTTTAGAATTGAAAATTCATAATCATTTTGATCCGCAACGTAATCAAGTGCTTGGACGTCTTTCGGAAAACATGAACCGCCAAAACCAACTCCCGGAAAAAGGAATCTCTTCCCGATTCTCGTATCGCTCCCCATGCCTTTTCTCACTAAGTTCACATCCGCTCCCAGCATTTCGCAGAGGTTTGCTATTTCATTCATAAAGCTAATTCGGGTAGCTAGATATGAATTTGCTGCGTATTTTGTCAATTCACTTGTGCGAACATCCATAAAATATATAGGGTTTCCTTGCCTTACGAAAGGCTCATAGAGTCTTCTCATTTTCTTTTTTGCCTTATCGCTACTTGTTCCAATTACCACCCGATCCGGCTTCATAAAGTCATCTACAGCAGCACCCTCTCTCAAAAATTCAGGATTACTTACAACGTCGAAAAGATCAGTAGACAGTTTTTTCTCTAGGATTGCGTGTACTTTGTCAGCTGTGCCCACAGGGACTGTACTTTTGTTAACGATAACCTTGTATTCAGTAATTAGATCTCCTAGTTGATCCGCCACCTTTAAAACGTATTGTAAATCTGCCTGACCATCAGCACCCGGTGGAGTAGGTAGTGCTAGAAATATTATCTCTGCATTCTTTATACCTTCTTCTAGTGAGGTTGTAAAATGAAGTCGATCTTGTCTTATATTTCTTTCAAAAATAGCTTCCAAGCCAGGTTCATAAATAACCACTTCGCCAGCTTTAAAACGTCGTACTTTCTCAGCATCGATGTCGACGCAAACTACGCGATTTCCAGTTTCTGCAAAACAAGTTCCTGAAACCAAGCCAACATATCCAGTTCCAACTACGCAAATATTCACAAATTATTTGTTTTGATGATAGGCTCCGCCCATTAAGAGTCGCAGCAAAACCGACTACAATTAACTAATATTCAACACGTTATAAGTAGTGTGTTATAACTACTTTAATCTTTTTGGCCAATGCTTGATAACCTGCGAGTAGGTTGTAAAAACGCTTTCGCAATGTTCAATTCTAGCGAATAACCAATATTATCCAAAGCAACGACAAAGAATTTTTTGTTTTGCTGCTTGATTATTTTTCCTTTTAATCCAGTTAAGTTCCCTCCAATTACCTCTACTTCTGTTCCCTTACTGAGTTTTCCTTCGTGTGCTTTTTCTACAACATTTTCACCAACCACTCTTTTCATTAATTCCATCTCATCTTCCGGTATAGATATTAGCTGACCATGTAGTTTTAAGAACCTTACAACATGTTCTGTTTGAAGAACCTTGACATAGTCGGATTCGGAGATCCTTACAAAGACGTAACAGCTAATAAGCGGAATTTCAACATGTTTAATCTTACGTTCATACCGCCTTGTATACTTCAATAGTGGCACGTAAGCCTCTATGCCTTTTTTAGTCAACTTATCGAGAATATATTTTTCAGACTTGAAGCGGGTATATACAGCAAACCATCTTTTGTCTGTCTGTGAGAGACGATTATTGCTTGGATTGTTGCCCTGAGAATTAAGATTTCTATCCTTCATCATTGTCGATTTTAGACCATAATAAAAGGCAGTCGGGGTATTGTTGTAATACTTCTTCTATTTCCTCGAGCTCATGAACAAGGTATCTGATTTTTCGGGACAGGTGTGCCTCAACGCGATCAATCAAGCGAACTAGGTATTCTTTATCTACATGCCCAAAGAATAGTAAATCGATAACCTGCACATCGATACCTTTGCTAAGAGACCCTACTAGATAGACGAATTCTACGTCACCAAGCTGATGGACTACCTTCTCGATGATTTTATCTACACCAATATACTTGCGAAGAATATTATGTACCTCTGAAAACAGTGGATGAGTAGTATTTGCTGTGAAGTATTTACGATTACCGTTGGCTGAGGATTTAAGCATTCCTGCTTTTTCAAAGCGGTTGAGCTCTAGACGTATCGAATTAGACGACTCTCCAAACTCTTGCTCAAGACCTCTCAAATAACCCTTTGTCTTGCTATTGAGGAAGAACTTCAGAAGCAATTTTACGCGTGTTTTGGAAGATATTAGTGTCTCAAGCATAGATTGAGTAAAAATATTACTCAAATATATGTTTTTCTATGCGAACAATGAATAATATGTTACCTTTTTCCTAGGTCTTGATGGGTTTTGAAATCCCGAATGTTGTCTGTAGGGTTTGCCATACTTCTGTGAAGCTGTTTATTTCGTCTTTTCCTAGTGAATCATCAATAGACGCTGTGTTTTGATTCTGGCTCAAAATAGCATTGATGGTTTCGATTGAGAATTTGCTTTGTTCTATAGAGTGAAAGCCGATAATATCAATGGTTCTTGCTAGGTATTCTTGTTCGGTTTGGCCAGGGGTTGGCACCAGTATTACTTTTGAAAGCCCCAAGCGATAGAAGTCCATCAAGGAGCTATAGCCTGACCTAGCAATCACCCATTCTGCTTGGCCAACAGCAGTAAGAATTTGTTGTGAGTCCGCAAGGGAATATATATTTACAAATGGAGGAATGCGCAAGTCAATATCCGAATTAGTTCCTCTTATAAGCGTGAAGGATTCATCTGGATTTAGTTGATGTCTATTGTTGAATAGTTCCAAAACTTGATTTTCGAAACGAGTTCTAGCAGGTTCTGGTCCTGATAAGATCGCTATAAATTTATAGGCTGTAGCACTGCTTTTAGTTAGGGTTTCAAATCTGCTTTGGATACCGATAAAATATCTTTTGAAAGCAGAGTTATCGGCACTTAGTTTTTTAGATAGTTTGATATTTTCATCATCTGGAATGAGCATAGCATCAAATTTCCGAATGAATCGCTGGTTAATTTTGGACGGAAGTCCCAACTTTCTTCCTTTCGAACCTAGGATATTCCATTGGTGACCGATGAAGAAGCAGGGAACACTAGAAACTAGACAACCATAGCGATTATCTGAGAAGCAAGCAACAGGCCTATGTTTAGAAACTAGTTGCTTAAAGACACGCTTTTCTTTTCGATAAGCATTGTAAATGGTAGGAAGTTGCGTTGTGATATTCCATACCATAGAATCAGACTTGTAACTTATATTGTAAGGGGGTAGATACTCGTAATTGAGGTCTTGATTGGCATTCAGTTCTTTTTCAAGGAATGTAACAACCGGTCCATCCGTGCAGACTACTACTTTGTAACCTTCGTCTAGAAGTAGCTTAATAATAGGAATAGAGCGTGATGCGTGCCCTAGTCCCCAATATAGGATAGCGAATAATATAGTAGGCTTATCATGTTGAATAACCATTCATTAGATTATGCCTTAAAAATAGTATTATCTAGTAGATTTTGAGTTTATCGGGTAAGTGTAAGATTACCTTGGATGACTTTTTCAATGCCTAAGGTTTCTACCACTGCAAAGTAGACATACACTCCTTGTTGGGCGGATTGTCCTCGATGCGTGCCATCCCAACCCCATTCTGACAATGGAGTTCCGTTTGCAATATTTTCGATTTGATAAACTTTGCTTCCCCAGCGATCGTAAATCTTAAATTCTTTAATCTCACCTGGAAGGTCTTGAGAAAAGAAACCAAAATAATCGTTAACTCCATCTTGGTTGGGAGTGAAAGCTGTCGGAAGATAGTAATCAAAATCTTCATCTAAAATAATTGGTATAGTCCGCACAACGATACAGCCATTTTCATCGATAACTTCCAATGTTATAATATCATTTTCAAGTAGTGTGAAACTCATGTTTTCACCCGTTCCGATTAGTTCGTTTTCTTGATTATACCAATTGATTTCAGAGATAACAACTGAACTTGTGATGCTAGCTGAAAAGGCTACAAGTTCGTTATATGTAGCATCTGAAGGACCATTTATTACTGCGTCAAATTCACCAGGAGCGATAAGCTCAACCATTTGTTTAACTTCACATCCATTTGCATCCACAGCTAAAACCTCGTATTCAGCAGGTTCGAGGTTTTCAATCATTTCAGATGTTAGTTCGCCGTTTAGATAATAGCTGAAAGGACCTACGCCTCCTTCTACTTCAAGAATTTCTATTTGACCATCATTTATTCCAAAGCACATCGGAGATTGTGCATCTAAACCAATCGCAGTTGGAACAGCTGAATTAGCGACTACTTCTATTGTATCAAGACCTACACAACCGGTTGTATTGTCAGTTACTTCCACAACATATTGTCCAACGGAACCAACATCAATTGTAGATAAATCTGTATCACTAAGAATTAGACCATCAGTTGTGGTCCAACTTAGTGAATAATTGTCAGTTTGACCGAATTCAACTTCAATTGTTAATTCTTCTGTGTTGCAAGCCCACTCATCTGCTGGAACTTTTGTGACTTCTGGATCTTCAAAGTTTCCTAGTATTTCGAAAACCTCTTGATAGTCGCATCCCGAAGTAGCAAATAATGTCAAGGTGTACATACCGGGAACTGAAGTTGTTGGATTAGGGCTATCATCTTCGAAATCTTGAGCACCTGTCCATAGGATCGAATCTACGGTAACTTGAGCTAGGTAAGACAAGGTTGTTTGAGCAACATTACAATCTAGGTCATTCCAAGAGATATCTACCTCAACTGGAGGGAAGTCAGATTCTACTTCGAGTGTTTGAATACTAGTACAACCGTTTGATCCTGTCACAGTAACAGAATACGTTCCTTCTCTCGTTGCTTGGACGGTTACTAAGTCATCTTGTAATAAGGCTGAGGCTGAAGGACCATCCCATTCGTAAGCAATAATGCTGTCATTCGAAACAACAGAAAGATCAACGATCATATCCGAGCAAGTAAGAATCTCGCTTGTTGTTGTGAAGTCAGGTGTGCTGAAGTCACCAGAAATATTAAAAAACACTGTATCGCCACAAATTCCATTAAAATCTTCTGATGAAACGACAAAGTAATAGTTTCCGATGGCATCAATGTCTGCCGAAAGCGTATTCGATATTTCTATGTCTGCTGCATTATAATACGTAAAAGCAAGATCACCTGAGTAATTGGTCACAATTGAATGCTGGACCTTAACGGTATTATCAAGACATGTAATTTCTGGATAATCATCAGCAGTTATGGTTAAACTAAAGTCCTTGATACTAAATTCAAGTGTTTTGGAACAGTCCAAAGCACTGATAATAGAGTAGTCGATTCGATCACAGTACTCGATTCCTTCTAGGGTAAAGCATTCCCCAGGACATAAATATATATTACCAAGTTCTTCAACTTCTCCTCCTCCGATTTTTATTGTATCAATTGTAAGCACGCATGCATCTTCATCCAAACAAGAATATACCCCCTCTGTACCAACTAGATTTCCGCATATTTCAACAAACTCTCCTGGACATAGAAATGTAGTTTCAATCAATGTATCGATAAAATCTATCGCAATATTTATTGGTTCTGGATCTTCGCACATTCCGTCTGCACATGCAAGTAAGAATGGATGTATATTTCGTTCAACGGAGATTGTGTAGGCACCTTCAGCTAGAAATTGTATATCAACGTAAGGACCATCACTTGCGCCCAAAAATTGAAACGTGGGTGGCTCAATCGTCCATTCATAACAAGTCCAACCATTTTCGTAGAGATCATCCAAGTCACCTGAAATAGAATTTATATCGCAATCAGAAACCTCATATGAGTAGATTACGTCTGGTTGATTACAGAAACCTCCGGTAGGTCCAGAAATAGAATTATCGCTTGGATTTTCAGTATCAATTGTGAATTCATCATTACAAATACCTGAAATCACGTCTATTTCAAAGTCACAGACACTACCTCCATATCCATCGACGATGAGATAATAAATATTTCCAGGAATAAAAGAGTCAAATGATAGATTGATGTCTTGATCCGAACCATCATCGAAACAAGCAACACTTTCCCCCTCCATACACTCGGAATACATGGCGACTTGAAGACCCATAAAATTGTTTACACCAGGTTGACAATTGCTAGGAATTATGGTAATAGAAGCAGTAGTCTCGCAAGGTATGAAACTAAACCAAACTGGATTTTCTATCGTTCCACCGCTTGCACATAGATTTGCAAACTGAGGTACTGGATTAGTGAGCGGTAGAGTTCCTACGTAGCCGTCAATGAGATCATTACAGAGATATAGAGAAGACTCGCAAGACAAGCCATCAATAACATCCGGAAAGTCACATTGTGCGTTTACGGTTGTAACAATAGTACACACAGAAAGCAATAATGCTACAAAGTAGTTTCTTGAGAGTAATCTCGACATAAAGTTGGGTATACGTTCATTACAGGGATTCGTCGTATTATTTGACGAAACCTGAGAAAATAACGCTGCGTTGCTCACAATAGTATGATTCATCTAGTTTCTTATTCGTATTTTCGGTTTATTAGGAAATGCTTCCTAGTTCTCATTCTTTTTCTGGGCTGGGGCCCAAAAAGCAGTACTATTGGTTTCAACTATTTTTGATAATTCTATACTTACTTCTTATTATTCAACCACCAAGGGTTCATCTTTTCGATGTGCCTTATATCTACCTTTACCAAATTTTGTGCCATTGAATTCAATCTTTCCTTTCAAAGCGTCAATTTTCTCTTGAGGCAGGGAATTGAAATCAGAGCATTTCTTTGAACAGCATGCATTGTACTTCTCTGCGCAAGAAGGACATTGTATAAATAATATATGGCAAGCATCATTGGCACAGTTGGTATGGTCATCACATTCAGAACCACATTGATGACACCGTGCAATTACCTCTTCACTAATACGTTCACCAAGGCGCTCATCAAAGACAAAGTTTTTCCCTACAAACTTATTAGTCAAGCCTTCTTCATTCACTTGTCTTGCATATTCTATAATTCCACCTTCTACTTGATATACTTTCTTAAACCCTTTGTGCTTCATATATGCAGAAGCTTTTTCGCAACGAATACCACCAGTGCAATACATAATCACATCTTTATCTTTGTCTTCTTCAAGCATGTCTGCTACGATCGGTAGAGATTCGCGAAACGTCTCAACGTCTGGAAGTATTGCACCTTTAAAGTGCCCTACTTCACTTTCGTAGTGATTTCGCATATCGACAACGATCGTATCCTCATGGTCCGTGAGTTCATTAAACTCTCGAGCGCTTAGATGCTTACCCTTGTCGGTGACATTAAAACTTTTGTCGTCAAGGCCATCAGCCACTATCTTTGCTCTAACTTTGATTGTTAAAGTAAAGAAAGATTTCCCATCATCATCAATTGCGATATTGAGACGAATTCCCTCTAAGAAGTCAATGGAGTTAATTGCTCTTTTAAAATCTTCAAGTCTAGAATCAGGTACGGAGATTTGACCATTGATGCCTTCTTCAGCTACATAGATCCGTCCGAAGACTTCACATTCTGATAGAATCACAAAAAGATGATCTCTGAATAAACTCGGGTTGGCGATTTGAGCGTATTGGTAGAAAGATAAAGTTATTCTTTTTTCAGTACTTTCTACTAATTTCTGTTTAAGTAGACGACGGTCCACTTTGTTGTATAATGCTTTCATTGTTTTTCGATCCAATTGCAGGTTAGACGAATAATACTTTTCACCAGAAAAGCGACCGCAAAAGTAGTACTTTTTCAATGGGTTTGTCTATTAAATTAATGATTTTGTACACAACAAAAGCTTGATGTGGATCATTATACTATTTTTGTTCTGTAACAATTTTTATATACCGTGAAACGTACTACACTCGCTATCCTAGTGATCTTTGGTGTTTTAATCATTGATCAAGCTCTTAAGGTTTACATAAAAACTAATTTTTACTACGGTGAATCAGTTCACATCTTCGGATTTGATTGGGCACAATTGAAGTTTGTAGAGAACGAGGGGATGGCGTTTGGTTTGTCGTACGGAGGTGTTACTGGAAAGTACGTACTTAGTATTTTTCGTGTCTTGATGGCCGGATTTCTAGTGTATTTTCTATCGCAATTAATAAGAAGTAAGGAGCCAAAAGGCTTTATTGCTAGTTTCTCATTGATCATAGCTGGAGCAATTGGTAATATATTAGACTCACTCTATTTTGGAATTATCTTTGGAGCAAGTAATTATCATACAAGAAATGTCGCGGAATTTTTACCAGAGGGTGGCGGATATGCTGGCTTTTTACAGGGAAACGTTGTTGATATGTTCTACTTTCCAATGATAAAGTCGCACTTCCCCGAGTACTTTCCAATTTGGGGTGGTGAATACTTTGAGTTCTTTAGACCAATATTTAATGTTGCTGATGCTGCAATATCAGTTGGTGTTGTACTCATTTTAGTTTTTTTTAGAAAGTACTTTACAAAGAAGAACACTGATCCAAAAAGCATGGTCAAAGAACCTTCAGCGGAGCAAGCTTAGTACTTTCAATTTGAGCAGTAATTAAGTCTTGGTAGAGATGGTTCACTGCAATCAGTGATGAAGTTTTTAGGCGTCAGCCCACTTATCGCAACCGGGACTATTTGTTGGAGGGAACTATATTTCGATCGAAGCGCTTTCCAAAGTGTTGAACCCAGTAGATACCTGCTTTTGCAACAGCAACTTCTTCGACTTCTGGATTCATCAGCATCATACAGTGCGTCTTGCTTTCAATCCAGTCTCGCATTACTTCGTCAAATGTTCGTTGTCCTGAACCTAAGTTTTCACCACAATAAGACCAAGAATATCCTACTTCGTCAATTCGATCTCCTATATCTTTTCCAGTTGGCGAATAATGAGAGAAATAGTCTTTCTCTTTCATATCCTCGGCATGGTAAAGCGCAGATGTCATTAGCATTGAATTCCACTCTAATGGAGCGACAGGAGGCATAAAACGATCCTGACAAACGCAACCTTTACTGCGCAATTTATTGATCTTTTTGAGCATGACCTCTTGTCGAGCATTTTGAGCAGGGAGTTCAGAGCTCATCGCATAGCTTATCATTACAAAAAGAAAAATGAACCGTTTCATAAGTGTCAATTCAAAGGGCTTCTTTCCATAAACCTAAGACATTGAACTTTTGTTGTGATAAGTATCGAAGAAGAGAGTTGATATCAGGGTATTTAACCATCAATTAACAACTTGAAGTGTTGTGAAGGATATAATTCCCTAAATTTGTCTGCGACAAAATGAAGTTATTTGAGAACAGAATGTTGATTAAATAAAGAGTCAAATAACTACTGAAAACCAACTAAACAAAAACTTACAATGAAACGAATTGCCTTGATTGCACACGATGGAAAGAAGGCTGAATTAATTAACTTCATTCTTCAGAACAATGCCTATCTCAAAGATGCAGACCTTTTTGCAACAGGTACTACAGGAACTCATATTGAAGAGGCTGGCTTTGAAGTTACGAAGTATATGTCTGGACCTTTGGGTGGAGATGCGCAGATAGCGGCACTCGTGGCTACGGGAGAAATGGACATGGTTTTTTTCTTTAGAGATGCACTTGATAAGCATCCTCATGAGCCAGACGTGCAAATGTTAATGCGCCAATGTGATGTACATAATGTTCCTCTAGCTACAAATATGGCAAGCGCTAAATTGATGATTTTGGGCATGCAGTATAGGGAAAGTTAGTACAGATTAACTTGACAAGGAAAATAACTATACTTGACGGATAAAGATTACAAACAAATAAGTGATACAATACCTAAGCAGCCAGGAGTCTATCGATTTTTGGATGAGGATGGCACTATTTTGTATGTAGGAAAGGCTAAAGTGCTGAAAAACCGACTTTCATCGTACTTTGGAAGTAAGAAGAACATGGCTTACAAAACTCGAACAATGGTCAGAAATGCTGATCATATTGAGTTTACCATTGTCGATACTGAACAAGATGCATTATTACTCGAGAACACATTAATCAAGAAATTTCAACCTCGATATAATGTCATGTTGAAAGATGGCAAAAACTACAGTTATATATGCATCAAGAAAGAGCCATTTCCCAGAGTGTTTTTTACAAGAAAATTAATACGAGATGGTTCGACTTATTTTGGACCTTATACTTCAAAACACCGTATTAATATTATTCTTGATTTAATCAAGAAATTGTTTCAGCTACGAACTTGCTGGTTACCCTTGAATGAAAAGAATATTGAAGCTGGGAAGTTTAAGATTTGTCTAGAATATCACATAAAGAATTGCGCAGGTCCATGTGAGGGATTAGAGTCTGAAGAAGACTACAATAAGAAGATCGATCAAATAAAGAATATTTTGAATGGGAGCTTTGGAACTGTGAAGCAATTCATCCAAGACGAAATGCAAAAGCATGCGGAAGCCATGGAATTTGAAGAAGCTCAAATCCTAAAATCCAAGCTAGAGGCATTCGAAGATTACCAAGCAAAGTCTACCGTGGTCAGCACCTCAGTGAAAGATCTTGATGTATTTAGTTTTGTGGACGATGATAAGCATGCTTATGTGAATTATCTGAAAATCATGAATGGCGCAATTATCAACACAGATACAGTTGAGTTGACAAAAAACTTGAATGAAGAGAAAGAAGATATATTGCTTTATGCAATTGAGAAATTAAGAGAGAAATTCAAAAGCTTTGCTCCCGAGATAGTTGTTCCGTTTGACCTTGGATGGTTGATTGAAGATGTGAAAATCACTGTTCCTCAAATAGGTGACAAGAAGAAGTTGTTGGATCTATCTCAAAAGAATGTTACTTATTTCCGATTGCAAATGAAGAAAGATGCAATCAATAGGGCTAAAAAAGTGACGAGTAGTGAGCGCATCCTAAAGACAATGCAAGAAGATTTACATATGGATGTGGTACCATTCCATATTGAGTGTTTTGATAACTCCAATATACAGGGGACAAACCCTGTTTCAAGCTGTGTAGTTTTCAAAAACGCAAAACCTTCCAAAAGAGATTATCGTAAATTCAATATCAAAACTGTTGTTGGTCCAGATGATTTTGCTTCCATGAAAGAGGTTGTTTACCGGAGGTATAAACGGTTAAAGGAAGAGGGCGATGATTTGCCTCAGCTGGTCATCATAGATGGTGGAAAAGGTCAACTTTCAGCTGCATATGAAATTCTAAAAGACCTTGATCTTCATGAAAAGATCTTAATGATAGGAATAGCTAAGAGGCTTGAGGAAATCTTTTTTCCTGAGGATCCGATTCCATTGTATATCAATAAGAAAAGTGAGACGCTTAAGGTAATTCAACATGCAAGAAATGAAGCGCACCGATTTGCGATTACATTTCATCGTGACCAACGATCTAGAAATGCTTTTGGAACAGAGCTTTCAGAAATTAAAGGGATAGGAGAAAAGACTGCAAATAAGCTTTTGATTCACTATGGATCTGTTTCGAAAATTAAGCTATCAACACGAGGTGAGTTAGAGAATGTGATTGGCAAGGCTTACGCCAAAATCGTTTATGAGCACTACAAGAAAGCATTGGAAAATCCTAAAGAAGAGTCTTAATTTCGACTATCTAATCCCCAATTGAGTTTTTTACGAATTGTGTTAATAAATGTTATGTCATCAAGCAAAACAATGTTTGCAACAAAGTGATTCTTTTGCACACGTAATTCTACTTTGGAGGTTACCTTTTCCGATCTACCGTCTAAAGTACACATATAGTTCTTGCTTCTACCCTCGATATGGAATTCTATTTTGGAATCATCCGATACAACTAAAGGCCGTACATTTAAATTGTGCGGAGCAACAGGCGTAATTACAAAATTGGAAGACGAAGGAAATACGATCGGCCCACCGCAACTCAGAGAGTAACCCGTTGAACCTGTCGGAGTACTCACTACTAGACCATCTGCCCAATAAGAATTGATAAAATCTCCATTAATATACGTATGAACTATCATCATGGAGGAGGTGTCTCGCTTATGTAGTGTAAAGTCGTTTAGAGCAAAATGCAATCCTTTAAAGAGTGATTTGTTTGAATCCAAGCTGAGCATACTTCTTGGTTCAACTCTATACTCTTTCGAAAGTAACTTATCGATTGCATCTTCGATCCTCGTCTTTTCAATGGTTGCCATAAATCCTAGACGTCCAAGGTTGATTCCACATATCGGAATTTCAGCTTCTTGGACAAGTGTTACAGCATTCAAGATCGTACCATCACCACCTAAACTAAAGACAAAATCAAAATCGTCTTTTTCTACCTTGTCACCGTCATTCTTTGTCTCATAATCTGCGTACTCTGGATACTTTTTGATTAGCATGGTATGGTATGGCGCATAGAAGCCAAAGGTGATGTTCTCCTGCTTTAATTTATTCAGTACTGTTTCAATGTAAGGCTTGTCAGCCGTTTTAAAACGTTGTGAATAAATAAGTACATGCATAAGTTACGATTATGTATACGAATATACGGTGAAGCTATGATACTTTCACATCATCAACCCATTTTACTATTTCATTAAACTGAATTAGTCGACCAGCTCGAAATCTGGATTATCTAGTTAAGTACATAGAACGATCACGATCAAGTTGTCTGAAATATGGATCTTGCAAGTTCTTGATAAATCGGATCATTTCTCCAGTAGACTTCATCTCTGGTCCCAATTGCTTATCAACATTAGGGAATTTATCAAAAGAGAAAACAGGTACTTTAATTGCATATCCTTCCAAATCTCGCTTGACATCAAAATCCTTCAGCTTTTTTGTTCCCATCATTACGTGCGTTGCAATATTTAGGAATGGTGTTTTGTAAGCCTTAGCAATAAATGGTGTCGTTCTTGAAGCTCTCGGATTTGCTTCGATCACAAATACCTTTTCATCTTTGATAGCAAATTGAATATTAATCAATCCTCTGATGTCAAGTGCCTTCGCAAGCTTTAATGTGTAATCTCGCATAGTTTGCACACTTTCTTCAGATAGACTGTAGGTCGGTAATACAGCTGAACTATCTCCAGAGTGGATACCTGCAGGTTCGATATGTTCCATCATACCCATGATCATCAGCTCTTCACCGTCAAAAATGGCGTCTACTTCAGCTTCTTTTGCTCGTTCTAAGAATTGATCAATTAGAACTTTATTATCTGGAAGGTGCTTATAGATCGAAAGTACATGCTTTTCTAGCTCTTTATCATTGATTACAATCCGCATTCGTTGCCCTCCAAGAACATAAGAAGGTCTTACAAGAACGGGGTACGATACACGATTTGCTATTTCCAATGCCTGATCGATATCATGAGCAACTCCGTAGTCCGGATAAGGAATGTCTAGGTCTTTTAATAAGTCCGAGAAACTACCTCTATCTTCGGCAAGGTCTAAGCTCTTAAAGCTTGATCCAATGATCGGAATTCCTTCTTTGTGGAATCTTTCCGCTAGTTTCAAAGCAGTCTGCCCTCCTAGCTGAACTATAATACCTTCAGGTTTTTCAAGGTCAATGATTTCTTTGATATGCTCCCAATAAACTGGCTCAAAATATAACTTGTCGGCCATGTCAAAGTCTGTACTCACAGTCTCAGGGTTACAATTAATCATAATTGCTTCGTAACCTGCTTCCTTAATTGCAAGAAGGCCGTGAACACAACAGTAATCAAATTCGATTCCCTGACCTATTCTATTTGGGCCGGAACCCAAGACAATGATTTTCTTATTATCGGTTGGAATAGATTCATTTTCTTGGTCAAAAGTAGAATAGAAATAAGGCGTCTTTGCTTCAAATTCTGCAGCACAAGTATCTACCATTTTATATGTTCTTCTGATTCCAAGCGCAAGACGCTGCTTTGTTACAGCGTCTTCATTTACGCGAATTACCCAGGCAATCTGAGCATCAGAATACCCTACTTCCTTTAATTCACGGAAGAATGTTTCTGGAATATCTTCAGGAACGTTGAAGCGCATAAGTTGCTCTTCGTATTTTACAAGACGCTTGATTTGTTTGATAAACCAAGGGTCGATTTTTGTTAAGTTGTGGACTGTTGAATTTGGAACTCCTAGACGCAAAGCATCCTTTAGTCTAAATAATCTATCGTCACTTGCTTTTTCAAGTCTTTCAAGAATGTCTTGAGTACGAATCCACTCCTTTTTATCAGCTCCTAGACCATTTCTATTATTCTCAAGTGATTGACATGCTTTTTGAAGAGCTTCGAGGAAAGTTCTTCCGATCGCCATTACTTCTCCAACAGACTTCATCTGTAAACCAAGCGTGTTATCAGAACCATGGAACTTATCAAAATTCCATCTTGGCATTTTGACTATTACATAATCTAAAGTAGGTTCGAAATATGCTGAAGTCGTTTTAGTAATTTGGTTTTTTAACTCATCTAGCGTATACCCAATTGCTAGTTTAGCAGCGATCTTCGCAATTGGATACCCAGTTGCTTTACTTGCCAACGCCGATGAACGCGAAACTCTAGGGTTAATCTCAATTGGAATTAATTTCTCCGTTGCTGGATCTATTGCAAACTGTACATTACAACCTCCAGCAAAATTACCTAGAGAGCGCATCATTAATATTGCGTCATCTCGCATTTGCTGAAAAGCGGTATCTGAAAGTGTCATTGCCGGAGCGACAGTTATCGAGTCTCCAGTATGAATCCCCATAGGGTCAAAATTCTCAACAGTACATATTATAACTACGTTGTCATTTGCATCTCTCAGAAGTTCAAGCTCATATTCTTTCCATCCGAAAATTGCTTTTTCTACAAGAACTTCGTGTGTTGGCGATGCATCAAGACCTCTTCGTAATGCAGTTGGATACTCCTCTTCTGTCATCACAAATCCACCTCCTGTTCCCCCTAGAGTATATGAAGGCCTAATTACAAGTGGGAATCCGATTTTTTGCGCAGCTTCCATTCCTTCGAGAAAGCTATTTGCGATAAACGAAGGAGCGACTTCCATTCCAAGCTTTACAACATGCTGCTTAAAAGCATCACGATTTTCAGTTAGCTCAATCGCATCCAAGTCAACACCAATTAGTTTGATGTTATATTTTTCCCATAAGCCTTGATTTCCTGCTTCGATTGCTAAATTTAGAGCAGTTTGTCCTCCCATTGTTGGTAAAACAGCATCAATATGTTGTTCTTGAAGGATGTGTTCGAGGCTATCTACCGTCAATGGAAGTAAGTAAATATTATCAGCAGTCACTTCATCTGTCATAATCGTCGCCGGATTAGAATTGATGAGACTAACTTCTATTCCTTCTTCGCGTAAAGATCTAGAGGCTTGAGATCCAGAATAATCAAACTCACAAGCTTGACCAATAACGATAGGGCCGCTCCCAATAATCAGGACGGACTTGATAGATAAATCTTTAGGCATGGAAGTGGCTTTTTTGAAATTCGGGCAAATATATATAGTTATGAAATAGTAAAGAAATACGTATAAGTTAATATTATATATTTTTGCACAATGATTCAGCAATCCCTTGTGTTAGTTACGGATGACGTACATAGTTTCTTACTTGAAGGCCTTAGCGAACTAGGCTACAAAGTTGATTATAGGCCTAATATACCTTATCAGGATGTTTTTTCTATAGTTCATCAGTATTCTGGCATAGTAGTTAATAGCAAGATGAAAATGACTAAAGAGTTGATGGGGCTTGCGCCCAAAATGCAATTTATAGCACGATTAGGGTCAGGGTTGGAAATTATCGATTTGATAGCGGCAAAGGAACTAGGCATTTCCGTATTCAGCGCACCAGAAGGAAATCGGAATGCTGTAGCAGAACACGCACTTGGTCAACTTTTGGCCTTAGCTAATAATCTTGTATTGGCTGACGGTGAAGTTCGAAACCGCGAGTGGAATAGAGAGAAAATGCGAGGTTGGGAACTCGAGGGCAAAACCGTTGGTATTATTGGATTTGGAAATAATGGTTCGACTTTCGCCAAAAAACTATCCGGCTTTGATGTGCAGGTTCTTGCATATGATAAGTACAAGGTAGATTATGCTAGAGAGTACAGTTTCGTTGAAGAATGTACAAGCCTTGATCGCCTACAAGACATTTGTGACGTTATCAGCTTACATGTCCCCTTGGATGACTCAACGCACTATTTAGTTGATTCCGAATTTGTAAAAAAATGTAAGGACGGAGTAATAATAATAAATTCGGCACGAGGAAAAGTAGTCGACACAGAAGCCTTGATTAGTGGACTGTCATCGGGTAAGATTGGAGGTGCATGCTTGGATGTTTTTGAAAACGAAAAACCTTCTACTTTTACTGATAATGAATCGCTTATGTATCAAAATTTGTATGATTTTGACCAAGTTATTTTAAGCCCACATGTTGCTGGTTGGACGGTTGAATCAAAGTATAAAATTGCGTCTTCCTTACTTGCGCAAATTTCAAATTTGGCGACAAGACACTAAAAATTCATTCCTTATCTTATATTTGTCGATTCTAAGACTTGCAGTCGGTGATCATTTTTGTTTACGGCTTTAATTCTTTAAACTTGTGGTCTGCTGGGCATCTAAATCGAATGAAAAGACTCTCACTAATTCAATTCTTTGATTTTCAGTCCTTTAGGCTAGTGCATAATTTTTTGCTTATTACACTTAACTAGTTCATATGACTAAGAAACTTACATTCCTCACATTCCTTATGTGTATTTTCTCTTTGTCTGCTTACGCCCAAACTGTTTTACAGGGTCAAGTTGCAGATGAGGATGGACCCGTAATCGGTGCCGCAGTCTATTTGTATCAAAATGATGTAGAGATAAAGGCTGTAGTTTCGGATTTTGATGGTAATTACATATTTACCAATATTAACCCAGGTACTTATGATGTACAAGTCAGCTCCTTAGGACTTGCAACACAACGTGTAAACGGCGTAGTTGTAAATGACAATAGTACAACAAAGTATGATTTTACAATGGAAGTTGAGGGCGAGTTGATAGATAACGTCGTTATCACAGACTATCGTGTTCCGCTTATTGATTTTGATCAGACGTCATCTGTGAAGACTGTAACCGCGGAAGCGATTGCAAATTCACCTCTAAAGAACGTTCAGGGTTTGGCTGCAACATCGGCTGGATTGTCTGCAGATGGTGATGGTAATATTTCTATTCGTGGTGCGCGTTCCAATGCAACCAATTACTACGTTGATGGTATACGTGTAACGAATGCAGGTCTGATTCCAGCTTCTGAGATTGAACAACTTCAGGTAATTACAGGAGGACTAGCAGCAAGGTATGGTGATGTAACAGGTGGAGTTATCTCCTTAACATCAAAAGGACCCTCTGAAAGATTTTCTGGTGGATTTGAAGCAGAGACTTCGGAATTCTTAGATGATTATGGTTTCAATTTCTTAAATGGTAATATTAGTGGACCAATTCTGAAGAAGAATGGAAAATCTGTAGTTGGATTCCGTGCAAACTTTCAGTATGTAGGTCAAAGAGATGATAGACCTTCAGCTGTTGGTGTTTATAGAATGCCTGAGGAGACGATTCGCGATTTGGAAGCTAATCCAGTATATCAATTAAGTGGTGTTGATTTTCCACGAGCTGAATTATTGGGTGCTAGTGATCTTCCAGAACCGATAGCTACAAGACCAAATGAAGAGCGTTTTGATCTTGACATTACTGCCAAAATTGATGCTCGATTAAGCGAAAATATTGATGTGTCTATATCTGGTATCTTAGGACAAGATCAAGATCGTTTCACTCCAGGTGGAGGTTTTGGAATGTTCAACTGGACAAGAAATCCTTACAATTATGGAGACAATTATCGTATAAACGGTCGATGGAGACATAAAATTGGTAAGCAAGGTTTACCAGAATCTAAAGATGAGTTAGGTGGAGCAACAGTTCTACGAAATGCGTCTTATATCCTACAAGTTGGTATTGAAAACACACAACAACTAAGAGAAGACCTTATTCACCAAGATAGATTTTTTGACTATGGTCTTTACGGAACGAAAGAAGTTAGTTCTACACCACAAGGTGGTTTCGTTGCAGAAGATTGGGATGGGGCAGGAAAAATTGAAGTATTTCCTGGAACGTTCATTGATCACGTAACATTCTCTCAGAATGAAACGGCCTTCTCACCGTTCTTAGATGAAGCACAATCGGTACTAAGTCCTAACCCAGTGTTGGCACAGTATCAGTCAATAAATGGTCGTCTAGTAGGGGCAAGTATAAATGTATGGAATAGCAATTTCTTTGACAATGTTGGCCGCGTTTATAACAATTACAGAAAGTTTGACTTTACAAGAAATACGATAAACTTCGATGCTCAGTTGGATTTACTACCTGGAGGTTCTATTAAAAACCGCCACAATATCCAGTTTGGAGGTAACATTGAAATTAGAAATAACAGAAGATGGAGTATTAATCCGCGTGAATTGTGGACCATGGCGATCGATGCCGCAAATTCACATTTTGTAGCAGGTGTTGATACAACGGTATTTACGGGAGGTGTTTTTGATGGTCCTCCACCATTTGGAGAAATTCCACTGCAGGAATATGGTCGTTTGATTGAGATCGATCCTGATAAGAAGTTCTACCAAGAGATCAGAAATCTGTACGGTTTGTCACTTAATGATTTTGTGAATATCGAAGGAGTTGGCATTGATAAAGACTTGTCATTGGATCTTTTCTCTGCAAGTGAGCTTATCAACTGGAGACAATTGGATTTGGATTACTATGGATATGATTATTTAGGTAATGCTATTTCGGGAGTAACTTTTGATGATTTCTTCACTGCAACAGATGATGCTGGAAGAAGAACATTCCCAGTTGCGCCTTTACAGCCAGTATATTTTGCTGGATATATCCAAGATAAGTTTACATATGAAGACATCATTTTGAGAGTCGGTGTAAGAGCTGATTATTTCGATGCAAATACGAAAGTACTAAGAGACCCTTACTCACTTTACAGAATTGAAACTGCCGACGAGTTTTCTAGAAGAAGAGATGTTCAGATTCCTGGTTCTGTAGATCCAGAGGCGGCGGTTTACATTACAGGTGACGATAGAGATAATGATGGAATTAAGGCGTTTAGATTGGGTGATGACTGGTTTGCACCTGATGGTACAAAAACAGATCCTAGATTGATATTCGGTACTGATCCTGTATCGCCTTCTTATTCATTCTCTGATGCTGAAAACAATATACAGTCAAGAGAATTTAATACAGATAATAGCTTTGTTGATTATAATCCGTCGTTCAAATTGACACCGCGAATTAGCTTGTCGTTCCCTATTTCTGAGGAAGCTGGTTTCTTTGCGCACTATGATCAATTAGTTCAAAGACCAACATCAAACACTGAATTTACGGCATTAGATTACTTCTTCTTCGAAGATATTGCAAGACTTAACCCAGGTGGTGGAGCAGCAAACAATCCTAATCTAAGACCTGAGACGACAATTGATTATGAAGTTGGATTTCAACAAAAACTGACAAACTCTTCAGCGATCAAATTATCCATGTACTACAAGGAGAATCGTGATTTGATTCAGACTCGATACTTATTGAATGTCCCTATAGTGAATAACTACTTGACATTTGACAATATTGATTTCGGTACAGTAAAAGGATTTACTGCATCGTACGATCTTCGAAGAACTGGTAACCTTGAACTAAGTGCAAGTTATACTTTACAGTATGCTGAAGGTACAGGTTCAAGCGCGAACTCTGGGTTGAGTTCAAGAAATGGTGAGGTAAGAGTTCTAGTTCCTCTTTCTTTCGATGAAAGACACCGTATTGTTGGAAATGTTGATTACAGATATGCATCTGGAGATAAGTACAACGGACCAACTGTACAAGGATTAGATCTTCTTGCAAATACTGGGCTTAACTTACAGATAGCAGCGGTTTCCGGAAGACCTTACACTAGAGCAAGTAATATTAGTACTCCGTTTAATTCTGCAGGGTTTACGGGAGACATTAACGGAGCTAGATATCCTTGGAACTTTAATATTGATGCAAGACTCGATAGAAACTTCTTCTTGAAGACTTCAAAAGAGGCAACGAGAGGTTTAAATCTTAATGTTTACTTGCGTGTAAGTAACTTACTAAATACTAGAAATGTAATTGGTGTCTACCGAGTAACAGGCTCACCGGAAGATGATGGATATTTAAGTTCACAGTTCGGACAAGACGCAATTGCTGATGTTGCAAATTCTGGTAAAGATGTACAGTCTTACTTAGCAGCTTACGAGTGGGCATTATTAAATCCTGGATTTTATACACTACCGAGAAGAATTAGAATCGGTGGAATTATAAGCTTCTAGAGCTATTTATTTTAAAAGAGAAAACGTTAGATAATGAAGAAAATATTATTCTTATTTCTTGCTGTTATGGTTCATAGTGCAGTGTTTGCATATATTTCACCAAGCAAAAAGAAAACAAAAAGTCCTACCAATATCAATCTTCGAGAAGACTGTTTGGAAGGTAATGAAATAGCTATTCAGAATATTAACAATGTTCGAGCTACTTTGCTTTCATCAGGTGATGTTTGGTGGAATTTACAGCAGGGGCAATACTTCGTTCCTAATACGCCACCTGAAATTGAAGATGTTTCATCTATTTTCGCAGGAGCAGTGTGGATTGGTGGTTATGAGCCAGTAGAGGGAGGACAAGATATTCTTAAGATTGCCGCAACTACCTACCGTACTCAAGGAGGTGATTTTTATCCAGGACCGCTAAATGATGAGACTGGTACAACTGAAAAAGAAGTCTGTGAACAATGGGATAGATTCTTCCGTGTGACTGGAACAGAGATAGACCAACACAGAGTAAATATTATCAATTTTAGAAACCAAGGAGTAGAGTATCCTAAGGATTCGATGCCTGATAATATTAGATATTATCCTGGTTTAGGAAATACTGATTTTGTTTTAAAATATGGGTTTCCACTCCCAGATGCTGGTCAAGGATTAGCATCTTTTTATGATGACCCTAACTCTGCAATTGATGTTTATGATCCTGAAAACGGAGATTACCCAAAGATCGATGTTAGAGGTTGTGAAGAGTTTGTTCAATATCCTGATGAGATGTATTTCTGGATTTATAATGATCAAGGTGGACCGCACTTAGGGACTCAAGGTCAGGCAATTCAGATGGAGGTGCAGGTGCAAGCTTTTGCATATGAGTCAAATGACGAGTTGAACGATATGACCTTCCAACGTTATAAGTTAATCAATAGAGCACAGACAGTAATTAAGGATTGTTACTTCGCAATGTGGGTTGACGGTGATTTAGGATGTAGTGAAGATGATTATATTGGTTGTGATTCTGCTAGATCAATGGCAATATTATACAATCAAGATGAGATTGATGGAAATCCTGGATCTGATTGTCCAGGAGGTGTAGCAACATATGGTGACAATGTGCCACTACTAGGGATCGATTATTTTAGAGGCCCACTAAAGCCGCAGATTTTTGGAGATGATGGTGAATTGCTTGAACTTCCAAACCCTTTTGCAGAGGCTGATACATTTGTGGAAATAGGAATGTCCTCTTTCGTATATACAAACAGACAAGGAGCGGGAGAACACCCTCCAGGAACATGGGATCCTGAGACTGCTGAAGAGCACTATAGGTTACTTGACGGTCAATGGAGAGATGGATTGCCAATTACCTTTGGAGGATCAGGTTATAACATAGGAAGTACAGACACTATTCGTTACGTATTACCTGGAGCTCCATCTCAAGATAATGATTGGTCAATGTGTACCGCTGGTTTAGGCTTTGGTGATAGAAGAACTATTCAGGCTTCTGGACCATTTGTATTGAAGCAAGGAGCGATCAATGAGCTTATCATTGGAGTTGTTTGGGTACCTAACCAAGTTTACCCTTGTCCAGAATTAAATAATTTGAACAAAGCAGATGATTTAGCTCAAGCGTTATTTGATAATTGTTTTCAAACACTTGATGGTCCTCAAGGACCAGATGTAGATATTGTAGAGCTTGATCGACAGGTAATCATACTTCTTTCAAATGATACAATCCTATCAAACAATAAATTCGAAGAGTATTCTGAAGTTGACATTTTCGCTACAGATTCAGTAGCGAAGGCTCTACCAGACGATGATATTTCTTACAAGTTCGAAGGATATTTATTGTATCAATTGAGAACTCCGAATTCGTCTAGTAATCTTGATGATATCGAAAATGCTAGGTTAGTAAGACAAGTAGATGTTGTTAATAATGTAACAACAATGTATAATTGGACATCTCAAGTTAACCCATTGCCAGGTAATAATGAGTTAGTCTATACACCAGAGCTCGAAGTTGTAGGCTCAGATAATGGCATAAGGCATAGTTTTAGTATTACAGAGGATGCTTTTAGTCAGGGATCTCCAAGACTTATAAATCATAAAGAGTATTATTTCTTTGCTGTGGCTTACGGATATAATGAGTATGAACCATTTAATCCACAAACAGGAATAGGGCAGCAGCGTCCATTTATAACTGGTCGTAGAACATTTGGTGTGGTAACAGTTGTTCCAAGACCAATTGTTTATGATGCTCTAAATACTTTTTACGGAGACGGTCCTATTGTTACAAGAAAACAAGGAGTTGGAAATCAAGGTCAATTTGTTGAACTTGAAGATGATATGTATGATAAGATTTTAGCAGGGTCAACGAACGGTGATGTTACATACAAGGAGGCATCGAGTCCGTTACGAATTAATATTGTAAATCCTATTGATGTTAGAGACGGTAAGTTTAGACTTGAAATTAATGGGGAATTCGATGATGATGGTAGAATGGAACCGAGTGATGACTCAGGTTGGATCCTCACAGATCTTGACAATGGAGCAGTATTTAAGTCATATGGAAACTTAGAGAGCGTTGATGAAAGAATTTTAAGAGAGTATGGTTTCTCAATTAATATTTCTCGTGAAGAAGATGTTTCTAATGAACCTGAAGAGGACTTACAACCAGGTGAGTATGTTGGTGCAACATTAGAGTATGCTGATCCATTAAACAATCAATGGTTGTCTTTCTTGCCAAATGGAGGACCACAAGGTGCAAATGTTCCTTTCTATAATTATTTAGATCAAGGGCAAGCGAACGAATCTGATCCTGCTGGCAATTTAAGAAACACAAGTGGGGTAAACATGCTTCCTCTTAAGTTGGCAGATTTCGGCGGACAGATCATTACTCCAGCAATGAGACAGAATACAAGTATTGCCGGTAATGTTCAATCACGTCTTGATTTAGCGGATCTCAACAATGTTGACATAGTATTCACATCAGACAGATCGAAGTGGAGTAAATGTATAGTTGTGGAGACTTCTCACGTAGAATTCTACGATGCTGCTTATGATCAAGAAGGAGATGCGGTTCAGCTTGAAATGAGATCACATCCTTCAGTTTCTAGAGATCAAGTTGATGAAAATGGTGATCCTCAAGAAGAAGGAGACGGAACAGTAGGTTTCGGTTGGTTTCCTGGTTATGCAGTTGATGTTGAAACAGGAGAACGCTTAAATATTTTCTTCGGAGAGAATTCTACTTATGGTGGAGAATATAGTGACTTAGTTGGAAACATTGGTCGTGATATGACTTGGAATCCTAACTCAGTTCTAGCAGTTGAAACTCCTGAAGGTAAAGACTTCTCTATATGGAATTTCCTTACAGGTGGTCAACATACGATTTACGTGACTAGAACAGAGTATGATGAATGCCAGTCATTGGTAGAGTTTTATGAAGAAGGATCTGCAACAAATAAGAAGTTGAGAGGACTCCGGTGGATTACTTGGACTGGTATTCCACTAGTTAATCCTGGTAACGAGTTGTTGTCATATCAAGAAGGTTTGATTCCAAACGACGTTACTATCAAATTGAGAGTTGACAACACTTTTGGTGAGGAGCTTGATTTTGTAGAAGATGACTTTGAGCCTAGAGAAGGATTGAATCCGATATATGAATTTGAAATTCGTGGTAAAGAGGCGGTGCCTGTCGACGAAACTACTATTGACGATGCGTTGTCAAATGTGAATGTAGTTCCAAATCCATATTATGGAAACTCAACTTACGAGGTGACTCAGAACGATACAAGAGTTAAAATTACTAATGTTCCGCAGGTTGCAACTATCTCTATTTATTCTTTGGATGGTCGATTTATAGCACAGTTCAAAAGAGATGCTATGAGACTAGGAGTTAACAGAGCAACAGCAAGTGTTAATTTCTCTCAAGAGGAAGCTTCAGTTGTATGGAACCTTAAGAACAGTGCGGGAATTCCGGTTTCTAGCGGTGTTTATTTGATTCATGTATTAGATGAGCAAACAGGTGCTCAAAAAACCATTAAGTGGTTTGGTATCAATCGTAAGTTTGATCCTAGTGGATTATAATTTTATCAAAACAAGAAACTTAGACAATGATTAAACATATATTAATAGTAATAGCATTTGTTTTGCCTGCTCTTTCCTGGGCAGGTAATCCAGATCGACAAGGAGAAGCTGGAGCATATGAACTTTTGTTAAGTCCATGGGGAAATGGCTCAGGAGTCAATCTAATGAACACTTCTTCTATAAGTGGTGTCGAAGCAATGAGACTCAACCCTGCAGGTCTTCATTTTGATGGGAAGACTCAGTTTGCAGTAGGACATATGCGTCTATTTCAAGGTGCTGGTGTAAACATGAATTCTGCTGGTATGGCATTTAAAGTTGGAAATGGAGGTACATTAGGATTCAGCTTGTCGTCTATGGACTTTGGAGATATTCCAATTACAACAGAAAATCAACCAGAAGGAAATGGAGGTACTTTCTCTCCAAACTTCGTTCATATTGGTGTTGGGTATAGCCAAAGCTACAAGGATAAGATTTTTGTAGGAGTGCTATTTAGAGGTATTTCTCAGTCTGTTGTGGATGTAACGGCTACAGGAATTGGTCTTGATGCTGGTGTGCAGTATAGAGGAGGAGCGAATAATCAAGTGCGTCTTGGTATATCCTTAAGAAATGTTGGTCCTGCTATGAGATTTAACGGTGAGGGTCTTTCTGAGGAAGTAACTGTTAATCAACCGCAGACTAATCAGTATTTTCTGAGAAGTTACATTCGTTCTTCAAAATTTGAGTTGCCGACAATACTAAACCTTGGAGCAAGTTATGACTTCCTTTTTGCAGGTGGACGAGATTATTTGAGAACAATGGCTAATTTCACTTCAAATGCTTTTTCAAGAGATAACTTAGGTGTAGCTGCAGAGTATTCTTTCAGAGAGGTTCTGCAAGTGAGAGCTGGATACAAGCTAGCTCTAGGCGCAGTTGAAGATGGAACTGATGACGTTTATACGGGAATTTCAGCAGGTTTTTCAGCTGGATTCAAAACAAGCAAGAACAGTGATAATCGTTTAATGATAGATTATGCTTACCGTACAACCCAGCATTTTGCTGGTACACACAATATAGGACTTCGATATACTCTACAGTAAGTCTAAAGTCTGGTTAAGAATTAAAATGCATGCTTCATTTTTGGGGCATGCATTTTTTGTATAGTTGGATAATTGACTAACTAGTAGATTGTAAAGTCTATATACATTATATTTTATTGTTACTTTTGTAATATTGGCTATTTTGGTATAGTTTGTTGATCCTAACAAGTGGGAAAACAGCCTCTAGCTAAACGCTTTGTGTCCTTTCTTGATAGAGCAAAGCAAAAAGTCTATATTCCTATTTACTTTTAAGAGAGATGTCTCGAAAAGAGACATAAATCAAAAAATACATTATTTGTTATGAGTGATATATCTTACATGACTCAAGAGAGTTACGATAAACTGAGTGAAGTTCTAATGAACTTAAAAACAGTAGAAAGAGCTAAAGCTTCGGCGGCTATTGCTGAAGCTCGTGAAAAGGGTGACTTATCAGAGAATGCTGAGTATGATGCGGCAAAAGATGCTCAGGGTATGCTTGAAGCGAAAATAAATGCCATGGAGAAGTCGTTAGCTAGTGCAAGAATAATTGATGAAAGTCAACTAGATACCTCGAAGGTAACAGTATTATCCAGAGTTACGATAAAGAATGTTAAGAATGGTAAGGAGATTACTTACAAGTTAGTTGCACCATCTGAAGCAGATCTCAAAGAGAAAAAGATTTCTGTTAAATCGCCCATAGGTGAAGGACTTTTGGGAAAAGCGGTCGGCGATTTAGTTCAAATCACTACGCCTGCAGCAACTATGGAATTTGAAATAACAAACATAACAATATAGTGGCAAGTATATTCACAAAAATTATTAATGGAGAGATACCTTGTCACTTGATTGGAGAAGATGAAGATAACTTTGCTTTTCTAGATATTTTTCCATTGAGGCCTGGGCACATTTTAGTGGTACCGAAACAGGAAGTAGACTACATTTTCGATTTGCCAGAGAAACAGTTGGCATCTTTACATCTATTTTCCAAGAAAATAGCTTTAGCGCAGATAAAAGCGTTTCCATGCAAAAGAATTGGTACAGCTGTAATCGGACTTGAAGTTCCGCATGCTCACATCCATTTAGTGCCGATGAATCAAACTAGTGATCTAGATTTCACCCAACCAAAATTGAGTATTTCACAATCAGACCTAGAAGAACACGCCAAGGCTATTCGAAGTCATCTTTAATTGTAGAATTTGAGCAGTTACTTAAAGAAATTAGCAGGTGAGACGGTCATATATGGTATAGGCGCAGTCTTGCCAAAAGTTGTTAATTTTCTTTTAGTAGCCTCCTATCTGACTTTTCAAATTGACGAAGATAAGTATGGAATACATGGTATTATGTATTCATTTGTGACGCTGGCATTGGTTTTCTTTACACTTAGAATGGAAACAACTTTTTTTAAGTTTTCTTCTGATGCATCTTATGAACCCAAGAAAGTATTCAATAATGCAGTTACCGTTGTGCTCGGTTCAGCTGGACTACTGATGACATTGATGTTGGTATTTAGGTCCAGTATTTCAAGCGCCTTGACAAGACCGGAGGACAGTAGGTTTGTCGTGTATTTTGCTGTGATTTTGTTTTTGGACGCTCTTAGTTCCGTGCCCTTTGCTCAATTGCGCATGACCAATCGTCCTGTGAAGTTTTCTGCGATAAGAATTGTCAATTCTTTGATCACGGTAGGTTTGATTGTGTTCTGCTTTAATATATTACCGCATGTGTCAGCTCTTCATTGGATGTATGATGAAGGGTATTTTCTTGACTATACATTCTTGGCGAATTTAGTAGGTAGCTTTTTTGTAGTTCTTATGTTATATAAAGAGTTGTCTGCTTATCGATTTAGTTGGGATAAAGAGCTAGTCAAGAAAATGTTCGCCTTTGCTTGGCCATTGATAATTGTCGGAGTTGCAGGTTCAATTAATCAATTCTCTGATCGAATATTTGTATCATATCTGACGGAGTCTGTAAACGGAGAACAGAATTTTTTTAATGCGGGTGTTTTTACGGGTGCTATTAAGATTGCTGTAATTATGAATCTTTTCGTTACAGCTTTTAATTATGCCGCAGAGCCTTTTTTCTTCAAGAACACATCGAAAGAAGCTAGAACTAAAATTTATGGTCAAGTTGCTCTAGCTTTCACAATATGTGGAATGATGATTTTCCTTTTTGTAACCGGATTTTTAGACATTCTGAAGTTCATGATCGATGAGAAATACCACAAGGTTTTATTTGTCGTTCCTATTGCCTTACTAGCTAACTTGTTTCTGGGTCTTTACTACAATTTTTCTATTTGGTATAAGATAAGCGGTAAGACTATTTTCGGAGCTTTAATTGCTACTATAGGATCTATAATATTTATCTCTTTAAATTTCTTTTTAATTCCAAGAATTGGAATGGTAGGTGCGAATGTAGCAAGCTTAATTTGCTTTGGTGCAATGACAACAATTGCATATCTACTAGGACAAAAGTATTATCCGATCAGCTATCCAATAGGAAAGATCCTATTATACCTCATTTTTGGTGTCGCCTTTTACTATGGTGTTGAAATTCTAGATGTAGAAGGATTTAGCAAAATAATCCTGTCTAGTATTGCAATAGTAGCTTTTGGCTTAATTGCCTATCTGCTAGATTTCCGCAATTTCCGAAATAGACTAAGCTAGTGCCTTTATCTCGTTTTCCCAATGATTCATGCATTTTGTCGTATTATCAACTTGACCTGATTGAAGCGCTAAGAACTAGCGTTTTTGGGCGTAAGCCCCTACATCTTCATAAAACCCGAACAAACAGTTGCTAAATCCATTTATATTATAGATTTTTGTAATATATAAACATTTGATTATGGATTTGCTAAACGGTTCTACTAAGTATCAACGATATCTTGCTCGTATTGATGAGTATAAGAAGATCGTCGATAGAAATGAAGCCTTTTCAGCTATACAGTCGAGAGTAGATCAGATGTCGATTGAATTGACAACTAAAAAGGACAGGTTTTTTTATCAGTACGCTCATAAGTCGATATTAGCGGTATGTTTGGCTATAGGAATTCTTGCTGTATACCAATCATATTATTTCTTAGGCTTTCTGCTAATAATAGGTGCTGTGGCTTTTAAGATAGTTTATAATCGAACGCTAAAGGGATTAATACAATCAACAGAGCATGAGCATGATCTAGAAGCTTCGCAGAAGTCTTTTGATTTACAATTGTTCCATAAGATGCAATATCTAAAACATGGTGTTGAGGTTAAGATGGCTAGAATTACCATTGTAAGAAATTGCTACATGGTCCTTTTTCCTTTCATTATGATAGCGGGAAGTTTGTTGCTTGGGGCATTAAGCAGTATTTCCCTGTTTGCACCAGTAATCGTTGCATTTATGATGGGCACTATCTTTTGGTTTTACTTCTTTAAGGACGATCTTGATGATCTTGACTATGAAGAAATGGAGCTAGAGACATATATTAATGATTTTCTGAAAGCATCAGAAAATAGATTAACAGAACAAGCAATGAACTATGCCCCTGAAAACTCTATCATCGATTTAAAGGAAGAAACAAATACTTCTGCCTCGGATAAGACCGAAGATGATAATAAAGACACGATTCAATTAAGTCTAAAAATATAGGATGTTTTAGAGTTTCATATCAATATCCAAAACATCACTCTTGTTCCATTTGGGAAACCAAGCAGTCATTTTCTCTTTCGCCTCTGTTCTGATATCAGAGTTGATATAACTAGCAATAGTCACCAAACCGAAACTCAATATTCCTAGGTCGTCTGTATATCCTAAAATCGGAGTCAAATCTGGCAACATGTCTATGGGCGAGATTAGATATCCTAAAGCCCCTATAATTATATTCTTAGCCCAAATAGGAGTATCTTTTCTTTTGTATGCATAGAATAGTAACAGTGCAGTGTAAATAACTTTACTTCCCAATTTTGAGGCCTGATTCTTAATTACTCTAAATAAGCCTTTTTCTGAAAACTTGCTGGTAAAAGTCTTAATTATAGATTCCCACTCTTTCATAGTAAATTGTATTATAACTGCCTTCTATAATCAAGAATACGAAAAATTACTTCATTTTCCAGCTATTGGACAAGACAACTTAGTGGAAAGAACTCCAAAAATAGATATCACTATTACTGATTAACAGCGTTTTAGATAGACTGTATACTTTAAAAGATAAAAAATGATTATCTTTGCAGCCCGAAAAGAGCTTTGATCTAGTATAATAGGTCAAAAGATATTATACTAAGCTTTCGAGCACTGTATTGCTGAAAGTTTATCCAAAAAAACTTTGCCTTTACATTTTCACAATGAATCACAATATATGAGCAATAAGTTACTGTATGTCACCCAAGAAATGGATCCTTTCACTACTATTTCTGAAATTTCAGATGTTGTTAGACAGCTAGCCCCTTCAATGAAGGATAAGGGTATGGACATAAGAATTCTCATGCCAAAATTCGGTACAATTAACGAAAGAAGACATAAGTTGCACGAAGTTGTGCGATTGTCTGGAATGAATATTATTGTTGATGACGATGATTTTCCATTGATAATAAAAGTTGCGACTTTAGCACCATATAGATTACAGATCTATTTCCTTGATAACGAAGAGTTCTTTAAAAGGAAAAGCATATTCGTTGATGATGACGGTAAGGATTTTGAGGACAATGCAGACAGAATGGTTTTCTTCTGTAAAGGTGTACTTGAAACGCTTAAAAAGTTCGGATGGCCACCAGACATTATTCACTTACATGGATGGATGACTTCTTTGATACCGCTGTACCTCAAGAAGGTTTATAATAACGAACCAATCTTCCAAGATTCTAAAATTATATATTCGGCATACGATCATACAATTGATGAAGCATTTGTTGAGAATTTCAAAAGCAAAGCTACGATCAACGAATTAACTGAAGATGATCTTAGTATCTTCATGCATGAAGATAAAGTCTCACTAAACCATGGAGCGGCAATGTATTCTGATTCCATTATTGCAGGAAGCGAAGTATTAAATGATTTCGTTAAAGACATGGCTGAAGATAAAGAAATTTTGGAATACCAGTTCCAAGAACAATTAGTTGAGGCTTATTTAGGTTTATATAAAAGTTTAACCGAAGACTCTGACGAAGCTGAGTAATCGCCATTTTATTAAAGACCACGATTTCTATTTTATGCTACAATTTATGCGAGTGAATACAAAAACTGCATTCATTCTTATCTGCTCTTTCATATTTTTGTTTTCATGTAATGATCCTTCTGATGTTGGATCAGAATTACTAGATCAAGACGGTATTGACGTGATTTTTGTCGATACGGTTTCGATGAATGTTAAAACAGTTAAGGGTGTAGATAGTATTCGCACAAATGGCTTTGGTCGTGTATCCCAAGATTTGTACTTGGGAGAAATTAGAGACGATTATTTTGGGTTCAAGAAATTTGATAGCTATTTCCAGGTATCAATTGCAAGTGTACCTCCTTCTTTTTATAACTATGATACTAATTCTTATGCTACGGTAGATTCTATTGTCTTGCTGATGAACATGACCTCTGGTTTGTTCTACGGTGATACGTCTGCTCAACATAATATTCAAGTGTTTGAAATCGATCAAGACCTTGACGATAATGAGGAATTGTATACTACCGATCCGATTTCGGCAATGATTCCGATCAGCGACGTTCAAGAAGTCAGACCGTCATTACAGAATTTTGATGTGATTTTTGATGGTGATACAACGACAACCGCACCTTCAATACGCGTGAGATTAGATAATACACTAGCTGAAAGAATCATTAATGATACTGTGGCTGTAAAAAGAGATAGTAGTTTTAGAGCATTCTTTAAAGGAATAAAGGTTCAAAGCGAAACTGAAAGTACAAGTGTACTGCCACTCGATGCAAGAGTAAAAACTTTGACTGATATTGGAAACAAGATTATTTTATATTACACAGATACGGTTCCAAAGTTTTATCCGTTCGTTCTCGGCGGAGTACGGCACGTTAATGTGACCTCCGAGATAAGTGGGACTGATTTCGAAAATGCATTAGATAATGAGGTGCTAGGAGATAGTTTACTATACTTACAAGGTTTTGGTTGCGGAGATGCTATGATAGAGTTTCCACACGCTAATTTTGAGAATTTTGGAAATATACTAGTAAAAAAAGCAGAGTTAGAAATCACAGTGGCTTCTTTAGAAGGTAACGATGAAGAACTTTCCCCGATCAAATTGTTATTTTTATTCGAGAAGGATGATGATGACGAACGTGTTCTGATTCAAGATATTTTTGCGGGGCAGTCTACAAATCTGCTTTCTACAATCTATGGCGGAAGTTTACAAGAAGAGCTAGACGGCAACGGTGTAGTCGTAAGAAGATTCTACACTATGAATATTACACAGTACTTCCAAGACTTAATAAAGGAGAATTCTGGAGAAGTAAATAAGCTCTATTTAGGAGCAGCCGTGCCTGAGTTATCTCCTGAAAGGTCAATACTTTTTGGACCTGGCCACAGCCAGTACCCAATGAAATTGAACCTTACTTACTCATTACCAAATTAATTTAATATGTGCGGAATCGTTTCTTATCTAGGGGACAAAGAGGCTTATCCTATTTTAATCGAAGGTTTGCAAAGACTAGAGTATAGAGGATACGATAGTGCAGGGGTAGCTTTACTAAATAAATCTTTACAGGTTTTTAAAAAGAAAGGTAAAGTTTCTGATTTACAAGCTTTTGCTGCAGATAAAGACCTTAAGGCTTCACTGGGAATTGGACATACTAGGTGGGCTACCCACGGTGAACCAAACGATGTAAATGCACACCCCCAATTTTCAACTAATGGCCGAGTAGCAATTGTTCACAATGGAATAATTGAGAACCACTTAACACTGAGAAAGGCGTTAATAGAGTTGGGTCATGTGTTTACGAGTGAAACAGACACTGAAGTTCTTGCACACTTGATTGAAGAATATTTGGTAAACTTTAACCTTAGTTTAGAAAGTGCAGTCCAGAGAGCATTGACTAAAATTGTTGGGGCGTTTGCTATAGTTGTACTTGATGAAGAGAATCCAGACCTTATGGTTGGTGCAAGAAGGTCTTCACCTCTAGTAGTGGGTTTAGGGGACAATGAATTTTTCATTGCTTCAGACGCTACTCCCATAATTAAATATACTAATCGAGTAATATATCTTAAAGATGACCAGATAGTAGCCATTGATCGCAATGGTTACAAGGTTACTAATGCAGAGAACAAGGTTCAACAAGTCACAATAAAAGAACTAGACTTAAGACTAGAAGAGCTTGAAAAAGGAGGTTATGACCATTTCATGCTCAAAGAGATTTTTCAGCAACCTACTACTGTAAAGGAAGCTATGCGTGGGCGTATTAATTCAATGAAAGCGTTTGTGAAAGTAGGTGGAATTCAAGCCAATCTGAATAAAATTAAAAATGCTCAAAGGTTTATTATTATCGCTTGTGGAACTTCTTGGCATTCTGGTCTAATTGGAGAATATCTTTTTGAAGAGCTTGCACGGACAAATGTAGAAGTTGAATATGCGTCGGAATTTAGATATAGAAACCCTATAATAGGAGAAGGAGACGTTGTAATTGCATTATCTCAATCTGGGGAAACAGCAGATACAATGTCCGGGCTTAAATTAGCAAAAGACAAAGGAGCTCTGATATATGGTATCGTGAATAATGTGGGAAGCACCATTTCAAGGATGTCTGATTCCGGTTCTTATATTCATGCAGGACAAGAGATTGGAGTAGCTTCTACAAAAGCATTTACTTCTCAAGTAACGGTGCTCACATTAATGGCATTGCATTTAGCATATGAAAAAGGTACTATCGATGTGGACTATTTCCGAAGAATTTTGGTCGAACTAGAACATATTCCAAGTAAGATAGAGAAGATTCTAAAAATTGATGCACAGATACAGTTTATTGCAAAAGAGATCCAACATGCAAATAATGCATTATATTTGGGTAGAGGTTATAATTTCCCGGTTGCTCTAGAAGGCGCTTTGAAACTAAAAGAGATTTCATACGTTCATGCAGAAGGGTACCCCGCTGCCGAGATGAAGCACGGTCCTATTGCATTGATAGATGAGAACATGCCAGTTGTAGTTATCGCAACAAATGTTGCAGCCTACGAAAAGGTTTTATCAAATGTCCAGGAAGTAAGTGCTCGTAAAGGTAAAGTTATTGCCATAGTCACTGAAGGTGATGTCCAAATCAAAAAACTTGCAGATTATACAATTGAGATACCAACTACAGTTGATCCGTTAACTCCATTGTTATCAGTTATTCCTCTGCAACTTCTAGCATATCACATAGCAGTTCTACGAGAATGTAATATCGATCAGCCAAGAAACTTGGCAAAGTCAGTTACCGTTGAGTAGATCTTGTTGTTAAGCTTAATATTATCCTCAGCTCCTATAAGAGCAAAAGGATTTCAATGAATACATTAAAAAATACTTATGAAGTATAATTCACAAAGAGAAAAATTAATCATTCCTGAATATGGTAGAAATATTCATGAAATGATTCAATATATTAAAACAGTTGAGGATAAAGAGAAAAGACAGTTTTTGGCTGAAGGCATGGTTGATATGATGCTTCAGATGAGTACTAATGAACGCAAAACTCAAGAGTACTCAGATAAAATGTGGACTCACATGCTCAAAATTGCAGATTATGAACTAGACGTGGAAGTTCCAGAGGGAGTTGAACTTACTAGGCCAGCTCCAATTGTAAAGGAGAAAATGAAGGTCGAGTATCCAAAACCTATTCGTAGATATAGACATTACGGTCAGTATATTCAAGACTTGATAAATAAAGCTCTTGCAATGGAAGATGGTCCAAAGAAGCAAGAGTTTGTGCGAATAATTGGATCGTACATGAAAACCGCCTATAAGCAGTGGAATCGTAATCACTACATTAATGATGAATCTGTCTTGGAAGATATCAAGATAATAACCAAAGGTGAATTGAGTATTTCTGATGATGCATCTTTTGATTATCTAAAAAATGCCAGGAGATCAAATTCACGCTCTAAGGATCGACGTAATAAGTCTTCTAGAAATAGTGGTAGTAGTAATTATAAAAAGAATAAAGGCAATCAATACAAAAAGAGAAAGCCAACACATTAAAAAAATATTTAATATATTTGAGGCGCTTGAGAAAGCGCCTTTTTTTTGTTTTCTTGAGCCTTTGTATACCAATTTGATATTTCAGTTGGTTAATAAGCAGAGTCCTATCCTGAAGTTGATCGAACCGAGATCTACCTGCAACCTGTAGTTGTGAGTAGTCCTAACTTTCATATCGAATCACAATTTTAGAAATTAATATTTATGAGTAATCAAGCCTTTATTGTTGAAGGAGGACACCGCTTGAGCGGCACACTACAACCACAGGGAGCAAAAAATGAAGCATTACAGGTAATCAGTGCTGTCTTACTTACTAGCTCGCCCGTTGTTATACAGAATATACCCAATATTCTCGATGTAAATCGCCTCATTGATTTATTGAAAGGCCTAGGAGTAAAAGTTAAAGATTTAGGTAGTGATACCATGGAGTTTCAAGCAGATGATATTGATCTTGAATTTTTTGCTTCAAAAGAGTATCTAGCAATTGCTCAGAAAATTAGAGGCTCCGTTATGTTAATCGGACCACTACTGACAAGATTCAAGAAAGCATTTTTACCGAAACCTGGAGGAGACAAAATAGGTCGTAGAAGATTAGACACTCACTTTCTTGGATTTAAGAAGCTTGGTGCCGAGTTCAAATTTGATGAAAAGGATGATACTTTTTACTTGGGAGCAGACAAGCTCAAAGGTACGTATATGTTGATGGACGAAATATCAGTTACTGGGACCGCCAACGTTTTGATGGCTGCTGTACTTGCTGAGGGAACAACAACAATATACAATGCAGCATGCGAACCATATTTGCAACAACTATGTCGTATGTTGATTGGTATGGGTGCTCAAATTCGTGGAGTTGGTTCAAATCTGCTCACCATAGATGGTGTGTCAGAGTTGGAAGGAACAACACACAGGATACTTCCAGATATGATTGAGATCGGTAGCTTTATTGGCTTGGCTGCAATGACTCAAAGTGAAATAACGATAAAAAATGCTGGAATTAAGCATTTAGGAATCATACCTGATACTTTTCGGAAGCTAGGAATTGAACTTCGATACCAAGGAGATGATATTCATATACCTGCTCAAGATCACTATGAAATTCAATCATTTATTGATGGTTCGATTCTGACGATTTACGATGCACCTTGGCCAGGGCTAACTCCTGACCTTATCAGTATACTACTAGTTGTTGCCACACAAGCAAAAGGTAGTGTTCTGATTCATCAGAAAATGTTTGAAAGCCGCTTGTTTTTTGTTGATAAGCTTATTGATATGGGTGCACAGATAATACTTTGCGACCCGCACAGAGCTACAGTAATTGGACTTGATCGAAGTACTCAACTGCGCGGAATTTCTATGTCTTCGCCAGATATCAGAGCAGGCGTATCTTTATTGATTGCTGCCTTATCAGCTAATGGCACTTCGAGAATAGAGAACATACAACAGATAGATCGTGGATATCAGAATATTGATCAGCGGCTGAATGCTCTAGGAGCAAGGATTAAGCGAGTAAACGAGTAAGTCTATTAGATTATAGAAATGTTAAAGTAAGTTTTTGATTAGACTATTTTCGGGGCAGAATTTGTTAACAGCTTAATGCATGTTTCGACTGACCTTGTTAATAGGCTCTACAGTAACTTTTTCTAATATTTAAACATGCTCACAAATATGTATTTTTGCCTGAACTCTATGTTTACAGGGATATAAATAAACGCTTTCGAAGAGATGAAACCTAAATTACTACTTACCTTTTTCTCAATTATTTTCGCAACAGCTATACTCAGTGCCCAAGGAATTGAGTTTTTCCACGGATCATGGGAGGACGCAATCGAACAAGCAACAAAGCAAGAGAAAATCATTTTTGTAGATGCATACACTACTTGGTGCGGGCCGTGCAAGAGAATGTCCGCAAATGTCTTTACTAGAGAAGAGGCAGGTGATTTCTATAATCAAAACTTCATCAATTTAAAGATTGACATGGAGAAGCCAGATGGTAGAAAGTTTGGTTCTAAATATCCAGTCAGCGCATATCCTACCTTGTTTTTTCTAGACCCAAAAGGTAAAGTCTTGAAGAAAGTCGTTGGTGGTCAGCAACTTGAAGGTCTGCTAAGACTTGGCGATGCAATCGTTAGTGAATTTGACTTTTCAGCAAAGTATAGAGAAGCTTATGAAAATGGAGATAGATCATTTGAAAATATGGTTAATTATCTGAAAGCTTTGAATAAGTCTGGAAAGTCTAGCTTAAAAATAGCTAACGAATATATTCGAGAAGCCGAAGGTCTGACAGAAGCGCAAAAAACAGAGTTTTACTTCAAAGCTGCTAGCGAGTCTGACAGTAGATTATTTGAGGAAATGTTAAGAAGAAAATCGGAAATAATTAAGACTTATGGAAAGCCGATTTTTGAAGAAAAGGTCCTAGCAGCTGCCGGTAAGACTATTGACAAAGCAATTGAGTATGAAAATGAAAGACTCCTGAAAGATGCTATAAAAGTTGCGAAGAAACATGGAGGTAATAATTCAAAGCTTTTTGCGCTTGACGCCAAGATGAACTGGGCTTTCGCCCAAAAGGACGTGAAAGCGGTACTTAAAACGGCGAAGAAACGAAAAGCTTATATGGTCGAACCAAAAGATAAAATCAAATGGTTTAAACAGGCTGAATCGACGTTTTCAAATGATAATTCGATTATGGAGTTTGGCTATGATTTATTAAAGGAAGATAGTGAAACAACTGAAGATGCTGAATTAATTTCAATTTTTACAAAGCTTCTTGTTACTATGGGAAAGAAAGAACAGGCTTTGTCTTATGTTACTTCGGCACAAGAGCGTGTCAAAGATGCTCGAACGAAAAGTTATTTGAAGAATATGATCCGATATGTAGAAAGCAGCATGTAACAAATCAAGAGTTTCTCTAAACCTACAAAATAGAGCGATCTTTCAACCGTATATCGTAGGGCACATAGAAAGCCGATCAAAAGATTCTGAATACCGAAAACGAAAAGGTAGAAAATTCTGAGATCATCCGTAATCTGACTTATCTGAAGATTGGTTACTAGAGACGAAGATTTGGTCAGCTGCTAAAAAGTAAGTATAATCCAAAAAAATACAGGTGCTAGTCATAAATAATCAATAGACAGAGAATGAAGCAAGCTGACTAGTTTAAGGTTCCAAAATAAGATCTATAAACTTTTCCTCTTGGTAAAAACCCTAGATAGATAGCTGGATATAGGATGAGACTCCAAAAATAGTTACGACCCTTGAACCTCATATCGTCTACAATATATGATTCTTCCTCAGAAATTTTTTCGATTACATGATGGTGTTCCCAAGCACCCAATGGAAATGGTAGTTGGACACCTTTGTCGATAAAATACGCTTTGTTTTCGTTTTGGCCATGATCTATAATATCACTAACCCACTCTGTCCTTATTGGACTAAGAAATTTGATATGAACTTTGTCACCTGTTTCTGATCCTGTGAATTTTGCTATTTCTATTTTTCCAACCTTTGGTGCCAATGCCTCAAAAAGATCGCGATCAAATCTTTTCATTAGATCCAAATAATGACCAGCTACTCTTGTCTTATGCACAACTTGAAACATCTTGATTTCTTTTATGATCTTTAACCCTATCAAGAAGCATAAGTTTAAGAAAGACAATGAAAAGAGCTGAGTAGATCGTTGAAGTAACTTGACAAGTGGTCTTCTGATTCACCTATTTAGAGTTGTATTTTATTGAATACGAATAACTTGGTTTTTCAGTTTTAGAAGTTGGCTTCTTTGATGAAGTTGTAGAATAGTTGTATTCGATTTTTGTGATGTTTGGGATTTTGGATTGTGCTGGAACTTGTGGTTGAGGTTTTGGAAGCCGAAAGTGAATTTGAATATTTTTATGAAAAACAACTTTTATTTTATGATTTTTATCTACGAGAAATTTTAGTTTTTTTACAATTCGTTCTGCCTCCTCATCGCATCCATATCCAAGTCCAGAAAGAATAAAAACTTCAGTGACTTTACCCTTGTAGTCTATGTCATATCGAAGTTTTACTGTGCCTTCTTTTCGAAGTTTAAAAGCTTCTTTAGGGTACCTTAATTCCTTTGAAATGAATTCCTTCATTGCTTTTGTTCCGCCAGGATACACTGGTTTCTTAATGAAGTGCTTATCCTTCTTACTTTTTTCATGATTTAGTTTCTTGGATAACTAGACTCAACATATTCTTTTAGATCTGTAAATATTGCGTTCCAACCAATTTGAAGATTTTTTTCAAAATTAGTATTAGGAGATGTTTGTAGCCATGATTCTTCAAAATGCAGAGATGTTTTATTATTCTTAAACTCAAGTGATATTTTTGAGAAACTAATATTTGGTCCTCCATATTCCGGAGCTAGGTGGCCTTTTAACATGATATAATCAGGAGTTTTTACACCAATAATATCTGCCCAAACGATGCCCTCCCGATTACCAAAGTCTTCCATTAGCTTACCACCAATATAGTCCTGCAACTCCATTTTTTTGGTATGAGAACTTGTATAGTGTTGAGGGCCCCACCATTCGTTTGTTTCCTCAACGAGACAAGCCCACACGTCCATGAGTCTAGCATCGATTGGAATTTCAATTTTGATCATAGATATTAGTTTTTTTCAATGTGAGAGTTTTGATTTGAGTGCATTACAAACCTGGAAAAAATGCATCTTCGATATGATTAATTTTTTCGTAGCCAGGTTTCATTATAATCGCCATAATGTCGAATCGGATTTCACCTTCATAGTTGTTTTTTTCCATGTATCTATTAGCAGCATAAATTAAATTCTGTTGTTGTTTTCGACTAACAAATTCTTCTGGCGGCCCATAGTAATCATAAGAACGAGTTTTGACTTCAATAAAGATTAGAAGATTATTACTCTTTGCAATTATATCAACTTCTGCGTGTGATATTTGCCAGTTTCTTTCGAGGATTTCATAATTCTTCGTTTCCAAAAATGATACAGCTCTATCCTCACCTTTTTGACCAAAAACTTTATTATCCATGTCACTAAAATAGGAAAAACATGATTGGCTCTGCTGAAATTGGTAGTTTCTAATTTGTTTGGAAGATATTTGTGCAAATAAAGGCTTGATTATTAATAAATAGTATTTATATTTGCGCTCCGATTTTATAAATAGAAGAAATTATGAAAAAAGATACTCATCCTACAGAATACAGAAAAGTTGTTTTCAGAGATGTATCATGTGATCATGAATTTATCAGTAAATCATGTACACCAAGTAAAGAGACTACAACGTGGACAGACGGAAACGAATACCCTCTAATCAAAGTGGAGATCTCTTCTGAGTCTCATCCTTTCTTTACTGGAAAAATGAAGTTTGTTGACACCGCAGGTCGTATTGATAAATTCAATAAGAAATTTGCAAAATTTGCTAAAAAACCAGCAGCCAAAGAATCTGCTGAAGAAGCAAAGTAAGCTACAAAAGCAATCAATAATATATACAGCTCTGCTCATTTATTTGAGCAGGGCTTTTTTCGTCTGTTATGGATAACTATAATTCTTAATTATGGTATAACTACAAGTCGAATCCGATATCTGCTCGATAGTGTTTTCCTTTAAACTTAATCCTTGCAGCATGTTTCATTGATTCCTTGAGGGCAACTCGGAAATCTTCATGAAGACTAGTAATAGCAATGACACGTCCTCCATTAGTAAGTATGTCATTATCTACAATTGTAGTCCCGGCATGAAAGTAAAGGGAGTCCTCTTCGTCATCGACATGCGTCATAAGAAAACCTTTTTCGTAAACTTCTGGGTATCCACCAGAAACAAGCATAACTGTTGCTGCACTATCAGAGCTGATTTCCAAGGTTTGATTTGCAAAAGGTGGTACTGATGTAGATTCTATATTGTACATGGAAGCAAAGAGTTCAAGTAGATCAGAATCCAGCCTTGGCAGAACAGCTTCTGTTTCTGGATCCCCCAATCTACAATTGTATTCTATCACATATGGGTTTTCTCCGACTTTGATCAAACCTAAAAAGATGAAACCTTTGTAGTCGATCTCTTCCTCGTTTAGTCCTTTTATTGTTGGTTCTATTATTCGCTCGCGCACTTTATGCATTAGTGCGTCGTCGACAAATGGTGGTGGCGAAATAGCTCCCATACCTCCAGTGTTAAGTCCAGTGTCCCCTTCACCGATTCGTTTGTAATCTTTGGCAACAGGAAGCACTTTATAGTCTTTACCGTCAGTAAGAACAAATACAGAGAATTCGATACCATCTAGAAACTCCTCGATGACTACAACACTTCCTGCACCACCGAATTTACCGTGAACCATTCCACTAAGTTCTTCTTTGGCTTCGTCACGATCCTCGAGTATTACGACTCCCTTTCCTGCAGCTAGTCCATCACATTTAAGTACAATAGGAGTGTTAGTTTGATCAATATGCTTGTTTCCTTCTTCGAGCGTTTCAAGAGTGAATTCTTCGTATCCAGCAGTGGGGATACTATGGCGTTTCATAAACTTTTTGGCGTAAGATTTACTTCCTTCAAGTAGTGCACCTTCCTCGGATGGCCCAACAACGGCAATATGCTCTAAATCTGAATCTTCACGGAAGTAATCATAGATACCTTCAACTAAAGGTCCTTCAGGCCCTACAACGACCATTTCAATCTCATAGTCTAAACAAAACTCAGCGATAAGCTCAAAGTCACTTATATCCAATGCAATGTTTGTGGCAATTTTGTCGGTACCGGCGTTTCCAGGGGCAACGAACAAATCTTCGCAAAGGGGAGATTGCTTAATTTTCCAACAAAGTGCGTGCTCTCGCCCGCCGCTTCCCAAAATAAGTACATGCATTTTTGAATGTTTGTTTTATAGGTTTAGAACCATCAAATGAAGGTCTTCCTCAAAAATAAACATTGCGCATCTATTGTAGCAACATAATTCCATACATAAGTTAAGCTGATTTAATAAAAAACACTAAAAAGAAGAGACGGTACAACACATTACAATAACTACTAATATGATTGCGTTATTTTTCTTTACTTTTGCGCCTTATTCAAATTCTATGATAGCATATATTAAAGGTAAGATTACGCATAAAACACCAACTGAAATCTACGTCGAAAATTCTGCAGGTGTTGCATACCTCATAAACATAAGTTTAAATACTTTTTCTGAGCTAGAGAATCTTGAAACAGTAAAGATTTATACGCACTTGATCGTTAAAGAAGACTCCCACACCTTATATGGATTCATGACACCTAGAGATCGATCAATCTTCATCAAGCTCCTTTCTGTCTCCGGAATTGGGCCCAATACTGGTCGCGTCATTTTATCGGGTATGACTTCAGACGATGTGATTCGCACCATAGCCTCGGGAGATCATGTGAGATTTTCAAAAGTAAAAGGAATCGGTCCAAAAACTGCTCAAAGAATTATTCTGGATTTAAAAGACAAATTAGGGACAGAATTGCAAGAAACTGACATGAATATGGTTCGCCAAGACAATAGTGCTAGAGATGAGGCGTTATCTGCTCTGTTAACACTGGGATTTCCTAAGTCTGGTGTTGAAAAAGCCTTATCTGCAATTGTACAAAAATCAGAGACTACACTTGATAGTGAACAACTCATCAAGGCCGTTTTAAAAAAATTATCGTAATTGAGTACATTGTATAATAATCAATCAGACCCTGTCGTTAAGTACAAATGTGCTACAGATAGTAACCGCAAGGCTACTGAGAGAAAATTACAAATGAAGAAGATTAACTTATTACAATTTACACTTGTAATACTAACGATATCCTTTTTCCAAAGCTTATCCGCTTCTGGTCCAGCAACGCCACTGACGTACGCTTCAACTCAAAGCTATGCTTCAATCACTGATACAATTCCACTTAAGGACAGAGAAGGTGATTTCGTTACAAATTCCCAATACAACCCTTTCGATCTCAACGATCCTGAAGAAATTGTTCAAGAAGTCGTTTATGATCCCATTACTGGATTATACGTCATAACAGAAAAGATTGGAGATGGTTTCTTCAGGGCACCAACTTATATGACTTTTGAGGAGTATTTGGATTGGAAGGCTAAAGAACAAGAAAGACAGTATTTCAATTCTCTTGCAGGTATAGAAGAAAGCAATCGGTCTAAGAGTGGAATATTGGATCCATTGTCAAAAATAGATATCAAAAAGCGATTGGTTGATCGTCTTTTTGGAGGTAACGAAATTACAATTGAGCCACAAGGTAATGTTGATTTGACTTTTGGTGGGGATTATCAAAGGATTCAAAATCCAAATATACCAGCAAGAAATCAAGTCAATGGAGGTTTTGATTTTCAGATGAATATCAAAACCAATATCAATGGAAAAATTGGAGACAAGATGGATCTTGGTTTCAATTTCGATACCAACTCCACATTTAACTTCGATAATAAGCTAAAGCTTGAGTATGACTCTGAAAAATGGACAGAAGATGATATTCTGAAGAAGATTGAAGTTGGAGATGTTAGTCTACCCTTGAGAAGTCAATTGATTCAGGGAAATCAGTCATTATTTGGAGTTAAAACAGCCTTGCAGTTTGGTCACTTAAAGATCACAACAATTGCTGCTGAACAACAATCAAGTCAAGAAGAATTACAGATTCAAGCAGGAGGTACATTACAGGAATTTGAGATTTACCCTGATGAATATGATGAAAATCGACACTTCTTTCTTTCTCAATTCAATCGCTCTACTTACGAAGAGAATTTGGAGGATCTTCCTTTTATCAAAACACCTTTCAGAGTTGTAAACCTTCAAGTTTGGGTAACTAATGATCGTGAAGAAACGGAAAGACTAAGAGATATAGCTGCATTAGCTGACCTTGGTGTAGGTGAAGAGGAGTATTTGACGAATACCGACATAGATGTTAATCCTGCTACGGCCGAATATTTTGATTATAAGCAAGAGAACGTACTTCATGACAATACGAGAAATGAGCTATTTGACTTGATTTCTGGTGATGATGATACTAGAAAAATCCTTAATACTGCGAGTAGTCTTAGAGGGAAGTATGATTTAGTGCAGTCCAAGGACTTCGAAGTATTAAAGGCAAGAAGGTTAACCCAAAATGAATACTCTTTTCACCCTGAATTAGGTTTTATTTCACTGAATGTTAGACTTAGACCAAATCAAGTTCTAGCAGTTTCGTATCAATATACATACACGTATAACGGAGACAATATTTATCAGGTTGGGGAATTGGCTGATGATGTCGCTACTCAAGATAGTTCGGAGGTAATATATACGAGATTGCTTAAATCGTCAGTTCAGAGTATCAGCGAGCCCAATTGGGATTTGATGATGAAAAACGTTTATCCAGTAGGGGCAGCTCAGGTAGATCCTGCTACCTTTAAATTTGATATCTTTTTCGAAGATAACACTGACGGTTCTTTAAAGCGTTATATACCGATTGACAATTTACGGGAGTTCCCACTTTTGAATGTCTTCCAGTTAGATAGGTTAAATATTCAAGGAGATCCACAACCTGATGGTATTTTTGATTTCGTACCTGGAGTAACGATTATTCCTAGATCTGGTGCAGTGATCTTCCCGGTTTTAGAGCCTTTTGGCTCAAGCCTTAGAAACCTGATTCCAGATACTCAAGTTGCTGATAGTCTTGCATATGAAGAGCTGTATAACAACACAGTCGTGCTTGCGAGAGAACAACTGAACAAGAACCGATTTACAATGAGGGGGGAATATAAATCCTCAGTGTCATCGGAGATATCACTAGGGGCTTTTAATATTCCACCAGGTTCGGTGACGGTTCGTGCAGGAAGTAAGGTATTAGTGCCAAATGTCGATTACGAAATAGATTATGGGATCGGACGGGTAAAAATTCTGAATGACTCTTATCTTCAACAAGGAATACCGATTCGTGTATCTTTCGAAAATAATAGTTTCTTTAATCTCCAGCGGAAATACCTTTTGGGTACAAGGCTTGATTATGCTGTAAGCGATAAGATGAATATTGGGGCAACTTATATGCATCTTTTTGAAAGGCCGTTTACTGAGAAAGTTAATATAGGTGATGATCCAATCAACAACCGAATTTTTGGTTTTGATATGAACTACACAGACGAACTGCCTTGGCTGACAAGAACCTTGGATAAACTTCCATTCTACTCAACAAGTACGGCCTCATCGATCAATTCAGAACTTGAAGTTGCCGCATTGCGTCCTGGTTATTCTAGAGCGATTCAAAATGATACCGAGAATGATCGGATCATCATGGTTGATGACTTTGAGGGTTCAGCAAGTGGAATTCCACTAGGTAATTTCAATTTTAATGAATGGATCTTAGCCTCTACGCCCAGTGAGTTTACAGAGTTTAATCGTGCTAATGATTTATCTTACGGCTATAATCGAGCAAGATTTAATTGGTACGTTCTTGATAGAGAATTTCAAAATCAGGATGATACAGAAGACCCTTACACAAGACTCGTAAACCGTGTAGAATTATTTCCAAATATTACGCAAGTACCTTCTCAGATAAACTTCATTCGTACCTTCGATATGTCATTTTATCCTGACGAAAGAGGTCCTTACAATTTTGATCCACCTGGCGGTTCAGATGTTTCAGCCGGTGCATCATGGGATAACGACAGAAATATGATGATTCTTGAAAACCCCGAAGAACGATGGGGAGGGGTTATGCGATTTCTGCAAAACAACGATTTCCAGCAACTCAACGTAGAGTATATTGAATTTTGGATGATGAACCCCTTCATGGATTTTGCCGATGGAACTAGTCATGCTCCTAATGAATCAGGTTTTCTGAAGTTTAATCTTGGTAATGTATCGGAAGATGTCCTTAAGGATAACCTACAGTTCTATGAGAATGGATTGACTTTCGATGATAATAATCCATTACCGACAATCGAAACAGAATGGGCGAATGTTCCATTATTACAACCAAAGACGATCAATTTTGACCTTCAGAATGCAGCAAAGCAGGATTTAGGATTGGATGGATTGAGCGATGCTGCGGAAAATGAGCGATTTGAAGAGTATGTATCGGCTGTCTTGGCCGATAATCCTTCTGCGAGAATTAAGCTTGACCCTGCTGACGATAATTTCTTCACGTTTAACAATGATTCCATATACAGTTTAGAGACTCAATCAGCACTAGAGCGTCTTAAGAGATTTAATAACTCTGAGGGAAATGCACCCGATCAGAATCCACAAAGATTCCAGCGAGGAAAGTATACCCCAGATATTGAAGATTTGAATCAAAATCGCTCTTTGGATCAAGGAGAAAATTACTATGAGTATGTCCTTGAGTTGGCCAATGACAATGGAGAGATTGATCAGAGTAAAACAGACTGGATACGTGAGGTCGTTGACATAGGACCAAATCAGAGTGAGAGATGGTATCGGTTTAGAATTCCAATTGAGGATATCGATAACACGATAGGTAATATAGAAGGTTTCAGATCGATTCAGTTTATGCGTATGTACATGACTGGATTTGAATCAAGAAAAACATTACGACTAGCAAATTTTGAATTGATAAGAAATCAATGGAGACGTTTGGTTACTGCATGTGCGGATGGACCAAATCCGGTGGAATTTGCAATTGATGCCGTAAGTATTGAGGAGAATGCTCAGAAGACACCATTTAATTATGTGCTTCCTCCAGGTATCCAAAGGCAGCGAGTTCTGGTAAACAATGTCAATGTTCTACAGAATGAAAAAGCGCTGGCAATGCAGTTTTGCGAGTTACCCACCACTTATCGAGGAGAAGAACCATTTCCCAAAGATTGCGAACCCACAGTTTATAAGCTTACAAGGTTGGATATGCGCCTCTTTGAGCGTCTTCAGCTTTTTTTCCATGGAGAGTCCCTCAATGATTATGAACCCGGAGACTTAAAGGTATTCATAAGGATAGGTCGAGATTTCACCGAAAATTATTACGAATATGAGATTCCATTAACCTTGTCGGACCCTAATGGCCCAATTGATGACCCCGCCAATATTTGGCCAGATGTCAACAAGATGGATATTACATTGCAAGAACTTCCCGACTTGAAACTGGAAAGGAATGTATTGAATTATCCAGCTAAGAGTATTTACAGAAAAACCGATCCAAATAATGCCAATAACGAGATAAGTATAATCGGAAACCCCACTTTAGGTTATATAAAAGGTATACAAATAGGCGTCAGGAATTATAGGGAATCTGCCGCATGTGGAGAAGTTTGGGTTAATGAATTAAGACTTGTGGGACTTGAGGAAAGAGGAGGAGTAGCTGGTTTAGCAAGGGCAGATATTCAGATGGCGGATCTTGGTACCGTTGCAGCTTCAGGGGCGTATAGTTCTGTAGGGTTTGGATCTTTAGATCAAAAACTAGCTCAACGAAGCCAAGAAGAGATTTTGGAGTATAGTCTTGCAACGACATTAGATCTAAATAAGCTTTTGCCAGGAGATCTGCCGTTATCTTTACCATTGTACGCGCAGTATGCAAACACAGTTAAGACACCAAGGTATGACCCTTTTGATCTTGATATCACAGTTCGAGATAAAACAGCAGCATTTCCAGACAGAGCTGATGAAATTAAGGAAGTTGCTGTAGAGCAAACTTCAATCTCGACAATCAATATGACCAATGTCAAGGTGAATAAGAAAGGGAAGAAGAAGGCAATGCCATGGGATATCTCCAATGTTTCGACTTCGTATGCTTTTACTAGAATAGATCATAAGGATCCGATTATTGAGAGAGACAGGACGGATACTCATCTAGCTTCGCTTGACTACGCATATAATCGGAATGTTAAATATTGGGAGCCGTTCAAGAAGACAAAGACACCATTGAAGATTATTAATTTCAATTTTTTCCCAAATTCTTTTAGTATCAAGAATGAAGTAGCACGATATAAAAATGTGCGCTCTTATAGGCTTCCGGAAGATTTTGATTATACGTTTTATGATCAAAGGTTTAATTGGGATAGACGCTACAACCTTCAATGGGACTTCACTAAAGGTTTGAATTTTGGTTTTAATGCAAATAATCAGTCTATCATTGATGAGCTGCGAGTAGTGGGAGTTGGTGGCTTCAAAGAGGTTCAAAATGAATATGGAGAGACTGTAGGTTCTCCTGATGATATTTCTCAAAGGGAGCGGTCAGACTATATGTACACTAATCTTCAGCAAGGAGGAAGAGCGAAGGATTACAATCATAATTTTACGCTGCAATACAGTTTGCCAACTCGACAAATTAAGGCATTAAACTGGACCTCGCTGCGGGCGAGTTATGCTGCTGACTATATTTGGGACGGAGCATCTTTAAACGTAGATTCTCTTGGTAACGTGGTCTCAAACACACAGAGTCGGCAATTAACAGCTACTTTGAACTTTGATAAATTATACCTTAAGTCAAAGTATCTAACTAAGATAGAGAAAGGAAACAAGAAGTCCTCGCGACGAAGAAGCAGACGAAGTTCTAGTTCTCGATCTAGTTCGAAAAAAGGTTCGAGTAAGGGAAGTAAGAAAGATGACAAAGAGAAGAAAGAGAGAGATGTAACTAAAATAGAACGGGCATTACTAAGGCCATTTCTGTCGCTAAGAACCGCTAGGTTAACCTATAGAGAAAATTTTGGGACAACCATTCCAGGGATTACACGGCGGTCGAGGTTTTTGGGACTTGACAGTCAATTTAGTGCACCTGGTTGGGATTTTGTGGCGGGATTACAGCCAAACCTTGATCCAACCAATAATAACAATTGGTTGTACCAAGGTGCAAACCAAGGGTGGTTTACAGAGAGCCAGTTTTTGAATCAACAGGTTTTACAAACGCAAAATCAAAATATTGAAATGAAGATTGATTTTGAAATCTACAAAGATTTCGATATCGAAGTCAATTTCAAGAAGACTTTTAATAACAATCACTCTGAAGAATTTAAGCAACTTGACAATTCTTATCAGCAATTGATTTTGAGAGATATGGGCTCCTTTGAGGTTACATATTTAGCAATCAATACATTGTGGGGAAATGACAAAGACGCGATATTCTCTCAATTTGAAGATAATCGGCGAATTATATCTTCTAGATTGCAAGGAGCTGCAGTAGCTGAAGCTCAGGAAAAAGGATTACCAATGCCAGATTTGGGAGAACACCCAGACGATATAGGTTATCGAGCAGGATATGGTCGACAGTCAACAGATGTTTTGATACCTGCTTTCTTGGCAACATATAAGGGTCAGGCCCCAAATGAAGTTGACCTTTACGTAGGTGATAGAATTAGAGCCCTCGATTATATTCCGGCACCAAACTGGACCTTGAATTATAATGGACTCTCTAAATTGAAGTGGTTCTCAGATATTTTTTCAAGCTTCACTTTGAAGCACGGATATCAATCAACAATGCGAATCAGTAGTTTTAATTCTGATCCAAATTATACCGCTCTAGACCCTTTCAGCGAATTACAGCTGCAGTCTTCAAATTATTACACTAGATACGATATACCTCAGATAATAATATCTGAAGAATTTGCCCCAGTAATCGGGATAAACTTTAGAACAAAAACAGATCTAAACTTTAACATAGAATATAGGAAGTCAAGAAATCTTGCGATGGATTTCTATGCTAAGGAATTGGTTGAAACTCGAGCTGAAGAGTTTGTGGTTGGCGGAGGCTATACGTTCCAAGATGTGAATATTGCTTTTCTTACTGGACAGAAGAACAACAATAAGAAGTCTAAGAAAACTAAGTCAGGTTCTACTAATTCAGGATCAAAAGGTGTAGGTGGATTTGGAAAAGTTACCAATACAAGAGGTAACAATCTTGTTGTTAATGTAGACTTTGGATATCGAGACGATGTTGTATGGAATCATACACTTGATATTTCAGGTGGTGCACAAGCAACGAGAGGGATAAGATCATGGAAATTTAATCCTAATATCACATATGATGTTAATGATAATGTGGGATTACGACTGTTTTTTGATTATTCTAGATCTATCCCAGCAACCACCAATGCATTTCCAATTACCAATATTCAAGGTGGGTTGACGATACAGCTTAAGCTAGGCGCCCTCTAATGGAAAAGTATCAAGCAAAGGAAAAAACCCTACATGACGGATATTTGTATCTTCGTGAAGCAACTTACATTCAACCTGGGGTAAACAGAAAACCTGTAGAGAAGACGATTGAGTACTTTGGCAGAGGGGATTCTGTAGCTGCTCTGATCTTTGATAAAGACAGAAATCAGTTTGTTCTTGTGCGACAATATCGATATCCCGCTCGAAAGGACGATGGCAATATCCTTGAAATTGTAGCTGGAGGTATTGAAAGCGAGACTCCTGAAGAGAGTATGCGTCGAGAAGTTCTGGAAGAAATTGGATATGAAGTTCAAGATTTTGAGCTGATCGCGAAAATGTATGTATCTCCTGGACGCACGGATGAACGGTTGTACGTTTATTATTGCGAGGTAGATAGTTCAATGAAGATTCAAGAAGGAGGCGGCTTAATATCTGAAAATGAAGATATAGAAATTGTGTATCTATCTGTAGAAGAAGCAGAGACAATGCTTTTCAATCAAGAATTCATTGATGCAAAGACTATTTTATCTCTACAATACTTTTTTCTTTCTAAGTTAGAATTACACACTAAATTCCTTTCGGATTATTATCGGCTTTAATCGCCAACGAATCTGATTTTTTACAATTTTCATAGAAAGCGCCATTCATTTTGTTTTTCTTAGAGATTGTCTATAAGTGTCTCGAATTCTTAAATACAATTAGTATTAAATCTCAAATTGCTAGTTTTGATCTAGTTTCAGACTTGTTTTACAAGTAAAATAGAAGTATCATGAAAAACACAATTCTTTTTTTGCTCATAATCTTATTACTTTTCAGTTGCAGTAAAGATGAATATGTTCCTTGTACAAGTAACTGTTATACGATTCAAGGACGTGTTTTTGATAAACTTACAAGTGAAAGCCTAGAGGAAATTACCGTTGGAATTGAAGGTACATTTGGATCTTTTGTTTTCGCACTTGATAGAATTGTCGCTGAGGTAAAAACAGACAACTCGGGTATGTTTACTATTTCTATTGCAGATACTCTGATTGAAGATAGCTCCGGGGAGGATCTTGTTTTTGGAGACCCTAGAAGATCTGACGGTACTTACGAGCCTTCAAAGGTCCGACTTCAACTTAGTTCTAGCGACCTTAATTCAACCGTCGATCTGGGAGATATAGAACTTTACAATTATACACAATCTAAATTGGCTATTGAGAGTTCAGTTTCGTCACTTCTTTCAGTGCAAGTTAAAGTTGAGTTAACCGAAGAACATTCCAAAGATGGTGATCTTGTCACTGCTCCGAATATTGGCTACGGAACAATCAATTTTGGTAATAATGCTGAGGTAGAAAAATTCTTTTTGTTTTCGGATAGAATGAATAAAGTAACCTTGTCATTCAAAAAGGAAGTTGGTGGAGAAACCTTCTATTTAGAACAGAATATATTCTGTGAAAGAGGTGATTCTGAGCGGGTTGAATTCAAGATATAATGACGATTGCTGCTACCTTTAAATGTTCGCTTATCCAGCTTTGGTAGCTATTACGAAGTTGATGATGGAAAGTGTTCATCATAATTTATGATTCATAGCACAAATCGACCTATAGTATAAGCCATTGTTTTCTTATTTTTGCGCCTAGTTGTACAGATAAACTGAGCAGCTAATTTTTCAACACGCAAAGAATAAAATCATATGTATCGATCGCATGACTGTGGAGCGCTTCGTATAGAACACGTAGGACAAGAAGTTACATTGAGTGGCTGGTTACAAGCTAGTAGAAATTTTGGAGGATTAACTTTTATTGATCTTAGAGATCGATATGGAATAACTCAACTAGTTTTCAATCAAGAAGAACGAAAAGACCTAGCTGAACAAGCTAATAAATTGGGTCGTGAATTTGTGTTACGAGCTACAGGGATTGTTCGTGAACGAAGCAATAAAAATCCAAACCGACCAACAGGTGATGTGGAAATCGATGTACATACATTGGAAGTATTGAATGCATCCAAAACGCCTCCATTCACAATAGAAGATGAGACAGATGGAGGAGAAGAATTGCGGATGAAGTACCGTTATATGGATATTCGTAGAAATCCAGTAAAAGAGAATTTAATATTCAGATCCAAATTATCCCTAGAAACTAGAAAGTACCTTTCTGATAATAATTTTATCGAAGTAGAAACACCTAATTTGATTAAGAGTACACCAGAGGGAGCTCGAGACTTTGTCGTGCCAAGTCGAATGAATGAAGGGCAATTTTATGCATTGCCGCAATCTCCACAGACTTTCAAGCAAATTCTGATGGTGGCTGGGATGGATAGATACTTTCAAATCGTAAAGTGTTTCCGAGATGAAGACTTAAGAGCTGATCGTCAACCTGAGTTTACTCAGATAGACTGTGAAATGTCATTTGTTACAAGAGATGATATTTTGGAGACTTTTGAAGGCTTGACTAAGCACCTTTTTAAAACAACGCTCAATGTAGACTTACCCGATTTTCCGAGGATGTCATACGATGAGGCGATGGAAAGATACGGTTCCGATAAGCCAGATTTACGATTCGACATGGAATTCGTCTCATTGAATGAGCATGCCAAAGGTCATGGATTTTCAGTTTTTGATGATGCAGAGCTTGTAGTTGGGATTTGTGTGAAAGGAAAAGCTGATTCCTACAGTAATAAGGATATCAAGAAATTGACAGAATGGATGCAACGACCTCAGATTGGTGCCAAGGGTCTAGTGTATGTGAAGTATAATGCAGATAAAACGATAAAGAGCAGTATTGGCAAGTTCTATACAGATGAGCAAATCGCTGGATGGAAGGATGCTTTTGGAGCTGAAGATGGAGACATTGTGTTTATTCTTTCTGGTGAAGAAGAAAAAACGCGTAAGCAGTTGAACGAGCTGAGACTTGAAATGGCAAGAGTTCACGACTTAATAAAGCCGGGCGATTTTAAACCATTATGGGTGATTGATTTCCCTCTTCTTGAATGGGACGAAGATTCAAATCGTTTTCACGCAATGCACCATCCATTTACTGCACCGAAAAAAGAAGATGAAGCTCGCATGCTAAATGGCGATCACGAAACGATGAAAAGTCTTCGAGCTGATGCTTATGATTTAGTGATAAATGGTTCGGAGATAGGCGGCGGATCTATCAGAATACATGACCGAGCTTTACAGTCCAAGAACTTTGATCTTCTGGGTTTTTCAAAAGAAGAAGCCGAAGCTCAGTTTGGCTTTTTGATGGGAGCTTTTGAATATGGGGCACCACCTCATGGAGGGATTGCATTTGGATTCGACCGATTATGTGCGGTATTAAATGGGCAAGCTAGTATACGTGACTTCATTGCTTTTCCAAAGAACAATCAGGGTAGAGATATGATGATTGACGCTCCTTCACCGATTGCCAAAGAGCAATTAACTGAGTTGTCTTTAGATTTGAAATTAGAGGAGAAAGAGTAGTAATAGTGATTTATCTTGGCCCAATTTATAAGTTCGGCCTTTTGAGCTAGACTCATAAAACAAATACGATGGCAAAACTATTATACAATGTAACAGTAAAGGTGGAACACCAAGAGGTTGATAATTGGAAGTCTTACATGATCAATAGTCATATTCTTGATGTTATGAATACAGGATGTTTTGTAGACTTTAAATTTACTCAACTGATGTATCTGGATGATCAACAAGGTGTTACTTTTGCTGTACAGTATATAGCTCCTGATCAAGATGCATTTGAGCGTTACCACAAAGAATTTGCAGCCGACTTGCAAAAGAGTCACAAGGAGAAGTATGGAGAGAAAGCAGTTGCGTTTCGCACTGTCATGGAAATATTACACGAAAGCAAATAAACCTTAATCAAAATATGATCAATTTCAATTATACAGAAGAGCACGAAGCAGTGCGAGAAGCAGCTAGAGATTTTGCCCAGATGCAATTAAAGCCTGGCGTTATCGATAGAGATAGAGACATGAAGTATCCCACTGAGGAAGTGAAGAGTATGTCCGAACTTGGATTTATGGGGATGATGGTCGGCGAAAAGTATGGAGGTGGCGGAATGGACACACTTTCGTATGTCATTGCGATCGAAGAGATTTCGAAGATTGATAACTCTTGTTCTGTTATAATGTCAGTGAATAATTCACTTGTCTGCTGGGGTCTGGAAACTTATGGGTCTGACGCCCAAAAAGAAAAGTATCTACCTCGATTGGCTGCAGGTGAAGATATCGGAGCTTTTTGCCTGAGCGAACCTGAGGCAGGAAGTGATGCAACATCTCAACGGACAACAGCTGAGGATAAAGGTGACTACTATCTGTTAAATGGAACAAAAAATTGGATCACAAACGGGGGTTCAAGTAACATTCACCTTGTTATTGCGCAGACGGACCGTGAGAAAGGACACAAAGGTATCAATGCATTTATTGTAGAAGCTGATTGGGAAGGTGTTGTTGTCGGTGCGAAGGAGGATAAACTGGGTATTCGATCATCAGATACACATACGATTATGTACAATGATGTGAAAGTACCAAAAGAAAACAGAATTGGTGAAGATGGCTTTGGATTTAAATTTGCCATGAAGACATTAACTGGAGGAAGAATTGGTATCGCGGCACAAGCTTTAGGAATCGCTGCAGGAGCTTATGAACTGGCAGTAGCTTACGCAAAAGAGCGTGAAGCATTCGGTAAGCCAATTGCTCAACATCAAGCAATTGCATTCAAACTTGCGGATATGTCGACTCAGATAGAAGCAGCAAGATTGTTAGTTCACAAGGCTGCACGATTGAAGGATCTGGGAGAAGATTATTCAACAGCTAGTAGTATGGCGAAGCTTTTTGCTTCAGAAGTTGCAATGAAACATACAGTAGAAGCTGTGCAAGTACATGGCGGATATGGATTTGTAAAAGAATACCATGTTGAAAGACTTATGCGTGATGCTAAGATCACTCAGATTTATGAAGGAACTAGTGAGATCCAGCGAATGGTGATTTCCAGAAATATCTTGAAAGGGAAATTGTACTAATTTATTAGTACGTCAATTAAAGAAAGAGGAAGTCTATACGTAGAACTTTCTCTTTTTTATTTAATGTTGTCTTGTCCTGAAATAGTATTTCTACAAATTGTAACTTTTATGTCTCACCGCAGAAACACCTCTGACCTAAGGGGGGGTATTCAGATTACTGACTGATCGGTTGAAGTTCTTCAGAAAGAATTACTTTACGTTCCTCATAGTCAAATTTATTGAGAACGGGATATGCATACATTGCCAGGAAACTCTTCATAATAAGTGGATCCTCTCCACCTGTTTTGCGAAGTACTCTGTCTTCAAATTTTGCCAAATCTTCGACTGTATACTTGTCGCTGAAGTCTTTCACTCCAAAAAGTATATCGTGAGCCATGTAGTTGGTTGGCCACAGCATGTAGGATTGATGAATCTGATTGCTTATGTGTGACGTGATAGATTTCAAGTACTGTTTATCAGAAATTTCTTCTTTGGCAAGTTCATCAAGTTCTTCGCTTAGTACTTTGGTCGCCGAAATGTGAATTCTTCGTTTCTTTCCCAAAACGCCAGTCATAATATTATTAAAATCTTCATTTTTTGTCTTGACGTACTCTTCGTTTCTATATGTGGCTAAAAGCTCTGGCATTTTCAAATAGTCAGTGGGATCCAATTCATATGAAATGCTTAGCGGGACAATGTTTAATGTTCGAAGGTATTCGACAAGGGATTGATCTTTGGGCTTAGCCAAAGTAAGCATTTTGATAATTCCTTGCTGCGTCTGGTCATTGCCGTCTTTGGTGCGCCCCTCGCGTTGTGCCAGCCAAACCGAACGATGATTTTTATGCAGTAGATGTGAGATATAGGAAGAAATATTTTTACTGCTCATAAGCAGCTCTCTTGGAGATAGGTTTCTATGAACTAGAAAGTTTCTATTTAGTTTTGAAAAGGTCAATAGAAAAGGGTCTTGAACCAGATTATCTCCAATTGCTGAAGATGTCATATTCATACCTTTTTCGAAAAGCACCATATTTGTTAAACTGGTATCTAGTACTATATCTCTGTGATTAGAAATATACAGGTAAGGCTTGCTTGGATCGAGCTCATCGAACCCACTAGTTGATAGACCCGAAGTCGTTTCATCAAGAACTCTTAGTAAGGCGGGATATATTATGGTTCCCTGAAAATCATAGATAGAGTTGCAATCTGAAATTCGTTTTTCATGAAAGAATGTATCTTGCGTGGGAAAGGCGTAGTCCATGAGAGCTTGCATGAACGGGTGATTTGCCTGCTTCCTTAGAGCTTGATTTACCTCAGAATCTTCGAATGGTTTGATGGAATCAAATGTCATATCTTAGCTAGTTTGAAAGCACAAAATTAGTATATTATAACTGATTAGTGATATGGTGGATATTGCTTCAATGCAATAGTGCTTTACCTTTTAATAACGAAGAGGCTTCCTAGACTTGTTCATAAGATATTTACTGCCTGAAAATTTTGGACGATTTCCACTATCTTTAAAAAGAATTAACTCTTTTAGGAATAAATTAATACACTTTTACATTATAATTCAGTTATCAATAAAAAGTAACGATTAAGATGAAGAAGATTTTTATGATTTTGACGCTCCTTTGGAGTATTTCATTAGTTTCTTGTGACCAAGCAACTTTAGCAAAATTCCTTGAAGCCAGTACTCAGGCAGTGATGAGCAATGATCAGATTGCACAAGCATTAAAACAAGCTTTGAATAAAGGTGTGAAAACTGGAGTTCAGTATCTTTCTAAAGAGGATGGTTTTCTAAAAACCGCCTATAAGATTCCTCTTCCTGACGAGGCGGCCCAAGTTGTTGAAAAGCTAAAGATCATCCCAGGATTTGCAGATGTGGAATCCATCATTATTGAGAAGATCAATAGAAGTGCTGAAGATGCGATGAAGAAGGCAACTCCTATTTTTGTTAATGCAGTAAGTTCTATGACAATCAGTGACGCAATGAACATCTTGATGGGTGCAAAAAATGCAGCAACTTCTTATTTGAACAGAACCACTTATAAGCCATTGTACGGAGAATTTGAGCCAGTTATAGTCAACTCTTTGAATAAGTTTAAAGCGCTTGATTACTGGACAGATATCGTTTCAAAGTATAATTCAATTCCATTTGTGAAAAAGCTCAATCCAAAATTGGAAGATTATATTACAACGAAAGCTTTAGCAGCGATTTTTGATAGAATTGAAAAGGAAGAGTTAAATATTCGACAGAATGTTTCAGCAAGGACTACCGACTTAATGCGGCAGGCGTTTGCAAAACAAGATCCCAGCTAGAAGATTTGGTAAGTATTTTGGGCGAAAGCCCTGAAAGCAAAGAATATTGAGCCACTCTAGCAATTTTAGAGTGGCTTTTTGAATATAATAGCTAAGTAAGCATGAATAATCAATTTGAAAAAGTAGAGGCAGCCCGATACTATCTTTCTCAGCGTTTGGGATCGTTGGTTATAGACGCAACAATCATAACTGGCACAGGTTTGGGTGAGATATGGAAGGATATGGAGGTTACTATGGAGATACCCTATGGAGATATTCCTCATTTCCCTAGGAGCACAGTGCGTTCACATTCAGGGATTATGTATGTATGTCAAGTTTCCGACCTTCATGTGATAATCTGTGCAGGAAGATTCCATTATTACGAAGGTTATGACGCTTCAGAAATTGCTTTTCAGATCAGGGTATTGCATGCTCTTGGCATAGAGAATGCATTGTTTACTAATGCAGCTGGTAGTGTTAATAGCGAGTATCAAGCAAGCGATATAGTTGGAATAAGGGATCATATCAACATGCAACCCGGTCATACTTTGAGAGGATTCAATGAAGATCGCTGGGGACCTAGGTTTCCCGATATGCTGAGAACCTACAATATGGAACACTTGGCATATTTGAATGATGTAGCTCAAGAAAATAACATACGTTTTCACCAAGGTGTTTATTTGGCTTTGCAAGGGCCATCTCTCGAAACTCCAGCTGAGTATGAAATGGTACATCGTATGGGAGCTGACCTAGTTGGTATGTCAACCGTACCAGAGGTAATTGCTGCCAAGCATTTAGGCATGAGTGTAACCGCGATCTCAGTAGTTTCAAATGTTTGTTATCCTATTGAAACATTGACAGAGACATCACTCGATGATGTTATAGACGCGGTAGGAAAAGCTGTTCCATCACTACGTGTTTTGGTATTGGCCTGGTTAGGCAAAGTATCTCAAAAGAAATGATGCTGTGACTTTTTATCGTTGTTCTCCGGGAACAGCTTTATTCTTAATCTTTAGTATTTTTTCGAGCTCTTGCTCCAAATATTTGGCGTGAATGAGGTTTTCCAATCTGGAAATTATCTTAATATGTTTCTGACCATCTTCTTCGTTTACAATAGCTTTTAGCGAAATGCCAGAATCTGTTTTTGAAACATAGATTTGCTGAATCTGGTTCGTGTCCAACTTGAGGGCACGATTAAGATTATGAGGTCGATATTCTCGCGTAAACTTACCCGAATCTATTGTGATAAATATTCTTTGGTCCTTTCGTCTGACCAATCTAAATATGCTAAAAAGAAAAAGGCTTATCAAAATCATCATTGGATAGTAAGCTCCAGCGTATCCATGCTTGAAGTAATTAACCATGGATATAATTATAAAGAATGGTAAAAAACTAAGAAGTAAAATGAAAAGAAGTTGAGGAGGTTGTCTTAGTGAAATTTCAGAAAATTCTGGACTTTCAAAAACATCAAACCCTTTCGGTTTCCCAATTATTTCAGTTTTCACCGAAGCGAATGCTTGCTCTACTTGATCCGCAAATGAAAAAACGATATTGCATGATCCACATTTTGCAATACTATCGTGAATATTGAGATCTTCTGCTAGGATGCCTTCATTGCATTTTGGACAACAGATTTCTTGGTACTTTTTCTGGTCGGGATTTGATGAAATTAGCTCATCTATTTTCTCTTTATAGTTGGATTTGTATTTCTGTTCCATTTATCAAAAATAACCCAAGTCTATCTAAAGTTCTTAATTGCTTTAAAGAAATAGTTGAACTTGAGTTTACTGCTTATTATTTTTGATTCTGATGAACTAGGTGATTACTTGGTGTTTATCTTTAGATGTGCTTATCTGTAGCCTTACCTCTAGAGTGAATATGGAACTAAAATTATACCTTTAGTAATAAAGTATTTAGGAACGGATAGTAGGACGCAGCTGCACATCAAGACTTAGCTTTGTTTTATATGTACATTAAAAAGATAACCAACTAATTGATGAAGAGAATATACGACACAAAATATCTTAAAGGTGATATTACTGGTGGACTGGTAGCTGGTATTGTAGCCTTACCTTTAGCACTTGCATTCGGAGTACAATCGGGTCTTGGCGCAACAGCCGGACTTTATGGGGCAATTGCAGTTAGTATTTTTGCCGCGTTATTTGGTGGAACGGCAACACAAGCAAGTGGTCCTACTGGACCAATGACTGTAGTTTCTGCAGCTTTGGTAAGTGGAGCGATTGCTTTAACAGGAAGCTTAGAAGCTGGCATGGGTATTATCCTTCTGTCCTTTTTTCTGGGAGGTCTGTTACAGATGATTTTTGGATTTCTCAATATCGCAAGTTACGTTCGATATTTCCCATATCCAGTTGTTTCGGGTTTCATGAGTGGTGTGGGCCTTATTATTATTATTCTACAGCTTTTTCCTTTTGCAGGTTTAGTATCACCTAAGTCAACCATTGCAGTAATGCAAGATCTACCACGACTATTCAGTGAATTCAATTTGCACGCGGTAATACTAGGTGCAATTACAGTTGTTGTGTATTATGTTTTTCCAAAAATCACTAAAGCAATACCTAGTGCTCTTGTAGCTTTATTGGTAGCTACTCTAGTTTCCTATTTTGGAAACATGAATGCACCAGTGATCGGAGAGATTCCTTCCGGTCTTCCTAGTTTGCAGGTTAGTCAAATGCTAAATGTGGATCTGGCTTCAATCTCATTTATTCTCGAATATGCGGTCGTCTTAGCGGTATTGGGAAGCATAGACTCCCTTTTGACATCCGTCATTGCTGATAATATGACGAAAACAAAGCATAATAGCAACAGAGAATTGATTGGTCAAGGAATAGGAAATATGCTTGCTGCGGTTATAGGAGGAATACCTGGTGCGGGAGCAACTAAAGGTACTGTTGTTAATATAAATGCAGGTGGGCGAACTCGACTTTCGGGCATTCTGCATGGTCTGTTTCTTCTCTTGGTGCTACTTGGATTAGGAAGCTTAGCTGCACATATACCTCTTTCTGTTTTAGCAGGTTTGTTGATTCCTATCGGCTTCAAGATTATAGATTTTAAGGGACTCAAACATCTACTTACTGTACCGAGAGCCGATTTGATCGTATTACTAATTGTGCTAGCGATTACTACTTTTGGAAGCTTGATACAAGCTGTGGGAATCGGAGTGACACTTGCTGCGCTTTTATTTATGAAGAAATCAGCTGATCTTGCTGAAAAGGGATTGGATGTAGATAGTGTTTCAGAGTTTGATGGCCTTAAACCATGGCAAGATGAGACTGAGTTTTATGAGAAGTACAAGGATAAAGTCATTATCAAGCATTTATATGGCCCGCTTTTCTTTGGTTTTACTTCTTCATTCAAAGATGGGATAACCGCGTTAGAGAACTCAGTAAGTGCACTGATTATTAGAATGGATCGAGTACCTTACATCGACCAATCGGGACTTTACGCATTGGAGGATTCAATTTTCGACTTGGGCGAGCGTGGTAT
>CBFHTK010000003.1:332434-397401 GCA_965658745.1 Saprospiraceae bacterium | reverse complement strand
GTACTAAAGTTTTCATCGTTGGATTACAAGAGCAGCCATTGGAAATGATGGAAGGAATCGGAATTATTCCAGAGTTAATTTCAGAGAATAACCTTTTCGCAAATGTAGAGGAGTGCTTCAAGCAAGTGAAGATCGATTTACAGGAAGCCTAAAATTGCTAATTGCTGAATTGAACTATAAAAATATAGTTTGGAATTAACTTCCCTGACCCTTGACTAGTCTATTCACATCTAAGAAGTATAATGCTTTCACATTGAGACCACTAAATTGGTAGAAATCGCCTAATGCTGCTACGTTCTGGAAATAATCACGACTTTCAGTCAATGTTGTAAAGTTGGTTTTGTACGAAACGATAAGATCACTTCCTGAAGAGAATCGCCAAATAAATACACCGTTCATAGTGAAGAAATTATAATTCGTATCGTGAATAGCATCACCTTCTTCATTTAAACCGGTATAGGCATTGTCAATTCTACTTCCGTCGTCCTGCAAAATACCAAATTTCTCATATTGTACTGTTGAAAAATAGTGGCTGATTTCCCAGTTTAGAGACATTTTGTTGGTCATATTATACTGAGCATTAATCGTGTTGGTATAACTTGTAATGTCTCTTGTACCAATCATAATATCAACTTCTGGATTTAATCCTTCAACACCTTGGTAGCGCACAAAACCCATATCTCGCTTCAAAATATCAACATCAAAACTAGGAACGATAAAAATCTTTGAATTCAATCGAAACCGAGGAGCAACGTAGATTCTTGAGATATCTCTACCCGCAGCAGCATATTTAAAATACGTGAATCTCACGTCTATTGCAACAGGTTTTCGGTAATCACTTGATATAAATCCACCGATGGAACCACTTGGCTCGTAACGCAGAAATTTTGAAAAGTCGGCTGTTCTTGGTTCAAAGTAATCATTATAGCCTAGTGGGTTAGTTTCAACAGTTAATCCAAAGGCATCAAATGTTTTCAATCTGACTGTAAAACTGGATTCAGTGTTGAGATATGAAAACACATTTGGACTATACAAACTACTATGCAATATGCTATTCCTAAAGCGATAGTTGGCAACCTTTTCTTGTTTGGGTTTAAACTTAGTGAAGTTTAGCTGACCTCGAAAATTCATTTCGTTAGGACTACGTAAAAACCCTAGATCGTTGATATCATAGTTCGCACTCTCTATATAAGCAGAACCGCGATAGGTCCACTGACCTTGAATCTTTCCCGCATTTACACTAGCAACGTAGCCAAGGTCGGTACCCTCTTCTTGATATTTTTGTGATAAGGCATATTTTCCACGGAGATCAAATTTTTGACTCTTGTTCCTCAAATTCCATTCTGCTCCTGTAACATTAGCGTCGTAAAAGGATCCTCTTCTAGAAACATTGGTATTGACAACACTAAATTTTGAATTATTTGGTAACGCCTTTTCGACCACTGAGACATTATAGTTTGTCAGTGGATTTGCAAGTGTACGTTGAATTTGACCGGCAGTATCGACATACGTTGCGTATGTCGTAGCCTCAACAGCATTGAAAAACCCTACACCGATATTACTATTAGTTCTGCCTGAGATCTTCGTTGAATTAACGAGATTATTATTTGGTAACGATTCCCATGAATCAAAATCACCTCTAGATGCTATCTCGCCACCCAATAGAGCACGTCCACCGATTCGCCGAGAGTAGAAAAGATTAGCAGTGCTAAAGAGCTCAACACCTTCTGTAAAGAATGGTCTGTTTTCATCGAACCGCACTTCAAAAGGACTCAAGTTTAAAACTTGAATATCGGAGCGGACTTGAGAAAAATCGGGAATAAGTATCATATCCAAAGTAAAGGCCTCATTGATACCGTACTTTAGATCTAAGCCACCTGAGAAATTCGTATTAGATTCCACATTACCAGAAGAATTGGGCATTGTGTTCAGTTGTGCAGCTGCATATGGAGTTACTGATAGTCGTAGTGGAGCATCGATTTCTCGAATATCCTTGAGTGTTCCCATCTGAGTCAAAAATCCATCAACAGCAGGGTCGATAGGGTTCCAATAGGATTCTTCTCTGGTGCTTCTGACAGATCGGATAAATTGAATATTCCAGTCATTAGCTTCTCCTGTGGGAAACCTTAGAGCGGAATATGGTATTTCCATCTCAACAGACCATCCGTCGTCATCGATAGCTACGGCACTTTTCCATACGTCATTCCAAGATGTATCGTCACCAGATTCCGTGGTTTTTGCATCTATTTGAACTCCTGCGGATGTAACCCTGAAAGTTAGACCGGTAAGACCTGCTTTATAGGGATCAAATGTAACTCCAAAAAAATCACTATTTACCACTCGGTCTCGAGGAGAGAGATCTCTTATGATATTGTCAGGATCATCATCATACATTTTTGCAGCAATGAAGATAGCTTGATCATTATAAAGAACAGAAACCTCCGTTTTGTAAGCAGAAGGTAATCCGGGAACAGGTTCTAAAGTAGTAAACTGGTCAGCCTTAAAAGTGGATAGTTCAAATAATGGATCAATAGCACCGTCAATCACTACTTTTTCGTCTATCCTTACCGCTAGGAGTTCCTTTCCATCCTCTTCACCAGGTTCCACGTGCTTAGACCACGCCAAAACGGGAACTAGGCAAAGGAAAAGCTTAAGAAAGTACTTATTTATAGACATGTAGTTTTGTTCTTTTGTCAATCACATTTTTAATGAAGGGATCTTTTTTGTTCCCACCTCCAAGCAGAATCCATAATATCAGTAATTGTTCTTTTGGGGTTCCAACCCAAAGTTGATTTTGCTTTCTTAAAATCAGCGAAAATAGCAGGGATATCGCCTGATCTTCGTTCTGATATTTCGACAGGCAGTTTTTTACCGCTGACATTCTCATAGGCCTTTATTGCCTCCAAGACCGTCGTACCTTTACCGGTACCTAAATTGAAAACTTCAACCTTGCCATTATTAACGTTTCCTTGCATCAAGTGTTTAAGCGCTTTAGTATGCGCATCAGCTAAATCCATTACATGAATGTAATCTCGTATACATGAACCATCTCTCGTCGGATAGTCTTCACCAAAAACGACCAGTTTTTCTCTCTTACCTACACCGACTTCTGTAATTATAGGAATCAAGTTCAATGGTGGGTTAATCGGGCTTTCGCCCAAGAGAAGTGATTCGTGAGCTCCAGCTGGATTAAAGTAGCGTAAGTGAGCAGCATTCATTTCTTGTCCTATGATCACATCTTCTATAATCCTTTCGCATACTTGTTTGGAATATCCGTAGGGAGAAGAAGCTTTTTGAATTGGAGCATTTTCAGTAACAGGAAGCTCCTTGCTATCACCATAAACTGTACAAGATGATGAAAACAATAGGTGTTTGACCTTGTGTTTGACTGCAGCCTGCATCAAACTGAGCATGCCACCTATATTATTCTTGTAGTACAAAAGTGGTTTCTCTACAGACTCACCTACAGCTTTTAAAGCCGCAAAATGAACGATACCTTCTATGTCATTGGACTTAAAAATAGCGTCCAAAGCTGTTTCGTCAGTTAGATCTTCAGCATAGTTGCGGACTTTCACACCCGTAATCTCATGTATTTGGTCCAGAACGGTAGGATCACTATTTAGGTAATTATCTACACTAATACAGTGATATCCTTGCTGAATCAAATCTACAATTGTGTGACTTCCGATGAAACCACATCCGCCTGTGACGAGGATTGAAGACATAATGTTATTTTTGCGCAAAAGTACCACAAAATGAATAGCTATTCCTCATCTTTTTTGCCCACATATTGTTAATAAGTTGCTAATCTTGCTATTAGACTAGAAACAAAGCTATGATTTCCAAAAATCCTATCGTCTCGCATCTCGTTCACCTTTGCTACGAACACGGTGTTAGACATGTAATTATTTCACCAGGAAGTCGCAATGCTCCTTTCACTATCTCATTTGACGAAGACCCAAGATTTCAAACTTATATTATTCCAGATGAGCGAGCGGCAGCTTTTTTTGCACTTGGTTTAGCTCAATATACAAATACCGTTACTGCAATTTGTTGTACAAGTGGAACAGCAGCTTTGAACTATGGTCCAGCACTTGCTGAAGCTTACTATCAAAGGATTCCGATATTGGCGATCACGAGTGATAGACCTGAAGAGTGGATTGACCAAGGTATCGGACAATCGATCAGACAAGAGAATGTGTTTCAGAATTACATTTTAAAAGCTCATTCGCTTCCTTCAGATCAGAGTAAGCAAGAGTACGCTGCAAGGTTGATAAATGAAGTTTTGTTGTATGCAAAAGGAACGATACCGGGGCCAGTTCATTTGAATGTCCCCCTTTACGAGCCACTTTATGATACGATAGAAGAACCAGTGTCTTTGCCGCGTGTTGTGCGTAAAGTGGAGTTTTTGCACCGTGTGGCTGAAAGTGAGATCACTAGCCTTGCCAACATTTGGAATGCTGCTTCTCGAAAGTTAATAGTTATTGCTGCGATAGAGAAGGATGAACAATTGCAAAAGTTAATTTCTAAACTTGCCAGCGACGACTCAGTCGTTGTATTGACAGAAACTCACGGAAATCTAACTGATGATCAATTTCATCCATCTATTGATAGAATTATTGAAGGAATAAGTGATGACAAGATTAAATCATATACACCTGAAATTTTAGTCACTTTCGGGCAGAATTTGATATCCAAGAAACTAAAGCAATTGCTTAAAAAAATGCATATAGATGAGCATTGGCATGTTGATCCGGCAACAGACCTGATGGATACTTTTCATGCACTCACGACGCAGATTGATGACACACCGCTTGGGTTCTTTAGACTGTTCGTACCTGAGGTTCAGACTGCGGAAAGCACATATAGAGAGCAGTGGGATGTCTTGGAAGATAAAACACGTAATGCTCATTTAAATTTTCTAAATCAGCTGCCATTTAGTGACTTTTATGTGTACAAGGAAGTTATGAAAGCAATGCCAGCTGGAACATTCTTGCAGATGGGCAACTCCGCAGCTGTTAGATATGTCCAATTGTTAACTCAACGATTTGATATAGTTTACCACGGAAATCGAGGAACATCTGGTATTGATGGATGTACTTCGACAGCAGCGGGAGCGGCTTACCTAAATGATACAGCATTTACATGCTTGGTCACAGGGGATGTTAGTTTCTTTTATGATGTAAATGGTTTATGGCATCAGTATTTGTCTCCGAAATTACGTATCATAATTGTTAATAATGCTGGAGGAGGTATTTTCAGAATTATACAAGGACCTTCTAGCACTAATCAACTTGAGAAATTTTTTGAGTCCCGTCATTCAACTCGTGCCAAAAACGTCGCTATAACATATGGCCTTGGATATCGTGCGGCTAGCAATGAGTCAGAATTAAAAACAGCTCTAGCTAGCTTTTTCGGAGATGGTGAGCAGGCTGAGATACTTGAGGTTTTCACTCCTACCGAGTCAAATGATCAGGTTTTAAAGGACTACTTTTTAGCTATTAACAAAGCTTTGCAGGATGCGTAATATTAAGTCTTGTCGGTTTTTTCCTTACACTTTATTCTTCTACAGGCCTGCTGGTACATCAAGAGGAATACTATATGAAAAACTAAGCTATTTTATTGACTGCACAGATTTTGATGGGGCAACGCATTATGGAGAATGTGGACTGTTGAAAGGCCTGTCTATAGACGATAAGCCAGGCTACGAAAAACAGTTGGATCGTGTCTGTAAAGCTATAGTTCGTAATGAAGAGCACTTGATCAATCTAGATGATTGGCCTTCGATTCGCTGCGGGTTAGAAATATTGAGTCAAGCTCAAAAGGCAAATACTTCTGAGACCAAAGATGGAAATCTTTTTACTGAAGGAAAGGTGGGAATTCCAATAAATGGGCTTATTTGGATGGGTGAACCAACTTTCATGCGTGAGCAAATTGTTCGAAAAGTTGAACAAGGATTTAGATGTATAAAGATGAAGGTGGGAGCCATTGACTGGAAGGAAGAAAAAGCACTTTTAGAAGAAATGCGAACCTTAGGAGGTAAAGATCTTGTCATTAGAGTTGATGCAAACGGAGCTTGGGATGGATCGAAAGAAACTTTGCGAAAGTTTGATACGCTAGCTAAGATAGGAGTGCATTCTATTGAACAGCCTGTTGAAGTGGGTAATCACAATGATATGAAGACATTGGTTCGTCATGGAGCTGTTAAGATCGCGCTTGATGAAGAGCTTTTTCATTATAAGACGAATGAACAACGTGCAAAACTACTAGATGCATTGGAAGTACCTTATATTGTGTTAAAACCGAGTTTAGTGGGAGGTTTTGATGCTTGTGATTCATGGATAAAGCTATGTGAGGAGCGCGGTATAGGGTATTGGATTACTTCTGCACTTGAATCCAATGTTGCATTATATTCTATTGCAAAGTATAGCTATTATCACCAAAAGCCTGGGATGTTTCAAGGTTTGGGTACTGGTTCTCTCTATGAGAATAATATTCCGTCACCTTTAGTGATTCGAGGAGATGAATTGTTTATTGATGTGTCAAAAGGATGGGATTATCAAAGTCTAAGATCATGAATACCCACTTCGTAATATCAGGAATTAGCTATAGCGAATATGAGTTGAGAAATAATTCGGACCTAGGTCAACGGTATGAATATGTAAGAGATATTCAGATATTTCTTGAGCAATGGAGGGGTGAATCAGATTCTATTATTGCACATACTTCTGGATCTACAGGTAAGCCCAAAGAAATTGAACTTTCAAAGTCTGCAATGAAAGCTTCAGCAGTAGCTACAGCAAAGGCATTTGACATCGAAATGGTTCATGAGCAAACTGACAACAAGCATGATGTGATTTGTAGTCCACTTTCGGCTAAGTTTATAGCAGGTAAGATGATGATTGTTCGAGCTTTAGAATGGAAGGCTGATCTAATCTGTATTCCACCTAGCGGAAATCCCCTTGCCTTCTTAGATCGAAATATTGATTTTATGGTGATGACACCACATCAATTAGCTAGATCTTTTGAACTGGGTGATGAAACTAAGCTCAATCAAGTTGAAAAATTACTTTTGGGCGGAAGCCCTATAAACAAAGCACTTGAAGATAAAATAAACTCCGTCAGAACTCCGATATTCATTGGTTACGGGATGACTGAGACGATGTCCCATGTCGCACTACGACGTTTGAATGGAAAAGAAGCAAGGAACATCTATGAGGCAGTTGACGGTGTTAGTTTTAACTTGGACGATAGAGATTGTTTGGTAATTAATGCTCCACACCTTGGGCTGTCTGAGCTTACTACAAATGATGTAGTAGCTTTACTAGACGAATATACTTTTAGCTGGCTTGGTAGAATTGACCATGTGATCAATACTGGCGGAGTGAAAGTATTTCCCGAGTTGATTGAAGGAAAGATTGAAAGTATCATTTCGCAGCCCTTTTATATTTCTAGTCAAAAGGAAAAAGTTTTGGGTGAGGAGGTTGTCATAGTTTTAGAAGGAGAACTTCCAGATCAGGACACTATTTCAAATTGGAATTCTCAAATGTTAGCGATTTTACATAAGTATGAAATGCCGAGAAAATGGATGTCTAAGGAAGAATTCAATTACACACAGACAGGTAAAGTCATTCGCTAATGTTGGGCTCTTAGCAAAAATAGAAACTTCTTCAAAAGCTGAGAAAATCGTACTTTTGTGCTCTTGTAACAACTAAAAGAGCATAATGAAATACACAAAAATTTATTTGTTTGCTTTAACCTGTCTTCTAATCTTATCGTGTCAGCCAGAGAAAGAGCGTGTGTTACGCAGTGATACTGCCAATATGCCTTTACTTGAACAACTAGATGAAAGTCGTACAAATCTTGATTTTGTTAATCAAATCAACGAGAACGAAACGTTCAACACTTTCACATATGACGGCTTCCTTCAAGGAACAGGAGTAGGTGTTTTGGACGTAAACAACGATGGATTGCAAGATATTTATTTTGCCTCTTCAGAAGGAAAAGATCGGTTATATCTCAACAAGGGCAACCTTAAGTTTGAAGATATTACCGAGTCAGCGGGAATCACTTCTGGAGTATATTACAGTTCTGGAATCTCTGTAGTGGATATCAATGATGATGGATACGACGATATTTATGTGAACCGGTTTCTGTACAATGAGGAAGATAAATTACGTAACAAATTGTATGTAAATCAAAAGAATGGAACTTTCGTTGAGTCAGCTGCAAGTTATGGCATAGATGATCCCGGATATTCTACTTGTGCGACTTTTTTCGACATGGACGGTGATAATGACCTAGACTTGTATGTCGGTAATCAGCCTCCAAATGATATTTTCAACAAGCAAAAATTAAAAAATAAAATTGCTTATCGTTTTTCTGATAATTTGTATCGTAATGATGGTGGTAAATTCATAAATGTTACTGACCAAGCTGGGGTAACAAACTACAACTATACGCTTTCAGTTAATCCAGTTGATTACGATCAAGATGGTGATATAGATTTACATATTGCATCGGATTATGCAGAGCCAGATTACCTGTATACAAATGATGGCAAAGGTACTTTCGTAAATCGAGCAAATGAAGCTTTTCGCCACATTAGTAATTTTGCTATGGGAACGGATGTTGCCGATGTGAATAATGACGGAATGCTAGATATTTTTACAGTTGATATGGTTGCCGAAGATAATTTTCGTCAAAAAACAAACATGAGTGGGATGAATCCTGAGCGATTCTGGAAACTAGCTAATGCTGGTTACCACCATCAATACATGTTCAATTCTTTGCAGCTTAATAATGGCAATGGTATGTTTAGTGAAATCGCTCAAATGAGTGGGATTTCTAATACTGATTGGAGTTGGGCGCCGCTATTCATGGATCTAGACCAAGATGGATTTCAAGATTTGTTCGTAACAAATGGAGTCTTTAAAGAAGTACGAAATAAGGATTATGAAATTTGGAGAACGCAATACTTTGAAGATCGTAAGAAAGAACAAGTAGAGAAGAACTTAGCAACTACCCCTTTTGATCCGATGGTCATCACCGAAAGGGCGCCCTCCGTTAAGTTGCCTAACTATTTTTATAAGAATAATGGTGACATGACATTCATTAACGTAAGTGAAGCCTGGAATTTTAATGAACCTTCATGGTCTAGCGGAGCAGCGTATGCTGATTTCGATAATGATGGTGATTTAGACATTGTGATTAATAATTCTAACATGCCTTGCTTTTTCTATCAGAATATGGCCAATGAAGAAGCTCTTAATAATTATGCAATGTTGGAATTCAAAGGGCCTGCTGGTAACCAAAAAGGATATGGGGCTCAAGTTAAGTTGTTTTATGGCGAGTATTCCCAAGCTATACAGTTAAATCCATACCGAGGGTACATGTCATCGAATCAATCGGTAATTCATGTGGGTCTAGGAAGTAGTAATACAATCACAAAATTAGAAGTTGTATGGCCTGATAAGAAGATGGCAACTTACGAGAATCTAGCGGCGAACAAAACGCACAAGATTAATTATAGTGACGCTCAAGGTAGTTACAGTAAAAAAGGTGGCGCAACCTTATTGACGGCTTATAATGCTGGAATCGAGGTGAAACATGCAGAGAATGCATTCGATGACTATGAACGGGAAGTACTACTTCCTCATAAGATGTCAACGCTAGGCCCTATTGTAACAGTGGCAGATGTAAACCAAGATGGAAATGATGATTTTTATGTTGGAGGTTCAATGGGAGAATCCGGAGAGATATATCTAGGCACTTCGACTGGTAAGTTCACAATGAGCAGTCAAGCTGCTTTTGAGCAGGATAAAGGCTATGAAGATGGAGCTGCAGTGTTTTTTGATGCTGATGGAGACCAGGACATGGACCTCTATGTAGCTTCTGGTGGAAATGAGTTTGAGCGGGGAAATGTCATGTATCAAGATCGACTTTATATCAATAACAAAGGAACTTTCGAGAAAACAGGCCTAGCGACTATGACTGAAAGTAACGGGGCTGTAGCCGCGGGTGACTACGACGGTGACGGTGATATAGATTTGTTTGTTGGAGGTCGGCAGGTTCCTGGAAAATACGGATACACTCCAAAAAGCTTCTTCCTAAAGAATGATAAGGGTAGATTCGGAATTGATCAAGAGCTTGAGATCGGTATGATATCAGATGCTCATTTCACAAATGTGGATCAAGATTCTGATATGGAATTAGTAACATCTGGAGAATGGAACCCAATTCAACTTTGGGAGAGGGTGGAAGGACAATGGACAGAAGCTACGGAAAATGCACAGCTTGAAAAGACGAATGGTTGGTGGAATAAGATGAAGATAGAAGATATGGATGGAGATGGAGATATGGATATCTTAGCAGGAAATCTTGGATTAAATCTTAAGTTCAAAGCATCAGAAGAGAATCCATTTAGGTTATATGTTGATGATTTTGATCAAAATGGAAGTAACGATGTCTATTTGGGATACCATGCAAAAGATGGAAAATACTATCCAGTACGCGGTCGTCAATGTTCGAGCGAACAGATGCCGTTTGTAAAGAAAGAATTTGAAACATATAATGAGTTTGGATTAGCTACAATTGAAGATGTATTGAAAGACAAGGTAGATGGAAATACAGTGAAGTCGGAGGTTTTCACATTTCAATCTACATATTTTGAGAACAACGGAGAAGGTAAATTCAATGCGCATCCTTTTAGCACAAAGGCTCAGATTGCGCCAATTCAGGGATTTGCAGTAGTGGATCTTAACAAGGATGGAAAGAAAGACTTTGTTGCAGCCGGTAATTACTACAATAGAGAAGTTGAGACAACTCGTAGTGATGCGGGTACCGGTGTTGTAGCTATGTCTCAAGGAGAGAATCAATGGGATTACAAGAATATGCAAGAATCTGGTTTCAATGCATTTCAAGATGTCAGAGAGGTTCACACTCTTAAGTCTGGAAACGAAACTGTGATCGCAGTCTTTAATAACAACAGTGCAGCTGAATTTTATCGATTAAATTAATGCCGAGCCTACGACAATTATTTCTTTCACATGTTGCTCAAACCAGCGAGCTACCACTCATGCTTGAAATTGACAAAGCTTCAGGTATGTACATATACGATAAAGACGGAAAGCGCTATATCGATATGAATTCAGGGATCTCCGTGAGTTCCTTGGGACATTGTCATCCGAATGTGGTAGCCGCGGTGCAGGATCAAGTTGCTCGCCATATGCATACAATGGTCTACGGTGAACATATCCAACAAGCACAAGTGAAATATGCTACATTATTAAGTCAGCAGCTCGATGATAGTTTGAGTAAAGTCTACTACGTTATGACTGGGACGGAATGCGTAGAGGTAGCAATGAAGCTTGGAAGACGTTACACTGGTCGCTATGAAATTGTAGCAGCCAAAAATGCCTATCATGGAAGTACTTTTGGAGCTGAGGCGCTGCGAAGTGATCATGATTTTTCAAGCAGTTTCGCACCTGGCGTTCCTGGAATAAGACATATTGAATTTAATAATGAACAAGATCTTTCACGGATAACAGAAAAAACAGCTTGCGTCATTGTTGAACCAGTTCAAGCAGAGTCTGGAGTTAATCCGCCACAAAACGATTATTTAAAATCTCTTCGAGCAAGATGTACGGAAGTAGGAGCTCTTTTAGTACTCGATGAGATTCAGACAGGTTTTGGAAGAACCGGATTTCTTTTTGCTCACCATAAGTACGATATAGTTCCAGATGTTCTCCTAATTGCTAAGTCGATGGGAGGAGGAATGCCGATAGGTGCGATTGTATCTTCAGGAGAGATCATGTCAAAAATTACAAAGAATCCAGCACTTGGTCATATTACAACTTTTGGGGGACACCCCGTCTCTTGTGCAGCAGCACATGCTATGCTTGATACTTTATTAGAAACAAAGCTGGTTGATTTAGTAGAAAGCAAGGGGTCTTATCTACAAACTCGACTAGAACAACATCCAATTATTTCTGAAATCAGAAGATCAGGATTAATGATGGGCGTGGAAGTAACAAAGCGCAAGTATCTGAAGCATGTAGTTAATCGATGTATCGAAAATGGACTCATAATTGATTATTTCCTATTCAACAATAAGAGTTTTCGTCTAGCACCACCGTTGATTATTACGGAAGAGGAAATGAAAGAAGCTTGTGCAATATTAGAGGAAGCATTTGACTATGCGGAACAGAGATACAAAAAGTAATGATGAAAGCTAGAAGATTTAAATTTTTAGCTTCATTGCTGTTTGCTGTTTTTGCAATCTTCCAGTACAATGATATAGATCCGTGGTTATGGATTTTCATATATGGAGGAATATCAATTCTCTGCTCTGTTTCCGCATTTCGCAAGATTCCTATGTCTTTACTATCTCTCTCAATTTTAGGTATTTTCATTTATACCGTCCTACTTGTTCCTGAGATCATATCTTGGATTAATGCAGGAATGCCTAGCATTGCGGAAAGCATGAAAGCCGAAGATCCATACATTGAATATGCTCGTGAATTCTTTGGCTTAGTAATTAGCCTTCTGGTCTTATTTGGATTACTGAAGACAAATCAAAAAGTTACTAAGTAGTCTCTGTCAATGATTTAATACAGCAAGCTTTAACTATGAGTTGGAGTTCTATGATTCGAAATAGAATTTTTTCTTAACTCAGTGGAGCATAGTTTAAAGTCTGGCAAAGTATTCCACCAATCAACATAATAGAGATCAGCCAGTATCCTGCATGGATGAGGATGTATTTCCAGCCTCTTCTTTCAAACAAAGCATTTATCGAAATTATCGGTAGAATGAAAAATACTGTAATCATAATTCCATGGACAGCACCATGAGAGAATCCTCTATGGCGATCCCCAGAGTTTGCCATAAAATCATTAACATAAGCTTGAGCAGCTGATCCTGACTCCATTGCTTCAGGATAAAGAACAGACATAATAGCTCCTTGGTGAATTACTAAAGTAGATACGAAAAAGGAAAGCATCACTGCAAAGACGTACGAGAGCCCCATTATGAGAGGCATATTACCTTTTTGAATGAACTCAGTCGTAAATCCATTCGTCTTCATCCAAGCGTTACCGACTACTTTAGGATGATAGTAAACAGCTCCAACGATCATAGGGATAAGTGCAGTTAAAAAGAATATGTAAAAGTTAGTAGACATAGTATTAGTTTGTTAGTACTTGTGATATAAGGAAGAATTCTGGAAGGTTATAATTCGATTGATATAGAGAGAAACGGCAAGAGGTCGGGAGACTTTTGCCTCGGCGGTTGATTTATTTCTGCGGCAAAGGCTCAATAGACCGATACCGTTAAGATAAGCTCATATATCTTTTTGGTTGAAATAATCGATAAGAAATATTGAGTATTAGCTAATTTGACGCTATTTCTTGTATGAAGACTGTTTTTAAAAGTCGAACTAGAACTGTTTGAGATGCACAGTACAGAGATTCGGTGGGACAGGGACGTGGATGTAGCGGGGAGAATCTCGAAGGCTGGAAGTATAAGGATGAAAATGCTAGATTGAAAGTAGAGTGACTGAGACGAGTTTTCTAGTGATAGAGTTTTTTTGTCGTGTACCAATGAGATGTTAGATCACCGGCTAGTTTACAATAAAGTTAGCTCACTGCTTCGTTAGCTGCCCATCCGAAACATCAAGTTTCTGTTCACTCCCTATTTCGACTTCATCGTCGAAATTCTTGCGAAGCAAGATCAGTCCCTCATTCGCCATAGCTCTGCTATGTCTGTGTTTTCTGCCTTGTATAAAATTAACTTTCAAGAAAAACTCCATAGGCATTCCAGACGTAATTGCTACTTGTTTTTTGACGGACAAAAAAAGTAAAAGTACTAATGTCACAAATTTGACCAGAGAAGAAAACAGAAAGATCTAGTAAAGAATACGGCAAGAGGTCAGGAGACCTTTGCCTCGGTGGTGGTTCTTTTTGAGAATATTGTCTACTTGCTTTGTGCTCTCCCATCCACGCGATCTGCGAGCCGTTGAATTCTTACTTCTCGGCGGTATGATCAGTTATTTAAAAAGCGATATACCCCAGCCTCCAGAATGTGATCTTCTACTTTTTCAGGCACCAGGTATCGAATAGATCTACCTTCCTTAATTTCATTACGGATGTACGAACTAGAGATCTCCATCATAGGAGCGTCGAAAAGCGAAATAGATTCGTGCGATTCTAGTTCTCCAAGTTCATATGTAGGACGCTTATAGACGTAGATTTCATGATTATTTAGAATTGTCTCGTAGTTCTTCCACTTGTGAAAGCTTCCAAGGTTGTCTCCTCCCATAATCAATACAAACTGTTTATCTGGGTACTTCTCCTTTAGGTAGGTAAGTGTGTCAATCGTATATGAAGGTTTCGGTAAAGAAAATTCGATATTACTGGACTTCAATACTGGATTGTCATCAATTGCCTGATCTATCAGATAAAGTCTATCGTAATCCTTCGCTAAAGTTCTTCGTTTTTTTAGTGGATTTTGTGGACTCACGACCATCCATACCTGATCAAGATCAGTATGTTGCGCCATGTAATTGGCAATAATCATATGACCGACATGTACGGGATTAAATGATCCAAAAAAAAGTCCAACTTTCATGCGTTGAATTAATGACTCGTCATAACAGGCATTACAAGCATAAGTAGTTCTTCTCCTTCTTCTTGTTCAGAAGGTACTAAGATTCCAGCGCGATTAGGAGTACTCATGTGTAATTCAATCTCCTTATTATCCATCACATTGAGCATCTCAGAAAGAAACTTTGCATTGAATCCAATTGAAATTGTATCACCGCTATACTCACAACTCATCTGCTCTGTCGCTTCATTACTGAAGTCCAAGTCCTGCGAAGATAAAGTCAAAGATCCTTCCGAAAGGTTGAGTATTGCTTGATTTGTTGTCTTATTTGCAAAGATATTGATTCTCTTTAGTGAGTTCATGAAATCTGTTCGCGGTAGACGTAGCACATTAGGATTCTCTAAAGGAATAACCGCATTGTAATCTGGATACTTGGCATCTATTAAGCGACAGACAATAGTCGTTTGATCGAAACTAAAAAACACATTTTTCTTGTCAAAAGCCATTTCAACCGTATCGCTCGGAGAGATAGATGCTTTAAGTAAACCAAGACCTTTTTTTGGAAGAATAAGCGATGCGTTTTGATCGGTGTTGACTCCTCCAAATGTATACTTAACTAATTTGTGTGCATCAGTAGCAACAAAAGTCAATGAATTGAAATCGATCTGAAGTAGGACGCCCATCATAGCAAGCCTTAGCTCATCGTTACTTGTCGCAAAAACAGTTTTTGAAATCGCTTTGTCAAGTGTCTTTCCTGGTACAGAAATAACCTCAGCATTTTCTTGGGAAGAAGTTTCTGGAAACTCCTCAGGATTATCTCCAGCCATCTTGTACTTACCAAAAGCAGTTGTTAGTTCAATCGCAAAATTATCAGGATTGACTTGAAAAGTCACAGGCTGCTCGGGCAGCGACTTCATCGTTTCCATCAATATTTTGGCAGGAATAGCAACCTTCAAATCTTCGTCTGCTTTAACAGGCAAAGTCGTTGTGATGGTGTTTTCAAGATTCGTTGCTGTCAAAACTAGAGATTCACCCTTAATGTCAAACAAGAAATCCTCTAGGATGGGCAATACCGCATTAGTTCCGATGACACCGTTGGCAATGCTTAAAGTTCTAGACAATTCTGAAGAAGAGATGGTAAATTTCATTTGCGTTTTCTTAGTATCAGTAAATGTTAAAGAGATTTTTGCGTAAGCCTTAAAAGCTCAAATATACTATCAAATAATGGAAATACAATGTACCTATGCTAAAGCTAGGCTTTCAATTCCACTTCATTATTCTAGTAGGCTCTAGCATCACTTTTTTCAATGTAATTTATAAATGCTCGATTCACTACCCGATTGCCTCCTGGCGTGGGAAAGTTTCCTGAGAAATACCAATCCCCATTGTTATTTGGACAAGCTTCGTGTAGGTTTTCGATGGACTGATAAATCAGTTGAACTTCACATTTTATATTTTTAGGTGTAAGCAGTTCCGTGATTTTGTTTGTAACTTCTTCGTAGGAGAATGCGGCATAAAGCTTTTGAACATGATTCACTACGTCTTCATCAGGAATTCCTTCCTGTAATTTACACATTTGGTAAACCTCATCAATTAATCCCGCTTTACCATTTTCATTGAGCAATTCAATGATGGCTTGGAATGCACAGAAATTCCTCATTTTTGACATATCGATACCATAGCAATCAGGGTAACGAATCTGTGGTGCTGAAGATAAGATGATAATCTTTTTTGGCCTCAATCTCGAAAGGATCGAAAGGATCGAATCTCTCAGAGTTGTTCCTCTCACGATACTATCATCGATCAGAACAAGCGTATCAACGTGATTATTTACGATTCCGTAAGTTACGTCATACACCATGTTGACCATTTCACCACGTGAAGCATCGTCGGCAATAAAAGTCCGCATTTTAGCATCTTTTACCGCTAGTTTTTCAACCCTTGGATGTATTTTCAACACTTTAGCGATCTCCTCTTCAGACATTTTACCTGCGCCTTCTTGTAGCTTCTGTAATTTGATATTGTCAGCAGCTTTTTCAAGTCCTTCGATCAGACCATAAAAGGAGGTTTCGGCAGTATTTGGGATATATGAGAATACAGTATTTTCAAGATCACTATTGATGGCTTTCATGACCATCGGTGTCATTAATTCGCCTAGCTTTTTGCGCTCAAGATAGATGTCTCGATCTGTTCCCCTTGCGAAGTATATTCTTTCAAAAGAGCACGCTGTTCGTGGTTTTTGATCTTTACACAAGGGAGTATAGACGTAACCATTTTTTTTGACGATCAATGCATGCCCACGTTCTAGTTCTTTGACGTCATCGAAATGAACGCCAAATGCCGTTTGTATTGCTGGTCTTTCGGACGCAGCTACAACTACTTCATCATCTTGATAATAATAAGCAGGCCTTATTCCTGAAGGATCTCTGAAAACAAAAGCATCTCCATGACCGATCATTCCAGCCATGATATATCCACCATCAAATCGACGCGCAGACCTTTGAAGGATTCGCTGAACGTCAAGGTTTTCAGCGATCTTATTGTTGATCTCCATATTGCTGAAGCCTTCTGGTTTGAACCAGTTGAAATTTCGTTGAACTTCATCGTCTAGAAAATGGCCTATTTTTTCGAGAACTGTGACGGTATCACTTTTTTCTTTAGGGTTTTGCCCAAAAGAAATTAGTTCTTGGAAGAGCTCTTCCATATTTGTCATATTGAAGTTTCCTGCCAAAACAAGGTTTCTTGAAATCCAATTATTGGATCTCAAAAATGGATGACAGGTTTCAATCGTATTAACACCGTGTGTCCCATACCGAAGATGACCTAGTAGTAATTCACCTATATATGGTCGGTTATACTTCAACCATTCCGTATCGTTGAGTTGTTCTGGCGTCAAATCTTTGAAATGAGTCATAACGCCGTCAAATACATCCTTCAGATATTGCGGCGAAATACTCCGTTTTCTACTGATGTATCTGTTTCCAGGTGGCATGTCAAGCTTGATGGTGGCTATCCCAGCACCGTCTTGACCCCTATTTCGTTGTTTTTGTAGTAATAATTGAAGTTTATTGAGACCGTAAAGATTGGTTCCATATTTTTCTCTATAGAATTCCAGCGGCTTAAGCAAACGAATAAAGGCGAGGCCACATTCGTGCTTGATTTCATCACTCATAAGTAGATAGGTTCGAGATTTTTGTTCTCAGGTGATTCAAAACACAAAAATACAATCATTCATAGAATCTGTTCATTTACTTGCTACTTTTTTACTTTTTAGACATGATCAGACATCTTGAACTTGATAGTTCAGGAATTAGTTACTTTGAGTAAGGAAAAACTTATCCTTTTGCCATTTATGAAAGATCATACTCAATCAATCGTTTCAGTTTTCGATAAATACGCAGAGCAATATGCCGAACGGTATTCAGATATGACGATTTATACCGAGATGATAAATTGTTTTATGGAGAGCTGCTCGACCGACAGCAAGATTTTAGACATTGCCTGCGGACCAGGAAATATTCTTGATTTGATTATAAGGAATTTTCCAGAGCTTGCAGTTACCGGCATTGATCTTTCTCCTGCGATGCTTGAAATTGCAAGAGAGCGATTTCCATGGGTCATTTCTATGAGCTAGATATGAGAGCTGTTGATGAGATCAATGATCAATTTGATAGAATCTGTTGTAGTTTTGGATTGCCTTATATTGCTTTAGATGAATTTCCATTTTGGTTGGAGAGTATCAAAGAGAGACTTGCGTCCAAAGGGCGTATGTATCTCAGTACAATGATTAAGCTGAAGCCATCCGCTGAGCTTGTATTTGCCAATTCAGCTGAGGGAAAAGGAATTTTGACAAGTTATTATTCAGAAGACTATTTGCGAAAAACTCTAAAGGCTTGTGGATTCACTGTTGAAAAGGAGGCTTTTTTTGAGACTGATTCTACCGATATTCAAGACTATGCAGTAGTAGCTTCTAAAAAAGATCAAAAACCGCTAGAGGACAATGTCTAAGAGGAAGTGCTGCAAGGAAAAATGCTGTAAAAAGTACAAAGAGAAGAAGAAGGCATGTAAGAAGTGTCCTCTCTTTTGCGATGTGCATGGCAAAAAGAAAAAGAAGAAAAGTGCTTAGCTGTATTGTATTTCATCCTGCAATCAATTGTTAAAAGCACTTTAATTAAGTTTGGTCTCGTTGAATTAGCATTAAAGTCTTAAAGGCGCACTACTGTTAATAGGGTTCACCTCCGAAGTGCTTACATTTGGACAATAGATATTTTACTATGTATTGAATTTTGTAAAGAAGAAGATTATTGTGCGTAGCTTACCTTGGAAATCAAAGTTTGAAAGCTTACTTATTTTACTATTAGTCAGCTTGTTTAATCTTTCCCTTTGGGCGCAAGCCCCTCTTCCTTGTGGAATGATAGCACAGATGGAACCATACTGTTCCGAGGCATGTATCATCTGTGATATAGATGGTTTTACTGGTATCAATGATAGCCCCGTAGGAGGAGATGCCCCGGATGATTTTTGCACAACACAAGAAAATAATGTTCAGTGGATCGCATTTATTGCTGGAAGCGAAGATTTGACTCTAGAAGTCACAGTAGGAAATTGCACAGGAGGGTCCAATAGCCTAGAAGTAGGAATCTATGAAGGAATTAATTGTACTAACTTCAAAAAGGTGTCAAATTGTGACACAGATATTCCAGAAAACACAACGGAAACATTCACTACTTTCGAACCTTTGGTAATTGGACAATACTACTTTTTTGTGATGGACGGAAGTTGGGGAACAATATGTGATTACACTATAAATGTTATTGAAGGTTCTACGAATGTTGCTCAACTTGCGGCTTCTGAAGCTTTTGATGTTCAAGTTCCAATCTGCGAAGAAAAGCCATTTTTATTGCAGAGTTATCCACAAGTAGGAGCAACGATCTATGAATGGACAATTGACGGAGCACTGGTTTCTGAAAGTCAAAATCTTGAGTACACCATCTTCTCACCTGGTGAATATGAAGTGTGTTTTCAAGAATCCAATGCATGCGATGCAGCAAGTCCTGTGTGCGAAACAATTTCGGTGGAGGCAGAGACGCTCATTACAGAAAATATGACTTTGTGTGTGGGAGATACAATTCGCTTTTATGATGAAATATATACGGAACCAGGGACCTACGAGGATATTGTTGTTCCGGGAACTCTTACTTGTGACACGGTTTTTACCCTTGAAGTGGAACTCACAGCACCTGAGGTTGAGGAAGTAAGCGTAGTCATTTGTAATGAAGATGTTTTCAATCTGAATGGAACAATTTATGATGCAACTGGAATTTATGAACAATATCTGTTGACGACGGCAAATTGTGACTCAACAATTGTACTCAATTTAAATCAAATCGAATGTAATATTTTCGGAGAGACCAATCCGGAGGCGCTTCTTTGTTTCGGAGATGCCAATTCAGGGTCATTAGATTTTACAATTGACGTAGGAACCCCTCCTTTTAACTATGTATATGAAGAAGTTTTTGATAATTCTATCACAGGCTCTGGAGTGATTAATTCTCTCGGAGAGCTTATCACTATTAATAATTTGTCGAAAGGACAGTATGTTATCAATGTGGAAGATAATTTTGGCAATGAAACAGTTTTGCAATTTACGATCGAAGAACCAGAACAACTTCAATCATTTCTGAATTCAGATCAAGACTTCAATGGTTACGACATTTCCTGCATTGACGAAAATGATGGAATTGTGAGCTTGAACGCTCAGGGTGGAAATCCATCGTATAGCTACTTTTGGTCATCAGGAGCAGAAGACGAGACGACAGTTGAAAATTTGTCAGCTGGAGAACACACAGTAACTGTAGTGGATGAAAATGGTTGTTCATCAATTTCGTCTATCAACTTAATTGCACCGGATCAGTTGAGTTTTATCGCAGTTGAAAATGACCCAAATTGTGAAGGATTAAGTACTGGAAGTATTCAATTAACTTCAATTGAAGGTGGAGTTGAACCGTATTCTGCAGGAATAGATCAGGGATTATTATCTAGTCAACTAGAGTTTTCTGAACTCATAGCAGGCGAGTATAGCATACAAGTACAAGATGCCAATGGTTGTTTGGAAGAAGCTATTTTGATGCTTGATCCAGCACTTATTCCGGAGATCGAATTAGATTCTTTGATTGTCGTCAATCTAGGCGATCTTGTTGAAATGTCACCAATACTTGATTTGGAAGGAATAGCTTCATACGCATGGGTTTTTGACAGCGACTTGGATTGTATTACTTGTTTTGACAATGAGGCATTACCACTTTTTTCGACATCTTACACCTTCACAGCGATATCTGAAGATGGTTGTGAGGAAGAGAAAACGGTATTGATTCGAGTGTTAAAAAATAGAGATTTATATGCTCCAAATATTATGAATATTTCTTCGTCCAAAATCGAAAATCGATACTTTACGATTTATGGGAGTAATCAAGTACTCGAAGTTGAAGAGCTAAAAATCTATGATCGATGGGGTAACCAAGTTTTTGTAAATAGAAATTTTCCTGCTGGAGTTGAAGAAGAAGGATGGAAGGGAATGTATAAGCAAAGGCCAGCGATGGAAGGTGTATATTCATGGGTTGCCCATGTAGTTTTCTTAGACAATGAAGTGAAGCAGATTAATGGTTCGTTTACTTTGATCAGGTAAGAAGTGAATGCTACGCCAAGAGGTCACAGTCCAGTGCTTGCCACAGAATGGCTCGGATACGGATATGAAGAAGTGGAATTTACGTTGAGACGCACTTTTCAAACTACATTTACGGTTGATTGAAACAAAACATCTCGCCCTACTTAATCTTTATTAATTTCTTTTTTACTGGCTCTTCATCGATGACTAAATAATACATGCCAGCCTGTAAGTTAACTAAATCGACTGTTATTCGATCTCCATATTCTTTTGAACTGATTAATAGTCTACCCATCTGATCATATATGTGTAATTGATGCTCCCCATCGTTTAATTGGTCAATAGTCAGAAAATCAGCTACAGGATTCGGATATATGCGAAAAGTTTCTGCATAAGCATCTACCTCTTCTGTAAAAGTGACAATTTCAGGAAGTACGATAGTCGAATCACAACCATTAATGTACCTATACTGCGGAATATTCGGCAAATGATGCGGCAAATTGGTTGGTAATTCTAGCCGTTCTGGAGAAAACTCACATGCTTGACCTACTTGATTTGGTGCATCAATTGTATGCAGATAATAAGTAGAGGAACCGGGAGATACATAGATTCGACAATCTGGACCAAGATACATATGACCTAAACCGATCGGCCAACCATCTGAATCTACACCTGTGTATTGGTTAATCAACTCTATACTAAATTCATTTGCAAGATCGATCTGATGTAGATGTTCAGCAGAATTAACATATATCTTACTGTTATCAGGCGAAAAGCACAACCCTTGGGCAACATTCTTGCTGTTTGGATAATCAATCTGTGTAAAATTACTAAGCTTGCCAGATTCATTATCAAAATCATACAGCAAAACACCATATTCCTCCGTATTCATAGCAAACATACTCGCATTAGGACTAAATTGTGATTGTCCAATCTGAATCTGCCGAGAATTTATTTCTACTCCCAGCGTATCTGTATGATGCAAATATGCGCTATCCTGACCGATCGAATACACTTCGAAAATATTACTATAATTACGTGCGAGTACTACCCACCAGCGTGTCATGTCATGATTCGGTACAGCAGTAAGGCCGAGTGAAATGAGTTGCTCCTGATTAATCGTAAACTTTCTTTCAAATACAGTCTCTTCGCCAGTTTCGCGGACAGTAGAAAACCAAAAATCCTGAGTATAAAATTCAGGACCAATAAACTCGACTATCAAATCTTTATGCATAATGTAGGTAAGATTACTATCAAGTAAATCCGGCAAGATTAGAATGGAATTATATGCACTATATCGAGGTGTAGGATGCAGATAACAACCTTCAACGGCCAATCCCGTTGTCGTTAAATAATCAGGTCCTGAAATTCTTGCAATACTCGTATCGTAAACAAAGCAGTGATTTGTCAAAAATTTAAGCTCTCCATTGCGAGTATTTGAAAAACTACCTGTATTCCCAACAGATAGAGAATCTTGACCAGCTTGGTAGATGTCAGTTTGAACCGTATCTGAATTAAAATTTAGGATAGTACGACCAAATCTTTGAGGTATATCGTTTCCATATCCAAAAATCCATTGGTTGTCATAATTTTGCCCGTACATACTAACAGAAACAAACATAATACAGAGCCACACACATTGTCGAGATATCATATCTTGATAAATCTTTTAACCAAACTATTGTCGATCGATATAAAATATACTCCTGATCTAAATTCAGTAAGATCAAGCTTTGTTTCTTGACCTATTCCAGAAACTTGTAACATAAGTTTACCTAGATTATCGAAGATCCTAATTTCATGCGCTCCTTTTTCGGGATGCTGAATAGTTATATTTTCGCTGGTCGGATTGGGATACAATTTCCAATTTAAATCTTCTTCAGTACTCTTAAGTCGAGGTTCGACGAGTTCACAATCAGAAAAATCTTGAAGAATAGATTCTTTATCATAGATCGCTCGAAGACTTCGAGCGTATACCACTGGAAAACCAAATTCTGTAAAACATAAATTTGAAATCCGATTGATTTCTTCCTGTCCTACTGAACTAAAAAAGTCAAATTCAGGATGTAAAAATTCAAGTAAGAACGCTAAACTTGATTTCAATTCGAAACCGTAGTTTTCGGTAACATTCGTTTCCTCGAGTTGAATTTGAATACTTTCAACAAACTGGACTATTTCTATATTATTATCTATAATATTACTTTGGAAAGCTTCAGAATATGACTCATATGTATCTCTAATTTCAGACACAGATTGCAGATCAAGCTGATCAAGCGAGGAATCCGAGTTAATAATTAACGTAGAATCATTACGTACAACTTCCACAAAGTCTTGGAAATCTTGGCTTGATATACGCTTTAAATCTTTCTGAAATTCTGATATATTAAAGAAAATTTGTGCAAGTTGACTTACCTCGTCGAATTCCTGTTCAAGTAATACTTCTTCGTAAGTGAAATTATTAAAAGAACTTTGCAATTCCAGTATGTGTTTTGCGACAATGAATTTCGCTTCAAAAGCAATATTAGGGCCATATGCTTCTTCAAGGCCTGATGAGATCAATAAAAGATCATTTTCAATCGCATTAATCAGACTTTCTTCATTTTGTGATGATGAATTAGCATTATCCCCTTCGGATCCGCCTCCTCCTCCAAATTCCGGTGGACACGAATAATCTTTACCTCCTAGCTTTAAAAACCAATTAAATATCAAGGCTTGAAAATAAGGGTAGTCATTTGAACCTTGAATGGCAGCTAAATTTCCAATAATATATTGATTCATATTTGCTGTCGTGGGATCACTATAATTAATTGCAGTCGGCAGACTAGGAGTACTAAGCGCGAATCTATTTCCTTTGAATGCTTGTTGACCTGTGTGTGCAAATGATGATAGTGCTGATAATCCATATTGTAAAGATATATCATCACCTATTAAGTCATTTCCTCGAATATCGGTACCCGAGTTATTGGATTGAATTAGTATACCAAGATCACTTACACTATTATTGCATGAAATGATTCCATTTGTTGATAATGCATAGTTAATTCCATCATCGTCAGATATTACGTCGTTATTTATCGTGTGATTTACGTCTCCACCTACTACACTCACAGCTTTCGATTCCCCATAAATAATCGTGTTATTCTCGATTCTTCCAGTTCTAATATTTTGGAGCCTTACTCCCATTCCTGTGCTAGATATATCTGGATTATTGATAATCTGCCAATCATTGACTTCTAGGGTGCCAAGGATATTCACGCCCCTTTGGAAAGCTCTAATATTGTTGTTTTCAATGATTCCCTGACCTTGCTTTATACCTACACCAACAACTCCGCTATTGCACTGAAAAATATTGTTGCCACTTATTTCTGTTTCTTCATTGATATTCTGATTTTGAATTCGTATTCCTTCGTCAGCATCTAGGATCGTATTGAAGTCGATTGTGCTACTAGGCACCCCGTCAATATAGATTCCTCTGACAGAGGTTAAAAATTGATTGTCAGTGATGGTCGCTGAAGTTGGCGCATCAGAGACGACCACGCCATTTTGAGTATCTTGGAAATTTGCCCACTTTACAAACACATCGCTACCGTCTGCAACAATACCATTTGTTAAATTTCTAAAGTTGTAGAAGCCCTGAATAATCAATGGACTAGTATTCTCAAGAAATATTCCATATTGTCCATTTTCTATCATCGTTTGATTGAAAGGTGTAGAAAATAGATTTAAGGTTAAATTTTTTGGATTCGGATCAAATGAGCCGATCGACGTAGTGTTATTAGAAAATCTTGAATTATAGATATCTACAGCGGAATTATCTTTCATTTCAATTGCTACTGTAGCATCTTCAATCGAAGAGCGATCAAAAATTAAACTTCCTCCATTTTTGACTTCGATTCCATCCCATGTAGTAGAACATGTTGAGATATCCGTCTCAGTAAGTCGTAGTAAGCGATTATTGTTTACTTCTATTCTTGAATTACTTCCCATTTCAAGATGGCTATTAGCATTGTCAGATCCAAAAGTGTATGACTGATCAATAACTAGTGTTCCTTCAATTTTGACTTTCTGTGAGGTTGTAGCTGCCGCAGGCATTGCTTCGAGAGTTGTACCAGCTACTGAAGATAAAAGGACCGTAGTATTTGCGGCACCTACGGTTACAAAATCATCTACAAAGAAGTCAATTTCTTCAACTATATGATTGGTAATCGGATGGACAATTCGAACTGTGAATTGTGTATTGGCAATTAATAGGTCACCTTCAATACAATGAGATCCAGTGGCATCTTGATTGAGGAATGGGTCATAGCATCTTAGTGTGGTTGTTGTTGATGTTTGATTATACAGGGTAAAAGGCCTAATACCAGCACTGTAACTGGTAACATTGAAGGAATATATAGGAAATTCTATTTCCATGTCATAGTCCACACAGTCACTAAAGTTTTGGGTAGCTATTCCATTAGTAGTGATGCAAATAAGTCCTTCACTTGGATTACAGCCAAATCCCGATGAAGAGATATTTATATCATAATTAGTACATTGAGCCGTCACCGAGGTAAAACTAGCTAGAAATAAGAGCAAATAAGAGCAAATAAGAGCAAATAAGAGCAAATAAGTTTTTCATAACATCTGATTTTTATAAAAATAAATATTATTTTAATTATTCCGCCAAAAATTATATTAAATTCGGAATAAACGTCAGATCCGCGATATAATGTTTGTAGAAGACTATTTTTTAAAGTTTCTAATGGGGGGTAAGCACTCGTTGTCTGTATGCTAAATATCTTGTAGAAACGGAGTGCTCGGCTTTCAAAAAGTAGCCATGAAACAGACTTTTTACGAACAAATGTTCGTTTTGGTTTGTTGATTTTGCAATTGCTCTGTATTTTTACAGCAGACTCCTTCTTCCAATAGTTTTTGCATAGATAGAAGGTAATCAATCATCTAAATTGAAGTTTATGGACAATCTAAAAGAAAAAGCATTCCAAGATAAGATCGATCAAGATATTAGAATCGAGCCAAAAGATTGGATGCCAGAGAATTATCGTAAGACATTAATTAGACAGATTAGCCAGCATGCCCATTCCGAGATTGTAGGGATGCTACCTGAAGGAAATTGGGTGACACGAGCTCCCAACCTTCGTCGTAAAGTTGCTTTATTGGCAAAAGTACAGGATGAAGCTGGACATGGATTATACTTGTACGCGGCAGCAGAGACGCTAGGAGTAAGTAGGGATGACTTGATTGATCAATTGCATACAGGTAAGGCCAAGTATTCTAGTATATTCAATTATCCTACTATTTCATGGGCTGATATGGGTACGATTGGGTGGCTTGTAGATGGAGCTGCAATTATGAACCAAGTTCCGTTATGCAGATGTAGTTATGGTCCATATGCAAGAGCGATGGTACGCGTTTGTAAAGAGGAAAGCTTCCACCAAAGACAAGGATATGAGATTCTTTTAACTCTAAGTCGCGGTACAGAAGCTCAGAAGCAAATGCTTCAAGATTCCGTGAACAGATGGTGGTGGCCTTCACTTATGATGTTTGGTCCAAGTGACGCAGATTCTCCACACTCAGCGCAATCTATGGCTTGGAAAATTAAGCGTTTTTCCAACGACGAATTACGTCAAAGATTTGTGGATGCATGTGTTGATCAAGCAAGAATTCTTGGAGTTACCCTTCCAGATCCAGATTTGAAATGGAATGAGGAGAGAGGGCATTATGATTTCGGTGAGATAGACTGGGATGAATTTTGGCAAGTTGTCAAAGGTCATGGGCCATGCAACAAAGATCGAATCGAGACACGTGTTAAAGCATATGAAGACGGAGCATGGGTACGAGAAGCTGCGACTGCTTATGCTGAGAAGCAAGCCAAAAGAAAAGAGAAAGTAGCTTAGGCTAAAATATTCACACAATAACTAATACTAATTATAATGAAAGATTGGCCACTATACGAAGTTTTTATTCGAAGTAAAGCAGGTCTTCATCATCGACATGTGGGTAGTTTGCATGCTGCAGATGATACCATGGCAATAGAGCACGCGAGAGATGTTTATTGTCGAAGAAATGAAGGAGTGAGTATCTGGGTTGTAAAATCAGATGATATTGTCGCAAATGATCCGGGCGAGTCTGATGCATTATTTGACCCAGCTGAAAATAAAGTCTATCGTCATCCGACTTTTTACGACCTTCCTGATAACGTGAAGCACATGTAATTCCCAAGATCATGAACAAAGATTTACACAATTATATCATCCAGTTGGGAGACAACTCTCTAATCCTGGGACATCGTATTTCAGAATGGTGCGGTCATGGACCTGTTCTAGAGCAGGATATAGCTTTGACCAATATTGCACTTGATCATGTAGGTCAAGCTCGTATGTATTATCAGCTGGCTGCAACGATGGAACCTGGTAAAACAGAGGACGATTACGCTTATCTCAGAACAGTAACAGAATATAAAAATCTGCTTCTTCTCGAACAAGAGAACAAAGATTTTGGATTTACTATTGCTCGCTCTTTTTACTACGATCAATTTCACCTGCTTCTACTTAGAACTTTGAAGTCTTGTGGGAATAAAAATCTATCTGAAATTGCTGCGCAAGCATATAAAGAAGTTAGTTATCACTGTCGATTTTCATCGGACTGGATCAAAAGATTAGGAGACGGAACGGAAGAAAGCCATCGTAGAATTCAGAGAGCATTGGATGACTTCTTTCCTTATACAGCTGAATTTTTTGCCCCTTCGGAGGCAGACAACTATATGGCAGATAAGTATGGAGTTGATCTTAGCAAGCTTTCTTCACAATGGAGTGTAATTATTGAAGATATTGTTCGAGAAGCAACTCTTACAATGCCTACAACCCCATACCCTCAACTCGGTGGGAAGCAAGGACGTCATTCAGAAAAATTAGGCTTTATTTTAACAGAGCTGCAGTATATGCAAAGAACATATCCAAATAGTACATGGTAAACCAATCATCCATACGTGAACAGTTATCAACTGAAATTCAAGAAATTTATAATGTTTTGGACACGGTGCTTGATCCAGAAGTGCCGGTGCTTACTGTCGTTGATCTAGGGATTATCCGTAACGTGCGGAAAGAAAACGGTACTATTCAAGTTGACATCTGCCCGACATATAGCGGCTGTCCCGCACTCGATGTGATTGCAATAGACATCAAATTCGCTTTGGATCAAGCAGGATTCACCAATTCTAAAGTAAACTATATCCTCGACCAACCTTGGACGACAGACTGGATTTCTGAAGACGGCAAGAGGAAGTTGAAGGAATATGGAATTGCGCCACCGCAAGGATCTCCAGACAAAGGCCAACTTGGCGAAATGGACAAAACAATTATTTGTCCGATATGCGATTCAAAGAACACCGAGATGATTAGTGCATTTGGATCAACTGCCTGTAAATCTTTGTACAGATGCAAAGATTGTCTAGAACCATTTGACTATTTCAAGTGCAAATAGAAATCTTGCTTATTTGCAATAGAATAGTACTATGACTACTCTCCCCTATAAGCCATCTTAAATTTCATCAGGTAATTGAACGTAGTGGAAAAGCTTACATAAAGTCGCGAAATCATACACCAGAGTCATTACCCTCTACCTTGCGCTGCGGTCTCCGATATAGTTTTTTCGCATCCAATACAACTAAATGACTGTAAGAAATCATCTACAAAATGTAACTTCTATGCCTATTTTTGCGTTTGAAACACTGGAGATAGTATCAAGACGCTATCAAAATTATAAGATGAGAATAAGTAAAACACAAGACATTTTTAAAACCTACATCCTCATATTCATGATTGGGTGTGCAAGTATATTGAGCTTAACAGCTCAAGAAGACTATGACTATAAGACGACGCAAGTTGTCTTTGATGGTAAGGTTTATACTGCAATGATATCTTCTTATGATACTATAATTCTTCAACAATTGGATGATGTGAGTATTTCAGCTCCTCGAACTTTTGAAGATTATGATGAATATAGAAAGTATATTCGCTATCGTCGATATGCACAAAAAGTATATCCTTATGCTGTGGAAGCAATCAAAATATTCAGAGAACTAGAAGTTGCTACCAAAGATCTAAATCGGCGGAAAAGTAAGCGACACGTAAGAAGACTGCAGAAAGATCTAAAAAGAGAGTTTTCTGATCCTCTGAAAAACCTTACGAAAACACAGGGGTTAATACTTACCAAGATGATCGAGCGAGAACTTGATACACCCATGTATGATCTTATTAAAGATCTTAAAGGGGGTTTTACAGCTCTTTACTACAATCAATTCGGAAAGTTATATGGATATAAGCTCAAAGAAGGATATATCGAAGGTGATGATAAAATCATGGATATCGTTTTACAGGACTACAATATTTCCTACGAAGTTCCTAAATAAAAATGCAAATTTGTTGCATGAAGAAATACATCAATCCCAACTTAGTCATAGACTGGAATCGCGACGAAACCAAAGCTGATCGAGAACGAGAACGCAACGGAGGATACAGATGGAAGAGCCCATCAAATTTAGCTATTATCAAATACTGGGGTAAACACGGTAATCAATTACCTAGAAACCCGTCTATCAGCATGACTCTACAGGCCGCATTTACGGAGACTCAGATGAACTACTACCTTGCAACTGGTAAGAATGAGCTTGTAACGTTTAGCTATAATGGTGAAGATAATAAAGCCTTTGCGGCTAGAATTATTCGTTTCCTTGAATCATTACGTCCTGTATTTCCATTTATTGATGATTTTGAATACGACATGTATTCTACAAATTCATTTCCGCATGGTAGTGGAATAGCAAGCTCGGCATCTGCTATGAGTGCTGTAGCACTTTGCCTTTGCGATATAGAAAGAGAACATTTTGGTACGCTCCAAGATGATAAAGCATTCTATGAAAAGGCATCTTACGTAGCTAGATTAGGAAGTGGATCGGCTGCAAGATCAGTTTATGCCGGATGGACTGAATGGGGAGCGCATGAGACTGATCCTTCTTTTTCTGATTATTGGGCTACCCAATTGACAGAAATTCATCCCAGTTTTCAAGACATGAAGGATATGATTTTGATAACAAGCAGTGACGAAAAATCAGTCTCTAGTTCAGCTGGACACCAACTGATGGAAGGGAACGTTTATGCAGACGTTCGTTACCAACAGGCAAAAGATCGGATTCCTGTTCTTTTATCCGCACTTAAAAACGGAGATTGGGGCACCTTTGGAAAAATCGCTGAAAACGAAGCACTAACACTACATGCTCTCATGATGAGTAGCGAAGAGTCTTATATTTTGATGCATCCAAATTCTCTTGCGATTATTGAGATCATCCGTGAATACCGAAGAGAAACAGGCCATCACGTATACTTCAGTTTAGATGCTGGTCCAAACATACACATGCTTTATCCCGCTGCGATTGATACTGAAGTTCGAAAGTTTGTAGATGAAAGATTAGAACAGTTTTGTCAAGGGGGACAGATTATTTACGATCAAGTAGGTATAGGTCCCGAAAGGCAAGAATCAGATTCTGGTATCTATTCTAGCTTCATTAAGAGTTAAAAAATAGATTTATAAAGAAAACTTCATGATTAACAAATTAAGGACATTATTGCTTTTATGTATTTGGTTATTTTTGAATCAATTTTCATTTGCTCAGGTTGACAGTGATTCTAACAATAAGCCTAAATTAAGTAGTAAATCCTTTGAGCGCACTGTTAATGCGATGATCAAGGAATCAGTGCCTCTCATGAGTGTTCAAGAGTTAAAAGCTAATCAAGATAAGTATGTTCTACTTGACGCAAGGGAAAAAAATGAATATCAAGTGTCGCATATTGAAAAGGCGCTTTACATAGGATACGACCAATGGGATGAGACTGTTTTGAGTGATCTAGATAAGAATGTTCCGATAGTGGTTTATTGTTCGATTGGTGTTCGTTCAGAAGACATTGGTGAAAAACTTCAAGAAAGAGGTTTTACGAATGTTCACAATCTATACGGTAGCATATTTGAGTGGGCAAATCAAGGTTATCCGCTGGTAGACAATGCTGGTTATCCAACAATGAAGATTCACGGTTTTAGTTGGCTATGGGGTAAATGGATGACTAACGAGCAATTTGAAAAAGTCTACGAATAGTTTCAATTATAAGCTTCTCATCAAGGTTCATCACAACAAAGGTGATAGCTCAAAAAGTAAAAAAATGCTTCGACGGCTATTAAAATAGTCCTTTGATAATATCCTCTTCAGTAATGCCTTCAGCTTCTGCTTTATAATTACGTACAATTCTGTGACGTAAAACATAATTGGCGATTGCTTGAACATCAGCTATGTCTGGTGAATACTTTCCGTGAATAGCTGCATAGCATTTTGCTCCCAAAACTAGATATTGAGATGCTCTTGGGCCAGCCCCCCACGATATATAATTATTCACAGAGTCAGTAGCTCTTTCAGTTCCAGGTCTTGTCTTAGATACTAGAGAAACAGCATACTCAAGTACATTATCTGCAATAGGAATTCGTTTAATTAGCTGCTGGTAACTCATAATCTGTTCAGCTGTAACGATATGCTTTAGATCAGCTACTTTGTTGGAAGTAGTTGTTTTTACAACTTGGAGCTCTTCTTCGTAAGACGGATAGTCTAAAGGAATATTGAACATAAATCTATCAAGTTGCGCTTCAGGAAGAGGGTAAGTTCCTTCTTGTTCGATAGGATTCTGCGTAGCGAGAACAAAAAATGGTTTCGGTAGCAAATGTCTGTGACCATTTACAGTCACACTTCTTTCTTGCATTGCTTCTAGAAGCGCGGCCTGTGTTTTTGGAGGAGTACGGTTAATCTCATCGGCAAGAACAATATTAGAGAACAAGGGTCCAGGGTTGAATTGAAAAGACCTACTTTCATCTAATATTTCAGCACCTGTAATATCCGTGGGCATCAAATCCGGAGTAAATTGAATCCTTTTAAATTTAAGATCAAGAACTTCTGATATTGTTGATACAAGAAGTGTCTTTGCTAGTCCAGGAACTCCGACGAGTAAACTATGACCATTACTAAACAATGAAATAATTACAGCTTGTACAACATCCGTTTGTCCGACAATAACCTTAGAGATTTCTTGAGATAAATCTTTATAGGATTTTGCCAACTGATCAACACCTTCTTTATCTGAACTGAATTGCATGTATGCTTAATATTTTGTTTGCAGGAAACACTTCCGTAAAATCGATCCCAAAAATAGAATTTAAAACATTAACAACGTGAAAAATAGAATTTTGTTATAATCGAGATCCATATTGACTACACATAGATTTGTGAAACTTTAGCTATTTGTGTGCGTTTAATTGATGGCTCTTTAGAGCTTAATGGTTTAATATAGTATTTTTGGAGCTTATTAGGATTAACATTGAGAGTCAGTTAGATGGCAACAGCAAAAGCATGGATCAAAGCATTTAGATTAAGGTCACTTCCCTTAGCCATCGCATGCATTTCAATGGGAAGCATTCTAGCTGCTACAGTTAGTCAGATGAAGTGGGGGGTTTTCATTCTATCTCTCATTACTACCATTTGCTTACAAATACTCAGTAACCTTGCAAATGACTACGGTGATGCAGCAAGTGGTTTGGATGGTGATCAACGTGTTGGTCCCAAAAGGTCAGTGCAATCAGGAGAAATCTCTTCAAAAGCGATGTTTAATGCAGTGATTGTTTTCAGCGTACTAAGTTTGATTTCAGGGATTGCATTAATTGCAGTCGGAGTTGGGTTTAGTGTCAAATTTTTGGTATTTCTATTAGTAGGACTTTTAGCGATAGCCGCAGCGATCAAATACACGATGGGTAAGAACCCATACGGATATGCTGGCTTAGGGGATCTTTCCGTTTTCATATTTTTTGGTATTGTTGGGGTGATGGGAACGTACTTTTTGCATACTAAAACGATAGATTGGTTATCTGTTTTACCAGCAATGAGCTGTAGTTTTTTTGCAGTAGCTGTTCTCAATGTCAATAATATTAGAGATATTGAATCAGATCGAGTCAGTGGAAAGATTTCTATTCCTGTTCGGATTGGTCGAGATCGCGCTGTTATTTATCACTACGCAATTCTGCTTGCAGGTGTTTTATGTAGTTCAATTTATGTAGTGCTTCACTATGAAGGTTTATTTCAATTACTTTTTCTGATTATTCTTCCATTTTTATATAAGAATGCGACAGCGGTCCGTTCCTTCACAGATGCTGATCGACTTGATCCTTATCTCAAACAAATGGCCTTGACGACTTTGCTATTTGTCATTACTTTCGGAGTAGGGCAATTAATTTATCTATAACAGACCGATAACTAGTTTTTTGGACAATATCGCTATCTTTGTTTTTCAATGTAGCGCATGAAATCATCAATTTATCAGGATTTAGTTTCTGCAAAGGAAACACAGACCAAGCGACTTGCTATACTCATCGATCCCGATAAGTTGCGGTTAACGAAAGTAGATCATATTATCGAGTTAGCGACTTCTGCTAAAGTTGATTATTTCTTTATTGGTGGAAGTTTAATTGTTAACAACATGCTTGATGAGGTGATTAAGATGATAAAAGATCGATGCACCATACCTACAGTTTTGTTTCCTGGAAATTCTTACCAATTATCATATTATGCTGACGGCATGTTGTTTTTGTCGTTGATTTCTGGACGTAATGCTGAGCTTTTGATCGGAAATCAGGTTATCGCAGCTCCTTATTTGAAAATTAGCCCGTTGGAAGTAATTTCAACAGGATATATGTTGGTCGACGGCGGTGTGACTACTACTGTACAATATATCAGCAATACTAACCCGATTCCTAGAAACAAGGAAGATATTGCAGTTTCTACGGCCATCGCAGGTGAAATGCTGGGTCTTAAGCAACTTTTTTTGGATGCTGGAAGTGGTGCCAAGCACTGCGTGCCTACTGAAATGATAGAGTCTGTTAGTCAAGCAGTTGAAATTCCAGTGATAATAGGAGGCGGTATTTCTGATGCGGCTCAAGCCCAAAAGATTGTACAAGCAGGAGCGGACATGATCGTCGTGGGAAATGCAGTTGAAAAAAACCCTAATCTAATTACGGATATTTCCAAAGCACTTGGTAAAATATAAAGATGAATTACAACCAAATATTAATAGAACTACTTTATCAGATGGCAGTTGCGGATCAAGAATTCAGTGATCCAGAGAAGCAGTTTATTTCTAAAGTGATGGAAGAGAATGGTATTGATCTCACGAACTACAATCCAGCCCATACAGAAATTCCAAAAGCTGAAAAAGATAGAATGACTATACTTTACTATCTGCTATTCTTAATAAAGATCGATGAGCACGTTGATGATACTGAACGGAAATTCGCAGTCAAATTTGGCTTGAAACTTGGATTTCGAGAAGAAATGCTCAATCGAATGCTTGATACCATGGAGCAGCACCTAGGAAATCGACTTCCGGATGATGAGCTGGTCAAGATTATTAGGCAATATCTTAATTAGAATGATTAGCTTAGAAGTTTGATAATTACAAGGCATAAAAAAAGCGCTACCAATAATTTGCTAGCGCTTTTTTATCGAGTAATTGAGGCTTACATGCCCAATTTAGCTTTTACTTCACTTGTGATATTTGTAGAATCATCTGCATAAAGGATAATACCTTGACTTGAGTCAAAAATATATGTGTAACCTTCAGCAGCAGCAACTTCATCGATAGCAACTTGAACTCTATCCAAGATAGGTTGTAATAATTCGTTTTGTTTTGCAGCTATATCATTCTGACTTGATGATTGAAAGTCAATTAATTTCTGCTCTTCCTTTTGAAGATTAGCCATTTCAATTTCTAATTGCTTAGGAGAAAGTTCGCCACCGTCTCTTTTTTGCTGTAAAGCAGCTGCTTTAGTTTCTAAGCTTTTGTACATCTGCTCTGCGCGCTTTTGTAGCTGTGCTCCGTAAGTCTCTAAATTGCTGTTTGCCTCTTTAACTTCTGCCATATCAGCAATTACTTCTTGAGAGTTTACATAACCTATTTTCTGAGCTTGAACTTGCAAGAAAGCAAAACTTAGGATCATTAAACTAAGTACTGTTCTGATTGTGTTTTTCATCTTTTTAAAAATTTGTAACCTAGTAATTTTATAATTGTCGTAGCGTAGATCTAGATCTGCGCTGTTTTCAAAATTTGCGCAAATGTAATTTTAATTTCTCAAACGCTTTCTGATATCATCTGTTTTGTCATAATCTTCATTTAAGAACAGAATACCAGCGCTTCCGCCTTTATCAATAATAAGATCATATCCACGATCATCTGCATATGCTTCAATCGCTGCCATAACTTTATTTTGAACGGGTTTTACCAACTCCTGACGTCTTTTGAACAGGTCTCCTTCAGGACCAAAGCGCAATTTCTGCATGTCCATTACTTTCTTCTCTGTGTTTACGATTTCTTCTTCTCTTTGAGCTCGTACTTCATCGCTTAAAAGGACTTGTTCTGCTTGATATTTATTATACATACTTTTTACCTTATCCATTTCGATGGATATTTCTTGACGCCATTTAGATGCGACCTTGTCGAGCTCTCCTTGCGCTACTTTGTAGTCATCCATTTCTTGGAGTAATGCGTTAACATCTACAATTGCCAATCGCTGTGCATGTGTCATACTTAACATTCCGAACATTAAGAATGCGAGGATAAATAATTTCTGTTTCATATCTTTTCAAATTTGAGTGTCAAAATTAGCATTTTATTAGTTGCTTCATAAATACAGACTATTTTCTGAATGCAAAAGTTTCATAGTTAAAATCATAGAATTAAAAATATTTTTATTTAATAAATTGATATTCAATGTATTAGATTGCAAGAGTCTACTTTTTTGATCTAGTTTTTAACCTAAGTTTAACGGCATATGCCTTCGTATGTTATTCGGACACGATTGTATTTTCAAGCAAATCAAGTTCTAAAACCACATATATATCAATTCGTTACGTAATTTTGCCGTTGAAAAATTAACTAAATATGATTCGTATAAGTGATCAAGCCTGGGATAGTTCTCATATAGAGTTGATACTGAGTGATTCAGGCCCTCTTGAATTAGATGGAATAATTGAGGATCTTGTGTCTTCTAATAGAGCATATCTAGAAGATAAAGTTGACTCAAGCGATGATCCTATTTACGGAATCAATACTGGATTTGGTTCGTTGTGCGATATCAAAATACATCGAGAGAAAATACATGATTTACAACTTAATCTGATCCGTTCACATGCATGTGGTACAGGTCCCGAAGTTCAACCGGAGATAGTACGACTCATTCAAGCGTTGAAGATTAAGAATTTATCATTAGCTTGTTCAGGCGTTAGGTATAGTTTGTTGGAGCATATGGTAGCAATTTATAATGCTGGTATAAGACCAGAGATGTTTCAACAAGGATCTCTGGGAGCATCAGGAGATTTAGCTCCATTATCGCATCTAGCTATTAACCTTGTTGGTGAAGGTCATGCATATCTTGACGGAAACAAACTACCCGCTCATTTGGCCCTGAGCCAAAAGAATATTGAGCCTATAGTTATTCAAGGTAAAGAAGGTCTTGCACTATTAAATGGAACACAGTTTTCAACTGCCTATCTTGCTTACGCTTGTATTCACGGGAAAAAGCTTTATCACCTAGCCAATCTAACTACTGCAATGTCTTATGAAGCTTATCGCTGTAGTGTTGATCCGCTCGATCCACGAGTTCATAAAGTACGAAATCAGCATGGACAAATAGAAACTGCCGCTGAAATTAGAGGCCTACTCCAAGACGGGAAATTACCGACTAAAAGTGCTGAATTTGTACAAGATCCATATGCATTTCGTTGTAGTCCTCAGGTTCACGGAGCTAGTCTAGACACCATCATTCACTGTACGAATGTTATGACTCGTGAGATAAATGCTGTCACAGATAACCCTCTTATTTTCAGTGACACTGATGATGTTATTAGCGGTGGAAATTTTCATGCTCAGCCTATCGCGCTTGCGAACGACTTTTTAGCCATAGCTCTAGCAGAATTGGGTAGTATTTCAGAGCGACGAACATTTAATTTACTTGACGGCAAAAGAGGACTTCCCAATTATTTGGTCTCTGAACAAGGACTTAACTCTGGTTTTATGATAGCCCAATATACTGCAGCAGCAATCGTAAGTGAGAATAAACAGCTTTGTACGCCGTCTTCTATTGATTCAATCACATCGTCAAAAGGTCAGGAAGATCATGTAAGTATGGCGGCCAATGCAGGTAGAAAGCTATATACAGTCGTTGAAAACCTATATCAGATTTTAGCAATTGAATTGCTAGCTGCATGTCAAGCTCTAGACTTTCAGAAAATTGAAAACTGCAGTTCAACAGTGAAGTCGCTACACCAACTAGTGCGAAAAGAAGTTAAATTTATTGAAAAAGATATTGTACTTGGTGAACAACTGCGTTTAATCAAGAATTGGATAACAGAAGGCGGACTTGATTCCTTCATTTCAAAATAAATCACACAAAATGAAATCATATAAAATCTCATTACTGCTGTTGGTCACTTTTGGCTTGCTATATTCTTGCGCATGGACAAAGAAAACATTTGGTTAAGCCTCAGATGCTGTTTCAAACGTAAATGTCTTTCCATACACAGAAGATATAACACTTGGTAAGCAAGTTCAACAAGATATAGCTAGTTCTCCTCGTGAGTTTCCAGTTCTAAAGAGGCAAGGGAATGAGCAGATTTATGATTATGTCTACGATTTACGTGATAAAATATTGGCAACAGATCAGTTGAAGTAAAAAGATGAGTTCGTCTGGGATATAACTATTATCAATGACGATGAAACATTAAATGCCTTTGCTACACCTGGAGGCTATATACATCTATACCGGACTGATCAAGTTTCTCGATAGCGAAGACGAACTAATAGGTGTTTTAGGTCATGAAATGGCACATGCAGATCGAAGACATAGTACAAGACAATTGACGAAATCTCTTGGTATTTCAGTTCTCTTGGATGCGGTATTAGGTGAACGTCAAGCAGCAGAACAAATAGTTGGAGCACTAGTTAATTTGAAGTTCAGTAGATCTCATGAATCTGAAGCTGGTGAATATAGTGTAAAGTATCTATGTAACACCGCTTACAATAGTGATGGCGCTGCAGGGTTCTTTATTAAATTACAGAATCAACCAACGCCTCCAGAGTTTATGAGTACGCACCTTAGCCCAAAGAACCGAATTGAAGATCTCGTCAACTGGGAATCATCTTTGAATTGTTCTGGAGATATGACAAATACTTCTAAGTACGCTCAAATGAAAAAATTACTTCCTGGTTCATAAGTATAATATTTGCTATTGGTCAGGTCGTTTGTAAAGAGTCATATGTACTCCCATTTTGCTAGCTTTTTTGATAGGAACCCAAAAGCTTTGCAGACGATCAATGTCTTCGTCTGAAAAATCATTAAAGACATTGCTATATAAGATATAGTCTTGTGATTCAAGATCTTGATGAGCAAATCGCTCGTTTCGGTCTGAGAGATCAATGTACTTCATTGGGAGTACATTTGGAAATTGAGAACCTATGGATTGTAAATCTATATTTTGCTCATCAATGTACTCGATCATTTCAATACGCAATTCATAATAAGGTAAATGTGCTAAGGTAGAATCCCAGCCCATAGCGATCTTATCAGAGTAAATCCAAAAATTACCAGTGATTATACCAATCGCGACGAGACTATAGAGTAGTTTTTTAGTATTTATTTCCCTTACTAGCTTTTCTAAACTGATCCAGGCTAAAAGCTGCCCCAAAAGCATAATCGGCAGCAGATATCGATGACCAGTTAGATATTGATGAATTAGCATTGACGGTAAAAGCCAAATTGCTAGAAGTAGAAGAATTATAAAAACCCCTCTCTCAGATTTTGTTACTGCAACTTTAGCTCTCCACCATTTTATTAGAAATAGTACAATAGGTATCCACAAAAAAATGCGTCCAAAATCAAGCAGTCTCCAGATAATTATTGCTGAATTTTTCAGCATTCCCTGCACATCAACCAACAAAAAAGAGTCAGCCCATGGTGAATCTTCATGATAACCGACCCAACCAGCGTGCATAAAGTGAGCAATCAAGAAACCTATTGCAATTAGTGCTCCAGGCACAAAAGGAAAAAGAACACTTAATCGACCCTTGTTCGGATTTTCTGTACCCTTAGGATAGAACAATTTCAAAATATAGAAACAGCCCAAAGCTGCGGAAATCATATATCCTCGCATGCTTATCAAACATAGGATAACAAGACCTAAGGTAAGCATTCCCTTTCTGTTTTCTAAAACAGATCTTAAACTAATCACAAATCCTAGCAATAGTATTACATCAGGAGAAACAAGCACAAATTGTCCACTCAGGCAGGGATCTAGACAGAAAATAAGCATCGCGATTGTCCTTGCCCAGGAGCCCTCTATGAAATTACATACAAGCTTGTAATATTGAAAACCCAATAAGAGGATAAATGGAAGTAAAGCTAAGTGCGAAACAAAGAGTGTTTTACCTAGTAATTTCCAAGCTCCAGCAATATACATTCCAAAAAAGGGAGGATGCCCACTATCCATTTCAGCGGGGAGAAAGAAGTTGCTAAAACCAGATTCAAAATAGAAATGAGCGTGCAGAGATCCAAATTGAACTGTGTCCCAGAAAAAAGAGTTTGTGCAACTTATCGTCCAGATCAACAGTAGGATAATAATTCCGACTAGCAGAGGCAAATTGTCTTGTACGTATTTAGCCAATTTTATAGTTGAGAAATTCAAACAAAGACTTTTTTAAGCAAATATAGACCAACAGATGATGGTGAGCAGAAAATCTTTATTTTCTATCCAATTCAGCAGTAACATATAGAAAAAATTGTACTCAATTTAAGAAATGCTATGTGCGATATTTCCGTTCAAGGAAGTATTTTCTAGTCCATATTTCAGGGTAAATTAACAGAAACAAGCTAACTTTGCAAATCTTTTTGGGGAGTGCTTAGTTTCCTAACGAGCTGATCTTGAGTGAAATCTATATTTTATAGCGGTTTCAGCTTGGTTTGCTGTGGTTCATACGGGGTATAAAAGCTATCTACTTCAATTTCAGCGAGAACTTTTTTGAGCGGATTTGAATAGAAGGCCACTCTCGAAAGTATAAAATGACTAAATTTTAGAAAAAATATAAATCAAATATAGACAATGGCTTTAATTGGTAAGATTAGACAAAACATGTGGTTCGTCTTTGCACTTTTAGGTGTGGCGCTCATAGCATTTATGATGATGGATTCATCAGGTCCAGGTGGCGGAGGTTCACAAGGGTCGACTGCATTTTCAGTTAATGGAGACAAGGTAGATGTTCAGCAACTACAGAGATTGGAAAGTATTGAGTCAAATTCAACAGGAATTACTGGAAATCAATTAAGAAGTAAAGTATTTGATGATTTAATTACTCGGACATTGGTAAGTAATGAGGCAGAGGCTTTGGGCTTAAGAGTTTCTGAAGAGGAAATGGAAGACCTGTTATTTGGCAGTCGTTTATCTCCAGTAATTCAGCAGCTATTTCGCGATCCGAGAACTGGTACAGTTAATCGCCAGAATCTATTAGACGTAAAAACTAATTTAGATAATGGAACTGTAAACCAAAACTTTATGGCTTTGTGGAATGAAAAAACGAAGCAAGCTGAGAACCTTGAAATACAGAATAAGATCGGTACTATGGTAAGTAAAGGAATTTACACACCAACTTGGATGGCAGAAGAGTTGTCAAAGACCAATAGCATCGCAGCTGATATTGATTATGTGAAAGTTCCATTTAGTGCAGTAGCTGATAATGAAATCAGCCTTACAGATGCCGATTACAAAGCATATATGGAAGAGAATAAAAACCTTTACAATAATAAGGAGGATGGAAGAGTAGTAGAATATGTTGTATTTGATATTACTCCAAGTGCAAAGGATTCAGCAGACATTCTTGCTTCTGTTACCGAAAAAGCAATAGAATTTGAAGCAAAGACTGAAGGAGATTCTTTATATGCTGTTGCAAACGGCGGTAACTACGTGAATTTCTATTTCAAAACCGAAGACCTTCCTGAAGCATTTCAAGATGTAGCATCAGAAATGGAAATCGGAGCGGTGCATGGACCAATTGTTAATGAACGTTACTACTCAGCAATGAAATTGATTGATCGTAAAGTTGTTGCTGACTCTGTAAAACTTAGTCACATTTTTAGACCAGTTGAAAGAACAAACACGTCATTAGTAAATGAGTCTATTGAATACCTTGACAGTTTGAAAAATCTTATTGATAGAGGAATTGAAGAGTTCGATTCACTAGCAATTAAGTATAGTCAAGATCCATCTACTGCGAGTAAAGGTGGAGACTTGGGTTATGTAACGCAAGGTCAGTTTTTCCCTGAGATCAACACTCCTGCATTTTTTACAGGTGACTTGAACAAAGTATATAGAGTCCAAACTGATAATGGTGTTCACTTGATTAAGATTACTGAAAGAAGATTTACAACTGAAGATCCTAAATTCAAAGTTGCATTTATCAACACAGGAATTGAACCTAGTCAAGAAACTGTAGGCCTAATTACAAATAATGCTGCAGAATTTATCAGTGACAATAGAGATATAACAACTTTCAGAAGTAATTATGCTAAGTACCCAAGTGCTAGTCTTAGAACAAGTAAGATACTTAAGAAGAAAGATTACCAATTTGAAGAATTTGTATTTGCTGATGATGCGAGAAATATCGTATTGTGGGCATTCAATGACAATACTGACGTAGGAGACGTGTCTCCTGATATGTACACATTTAGAGATGAACTATTTAATTACGAAAGCCAGTTGGTAATTCCTGCTTTGCAAGCCACTACTAGTAAAGGAATGTCTAAATTAGCTGATGTAAAGAATTCTATTTCTGATCAAGTTATGCAATATGCTAAAGGACAAAAGATAGCAGAAATGATGTCAGGAAAAGCTATTTCTGAACTTGCTTCTATGGAGGGAGCAACAACTGGAAATATTCCTACCGCTAGAACATCATCAGCGTTTTTACAAGAAATTGGTTATCAGCCGAATGTCGTTGCTGCTATTATTGCTACGCCAGAAGGAGGTAATTCAGAAGCTATCATCGGCGAAGATGCTGTGTATAAAATCAATGTGAAATCAAAAACTACAAACACAGCTTCAAATTCTGTATTCTCAAAGCAATCAGAGAATATGAAAGCTAGACAGAATGTAAATTTCTTATTGTTTGATGCAATGAAAGATAATGCAGAAGTGAAAGATAAAAGAATGGATTTCGGGATGTAACCGAATTAGTCTTAAACAAATAATAAAAGGTTGTGTAGATGGTTCTACACAGCCTTTTTTTATTTAGCATTGTAGTAGAGGGAAGTGAACATATAAATAGATCAAGGAGTTTAGCGGTCACAACAGATTGTAATTTTATTTCCTGAGCAGCATTAAATCTAAGCCATTCAAGCTTGCCTTGAAAGCCGGTACTATTTTACTTGCGCTGATTTTTCTCTTATTGCTCTTAGTGTTACTTCCTCCGGTACAAAACAAAATCATATCTATCGTCACTCAGCGACTTTCAGAAGAGCTTGAAACAACCGTTACGATTGATAGATTCTATCTCAACTTTGTTGATGAAGTTTGTCTTCAAGGGCTATATATAGAAGATCAGCATAGTGATACTCTCGTTTATTCAGAATCCCTATATGCTGATTTTGCATTTTGGAAGTTGTTGGGGAATACTGTAGAGGTAAATGACATTGAATTCTCTGGCACAAGGATTAAGCTGAGGGAAGACTCGACACAAACTCTTAATTTTCAATTCCTTCTGGATGCTTTTGAATCAACAGATACTCTCAATGAAACGGAGTCTGGGATGACGATCAACTTAGACGAGATATCACTTTTGGATTCAGATATTGATTTTATCATGCAAGAACAGTCACTCTCATTCAGTGCAGAGGATGTTACTCTCAATGTTTCACTTCTTGATCTTGAAGAATCAAAACTTGAATTTGATAGACTAAACTTGGACGGTGTTGATCTGTCATATATATATGCTAGAACTAACGATGAAAGTATTGATATTGAAGAGAGTACTTTTACTAAATTTCCTTTTAAAGACTTTCCATATGAGCTAAGTTTCAAGGAAATATCGATTATCGAAAGCAATGCTTTCTACAGTGTAAGAGATGCTCAAAATTCCAATTCTTTTGATCCAGACTATATAAACCTTAGAGACTTAACAGCTCATTTAAAGGATGTCGAATTCGATGACAAGCAGTTTAAGACTGCTTTGAGTCAATTAGCAGTCAATATTAATGACCGCTTTCAAGTTGATAAGTTTAGTACAAATATTGACTTCTCAGATAATCGTTTGGAACTTGGAAATACTGCTCTATTGGCCGGGAAGAATGCAGTTAATACTGACCTTAGTCTGAGGTTCAGAGTGTTAATCAACGCTTAAGGTTCTCTATTTTGAATGCTAATCTAGAGTTTAAACATGAAATTGCTAGGCTCTTAGTTCCATTTCCAGTTAAGAGATTCCGTTCGTCCATTGTCCCAAAAACTAGCTTTTCCATCAAAGAGAACTTTCAACTTTGGACTCAGTACTTCACAGCTAATACACTTAATTTGACTTGGGAATATGCCTGGAATACTGATAAAAGAGGTAACCACATTTTAGAACCAGCATTTTTTAATCTCACAAATCTATTTACAACGACTAGTTCTTATGACTCAATTGTCAATGCTAATCCAACGATAGGACTGTCATACTCTGACAATTTTATTTTAGGAACGAAGTATACTTATAGTTACTCCAGCCCCAAAAGGCATCAAAATCATTATGATCTCAGAGCCAGCGTAGAGAGTTCAGGGCTCATTGCCAATTCAGTTTCAGATCTTACAGGGATTCAACCGCGAATCGGTTCAGCAGATATTTCACAGTTTGCGAAGCTAGATCTCAATTATCATTTTACTCGAGATTTTACATCCAAGGAAGCATTTGTTTTTCGAGCTGCAGTAGGGCAAGTATTGGCCTATGGGAACAGCACAATTACTCCGTTTACTCGACGCTATTTTATAGGGGGTGCTTCGACTTTGCGTGGTTTCGGTTTTCAATCAGTTGGTCCTGGAAGGAATACGTCTGTTCAAGCCAATTCGACACTTGCCAATCCTATAGATCAAGCTGGAGATATACGTCTTTTGCTTAATGCTGAGTATCGCTTTCCTATATATTCAGTTTTTAGAGGAGCATTTTTTATGGATGCTGGAAATGTATGGTTGTATCGAGAAGACATTGATATCCCAGGAGGAACTTTTGGATTGGATACATTCTACAAAGAACTTGCATTTAATAGCGGCTTTGGGATTAGACTTGATTTTTCATACGTAGTTTTGAGAGGGGACATTGGAATTCCTCTTTATACACCATATGAAGTGAGTGGAAGTCGATGGATACATCAGAACCCAGATCCAGGATTGTTGAATTGGGCTTCAAATAATCTTATTCTAAGTGGCGGGATTGGTTACCCTTTCTAGTTGGGGCCCATTTTGTCTTGTATGTATTTGTTAGCTACGGAATATATTATTTGGAGAGTATGTCCTAAAAACTGTTGCACTAGTCGAACATTGTATGACAACATTTGTCTAGTAATACTGTTGGTTATATATTCGTTATTTTTTGCGAATGTTTTTTTGATGTCTCTAAGTAGAGACAGCTTCACTTTAAAAATTAATTCTATGTTTCATAAAGATGAATTTAAGAAGTACGCTACTAAGCATATGAACATGAGTAGCATGCATCTAGAAAAATATATGGAATCTGCAGGGACTGCAGCTCCAAATATCAATGGTTTTACTCCTCAGGTTATTGAAGAGCGTCAGATGAACGTTGTAGGAATGGATGTTTTTTCTCGTTTAATGATGGATCGTATTATCTTCATGGGAGTTCCTGTGAATGATTACGTTGCAAACGTCATTCAAGCACAACTACTTTTTCTTGAGTCTACAGATCCAAAAAGAGATATTCAGATGTTTATCAATTCTCCAGGAGGTTCAGTAATTGCAGGAATGGGAATTTATGACACGATGCAATATGTCTCACCTGATATCGGAACAATCTGTACTGGATTAGCTGCATCTATGGGTTCTATTCTTTTATGCGCAGGCACAAAAGGAAAAAGAACTTGTTTGCCGCATTCGAGAGTTATGATTCACCAACCAAGTGGAGGAATGCAGGGACAGTTTACTGACATGGAAATCAGTTATAATTTGATCAAAGATCTTCGAAATGAGCTTTATCATATATATGTGCATCATACAGATAAAGATTTTGATACAATCGAACAAGATTGCTTGAGAGATAGATGGATGACTGCAACAGAGGCAAAAGACTACGGTCTTGTAGATGAGGTTCTTGCAAGAGGTGAAAAAGCATCTTAAAAGTAAATTTTATTCACTCTAGTGATAAGAATAAGAAAGCCTTCTGCGTTATGCGGAGGGCTTTTTTATCCTATTGACAAATGGGTTTGGAGCTGCTCGAAATATCAACGCCTCAATATTTATGATGATTTCACGAGGTTTTAAGACAATTGAGAAAAGAGATAATTTCATACCTTTGTTGTGATAGAGAATGAAGGCTGACGCATCATTAAATGATCGAAAGAACTCTTATTGAAAATGTTGAGAACTCATTATTTAATGACACAAGGCCATTTTAAACTCTATTGAATGACGATAGGTTATATTCTTAGGTACCTATAAATAATTCTAATGAAAAGTAAAGCAAATTATAGATGCTCCTTTTGCGGGAGAGATAAGAAAGAGGCGGCGATTCTAATTGCTGGAATTGACGGGCACATTTGCGAAATCTGTGTTGATCAAGCTGCAGATATTATTAAGGAGGAAGTCGGAAGTCGTGAAGCGCTAGTGGGAGATTCTTTCAATATGCCCAAAGACATGACACCTCATGCGATCAAGGAATACCTTGATGATTATATTATTGGACAGACAGAAGCAAAAAAATATCTAGCAGTTGCAGTTTATAATCATTACAAACGGCTAAATCACAGCTCAAAAGATGATGTAAACATTGAAAAATCAAATATTCTGTTTGTTGGTGAAACGGGAACGGGAAAAACTTTACTTGCTAAAACTATTGCAAGCTTTCTAGATGTACCTTTCACAATAGTTGACGCTACCGTTTTTACAGAAGCTGGGTATGTCGGAGAAGATGTAGAGAGCATGTTGAGTAGGTTATTACAAGCTTGCGATTATAATGTTGAGGCTGCTCAGCAAGGTATTGTATATATTGATGAAATCGATAAAATTGCTCGAAAGAACGATAATCCTTCTATTACACGAGATGTTAGTGGAGAAGGTGTGCAGCAAGCAATGTTGAAGATGCTAGAAGGAACTGAGGTTAATGTACCGCCACAAGGCGGAAGAAAGCATCCTGAGCAAAAGATGATTAAAGTTGATACAACCAATATCCTCTTTATCTGCGGAGGTGCGTTTGATGGAATTGATAAGATTATTGCTCGCAGAATGAATACTCAAGTAATAGGATTCAATAATGATGACACTGTTCGGGTAGATACTGAAAACCTATTGCAATATATAACGCATCAAGATATCAAGTCTTTCGGGTTGATTCCTGAATTGATTGGTCGTGTACCAGTGTTGACCTACCTAGACCCACTCGATAAGGAAACCCTGATTGCAATCTTGACAAAGCCAAAAAATGCCTTGATCAAGCAATATTCTATGCTTTTCAATTTAGAAGGGATCAAACTGGAGTTCTCTAAAGAAGCGCTAGATTTTATAGCGACAAAGGCTCTAGAGTACAAGCTTGGAGCAAGAGGGTTAAGAAGTATTTGCGAGGCGATATTAACAGATGCAATGTTTGACCTACCATCCCAAAAGGATGTAAAAGAATTCAAGGTTTCATCTCAATACGCTCAAGATCAATTGAAAAAATCAAAACTTTCAAAATTAAGAAAGGTCAGTTAGTAGTTGAATGTTTTAAGTAATACATCAAGGCCCTACTTTGACTCGAGTCAAGTAGGGTTTTCTTTGATCTGATCAGATTGTTTTCACTACTTTTATCAATAGTTAGTTTCAAGAGTATTATTATCTTTATCGATAAATTCGAAAGTTATCGAAGAGCGAATTAAAGGAAGGTATGTAGAGTTGGTTCCTATTTCTGGTGAAGAAAAAGAGTATTTTTTTAATCATGCTACTCACAGTGATGGAACAGCCTTGTGGTATGGTGCGAAATATGGAGATTCGGTACCAGACAAGAGTAGCTTTTTTAAAGATTGGCAAGGCTATTATTTTAAGGATATTGAGAATCGAAAAGGCAGGTGTTTTCATATTATTCAGAAAGGCAGCAAGATCGGCCAGATAAACTATAATGAGATTTAGTCCAATGAAGTTGATGTGGATATTATAATTTACGATAAAGACAACTGGTCAAAAGGATATGGTTCAAGTGCAATCAAACTCATTAGCGCTTATCTAGAGGAAAAGTATCATGTGGATAAGATTTGGATTGACGTGCATCCTCACAACACTAGGGCTATAAAAGCGTATGAAAAAGCTAGATTTAATTCTAAATCAAAAACAAAGGATGAGTTAGGGATCGACTATATTCGTCTTTCGCGGAAGAATCGTTACAAGTAACTTGAATGCAAATATGCCAATATTTGTTACCATTGTATCAAGCGGTCTCTGAGCTACAACGCAAAATTCTCAAGAGATATTCCAATTCATATACGTAAATTCCGGAGTAGAGTTATTTCCTCGAATTTATGTTTCTTAGCGATGCTCCTATTGTATTTCATGAACTGACTATCTATCTTTAAGCCAATTCACAAATTGAGTTACCTTAAAGCGATAGTGTGTTTCTAACGAAAAAGCAAATACAAAAACGAAGTAAGAGTCTGATGAACTACATCAGATGGGGTGGAGCTAAAGAACGCAATGCATTGTCTGTGATTTATTCAAGTTACAACTACACAAGCTACTTAGCGAGCTTAATTAACAACTATAACATTCCGTTGGCGGAAGTTAAAGATGTTGTGCATGATGCAATTATCATATTCAGAAATAACGTGAAAGCCAATAAGGTAAAAGAAGACACAAATATTCACGTATACTTGACAAGTATCGCAAAAAACATATTACTGAACAAAACTAGGCGACGAAAAACAGAGGAAATTGTTGATAACAATTGGGAAGTATATGGCTCGGAAGATACAACAGAGAGTTATTTCACGCGAAAGGAAATGCAAGAGCAGATAAGTGTATTGATGCAAAAGATTCCCGAAACGTGTAGAGAACTTCTTAAACTGTGGCAACAAAACTATTCTTTTCGCGAAATTGCATCATTATTGACTATTAAGAATGAACATGCCGCACGAAAAAAGAAATACAAGTGTTTTCAAAAGCTAACGGAGTATGCAAAAGATTTTCCTGAACTTAAACAATTTTTGGTATGACGGATGATCAACAGGAATTATTTGATAACTATTCAAAGGGCATATTATCTGACTCTGAAAAGCAAGAGTTTCTAAACGCATTGGAGAAGGATCCTGGTCTGAAGGAAACCTGGCATCAATATCGACTATCTGCTGAAGTTCTAAAAGCCGATGAAGAGTCATCATTGCGTGCAATGTTTAGAGAAATTGACAAGTCCGGAGATTCCGATTCAATGCCAAAGACTTATAATAAATGGTGGATTCTTGCTTCGTTTATTGCTACTTTGATTATAATCTTAGGAGTGTCAATGGTACAATTTAAGAAATTAGAACCTACTCAAGTAGCTGATCAATTTAGACTTTCCTCAGAACAGCGAATTCAAAGAAATAGTGATGCAACACCGACCGATCCATTGCTGCTATCCTCCTATTACAAACCTTTGGAATTAGCAAATAATTACATCGATAATAGGCAGTACCAAGAAGCAAGGGAGGCATTGGATCAAATTACAATCGATGCAGATGTCATACAAGAGAACAAAGAATGGATGCTCGCTCTAGTATCATACATGGAAAATGGAAGGTCAGATGCTTATTTCCAATCTGTACTTTCAAAGATTCTTGATGACGCCACACATAATAACTACCCTCAAGCGGTAAAACTCAACGATAAAGTGAATAATTTCTGGGGACGACTCAGAGGTTAGTATCGAACATTGCTTATTGGCATTTCTGGATCATAATTTCCCGCGATACTTGGTTTCTGTTTGTCCTTAGAATAGTCTCTTACTCCGTCATCTATAAAATCATATAATTCTGAAACCGTGACGATTTTATTGTCGTTGTAGTCAGCTTCTCCTTGTAGTCCTCTGATTAGATAATGACTAAAGACACCTTGACGTAGTCCAGAGGCTTCAAGTGAGACTTCTTGGCTTTTACTAGACATAATCAATGCTGTTCCTCCTCTTGTTTTTTCGTAAACATCGTAAAATTGCTTAATGCGATTTTTGAAAGGAGTCCTGCTAGCCAGCAAACTTCCAGAATGGCATGCATCGGCAATGCAGAGTTTATGTTTAGCCTTTGACCGATTAAAGATTTCAAGGACTTCTTCATGTTGTAAGCTATTTTTATAGCCATCGAAGTCTATTGGTAAAAACATACCTGGCAGGCCATGGCCACTGTAGTACATTAGAACCACATCGTTTTCGTCCGCTTTCAATAGGACTTCATTCATCGCAGCTAAAATGTTTTGACGAGTTGCATTTTCGTCTATCAGTAATTTTATTTGATCGTTTGGCAACGCACCCCCTTCAGGACTTTTTAGAAAGGCAAAAATTTGATAAGCATCGTCATCAGTATAACGCAAACTTGACATATGTGCATAGGAAGCGACACCTACAATTACCGCCCATATCTTGACACTCTCGTCCACGTCAGCCCTTTTTTCTCTTTTCGGTTTTGTCTTAATTTCGGTGAGCGGTTTTTGCTTTATTGGATAACCGTCTTTCCAAATACCTCCGATTATTTGACCATTGGCAAAATACATAATGCCTTCACCATTGGGAGCGTGCGACGCGATTTCGCCCATATAGCGATTTCCTCCCGAATAAAACATAGTGCCTTGTCCTGCAGGTTGACCATCAATAAATGATCCTTGCCAGTAGCTTCCATCGCGGTAATCTAGCTGCCCAATTTCTCGATGACAAAACGAGTTTGAGCAATCTTTCCAATACTCCTGAATTAGCTGTTCTTCATTAGGTTTGAACTTTGTGACCTGCTCAGATTTATTAGCAAACTGCCTATCCTCAAGTTCGTCTTCAACCCAGATTCTACAAAGTTTTTCGCCAGAAGGAAAGTGCATTTTCCCCTCACCATGTTTTTTGTTATCCTTCCAGTTTCCAATGAAAACTGTACCATCAGCATAAAAGAATGCACCTACTCCGTTGAACTTACCATTTACAAGTTCACCTTCATAACGTTCTTTTGAAGCAAAACTGAAGACACCCTTTCCATTCGCGAGGTTATTTGCCCATGCGCCACTGTAAGTGTCTCCATCTGCATAGCGATATGTACCAATTCCCCAAAATTGATTGTTTTCAAAGTCACCTCGGTATTGATCTCCGTTTGCAAAAGTGAGCTGACCTTTTCCGACACGCTTGTTTTTCACCCAATTTCCAATGTATACATTTCCATTTGCGTACTTCATGATTCCTTTACCATGAAACAATCGATTTTTGAACTGTCCTTCGTAAAGGCTACCATCCGTGAAGCTATAGATGCCTTTTCCATTGGAGCAATTTCCAGAAATACATTCTGAATGAGCTAATAATCCAATTGATAGGAAAGAAACCAAAAAACAGATCTTTTTCATACGTAATGTTTTATCGTATATGTTGCTCAAGCCGAGCTAGAAAAAGTACTGTTTTGGCTTATATAGGTCTTTTAGAAGAGTAAGAAATGATCTTGGATGAGTATAAAACTCAGATTAGCTGCTTGATATTGCTTTTCACAGTGCACTTTACAAAGGAAAGGGCTGAGGCCCAAAAGGAATTGTCTAAATATCGATGAACTAAATAAATATAGAAAATAATAATCTGAATGAATGCTTGGATATTCTAAACGACAAGTATTTTGGGCTTGACCTCAATCTATAGTCAGGCTAAAATAAGTAGAGAGCATGGACACTATCCACACTCTCTTTCTAACTATAAACTACTAAATTATAATTATTGCAAGCAAGTTGTTTAAACTTGAAGGATTATAGAAACAAGACTGTGTTTTTATCCTCCTTACATTAATGACTGAAAACTTTCTTAAAGTGATGCGTGGATAATAAAAAAGAGACAATCATTTTCAGATTATCTCTTTCTACAGTAATTGAAACTACTAGTATTTCTGTCAAAAACCCAACGAAAACGACTGTTTATGCCATTCGAAGGGCAGCAATATTTCTTATTAAGATCTTTGATGGCTTTCTAGCTGAAAAATGAATTAAGTCATCTTGCTTCAATTCACTTAGTACCCGCGCTACGGTCTGGCGAGAAGTATCAGTCATGTAAGCAATCTCTTTGTGCGACAATCCGTGATTTATTAGCCACTCATCAATACCTATTCGTATACCTCTCTGAGCACCCATTCTACCGATGAATTCACTAATTCTACTTTTGGCCTTCAAGAAAATAAAATTCTTCATTCTTTGCTCTAGATTATTCATCCGAGTCATAATTAATTTCATGAGGTCTTCCGAGAACGCCTGATTTCGATAGACTAATTCTAATATTACAGATTTGTCAACTTTTAAATATTCTGTATCCCCTTCAGTAGTAATTGCATACTCACTTCTTATGGCTTGGTCTTGGAAGATATTCTCACCAAAAAGCTGATCTGCATGAACGATTTCCTTAATTAATGTTTTTCCACATTCGGTGTTACTTGCTAGCTTGACTTTGCCCTTCACTAGAAAGTACATCTCGCCTGCTTGTTGTGATTCTTTATATATGAAAGCATCTTTCGCATAGACATTATGTATCGCTTTTGAAGCTATAAGTTCAAATTCCTGAGCAGTGAGTGATTTCAAAGTAGGAAATGCCTGTAGGGCGTTCAATTTTTCCGAAATATTATTCATAGAGTCGCTTCTTTTAGCCAATATTAATTAGGTTTCTTAACATTAATACGATCAATTTGTTCGATCCCCCTAAATCCACACAGAATTTTTTGATAATTTAATTCAAGCTTGCTTCATGTGAAGCATTGAACCACTTTAATCAATAATACTTTATTTACTTTTGCAGTGTGAAGCATTTTCTATCTATCATATTGATTTCATTTGTTTTTTTCAATGCAAGCGCGCAAGGAATTAATCCTTTTGAGTTGCGAGATAGTATTATTAATGAGAATGTTTCAAAGGTGGTCAAGGACTCCATTACTAAAGGTTATTCTAGTAATTTGGAAGCATCCGAGACTGCAACTAACACTTCACAATCTGAACCTGCAGATACTGAGGTAAGAGCTATTTCTGATGTAGAGAATTCTTCTACTAATCCGTTTGAATTAATAGAGTTAGAAACTAGCATTGAAGTACTTGATTCTATCGAATTATCAACTGCAGACACAGATGAAAAAGAGATTGACTCATCCTCAGTACTAATTCCCGTAGAAGATCAGGTGAGAATGAATGACAAGACAATCAGCAAGCCAACCATTCCTCTTCCAAGGAAGGGGAGCAACACGCTAGCGTTCGTAATTGCCTTAATTTCAGGCCTGCTTTTATCGATTGTTTTTACTAGTAAGCGTAGTATTCTTTCCGAGATTAAAAAGTCGCTTAGGAATATGAACTATATGAAGTTATTTCTAAAGGATGAGCGAAACGGCTTTTCTCTGCCTTTCTTACTTCTGATGGTCATTTATGTGTTGAATATATCTGTCTTCATTAGATTTTTAAGCTTCCATTTTGAAATACCTATTTTAGACTATAGTTATTGGTACATTTTACTTTTTGTCATTGTATTATTGATAGTTCGCCATGCTAGTTTGACCTTCATTTCCTATTTAAGGAAAAGACTTCCAGACGCACTGCAGTATAGCTTCATAATTATGATGATCAATACCATTGCAGGTCTTAGTATATTGCCAGTTAACCTTTTGATTGCATATGGTCCAGAATCTATGACTACTCGTTTTATGTATTTGGGAATCATGATAATAGTCTTACTTTGGATTCTAAAGTGGTTGCAAGGATTCCTCAATTCCATTAGAATTATCATAGGAGATAGTTTTCATTTTTTGTTGTATCTTTGTGCCTGCGAAATCGTACCTATCTTAATTTGCGTAGGTTATGTGAGAAATTTAATTCATTAAGAAACATTGGAGTAGACACTACAAGTGCTTTTCTAACCATTAAATAAGAGATAAGAATGGCTGCAAGTTCTAAGCAAATAGCTCAATATAAACCGGTTAAAACAATCTTGGTATCTCAGCCTAAACCTGAGCGTTCGCCATATTACAACTTAGAACAAAAGTATGGTTTACAGATTGATTGGAGGCCTTTTATTCACGTTGAGCCTGTTTTAGAAAAGGAATTTCGAAAAACAAGGCTGAGACCTGATGAGTTTTCTGCTATCATTTTTACAAGTAAGAATTCGATTGAGCATTTTTTCAGATTGTGTGGCGAGATGCGTATCAAGATGAGTGCTGATACAAAATACTTTTGTATATCTGCTGCCGTTGCAAATTACCTACAAAAGTTTATTGTCTACAGAAAACGTAAAGTTTTTGTTGGTATAAGAAAAGTTGCGGATTTAAAGACAGCTTTGGAAAAGCATAGAGCAAAAGAAACATTTTTACTTCCTTGCAGTAATTTAGGCTCTAAAGATGTTGTTAAGTATTTAGAAGAAGGAGGTTATAACTTCCAAGTTTCAATGATGTACCGCACAGTAGCCAGTGATTTAAGTGATTTGAGCGATATTACCTATGATATTTTAGTGTTTTTTAGTCCTTTGGGAATTTCTTCTTTATACGAGAATTTTCCCGACTTTGACCAGAAAGAAACACGTTTAGCTGTTTTTGGAAAAAGCACAAGTAAAGCTGTAGAGGATAGAGGTTTAACGATCAATATCAAAGCGCCTTCTCCAGAATCTCCATCAATGACGATGGCTCTTGAGAACTATATTAAGAAAACGCTTGTTTAAGTAATTGTATATACATTCTTACTACTTACTGTAAGATTAAAGATAAAGTTGTTTAGTACCCTTAATTTCGGTTATCCGAAATGGTCAGGACCTCCCGGTCCTGATTTTTTTTGCACCAATCTCTAGTATCTTTTATGCTGGTAATTTTTCACCTCTTTTGTATTGGAATATCAAACCAGCTATACCGATAATAATTAGGAGGCTAGCAATCCATTGGCTCAGAGACCATCCTAGATTAAGGAGATCATATTTTTCATTAACTCGAATTTGTTCGATTAAAAACCTCTCTACTCCGTTGAGCAGCACATAACTGAAGAATAGTAGTCCCGTAATTCTAAATTGTTTTCGTAGTATCCACAGAATTGTAAAAATCATCAAACCAAAAAAGATTTCATACAATGGCGTAGGAAAAACAGGTGACGCTAATTTTGTACAATAAAGCGGATCTGCTCCGCCGACAGCTGTGACTCCTCCACAATTCTCAATAACTGTTGAAGCTCGAATATCATTCACTACATTATGAGGGTAGTCATAGCTCCATGCCCAATCCGGAAAGATAAACCAACTTGGTTTTGGTAATGTATTTACAATCCCCCAATCTCCGTCTCCCGCAAAATGGCACCCCATCCGGCCTACTACATAGCCAATAATGAGAGCAGGTGCAACGGCGTCCATAATATGAATGGGCTTAATTTTTAAATACTTGATATATCCGTATACCCCTGCAAATGCAACAATCAAACCACCATAAATCGTCAACCCACTACCCGAAATAAAAGTCTTAATTGGCGCTTGAACGAATTGCTCCCAGTTTTCTAAAACACTGAATAACTTGGAGCCAAGAATTCCAAAAAATGCTGCCATTAAGGTAATCGGCATAAGATAATGCTCTGGATACATATTTTTGATTTCCGTACGTATCCCTCCTTTTTTGTCTTTTTCGGAAAGGTATATTGTATATCCGAGAAATATTGCTAAGCCTAAGAAGGCCCCTATCCAACTTCCTTTGAATGATAGAATATTTCCAGCCGCGTCTTTTGAAAAACTACTAGGGTCTGCCAAGATTAATGGAACCTTAAGACCAATAAAAAAGCCAAAAATACTATTGCTTATGATTTCTGTCAGACTTGCTCCCTTTCCGCTTTCAATGGTTTTTTCATTGGGTTCAAAAAGGCCTTGCTTCCGCTTTCGGACTAATTCCATCTTAAATATCTTAGCACTTGCTATAAATGCAAGGACCAAGAACAGGCCAAAAGTCTGAAAAATGGATAAGAAGTTATCAGCAGGAGTGCCAAAAAGGTCGTTGAAAAGGTAAGAAAGATTTGGGTACACGTTCTTTTTTAGTAAAACTACTAAATATTGTTTTTACAAAAACAAGTCTTGGAATTCGATAGTTAAATGATCTTTAGAAATCACAACTACTACCATTTACCTTAAGCCACTTTTCTTTTTGCTTGTAATTTGGCATTGCATTGCGAACTAGACTCCAGAATCGTGCTGAATGATTTAATTCGATTAAATGTGCAAGCTCATGAATGATCACATAGTCAATTATATCTTTTGGAGCAAAAAGTAAACGTGAGGATAGATTAACATTGCCTTTGGAGGAACAACTACCCCAATTACTGGTATTATACTTTAATTTCACGGATTTGATCTCCTTCTTAAAGAACTGATTGTTTAATTCGTGTACCCGAGCTGTAATTTCAGGTAGGAAGGAATGTGATACCAATCTGCTTAGTAATCGTTTAATCGCTCTTTGAGTATTTAACTCCTTATCGTTTTTACTTAACTGTAGTATTATTCTATTGCCAATGATTTTACCTGCATGTGATTTTCGATCTTCTTCAGAAATGGAAAGTTCGTAGGTTACATCCTGCACTGTGATTGTATCACCTGTTTTGTATTCTTTGAGTACAAATCGATTTTTAAGTGTATCCGTAGTACGAAATTGTTTGGTAACCCACTTTTCAGCCCAATCGAGATAGTCATCAACCTCTTTTGATTTGAGACCGCGAGGCATTCTGAGTATAACATGTTTTTTCCCGACAGCGATTCTCACATTCCTACGAGGTTCAATGTAAACCCGAAGAGGAATCTTGGCTTGATCAACCTTTATCTCTGTATCAAGATGTTTAGCCATGTGTGCGTTCAAATTCTTTCATTACTTCAACGAGCACCTGTACTCCTTCAATATCCATTGCATTATATATTGAAGCTCTAAAACCACCCACACTTCTGTGTCCAGGTAACCCCTCACATCCAGCTTCTTTTGAGATCGCTAAAAATTCCTTCTCCAGCTCTGTGTTATGAAGAGAAAAACAAACATTCATCTTTGAACGATCTTCAGCACTCACATTTCCAACAAATAGACCATTTCTGTCAATTTCACTGTACAGCAGCTCAGATTTCTCAGTGTTCTTTTTCTCCATAGCTGTAACACCACCGTGATCTTTAACCCACTGCATAGTCAACATACTTACATAGATTGGTAATACAGGAGGTGTATTGAACATTGAACCCTTCGCGATGTGTGTATGATAGTCTAACATAGTAGGAATGTGTCGATTTACTTTTCCCAATGCATTTTTATCAACCATGACGAAAGTAGTACCAGCTGGACCCATATTTTTTTGCGCTCCCGCATAAATTAACACATGTCGCTTCACATCAATTGGTCTGCTGAAAATGTCGGAGCTCATATCTGCAACTAGAGGAATATCTGTTTCAGGAGCATTTTGAAATTGAGTTCCGAAAATTGTGTTGTTACTAGTATAATGCAGATACTTTGCTTCTGGGTCAATATTGTAGTCTTTAGGGATATAATTGAAATTCTGATCTTTTGAAGATGCAATTTCATCAACTTGGCCAAAATGCTGTGCTTCCTTGATAGCTTTTGTAGACCATGATCCCGTATTGATGTAAGCAGCTTTTTGATTTTGCCCGAGCAAGTTCATAGCTGTCATATAGAATTGACTTGATGCTCCACCTGTCAAAAACAGAACTTCGTGATTGTCAGGAGCGTTTAGCAATTCCTTAGCTAGGGAAATAGCTTTGTCCATCACACCCACAAACTGCTTCGATCGATGCGAAATTTCCATTATTGACAGACCCATACCTTCAAAATCTGTTATCGATTCGGCTGTTTTCATTATTACAGACTTAGGCAGTATTGCAGGACCAGCAAAAAAATTATACTTTTTCATTTTTATGTAGAAGTTTATTGAATGAGATGGTAGTTCATATGCAAAAATATAGGAATATATTATCTGCAGTTCAAAAACAAGCATTTATAATCTTGATCAAGCTTATTTTTTCTTGAATTGACCAAGATTAGTTGAAATGCTCAACATTTTTGAGCTCCCGTGCATATGTTGTAATCCAAATGAATACCCTATAAAAAACCCTTTAACCTTAAATTCGACACCTCCACTGAACCCAGTAATACTTCGGATATTCTGAACAGCTAGCTCTCTTCGTAGCATGTGATTGTAAGCAAATCGGAGCTTTAAATTTTCTTTTTTACCTAGAAGAAATTCACCTCCGAAAATCAGATGTCTAAAGAAATTATCAGCTGTTACAGCAAGTAATGAAGGTTCGTCAACTTCACCAAAAGCATTAGAAGTAGCTATTAAATTTGGATCGGAATAGCGGACATCCCACTTATAAAGATGATGTGCAGTAATATTATAGCGAAATGGTAGGTATTTAAGTTTTTTAGTGAATCCTACTTGTAGATCAAACGGCAGAAGTCCTCCATCCCCTGTATATGAACGTATAACCCCACCCATGTTTTTTGCAACGATTCCTATAGATGCTTCTTGTGTCGGAAGCATGTAGTATCCACCTATGTCCATACCAATACCGGTAGCAATATAGTCTTCAAGTCTCGAGTATATGAACTTGGTATTAACGCCAATGGTGAACTGTTCATTCAATGGTTTTGCTACTCCAAAAACAAATGCATAGTCACCTGCGGAAAACTCACCAGTTTCATTTCCCCACTCATCTGCTCCTCTGAAATTGCCGTAGTCGGTAAATTGTATTGCTGCATGCCAATCAATATTGGCTTTCTTGAAGTGATTACCATATGCAGCTGATCCTGATCCAATCCCTGCTGTTTGAAATTGGTAATTAAATGTAGCAGCATTACGAGTCTCCGTATTGAGCGTCGCTGGATTTTGTAGCGCAGTAGATATATCATTACTTGCGTTGGAAATCATGATACCTCCAAGACTATGACTATAGCCGGCTGGTGAAAGGTTGAGAAAACTAAACACCTGTGATCCTCCTTGCTGCGCTTCAAGTCCGAAATGACAAAGAAGTATGAATGCAAATAATGTATATTTTTTAATCATATTTCAGTTTTGGAACCACATCACCTTTTTCTAGTGACCATATGGTTTGACAAATATAATCCCCTTTATACTTACCGCAGTCCATTTTTTTGATGAGTGTGCCATCTTCTGCAAATTCTTCAAGTAATCCTATTTCATTATCTCCGTCAATAAATTGACCTTTCCAGTGAATATTACCATTTTCATAGTATTCTTCGAAAGGTCCATTTTCAAGATTATCTTTTATAGATACTTTTTCTTTTAGTTTACCAGAAGGGTAATAAACGTAGAAAAGTGAATCAAGTTGGCCATTAGTGAAATTTCCACTCGTTTCAGGCGTACCATCGGGATAAAAATGTAGGATAGGTCCATGAAAGAGACCTCCTTTGTAGTTCTGTTCAATTTCTACATATCCTTGAGCAGCATAGATATTTCTTTTTCCTTCAAGCTGATTGTCTTTATAATGCGCTACACTTATCGTATCACCTTCTCTATTCAATTGTACGTAAAGACCTTGGATCAGACTGTCTTTATCTATTGAATAGCTGATTATTTCATCTGCATTTTCAACAGTGATAGTTTGTAACTGATCTGAAGTGCAAGCCGTAAAAAGAAGTAGTGTATGTAGGCTTACGCCCAAAATAATTGTAAAAAATGAGTTCGAAAGAAATCTACACATTGCTAATTGATACTTTTATAAGTATAGTTACTAGCTAACTAACGTACACAGAATAGGGATTATTGGATGAGCTCCAAAAGAAATTACTCGTATCAGAAGTACAGACTATTTAACAAAAATGCTATCTGAGAAATATTGATTTGAATCCATTACATGACCAATAACTTTGAGCGAAGTTGCATTCCCCATAGCCTCTATCTCGTCAAGTGTGTACTTACGAGAAAGCTCTGTGTAAATCAATTCATCACGTTCAAAATGAAGTGATTTGTTGGCTGCTCTTATTCGAACGGTCTGATCTTTTAGAGAAATCAAATACGAGCGGACTTCTCCTGCTGACGGATCATTCAGGCTCTCGAATGTAATTTGAATACTTGTCCAACAGGTGTTGCGACCCAGAAAGAACAGCTGGTTAAAGGTCTTGTGGTAGAGGATAAAAAGAATCGAATAGCCAACTATCATAAGGAGAGCATAAAAAGTTTTGTCGAACTGATGGCAGCATCTGGCTTACATGATCCAAATCAGATCAATCGATCGCATATTTATCGGAGAATTGTGATGAATAAGAATATGCGATATGATGAAATCTATCCATATATCATTGAAGGGTGTTTACTTTTTGAGGAGACAATCCCAGAGACTTGGGCGATGGACATGAGTCTCGCTAGTGAGGAGTCATTCCTACTTGCTCAGCCTTTGGAAAAATACCATTTGTAACGTAAGTATGGGCGAAATCGTCTTATAAAGGGATATAATTCATATTTTCGCATAAAATTTTAACTTTTGACTGATAAGGAACAAACGAAGAAAATCGAAGTCTTCGAAAAAGAGCTACTACCACATATAGACGCACTCAAAACCTTTGCGTATCATCTAACTTTTGATGATCAGGATGCTGAGGATTTAGTTCAAGAAACATATTTAAAGGCATATAGATTCATTGATAAGTATAATGAGGGAACTAATGCGAAAGCTTGGCTGTTTAAGATTTTGAAAAACGCCTATATAAACCAGTATAGGAAAAAGGTAAAACGACCCACTCGCGTTGATTTCGAGGAGATTGTTAGTTATCATGATAATGATGATAACTCAAAAACAAGTTATCTCGATTTACGACAAGAAATTTTTGAGAATATTATGGGGGATGAGATCACAAAGGAGATCAACAACCTACCGATTGACTTCAGAACAGTGGTTTTACTTTGTGATGTAGAAGGATTCACATACGAGGAAATATCTAAGATCATAGATGTTCCCATAGGTACTGTAAGATCAAGATTGTTTCGTGCAAGAAACATATTGAAAGAGAAACTTAAAGCATATGCGGAGTCACAGGGTTATAGTGACATGCGTGGTGCTCGTAAATTGAAGAAGAATACTCAAGAAGAAGAGGAATAAACAAGAGCTTTGCTAGCTTAAGGTTGTTTCTTGTCTGGTACAGGGTACAGGGTATCTATTTTCAATATTGATTTGACTTTAAAATAATTTGTTTACAGCTTTTTACATTAATCTTAATTTTAGTTTATGAGAACTTCGGAACAACTAGACAATTTCCGCCAAAAAGTGGATCTTTATTTTGACAACGCACTTTCATCAGAAGAAGGTTTGCAAGTAGTAAATCAAGCAAAATCAGATCCTCAATTAGGTCGCGTTTTTGAACAAGAAGGTAATTTTAGAAACCTATTGAAATCCAAAGTTAAACGCAGTACGTGTTCCGATAATTTAATAAATAACATTAAGAATAGAATAAAGCTCTAAGCAATATTGATAAATAAAAAAAGCACCGCAGAATTTCTGCGGTGCTTTTTTTTGTCCGTTAGTTTCGTCAAATTATTCTTTACAATCTTGAGCATATGTAAATACATGTTCAGGAAAGTCTGACCATGAAAGTCTTTTTTGTTTCTTTAAGTAGTTCTTCATTTTTTGACAATCTCCATAAAGCATTTTTTCATAATCTTCATAGTTTTTTTTCATAACTCGTTCCGCTTTTCCATCACCCTTCTTCACAAAGTAGGATTTATCTACACCTCCTGCAACCTCAATACCTCCTAAGGATAAACTATTTGTTTCTGCGGCAAAAGGATCCTGATTTACTTTTACTTGCGAGGAAAATGCAGGATTTAGCAATTGGAGTAAAACAACTCCTTCTTTTTTCTTTCGAATTTGTGTATTTGTTGCTTCGAAGAAAGCGTAACTATCCTTCAGATGTTCAGCGTTGAGGCTTGTATTATCCCATTGTGTCGCGTCAAATGCAGCGTCAAGAAATCTTCCAAGTTCACCTACTCCCGATTCAGGCAAATACATTTGCTTTATCTCAGTAGCTAAATACTCTATTGCTTCTCCATTAACCTTGATCTTAATTGACTTTATTAAGCCTTTTTTTCGCTTAAACCTTTTTAATGTTCCTTCTATTTCAGTTCCATCAGAAAGTGTAATGTAAGATGTCTTTTTTACAGAAAAGGATTCCATTGGCTGTGAAAAGTACTGATGTTTTTGAGCGTGCATTTGACACATCAAAAAGAGGCCAACGAGAGTAAGTAGATATTTCATGTATTTTAGTTAGTTAAGATAAAGGATGCAAAATACAAAATGATTCTCGCTTATTTGGCAATCCGCTTACAGATTGTCCTAAATTCACTAAGCATCATAGCTGTAGCCCCCCAGACGATTTCATTGCTAAGATCAAAGTAAGGTACATTTTTGATCAGCATTCCATTTTGCATCTTCATATCCTTGAATTGAATTGCGCTATCTTCCATAAACTGATTCAAATCAACATGTATGATTTTTTGTACCTCGGAGGCTTGACCTTTCAAGGTAATACCCTCCATGTCAACAAAGCCAATATGGGGAGATACATTGAAATTGCTGACAGGAATGAAGAGATCAGATAATTTGCCGACTAATTGAATTTGGTTCCTGGGAATACTTACTTCTTCTTCGGTTTCACGAAGTGCAGCTGCCGCAGCCGTTTCTTTAGTTTCGATACTTCCTCCAGGAAAACTAATCTGTCCTTTATGCTTGTCCAGAGGATGTGAGCTTCTCTGAATGAGTATGAATTTCCAACCTTCTTTATAGTATAGTGGAAGCATCGTTGCTGCCTTTCTTGCTGGCTTTTCAGAAACGGGGATCATATTCCGCAAAGGCGGTTCCATATTTTTTTGTGCAGAATACCCAGGCAGATCATCTAATAATGATTCCTGTAGATTTTCAATAAATCTAGACTGATTCATAAACAACTACTTTCGATATATAAGAAGAGAATTTTTCTGAATTGGTTCATTCGTGGTGCTTTGATAGCAGAATCGGTGCAGCTGAATAATTACATTGTAGTATTATATTGAAGTCATTTACACTATTTTCAGCGTTTACTCTAGATCATTACATTGTACTTCAATACTTAAACATATATTATCCGCCAAAGGAAAACAGAACCTATTGAATGAAAATTGGATAAAGTCGTTATTTTAGAGGTTATGGTAACAAAGAAGCCTTGCCATCCAAAATAATGAATGATTTTAACAATGTTCCTATAGATTTCGAATCCATTCCTCAGGCAGAGTATGTTGATTTTTTGCCTATCAATAGGAAATATCTCGGAATAAAGATCATGAACGATATTTTTGTCTGGATACTCCTTCTTCTAGGAATTGCGGGCTTCAAGATGTTTGGTAAGAAGCCGATTTCATTTTTGAATGATTACTATTACTATTTTATCGGCGCTATAGCTTTGCTTTGTATTCTAACTGTTTTACTTGATGTTTTGGGATTTCAGTGGAAGGGTTATGTATTAAGGGAGAAGGATGTGATATATCGTACAGGCTTGATTTTTCGAAAAATCGTGCACATTCCCTACAATCGCATTCAACACGCTGAAGTTAATCAAGGTGTATTGGAGCGCGCTTTGAGTTTAGCCAAATTGAAGATATTCACTGCTGGAGGAAGCCGAAGTGATCTCAATATTCCGGGTTTGTTACATGATGATGCGCTTCGTATGAAGTCTTTCATCTTGAAGAAAACGGGTGAAGATGAGTACTAGTCACAATTTTTCTGTTAATACTAGACAATCTAAAGTAGCGATTCTCTTGTTGATTTGGAAGTTTTATAAAGTAGCATTCCGTCAGTTTCTTGCCCTTATTGCAGTACTAGCAGTGGGAATCAGCAAGTCTTCAATGGTTGCTTTGTGGGGATTATTTATTGCGATTTCTGTGATTGTAATTGTGATGGCACTTTTGTCTTATTATAGATTCTATTTTCGAATTGAAGACGATGAATTATGGATACAAAAAGGGGTTTTTAAGAAATCAAATATCAACATTCCATTTTCAAGAATACAGACAGTTAATTTCGAACAGAACATTTTACTTCAGATTTTTCAAAACGTCAAAGTAGAGATTGATACAGCCGGTTCATCGAAGAAGGAATTCTCTTTTGACGCTCTTGAACAACCGGTTGCCAACGAACTTCGGCAGATTATTCTTGAACGAAAGAAGATTCAAATTCCAGCAGCTTTAGAAGATGACTCTGAAAAGGAGCCTGTGATTTGGGAGGAGTTGGAAGACAGGACAAATCAAACTATTTTTCAATTGTCTGGTGGACAACTACTTAAGATTGGATTGACAGAAAATCACCTTCGAGCAGGTTTGTGGATGATTGCAGTGGTCGGATACTTGTTCTCTACTGCAAACGAAGCAGGCTTCAAAGTTGAAGACAGAATAAAGGATTTGGAAGTATTTGAGCAATTTAATCCAGGACTTATTACTGCTCTGAGTTTTATTCCAGCATTAATCTTGATTCTTGTACTTGTAAGTATTGTTCGCACGTACTTAAGATATTACGGATTAAGTTTTGATCGATTAACTAATGGATTCAAGATATATTCTGGATTAATTAATCGTAAGGAATTTTCGGCTCCAGATAATAAGATTCAGAAAGTAGCTTGGGGAGACAATCCATTAAGACGAATTTTTGGAATTTTTGTGTTGTGGTTGAAGCAAGCGAGAAGCGCAGATTCAGATCGCAATCGCTCCATGTCGATTCCGATTATTACGGAAGATTATATTCAGCAAACGCTTCGTCATTTGTACGGAGAGGAAATGGATAAAGCATCGTTCGAATTTCCTATAAGCAAGCACTTTTTTTATAGAAACCTTATATACTTTATTGCCTTTCCGGCTATTATAATCTGTGCTGTTGGAATTTACTTAAAGCTCTATATTCTATTAGTAATAGGGGTGATCTATTTTTTGTATTTCTCGATTACTACTTTCATTCAGTATAGAAAGTCGAGATTTGCATTCAATGATTTCATGATATTTCGCAAGAAAGGAATCTATGGTAATTATAGAGAGATAATTCCTTGGTATAAGGTGCAAGCGGTTGATATTGTTCAAGGCATTTATCAACGAAGATACAAGCTTGCTAACTTGGTTCTCTATACAGCGGCAGGAGAAATGAAGATACCA
>CBFHTK010000003.1:303286-332336 GCA_965658745.1 Saprospiraceae bacterium | reverse complement strand
TAATGGCAACTATAAAGAACATTGTTTTTGACTTTGGTGGTATACTCTTAGAATTAGACCAACCTGCAACTTTCCGAGCGTTCTCAGAGTTACTAGACGAGGAGATCACTATGGACAATGTACTCAACAAAATGGGTGACTTTTTTCTTGATTTTGAGAGAGGAAAAATCACCAACGAGACTTTTATTTGGAAGATTCAAAGCTTAAGAGGTGGAAATCTAGAACCCTTAGAAATTATCAAGGCATACAATGCTATGTTAATAGATATACGAATGGAATTGCTTCCGTTTTTGGAAGGAGTTAAGAAGAATTATCGTTCCTTGATTCTGAGCAACACCAATGCTTTTCACATTCAGTACGTAATGCATAATATTCTGGAGAAGCGACATGGTGTCAGAAATTGGACGGACTACTTTCATAGCATCTACTACTCCCACGAAATGGGACATCGAAAACCAGATGCAGAAATCTATCAGGCGTTGATCGAGGCCGAAAAAATCGATCCACGTGAGACCTTGTTCATCGATGACACGATGGCCAATGTGACAGCAGCAATGGAATGCGAATGGCATGCTGTATATCATGATCCTAGTTTGAAAATCGAAGATAAACTTCAAGAATATATCGACGCCTGTGAAGCTCTCTAATGAAATAGCACTGGCAAAGCTCCAGCAATATTGTGTTTATCAAGACAGAAGTCACGCAGAAGTTCGCAAGAAACTAATTGCCTTGGAGATCTACGGAGATGACTTAGAAGAGGTAATGTCTGCTCTTATTCAAGAGAAATATCTAGATGAATTGCGCTATGCCAAATCATATGCTAGAGGTAAATTCTATCAGAAGAAATGGGGTAGAAAAAAGATAAAACTAAATTTAACTAGAAATCAGGTTTCTGATTATTGCATTCGAAAGGCAATGCAAGAAATCGACGAAGAGGATTATCTAGAAACATTGCATGGTTTGATGCAGAAGAAGATTGATCAATGCAGATCAGAATCCATGTACGTATGTATTCAGAAAGCTCAACAATATTGCATTCAAAAAGGGTACGAACCACACTTAGTTTATGAGATAAGTAACGAGCGGAAATCTTAGATTTATTCTAGTCACACGACCAAAGCCAATCTGATAATTCTGCAGGACTTTCTTGATTACTAAAATGCCACCATTCTGTACGTATACCACGAAAACCGTATTTTTCCATGGTAGATCTTAGTAGTTTTCTATTAGAAATTATGGAGTCATCTAGTAACATATAGTCGTAGTGCGCTTTCTTACCAAAGTGGTCGTAGTCTGTACCCATATCTACAGAGCTTCCATCTGTCTTCAGAAGAGATATATCTATTGCTGATCCTCGATTGTGCATGGATCCTTTGGAAGGTGGGGTAACGTACGTGGCGTCAGGCATAAGTTTCCATAGTTTTTCTTGGAACGGAAGTGGTCGATAACAATCAAATAGTAATATTTTGTAGGAATACTTTTTGAATTCTTTGGATGCATCCTTTAGCATTTCGGCTGTTCTTCTATCCAAGAAACACCGAGGACAATCGTAAACCGATTGCTTCATAAAATTATTTTCCGAAGCGTATCGAATATCAAGGGTGAAGAATTCATTGTCTTTTATCTCAAACCATCTTGTGGTGTCATAATCAACAATTGTGATTTCTTTCACTTTTGGACGTAAGTCCATTATTTCGCCAATATTATTTTCAGTTATCCCCTCCTTCTCATCTTGTTGATTTTCAGTTGTTACTTTTTTGTCTGAACAAGCAAGAATAATACAGTAGGCAACAAAAAATGCGACCGCATAAGAAAAGCTTATGATTGTTGATTTTGAAACGATAATTACATTGGAATTTTTATATCATAAGTGTTTTTTATAACCGTGAGTTTACGGTCAATAAGCCAAGGATTATAGATTTTAAGATCCCGATAACTAATTCGATAGTCAGAGGCAAATTTCGCCCAATCATTTACAGATTTATCGACCCTAACTACATAGTAGTCATCTAGTGGTTTATACTTTTCTTCCGGTTGAATATAGAATCCGTAGCTTTCTGGATCTTGTAGGATATACTTAAATGCAAGAACTCTAAATACATATCTGCTAGTTTCGTCGTTTAAGTTTAGATCGAAATAGTTCTTTGAACCTTGCTGTGTGGTAATTCTCTTTAGCCTCGTTGGACCCATATTGTAAGCAGCAGCTGCAGCTGTCCAAGAACCAAATTTAGCGTGCAGATCCTTGATGTATTTTGCAGCAGCTCTAGTTGATCGTTCGATATGATAACGTTCGTCAACCTCATCGTTTATTTCTAGACCATATTGCTTACCGCTTGCCTTCATGAATTGCCAATAGCCTTTAGCACCAGCATAAGAAGTCTTTAATCTCAAGTCACTTTCAGCAACAGCTAGATATTTGAAGTCGTCAGGAACTCCTTCTTCCGCAAGAATAGGTTCAATAACAGGAAAAAATCTATGCGAGAGTTTTATGGCTTGGATCGTATTACTATGCCAGTATGAATTAACCATGAGTTCTCGATCTAGTCTTTCTTTCACATCGAATCTGTCAATTGGTACTAGCTCGCCTCCTAAGTCTACTTTTTCTGCAATAGGAACAGATCTAATCACTTGAGGAAGCTGCTGCATTTTAATTTCATCTGCCGTGGTTATGGAACGACTTGACATCAAACTCCCAATTACTACTCCCAAGGCAACTGCTCCAAAAAGACTCCAAGTAATATATGCTAAACCGTTTTTCATTGTTGAGTATTTAATTCTAGATACAAATGGAAAATGTAATCATTTTATTTTCTACTGGAAATAATTTAAAGGAATATATTTTTCTATAGTGTTAAAGTTCTAATTAGCAAGTTTCGAAGCTTGCACACTTCTAAAGCATTTCATCACAAATAGCGTACCGAATCATTTAAAATCATCAACTTTATAAAGTCATCGAAGCTATAATCGTGAAGAAAATTCTTTTCTGTACTAGTTCAATATCTCTAACGCAAACAGGAGCCGCGGTTTTTGCACAATTATTTCTTGAATGGGCATCAGTCAGATCTATTCATGTAGATATCATTTCGCCAGAAACTAACTCTACCTACAAGAGCATTCCCTTTGTCAAGCATCGAAAACTTTTTACGCAGGTTCCAATTTTGCAAACCTACCATAGAAGCTTTATCTATTATAAGACGGTAAAACAGCAAATTGATGAATCAACATCGAGCGATCAACCGTACGATTTGGTCTTTTTTAACAGCGTCGTTGAGTCCTTACATAGTGCTAAACTTATTCATAAAATACCTGTGTTGGCATTTCTTCATGACGAGAATTTCATGAGAGATTACGTGGAAAAACCATCGTGGAAAAGGTATTTGTACCGTAGGTTGATGCATAGGTTCGAAGGTAAAGCTGTGCAGTTTCTAGAGCAAGTCATAACGAACTCAAAGTACATGAAGAAGTCTATAGTCGACATCTACTCTAAGCATCCTATCCAAGTTAAAGACTGCTACTTTCGATCCTTCGATTTACCAGGTTCGGCAACCGTCGCAAGTATAGGCGATACGATAAATATTCTCTTTATCAAACATGACGCAGATCGAGGAGGATTAGCTCTACTTCTGAATGAGATTACCAAAATGAAGACTAGGAAGATTTCATTGCACCTTGTAGGAGTCGCCCCCTCATATATTGAAAAGTACAAATCAGTCCTAAGTTCTATTGAGTATCAGCATGATACTTATTTAAACAGAGATGAATTACATCATGCTTTTTTGAAAACTGATATCTTCTGCGTGCCTTCATTTTCGGAAGCACTAGGATTGGCTAATTTCGAAGCATTGCAATATTCGAAACCTGTAATCGTCCTCGACATTCCAGTTATGTGTGAACTGGTAGAAATTGAGCCTATGTATTTCTTCGCAAGTGCAGAGAATCTAGGATCAACAATAGAACAGGTTGTAGACGATGCGCATGAACGACTAGTAAAATGTAATTCAGGGCATAAATTCTTAAATGAATATCTATCAAAAACTAGTGTTTTCTCGAGATGGGATGACATCTTCGATTTGTAGAATAGACGATCAATAAAAGAAAAAAGCCTAGACGAATTACTTCGACTAGGCTTAATATTTTAGACTACTTGGTAAAACCAAGTAGATAATTATCTTTTCACAATTCTAACCACTTTGAGTGATTTACCAGACTCGTCAAAAATTCGTGCGAAATATCTGCCTGATTGAACATCTCCCATGTAGAAATTTGAAACTCCGTGAGCATCGTAAGTTCTCACTTGCTTTCCAAGCACATCGTAAAGTACAATATGTGTTGCAGCTCCATTTGGATTTTTGATGTTGAAGTAATCACTTACTGGGTTTGGAAATACGGTTATGTTATCAATATCTTCTTGACTAATACCAACAGTAATTGTAGCAGTTAATTCCAACTCTACACTTGCAATAACATTTGAAGGATCGTTTACTGCAGTTAGATTCCAAATATACTTTCCATAACCTTCTTTTCCACTCGCAAGAAGGTGGAAATTCATCACTTTCGTGCTATCGCCAGCAATTGTATTTGCAGCATCAGCCTCTACAAAAGTAGTTCCGGGAGCATAACACAAATTAAGATCACAAATGTAAAATTTCCACTCTTCGGGAGCTTCTACAGTTTCAACATTCCAAATATATTGTTGATCGGTATCCGTGATATTTGATACGTCGAAATCTTTTTTCAAATCAAAGATCAATTCTGGATTAAATTCTTCTACTACACTCTCTGGCCCGAAAGTAATCTGAGCAGATAGGCTAAGTGTGATGAAACTAAGTAAAAATAAAAGTAAAGTTTGCTTCATAATTAATTTGTTTGCGGTGGAATAAACCACGGTATTTTTATAACGAAGTGCTGGTCAGAAAAGTAACCTCATAACTTCGCTCAGTAAAAGTACAAAAAATCACACGGTCTTGTTCATAAAAATTTGTTAACACCCAGTGATCGGACAATAAAGGCAATTACTTATAATCCAATCAGAACAAATATAAAACATATATAGATATAACTTAATATTTAAAACGATAAATTATAATTGTTTAAACATCGTCAAAAAGTTTCATTGATCAATATTGTCCCTGAAATGTCATTTAGAAGATTTATTTCCGTTTATCAAAAATATGTCATTATCTTAGCAATGTATGTTTTGGCTGTTATTACAACTCAAAGTGCAAGGTTATACTTCTTTGATTAATACAACCTAACATGATTGTTCTAAATCTCATAATTTTAGACTGACCTTTGAGTTTTAAATTGTGAGTAAGTAAACAAGTCAACAACTAACTATGCATGTATATATCATCGGAAATGGCATCAGCGGGGTTACTGCAGCGCGATTTCTTCGAAAGAATAGTGACTGTGAAATCACGATCATATCTTCTGAAACAGATCATTTCTATTCTCGGACCGCGCTTATGTATATCTACATGGGTCATATGGGTTTTGAACAGACGAAACCTTATGAAGACTATTTTTGGAAGAAGAACCGGATAAATTTGATCAAGACGCATGTCGACGAAATTGATTTTGAGCAAAAGACTCTTAAAACCAATTCCAAGGGTGATCTAAAATATGACAAGTTGGTCTTAGCCCTTGGTTCGTCTTCGAATAAATTTGGCTGGCCTGGTCAAAACTTGAATGGTGTCGGTGGATTGTATGCAATCCAAGATCTTGAGCGGATGGAGGAATATAGTAAAGACCTAAACCGTGCAGTCATTGTAGGAGGAGGTCTGATTGGTATAGAGATGGCTGAGATGTTTCATAGCAGACATATTCCAGTTACATTTCTTGTGAGGGAAAAGAGTTATTGGGATATAGTATTGCCGGCTGAAGAGAGTGCCATGGTAAATCGAGAGATACGCAAAAACGGGATTGATTTGCAATTGGAAACGGAGCTAGTTGAAATCGTGGACGATGGAAACGGGCAATGTTGTGCTGTTAAGACAAGCAAGGGAGAAACGATTGAATGCGGATTTGTGGGCCTAACTGCTGGCGTCCATCCCAACGTAAAGTTCTTGAAAGACTCTGCTCTTGAAATCAACCGAGGTATAAAAGTGAATCGATATTTAGAAACAAACATCGATGATGTATATGCTATAGGAGATTGTGCGGAACAAACTGAGCCTGCTGCTGGCAGAAGACCTATTGAAGCCGTATGGTATACTGGAAAAATGATGGGAGAAACGGTTGCCTACAATATTCTAAACCAGAAAATAGCTTACGATCCAGGAATATGGTTCAATTCAGCTAAGTTTATAGATATAGAATATCAAGTATATGGCGAAGTATCTGGAAGACCTCCTGATAACCATGCGAGTATATATTGGGAGCACGAAGATGGAAATCGATCGATTCGTTTAGTGTACGATAAAAATACAGAGACAATCGTTGGATTAAACCTTATGGGTATTCGATTTCGCCACGAAGTGTGCGAGAGGTGGCTTGCCGATAAAGCGGATTTACATACAGTTGTTCAACAACTCAACCTCGCAGATTTTGATCCGGAATTTTATAAATCATACATTGCCGATGTCCAAGCATTGTACAGTTCTTCGACAGGAAAGACAATTGATAAACCTGTAAAAAAGACGCTCAATCGAGTCCTTGCATTCTTAGGAAAATAACGAACCACTACAAAACAACAATTCATGTCCTCTACTTTATATACTTCTTTTACCTCCGAAAAACCCCCTTTACTCGATGCGGTACAAAAAATAACGCTTGCACTAGGTAGTTTAGGCCTTCTACTCATGCTGATTTCTTGGGCAGGAGTGTCACTTCCTTCGAAAGGTATTTTGTTCTACTCCTCATTAGGATTGATTTTCTTTGGAGTTGTTGCCTACTCTTGGCGAACTTATATGATTCAACCTGCAGGCATCAAGAACAATGGTAATTTTTTCAGTTCAATATCACATCGAGGTGTTATGGCTTGGATTTCCGCTATCTTGATTACAGGATTTTATGTTGTTTTATATTTGAAAGCAGAGTATTTAGGTTTGGGAGATACTGAAAATTCTGGTTTAGTAGCGTTTTTCGATCCTTTATCACAACTGATGCATGGTAAAAAAGCCAGTCAATGGTTTGTCTATGGCGTGCTGTATACGCTTGCAATTTTAGCTTTTGGAGTCAAATTTATTTTCAAGTATCGACACAATCGATATGAGATTATACGAACGATTTCAGTGATGTTTTTCCAGCTGTTTTTCGCGTTTCTTATTCCAGAGATTTTGGAGATGTTACATCCTGAAACAGCGACTAATTATTTTGGGAAAGATATGAAAAACATGTGGCCGCTAGACTACGATTTTTTCGATAGCTGGCACATTCAGAATCTTAGTAAAGGAGGACTACTTGGTAGTTTCTTTTTGATCATGGGACTGCTAATGATCTTTGTTATTTCGCCGATACTTACATATAAATTTGGGAAGCGATGGTACTGTAGTTTCGTCTGCGGATGCGGTGGTCTTGCTGAAACGGCAGGTGACCCATTTCGTCATTTATCAGACAAGTCTATGAAGGCCTGGAAGATTGAAAGATGGATGATTCATACGGTTCTTTTATTTTCTTTCGTGATGACGATAGCTATTATTTATGGCTATCTGGGTAATGAGCCAGACAAATATTTACTCTCAAGATCGACTTTTACTTGGTTGGCTTTAATTGGATTACTTGGACTTTCAGCAGTATATTTTCTTTTACAAACTAAGAATGTTGAGGATGGGTCCAAGAACAGTAAGTATATTATTTCAGGGGTAGTAGTCCTTGCCGCATTAATTCTACTTTTCAATTTCTTATCGGGAAGTGGCAATGCATACTTTTTGCAGAATTACGGATTCCGACAAGCTTACGGATTGTGGGTAGGTGCTGTTTTCTCTGGAATCATCGGTGTAGGATTCTATCCGATCATGGGAAGTCGAGTTTGGTGCCGTTTCGGATGTCCAATGGCTGCTTTGTTAGGTATTCAGCAGAAACTATTATCCAAGTTTCGTATTACAACGAACGGAAGCCAATGTATTTCTTGTGGAAATTGCTCCACTTATTGTGAGATGGGTATTGATGTTCGGGCTTACGCCCAAAAGGGTCAGAATATCGTTCGTGCATCATGCGTAGGATGTGGCGTTTGTAGTGCTGTATGTCCTAGAGGTGTACTTAAATTAGAGAACGGTTCGTCAGACATATTTGCTAAAACTGCTGAGCATAAAGCAATACATATTACTGAGGATCAAGTACGCATGCTGTCGTAGAAGAGTAAGAATTTAGTCCAGCCCCCATAAACTAGATAATATGAGAGTAAACTTCCTTGTAACATTAATTCTGATCATTCCATTTTTAGGATTTTGCCAGATAAACCAATCAATAGATTTCGTAAGTGGGATTGAATATTCTTATCGAAATTTGGCAACTGCAAGTCAGAATGAAATTATGAGTGTGATATTGGAAAGTCGTGATCAGACTGAAACTGGAAAGCTAAATTGGCGGATAGGTTTTAACTACAATCAAAGATTAACAAATAGAATATTTCTAAGAACAGGACTTAGACTAGCGAGTGTCGGATATAAGGGAGAAAAGAATACCGACCTTAGATGGCCAAGTGAACATGATGGAAATGGAGGATGGGTAGCTGACCCTACTTTGCCACGTGAATTACAACTTGTCTATGATTATTGGTTTATAGAAGTGCCAATTGTAGGGAGATTTGAAATGAACCAGAAAAAAATATCTCCATTTGTTGAATTGGGAATTTTACCGTCTTACTACATGACTACAAGGACGACAGAAAAAACAGATATCGGAAGAAATGCTCAGTTTGATAATGGTGATGTTCATAATTTTAATAGAGTTCATTTTGTGGGATTTCTATCATTTGGAATGAACTACTCTTTAAATGATCAACTCCAATTTTTTGGGCAACCAGCATTCAGATACCATTTTTCAAAGTTGGTGGATGCTCCGATTAGTGAGCACTTGCTGAATTTCGGCGTAGAGTTAGGGATTAGAAGTAAAATAAATTAAGACAATTCCAGTACGAACATTTAATATGTTTACGTCAAAAACGGGTATACATCAATCACCTAGAACTAAAAACGATACTGTGACTTCGAATACAAAAGTTCTACATATACTTCACCATTTTCATCCTGATCTGCAAGCGGTGCTCAATGCAGTGGGCTTGAATACGGACAATGATAGATTCTACCAAGCACAATCTTCAATTTATAAACACCTTGAAATTGAGCAATTACCGTCGAAAAAGGAACTTAAATCTAAACTCAATGATCGCATCCGAAATCTGGGGAATGAGAAGATAGAGGTCAGCTTAAAAGTACTTTTTGAAGAAATGGAGTCACTTCTTCCCAACCAACTTATTGTTCATCATCCACTTGATGGACTTTTGATCGCCGAGTGGGAGAAACAGTATCGACTTTTGGGCCTCGAGCCCCATTTTCTTCTCCTCTATACGCCAGTAGAGTGGGCTGTCGAACAGAGAGTTCAGAATGATATTGAAGCGTTGAAGTCTACAACAAAATTGATTTGGCAACCAATAGTTCTGCGAAAATTTCAGAGAACTTTAGCCAAGCGACAACAAAAGTATTTGCAGACTTGGAAGGATTGTATGCAAGGGCTAAAAATTTGGACTCAAGAAACTTCAAGTTCGTATTCCATGATTAAAATTGACGATATAGATTCAGAAACTAACTGGGAAAACTTTATTAAATCTTACAATCTCAATGCAGGAAATGATTTCCAAGTAATTCAATCTCGAAAGCATGTAGGCAAGTATGCAGATCACGAAATACAAGCAATTCATGATTATTTCTACAATGTAGTGAGTGAAGAAGGATGATTGTGGTAGAACAAGCCGACAGACTAGACGTTATCAAGATATGAAAAGACTACTAAGTTTCGATGGAAAGGGTATCTACTGCGCTCAAGCAAATGTTCATATCGATCCATGGAAACCTGTCGCAAAAGCATTTATCACTCATGGGCATTCCGATCATGCAAGATGGGGGATGGGAAGTTACGTGTGTACAAATGCTAGTGTACCGATTCTGAAACATCGACTTGGTAAGGTAAAAATTCATGGGATTGCATACGGAGAACCTATGATGGTAAACGGCGTAGAGTTTACGTTTTTTCCAGCGGGACATGTAATAGGTTCTGCTCAGATTCGAGTTTCTTATAAGGGAGAAACATGGGTAGTTTCTGGTGACTATAAATTGAGTAATGATGGGATATCGGAAGCTTTTGAACCAGTGAAGTGCCATACGTTTATTACAGAATCTACTTTTGGTCTGCCTGTTTATAGATGGGATCCTCAAGAACAGATTTATGACCGGATGAATGCTTGGTGGAAGAAAAATCAAGCGGAGGGCAAGGTTTCTATCATTACAGCTTATTCCCTAGGTAAGGCTCAGCGTATTATTCAAAACCTAGATCATTCAGTCGGCAAGATATTTACGCATGGTGCAATCGAGGCAACCAATAGAGCGCTGAGAGCTTCTGGTGTACCACTTCTAGATACGACTCATGCAACGGCAAATCTTGATTATAAAGAATACGCAGGTGGTCTAGTGATAGCACCCCCTTCAGCCGTAAATTCTAATTGGACTAAGAAATTCAAAGATTTTAGGCTCGGAATAGCAAGTGGATGGATGCAAGTGAGAGGAGCTCGACGCAGAAGAGCAGCAGATATTGGTTTTGTGCTTTCGGATCACGCAGACTGGAATGAATTGAATCAGGCTATTGCTCTAACGGAAGCATCAGAGATCTATGTGACTCATGGGTTTTCGGAAATCTTTTCGCAGTATTTGATCGAACAAGGATATGACGCCAAGGTTGTGAAAACCGCCTTTGAAGGGGAGCAATTTGACAGTACAGAAGAGGAGAAAGTAGCATGAAGCAGTTTGCCCAACTATTCAGAAAAGTAGAAGAAACCAACAAGACCAACGACAAAGTTGATGCCCTTGTACATTTCTTCAATGAGGCTGATGATTCCGATAAATTGTGGACGATTGCACTTTTTTCGCATAGAAGACCACGACGAACAATTACTACAAGTTTTTTGAGAGAATGGGCAAGTGAAATGTCAGGAGTTCCGACCTGGTTATTTGAAGAATCATATCATATTGTAGGAGATTTAGCAGAGACAATATCCCTTGTGTTGCCTAACCCCACTCAGACGGATGGAAGAAATCTATCTGATTGGATTGAATACATTCAAGGGCTCCGTGAGGTAGAGGAAGAGGAGAAGAAGCAGGCTGTATTCTATGCATGGAAATCCTTAAATCAAGATGAACGCTTTTTATTCAACAAGTTGATAACAGGTGGTTTTCGGATTGGAATTTCACAGAATCTCATGACGAGAGCCTTGTCCAAACATCTTGATAAACCCACTAATGAAATTGCACATCGCTTGATGGGTAATTGGACACCTGATTCCACAGATTTTCAACATTTATTACTGGATGACTCAATTTCTAGTGATACATCGAAGCCTTATCCATTTTATCTAGCATATGCAGTTGAGGAAAAGATTGAAGACTTGGGAGATCCAGATGAGTGGACAGCAGAATGGAAATGGGATGGGATACGGGGACAAGTTATATGTCGGGAAAGTGAGTCATTCATTTGGAGTAGAGGAGAAGAATTAGTGACAGACACTTTTCCAGAAATTGAGATGATGGCTACAAAGCTTCCTGAAGGAACAGTAATCGATGGCGAAATTTTGGGTTTTCAAGATGGTAGTCCTCTATCTTTTCAGGCCTTGCAAAAACGTATCGGGCGAAAGAGAGTAACGAAGAAATTATTAAAGGAAGCACCTGTGGTCCTCATGGCATATGACCTTCTTGAGTATAAAGGTGAGGATATACGGAATCAATCATTAGAAGAACGAAGACTCAAATTAGCTGAAATTGTTCTGGATTTACAACATCCCACATTGGTACTTTCTGAGTCTGTGAAATTTCAAAGTTGGGAAACCCTAACTGGATTAAGAGAGACCTCAAGAGAACGGGGAGCTGAGGGATTTATGTTAAAAAAGAAAGCATCTCCATACCTTAGTGGTCGAAAAAAGGGAGATTGGTGGAAGTGGAAAGTTGATCCATATACAATCGATGCTGTCATGTTGTATGCTCAAAGAGGACATGGTCGCCGTTCGAGTTTATATACTGATTTTACTTTTGCAGTGTGGAATGGAGATCGACTAGTAACTTTTGCGAAAGCATATTCTGGACTTACAGACAAAGAATTTAAAGAAATTACCGCTTTTGTAAAAAGTAATACAATTGAGCGGTTTGGACCTGTAAGTTCAGTTAAACCTGAGCTTGTTTTTGAATTGGCTTTCGAAGGTATTCAAGAAAGTAAACGACACAAAAGTGGAGTAGCACTTCGATTTCCACGGATAAAAAGATGGCGAAAAGACAAACCAGCTTCAGAAGCAAATCACCTGGAAGATCTGAAGGCGCTACTACCCTAAAAAGTTTATGAGACGTGGCCCATTGAGTGCTATGCTTCGATGATTCTATCGTACAGCTGTTCCATACTGATGGCAATATTCGGATATCGTTTTATATTAACAATGACCTCTTTCAATCGATCTTCAAATTCGTCCTCCATCAAGGCGTCTCTGATGTACAGACAAGCTTTTTCATATGATTTAAGAATAACATTGGTAAGTGGATCCGATTCGAAATAGTACTTCTTAGCAAATGCAGTCGCACATTCTACATTATAAAGAAAAACGTCACCAAGTTCGAAGGTATAAACGGCATGTTTTTCGACTTCACGTAGAATGGCATTTATCTTAGCAATTCTTGGACGTCGAGGTCTGCGAAAACTCTTCGTTCGATACTTAGATTCTAATGCTTTCTTTACTTTATCGTAAATACGTTTTCGATCAGCATCAGATCCCAATTCCAAGGTATAGTAGTGCTTTACTTCTGGAATTTTTGAGAAAAGTCGGTCGATTTCTTCTCGAAGCTCATCCTCATTTAGGGACTTAATATATTTTTTGAAGGTAGATTTTTGCATATGAGTCGCGTATCGCGCAAAGATAAGAGAGTTGTATTAGAAAGGCGATTTGTTTACTAAACAGGAATGGATGCATATATTTGCGTTCGAATTGCTGGCAAAAAATTATTATGCATGTCTAAAAAGTATCATCCAGAGGAGTATTGGACAGAGGTTGCGGATCGAATCGCATCGCGAAAGGATGAGAACGTCATCGCTGGTGATGATGAACCGTACTACCGGTATAAGCGCAAGAAGTTTTTGAACTTACTGCATGAGGTACCTTTCAAAGGAAAGACAGTTCTTGAAATAGGAAGTGGTCCAGGGGGTAATCTTCGTGAAGTCTGGAAACATGAACCTAGTTCATTGATGGGAGCTGATATTTCTGCTTCAATGATTGAACTTGCAGGTAAGCAGATTCCCAATGGTATTCAGTTGACCAAAGTTGATGGTGAAACCTTACCTTTTGACGACGATACATTTGATGTTGTATTTACAGCAACAGTACTCCAACACAATACCGATGACGCGATGCTTCGGCAGGTAGTATCAGAGATTTGCCGTGTTGGTGGTGATAAAGTGTATTTGTTTGAGCGCATTGACCCAGTCCTTACCGGTGACGATCTTTGTTATGGTCGCCCAGTGTCTTATTATACGTCTCTGATGGAGGCCGGCGGTTATAAGTTGAGCAGTACGAAATTCATAAATATTAAGATGAGTTACTATGTCTGTGGTGCTCTTCGAAAAGGATTAAATCCAAAAACACGGAAGGAAGGCGAACCATTGACGCGTATATCGCATGTTCTTCAGCAAGTGACATTACCAATTACAAGTTTGCTTGATAAAGTATTTACATCAAAAACAGATTTAGGGAGACTAGAATTTACGAAGGTTAAGTAGTGTTTTTGGTCTTTGCTATTGCTTTGCTTGGCGCAAAAATCCAAGTATTACTCCTCTAGAGCTCAATAAAAATATCCATTTCAGTTCGGTAGAAATGGAGTTAATATCTACTTAGTAAATCCTCAGATCGAGAAGACGTATTCGAGAATTTACGCCCATACGATGTCTCTTAAATGCGATAACATCCAGAAAAGCACCTAAACCAGCACTACCTAGTACATAAACAGGTAGAGTCCAACTAACACTTCCATCAATAATTGAGGATATTCCACCAAAAAGAAGTGCCTGAGCACCGAAGATATATAAACCTTTTGCAAGTGTGGCAGGAAGTGGATTGAATGTGCGAACCAAGGTTATATCATCAACATGAACGAAGGTCCGATCAAACATGATAATATTATTCTCGTATTGAATTTCTCGAATTTTCTTCTTTTGCCATTCATCTGGGAATTCCTTTGTACGAAAAACAAACCTATCTCCAACTGAATATTTTTGGACGTCTGGTGAATTATAGATCTCTAGCTGTACAAAAATTTGTGAATGAACTGCCTGTGGAATGAGAAACATCATGATTACCAAGAATCCAAGCAATCGATTGATCTGTCTTTTTTGTCTAGATAATATATTACTGCTTATTCTGGATTTCATCGATTACTTTTGATTGTAGTTTTTTCCAAGTCTTTTCCAAATACTCATATGTGACCTTCTCTCTATGAATATATATGAGCATCACATCGAGGTAACAGTTTTCCTTTTCCAAGGTTTCCATAAGACTTGCTCTGTTCAAACGAAAAACCTCAATCATTTGCCGCTTAATTCGATTTCGATCTACAGCTTTATTAAATGACCTTTTTGACACAACAAAACCTATTTCTAGTCTTGTTCTTTCGTGTTCATCCTTCACTTGCTTAAACTGCGCTCGTAGAGGAAACGACTTGACGGCTCGACCTTCTGAAAACAGATTTTCAATCCGTTTTTTACTCTTTAAATGCTCCTCTCTTGAAAAGGAAAATAAGCTTGTAGCCATTGTGCAAAACTGTTTGTAAACAAAGATAAACTAATGACAAGATAATCGTTTGAGTTTATTGGAGCATCCTTGAGAGTAACTGATCAGAATTGCTCCGTTTAACCCGCATTAAGAATTAGATAATCTATTCCGACCTAAAACGTCTGCAAAATAAGGCGCAAGCTGCATTTTGCTCACTCACCATAGTGGTGACTATGGATCCTTCGCAAAATCCCTTATTTTATTGACCTTTTAGCTCTCATGACAAAGATCTAATGCATAATGCGGGTTGAAATGAAAAAACTAAATTCTTTGTAAATCGTTAGTGTACTATTGACAAGTATTTTAACTAAACATTTAGTGAATCTGCTTTAGGTTATATATTTGCGCCTCAATTGTAGATTCTACAGCTATGACAATTAAACGAGGATTAGAGTTATTAAGAGATAGAAAGCATAGTAAGTCTACTGCTTTCACTAAGGAAGAAAGAGCAGGTCTTGGTTTACGAGGACTACTTCCCCATGCGATATCTACGCAAGAAATTCAGATGAAGAGAATTCTTGCCAACATTGCTAGAAAACCCAGCAATATTGAGCGTTATATCTTTTTATCAGCACTCGAAGATCGAAATGAGCGCATATTTTACAAGTTGCTGATTGAAGAGATAGACAAGCTGATGCCTATTATCTACACGCCAACAGTTGGACAGGTATGCAAAGAGTTTTCACATATTTTTAGAAAGGAAAAAGGCTTTTTTATCACTCCAGATGACAAAGGTGAAATAGAGCACATGTTGTATTCGTGGCCTGAGCCTGATGTGCGAGTTATCGTAGTAACAGATGGAGAGCGTATTCTCGGATTGGGGGATCTAGGCGTGAATGGGATGGGTATTCCAATAGGGAAATTGGCGCTATACACTACTGCAGCAGGTATTCATCCTCATCAATGTCTACCTGTTATGCTTGATGTGGGTACCAATAATCAAGAATTGCTTAATGATGAAATCTATCTAGGATATCCTCATGAGCGTCTTCGCGGTGAAGAGTATTTTGAATTAGTAGATGAATTTATTCAAGCAATTCAGAAAAAGTACCCACGAGCATTAATTCAATTTGAAGATTTCTTGACTCCAAATGCATACGATTTATTGCATCGTTACAAGGACAAGATTCTATGTTTTAATGATGATATTCAAGGAACAGCGTCCGTGGCACTTGCTGGAATTTATGCTTCGCAACGAATTACGAAATTGGATTTCAAAGATCTAAACATCATGTTTCTTGGGGCTGGATCTGCAGCAACAGGGATCGCTGACTTAATCAAAGAAGCATTCATAGAGGAGGGATTAACAGAAGAAGAAGCTTCACAAAGACTATCCTTCATTGATATAGACGGTCTTTTAGTAAAAGGGCGTAAAAACTTGATGACGCATAATATAGCATATGCAATTGATGCTGAAGAAATGGATCTCATCACAGCGATAAAAACATTAAAACCAAATGTTCTTATTGGCGCTTCCGGTGCCAAAGGTGCCTTTACAAAAGAAGTGATTGAAACTATGAGTTCAATCAATGAACGACCAGTTCTTTTCGCCTTATCAAACCCGACATCAAAAGCTGAATGTACTGCTGAAGAAGCATATACTTATAGCGATGGCAAAGCCATATTTGCAAGTGGCTCCCCTTTCCAACCAGTGAGCTACAAAGGGCAGCAGTTTGTTCCAGGACAAGGAAACAATGCCTATATATTTCCCGGTATTGGATTAGCAGCAACCTTGTGCGCAGCAAGCACTATTCCTGATGCATTATTCCTTACAGCTGCAAAGTCACTAGCAACTCTAGTATCTCAAGATGACATAGATAGGGGAAATCTTTATCCAGGTTTGAAAATTATACGAGCGATTTCAACTAAGATTGCGGTTGATGTGATCAGACATGCTCAAGAACTCGAAGTTGCTCAAAAAGAACTACCGGAAGATCTAGAAACATACATAAAAGAATATATGTACGATCCAACCTACTAGGGACGCTATCTTAAATTATATCGCGGATATCAATAAAGATAAATACAGCTTTGCCTTTTTGAAATATAGTTGGGTACACAATAAAATATAACTTTGCATTAGTGAGTGAATTAACAAAGCTGATTGAAAAATACGGTGAGCATCCAAAAATTGAAAAACTTGCGGACTTACTGAAAGATGAAAAGAAGCAACGTGTATTATTCTCAGGAATGATGGGCGCACAAGATAGCTTTGTCTTAACAGGTCTTCACAATCGCATTCCCCGCACAAACCTTTACATTGCCAACGATAAAGAAGAAGCTGCGTATCTCCAGAATACATTAGATCATTTTTTCGAAGATCAGTCAGTACAATTTTTCCCAGATTCTTTCAAAAGGCCTACATTCTTTGAAGAATTGAATTCAACGAATATCCTTCAAAGAACGGAAGTTATCAACAAGATCGCTCTCAGCTCAGTTGATGGACGTATAATTGTCACTTATCCAGAGGCCCTTTTCGAAAAGGTCGTTTCACCTTCTATACTTAGTGCCAACAAGATTGTGCTTGAGAAGGAAGAATCACTGGATGTAGATACCATTATTGAAGTTCTAGTGAGTTATGGATTTGTACGTGTTGACTTTGTTTATGAACCTGGTCAGTTTTCGATTAGAGGCGGTATTGTTGATATTTTTTCTTACGGGTCTGAGTGGCCTTATCGTATTGAACTTTTTGATGATGAGATCGAGACGATAAGAAGTTTCAATCCAACAAACCAATTGTCAATAAGAGCAATTAAGAAAGTATCTATAATCCCAAATGTCAATAGCAAGTTTTCCCAGGATGACAAAGTCTCATTGCTTAATGTAATTCCTGAAGGCAGCTTTGTATGGATAAAAGACTATGATTTCTTTCTGGACAAAATTCAAATTTGCTTTGAAAAGGCAGCAGAATTTGCACGCACTTTTCATGTTGAAGATGAAGCTCTGAAAGAAGCACTCAATACAAGGTCTTTCATTTTTCCGAAGGACATTACAGAAGATCTTGAGCAGCATCATCAGCTGCACTATAAAGTGTCTAGCTTTCAGAAGACTTTTGAGCATACACTCGACTTCAGTTCTAGTCCGCAACCGCATTTTAATAAGAACTTCTCACTACTTATTGAAGACCTAAATAAGAATTCGAAAGACAATCTGACTAACTATATTTTTACGGAGAATGTCAAACAGATTGAGCGATTCTATAATATTTTTGAAGACCTAGATGCTCATGTGAAGTTCGTTCCAGTTCATGCTGGACTCCACGCGGGATTTATAGATAGAGACCTTCAAGTAGCGTGTTATACAGATCATGAAATATTTGAACGTTTTCATAAATACACCCTTAGGAAAGGATTCACAAAGGAGCAAGCGGTTAATCTTAAGATGCTGCGGGAACTGCAACCTGGAGATTTTGTAACGCATATTGATCACGGGGTAGGTCGATACTCAGGGTTAGAAAAGATCAATATTGCAGGACATGTTCAGGAGTCTTTGCGCATCTTCTACAAGAATAACGATGTACTGTACGTAAGTATCAACTCGCTTCATAAGATAACTAAGTACGTCGGTAAAGATGGTACTGCTCCAGCGCTTAGTAAAATAGGTGGCGATGCCTGGAAGGCATTGAAGCGAAAAACGAAGAAAAGGGTCAAGGATATCGCAAAGGGTCTTATCCAGCTTTATGCTAAGCGTAAAGCTTCTGAAGGCTTCGCTTTCCCAGCTGACGGTTATCTCCAAAACGAACTTGAGGCATCTTTTCTATATGAAGATACTCCTGATCAAGAAAAAGCAACCCAAGATGTCAAAGAAGATATGATGAAGCCATATCCGATGGATCGTCTTATATGTGGTGACGTGGGATTTGGAAAGACAGAAGTTGCAATCCGAGGAGCATTCAAGGCAGTAGTAGCGGGAAAACAAGTTGCAATTTTGGTTCCAACCACCATTCTGGCTTTACAGCATTATCAGACTTTTCAAGATCGGCTCAAAGATTTTGGTGTTACTGTGGATTATATCAACAGATTTAGAACAGCAAAAGAAAAAACAAAGATTTTCGAAAGGCTAAAGGCTGGTGAAATTGATGTTGTAATAGGAACACATGGACTGCTCAATAAGCGAGTAGGTTTCAAGGATTTGGGCTTGCTTGTCATTGATGAAGAGCAAAAATTTGGTGTAGCTGCAAAAGAGAAATTACGAAATATAAAGGTGAATGTAGACACACTTACATTGACTGCTACACCGATCCCACGGACGCTGCAGTTTTCCCTTATGGCTGCTCGCGATCTTTCGATCATACGAACACCTCCACCCAATCGGCAACCTATTCATACGGAGCGCAGGATCATTCATGAAGAGTTAATCAGAGATGCCATTTACTACGAAATAAATCGTGGAGGGCAGGTATTTTTTGTTCATAACAGGGTTCGTTCGCTACCGGATATCACAGCTATGATACGTCGATTGTGTCCGGATCTAGATATTGCAATGGCTCATGGTCAGATGGAGTCGAAAGCATTGGAGAAAACGCTTTTGGATTTCATCCATCATAAGCACGATGTACTAGTGAGTACGAATATTATCGAAACGGGTCTTGATATACCAAATGCCAATACCATCATCATTAACAATGCGCAGAATTTTGGCTTAAGCGATCTGCATCAACTACGAGGGAGAGTAGGTAGGTCCAATAAGAAAGCATTTTGCTATTTGTTTGCACCTCCTCTTTCTGTACTAACTAGCGATGCTCGGAAGCGCTTGAAAATCTTGGAAGATTTTAGTGAACTGGGTAGTGGTTTCAATATTGCCATGCGAGATTTAGATATTCGAGGTGCAGGAAATCTACTAGGAGGAGAACAAAGTGGCTTTATTTCAGATATTGGCTATGAAACTTATCAGAAAATTCTGGAAGAGGCGATTCAAGAATTGAAAGAAACTGACTTCAAAGACCTCTTCAAAGAAGATCTAGAGAAGGAGCGAGAGTATGTACGAGATGTTGAAATTGAGACTGAAACGGAAATGTTGATTCCTGACGCTTACGTGAGCGTAATTCAAGAGCGACTCAACCTATATACCAAGCTTGATAATATTGAAAATCAGGAAGCACTTGACAAATTTAAATTGGAGCTTGCAGATCGTTTTGGACCTATCCCAAAACAAGTCAAAGAGCTTTTCAATGGACTCCGTCTTCGCTGGTTATGCAAAAAGATGGGCTTTGAGAGAATTAGTTTGAAAGGGAATAAGTTGCGAGCGTACTTTGTGCGCAACCCACAATCTAGCTTCTACGAAACGAGCTTCTTTCAAAATGTATTAGCTTACGTTGCCAAACAAGGGGTGCGAAAGGGCATAACACTTAAGCAATCAAGAAATTTTCTGATACTCATCAAAGAAGATGTGCGCTCACTGACCAAGGCTCAGACGCTGTTACAACGGATTTATGATCAATGCAAAGAAGATAAAGACAAAGCTAAAGCTTAATTTCTCAGCTCTTCAGCAATAAAAGTCATGAGCGGTACTTCGATTGTGAAGTCTGACCCACCATCTAATTGTTGACAGAAAAAGCTTCCCTTCATATAACCCATAGTGGACGGTATCGGGCACCAAGAGTCGTAGCTATATCGTTGACCTGGACTGATGATTGGCTGTTGTCCAACAACTCCATCACCTTCGACGATTCGTTTCCAACTTAGACCGTCGCTAATTTCCCAACGGCGTCGAAGCAATTGAAAATTGATATCACTCTGGTTTTCAATATGGATTTTATACTTATGGATATAGTACTTCTGCTCTTCATCATATCCACCAAATTCCAACTCGGCAAAAACATGTATATCAGCGTGCGTCTCAGCCATCTTGGAATAATTTTGCATTTGGGAAAATAAAAGAAAGTACCTTATGCTCAGCCTCTTTCAAGGCTGTATCAAGATCATCGTTTACAAGAACAGTATCAAATGTATCTCGATATTCCATTTCTTTACGTACTCTCGTCAGTCTAGTCTCAAGCTGTTTTTCGGTTTCGGTCTTGCGTGAACGCAATCTATCTTCAAGAATTTCTAAGCTTGGTGGCGCAATAAAAATGCCTAGAGCATTTTCTTTATACAGTTTTTTAAGGTTTGTTGCTCCCTGCACATCAATATCAAAAACGATGCGTTTTTTCAATCCCCACAATCGATCAACTTCACTTTTCAATGTCCCGTAGAATTGATCTTTGTAAACCTCTTCGTATTCTGCAAAAGCGTCTTCTTGTATTAAGGACTTAAACTCCTGTGGGGATTTGAAATAGTAATCTATACCATCTTGCTCGTGTGGTCTTCGATTGCGAGTTGTTGCAGAAACAGAAAAATCAAGAAAATCAAACACACTAAGTAGGTGCCTGACAATGGTCGTTTTTCCTGCCCCGCTTGGTGCCGTTATCAAAATCATTTTCGATTGAAAAGTCGCTCCTCTTCCTTCCATGCTATACAATATTCGCTAATTGTTCCTTTATCTTTTCAAGTTGATCCTTCATGCTAACCACGTGTTTTTGAATACCCGAGTGCTGAGCTTTCGATCCCAAAGTATTGATTTCGCGTCCCATCTCTTGTGCTATGAAAGATAGCTTTCTACCAGCCTCTTCCTCCTGGGAATTTAATTCAGAGAGAAAGAAATCACAGTGCTGACCCAGTCGAACTCGTTCTTCATTAATATCCAATTTCTCAAGGTAGTAGAGCACTTCTTGCTCGTAGCGATTTTTATCTACATTGTCCTTACCAAGAAAATCTTCTAGGTGCTTTTTCATCCGTTCACGAAGCGCCGTTATCCGTTCTTTTTCAAAAGGCGCTATGCCATCAAGTAACCTTTGAATCTCACTTGCACGATGGTGCAGATCATCTAGCATTGCTAAACCTTCATGTTTACGGAATGCTTTCAGATCGTCGAGAGCAACCAAGGTAGCATCTTGAATCACCTGCCATTCTTCGTCAGACATTTTCCCTTCTTCAGCCATTACAACATTTGGTAAACGCAATATTGCTGCAGTCAAGTCAGTTCCCTGAATTCCTAGGTCTTGTTCCAGTTTACTAAGTTCCTGCGCATAAGCTGAAAAAAGTGCTTTATTTAACTGTATATCCTGCGCACCTTCTGACTGAACTGTAATATTATATTCGATTTTCCCTCTTTTTGCATGATCAATAATCATGTTCCTTAATGGCACTTCTTTTTCACGAAGATTATTAGAAAATCGAAAACGAATATCTGTCGTTTTACCATTTAGAGACTTCATTTCTACTAGAAATTTTTTGTCTCCGTAGCTAGCCTCAGCCTTGCCAAATCCTGTCATGGATAAAATCATAAAAATCAATTTCCGCAAATATGTTACAAATTCAATGAATAATGTGAACCAGCACAATTTTTGATGTTATTCCAGGTTCCTGGATCTATTTATGTGGGATAGTTGGAAATTGGAGGATGCCTGCGGCCCGGGCTATCCATAGCTTCGCTAGACTCGTCCTTTCGTCGCTCCTCTCCTCAGGATCACGCACAAGGCGTGACTATTACTATCCCTATCCCAAATTGGAAAAAGAACTCATTTACCTTATGGCCTAGGAAAGTGCGTCTTATCCTTTGTACTTTTAGTTGCGCAAAACACAAGATCATGAAAGCAAGCACGATTTTTTTTATCTCAGCAACCATCATTTTTCTGAGTTTCAGTTCTTTAAGTTCATTTGTTGAAATTTTTGATAAACCTGAAGTCATAGTCATTGACGCTACACTAAATACATTAAAGTGTAACAATAAGGCATATGTTCCTCTTGAAATACCAAAAACTTGTACTGGATTGATTTACTCTGTAAATGTAGCTGACAGGGCAGAAGCAAAGTCTCCGTCAAAGGCTTTACTTAATGAAGTATCCTTGCTGAGTGAAAAGTATGAACCCTCAAAGATTGCTGACTATTTAGTTCCTTCAAAGTCCAATAGAGAATTTAATTTTTACATTATACCTTCCAAGAAGCATATAGAGTCATTTAATAACTGTGGATATTTTGAACACTACGAGAAATCTATCAGTACTAAATCAAAAACATCCTACTTTCATTTAAAAGATCGAGGACAAGAAACAATTTACTTTGGCATTGAAAGCCCAAACGACCTTAAAAGTTTAAGAGTTGTTATCGAAGCTGTTGCTATTGTTGAATAATTGAGATGATTTAGCAATCACTAACATTAACCTTGACTGCCAAGCCACCCTCACTCGTTTCTTTGTATTTGTTGTGCATATCTTGTGCAGTTTCCCACATTGTTGCAATCACTTTATCAAGTGGCACTTTGGCATTTTTTGCATCTGTATCGAGCGCCATTTCACAAGCATTTATTGCTTTAATGGCTCCCATCGCGTTTCGTTCGATACATGGAATCTGAACTAAGCCTGCAATCGGGTCACAAGTTAAACCTAGATGATGCTCCATTGCAATTTCACTGGCCATGAGGACTTGTTCGGGAGTTCCTCCCATAAGCTCAGTCAACGCTCCAGCAGCCATAGCAGAAGATACGCCAATTTCAGCTTGGCAACCACCCAAGGCAGCAGATATAGTTGCACCTTTTTTGAATAAGCTTCCTATTTCTCCTGCAACTAGCATGAATCGTTTTACATGCTCCATATTAGCATGGTGATTTTCAATGACCATGTAGTACATCATGACGGCTGGTATTACTCCGGCACTTCCATTGGTTGGAGCTGTTACAACTCTACCCAATGATGCGTTAACTTCATTAACCGCCAGAGCTAAACAAGAAACCCATTTCAGTATTTGTCTGAACTTTACTTCTGTTTTTCTAATCTCCGTAATCCACTCGTATTTGTTCGAATAATCTTTCTTAGGCATTAAGCGCTCATGTGAATCAAATGCCCTTCTTCTCACATTTAGTCCGCCGGGTAGATTTCCTTCAGTATGACAACCGATATACATAGACTCTAACATCACGTCCCAAACTTCAGCTATTTCACTATCAATCTGTTCTTGACTTCGTAAGGTTAATTCATTTTGAAGAACAACTTGAGCTATCGACATATTTTGCTCATTACAAAATTCCAAAAGCTCTGTTGCATGCTGTATAGGATAAGGGTAGGTATGAAAAATTGCCGCTTTACGTTTTTTACGCTTTCGTTCTTTCTGGACAACAAAGCCACCTCCTATCGAAAAATAGCTGTCTCTAGTCATCTTTCCAGAAGAAAGGGTTGCATGAAAAGTCATGGCATTTGGATGGAAAGGATGAAACTTCCTTTTAAAAACAATATGAAATGAAGGGTCGAACTGAAGATTGTACTTACCTCCGAGCGGAAGATTTTTTGTGGTATTTATTTCTTCGACTATCTCTGAGACTTTTTCAATTGCCACTGTGGTGGGATCGTAGCCACATAAACCCATCATAAGTGCAATGTCTGTAGCATGTCCTTTTCCAGTGAGTGACAAGGAACCAAATAAATCAACTCTAATAGATTCAATATTTCCAAGGTGACCTTTGGATTCTAGCTTTTCAAGCCACCTGAGGCCAGCTCTCCAAGGACCGAGTGTGTGAGAGCTGGATGGACCAATTCCTATCTTGAGCATATCAAAAATGCTGATGCACTCCATATAGTTTGTATTTGATTAGTTCAAACTGACCTAGGACCCCTAAATCAAAAGCTAAAGATAGTTTTTTGACGCATATCTTATGGCGATTAGTGACGAATTTATAAGAAGCGCATATGGAAGTTTGAAGAAAGGCAATAAAGCTTCATTCTATCCACCACCAAATTAAAAAAGCCGATTGCAACATGAAGTCACAATCGGCTTTTTTATTTCGAAATAGATCTTGTCTATCCTAATTTAACGTGTTTGAAGTCAGTTGCAGTTAAACCGCTATTTACACTATTCAAGTAGTCTCTAACTGAAGTCTTATTATCCTTCACGTAAGACTGATTTAAAAGCGTGTTTTCACGGAAGAATTTACCAAGTTTACCTTGAGCAATTCTATCTAGCATAGCTTCAGGCTTACCTTCTTTACGAGCAACTTCTTTTCCGATTTCGATTTCCTTTTCTACAACAGAAGAATCGACACCGTCTTTATCCAAAGCGATAGGCTTCATAGCTGCTACTTGCATAGCTACGTTTTTTCCTGCTTCATTTGCATCATCACCTGTCTGGTTTAGAGAAACGATTACGCCTGCTCTATATCCCATGTGGATATAAGGTACAATCATCTCTCCTTCAAGTCTTTCGTAATCAGTAAGTTCTACTTTCTCACCGATAACTCCAACTTGTTCAGTTATTTTTTCACCAACAGTGATATTGTCAAACTTTTGAGCAAGCATTTCTTCTCTAGAAGCTGGGAAAGTTTGGAGTGCTATATCTGCAATTTTTCGAGCGAAAGCAACGAAGTCATCATTTTTAGCGACGAAGTCAGTTTCACATGAAACTTTTACAACGATACCCTTTTTCTGATCATCAGATACTAAAGCCATCACAACACCTTCGTTAGCTTCACGATCTGCTCTTTTCTCAGAAAGTTTCTGCCCTTTTTTTCTTAATATTTCAATAGCTTTTTCGATGTCACCGTTTGCTTCAGAAAGCGCTTTTTTACAGTCCATCATTCCGGCACCCGTCTTATCACGAAGTGCTTTTACATCAGAAGCTGATATTGCCATTATTATACGTTTTATTATGTTTTTTAAAATTGATTACTCATGTAGTCTATCGATTTGACATCGATACTACTCTTTAAAGAGTTCAAGTTAAGAACAACTTGATCTTAAGCTTTTACTTCTTCTTTAGCTGATTTACGCTCTTCCAATCCTTCTTTGATCTGACTAGCAATATAGTCTGCAACAATTTTGATTGATTTAGATGCATCGTCATTAGCAGGAATTGCAAAATCAACTTTATTTGGATCTGAATTTGTATCAACCATAGCTAGAGTCTTAAGACCAAGTTTTCTAGCTTCTGCAATTGCTAAGTGCTCATGGTGAATATCGATAACAAATAGAGCTTGTGGTAATCTATTAAGATTGCTAATTCCACCTAATACTCTATTCAATTTAGCGTGCTCACGTGTCAACATCAATCGCTCTTTCTTAGTAACACTTGTCAAAGAACCATCATCTAGCATCTTCTCGATATTTTGCATCTTCTTTACAGAACGACGAATAGTTGAGAAGTTTGTAATCATACCACCTAGCCATCTGTCAACTACGTAAGGCATGTTTACGGATTTAGCTGCATCAGCAACAATATCTCTCGCTTGTTTTTTTGTAGCAACGAAAAGAATTTTCTTTCCAGCTTTAGCCATTGACTTTGCCGCATTTCCTGCTTCAATTAAGCATTCAGTTGTGCGATTTAAATCGATGATGTGTATACCTTTAGTTTCGTTGAAGATATATGGAAGCATTTTAGGATTCCATTTTCTTTTCAGGTGACCAAAGTGTACACCAGCGTCCAACATTTCTTTATATGAAGGTGTAGCCATTATATTTTAGTTTTATAAGATTCTTGAATAAAAAGCCTTGTGACATATTCTGCCCAAAGCGAACAAAATAATTAACGTTTTGAGAACTGGAAGCTCTTTCTCGCTTTTGGTTTACCGTATTTTTTACGTTCAACAACTCTTGCATCACGCATAAGGAACTTCCGTGCTTTTAGTGGAGAACGATTGTCTTCACTGATTTTCACTAGAGCTCTTGAGATACCCATTCTGATAGCTTCAGCTTGTCCTTTGAATCCACCACCATTAACATTAATTGTTGCATCATATTCTCCTTCGATACCTAAAGTAGAAAAAGGCTCTACGAGCTTTCCGCTAATATTAGACTGAGGGAAATAAGCTTTATAATCCTTTCCGTTTACCACGATATTACCTTTTCCTTTGGAAAGATAAACACGAGCAACAGAGGCTTTTCTTCTTCCTATAGCATTTATAGACTCCATATTATTCTTATTTTATCGCTTAAAATTTAAAAGCTTCAGGTTTCTGTGCAGCATGTGGGTGCTCAGCTCCTTCGTAAACAAATAGTTTTTTGTACATAGCTCTTCCTAAAGTATTTTTTGGAAGCATACCTTTAACTGCCTTTTCAACGATAGCAGTTGGCTTTTTAGCCATTAAATTTGCAGCTGTACGAGCTTTTTGACCTCCTGGATAGCCAGAGTACGTCAAGTACACTTTGTCAGCCATTTTATTTCCTGTAAATCGGATTTTGTCAGCATTGATAACTACAACATAATCTCCAGTATCAACATGAGGTGTGTATGAAGCTTTATGCTTGCCTCGTAGAACAGCGGCAATTTTGGAAGCTACTCTTCCTACTACTTCACCTTCTACATCCACAACAAACCAATTGCGATTTACTTCCGCTGGTTTAGCTGATTTTGTTTTGTAACTTAAAGTATCCACGTTAAGTATTTTAAAAATTTATAAAAATTATTTCTTGTTAATTCTTTTTGAAATTCAAAATGGAATTTCTCCCGGAATCTCAAAGCGGACGCAAAAATAGCTTTCTTTTCTGCTTCTCTACAAACTTTTTTAGATTTATTTTCAATTATTTTTTTGTAACTGCTTGAAAAACAGTTAAAATTTCGCACAATTTATATTATAACACCGCCATTTTAAAGATTCTAAATTCAAAATCAACTCATTTCATATTTGATGCTATTTAGATCTAACGGCTCTTTGAAGTTTCTAATTTCAAACCTTTACTGTTATACATGATAGGAGATATGATTGCCTTAAATTATAAAAGCTCTATCCGAGGACGTTAATTCAGTGGTTCTATAGATGTAACAAAATGATTTGACGTTACAAACGCAGATAGTTAAAATGTCTAGAATCTTCATATAGAAGGTTGGGAGACTATATTTCACAATATGGGGTGCTGACATAAAAAAAGAGCTCCTGCAATTGCAGAAGCTCCAATATATTCTCGGAAAAAGTAATAATTACTTTGTCACCATCAATCTTTGTGTAGACACACCGTTTTCAGTAGTTATGTGTACCATGTACATTCCATTTGTGAAATTAGCAACTTGAATAGGGAATATTTGATTTCCTTGTACAGTTCCGTAATCACGACTTGCGATTACTTTACCTGTTACATCAATAATTGAAATATTCACTTCAGTTGCTTCTTCTAGATTCAACTCAACTTGAGCAATATCTGAAGCTGGGTTTGGATAAATGCTAGATGCAATTTCTGAAAGCGTTTCGTTTGTGTTTACAAACATTTGTACATCTTCTTTGTCCGCATTTAAAATAACACCAGTTTCATTTTCAAGAATCAATACGACAGCATCCATTAGATTAGGATCCATAGATTCAGGAATTGTATATTCAAATGTGTGTGTGATTTCTTCGCCTGCTACTAATGAAGTTGCAATTGAACCTTCAACACCATAAAAACCATCTACTAAAACTCTACCAACGTGGTCATAAACCATTTGCGAGGCAGGTACTGGATTTGGAAGACTTTCATACCCTCCCATTGGGCCATTTGCGCCACCAGCGTAAGCATTTGCTTGAGCCCAGTTTCCTCCTGTACCGGTAAGTCCATCTTCTAGAAGTATCAATGAAAATCTGAAATCTCCTCCATTAATAGTAGTCATTGGCATTGCCTTAGCTACTACAGTTAACGCTCTTGTTACTGGATCAAATGTCAATTCCATACCTGCTTCGAAAGGAACTACAGTATTTTTTGCTTCTAGGAAAAAATCTGGAATTTCAGATGGATCGATATTTCTTATTTCTCTGTTTAGGTGAAGAGAAGGGTAAGCAGAAAATCCAATTTCGTCATCATATTCAGCCACAGTCATTGGGTCACCATTGTGAACAGCGATTCCGATAAAGTCATCGGGATTGTCTTCAATAGCAGCATTTAAGAAAACCTCTCCTCTAGGGCACCAAGGACACCATGTTCCTGTTCCTTCTTCACCTACAACTTTTCTAGATGGCAATTCAGACAATGCATTGATTGGTCCTGCTCCCATGTTGTCAGTATCATCAGTATCTGCTCCACCATTTGGATTAGAGAATTCAAATGTTATA
>CBFHTK010000003.1:279937-303188 GCA_965658745.1 Saprospiraceae bacterium | reverse complement strand
GTATATTCTACATCAACTGAATTGATTGTTTCTGAACCTTTATTTTCCAAAGTGAAAGTTGGATAAACTACATCATTAACTAAATTCCATCTCTTATTAGTTAATCTATCTGCAGCAATATCTTTCTCTGCTAACTTTACAACTAAAAGATTGTCAACAATTAATAAGAATTTGTCAAAACTATTGTTTCTAATAGCTAAATATATTTTCTCACCAGCGTAGTCATCTAATGAAACAGATCTTTTAACCCATGCAGTCGATTCACCTCCTGTAGAAAATAGAGACGTGAAGCTTTCAAGTTCAGTATCTGTAGTTGAAACTAATACTTCATATCCATCTGCATAGTTTGGATCTACAGCTCTTACGTCGAAGAGAAATGAGAAACCTGCTTCAGGTATATCTATTTCTGGTAAAATCATCCAGTCGTCTGCAGCTGCAGCTGGAGCGTACCATGAGTTTGAAATTGCCGCTTGTCCAAAATCAGCATCACGCAAATTCCAAGCGTCTACATAAGTAGATACATTTCCAGCTGGTGTATTTCCATCATTGTCAACAAGAATAATATCACCAAAGCCATCTTCGAAATCATGTTCGAATAATGTTTGCGCATTTACTGTCATCGTTAAAACAAGAGCAAATACAAATACTAGTAAATTTTTTTTCATAATTATCGTTTAGAGTTTAAATAGGGTCAGCACGTGCTAACCTTTGCTTGCTCGGCAAAAATATAATATTTTATGAGTCGGTCAAATTACGAATTATTGTATATGTAAATTTACGGTGTGAAACGCTTGTTTTTACTTGTCGTCAAGAATACAGTTGTGCCATATTTTGATAGATCTGTCGTGTTGTCAACCTTGTAATATGCCGTATTTTAATAACGCGGGGAACGCTTTTGCCAAATAAACGAGAATTGATTTGTGAGAATTGAGTCGCGAACAGAATTTTAGTTCAAGCATCAATTATTTGCTGTTTTAGAAATCTTGCAAAATTTCAAAAATATCATCCAGCTCGTCAAAAGATTTAAATCCTACTTTTTCTTCAGGACTTCCATGCATCAAGAAACCATCAATTACAGGATTTAGGACCCAATCTTCTGAAATTGGATTTTGAGGTAACTCAACGAAAATTTCACCCTCATATTCTGAACTAGACTTTAAAGATTCTACTTTTTCAATCAAGCTGTATATATCGGCTACATTCTCAATAACAACTATGCTATTGATTGCTTGAAGCGTATTGGTTCTTACTCCCTCTGTAAATGTTTCTAGAGACATATGCATTATAGCTTGGACGTCAGAACTTGCAATCAGAGACCTCTTATTGTATGGTAAGGAAACTCCATGTCCTCCTAAATCCACGAGTATTTTTTCTAACTGCTCAAACTGATCATCTGCTAGGTCGAAAAAGTATTGTGGTCCTTCAACCCAAGACTGAAACGTACCGATTTCTTGAGGGTTTGTATAATTAGGATGCTTGGGGTCTGTATGAAAAATAATATAATCGACCATCCAGCCTGCAAAATATCTAGCATCAGTCAGATTATTGATTGACGAAGCAATTACTTTTTTCTTAAGCACGTGACAATGATTTTAATCTTATAGGTGGACGTCTCTATTAAGCTATAAGCTTGTTATATAAGATGACGAAAAAGCACAAAAGTAATGCAATAATGATTGATTATTATAATGTTAATCAACTAGATCTTTTACCACCCAGGAATTAAATTAAAACCCCACACCCACTGACTTTCCCTTGGTAAGTAAGCATAATATGGTTCAACAATCAAAGCACCGAATGCATTTATCCTTGCCCCAATTCCAGTGCTCATCGTTAAATACGGTGCTATTGTCGCTTCGAAATCTGAGAAGCTATTGTAAGCTACACCTACATCATAAAATAAAACTAGGTCACTCATTAGCAGACTGGTAGGAATCAACGCTAAACGACGAGGGCCAGTTAAAGGCAAACGAATTTCACCACTTGCCATGGCCATATTCGCACCAATGACCTGTCCAAAAGAAATTCCTTTATCCTCCAATCGAATTGCAACTTGTTGGAAGTTAGAAAATGCAGATCCGTAACCTCTTACGAATCCTTGCTGGCCAATAAAAAACGGATATACATTGTTATCATCTGCTAGGTCAATACGATTGAACGTTGTACCTCTTATTGCGAATGACAATGGCTTCAGCCAAAAGTACTTTCTAGCATCTGCCAGAAATGCAGTATACCGATTTATGCCCACATGTTGCTCAACACTCAGCCTGAATCTGTGTCCGCGCAAGGGTGAGGTCATTCCGAAAATACTGTTGTCTCCTACCAGAGCTATATTTGCTGAAGCTTGAAATCCTCTTTCCAATGTATAGAATTGATCGAACTGAATCATGTCGCCAGTTGGAATACGTTCGCGATCACGGGCAACTTGCTGATATTGACCAAAAGCATTTATCTGATAATAGTTTCGATATTCATCCCATCGAAACGATTGATATCCACCACTTATTCCTCCTTCCAAGCGCAGTGTCCGAGAAAAAGGTAGATGCAAAAATGCATTGACATTGTCTGAGAATACGCGAATCAAATTAAGATTCTGCTGTACTACTTCTATTGTTGACTGCCCATTATTAATTGGTAACTGTGTTAAGAATGGCGCCTCCGAGAAACCTGTCACAAGTGGAACATGAGAAATCCCGAAACCATATGCAATTCGCTTGGAGCGATTGAGATAACTTACTTGTCCGCCCACGTCAAAGATCTCTCCGTTTAAACTCAGCGTACTAAAAATTTGATTATTACCTAATTGATCGCTAAAAAGTAACTGAACACCCCCAGCTAGTCCGGTATTGTTTCCAAACGTATTGTTGTTTACCCCGACTCCAGCACCACCACCGATGAAGTCCAATGCAAATTTTGGTTTGTAGGGCCTATTGATCAAAGTGATGTTATCCTTTGAAGCTCTAATTTTATCTTGATTTTGAAGATTCTTATTTACAGCGTCTGTCACCTGCAGATTCTCAAAAGGTAACATTCCAGCTGTGAAATCTACCTCGTTTGGATCTACTTCACGCGTTATCAAATCCGAATAATTGACTCTGTAAATCGAGTACTTAAAATCATCGAAGACACTGTAGATAATTCGATCTCTACGCTGAGAGACAGAGACTGCAGGAGCTAGTTCTGTGATACCTGAAATTCCTGTTGATAGTTGTGTCAACTGCTCCAAGTATTCATTTGCAGGATAGTATTTGTACATATTTCTGTATCCGTCCCTATTTGAGAGGAATATGATATTTCCCTCATCATCCCAGTTGGGGTTGAGATTATTTGCGCCATTAAAAATATCTAGTACTTCGACATCCAATGACTCCATATCCATAATTGCGATATCAAATGAGTATCTCCCGTACTTCCTCCCAAATTTCATAGACTTATAGTCCGTTGAGTACAGCAACTTGCTACCATCTTGATTGAAAACTGCCATAATCTCGGAATATGGATTGTTTGTCAATTGACGAAGTCGTTTATTTTTAAAAGTGTATTCATACAGATCGGTTTGTCCCTGCACCAAGCCTGTAAAAACGATACTTTTTCCATCGGGATTCCATGCCAAGTGGGTTAGTGAAGGAACCGACTTAATTGAAATTTCATCTATTGTCTTACCTGATTCAACGTCCTTGATAATAATGACATTTCGTCCTTTTTTAATACCTACAAAAGCAAATTCTTTACTGTTTCTAGACCATGCTCCTGACGCCTCAAGAAAGTTGATCGCATCGAGGTGTCCATCACGTACAACGTCCGTGATTTTTCGCAGGATATCACCACTTGTTACTTCGGCAAGGTACATACTAGTACCCAGTACATCCTTCTCACTCCAGTAAGTCATATATTTACCATTGGGGCTTATGGACGGTGAAACGTTCATTTCACCCGAATTACTTCCAGATGAAATCAGCTCGCCAGGGATTTTTGAATTTCTCGTTATGTATGGCCTGTAGTGATTTTCAAGGGTCTCTGCCCAAAGAGTCTCTAGGTTTCTCACAGACGTACTTAATGTCATAGATATGGCTTGATCAAAACCATATAAGGCTGTATTCAGAAATAGTGGACGAATAACTTCATCGCCATATGTAGAAGTGACGAATGCCCAAAAAGCTTGACCGTATCGATAAGGGAAATATTTTGGGTTTTGTAAGTCTCTGAGGGTAGGAATATCATCGTTTAATACGCTTGATCGCATCCACATTGCAGTAAAGGGATCAACTTTCCCTTTGGATAAGTACTCAGCTAGACCCTCAACCATCCAAAGCGGAAGATTTGCCAGTGAAGACAAACCAGTCGAATCTGTGCCTAGAATCATATTGTATTGAAAGGCATGCACCATTTCATGCCCTAACACGTGGTTGGTTTGTTCATTGGTAAAAGTTAGAGGAAACACAACGCGATTCTTAAAAGCTTCTGTAACTCCTCCAGTTCCTACACCGACTGATCCAGAAATAGTATTCGTCTGTTGAAAATCTGCATGATTATTGTAGAGAACAATTGGATTACGTCTAGTGAATGAATCTTGCAAAATGGCTTTGTGCATCGAATACCATTGTTCCGACTTCAAGGCGATGTCATCCACCACGTCTTCATTATTCAGATAGTGATAGACATCGAAGTTGTCAGACTGCCGGATTTCGAAATCAAAGCTTGAATAGCGAGGTTTGTTCTGACCAAAATACTGTGCGGATAGCATTATTGGTGTAAGTGTACAAACGAGTACGAATGCAAGAAGTGAAATTTTGTACTTTTTCATAAGCGTATATTTTACTGAACGTCTGATAGTCTTGATAAACTAAACAAAACCCTGTTGTAATGATATAACATCAGCTTTCGTTCTTTTTAGTATACAACTATTGTACTCCTGCATTCGTTCGCTATACATTTATGACGATTTTAACACGCCTAGCGCTTCCACACTAACTCTGGTATAGTTTGATCTGCTGAAATAATACCTGCATTTTTCAAATTGTAAACCACACTTTGCATCATTTTATCACTCACCCAGCCATGAATTGCCCATTCCGTCGAATGAAACCATTTTTCGACATCTTTTGGTTTTTGATCATATCGATCTGCTACTAAATTAATAGCATCTTTTTGATACATAAATCGATCGCACCGATCATGAATTATTCTTAACATCCTTGTAACTGCTTCTGGCTCGTTTTCCAACATTTCATTTCTTACTGCTATTACAAAGCATGGCCAAGGAGTCACAAATTCTCCAATTCTTCTGAGAATTCTTCGATCAACGTATGGTTTGGTCGTATATTTTTCCCAATAGAAAACGTCCGTTTCTCCAATAGTTAGCGATTCAAGTGCTCCTTCTAGATTTCGAATAATCTCAAATTGGGATTCTTTGATTTCTTTTTCTTGACTATTTGCATCCACTATAGCCATCAAATGTGATCCAGAACCGAACCTACTGATGGCGTATCGCTTATCATATATTTCTTGATGATTTCTCAGCGGATTAGCTAAGCCAGTATGAATTCCCCAAGTCAAAGGTGTATTCACATAAATACTTACAATCTTGGCTTCATTTCCTTGAATAATATCTTTGATAATCCCTTCAGTTAGCAAAATACATGCGTCTACCTCATTATTTCTTAGCGCTTTGGTCATTTGACCAGTACCACCCTTAAAAGTTGTCCAATCAAGGTCAACACCTCGCGCTAGAAATTCACCTTGTTCCTTAGCCAGATGAATCGGTAAATTGAAGTGTTCTGGCACGCCACCAAGACGTATTTTGGTTCTTTGTTCCATTTTTCTGTTTAATACTTTTTATATGTTTGCTAGCATTGGCTGCCAACATTGTGAACAAACTTAAAAACGAGTTACCAAAAGAAAAGGTTTTATGACTAAGTATCTTGCATTCGGTCTCATATCAGTATTCTTTATGCAGTGTCCTGCAAAAAATGATAATCGATCTTTCAAATCAGAAGTATTTACAAGTAGCGAAGGGCATGAACTTCCGCTAAGAATACTTTATCCAGATAATTATTCAAAGTCAAAATCTTATCCGATGTTGATTTTTTTGCACGGATCGGGAGAGCGGGGTAGCAATAACCAAGATCAATTAGTACATATTGCACCAAGTTTTTTGACAGATGAATTCCAGGCTAAGCACGAAGCAATTATCGTGTTTCCCCAATGTGCAGAAAATGATTCATGGGCTAGAATGGAGGAGAAAGAAGAAGGTTCTTGGCTAGTTCAAAGTGATAAACCCGCTACCAGTTCTACCGAAGCTCTATTTGAATGGATTAATGTTTTCAAAATGGAAACTTCTATTGATCCAACACGAACCTATCTTGCGGGTTTGTCTATGGGAGGCTTTGGTACGATGGATATTCTATACAGAAGGCCAAATATGTTTGCTGCTGCCGTTCCAATCTGTGGAGGTGGAAATAATAGATTTACTTCGACAATTAGACAAGTACCTATTTGGATATTTCACGGAGCAAAAGACCCGGTAGTACCAGTTTCTTTATCAAGAAGTATTGCAGAGAGTTGTAAGGCATTAAATATGAATTACCGATACACTGAGTATCCTGAAGGCGGACATGATGTATGGAACAAAGCTTGGGAAGAACCAGGTCTTGTTGATTGGATTTTTAGTCAGCAATTGCAGACGTCAGAATAAGACATCTTTCTGCATTGAATTTAGCCAATTAAGTGCTCCATGATAAAAATAATTCAATCAAGTCTTTTCTACATGTAGTTTTTTCTAAGACAAATCTCACAAACGGGACATATTCCACGGTATAATTCCAAAAATCGATCGCAGCGATCCATCTCGATCATCCTTAAAATCGTCTTTCTTTCGGGCATTTCGAAAATATAGTCCATCATTTGAGGGTAGTATTCATCGGCTATTTTTTCTTTTCCTAAGCATCTGGCAGCAATATAACCTAAGAGTGGGTCGTGACTTAAGTCTTCATCCAATAGTACTTTCAAGTGTTTGTGATAATTGGAGCCAGGATCTTGTCGATACATATTGAGAGCTAAGTAGAAATGTTTGTAGACCCTACTGCTCATATCAGGTTCATCTGGAATAATGCTGTTTTCTATTAATTCTTGATTCTCTCTAAAATTACCTAGGGCACAATTTGATTGAAAAACATTGCTAAAATAAATGAGATTGTTTGGGTGTCTTTTGTATAGCTTTTTATGGATAGATAGTATCTTATTCATACGCATAGTGTCTCCTCGATATTCTGGTTCGGTTAGATCTATATACCGATCATAAAGCACCTGCTCTTGGTCTTGGCATGAAGACGCAAAAATTAGTGTAGCTAGTAAGAATATGATGTATGTTGTGTACCTCATAATAATTGTTTTTGGGTCGCTGCACGACTGTCAATCAATTACCCTACAATACAATTAGCAAGATAGAACGATCATCATACAAGAGACACATTTTCAATTACTTATACCTACTAAATATATGCCAAATTTTTCAAAAAATCAAGTAAATAAGCTGATTTGCCTCATTTTGTAAGTGATTACCAAGATAAAACTTCAAGAAATTACGAGGATCAAAGGGCTATTTTGATTGGCAGTTAGTTCATCTTTCTGCGAAAGTGATAGTAGATGCCTAGGACGAGGAACGAGGACGACGGTCCTAATTCGAACGTAGTGAGAAGGGATGAGCCTAGCGAAACATCGCATAGCACGGTAGGCTGACACAATAATTCAAGGTGTCGTAAAACATTTCTTTGCATGTATGTTATAAAAGCATAATGCGGGTTTAAACTAGGAATGCGTCAGACTATTCGCCCCACAAATTAATGATTTACAAATACTTCCAAAGACTAAAAATGTGTATTTTTTATCAATAAAAAAACAATGAAAATGAGATCAGATTCTCGCAGAAAATTTATCAAGAATGGCTCTCAGATGGGTTTAGTGCTTTTACTAGCTCCGCAATTAATTGCTTGTAAGGGAAAGTCTGAAGTTGCTGCCACAGCAGCGATGAATGAAGAACTAAAGAAACTTATAGACTTTACAACTAAAGGAGACGAATCCTATAAAATTCGTAACCTAGCGGGAAATCTTTGGACATTTGAAGAGCGAGGTGGTACAATTGGTTTCTATGTAGCTGACGACGGGATTGCTATTGTAGATACTCAGTTTCCTGAACAATCGCAGCATCTTGTAGACGCGATACGAGCACAAACTGACAGAAGTATAGACTTGCTTATAAATACGCATCACCATGGAGATCACACAAGTGGCAATACGGTATTTAAAGAACTTGTAAAAGACTCTGTTGCTCACTCAAATTCAAAAAGGAATCAGCTCAGCAGAGCTGAAAGCAGTGACAAAGTAGATCAAATCTTTCTTCCCGAAACGGTTTTTGAAGACAGTTGGAAGACTAATATCGGGTCAGAAACGGTTTTGATGAACTACTACGGAGCGGGTCACACAAATGGTGATGCAATCACTACTTTCGTAAATACCAATGCAGTTCATATGGGAGATTTAGTTTTCAATCGGAGGTTCCCTTATATTGATAAATCAGCTGGCGCGAATATTCAAAATTGGATCGTTATACTTGGCAAAGTTCTGGAAAGTCACAATACGGAAACAAAGTATATTTTTGGTCATTCTGATAATGGTTATGATGTGGTTGGAAATCATGAAGATATTAAGGCCTTTCAGAACTACCTCGAAAGACTATTAGAGTTCGGAGAAAAATCAATTAAGGCAGGGAAAACACTCGAAGAACTAAATGCAGAAACGACGATTATACCTGGAGCGGAAGAGTGGAAAGGAGATGGTATATCACGATCTTTGGATGCTGTTTACCAAGAATTAAGCTAAGGATGCCATATTTGCGGTCAATATGTGGAATTTTTTAAGAAGAATTTTCCTTGGAAACGCAAGGAATGAAGAAACAGAAGACCAATACAAGGAAGATCCTATGAAATACTTAGTTGCAGGCCTCGGCAATGTAGGCTCTAAATATGCTGGAACACGTCACAATATTGGTTTTGACGTGTTAGATGAACTTGCTCGTATGAACGACGCTAGATTCACCAATAACACTTTGGCAGATACTGCAACAATTAAGCATAAAGGCCGTACGATCATCTTGATCAAACCAACGACCTATATGAATTTGTCTGGAAAAGCAGTGAGATATTGGATGACAAAGCATAAGGTTCCAGTTGAGCGAACATTGGTGGTGCTGGATGATCTCAATTTAGATTTCACAAACATTAGAATACGTGGAAAAGGTAAAGATGGCGGTCATAATGGCTTAAAAAACATCAATGAGTTACTACAAACTTCAAACTACCCTCGCCTACGTATGGGAATTGGTGATAATTTTAGCCAAGGAAAACAAGTGAATTTCGTGCTTGGAAAATGGTCGGAAAAAGAGGAGGCTGAACTAGGCTCATTTATCGACAGGGGATGCCGAGCAATTCTCGACTTTACAACTATTGGTCTAGCAAGAACTATGAGTGCTCATAATGGCAAAGGATAAGAATTAATCGAAAGCAGCAAAAGCAAGTTCTTTTCATTCCTATCAATAAGCTTATGAAAAGTTTAACTGAGTTTTTTTAAGGTTTTTTGAAGACGTAAGCATTATAAGTGTATAATGGCCCAAAAAAGATTCATGAAGATGAACCCAACATAATCACTTAGAGTTTACGTTATACATGTAAGACGAATTGACCGAATAGAATGCCTATGAAGCTACATCATTTATTAATATTCTTCTCTTTCTTTCTTAGCCTTCAATTGGTTGGGCAGATTGACTATACGAATTGCCAAGATGCATTTCAGATTTTAGACCCTATCGAGTACTGCTCTGAAAACGCTGAATTCAACAATATAAACATAGGCGCAAGCGGTTATGGACAAGCAACTTGTTGGAACGGAAATGACAACGATATTTGGTTTGCGTTTACATCTTTTGCAACGGCCATCAATATTGTCATTGACGGAAATGGAGCTGGTAACAATCTGAATGGAATTCAGATCGCACTTTACACTGGAAATTGCGGAGGTGTTATTAACGAATTGCAATGTGAAACAGGTTTTGATATCGTGAATCTTTTTGAGACTGGATTGATCATTGGTCAAGAATATTACATTCGTGTAAACGGTATTTCGGGAGCAATAGGAAATTTCAAAATTTGCACAAATAATTATAATCCACCAGTTGAACCAGGACAGGATTGTATTTCCGGATCAGTACTTTGCGATAAATCACCCTTCGTTGTCCAAGCGATTAATGGTGCTGGATTTGATCCGGATGAGGCAAATGGAACGTGTTTAGGAAATTTCGGTCAGTTATCTGAAAATCAATCTACTTGGTACAAGTGGACAGCAGCCAATAATGGTACGCTTACTTTTACAATTACTCCTCTTAATCCTTCCGATGATCTAGATTTTGTACTCTTTGAAATTCCTGATACAGATGATTGTGATAAGACTCCGATTCGATGTATGGCGACGGCTTGTGCTGGCCCAACGGGCATTGACTTAACGAGTACCGATTTGGTTGAAGATCTAAACTGCGATGCTGGAGAGGATGGGTTCGTAAGATTTATTGAGATGCAAGCGGGCACGTCATACGCTTTAATGGTTAACAATTTTAGTAATACGGGAATTGGCTTCAGTATCGAATGGGGAGGAACTGGAGAGTTTTTGGGGCCTGACCCAGAATTTATAATAATACCAAGCGATAGTCTAGAATGTGACGAACAGTTCGTTGTAGTGAATCAATCTACTTCTCCTATGGGTATCAACATCACGGACTATAGCTGGACTTTCGGAGAACGAGCAATCCCTCTGACTTCTAATCTTCAAAATCCAGGCCCTGTATTTTATGAAAAATTTGGTCAAAAATTTATCGTATTAGAAGTCACAACAGATAAGGGTTGCATTGTAACAGAAGTACTTCCTATTTATGCCGAACCATGCTGTGAAGATTTGGAAGCTATCGGAGTGGACCTTTTGGATGCGAATGATCTGCTATGTCCAGGAATTCCCGACGGATCTTTCAATGTTGGAGGATTTGGAGGTTCACCTGAGTACGAGTTTAGCGTAAATGGTAGTGCTTTTACTGAAACAACAGATTATGATGAGTTATTTGCAGGACAATATCAAGTAAATATTATTGATATAAAAGGCTGTGAGGATTCAATTACATTGAATCTTAATGAACCAGATCCAGTCATCGCCAATGCAGGACCAGATCAATCAACAACACTAGGATTTACAGCAAATCTCGATGGAGGATACGATCCTCCTGGTGAAATTGTAGATATATTTTGGTATAGCGATCCTCCAGATCCCAATATGTCGTGTACAGATTGTCCAAACCCAGAAGTCTTTCCTCCAGGAACGACCACTTATTATATGCAAGTTACAACAGCAGATGGGTGTGTAACGCTTGATTCTGTCGTGGTAAGGGTTTCACTCGAACGGCCTATTTATGATCCCAATATATTTACTCCAAATGGGGATGGTACAAATGATCGTTTTACGCTCTTTACCAATCGAGCAGCCAAGCAAATGGATATCTTGAGAGTGTACAATCGCTGGGGTGAACTTGTCTACGAAGGTCAAAATCTCCCCCTAAATGATCCTAGTGTTGGATGGGATGGAAACTTTAAGGGTCGTGCGGTAAATCCAGGCGTTTATGGTTGGTATGCAGAGATCACCTTTATCGATGACGTTAAAGTCACTTTTTCAGGGGATGTAACAGTAATGAAATAGTTACAAATGCTTCAACAATCCTTAAGTCTCTTTTTCATTTGTTCCATGATTCTCTTTAGCTCGTGCGTTAATAAGGAGTCCGATATTAACGATTTATTTCCTGAACAACAAGATGATTCAGAATATGCTTACAACGGCTACCTGCTGTATAGTGACTCTGCGGAAATCAAAGTTCGTCTTGAATATGATGTGCTTCGCAAATTCAGAAAAGACGGTCAACCCATGTCAGAGTTTCCGGAAGGCATTTACGTTGAATTCTATGATCAATATCAAAACCCCACAAGTTGGCTTGTCGCGAATTATGCGCTGCGTAATGATCGAGAGGGAAATATGGTTGCAAGAGACAGTGTAGTGCTCTACAATTCGGATCAAGACAAATTGGAAACTAGCGAATTAGAGTGGAACGAGAAAGAGTCACTCATCGAAACAGAAAAATTTGTTAGAATTAGTCAACCTATGAAAGGTGATACTAGCTATGGCTACGGATTTCGAGCAAAACAAGATTTTTCCGAATTTGAAATTGGAAAATTCAGTGGAAAGGGCACTATTCCTGGATTTAAGTGATCATATTTAGTGTGAGATATAATAAATCTCAACTTTTCTAGCTTAGGGTCAAACTCATTTTTTTAGTATCTTTCCGCACAAAATAGGTGCATGGAAAATATAAAGATGGAAGTAGAAAAGGGCATTTGCACTTTGACACTTAATCGTCCTGATAAATTCAATAGTTTCATTCGGTCGATGGCCTTAGATCTTCAAGTTTGCCTCGATAAATGTGCAGAAAATGAAGAGATCCGTTGTGTAGTGTTGACTGGAACTGGAAAAGCATTTTGTGCTGGTCAAGACCTCAAAGAAGCGATGGAGGCGAAAGGTGATGGGTTGAAGCGCATAGTTGGGGAACATTATAACCCGATTATTCAAAAAATTGTAGACTTACACAAACCCGTCATTGCAGCCGTCAATGGAGTTGCTGCAGGAGCTGGAGCAAACATTGCACTTGCATGCGATATCGTTCTTGCTACTGAATCCGCCTCGTTTATTCAAGCGTTTAGTAAAATTGGATTGATTCCCGATAGCGGAGGAACATATACATTGCCGAGATTAGTTGGATATGCAAGAGCTACGGCTCTGATGATGACTGGAGAAAAGGTTTCCGCAAAAGAAGCCCAAGAAATGGGAATGATATATAAAGCGGTTCCAGATGATAGCTTCATTCAAACAGTTGAAAAAATGAGCGGTGAACTTGCTGCTATGCCGACTGTTGCTTTAGGATTGACGAAAAGGGCTTTACGCGAGTCGATGAAAAACGATATTTATCAACAATCTGCGCTTGAGGAAGAACTACAATTTAAAGCAAGTCAAACAGATGATTATGGAGAAGGTGTAGCTTCTTTTTTAGAAAAACGACGTCCCAATTTTAAAGGAAAATAATATGAAAAAGATCGGAATTATAGGAGCTGGCTCCATGGGTCGAGGAATCGCTCAACAAGCTGCTGTTTCTGGATATGAAGTTGTTCTCGTTGAGATTCAAGAAAAAACGCTCAATGAAGCATTTGCTTTCATCCAAAAGATGATAAACAGACTAGCTGAAAAAGGCAAAATGGACAATACCGAGGCGGTTGCTGCTATCGGACGTATTTACTGCTCAACTTATCTCAGCTCTCTTGAAAAATGCGACTTGGTCATCGAAGCTGTGGTTGAGAATTTGGAGCTTAAAAAATCAATATTCAACAAGGTAGAAGGTATTGTTTCCGCTGATTGTATACTAGCTAGTAATACTTCATCACTTTCAATTACGAATATTGCAGGATCTCTCGAGCATCCTGAACGAATGATAGGAATTCATTTTTTCAATCCTGTTCCATTGATGAAATTGGTTGAGATTATTCCTGCTATTCAAACGAAGTCAGAACATGTAGAAGATTGTAAGTCAATGATGGTTGGCTGGGGAAAGTATCCTGTAGTTGCAAAAGATACACCTGGCTTTATAGTCAATAAAGTTGCACGACCGTTCTACAGCGAAGCCTTGCGAATTTATGATGAAGGAATTGCAAGCATTGAAGATATTGATCACGCGATGACTGATCTAGGAGGTTTCAGAATGGGACCTTTTACGTTGATGGATTATATTGGGAACGACGTAAATTATGCGGTTACAGAGTCTGTTTTCGAAGCATTTTATTACGATCCCAGGTATAAGCCTAGTTTCACTCAAAAACGTCTGTCAGAAGCGGGTTGGCTTGGTAGAAAATCAGGAAGAGGATATTACACCTATGTAGACGGAAAACCGCAAAAGACACAAGAAGAGTTTCACCATCAGAAATCGACCTTCCAAAGAATCCTAGCTATGTTGATCAATGAAGCAGCCGATACCATGCATATGGGTATCGCAAGCAGAGATGATATCGATTTAGCTGTGACAAAAGGAGTGAATTATCCCAAAGGACTACTTCAATGGGCAGATGAAATAGGTGTTGGTTTGGTGGTTAATCAATTGGATGAACTTTATCATCATTATCGCGAGGACAGATATCGCTGCTCTGGATTATTGCGCACTATAGCAGAAAAACAATCTACATTCTACGATGCTTAATCCTTCTGAAATCGTATCCAAAATGTACGAAAATGACGCGTATTCTCAGTGGCTAGGTATTGAGATCGATAAGGTTGAACTTGGTACAGTTGAACTATCCTTAGAAGTGCGTTCGGAAATGTTAAATGGTTTTCAGGTGTTACACGGTGGGATTTCTTACGCCTTAGCTGATAGCGCCTTTGCGTTTGCTAGTAATAGTTTGGGATATCAAGCCGTTTCTATTGAGACATCAATTTCGCATTTACGTAAGGTTGGAGAGGGAGAGGTCTTGCGGGCTTACGCCCAAAAATTGAGTAGTGGAAGATCAATTGGTGTCTATGAAGTGCAAGTTTACTCTGGAAAATCACTTGTTGCATCGTTTCGAGGAACTGTTGCTGTTTCCAAAAGAATATGGGATTAATTACGTTGATAAATGAAAAAATATGGCTCAAAATGTTAAATCAACTAGTTATTTAGGCTAGGTCCTGAATTCACTAAGCTTTGTTTGAAAAAAACGGTATTTTCCCAAATATTTACTAACTAATGTAGCTTGTTATGGAACCGAAACCAAGTACCATCCAGCGTGTATTTGACTTTAGAATGGACAAAATAAGTTGGGTATTCTTACTCATTATGGTCCTACTTTTTGGCTTAGTTATATTGCCTTCACAATTTGGTGTAGCAGCGGATACGGTCAATGTTATATATTATGTGGGATTCTCTTTATTACTCACATTTATCCTAGTTGCTGTTAGTTGCCTACCTATTGTACTAATTTGTCTTGTAATCAATCGAATCCCAGATATTGACTATGCCATTTGGTTAGCTTTAACATTAACTATCTTGACAGCAATCGGAAGCTTCATTTAAATTCAACTACTTACAAAATAAAGTCATATGGCTAATAAAAGATACTACGGAGGAACAGGAGATCCTTACAGTCGAAGAGGTCGAGGTGGAGGAACAGGACGATTTAAAATAATGCTGATCATAGGATTAGCCATGGCTGCTTTTCAAGCCTTCAAATACTTTACAAACACTCAGGTTAATGAAATCACTGGTGAGAGTCAGAAAGTCCAATGGACAGTTGAACAGGAAGTACAGCTTGGTCTTCAAAGTTTCAATCAGATGGCAAATCAACATGGTGGTTTACACCCTGATCGAAAAGCTCAAGAATACTTGGATCAGGTGGGATATCGTTTAATCAATAGCGTTAACGATATCAAAAACAGTAATTACAAGTTTGACTTTCACCTTTTAGCTGATCCAAACGCGGTTAATGCCTTTGCTTTGCCTGGAGGGCAGTGCTTTATTACGGCTGCTTTATTTAACAAATTGGGTTCAGAGGATCAACTAGCTGGCGTTTTGGGACATGAGGTTGGACATGTTGTTCATCGTCATGGAGCGGAAAGAATGGCAAAAACAGGTTTCATTCAAGGTTTAATTCAGAGTGTCATGTTGGGATCTGGAGGTGATAGAAACGTCGCGCAGGTAGCTAATGTGATCGGTCAATATTCTAGTATGAAGTACGGTCGAGATCAAGAACTAGAAAGTGACGATTTTGGAGTTTACTTAATGATGGAATCTGGTTACAATCCTGAGGAACTGATCAAAGTAATGGATATTCTGGAAGAAGCTAGTGGAGGAAATAGAACTCCTGAATTCCAAAGCACACACCCAAGCCCCGATAATCGTCGCGAAATGATTAATGAGGCAATCGAAAAATATTCGATGCGGGAGAACGTATTTCACTAAATCATTGTTATTATTTGTGTGAAGGATGATTTTTCATCTACACATATACTATTTTGTAAATAAGACAAACAAAAATTAATTTAAAAATGGGAAGATTTGATAGTTCAAACAATCCACTACTTAATGAAGATCGCTTGAAAGCCGAAGCAAGAAATATTTCTTATGCTGAGGGGGGAGTTATGACACGTGAAGGGGCACTAAATAAGACCATCTTAATGGTGGGAATTATGCTGTTGACAGGTGCATATGCGTTTACTTCACCTAGTTCACTTTTTATGTATGGTGGAATGTTCGGTGGCTTAATCTTGTTTTTTGTCACCATGTTTAAACCTACTATTGCTAATATTACCGCACCAATATATGCTGCACTTGAAGGCCTTTTCGTAGGTTCAGTTTCTGCTTTGTATGCATCGATCCAGAATGGTATCATCTTACAAGCGGTATCAGTAACAATTTGTATTCTATTGGTTATGTTGATCATTTACAGATCAGGATTAATTCCAGTGACCAACAAGCTACGTACAGGTATTGTAGCTGCAACAGGAGCAATTTTTCTTCTGTACGTTGCTAATTTCATTTTGAGCATGTTTGGAATTAATATTCCATTCTTGCACTCTGGTGGTGTTATGGGAATCGGTATTAGTTTGTTCATTATCGGAATCGCTGCAATGAACTTATTGCTTGATTTTGACATGATTGATCGTGGAGATGAAATGGGTTTACCAAAGCACATGGAGTGGTATTTCGGTATGGGATTACTAGCAACGCTAGTTTGGATCTACGTAGAAGTACTGAGACTGATCGCAGTACTTAATCGCGATTAAAGATTGTATAGAAAATAAGGTATCAATTTGATACACAAGAAAGGCGTTCACTTTGTGGGCGCCTTTTTTATTTTTGACACTTCTGACAATGTGAATCTATCTATGACCATGCAGGGACATAAATTTCTTATTGTAATTGCGAGGCTAAAGCCTCAATGACATGTATGACATTTCTTTGATTCAACTCCGTAGGAGTGACACCTTTTGGAAGATACTATTACTATGAAACCGCTTCGGAATACAGTTTAAATATCCAATGGTGCCGTACTTTGTGAGCTAGTCTAAACTGCCATTTCAATTCTATTCCCTGAGCTGTATAGTTATCTAAGTCTTAGTTGAAAGCAAGATTTTTTGTCCATGCCACTTGGAAAGTGTGATTATTTTCTTGCTGTACACCGTCAGCTTTGAAAACCTTATGGAATAGATAACCTAGCTGTACATTGGAAGAAGCATCAAATCTCCAACCGAGAGCAGCATATAGACGATTTTGATCAAGAATATTTGGACCTATTCCTTCTCCAAATCCTAAGAACGCTTCTTCATAAAGTGCCAAAAAGAGGGTATTATCTTCCATAGATTTTTTACTAAGTGGGACGGTAGCCATAATTCTGTATCGAGCGCGCTGGCGAAATCGATACCCTTCTACTTCTTTTTCTGAATTAGTATTAAGTGCTACGTTTTGTAAAAATCGTTGCTCCAATCTATATCGATGCTGCAGCGACACACGCTTAACTTTCTGAGTAGTTATCAATTGCTGCCAGATTCGATGTTCTGCGAAAGAAAGCGGTATCGGTTGTTCACCATAAGGGAACGATACAATCCACGCATAACCACCCGTGATCATTGCTTGATCAGTTATCTTATAGTCTAATCCGATTCTTGCAAGAGATTGCTGCCACTCTTGAATGACGCCATGACGTCGAAACTGATATTCAGTATGCAAACTAAAATTATCGTTCAGCTTATGATTGCCAAAGTACATGTACCACGAATTAAATTGCGAGGCAGTTTGGCTTGACGCTTCTTGCATGGAAAACAAAATACAAAAGGATAAAATAATATACTTTAATGATTTCATTGGATGAACTTGATGCAGATGTTACTGCAGATAAAACTTAAATTTTAAGTGATGACTATATCGCGTCAATGCAAGCTTGATGTCGAAAACAGTCAACTACGTGATCATTGACCATGCCGGTTGCTTGCATATGAGCATACATAACGGTTGACCCTACAAACTTGAACCCGTCTTTTTTCATTTGCCTCGACATAGCATCACTAACTGAAGTAGTAGCAGGTACATCTGCCAGAGTTTGAAACTGATTGACGATCACATTTCCATCCGTAAAATTATATAAATAGTCCTTGAAACTTGTACCCGATTCCTTGATTTCAAGAAATTTTTGAGCATTTGAAACAGCAGCGTTGACCTTTAATTTGTTTCTGATGATACCGGCATTATTAAGTAGTTCCGCGATTTTTGCATCGTCATATTGTGCAATTTTTTCTGCATCAAAACCATCCATAGCTTTGCGGAAGTTCTCTCGCTTGTTCAGTATTGTAATCCACGATAGCCCTGCTTGATTAGTTTCAAGTATTAAGAATTCGAACAAAAGGTCATCGTCATAGCATGGCTTGCCCCATTCCTCATCGTGATATTTTCTATACAAATCAGTAGATTCGCACCACGCACACCTAGTCTTCATTTACCTTTATTTTACTGATCAGTTATAGATTACTACGACTTATAAAAAAGCCATTTTGCAATCTCTTTAAGATTAATCTTCTTACCATAAAGTAGTATTCCCACTCGGTAAATCTTCCCTGCTAGAGCGATCATCCCGATAACCGTACCCACTAATAATACGATAGAAACAGCTATTTGCCACCAAGGTGGATCAAAAGCAAGCCTTGCAGGCATCAAAATCGGACTAAACAATGGGAACAAAGAACCGAAAATGGCCAGGTTTCCATTTGGATTATTCAATATAGGTGTCAACATCACGAATGCAAGAATCACAGGAATGATAATAGGAACCATAAGACTTTGAGATTCTCCCATATCATCTCCCATCGCTGCACCCATCGCCGCAAATAATGATGCATAAATGAAGTAGCCACCCAAGAAGAAAATAATAAAAACAGGAATGATCATCGCCCAATTAAGACGTAAGAATTCACTTGCAACTCTCATAAAGTCTATGTTGTCGAGCTGCTCTGGAGGTATTCCTCCTTGCGCGTTCATTGATGCCATTTGGGAGGCATCCCCACCTATTACTGTCATAATGATCATCAAAATCGCAGGAATCAGGATAATCCAAAATAGCAATTGCGTCAGACCAACTCCTCCTACTCCGATGATTTTACCAAGCATGAGCTGAAATGGCTTGACCGACGATATGATCACCTCAACGATTCTATTGATTTTTTCTTCCATGACCGATCGCATCACCATACCTCCGTAAATGAAAATTACCATGTACATGAGGAATCCCATAAAGAATCCCAGCCCATAACCCACAAAGGATGTAAGCTTACTTTCAGAGCTTTTTCCAGAGCTTTCTAGAAACTCAGCATTTTCGATGTTTACCTTTACATCAAAACTTTTTAGAATTGCTCGATCCACTTCGGAATCATCTATTTTTTGACTTCTTATCGCCTTGGCTAGTTCGGATTCAATTCTACTGATTGAATTAATACCTAGTTTTTCACGACTTAGATACGTTGATTGTACTTTTTTTGCCGTGCTATCGGCGATTGACGGAATGTTGATATAGGTCGTGTAACGCTCGTCCTCATTGTATCTCTTTCTGCTTTCTTCAGGATCTAGGTCACTATATTCAAACTGATATGTTCCTTCACTAGGTAGCTTTTCTCCGGTAAGATTATAGCTGTCGGAGACTAGAATAATTTCTGTTTTGTCCTTACTGTAGTAGCTTATAAGTCCAGACACTAGGAAGAATACACCAAAAGCAATTGGCGTCAGAAGTGTAGCAATTATAAAGCTTTTTGATTTGACGCGAACCATGTATTCTCGATTCGCGATAGTCCATAGTTTACTCATTGATTGATGATTTTCCTACTAGTTTGATGAATATTTCGTTGATGCTCGGTAGAATTTCGTGAAAAGATTTGATCGTCATACCTTGATCAATGACAGCTTTCAGAAATGTATTTACCTGTTCCGTATTGGTGCTTTGGATGACAATGTCATTTCCCGAGTTGGAGATCAATTCAATCCCCTCAATGGCTGGTAATTGAGTGGGGCTTTCGCCCAAAGTAAAAGCGTATTTGTTTTCTTTGAATTGATCCTTGATGGTCTGAACATTTCCAGTAATCGCTATTTTTCCTTGGTTGATCATGACGATGTCTTCGCAGATCTCTTCGACACTTTCCATTCTATGTGTTGAGAATATAATACTAGCGCCTTCGTCATTGAGTCGCCGAATTTCTTCCTTAATGATATTTGTATTTACCGGATCAAGACCGGAGAAAGGCTCATCAAGAATGATTAATGGGGGCTCATGCAGAACTGTAGCAATAAACTGTACTTTTTGCTGCATACCTTTTGAAAGCTCTTGTACCTTTTTGTCTTTCCACGACTCGATCTCAAAGCGCTCCAACCAGTAAGCAATTTTCTTCTTGGCCTCTTGTTTTGATAAACCCTTCAATAGGGCCAGATAAATCAAGTGTTCTCCGACCTTCATTTTCTTGTATAAGCCGCGCTCCTCTGGCATATAGCCGATTCTTTCGGTGGTCTTCTGATTCACTTGCACGCCGTCAAGTAAAACTTGTCCTTCATCAGCTCCAGTGATACTTGTGATGATTCGGATGAGAGAAGTCTTGCCAGCACCATTGGGGCCAAGCATGCCGAAAATGGTGCCTTTTTTCATGTCAAAGCTCACTCCGTCGACTGCTCGATGGTTTTTATACTGTTTGACAACATCTTGTATGGAGAGTATATGCATGTAATATTAAGTTTTCGTTTTCTATGTGCTTCAACTCTGCGAAGATAAAAATCATTCCAAGAACAGGCGTAATTACGACCAGTGTTTAGATTTTGTAGATAAATGAGCATTAAAATGACAAACGAAAGTTTGATTAGATGGGTCTACGCCCAAAAGGAAAAGATTTTATTTCGCTGAAAAACAGATTAATTCTTGCACCAAATAAGGGTGTTTATGAATCTATAAAAACATATGGTCTGTCGATATTCAAGTATGACTTTCCTGTAAATTATTTACCTTTGTAAAAACATTTGTCATGCGATTATTTGGATCATCAAGACGCGTGAAGCCAAAGACATTTACCTACATCCCGCAATTTTATGACGAGCGAAAAGAAAGGCTCGACAATTTAATTGCTGATGGAGATTCCGACGAGCCAAAGGATACAAAGGCAATCAAAGCGCGGATACAGATGGGTTTTTCTTCACGTCCGTATTATTATGACAAAACGAACTCCGCTAGTAAGTTAAGAAGGAAAAGTAATATTCGTACACTTGGTATTTTTCTTGTGTTGCTTCTTATCGCACTTATTTATTTAGGGAATAACTCAAAAGCCATTCTCGAAGTGGCACAATAGATTTTATGAGTAATATTATTCAGCTTTTACCTGATTCCATTGCAAATCAAATCGCAGCGGGAGAGGTTGTTCAGCGTCCAGCTTCAGCAGTTAAGGAATTGTTGGAAAATGCAATAGATGCTGGTAGTAGTGATATCAAATTGATTCTTAAGCATGCTGGAAAGACACTGATTCAAGTGATCGATAATGGGAATGGCATGTCCGAGATGGATGCACGAATGTGTTTTGAGCGTCATGCTACTTCCAAGATTAAAAGTTCAAAAGATCTTTTTTCAATACGAACAATGGGTTTTCGAGGAGAAGCAATGGCCTCCATTGCTGCGATCGCTCAAGTGGAATTGATTACCAAAGAAGCAGATTCTGATCTAGGAACCAGAATAGTAATTGCAGGTAGCAAACTATCAAAACAAGAACCATGTCAAGCGGTAGATGGAACAAATATTTCCATCAAGAATCTATTTTTCAATGTTCCAGCACGGAGGAAATTCTTGAAGTCCGAAGCGACAGAATACAAGCATATCTTAGATGAGTTTCATAGGATAGTCTTATGCTATCCAGAAATCAAGTTCTCACTTTTTCATAACAACAATGAAATCTATCATCTCCCAGCATCCAATCTTCGTCAGCGGATTGTGAATGTTTTTGGGAAACCAACAAATGAAAAACTAGTTCCACTTGAACAAACAACGGATATTTTAGGAATTTCGGGTTTCATCATGAAGCCGCAGTTTGCTCGTAAAACTCGAGGAGATCAATATCTTTTCGTAAATAAGCGCTTCATCAAAAGCAATTACATGAATCACGCTGTTAGATTTGCTTTTGAAAATCTTATCCCCGGTGATACACACCCAGGGTTTTTCATCTATTTGCAAGTTGATCCATCAAAGATTGACGTAAATGTTCATCCTACCAAGCAAGAGATAAAGTTTGAAGAAGAACGGTTGATCTATAATTATATCAAAGTTGCTGTAAGACATGCTTTAGGGAAGCATAACTTAACACCTACTTTAGATTTTGGCGCAAGCAATTACAACGCTGGAACAAAAACGCCATTATCACAACAAAGACATCAAGAAAACTACCAAAGACGCGAGAAGGAAAATCTGAAGAATTGGGAATCGTTATATGAAGGGTTGATCGAGATTCAACCGCAGGATGTTGGACAAGGAGACCAGGATAATTACAGTCCACCTATTCCATCTCGTATGAATCGAGAATCAGCTGATCAATCAGAATTTCGAACTGCTCATAGTAGAATGGATGATGAATCGGGTCAAGATTCTAGCTTGTTGGATTCGCAGAATACTCCACTTTTCCAATTGCATAATCGATATATTTTGACGCCAATCAAGTCTGGCTTTTTATTGATCGATCAGAAATCCGCTCATGAACGCATACTTTTTGAAGATTTTTTGAAACGCATGGAAAGTAAGGGCCGTTTAAGTCAACAGGTTCTATTTCCACAGACTATTCAGTTTTCTAAAGCTCAAGCTGAGCAATTTGCGCATGTTCAGGATCAGATAAACAGTCTTGGTTGGGAGATTGAAGACTTTGGGAACAATAGCTACATCGTTCATAGCATCCCTCAAGAAATGCACAAAGAGCGCGATATTAAAAAGACCTTGGAGGAGATCATTGAAGATCTGACTACTGATAAAGATGTTGATACTCCTGAGCAAGTACTTGCAAGAACGATGGCAAAGCAGATGTCCATCAGTCGCAACAAAAG
>CBFHTK010000003.1:20196-279838 GCA_965658745.1 Saprospiraceae bacterium | reverse complement strand
CCTATCTATCGAAGAAATGCAGAACTTAGTCGATCGCTTGTTCGCTTGTGAGCATCCTTACCTTAGCCCATCAAACAAAAGTGTTATTTCCACGTTTACGATGGAAGAGATTGCTCAACGGTTTAACATCAAGAAATAATGTTCCAAAGACTAACACCAGTAACCAAAAATCTGATCATAGTAAATGTAGTAGTGTTTGTTATGATATTCATTATGCAAAGAAGCTATATCAATATACCTGAATACCTTCCACTTTATAATCCTAGAACGGCCAATTTTCAGCCTTTTCAACTGGTGACAAGTATGTTCACACATTTCCAGCCGTTTCATATTTTATTTAATATGATTGGGTTATACTTTTTTGGTCCACTGGTAGAGCAACGAATAGGAGGTCAAAAGACCTTTATTGCTTATATCGCAGGAGGCTTATTTTCTGCCATCGTATTTTTACTTTTTTACACATTCATAAAGTCGAGTAACTTCGCTCTACTAGGAGCGTCTGGGTCTGTATATACGATTCTAATTCTTGCTGCCTTGTACTTCAAAAATGCAAAAGTCAGACTACTTTTTCCTCCAGTAACCATGACACTGGGATTGATGGCACTATTGTATATTGGTTATGATGTGATATCATTCTTGGGGAGATCTAATAGCGGAGTAGCACATTTGGCGCACCTTGGAGGTGCAGCAATGGGAGGTCTTTTGTGGATGATTTGGGAAAAAGGTCTGGAAAAGAAAGGTAGATAGATATTTAAGTGTCCAGGTCCTATCAGGGCTCCAATTACGTTCTAAAATTTTAGAATTTCGCAATACCAGGTGCATCTTCTAAATATGCATCATGGGAAGATGATCGATCAAGTCAGTGAATTTTTCTTGGTCCAATTGGTTATAGTACTCCATGCTTTCCTTGTTGCCTTCTGTCATGATGAAGTCGATGTTATTCTCATTTAATAAGCCTTCTAGCTTATCTAGAGAATTATACTTTCTAGCATCAATAAGGTGAATAGAGTTATGTAAGAAAAGATTTTCAGGAGTTTCGACATCTAGATCTTCCTTATTGGAAGGTCGGTAAAGGACGTAATATTTGGAATTAAATGTCGCAGAAAAACGCAGAATATGATCTCTAAGACCTTGTAAGCAATCGAGCGAGTTACAGAAGCACAGGATATTCTTGATATTTCGAAATCGGGTGGTCGGAGAAACTGAAATAATCGGAACATCAATACTTTCAGTCAATAGCTTTTTAACTTTTTGACCGGGTGTAAAGAAAGATTTCGTATACTCGTTTTGAGGCATAACGATGAACTGTACAGGCTTTTCACCAACCATCTGTAGTAGGTTGTCGTATAGATTTCCATGTTTAATTTCTTCGTACATCAAAGCGGATTTCAAAATATCGCCGCTGTGGTCCATTTCGATCTTTTCAAGAAAGTCATCCAATTTCTGTTGGGTTTCTTTCATTTCTTCTATATCGAAGGAACCTTCAACATTATAGACAACATGGACAATAGCACCCCATTCAGTAGCTAACCTTTGAGCGTACATGAGTGCTTGAATAGACGGATCATCAAAGTGAAAAGGTACGATGATCTGTGGTAGTGAACCAAAGTTGACTTTAGATAGTGAACTATGTATTACAGAACGTAATCCTTTATTGAAAGGACTATATTTCTTGAGATAGTAGATCGGTTCTTCATTAATTTTAACAGCAGGAACCGATGTAATACCTTCTTTTAAAAAAGCTTTGACATCCGTTACTTCTTTGAGTAGAAATTTGACACCTGCACGTCCGAGCATATTGCGCAAACTTTGCACAACAAACTGATGACCCGACGTACCTGTACCAAAAACTGTTATATTCATTGCTTAGATTGTATCTACTTCATATTCGTTAACCACGCCTCTATCGCTATCCATTTGCTTGATAATATCATATGTTGTGACAATACCAACAATGGTTTCATTTTCGATTACAGGAATAGCGTGAAAGATATTCTTTTTGAAAATTTCAATAGCAACATTGATTTTTTGGTCTGGCTCCATTTTTGCTAAACCCTTGGTCATGATATAACTCACTTCGTAGTTGTTCATTCGAATCTGCTCAAGCCTTTGATCCTCTGTATTATCAAGAAACCCTCGACGGAAAAATAGGTAATCAGACTTGCTCACAATACCAACAAGTTTTTTACCATCTACAATTGGTATATGATGTATTCGCTGGTTCTTAAATACCTCTGCTGCTTCAGCTATACTTGCATTTAGAGGAAGTGTCACAACATCTCTTGTCATGATATTCTTAATTGGGTGCAGTAGATTCATTTTGCTAGTATTTTATGATCAGAGTATAAATAATGCACTAAGTTGATTCATTTAAATTCTACTGTCTATGACCATGGTCAGTACTTGTCTTGATTAGCGTCATTATTTGTATCGTGCATATGTGCTCAGATTGGCATATGGGTATTACCTTTACGCACATGAATAACAAGGCAGAATTAGCACAGACTTTGATGGCAGTGATTAATACAGCGATTGATGGAATCATAACGATAGATAGAAGAGGTGTTATAGAAATGATGAACCCCGCTGCTGCTAGGTTGTTTGACTACCTTCCAGAAGAAGTTGTAGGAAGCAATATATCGATATTGATGCCACAGCATCATAGTAAACAGCATGATCAATACATAAAGAGATACTTACACACTAAGAAGCCTCAGATTATTGGTATAGGTCGAGAAGTGGAGGGATTACGAAAGGATGGAACTACCTTTCCCTTCAGACTTGCTGTAAGTGAAGTAGTATTACATAATCGAGTTCTATTTGCTGGAATTATACATGATCTCTCAGAGTATAACGCTGCAAAAGATGAAATTGTAGCTTTAAATCGTCAGCTTGAAAATAAGGTGGTTGAGCGCACATACGATCTTGAAAGGGTTGTAAACCAACTATTGGAAACCAATGAGCACTTAGAATCAGAAATTAATGTTCGAAAAGTTGCTCAGCAGAAACTAAAGCTTCGTGAAGAGGAACTAGAAGAGTCATTGATGAAAGAACGTGAGCTGAATGAACTTAAAAGTCGATTCGTTTCTATGGCTTCTCATGAATTCAGAACACCGCTCGCATCAATTTTATCTTCAGCCGCACTTATTGGAAGATATGAAAACACTGATCAGCAGAAAAACCGAGAAAAACATGTAGCTCGGATTAAGTCTGCTGTAAATAATCTCACTGGTATTTTGAATGATTTCTTATCACTATCTAAGTTAGAAGAAGGCAAAGAAATTTTGCACATTGAGCCGGTCAAAATGAAAGAGCTTTGTAATTCTGTACTGCAAGAAATTCAATCTATTCAAAAGCCAGGACAAGAAGTTATACAAAAATATAATGGTAGCGATGTTGAGGAAATTGAGACAGACCCAAGGATCATCAAGAATATTCTTTTTAATCTAATTAGCAATGCTATTAAGTATTCTGAAAAGGATATAATATGCCAGATGACAAATAGTGAAGATCATTTTACTATTGAGGTCATTGATCAGGGAATTGGAATTCCTATTGAAGATCAGAAATATATGTTTTCACGGTTTTTTAGAGCTGGAAACGTAACAAATATTCAAGGAACAGGGCTGGGATTAAATATTGTGCAGCGATATGTAAACCTCCTAGGTGGATCAATTAGCTTTAAAAGTGAAGCAGAAGAAGGAACAAGCTTCCTTGTAACCCTACCTAAAGAAACAACTACCTAAAATCAAACAGATAATGCAGCATGTTTTAATTATTGAAGACAATTTGGAAGTGCGAGAAAATCTAGCTGAAATTCTTGAACTCGATGGATATAAATGTTCTACTGCCGAGAATGGTAAAGTAGGTGTAAAAATGGCCATTGAGACAATTCCAGATCTTATAATTTGCGATGTAATGATGCCAGAACTTGATGGTTTTGGTGTTCTGAAAATTATACACAAGCATCCAGTTCTTATGCATGTACCTTTTTTATTTCTAACAGCAAAAGCTGAGAAAACAGACTTCCGCAGAGGAATGGGACTAGGGGCGGATGACTATTTGACGAAACCTTTTGACGATGTAGCATTGCTGGAAACGATCGAGATGAGGCTTAAAAAAAGTGCTGAATTGAAGACGATTGTAGAGAGTACAGCAAACCAAGTTAAGAGTTTCTACGATCCAGTAAATGCTAAAAAATGTATTGATACATTACTCGAAGGTAAAGAAGAACGTAAGTATCAGAAAAACGATTTGATTTACGAGGCAGGACACTATCCGCGGTGGATTTTCTATGTTGAAAGTGGAAGTGTAAAACGATTTAAATTAAATGATTTAGGAAAAGAGCTTATCATCGATTTTGTAACTCAAGGAGATATTTTTGGCGTTGATCCAACCTTTAATCAAGAAAAGTATCACAACTATACAACGGCTGTTACGGATTGCAAATTAAGGCTGATTGCAATTGAAGATTATCATAAGGCATTGTTCACAAATCCTGATTTGACGCAATATAGTATTAGACAATTTGCAAGTCGAACTAGATACTATGAAGAACAGTTGCTCAACTTTGCCTATAGTTCAGTTAGAAAAAAAGTTGCAAATGCCTTGATAGAGTTATCCTCTCAGAAAGGGTCAGACGTTATTCGTCTCAATCGCAGTAACCTTGCCAATTATGCTGGAATAGCAAAAGAGACTTTAATTAGGACGTTGTCTGATTTCAAGAATGAAAAGAGAATTGAAATTATGGATGATTCCCTGAAGATTATCGATGCGATTAGTTTGGAGTATATGCCTCAATAGAACTGTAATGAACGTCATTTTTCATCATGATGAAAATCATCTGTAGGATTTGGTCTGTGCGCGAACTTTGTAAAAAATTCGAAGTTATGAATCGTCAGACATCACACAGACAGTACGCAATTGCGACATTTTTTCTCTTCTTGTTGTTTCTAGGATTTACAGCTGCCACTTTATACGTGGTTTTTATGAATGGTTAATAAAGCTTAATGCAGCAACAAAATGTGGGTCAAAAAACTCAGTGCTTCCATTGCGGGCTACCTTGTAAGGATGAAGAAATCGTCTTTGAGGAAAAGTCCTTTTGTTGCTCTGGATGTCAGTTAGTTTACCAAGTGCTTTCTGATCATGGAATGCAGGCCTATTACCAGTATGAGTCAACACCTGGAGCTACTCAAAAGAATGCATTAGAGACTAGTTTTGATTATCTCGATGATCAGGAAATCGTTGATAAGCTAGTATCGTTTAAAGAAGGCAACACCAGTCGGGTGCAATTGGATTTACCTCAAATTCACTGTAGCTCTTGTCTTTGGCTACTAGAGAATCTTTCGAGATTTAATCCCGGAATACAAGCTTCTAAAGTTGATTTCTCAGCGAAAAAAGCAACAATCATTTTTGATCACACTCAAACTAGCCTAAGGCAATTAGTTGAGTTGCTTAGTAGGATTGGATATGAACCAAGATTACATTTTGATCAACTAGACGAAGAAAAAACAGATCTTACACCAGAAAGAAGTCTGTTGTACAAACTCGGTCTTGCTGGTTTCGCATTTGGAAATGTGATGTTATTGAGTTTTCCTGAATACCTCGGATTTGAACATGCCTCAAGATTATTCTTTTTAGGATATATAAATATTGCATTAGCGACTCCAGTCTTAGTTTACAGTGGATGGGATTACCTAAAATCTGCTTGGAAGTCGATCAAGATCAATGCCTTGAATATTGACGTGCCAATAGCAATTGGAATGCTTACTCTATATATCCGCAGCGTATACGATATTTTGAGCGGAAGCGGAGAAGGCTTTCTTGATAGTTTTACAGGTTTTGTTTTCTTTCTTCTAATTGGAAGATGGTTCCAAGTAGTTACCTATCGTTCATTAGATTTCAGTAGAAACTATAAGTCATATTTCCCAATATCCACATCTGTTAAAGTAGATGATAAGTGGGCAACAAAATCTATTGACAAACTTGTTCCAGGAGACATCCTGTTAATAAGACATGAACAGATTATCCCAGCGGACTCGATTCTTACAAAAGGAAAAGCTAGAGTTGATTATAGTTTTGTAACTGGCGAGGCTAATTTGATTAGTAAAAACTCCGGAGACCTTCTTTTTGCAGGTGGAAAGCAAAATGGTTCAAGTATCGAAGTTGTTGTTCAGAAATCTGTTGATCATTCATATCTAACTCAATTGTGGAATGACGATGTTTTTAGGAAAAATGGAACTTCATCAACCTCACATATTTCACAAGTAGTAAGTAAATACTTTACCTACGTGATCTTAGTGATTGCACTTGCAACTTTCCTCTATTGGTTTCAACACGATTTATATCTTGCGATTAATGCTTTTACTTCAGTTCTAATCGTTGCCTGCCCTTGTGCTCTAGCTCTGTCTATACCCTTTACTTACGGCCATGTTCTGAGAATGTTAAGTAAGGAGGGTTTCTATCTTAAAAATACTGAAACAATCGAGCAGATTCAGGATATCGACGAATTGATATTTGATAAAACAGGTACAATCACAGATCAATCTAGGGTGCAAGTTAGGTATGAAGGGAAAAGTCTTTCCGATCAAGAAGAGCAATTGATTCGTTCGGCTTGCACACATTCGTCTCATCCTTTGAGTCGTGCGATTGCTGAACACCTTAAAGACATTGAATTAGTAGACGTAGATCGCTATGAAGAAAAGGTTGGTCAAGGAATTATTGCAGAGATTGACAATCAGCTAATCAGAATTGGATCTTCTGCTTTTATTTTTGGGACAAAAACTATTCAGGATAAAGGTGTATTTGTTGAAATAGATGGACAGTTTGTCGGGCAGTTCCACATGGAGCATCAATATAGAGGTGGACTTGAGGAGGTCTTGGATAACTTGGGAAAAGAGCATCAAATTTCGATTCTATCTGGTGATACAGATGCTGAAAAAGATCGGATTGCTTCTTTAATAGGCACCGAAGACCGAGTCTACTTCCAGCAAAAGCCCTCGGATAAACTAAATCATATACGAAATCTTCAGACCGAAGGAAAGCATATCATGATGATCGGTGATGGGTTGAATGATGCTGGTGCGCTGAAGCAAAGTGAGGTTGGTATTGTGATTGCGCAAGACCATAATAATTTCTCCCCAGCTTGTGATGCTATACTGTCAGCAGACAGTTTTAGTAAGTTTTCTTCATATATTCGATATATTAAGCGGTCTAAATGGATCATTTTTGGCACTTTTGCGTTAGCTTTTGTATATAATGCAGTAGGTTTGTCTTTTGCCGTCACCGGCAACTTGTCACCAGTAATTGCTGCGATCTTGATGCCCTTGAGTTCAATTAGTGTTGTAGTTTATGGGGTCCTATCAAGTTTTGTATTATTTAAGTTCAGTTTAAAAAAGTAAAAAATGGAATCTATACTTCATGTTCATAATATCAAATGTGGCGGTTGTGCCAACTCTATCAAACAAAGATTAGAGAAATTAGATAATGTTGCAATCAAAGAAGTTAATGTTGAAGACGGAAAGATAATTGTTGAAACGCCAAGCGCAGAATTGCTTTCAGAAGTCCGATCAACCTTGTCAAAAATGGGTTATCCGGAATCAGACCCTTCAATGTTACAAAATGCTAAATCATATGTTAGCTGCATGATTGGACGTATGAGCGACGGTGAAAAGTCATAGTTAAAAAGGTAATATAGGTTTTCTAGACCCTGCTTTTTAGGAGTTTTTCTTCAAGAATTATCCACATATTAATCCATATCTTTGCCCTTCGACACTTACGGGTTTATGGACATTTCATTACAGGATATTTTACAATTTACTGAAGCGGATTTTTCTGGCGATGATTCTGTAGGTTCAACACATATCAAGGAGATTGTTTTTGACAGTCGTAAATCTGTAAGAACTAGTCACGCTCTTTTTGTGGGCCTTTCGACAGATCCATTTGCCCTTGTTGAACATGTCGAAGAGGCATTTGACAAAGGTGTGCTGTTTTGCCTAACTTCAAACTCTTTGGTAAAGGAGTTGTCAAATGGTCTAAAACCTGAGTTGCTAAACCACTTACTATTTGTGCCAGATGTTCTTTCAGCACTTCAAAAACTAGCTAAAAGCCATCGCTTGCAGTATGACATTCCTCTTATTGGAATTACTGGAAGCAACGGAAAGACAATAGTCAAAGAATGGCTTTCGCAAGTTCTTGATTTGGATCATCAGCTTTGTAAAAGCCCCGCTTCCTATAATTCTCAATTGGGTGTTGCATTATCGCTTCTTGAATTGGAGGAGCGTCATGATATTGGTGTTTTTGAGGCTGGGATATCGAAGGATGGGGAAATGAGGCAACTAAGTGAAATGATCCAATGCAATTTCGGCATCCTCACCAATATTGGTGATGCGCATGATGTTGGTTTTCTGAATAGAGAGCATAAGTTCAAAGAAAAGTGGAAGCTGTTTAATTTCGCTGAGAAGGTGATTCTCGAGAAAACGGAATTGATTGATGAGTATTTGAGTCAGGTTGAAATTCCTAAGTTTCAAAGCTTAGTTTCATGGAGTAGGGAGACTAGAGATGCAGACTATTTCGTCCAATGTACCAATCAAAACCAAGGAATACAGATAAAAATCGAAGGAAGAAATACTTTTGAAGTGGACTTTCATTTAGTCGACCGAGCTTCAGTAAGTAATATCATCCATGTCATTATTGCAAGTCTAGAATTGGGTTTGACCCAAAGGCAAATTAGCACAAGAATAGCGGGTCTCGAACCAGTTTCCATGCGCATGCTCTTGAAGAAAGTAAGCCGCAACTGTCTTCTTATTGATGATTCATATAATGCGGATTTGACAAGCTTAGAAAATGCCCTCGATTTTGCGCAAGAGCAAAAAAAGGAACGCAAACTCTATCTAATTCTAAGTGATTTTGAACAAGTAAGGCAGGATCAAGCATATTTTAATACACTAAAGGAATTAATCGAAAGACAACAGATCGATCTTTTGTATTATGTGGGAGAGGACCTAGCCTTTAGTTTGGAAGGCATTCCAATTAGGCAATTTGATGATGAAAGTGGATTAAGAGCAGAGTTAGATAATCACCCGCCTGAAGATGCGCTCATTTTACTAAAGGGTGCTCGAAAGTATCAATTGGATCAGCTTATTAGGAATTTCGAAGTAAAGTCTCACAGAACAACCTTGGAAATTTCGCTAGATGCGATCAGATATAATTTACAGAGGTACAGAAGCATGCATGATCAACGTCCAAAAATGATGGCGGTGATAAAGGCTGGGGCTTATGGAAGTGATAGCATTCCACTAGCAAAACATCTTCTAAGATGTGGAATTGATTATTTAGCTGTAGCATATTTTGATGAAGCCATAGAGTTACGAGAGGAAGGTATCGATGGTCCGATTATGATAATGAATCCCGATCCTTCGCAGGAGTATTTGGCGGCAAAGTATGATCTAGAACTGGAGATATACAGTTTGGAACAGTTGGAAGCATTTTTGAATCACGCAAATGAATATTTGAAAATTCATTTGAAGATTGATAGTGGAATGAATCGATTGGGATTCAAAAAAGCTGATTTGCCAAAAGCTATTGAATTAATCAAAGAAAACCGAGGAGTCGAAGTTAAGTCAATATTTTCACATTTTGCAGCAGCAGAAGATCCACAACAAGATGTATTTACAGAACATCAATATCAATATTTTAGAACTTGCTTTGAGTTTTTGAAAGCGGAGTTAAGTTTAGATGATACGATGCAACATATTTGCAATTCAAATGCTGCTGTGCGATTCAAGTCTTATCAACACGATATGATACGATTGGGCATTGGACTTTATGGATATGTACCCAATGAAGAGTTCCAGATGGCACATAAATTATGCACTTATATCGCTCAAATAAAGCATATTGAGAAAGGTGATTCGGTGGGCTACAATAGATCTTTTATTGCATCAAGTGATATGAAGATCGCAACCCTAAGTATCGGGTATGCCGACGGATTGAGCCGAAAATTAGGTAATGGAAACGCATGTTTTTATGGTCAAGGGAAAGAACTACCGACTGTAGGTCACATTTCTATGGACACGTGTGCAATTGATATTACAAACCTTGATTTTAAAGCAGGGGATGAAATTGTGATTTTTGAAACCATATCTCAGTTTAATCAATTTTGTAAGGCAAGTCAGAAAACTGCATATGAGGTGATGAGTAATATAGGTACTCGCGTTGTTCGTAACTATGTAAGATATTAGAACACCAAAGAAGAGAGAAAAAAAATGGTCTTGATAGTCAATACAATAATAATGAAATTTGAAATTGAATTTTCTTCAACTGGAGAAGTCATTGCTACAATTCATTCAAAGTAAAACCAATCTAATGGCAAATCAATTATTTATGATTCCCTGCCCAATTGCAGAACATGAGCATGTAAATCTTCCCCTGTATGTTATACTGCAAATCCATCAAATTGATCATTTTATTGTCGAAAGAGCTAAGACAGCAAGGAGGTTTTTGAAGTCTTTGGACCATCCTACTCCTCTACCTGAAATCCATATTGAAGAAATGGATAAACACAATGCTTATGCAGCTGATGAAGTGTTGAAGAAATGGAATTCTGAAGGGCACCAGATAGGGGTGATTTCCGAAGCGGGCTGTCCGGGAATTGCCGATCCGGGATCGAAACTTGTGGCAATGGCACATGATATGGACATGAAGGTAATTCCATTAGTGGGACCGTCATCCATATTACTTGCGTTAATGGCAAGTGGTATGAATGGGCAGCAATTTACATTTCATGGTTATTTGCCGAACAAGAATAATGGACTTGCGAAAAAGCTCAAGTCTTTAGAAAAGAAAGCTATTCAGGATAAGTCAGCAGAACTCTTTATCGAGACGCCGTATAGAAACAAAGCAATGTTGGAAGAAATTATAAAAAGCTGCCATTCGAATACGAAAGTTTCTATAGCATTAGATATTACGGGAGAGAATGAATATATAAAGACAATGAGTGTACAAAACTGGATGAAGCAGAAAGACATTTTTTCGGAAAAGCGTCCAGCGATTTTTATAATTGGATATTAACCTGCATTATTCATTTGATCTTTGTCATGAGAGCTAAAAGGTCAATAAAATATGGGATTTTTCAAATGAATCATAGTCACACTATGGTGAATGCGTAAAATCCAGCCTGCGCCTTATTTTGCAGATGTTTTAGGTCGCAATAGATTATCTAATGAAAAATGCGGGTTTAATCAGTTGAGCTTGCCGATCCACGCTCATTTTTATACTTTTAGTGTATTGTACATTGAATCCTACGCGTACACAAAAATAGAATTATGTCAGACACACAAACACAATTAGATAAGTTAGGATACCTAGATATAGAGGTGGATCCCACCCTTGATCTGGTAGCTGAAATCAACCGCTTGAAGAAAGAAAAAAATGCAATCATTCTTGCGCACTATTATCAAGAAAGTGAAATTCAAGATATAGCAGACTACATCGGTGATAGTTTGGGTCTATCCCAAATGGCAGCCTCTACAGATGCGGAAATCATTGTATTTGCAGGTGTACATTTTATGGCTGAAACTGCAAAAATGCTTTCTCCTGAAAAGAAGGTTTTACTCCCAGATTTGAAGGCGGGATGTAGCTTGGCTGATTCATGTCCCCCTCATTTGTTCAGAAAGTTTAAGGAAAGATATCCCAATCATAAGGTAGTATCTTATATCAATTGCACTGCTGAATTGAAAACTCTGACAGATGTCTGTTGTACTTCAACAAATGCCGTCAATATAATTGAAAGCTTTCCGGAAGGTCAAGGAATCATCTTTGCTCCTGATCGAAATTTGGGTGCATATTTGATCAAGAAAACAGGGCGTGACCTTGTGTTGTGGAATGGCACCTGCATGGTACATGAAATTTTTTCAAATGAAAAAATAACAAAACTTCAAATTAGACATCCCGAGGCTGTGTTGATTGCCCACCCTGAATGTGAAGCACATATCTTAGACAAAGCAGCGTACATTGGAAGTACAAGTGGATTGTTGAAGTTCACAAAGGAAAGCGAAGCAACTGAGTTTATTGTAGCCACGGAAGCTGGTATTATCCATCAGATGGAATTGGCTAACCCTGAAAAAACCTTTTTCCCTGCGCCTCCAAATAATACTTGTGCATGTAATGATTGTCCGCATATGAAGCGGAATACTATGGAGAAGCTATATCTGTGTATGAAGCATGAATTACCAGAAATTATTTTACCTGAATGGGTCATTGAGCAAGGAGTAGCTTCGATTGACCGAATGCTTGAAATTTCTAAGAAAGCAGGACTGTAGGAGCGATTCTACTGTTGAACCTAATACACAACTAAAAACACTTCAAGTAGAATACTACAATGGCAGCCAAAGAATCACTAATAGAAAGAGCAAGTGGGTCTTGTGAATTGTGTGGAAAGACAGAATCACTCGATGCATATACCGTTGGTCCCAAACCAGGAGATTATATCGAGGAGCAAGTACTTATTTGTGGAATTTGTCAATATGAGATAAAGGAGGCAGAATCGCTAGATGTTAGTCACTGGAGGTGCTTGAATGATTCTATGTGGAATGCAGAACCCGCTATTCAAGTTCTGTCATATCGCATGCTGAAGAGACTTAACAGTGAAGCTTGGGCAAGAGATCTGTTGGATATGATGTACATGGAGGAAGAAACGAAAACTTGGGCTGATTCTGAGGTTTTTGACGAGGTCAAAATTGTCCATAAAGATAGTAATGGAGAAATACTATCAACGGGAGATTCAGTTGTACTAATTAAAGACCTTAATGTAAAAGGTGGTGGCTTTACAGCCAAAAGAGGTACGCCTGTCCGACGAATTACACTCGATCGCGAAAATGAAAACTTCATCGAAGGAAAAATCAATGGACAGCAGATTGTTATACTCACTGAATACGTAAAGAAAAGCTAGCTCAGGTTTTCAATGCGTTTGTTCATCAAGACCTAGTAAAGCCCGAAGACCTTTCTTATCAATTGATTCCCCTGCAAAATCATCAAAGGCTTTGTCCGTAACTTGAATTATTTGGTCTGCAATAAATGGGGCACCCTCCTGAGCTCCTTGTTCGGGCGATTTAATGCAGCATTCCCATTCTAGAACAGCCCATCCATCAAAGCCATATTGACTTAATTTGGAAAAAATTCCTTTGAAATCTACCTGTCCATCTCCTGGAGATCTGAACCGTGCTGGTCTATCTATCCAGTCTTGGTAGCCGCCGTAAATTCCAGATTTTCCTGTGGGATTAAACTCAGCATCTTTGACATGAAAAGCTTTGATGCGATCATGGTAATAGTCAATAAAACGAAGGTAATCCAATTGCTGAAGTACAAAATGACTAGGGTCGTACAAAATATTACAACGAGGGTGATTATCTACAGCTTCAAGAAAGCGCTCGAAACTTACGCCATCATGCAGATCCTCACCAGGGTGAATTTCATAAGCGATATCGATACCACAAGCATCAAAGTGATCCAATATAGTTTTCCATCTAGAAGCAAGTTCGCGAAAAGCTTCCTCAACTAAACCCGCTGGTCTCTGGGGCCATGCGTAAAATGTGTGCCATATGAATGCGCCAGAGAATGTGGCGTGAACTTTCAAACCAAGCTTCTGACTAGCAGATCCCGCTTTCATTAATTGATCTACAGCCCACTGCTGTCTAGCTTTTGGGTTTTTTCTTAAATGATCAGGCGCAAATACGTCAAATCCTTCGTCAAAGGCTGGATGAACAGCAATTAATTGTCCTTGTAGATGTGTCGATAGTTCTGTGATTTCAAGTCCAAAAGAAGAGACTTTAGCAAGTAGGTCATCACAATAGTTTTGACTTATAGCAGCTTGGTCAAGATTGATCAATCTACTTTCCCAAGTTGGAATTTGTATTCCTTTGTAGCCCATATCAGCAGCCCATTTACAGATATTGTCCAAGCTATCGAAAGGCGCTTCTTCACCCATAAATTGAGCCAAAAAAATTGCGGGACCCTTAATCGTTTTCATTGCTTTCATTTAAAGTTTAATCCATTTTTGATTGTCGTTATTGCCGCTTTCTACGACTTTATCTATGAAATGCATACCTCGTATTCCATCGTCAACCGTTGGATAGTCTTGGTAGATTTTATCTACAATTTTTCCTTCTAATCTTGCTTGAATGCACTTTGCAACATTTCTATATATGTTGGCAAACGCTTCCAGATAACCTTCTGGATGTCCTGCAGGAATTCTAGTATGCGCTATCGTTTCAGGATATAGCTCACCAACACCAGTTCGATAGAGTTGGGTAGGTTTATCAAGCCATTTAACCCAAAGTGAATTTGGTTCCATTTGCGTCCATTCGACCCCTCCTAGTTCTCCATAGATCCTTATTTTCAAGCCGTTTTCTTCTCCAGCGGATATCTGACTTGCGTAAAGTAAACCACGTGCACCATTTTCAAAGCGAAGGAGTACCGAGCCATCGTCATCGAGTTGTCGACCTTCAAGATGTGTATGTAAATCTGCGCAGATTTCTGAGATCTGTAGACCTGTCATATACTCAGCGAGATTTTCGGCATGGGTTCCTATGTCGCCAATTGCGCCGGCTTTGCCCGATTTTGAAGGATCTGTTCTCCACGAAGCTTGTTTCTGATCGGATGATTCAAGTCTTGTACTGAGCCAGCCTTGGGGATATTCAACAACCACACGTCTAATTTGACCTAATTCGTGGTGTGCTATCATTTGTTTCGCCTGTTTGACCATTGGATAGCCTGTATAATTATGAGTCAGCGCAAAAATCAAACCTGAATTATCAACCAATTTTTTTAATTCTTGAGCTTCATTCATATCGAAGCACAGCGGCTTATCGCATATTACATGAAAACCATGCTCTAGAGCAAGTTTAGCTGGGGCAAAATGCATATGGTTGGGTGTAACAATAGAAACAATATCCATTTTTTGATTGTCAGGAAGTTTAGCCTCTGTTTCTATCATTTCTATGTAACTATCGTAGCATCTTTCGGGGTCTAAATAGAGATCTTGACCACTTGCCTTAGACTTATCAGGACTGCTGGAAAATGCACCGCAGACTAATTCGATCTGTCCATCTAAGGCTGCTGCCATTCTATGCACTGCACCGATGAAAGCACCTCTTCCTCCACCTACCATGCCCATCCTTATTTTCCGCATATCTACTTTTTGATCCAAAATACAAATTTATAATAAAAAGTAATCTTGGAGAGTTGAAAACGAAGACCGTAATCTTAGTATCTTCGATTTAGCCTATCCCAGTCCTGTAATTGTGAATAGCTTACTAGTTTTTGTATGTTTGATATCTATAATGTAATAGCTTTGCGCATAATAGAAAGGCTATTCGTAGTTATGGTTATTAAGTCACAAAATGATGCTGAAAGAGAAATTATCTGAAGGATTAAAACAAGTTGAGACAATTGCGTCTGCTTCGAAGATTACTCGTATGCTATCAAATCCATATAAGTACCTCAATGCAATACTTTTTAGAGAGCTTATCTATAAAAGAAAGAGAAAGGAGAAAAAAGTTAGAGCACAAACTTTCTTAGGTTCTGAAATGACTTTATTGCTGCCTTCAAGCACCGATATATATCTGACCGGAGGTAAATCGCATGATTCAGAGATACGTCTAGCGAAATTTTTGATAAGCAATCTAAATGAGCAAGATGTGTTTTTCGACATAGGGGCACATTATGGCTATTTTTCTATGCTTGCTTCAAGGTTGGTCGGTCAGCTAGGAAAAGTTTATTCCTTTGAAGCTTCACCCAAGACCTACAGAATTTTGGAAAAGAATGCATCGGATTGTGCCAATGTGATAAGTAATAATTTAGCGGTTTCCGATTCTTCTTCATTTCTAGAGTTCTATGAATTTCCAAACCTTTATTCAGAGTACAATACGTTGGATGCTGATCAGTTCAAGAACGAGTCGTGGTTTACAAATAGCAAACCCACTGCAGTAAAAGTTAAAAGTGTAACACTTGACAAGTTTGCTGAACGGGAGCACGTAGAGCCGGAAATTATCAAAATTGATGTTGAAGGTGCAGAATACCAGGTTATAAAAGGATTCAGAGACTATTTGGAAGAAAATGCTCCGTTGATTGTCATGGAGTTCTTGTCGGAGAAGAGAGGCAATGAAGCTCATTTGAATGCAGAGAAACTATTGCGTTCGCTTGGATATGATTCCTATATTATTGATAGAAAAGGTAAAATCGAAGAAGTCAAGAACATTGCTGATTTTCTAGAATCAAAGGATGTCGAATCTGACAATATTGTATTCAAGAAAGGATAAGGCAGAATTTGTGCTAAAAAGCCCCGAAAATCCAAGGATTAACAGGGCTTAAGTGGTCCCACAAGGACTTGAACCTTGGGCCACCTGATTATGAGTCAGGTGCTCTAACCAACTGAGCTATAGGACCGGTTTATTTTCGAGAATTCCCTTAGGAATTTATCGTCTTTATTCTGACTGAGCGCAAAATTAAGGTAATTTGCTGTTTTATACCAAACTAATTCGAAAATATGTCTCTTCAACTTATCGAATGATTAGTTCTGATCTTTTCGGTCCAGTAGATACCATCGTTACTTTTGTTCCCAACTTATTCTCCAATGTAGCTAAGTAAGATTGAGCAGTAGAAGGAAGTTTTTCATAATCCGTTATGCCGTCAAGGGATTGTTGCCAACCATCAATATTCTCTATTTCGACATCAGTTTGTGTGCCATCCATATCATATGGTACTTCATCATGTGATTCACCATCATATCTGTACTTGGCAGCCATTGAAATCTCTTCAAACTCATTTAGTACATCCATCTTAGTTATAACTAGTTGAGTAACACCATTGATCATGATAGTGTAATTAAGCTGCGGAATGTCAATCCACCCACATCTTCTCGGTCGTCCCGTCGTCGCTCCAAATTCACTACCCAACTTTCTGAGACGCTCTCCTACGCTTCCATGCAATTCTGAAGGGAATGGTCCCGAGCCCACTCTTGTACAGTAAGCTTTTGTAATGCCTATGACTTCGCCTATAAGATGTGGAGCAATTCCTAGTCCCGTACATACTCCTGCAGTAATTGTATTACTTGAAGTTACATAAGGATAAGTTCCATAATCTATGTCGAGCATTGATCCTTGAGCGCCTTCTGCGAGAATTTTCTTTCCAGCTTTTATCTGCGCATTTACATAATACTCACAGTTGATTTGTTGAAGCGTTTTCAACTTTTCAATGCAGCTCATCCAAAGTTTCTCTTCTCCTTCTAGATCGAAGTCGATCGAATCGTAATTAGCAAGCATACCTAGATGCTTCTCCTTTAATCTATTGTATCTATCTATGAAATCTGGCAACATTATATCACCGATTCTCAAGCCATTTCTACCTGTTTTGTCCATGTAAGTAGGTCCTATTCCTTTCAGAGTAGATCCTATTTTCAATTTTCCTTTCGAAGCCTCACTCGCAGCATCAAGCATCCGATGAGTTGGAAGAATAAGATGTGCTTTTTTGGATAGAAGGAGTCTGTCTTTAAATGGAATATTTGCCGATTCAAGTTTCTGAATCTCTTTGTCAAAAGTTATCGGATCAAGTACGACACCATTGCCAACAACATTCATAATATTCTCTCGAAAAATTCCTGATGGAATTGTGTGAAGCACATATTTTTGATCACCGATTACAATAGTGTGCCCAGCATTCGGGCCTCCTTGAAATCTGCAAACTACATCGTATTGAGCAGCCAAATAATCAACAATTTTTCCTTTTCCTTCGTCTCCCCATTGGAGTCCTAGAATTACATCAACTGCCATGTTTTCTGAGTTGGTTTTCACGCTTTGCAGTACAATAAATACCTACGCGTATAACATAAAAAGCTAGAGCAAACCAAAGCTAATAAATGTGCTTGTATTCATTCTAGCATTAAACGACAAAGATAGTCATTGAATGAAGAATTTGAGGTATAGTTTAACTTTTTTCATATATGAAAATCTAGACCCTCAAGAACTAGTTAAGATATAGTGTGAAATTGTCAAGTCAAAGGGAAAACTAGACAAGAACAAATGCCTAAGATGCGCTGATATTTGCGGCAGATACTTAACAATAAAGATAGAATATGACAACTATAACAAGTAATAAGCAATTCAATGATTTAGTAAAAAGCGGAAAACCTTTCGTAATCGATTTCTACGCCGACTGGTATGGTCCATGTCAGTCATTGCTTCCAATAGTAGATAAGCTTTCTAAAGAATATGAAGAAACAGTAACAATAGTCACTGCAAATGTTGACAAACAGAAAGAACTTGCAGCGAAATTTAGGGTGAGAAGTATCCCGGCACTTTTCTTCATGAAGGAAAACAAGATAAAGGATTCGATGCTAGGAATGGGTTCGGAAAAAACACTTAGAAAGAAAATTGACGCTCTTGTCTAGATTGAATTTAGTCCAATTATTGATATGAGAAATTTTTCTAATAAAGGAAGAATAGAGGAGCGGAATGCTTTTTACACAAAGCCTTCTCGAAGTAGACTATTCATGTGAATCATTCCAATGTACTTACCACCGTCAAGTACGGGCAGTTGAGTGATTTCATATTTAGTCATAAGACGAAAAGCTGATATAGCCAATTCTGTTTTTTCGATTGACTTTAGTGATTTTGTCATTATATTCTTTGCAATTGCATCCTGGGCGGGTAACTCTTTTTGAAACCACCTACGCAAATCACCGTCTGTAATAATTCCTATAATTTCATCCGAATTATTAGTAACTGCTGTTGCCCCCAATCGAAATTGACTCATATTGAGAAGGATTTCTTTAATCGAAGTAGAATCTGAGACTTGAGGATTGTCCGAAGGTCCGATTAGATCATTTACTTTAAGGTATAGTTGTTTGCCTAAAAGACCACCTGGGTGGTATTTCGCAAAATGCGCTGGGGTAAAGCCTCTGAGAGAGAGCAGACTGATAGCCAGTGCGTCACCCATTGCACTCTGTAGAGTAGTTGAAGTAGTTGGCGCTAGTTTGTTGGGATCTGCTTCTTCCTTCATTGGTGTGTGTAGAAGGAGATCTGATTGTTGAGCTAGGAACGAATTGATTTCAGCTGTCATACCTATAATGAATACTCCGTAATTTCTAAGAATAGGGACCAGAACTCTCAATTCGCTTGTACTTCCACTTTTTGAGATGCAGATAATTATATCTTTCTCATCAATCATACCTAGATCTCCATGTACAGCATCAGCTGCATGCATAAAGATTGCTTGTGTGCCAGTACTATTGAAAGTTGCTACAATCTTTTGAGCAACAATTGCTGATTTGCCAACGCCAGTAATAATCACTCGACCTTTTGAGCTCAGAATTTTTTCGACAACTAGTTCGAAATCTTCTGACAAGCTATCAGCAAGATTTCGTAAAGCTTCAGCTTCCTTAAGAATAGTTTCCTTTCCGCGTTGTTGAATATTCACAGTTTGTAAGTTTTGCGTAAAAATATAGCTTCTACAATCACTTCATGTCATTAAATCCATTCTAAAGTATAGATTGGGTCAAAATTTCATTTTTTTGACTCTGTGTCAAAATATATGTGTTTCCAACACAATGATTCGTCTATATATTAGTTTAAACTTTTGTCTTTGGCTAATAGCCATGATTTAAATTTGGTTGATGGTATTTAAGCACATTGGCCAATAATTTGATAGACAAAACAAATTTTAGTTTGCTGTAAAGCGATTTGCGTCTAGGAAATAAAATTCAATTTACTGTTAACTTAAAGTTTTTAAATGTTATATTTATATGTTGCATTTTTCAAAATGCACAATGGGAAACTTTGATCGGATTCAACCGATTTTTATTAAATGTGACTGAACACAATTGAGTATCATCTTGTTGAGTTGATTGAAAAATCATGTGTTGAGAATAGACATTTAGTTCTTTGCCATATCTAACTAATACTATAATGATTGCAGAACAAATAGATCTTAAAGCTGGATTAAAAAAGTACTTTGGATTTGAGAGTTTCAAAGGACAACAAGAGGAAATTATCCATCATGTCATGGATGGAAATGACACCTTCGTACTTATGCCTACCGGAGGGGGTAAGTCTTTGTGTTATCAATTGCCAGCATTGTTAATGGAAGGAACAGCTCTCGTTATTTCTCCGTTGATTGCTTTGATGAAGAATCAAGTAGACTCCGTAAGAGCGCACTGCGAAGATCGCTCAGTTGCACATTTTTTGAACTCATCGTTAAATAAAACTCAACAAAAAGAGGTGATGAGTGATATTGTTGATGGAAAAACAAAGTTGCTTTTTGTTGCCCCTGAGACTTTGACTAAGGAAGAGAATATTGCTTTTTTTAGCTCTGTTCCATTGTCTTTCGTTGCGGTTGATGAAGCTCATTGTATTTCTGAATGGGGACATGATTTCAGACCTGAGTATCGACGAATCAGAGAAATGATCAAGGCGATTAATAGTGAGATACCTATTATCGCTCTTACTGCGACAGCAACTCCAAAAGTTCAGTCTGATATTGTTAAGAATCTGGATATGGAGAACCATAAGACCTTCTTTTCTTCATTTAATAGAGATAATCTTGTTTATGAAGTTCGTCCAAAGGTCAGTGGTGAAAAGACGATACAAAATATGATTCAGGTCATCAAATCGATGCCTGGACAATCTGGAATCATCTACGTGCAAGCTAGAAAGACTACAGAGAAAATTGCTGAATTACTCAAAGTTAATGGCGTGAATGCTGCGCCATATCATGCTGGGCTTGACGCTAAATTGAGATCAAGTATTCAGGATGGTTTTTTGATGGAAGATATAGACGTAATTGTAGCAACAATTGCCTTCGGCATGGGAATTGACAAGCCAGATGTACGGTTTGTCTTTCATTATGATATTCCGAAGAGTATTGAGAACTACTATCAGGAAACAGGTCGAGCAGGACGAGATGGTTTACAGTCAAGATGTATCGCTTACTACGCCTACAAGGATATAAACAGGCTTGAGAAATTCTTGAGAGACAAGACCGTAGCAGAGCGAGAAATGGGAGGTCAATTGCTTGAAGAAATGATAGCATATGTGGAGACTGGTTCTTGTCGACGAGTTTTTCTATTGAATTATTTTGGGGAAGCTTTCAAGCAAGAGTCTTGTGGAGATCTATGTGATAACTGCCGAAATCCTAAGCCGATAATTGAAGCTAAAGATGATGTCAAGATGGCATTGGATGTAATAGTAGCTTTAAATGAGAATTACACAGTAAAGACATTGGTTGATTTCACATTCGGAAATAATACCAAAGAAATGAAGGATTACAAGTTTGATCGCTTGCCTCTCTTTGGGTGTGGAAAAGATAAAACAGAGTTGCATTGGAATTCTGTAATAAGACAAATGCTCCTCTTAGGTTTGGTTTATAAAGATATAGAGAGTTACGGTTTGATCAAGTTATCAGAATCAGGTCATTCATTCTTGAAATCACCAGTACCCGTTCAGATCACAACAAATCATAATTACGAAGAGATGGAAAGCTCTCTCGATTCAAAGTCTGATTCAGGTACTGCTTTAGATGAACCACTTTTCAAAATGCTAAAGGAGCTGAGGCTAAAAGAAGCCAAAAGACTAGATGTTAAACCTTGGATTATTTTTGGCGACCCTTCGCTTATTGATATGGCTACGTATTATCCCGCCAACAGGGAGGATATGGTGAAGATTAGTGGAGTCAGCGCGGGAAAACTTGATAAGTATGGATCAAAATTCATTGAATTGATCAAGTCTTATGTTGAGGAAAACGAAATTGAGCGTCCTCAAGATTATGTTGTGAGACAAGTCGCAAATAAATCCAAGAATAAGATTACGATAATTCAAGGAATAGATAAAAAGTTACCATTAGAGGACATTGCCTCAAGTGTAGGTCTAAATTTTGAAGAAATACTTGATGAAATGAATATGATTGTTTCTGCTGGTACCAAGTTGGATCTTACGTATTATATTGAAGAAAACATCGACGAATATACACAAGAAGATGTCATGGATTATTTCGCAGATGCTGATAATGATTCGGTTGATGAGGCCTTCAATGAGCTCAAAGAGGATGATATCACTTATGAGGAAATTAAAATAATGAGGTTGAAATTCTTATCAGAGGTAGTAAACTAAAGAGAATGGGAGGACTTATCGTCCAAAAAAAATCACTAATATTGTCCTTCTGGTTTTAGACTAGAAGGACTTTTTATTTATTAGACCGTATGGCTTATCACAATATTCTTATTCTCAATGGACCAAATCTGAACCTTCTAGGGACTAGAGAACCTGAAATTTATGGTAGCGAAACTTTTGAGTGTTACTTTGCAAAATTAAAATCAAAGTATGCAAATTTGAACTTGGCATATGAGCAGACAAATTCTGAAGGAAAAATTATTGATTTGCTTCAAGAGTATGGACTCAATAGTTGGGGAATTGTATTGAATGCTGCCGGATACACACATACTTCTATTGCAATTGCAGATACTATTAAAGCAATTCCTGAGAAGGTTGTTGAAGTTCATATAAGTGATATTTACGCACGAGAAAGCTTTCGACATCACTCTTATCTCACTGATGTGTGTGATCATCATATAGTTGGTCGAGGACTTTTGGGATATCAAGAAGCGGTCGAATGGCTTCAAAAGTAATACCTGCGATATGGATAGTAGTGGTCAGTCCAGAACAGCGTGAAGGGCTGATCCTGAAGTAAATTCTACATTTTATGTAGCATTTACGAAGGATGACCTAGGGAAACCACGAATAGCCAGTGGACGCAGTCCATCGCCCAAAGACTTATTATTAATCTGATTCTTTGCTTTCTGCTTTTAATTGTCTGTTTGCAAGTACGATAAAAGCTGCAGCGAGGAAGAAGAAAGGACCGACTTTGTCAGCCTCCAATAGATCATTAACCACCAATAGTGAAAGTATTATTACAATACTGACATAAGCCGCTGCCACTAAAAGCTGATAAAATGAATCTTTAAGTCTGTGATAAGTTCTTTCCGCAGTAATTAGTAATGTGTAGAGTAAGGTCAGGAAAATGATTAAGCCAGGTATTCCTTGCTCAACAGCTGTCATTAAATAGTAAGAGTGAATTCCCGATTTTTCAGGGTTATCACTTACGTAGGTTTCAAAGCTGGCCAAGGTTTTCTTTTTATAATAGGGGTAGAAGTTATTGGCTCCGTAACCGACAATTGGTCTTTCAACGATCATTTGAACACCGGCAACCCAGCGGTATACACGCTCCATAGTTGATATATCCTCTCCTTTTGCTGTAGCCTCGAGAAGATTATCAAAGTCTTTATGCGTGATTGTTTTTTCAAAATTAGGAGCATAGTCCATAAAACGATTTTGTTGAACCATAAAACCTAGAACTAGAAGAGCACCAACTATTGCTCCAGCAAAACTCAACTTTGTTAGTTTGTACTTCAATGCGAAGTATGCACCGGCGCCTATTACAACAGAGCCCATGGCAGCTCTAGTGTATGTGAAATAGATAGCAATTAGCACATAGAAAACGATCGGAAGTAGTATTAGTGCTAGTTCAGTCTTTTTGCTTTGCCAATAAACAATGAAAATATATGGTAGTGTAATTACGAGAAGACAAGCGTAGTCAACATGATTTCTAAAGAATGGCTGAACTGCTTTGTTAATTCCCTCAAAACTTAGTCCAGTACCAAGGTGCATTGCCATAACATAGAAAGAGGCAACTAGAACCGAAGTCATGAGAATATAGATCAGTTTTTTGACATACACTTTTTCTTTCAGTAAAAGGAAAGGGGTGAAGTAAAATGGTACCACATACCAAATCTTGGCTAGTAGAAATTTCGTAGAAACAATAGGGTTTTCAGAAGTAACAATGGTAATAGCAATCCAAGCAAGGTGGAGTAGAAGAAGTTGTGTAATTGGATAACTAAGCGGGATAAAGGCTTTCTGCGGTTTACTGAAAATAAATATTCCATAAAGCCCAGTCACCAGGAGCATAAGTGGTTCTCCTGGCAATTCAGTCCCTATTCCATTTGGTAGTTCTATCTCAGTGCTGAAAGCAAGCATTGCAATCAAGGCATAGAATACAAATTTGACATCGACAATCGCAAAATAAAGACCAATCAGACCCAAAGGGACAGCAATTGGCAAAATGGAATACATTGAAACCGCTGCTAGAATTGAAATGATTGTAATTATGGAGAATCCCCAAAAAAGGACATCATTCTGCTTACGATATGTCCAAGTATCATTTATCACTGCGAAGAACCTCTTTCCAATTAACCTTCTTACTGTAAACTGCTGCTATTGCTGCTAGAGACGTAATTAGAAATGCAGCTAGGCCAGCAGCAAGTACTAGAATCGAACGTTTAGGTCTAGACTTACGAAGTGGTTTGTTGGCAAATTCAACCACATGAACTGCGTCAAAGCTAGTTTCAAACGTTGATTTTAAGAGCTTATATCTTTCAATATCAATTCCCAACTGGTCGCTGGCTTCGTTTTGTTGGTTTTCCAATGAGACAACGCTGGCAAGACCAGCATTATAGTTCTTAGCTTGTCTTTTAAGAAGTGATATTTGACTATTTAGGGCTTTCTTTTGAATTCCTAGAATCCTCGTACTATCGCGATAAATTCCCATACTTTTATACGAATCTAGCCGTGAAGCTAGGTTCTGTAATTTTGACTGTGATTTAGAAAGTTGTTCTGCGATTACTTGACCTTGCGACTTAGTGTCGTAGATTTCGTACTTGTTTCGAAGGGAGTCTAATTCTATATTCAGTACACCAATATCTTTCTTTTTTTGGCTGATATTTTGCTCAAAAGTAAGCAACAGTTTTTTCTGTGTGTCCTTGATTAAGCTTTGCGCTTTAGTATTGATAAAATCGCGTGCAAAATTTGTCATGTCGCGACTGAGAATCGGATTCTTGTCCTCTATAGATAATCTAAAAGCATCATACTTTGTTTTTTCCAAGGTAAATGCTTGATCAATCTTCTTTCCGATTCTGAATTCAGCGTTTTTGCTGTCTTTATCGATTTTGAAATGGTCATACAAATTGAATTGTTGAATGAGTTTACCTCTCAATTCGCTTGACAAAGCAAGTGAAAAGAGACGGTCCATATCTTCGCTTTCACCATAGTAGTCCATCTTCTTCTCGTTAACACCGATAGGAGACGGTTTTGCTAAATCAGGACTAGCTGCGTAAAAAATAGTTTCAGCTGCGTAGTAGTTGGGAAGAAGCAATGATAAGCCGGCTGCTAGGACCATTGTAAGAAATGTAATGCCGATAATAGCTTTTTTTCTTTGGTACAATGCGTTGACGATTCCCGCCAAATTTTCGTAAGATTCCATTAAGTTAAGTTTGTTTTGGATGCCGTACCGTCGACACTTAAAAATCTGCGCAAAGAAATCAAAAATTACGTAGATCGTTTGTGCTTTAATAGTACTTTGAGTACATCAAGTTGGAAGGTACCTAGTGTAAACGCAATAATCAAACCAATCATTATACTTAGTATAATATTTATCAATAGCGGAAGAAAACTAAGAGAAGCTAGTAGAAAGGACCCTACACAAGTGAAAATGATCAGAATTAGAAAGCGAAAGATGAGCGATGAAGAAGGTTTTTTATCAAGTTTTCGATAAACGAAAGTCCATTGTATAAGTGTCATTGTAAGTTGGGTTGCCGCTGTTGCTATCGCTGCACCTGTAGCTCCATGAGTCTGAATTAGTATGAGGTTTAGGACAATATTTACTACTACACCCCAAACAGCAATCTTGTTCAGCAATTTCAATTGATTAATGGCTGTTAAAAATGAACCAGAAATGTAAGCAAGTGCCATTGGAACTAGAGCGACCATTAAGAAGATGAATGCCTGAGAGTATTCTGTAGTAGCGTCGGTGGGATAAAAGAAAGACATAATATCTAGAGCGTAGAACATAAAGACAATACTTACTACGATAATGCCAGATCCTAGAAATTTACTTGATGCTTCTACTAGATCTTGTACTTGTTGACCTTTTGAAACCATATTGGAAAAGATAGGCAGCAATAGAACTGCAAAAAGGTAGGCGAAGCTATTTCCTGCGTCAAAGATTCGAAAGGCGGAAGCGTAAATACCTGCTTGATAAGCATCGTCCGATAGCAGTCTTTCAAGCATAAAGCTATCAATCCTGGTGTAGATTGTCATTAAAAATATAATAGAAGCAAATGGTAGGCTTTCAATCAGGATTTTCTTGAATATTTTGAAATCGAATCGTGGAAGAATATTAACTTTTTGGAGAAGGAGAAAGAGTAAGACGACAGTTGCAGAAATCGAGTAGGCAATAGTCTGACCATAAATAAAGTCCATAATGCCAAAAGAAGATCGATCGGCAGCGAAGTAGATCATATAGACTAGGATGAGAATCATCAGAGATTTATCTAGTATTGAAAAGAGACTGTCCCATCGATATTTACCGATAGCAGAGACGTTGCTTCTAAGAAACAGTATTAAACTAATCAGAAAGATATTCAATGCAACCCAAGGTAGGATTTCCCACATTTTTGGTCCATAACCCACAGCGAATGCCAAGATAAGTACAGCTAAACCAAATAGAAAACCAAGGAATATTTTCAAGCCGAACATATCTCGAAATTGGCTAGCAAGCCGGTTATGATCGGTGGCAATGTTCGTTGTATTATAATATAATAGACCGGGATCGGCGATTATCTGAAAAATGAAGCAAAAACTAAGTACACCCGCGTAAGTACCGTAGATATTGGGGCCAACAATGTTATTCACTTCTACTTCTATCCAGAGGAGATAGAAAGGCTTGATTAGCAAATTTGCAATCAGTAGAAAGACGATATTAATAAAAAATTCTCTCTTCATAGAACACTACATAGTCTATTAGCTTGTGCAAAAATAGATTAAAGCAAATGAAGACATATTTAATCAAGGAAGAGAAAAGAAAAAAGGCCATAATAAATAATATCACGGCCTCAGATTGGTAATCAGATTGAGTAATGCTCTGTTAACCTACTTCTCCTTCATAATAGTTAATGATGGATAGTATTTCTTTATCAAATTTTAATTGAGGATCAATTTCAAAAAGTGCATTATGCATTTCGAAACTATCTAACAAGACTTCATCGAGTATTAGCAAAGCTTGTTTTTTCTTGCCTAAAAAGTTGAGACAAGCTGCTCTAGCATATTGCAAAGTTGCATCCCATGATTCTTCTTCCGCTTCATCAAGTAAATCTAAAGCACCATGGTAGTTTTTTGACTTGATCAACAAGCACGCGTGCTGAAACCAAAACTTTGGATCTTCAGGAGCAATTTCTGTGGCCATGGCCAAATGCTCAGCAGCTTTATCATATCGTCCGAGTTGAATATATGTCATAGCTATACTACCATGATACTCTTCTCGATAATCTTCTATTGAAATAGCTTTTATGTAAGCATTAATAGCGGAATGCCAGTTCTTTTCCTTTACGTAACATTCTCCTAAGTAGAAGTATATTTCGTCGTTGTAAGGATCTAAGCTCAACGCTGTGAGAAGACTTGCTTTAGCGGAGAGGAAATTATTTAGGTGAATTTGACATTCTGCGATATAAACAAGAAGCTCACTTTCTGGACCAAAGAATGCATTGGCCTCTTCGTAGATTGAAAGTGCTTTATCATAATTCTTTATCTGACAGCACAGATCTGCACAATCTAGATATGCAACTTCCATATCCTTGTCAATTATGAAGGCATATTCTATGGCATCAATAGCCTTTTCATATTCTCCTAAGCTTGCAAATGAATGTCCTAGATTGTACCAAGCAGCAGCGTTATAGGGCTTCTTGTTAACAAGTGCCTGATGGATAACAATGCTTTCCTCATAATTTCTGCTAAGTTCAACACTTAGCAATATCCTTTCTAAACATTCAGAGTGTTCTGGCTCAAGTTCAAGAGCTTCTTTGAGAACCATGAACATTTGCTCAAATGACTTTTGTACTTCGTAGATATATGATTCTGCTACCAGAATGTCAGATAGGTCAGACTTGCTTACATACGGCTTCATTGCTTCCAACATTTCAAAAGCTTTTGTCGTATCACCAAGGCCACTGAGGGCTCTAGCTCTGTAGAGAGCTATCTCATTCTCAAAAGGTGCAATATTCTCTGCCGCATCAAGGGCGTACATTGCTTCCTTATATTTGTTTAGTACGATTAATAGTTTTGCTTTATGAATCAAAAATTCCGAGCGGTAGGAAAACTGTTCGATTGCAAAATCAACAACTTCCAAAGCCTTATCAATCAAGTACTGTTTCTCGTAAAACCCTATGATCTGAAAAAACGATTTTTCATCCATATAGGTCATTGCATTCTTTTCTATCATCGTCTCAAAATCTGTTACTAGATTCATCAACGAGTGGTTTCGTTTCGTCCTATGTTCCATGTTTACCTTTGTGAGGGATCACAATTATTGTTGGACAAATATAGAATAATAAACAAGTCATCACGAGTTTTAAAATATATATTTTTCCACACTCGAAATGGTATTAAATATTCTCATAATCTATATAAATAACTGATAATTAACTCTTTAAAAAAGAGTAAGTTCTTTATTAGAATTTTCTTAAATGGTAATCAGCTATTTTCCACATCGATACACATAATACAAATGTTTAAGTTGAATGTAGAAAACTTTTTGAATTTGGCCTTTTTTTCTTGCTGACGAGGTACAATCCAATAAAAATAAGGGCTGAACAGAAGATCATTTTTGGTTGTAAACTGTCTTTTTGCATCAAAATAGCGAAGAAACTTGCGACAACAGGCTGCGCATAAATGTAACTTCCGGCGGTTGAAGATCTCACATGGACAAGTGCAAAAGCATTGAATAAATAGGCCAAAATAGTAGTCCCTATTAGTACGAAAACGATCGATCCCATGACAGTCCAATGGAGACCTTCCCACTCAATAAAAAGGAAAGGTTTTATGGAAAAGGGTAAAACGAATAAAAATCCAAAACTGAAGACCATCAGCAGGATCGTAAATGGATGGTATTTTGCAATTAATCGCTTTACAAGAACCAAGTACAAGGCATAACTTGTTGCGTTCATGAAAATGAATAAATCTCCCAACATGGAGCCGGCTTGTTCAGTAGATGTCGGCCGATAAATCAATATTGCTGCTCCTATTAGCGCCATGAATATTCCTATCCCGTTTACCGCTGTAATTTTCTCTTTTATGATGAAGTATGAAAAGATTATGACCATAACCGGAGAAGAGGTCATAACTAAAGAAGCATTGATTGGATTCGTAAAATTTAACCCGATGAAAAAAAAGCTCATATTTAGTGCAGCGCCAGTTAATCCGCAAAAAGCAAATATTGGCAAGTCTTTTCGATCGATATTCTCTCTAATCCAAAAGAAGTAGATCGTAGCAAATGCAATGACACCTGTCCCTAAACGCATAAAGATCATCGCCATGGGACTAATCGAGGGCTCATCCATCGCGATTTTAGCAATAGAATAGTTGGCCCCGTATATAATTGCAACAAGTATCAGTGCAAGATGAGCATAAGTGGTCTTATTCAATCTTAATGATTTTCACTGTGCTTAACTGCTGCATCAAGTTGTTCGTAGAAATCTTTTCCGTATTTACGAATTATCGCTTCTTTGGCAAATTCATACACTTTAATATTTTCAGATTTTCCTTTACTACATGCAGCACTGCAAATATCCCAAACATCGTAGCTCATTTTTTCAAAACCATTTGAAAAGTCTTGATCTATCCTGACAGGGTACAAGTGACAAGAAACCGGTTTTCGCAATGAGCTTACGCCGTCCTTCCATGCCTGTTCAATTCCGCACATGGAAATATCACCTTTTTTGCTTAGGTAAACACAGGCTCCATCTGGATGTAAATTGGTACCAAACATTTTGGGCTCATCAAAATATTTAATTCCACCCTCCTTGTTAAGAAGGTCGTTACTTCGCTTGTCTAAGTATGGCGCCAGTTGCTCGTTTATTGATTCAAGCACATTGATTTCTTCTGCCTCAAGTGGCGCTCCATAATCACCCTCCCAACAGCAAGCTCCCTTGCAAGCTTTTAGGTCACAAGAAAACTTTTCGGATGTAACACCATCCTCCACCATAACATTGTTAATTATAATCATAGGCTTATTTCTACGTTCGCAAAAATAGTCAACAAAATATGCTTGCTCAGCCAAACCTTGATAATTTTGTCAAGAGGACAAAACTTTTCTTTCTTGGAGTTATTCTTATAATAGAAAGCAAGAATTATTGTATTTTTCCGCGAATAATCTTATTAAGCTTTTATTTAAATTTTACATAATGAAGTTCCATAATTTATTAGCCCTTATGCTACTTATTTTTAGCTTCCAAACTGCCCATGCGCAAGAGGTTAGCGATTTCAAAAAAGAGCGTAAGAAACTTATCGCAATAACAACGATGGATGCTAGTCAAATCGAAAAATTGGATGCTATTTATGCTAAGCGAGTTGCTGATTTGAAAATAATAGCAGATCTAGAAAAAACAGATGAACTAGTCTTTCGTAGTAAAAGAAGGGCGATATATAAAGGTTCAGAAAATTCAATTAGGTTATTGATGAATGCTGAACAACAAGATAGCTATCGAGCTTACACTCAAAAAGTAAGAATAGAAAGATCTGAAAAGATAGCTAAACTGCGCAAGAAGAATGCAAGCAAAGCAGACATCATTGATGCAGAATATGGTATCTATTAGTCTAAATCTTAAATAATTTTATAACCGTTCGATCCCAGCGAACATAAAGCACTTTTATCTTTCCAAATGGACATATTAAAACAGAAGTTTCACGAAAAAGCAGAAGCCTTAAGACTTGAATTGCGAAAAATAAGCAAAGAGAAAGGGGCACAGAAAATTGACGAAGTAACAATTGCGCAGATGCTAGGAGGCATGCGCGGTGTTAAAAGCATGTTATGGGAAACATCTCAACTCGATGCTCAAGAAGGTATTCGATTTCGAGGATATTCTATTCCAGAGTTAAAAGAAAAACTTCCTCGATTTAGAGGAGGGAAAGAACCAATGCCAGAAGGTCTTTTTTGGTTGATGTTGGTTGGAGAAATTCCTACTCAAGAGGAAGTACAATGGTTATCAGATGATTGGAAAAAGAGAGCTGATGTACCTCAACACGTATTAGATACATTGAACGGCCTACCTGCTAATACCCATCCGATGACTCAATTCACAATTGGGATCATGGCACTTCAGAACAAGTCTATTTTTGCTGCTAAATATGCTAAAGGAATGTCAAAGTATGATTATTGGGACGCGACCTACGAGGATTCGATGAATCTGATAGCATCACTTCCACAAATTGCAGCGCATATTTATCGACGAACTTATCATAATGGTGATATTATAGCACCTAATCCAGAAGAGGATTGGAGTGGAAACTTTGCTCACATGCTTGGTTTTGAAGGAATTGACTTCAAGAGACTTATGAGGTTGTATCTGACAATTCATGCAGATCATGAGGGAGGAAATGCTTCTGCACACACGGTTCATTTGGTTGGGTCTACCTTGAGTGATGCTTATAATTCTTTTGCAGCAGGTATGAATTCGCTAGCTGGTCCATTGCATGGTTTAGCAAATCAAGAAGTTATCAAATGGGTTTTTGAAATGATTGAGACGCTGGGTACAAGAACTCCATCTGATGATCAGATTAAGAAGTACGTACAAGATACACTTGATGCAGGTAAAGTAATTCCGGGTTATGGACATGCTGTATTGCGTCAGCCTGACCCAAGATTTGTAGCTCAACGTGAGTTTGCTCGAGAATACATCAAGGATTCTGAGATCGTGAATATTGTGTGGCAACTATTTGACATCGTACCACCAATTTTGCAAGGGCTCGGAAAAGTGAAAAATCCTTGGCCAAATGTTGATGCACATTCAGGAGCAATTTTGGTACACTATGGATTGAATGAATATAGTTTTTACACAGTTCTATTTGGAGTTTCTAGAGGTCTTGGAGTACTAGCAGCATTATGTTGGTCTCGAGCATTAGGATTTCCACTTGAACGTCCAAAGTCTGTAACGTCTGAGTGGTTGAAAACCCAATTAGACAAGTAATTTACAACTTGTAAGAAAGTGCTTTAGAACTAACTAGAGCGTAAAGATTAGATACTAATTAATATTAATCGAATAATAATTTATTTTTTGCCGCATGAATATACCAGATCAATTAAAATATACGGAAGAGCACGAATGGATTTCCGTAGACGGTGATATTGTCACTGTGGGGATAACTGATTTCGCTCAGAGCGAATTAGGAGAACTAGTCTATGTGGAAGTTGATACACTTGGCGAGAGCGTGGACAAGGGAGATGTTTTTGGAACTGTTGAAGCAGTAAAGACTACATCAGAGTTGTTTATGCCAGTGAGTGGAGAAGTATTGGAATTCAATACAGAAATTGACGAAAACGAAGGTGATAATCCAGCTGTAATTAATGAAGATCCTTATGGAGCTGGTTGGATTGTAAAGATAAAAATGTCTGATTCTTCCGAACTAGAAGATCTGTTAGACGCTGGTGCTTATGAAGAAATAATCGCATAGTTTTTCAGATTACACACCAAATTGAAAACTTTATGCATCTTTAATGAAAGCAGTCATAACGTGGTTACCAGCAATGGCTTGGTCAGTTATAATTGTTATAGCCTCCTTAAATTCTAGTGAGAATTTGACTGAGATAAAATTTGATATTCCAGGACTAGATAAAATGGTTCATTTTGTTATGTACGGGGTTTTAAGTTTTTTGTTGTTGTGGACTGGTGAGAAGGTCAGTAAGACCAGATTGGAATTGCAGAATTTATTAGTAGTAATTTTGGTTTCATCGGGCTTTGGAATACTGATGGAGATTCTTCAGAAAACATTGACGACTGTCAGAAATTTTGACATCTACGATATTATTGCTAATATTATCGGTGTTTTGCTTGGATGTGGAGTCTATGTAATACGATTTAAACCATTTAACTAAGAAATTATGTTTGAAAAACTAGGTAGTTTAGAAAACAGCTTTGGAACAGTAGGGATAGTAATGTTAGTCCTCTTTCTACTTGTAATAGCAACCGCTATAGGTTTGCGTTATTATCTAAAAGCACAATCTGAAAAAGATCTGACAGGAAAATACAAGGGCAAAAAGTGGGACTCACCACTTGATGCGCATGGTCAGTATCCTGATGTCAATTCATTTAAGTTTTCTGGCATGCTTACTAAGTTTGGTGGTGCGATAGCGCTAGCAGCTGTATTGTTTGCATTCTCAGCTACATCTTTTGAAAAAGAAGTTTATATACCGGACGGAGCATTAGAGTTAGATGAGGAGATAGAAGTGGAACCACCCAGAACGGCTGAGCCACCACCTCCACCACCTCCACCACCACCTCCAGTAATTGAGGAAGTACCGGAGGAAGAAATAGAAGAGGAAGATGAGCCTGAATTCTTGGATCAAGATGTAGAAGAAGAAACTATCATGGAAGAACTTCCTGAAGTCGAGGATGCTCCGCCACCTCCACCGCCACCACCACCACCGGCACCCGAGGAGGAGGAAGTATTCATGATCGTGGAGCAATCCCCTAGATTCCCAGGATGTGAAGATATGTCAGGTAGTAAAGAAGAAAAAGAGGCTTGCGCCCAAAAGAAAATGTTGGAGTATATCTATGGGAACTTAAAGTACCCTGCAATTGCTCGTGAGAATGGAATAGAAGGGCAAGTCGTGATTCAATTTGTTGTTGCAAAAGATGGTTCGATTGAAGATATTCAGTTGGTTCGTGACCTTGAAGGAGGGTGCGGAGAAGCAGCAGTCAAAATTGTAAGAGGGATGAATAACTTACCACAGAAATGGACTCCTGGAAAACAAAGAGGACGACCTGTGAAGGTAAAGTATACACTTCCTGTTAAGTTCAAATTAGAAGGATAAGCTACTCTAGAAGTAGTTCTCTAAGATATCAAAAGGACCTCATGCTGATTGCTGTGGTCCTTTTTTATTGATAAGATAGGATTTCTTAATATTTACAAACTCAAATAGTTACATTATGGATATTTTGCTCAAATCAACTGTAATCGCTTACCTTCTTGTTTTTTTTTCGGGCTCAGGACTATATGCCCAAGAAGTCAACAACAGTATCGAAAGTAAAGTACTTGAAGTCGCAGAGCAAATGCCTCGTTTCCCTGGTTGTGAAACCAAGTTTTCGGATGAAGAAAAGGCTGCTTGTTCAGAAAGAAAAATGTTAATGTACGTATATAGTAATGTCAAGTATCCATCTGAAGCTCGCAAAGAAGGCATTATGGGAACTGTCCAAGTCGAATTCGTAATTGGGAAGGAAGGAAGAATGAAGAATGTTAAACTACTTGAGGGAGTAGGAGGAGGGTGTTCGGAAGAGGTTTTGAGGGTTTTCAATCAAATGTCCGAAGAGATTGTTTGGATACCTGCTAAGGACAAGGGCAAAACAGTGAATTTGAAATATACATTACCTGTTAAGTTCTCCCTGTAATATTTACATAAAGTAAAAAAGGCGCTCAATTTACAGATTTGAGCGCCTTTTTCTGTTTCTTCAGTTAACGAACTGCAAGCCAAATTAGCAATGCATTGAATAGTGCTCCAAAAACTGAGGATTTCAATCCAGAATTACCAAAGAATATCCATGCTAGTAGTATGCCTAGTAAACTAAGGAAAAAGCCCAGAAGAAAACCAACAATACTAAAGTTGAAGTCACCTGCTCCCATCATCTGATCTACTTGATTGACATCAAAGCCTTTTTTAAATGCTCTATTAATTTTATGCTTAGCCAACATAAGTCCACCTCGATCTTTCCATTTTAGTCTTTTGCCTATGACTTGCTCAATTTCTTTACGATTCATGTTGAGTATCTCCTCAGAATTGAGGTTTTCTAATATTAGTTCAGGAGTAGATTTAGCTACGTCCAAAATCATGCTATTTACAGCGTAACTTTGTTGTCCAATAAGTGTAAAAAGCAAAAGAGAGAATAGAAGGACCGTGTTTTTCATTTTAATAGTTTTTGTCAAGTGAATGGTAAAAATATAAGTATGAACTAAAGTTAAGAGAGAATTCTATCCTTGAAAGTCTTTCTTATTTAAGTCTTTCTTTGTAATCAGTTGAGCAATAGTTTATACTGCAGTTTTGTTGATAAAAATTACCTGAACTTTCTGTGCGTTTAAAGGAGGATCATGCAGGTTACCCAACATGATAGTCCGAGTAGGTATTTAATTAACAGCTATATCAATAATGACAATGCGGTACTTTTTTGACCAGCGTAACTTGTATCTAATAATAATTAGTTTAATTTCGTCATCTAAATCGAAAAAATGAAAAAGTTTACATTCCTATTTCTTGTATTTGTTGCACTAATACTTTCTTGCACTAAAGAAACAATCGAATTTGATCTTACCCAGTACTATGATGTACTTGTAGTTCTAGATTCTAGTAATTGCGCTGCAGATTGTGAAGAGGAGGCAGACTGTGAAGGTCAGGAAGTTCGAGTTGTAGGAATTATTGATGGAGATGAAATATCAACAAATAACTACACTTTCGAGATTTTGGATGAGAATGATATGATGACACCCATGGTGATACGAGTAGATACAATGGCAAGCTCCGAGATTTTTGAAAAAATCACTGGAAATGGTGATAAGGTAGTTAGACTTCAAGGGTTCTTGGAAGGTCAAGATGGTTCTGGTAGTACTAATTGTATGAGAGAAATCAATCTATTTGTTGAAAATCCTGAGTTCGTGAGAGTATCGCAATAATTCTGTGAAAATTGAAGAGGTCGATCATTTTACTTTAGCTTTACAGTATCATAAATCGATCCGATGAAATACATTTTCCTTAGTTGCATTTTTTTAGTTAGCTCTTGTACGATATTCCAGCGTGTTGATAAAGCGCAAGTTGATCCCATACCCTACAAACTAGAAACAAATCGTTCTGCGACTTACAGCGAAGTAAGCTCTTATTACAGGTCTTTAGGTAAAGCTTCTCGATATGTACAAGTCAATGAAGTAGGCATGACAGATGTGGGAGAACCACTACTGGAAGTTATTATCGATAGAGATCGAAAGTTTTCACCCAAAGAGTCCGAAGTAGCTGGCAAGGCCGTTTTGTTTATTAATAATGGTATACATCCGGGAGAGCCTTGTGGAATTGATGCTTCAATGATATTAGCTCGCGATATTTTAGATGATAGAGTCTTGTTCAAACACCTTGAAAATGTAGTACTTGTTATTGTCCCAGTTTACAATATTGGTGGAGCGAAAAATAGAGGGGCATTCAATAGAGCCAATCAGAATGGACCTGCCGAACATGGTTTCCGTGGTAATGCTAAGAATTTAGACCTAAATAGAGATTTCATTAAATGTGATTCGAAGAATGCTGAAACATTTACGAAGCTCTTTACTAAATGGAATCCTGATGTTTTCGTAGATACGCATACTAGTAATGGTGCAGATTATCAGCATATAATTACCTTGATTGCGACTCAAAAGGATAAAATTGCACCTTCTTTGGGTTCATATATGGAATTCGAATTTGTTCCTAAGATCTATGACGGTATGGCGGAACAGGGATACGATATGTCACCTTATGTTTATTCAAAAGGGACTACTCCACAAGAAAAGGGAATAGTGGCATTTCCAGATTTGCCACGATATTCCTCGGGATTTGCCGCTTTACATCATACATTGAGTTTTATGCCGGAGACTCATATGTTCAAGACTTTTGAAGAACGAGTCGAAAGTACTTTGTATTTGCTAAAAGAAATGCTTCGACTAACCTCACTTGAGAGCGAAACCATACAGAAAAAGCGACTGGAAGCTATATTGTATTACAAAAGACTTCAGCAAGCGCCTATTAACTGGACCTTAGACGAGGACATCGTAATTACAACACTATTCAAAGGCTATGAATCATCATACAAACCGAGTGAGGTTTCTGGGCTTCCCAGACTGGTTTATGATCGAGATAAACCAACAAACCATGAAATTGATTACTATAATACCTATGAGGTAAGTCAATCGATTCCTGTACCATTTGCCTACATAATTCCCCAAGCATATTCAGCGATCGTAGATCGATTGAAATGGAATGGCGTAGAGGTGACACAACTAGAGGAGGATAAAGAAATTCAGGTAGAAATGTATTATATAGAAGACTATGAAACTACAAAGTCTCCCTATGAAAGCCACTACCTGCACTACAATACAGAAGTGTATAAAACTACTCGAAATCAGACTTTTTACAAAGGGGATTATATGGTTCGTACGAATCAGGTTACAAATCGATTTATTCTTGAAACACTAGAGCCCCAGGCACCTGACTCGTATTTTTCTTGGAACTTCTTCGATGGTATCTTAGCTCAAAAAGAATACTTCTCAGCGTATGTATTTGAAGATCTAGCTGCAGAGTTGTTGAGGAGGGATCCGCAATTAAGGGAGGTTCTTGAACAGAAGAAAGCTGAAGATGAAGCTTTTGCAAAAGATGGTAGAGCTCAACTAAGGTTTATTTATGAAAGTTCTCCTTACTATGAAGAGACACACAAATTGTATCCTGTAGCTAGAATTATGAATTAAACTTTAATTCTTACGTGTTTTAATTTAGATTAATTAAAAAATTGCTCTATGCTTTATATTGTGCCAACACCAGTGGGTAATTTGGGTGACATGACCCAAAGAGCGATAGAAACTTTAAACGAAGTTGATTTGATATTGGCCGAGGATACAAGAACCTCAGGTAGATTGTTAAAACATTTCGGTATTGAGACTCGCGCGCAGTCTTTTCATAGTCACAACGAACATAAAGCGATTGAATCCTTGATAGACCGTATGAAGGATGGGACCAAAATGGCACTTATTTCCGATGCTGGAACTCCTGCAATTTCTGATCCAGGATACTTGATAGCTACGGCTTGCCATGATCACGATATTCCGGTTAGTTGTCTTCCTGGAGCAACGGCGATGATTCCAGCTTTGGTTGCAAGTGGTATTCCATGTAACCGGTTCTACTTTGAAGGCTTTTTGCCACATAAAAAGGGAAGGCAAACAAGATTGAAGTTTCTCGCAACACTTCCAGAAACATTTGCATTATATGAATCTCCTTATAGATTGGTAAAATGTCTTGGACAGCTCCAAGAGCATTGTGGTCCAGAAAGACTAGCTTGTGTGTGCAGAGAAATATCAAAGATGTATGAAGAGGTAAAAAGAGGAACACTTAAAGAGCTAGAAGACTACTATTCTGAGAAAGGTGTTAAAGGGGAAATTGTTATTGTAGTTGCTGGATTATAGAACGCATCTTTTTCTGTTGTTTCCTTTTTACAATTACATTAAGTACCATTCCTAAAATAATCAATGCCATAGCGGCGATTGCGAAGAAGTTATATTTTTCCTGTAGAAAGAAGTAGCCAATTATAACTGCATAGATCAGTTCCATATATTTGAAGGGCGCTAGTAAAGTGGCTTCGCTATGTTTGAAGGCCATAGTCATATATACTTGGCCAATTAAACCTAGCACACCGATACTTGAAACCCATATCCATTCCTGTCCAATTGGCCATCTCCAAAATTGTATAAAACATAAACTCACTGCGATACAACATAGCATAAAGTAGTGGATAATTGTCAATACCTTTTCTGTTTTAGCTAGCATTCTTACAAGTACAAATACTAAACCAACGCTCAAAGCCGAGAATAATACTGCAAAAAGACTCAAAAGATCAATTCTTGCATCGACTCCCTTAAGTAATAATACTCCAAGAAATGCAATGAAAAAACTGAGCCATTGGTAAACACTCACCTTTTCTTTGAGAAGGTAAATTGAGAGAAAAGCGGTAAAGAATGGTGCTACGTAACGTATAGAAATCGCCGAGCCAACTGGTATACGCTGCACTGCCCAAAAAAATGCCGAAAGAGAAAGTACACCGACTACACCTCTCAGAAGCAGGAGCTTTGGCCGATAGCCCACAAATGAAATTCCTTTGATTGCCATAAAAGGAGCAACAAAAACATATGTTCCAATCGCTCGAAAGAATACTACCTGCATAGGGTGGAAGTCAGACAAGTACTTGGCATTAATGTTCATCCATGCAAAAGCAAAAGTTGCTATCAGAATATAAAAAATACCTTTCGGCATAGCTGACTTTGTCATTGGGGAAATTGATGTCGTTGGCAATTCACAAAAGGAGCTAAAGCTCTTTGTGTCATGCAAATCGTAATTCAGAACAGGTAGAGTAAAATATCAAAAAGGGAGCTTATCGATTCTTTCTTCTTTCGGTTTTCTTTCTAGATGATTTGAGTTTGTTTTTACGAAATTCATGGTAGTCATTTCGATTTCTCCAAATATCTACTGCCGCGTAGATCGCCATTCTGAATGAGCTTTCATCTGCCAAATTCTTTCCAGCGATATCAAAACCAGTTCCGTGGTCTGGTGACGTTCGAACAATATTAAGTCCAGCTGTATAATTTACACCTCTACCAAAGGCTAGACTTTTGAAAACAACCAAGCCTTGATCATGATACATTGCAACAACTGCATGATATTTCTTTTGGGCGCCAGACCCAAAAAATCCATCAGCAGCAAAAGGCCCGTAAGCGAGAATTCCTCTTGATTTAGCCTCTTCAATGGCAGGTTTAATATATTTATCTTCTTCGTCTCCCATTACTCCTTCGTCTCCAGCGTGAGGATTCAATCCTAATACTGCAATGATCGGTCGCTCAATATCGAAGTCAACAATTAAAGTCTCATTTACGCGCTCAATAGTACCAACTATTCGGTCTTTGTCCATAGATTTAGACACTTCACTAATGGGAATATGCGTCGTAACTAATGCAACTCGAAGGTCATCGTAGCACAACATCATTAATGATTTTCCCTCGGTTTCCTGTTGAAGATATTCGGTATGTCCAGGGTAAGGAAAACTTGCCAGCTGCATGCTTTTCTTGTGTATCGGTGCCGTAACCATAGAATCAATGAATCCATGCTTTATATCATGAAGGCAATAGTCCAAGCTAATATGGGCAATGCGACCAGCTACTTCAGTGATCTCACCTATTTTGATTTCTGCTTGATCTTTCCAACAGTTAATAACATTCACTTTTCCTTCTACAGCACTTTCAGCTTTCTCAATAGATGTAAATTGAAATGTTTCAGCGTTGATTGCCTTTTTGTAATACACCATCACTTTCGCCGATGCATATATTACAGGTGTGCATAGGTTCAGCATTTCTTGTTTCGAAAATGCTTTTATGATGATTTCTGGTCCGATTCCATTTATATCACCTATTGTAATTCCAATTTTTGGCTTGTACATATTCTTTCTCCTTTGCGCTTGTCCAATCAATTTAATTCGTCCTTGCAGAAATATTCAATTTGATGATTCAAAATTAGCTGAATATTTCAAGCCGTGAAGATAAACAATAAATCAATTCTAGAAATTAGATCAATTGTTGATAGGCTTAATTATCTTCGCATTTCATGAAGCAAAGAGCAAAAAAATCATACGGTCAACATTTCTTGATTAATGAACTTGTGACGGAGCGTATTTCAGAGTCATTGATGCATGCAGACGAATACAAGAAGGTACTTGAAATAGGACCTGGACAAGGAGTATTGACAAAGTATTTGTTGGAAAAATCATATGATTTGAAAGCAGTTGATGCTGATCGAGATATGATTCATCATCTCTTCAAAAGATTTCCAGAGCAAGCTGATCTATTCTTATTAGATGATTGCCTCAAACTGAATTTTTTTGAGCTTTTCGGTGGTGAGCAATTTTGCGTCATAGGTAATTTCCCATATAACATTTCTTCCCAGATTGTCTTTAAGATTTTGAAGAATTATAACCTGGTTCCTGAGATGGTTGGTATGTTCCAGAAAGAAATGGCTGCACGAATAGTAGCACCGCACGGTTCAAAAACTTATGGTGTAATATCAGTACTGACACAGGCTCTGTACAATGCTACTCATCTATTTGATATTGGTCCGGAAGCATTTAATCCGCCTCCAAAGGTGAACTCTTCTGTAATTCGCTTGGTTAGAAAAGATGAAACATTAGGTTGTGACTACAAGCGTTTAAGAACTGTTGTCAAAATGGGGTTTTCTCAACGAAGAAAAATGTTGAGGAATACCATGAAATCTTTAGTTGACAATCCAGAATTATTGACAGAACCAGTTTTTACAGAAAGACCTGAGCAACTGAGCTTGGAAGATTTTGTAAATCTTACTAATATGATTTTTCCTCAGAGTAGCAGTGACGACTAGTTTAAAGCAAAGTATCGGTAATTTAAAATAAAAGTAATGACTTTAGAAGAACGTATCATCCAAGACATGAAGAATGCCATGCGTAGTAAAGACAAAGTGGCTTTGCGTGGAATAAGAGCTGTGAAAGCGGCAATCATGTTGTTAAAGACAGATGGAAGTGGAGACGAAATAACTCCAGAGAAAGAAATTAAGTTGGTTCAAAAAATGGTGAAGCAACGTAAGGATTCTTATGACATATATGTAAAGCAAGGACGTGAGGACTTAGCTGCTGTGGAGCAAGAAGAAATTGACGTGATTTCTCAGTATCTTCCAAAGCAATTAGATGAAGAATCGCTGAAAGCTGTGATTGTTGAAGCTATTTCTGAAGTCGGTGCAGTTGGAATGAAAGATATGGGGAAAGTGATGGGAGTTGTGACTGCAAAGGTTGCGGGACAAGCAGAAGGGAAAGTGATTTCTGGCTTGGTAAAAGAAGCATTGATGAAATAGTTGCAGAAAGATTTGTACCGTCCTAATATAGTGTTTCGGTTATAGATATAAAATAAATTAATTAACCACTAGACGATCTAGATCCTGTAGTGGTTTTCTTTTGTACGTTTTAATAATTTGGCAGTCTCTTTTTTGATGATTTTTAAAGAAATTCTATCTAGATTATATTTTGGTTACTCTGAAACAAAGGTGCCGCACGTACGGAGCTGGTTTTTTTTATTGCAATTCTGCTATTAAGGTGTCGTCCCTACGGGACTTGTGAGAGGAGAAAGTAGACTGATATTTTCAGTGGCTTAGTCGTTCCTGGTTTCTAATCTTACTGAAAACTGCTGTTCCGTTTTCTATTCTCAATTACTGTAAACTTGTCCTCGACCCTTTAGGGTCGTAATGTACGTAATACTACTACAATGCTAAAATTACGAGGCTAAAGCCTCGATGACGTGGGGGGTTTAATAGACTCCACCGTATTGACATGAGTACTGGACGATGGTACAACTAGAATAACCATCTAAGTATGCCGACTAGGTGGCCAAAGAAGAACTGATAAAAATTGATCCAACGACAGCCGAGCACTTGGATGTGAACAACTAAATAATAATAGAAACGATCAGCGGAGTGATCACAGATCAGCCTGCAGATAAAGGAGGAAAAAGCAAGAGACCATCTCGTTATGAGACAGTCCCTTTCCTATTAAACTTATTATTTTTTTATGGCTGAGCCAAAATCTATTCTACTACCAATTTTACGTTGATATCAAACTCATCGTAAATCGTCTTGTCTCCTAGGTTATCAAAAAATGAGCCTGAACCATATTTAACACTATATTCTGATCTGTCAATTTTCATATCTGCAGTTGCTACCTTCATACCATCGTTGTCACTGATATTAGTATAGAATTTGATAGATTTTGTAGTGTTTTTGATTGTTAAATCAGCAGTCACTTTATAGTCTCCAGGAGTTCCTTTTGCAGCAACATTAGTAATTTCAAGTGTAGCTGTTGGGTAGGTTGCTACGCCAAAGAAATCATCAGACTTCAAGTGCCCGATAAGCTTGCCATTATACTCACCAGTAAGATCGCTATTTGTAATTGAATTCATATCAATTACAATCTTACCTCCTGTAAGAGCTCCGTTATCATCAAATTGTAATTTACCACTTTGTATGTCAATGTTGCCGTAGTGAGAACCAGTTACCTTGTAACCTTTCCATTCAATTGTACTTGACTTGATCTCTCCAGTTGGAGCAGTATTGTTTGTGTTGATAAATCCAAAGGCCAAGAATAGTGGCAATAATCCGATTGCAAAAAATTGTTTCATTTTAATGTATTTAATTTGTTTAAAAAGTTTATCTGTTAATTGTATCCTCGTATTTTATCTAGTAGCGTGTTGAGTTGTTTAGCATCTTCAACAGAGAGATTGTCAAGTATATTCTCTTGCAGTTCCTGAGCTACATTGATCTCTTCCAGCAAGCTCATTCCTTTTTCTGTGAGACTAATATCTACTAGACGTTTGTCAGCACCATTCGTACATTTGGAGACAATTTCTTTGTCTACCATTCTGTCAACAATGCGCGATATGTCAGACATTCTATCTATCATTCGCTCTCTGATAAGCTGAGTACTTATAGGTTTTCCAGCTCCTTTTAGAATTCGAAGGATGTTATATTGTTTCATAGTTACTCCAAAAGACTTATGGAAGTCCTGCAATCGAGTTTCTACGTAGCGAGAAGTAAAGAATAGATTCACAGCAGCGCGCTGTAATTCATTCTTAAATGGCTTAGATTGTTGAAGGTCTTTCTCTATACTCATGATGCAAATATAATAGTGTTTGAACATTAATGTTTAAACACTAATGCTCTTTTTTTGCTTTTTTATTGCTTCTGAGTTAGAAAGTCAATGTAGATGGACCTTTGAGCTGCAAATAAATTTGCGAAAACTGAAGGGAATTTGGCTAATCAATCTAAGACCTTTTCGATTTCTGAACCATTTTCGCCCATTTTTCCACGAATCCTTGCTCTTCGAGAAGTTTTTCTGAGGATATATGAATCCTATATCGCCAATAGTGATTTGGATTACTAGGCTCATTAATTTGCTCTGCTTTCGCATCATCGCGTCTTAGCTTTTCATCCATTCCCAAGATATCTTGAATCGGAAAAATGGCGAGCATAGATTTTGAATCTAAGTGCTCTTGCACGATTGTTTCAACAGTTGTAGTTGAGCATTTAGTAGGAGCTTTGCCAGGTTTATTCATGTGGTCGTGATAGAATCGTTGACGTCGGTCGCTGTTTTCCTCCCACCATCCCCTGATAGTTGACATGTCGTGGCAGGAAGGAGAGCAAACTGAATAATACGGATATTCGTCAGGCTTTCCGAAAGGATTTGTACCTTTTGGCATTCGCTGAATTTCAAGTGGAATAATATTAAGCGATTCCATCACTTCAGGCACACTGGCTGGGATCATACCTAGATCTTCTCCGCAGATAAACATATTACTTGCATTCAATAATGCGGGAAGCTTCCATGTCGCTTGATCCTTCCAAAAATCATTATGTCTGTGGTAGAAATAGTCAATGTACATCCGATCAAAAGCATCTTTCATATGCTGATCAAGCGATTTATATAGATATGTTGTCTGCAAGGTGATTCTGGGGTTATATGCCGTTCCCATCGATCTCGGTTCTTCAATCAATAGGACTTCAGTCATAAGGGAGAGAATCGCAGATTTGTTATCTATAAAAAGAGCGTTATTTGAATCATCAATAAATCTTTCAATTGATTTTTGATCTTGATATTCGGCTTTAAATTGATAGGTTTTGGCATGATGTTCGTCAAGAAATTGTTTGATGATCTCTTTGCTGTTTTTACCGAATATTTCTTGAAGCATTTTCTTACGAATGTAAGGTTGCGTATAGTACGAAAGATCACCATACAGACCATAATGCATTAATTCGTCGCGTGTATACGGTTTTCGGGGATTGAAAAGGCCAAGTGTTCCTTGAACTTGATGAAGCGGTATCATCCAAATTCTAAAGAAACCTAAAATATGATCTATTCGGAGGGCATCGAAATAGCTTGATAATTTCTGCATCCTTTCACGCCACCAGCTGAAGCCATCTTTTGCCATCTCGCTCCAATTGTAAGTTGGGAAACCCCAGTTTTGACCCAATACAGCATATGCATCAGGCGGGGCTCCAGCTTGTTCATTCATATTGTACAAATGAGGAGCAACCCAGGCATCGCAACTATATCGGTAGATTCCTATCGGCAAATCCCCTTTTAAGACTACTCGTTTTTCACGGCCATATTGCCTAGCGGTTTTCAACTGTAAGTCAGCGTGATATTGCAAGAACTGATAGAAAAGGGAATCTTCATTTAGCTTCTGGTCCTTTTTCAAACTGCTATTAATCGCCTTTTTTTGATAAGTCGCATGTTTTGGCCATTGGTTAAAATCCGCAGTTTTGTATTTATCTCTTAATGCACAGAAAGCACCGTAAGAACGAATCCAGCTTTCGTTCTCTTTGAGAAAACTATTAAATTTTGGGTCCGAGCCCAAAAGACCTTTCTCTTGTTCAAACAAAGCGCGGAAATAAAACATTTTCCTTTCCAATACTCGATCAAAATCTACCTCGGCCTCTGATTTGAGCTCCTTTCTATCCTTTTCATATGCATTGCTAACTGCCTTGTCTTCAAAATCTGCAATTTTTGGTATATTGACATACAACGGATGAAGAGCAAATACTGAAATTGCCGCATATGGATAAGAATCTTGCCATGTTTTTCGCGCAATCGTATCGTTGACAGGTAAGGTCTGCACAATATGCATCTTCGTTGCTGAAGCAAAATCAATAAATGGAAGCAAGTCCAAAAACTCTCCGATTCCAAAGCTTGAATGACTTCTAAGTGAAAAAACAGGAATAGCTACTCCAGAACCTCGATAAGGTTGACTTTCATATTCAAAGAACTGGTCATTTTGATGGAAAGAACAAGAATTTTCTGATGGAAGATTTAGTTGAATTTGGCGATTGGCACCTGATTCCCATTGGTGAATTAATTTAGACTTCGGATCGCAAAGTACATATTTATACTCTATATCTATCGTTGAATCTTCAATTGCAAGGTTTAAACTCCATGTAGGAAAATCTGTACAAGACATCAGCTGTGGCTCGGTCCAATTGCCAAGTTGAGGAATATTTCCTATCACAGCAACACTTAGATCATGTGGTACATTAGCCGCAACTAAGCTAAAAGACAATTGATTCTTTTTCGAAGTAGAAGGTCGAATCTTTGATGATTGTCTATTGTATATAATATCACGAAAAGCTGAACTAAGAAAGATACTATCAGCTCTTTCTTTTGAGTACCATTGATCGTGAATGAGTTGATAATTTGTCGATTTACGCTGACTAAAAGAACGTAACTCTCCAATCTCTGGAGTTTTAACCCCAGACTTTTCCAAATGTACATATCGATAGTGCGTAATGCCATTAGTGTTTGATTCCAGCATTGTGTGCCAATGAGAGGAATCAAAGGATATCATATTTCGAGAAGTCACTACTGAACCCGAATTATCTAGAAACTCAATTTGTAGCGAATCGTCTGCATTACAATTGTAATGGATGTAAAATATTGTCATTTGTAACTTATGATTTCTGATTCAATGTTCCTAAATGGAAGGATGACTAAAGTACGAATTTTCATAAGACTTAACTTGTGATTTGAGCAAATCAAATTTTATCAACCCATTTCATAATAAATGCTGAAGCGAGCTTAAGTCATAATATATATAGGTTTCAAAAAAAGTCAATTCAAAGGGGGACAAAACTTCAACTCATTACACTAATATAGAAAGAGGATATGTTAGTAAAAACATTTGCGAGTACAGTCACTGGTGTTGAGGCACATACAATTACAGTTGAAGTCAATTATGGTGGTACGGTTGCGTCAAATAAATCGTTTTACTATTTGGTCGGATTACCAGATGTGGCAGTTAAGGAAGGATTTCAACGGATTGAAACGGGAATCAAGAACATAGGATTACATATGCCAAGAACCAAACTTGTAGTTAATCTAGCCCCTGCTGATATAAGAAAAGAAGGATCAGCTTATGATCTTCCGATAGCATTAGGTATTCTGGCTTCTTCAGGGCAACTACCAAAGGAAGCGGCTACAGAACTTGAAAAGTATGTGATCATGGGCGAGTTATCACTTGATGGATCACTTAGACCAATTAGAGGAGCTTTACCGATTGCAATTCAAGCTCGAAAAGAAGGGTTTAAAGGAATGATTGTTCCTGCTCAGAATGCTAGAGAAGCTGCTATAGTTGACAATCTAGAGGTATATGGAATAGAGACTCTGAAAGATGCTTATGATTTCTTCAAAGGAAAATGGGATGGAGATCCGATTCATGTTGATACTAGAGGGATTTTTAAAAGACAACCGAAAGAATTCGACCTAGACTTCAGCGACGTAAAAGGACAAGAGAATATTAAGAGAGCACTTGAATTAGCAGCTTCTGGTGGGCACAATGTAATTCTGATTGGCCCTCCCGGGGCAGGAAAAACAATGCTAGCGAGACGACTACCGACGATACTTCCACCTCTTAACTTACATGAAGCTTTAGAAACCACAAAGATTCATTCAGTAGCAGGTTTACTTAAAGATCATGATGCTTTGGTGTCCAAACGTCCTTTCAGAGCTCCTCATCATACTATTAGCGATGTTGCACTTGTTGGCGGCGGATCGAATCCAAATCCTGGAGAAATATCTCTAGCGCATAACGGAGTACTATTTCTAGATGAGTTACCGGAGTTCAAAAGATCGGTTCTAGAGGTTCTACGACAGCCGATGGAAGAGAGGCGAGTAACTATTTCTCGGGCTAGATTATCAGTAGACTTTCCTTCCAGTTTTATGTTGATTTCTTCTATGAACCCTTGTCCTTGTGGCTATTATAATCATCCCGAAAAAGATTGTATGTGCCCGCCAGGAGCTGTAAAGAAATATCTCAATAAGATCTCGGGACCTTTATTGGACCGGATTGATTTACATGTTGAAGTTACACCAGTCAGTTATGATCAACTGAGTCTCCAAGAAAAAGTCGAGGAACGAAGTGCAAAGATTGTTGAACGTGTTGTTCGAGCAAGAAACGTGCAAGAGAAGCGCTTCGCGCATCTAGATAATATCTACTACAATGCTCAGATGCCTTCATCTATGGTGAAGAAGGTATGTAAATTGAATAATGCTGGAACACAATTGCTTAGAAATTCGATGGAAAAACTTCAATTGTCGGCACGTGCATACGATCGAATCCTGAAAGTATCTCGAACCGTAGCAGATTTGGAAGGATCTACTGAAATTAAAATCGAACATCTAGCAGAAGCAATAAATTATCGTAGTTTGGATCGTGAAGATTGGGCAGGGTAGGAATTAGATCGCATTTAAATTCTACATAGTTGGATTGGTTTTAATGACTTATTCCTGCTATCTTTCAGCCCCACATTGCAAATAGTTCGTTTTGTGGAATCTTAAGTAGTTAAACATAGTCAAATGGCAAAAAAGAAACTGTTTTTATTAGATGGTCATGCATTGGTTTATCGCGCACATTTTGCATTTATAAATCGCCCATTAATCAATTCAAAAGGGGTAAACACATCCGCAATTACTGGATTTGTGCGAACGATGTGGGATTTAATGAAGAATCAGGATCCGACCCATATAGCGGTATCATTTGATAGAAGTGGTCCTACTTTTAGACACAAGGAATATGCCTCTTATAAAGCGAACCGTGAGGAGCAACCAAATGATATCAAGATAGCACTTCCATTCATTAAAAAGATTGTGGAAGGATTCAAGATTCCTATTATTGAAATGGATGAATATGAAGCGGATGACATAATTGGTACATTAGCAAAGCAGGCTGAGAAGGAAGGTTTTGAGGTATATATGGTAACACCAGATAAGGACTATGCGCAATTAGTTTCTGAGAACATTTTCATGTACAAACCTAGTCGTCAAGGAAATGGTGTTGAAATCTTGGGTATACCCGAAGTACTTGAGAAATTTGACATACAAGAAGTATCACAGGTTATTGATGTACTTGCTTTGCAGGGTGATTCTGTTGATAATATTCCTGGTGTTCCAGGTATAGGAGCAAAGACAGCATCGAAACTTCTGAAGTTGTTTGGGTCAACAGAAGTACTTTTGGAATCAACTGATCAGTTAAAGGGAAAGCAAAAAGAAAATCTAGAGAACTTTGCGGATCAAGCTAGATTGTCAAAATGGCTTGCAACTATTAAAGTAGATGTGCCTATCAAGTTTGATGCTACAGAATATCAAATTGATCAATTGGATAGGGAAGCTCTCACTACAATTTTTCAAGAACTAGAATTTCGATCATTAGCACATAGTATATTGGGGCCAGGGGAAGCCGTTCAAGGTGATTTATTTGGAAGTACAGCTGCGAAAGTAGCTAATACAGCATCTGGTTTCAAAAAATCCTCATCAAAAGTTGAAAAATATCAACTAGTCAGTAAGAATATTGAAAATACGAAACATGATTATCGACTAGTTGATACTAGGACAGAACAAGTTTCTCTAGCTAAATTACTTTCGACTAAACCAATCATTAGCTTTGATACAGAAACAACGGGACTGAATGTTCACGAAGTCAATCTAGTAGGACTTGCATTTTCCTTTGAAGCTGGTGAAGCATATTATGTACCTGTGCCACAAGAAAGAGAAAAAGCACTTGAAATTGTTGAGATTTTTAAGTCGGTTTTAGAGGATGAAAAAATTGATAAAATCGGTCAAAACATCAAGTATGATATATTGATGATGAAGTGGTACGGTGTCGATATACGAGGATTCTTTCAGGATACAATGATTGCACATTACCTCTTGGAACCTGACAAACGTCACAAACTAGACTATCTTTCTGAAGCGTATTTAGGATACAAAATGGTACCAATCAGTGACTTAATTGGCTCAGGAAAGGGGCAACTAAATATGAAGGATATTGAGATTGCTAAAGTTGCGGAGTATGCAGGGGAAGATGCTGATGTTACCTTACAGATTCAAAAAATACTATTCGAAGATTTGAAGAAGAAAGAACTTCTCAAGCTTTACCAAGATATAGAAGAACCTTTGATCGAGGTCTTGGCTGAAATGGAGTATGAAGGAGTCCGAATTTCTGGCGAATTTCTTAATGAGTATTCTAAAGATCTTGAAATTGAAATCAAAAAGAAAGAAAAGGAGATTTACGAAAAGGCAGGAAGTTCTTTTAATATTAGTTCACCAAAACAGGTTGGTGAGATACTCTTCGATAGATTGAAGATTCCATATAGATGGAGAAAGAATAGCAACGGTACATATTCAACAGACGTTGAAAAACTTTCGGAATTAGCTATTGATAATGAAATCGTAAGTGACATATTGGAATACAGAAAATACAGTAAACTAAAGTCTACTTACGTAGATGCTTTGCCTTTGTTGATAAATTCAAAAACTGGAAGAGTACATAGTAGCTTCAACCAAGCTCGTGCAGCAACGGGAAGACTTAGTTCAGAGAATCCAAATTTACAGAATATTCCAATAAAGAACGAGGCGGGAAGGAAGATTAGGAATGCCTTTATACCAAGAAATGAAGACTTTATACTTCTTGCAGCAGATTATTCACAAATAGAATTACGTCTCATTGCTGATATTAGCAATGATGAAGGTATGCTCGAAGCTTTCATAAATGATCAAGATTTTCACAGAGCAACTGCTGCGAAAGTTTATGAAGTGCCATTTGAAGAAGTTACCGCTGAACAAAGAAGAAATGCGAAGACTGTAAATTTTTCTATTACTTACGGAGCAGGTGCTACCAATTTATCACGTCAACTAGGAATCAAACGAAAGGAGGCAAGCCAACTAATTGAACAGTATTTTAAGCAGTTTCCTGGATTGCAAAAATATATGGTAGATATCGTGGCTGAAGCCCGTGAGAAAGGATATGTTACAACATTGATGGGTAGAAAACGAGAATTACGAGATATAAATGGTAAAAGTAGTCTTGCTCGAGGAAACGCTGAGCGAATGGCTATCAATACGCCAATACAAGGAACAGCTGCTGATATGATCAAGATGGCCATGATTACAATCCATAAGGAAATGAAATCAAGAGTTTATCAATCCAAGATGATCATGCAAGTTCATGACGAATTGGTCTTTGATGTGTATAAACCTGAATTGGAAGAAATGAAGATTTTGGTTGAAGAGCATATGAAAAATGCTCTACCTGGTCTCAAGGTCCCTATCAAAATTGGAATGGACGTTGGAGAAACTTGGTTGGAGGCGCACTAAAATCTAACACTAAGATTAAAGCTTACTAGCAATCAGAAATCGTGACAACTTCACGATTTCTGATTGAAAATAAAGCCTACTCAACAAGAACTCTTGATACAGATATTAGTGCTTCGATAAACTTCCGTCAAGCAGACGAATTTGCAATATGCTAGGCTCTCCTAAGGAGTTGCTGATTTCATATTGTCCTTATCGACAATTTCTTGAAGATGAACTTTACTATTATTACTGTGTAATCGCTCACCATGTATAAGTACCGTCTTTATATTTTTTTCAATAGCTAAATGGTCTATAAAATCCTCAATTAGTTCGCGTACGTCATCATCTACGAAGACACTATTTGATGCATCGATAGTTAGTTTTGAGTCAGACGGAATATTTCTCAATGCATACATGATCGATGCCTTATTCAGGAAACTTGTTTCTTGCGATAGTACAATTTTGAATTCATCATTTTCATGATAAGCGTCCTTGTCAACAAAGAAGGGACTTTTGAAATTTGAGTAGAGGATAAAGACTAACCCGACTGTTAAACCGATTCCTATTCCAACTAATAAGTCGGTTAAAAGAATTGCAGCTATTGTAGCTATAAAAGGTATGAACTGATACCAGCCTTTGTTGAACATTTCTACAAACGAGGATGGTTTTGCTAGTTTAAATCCAACTAGAATCAGGATCGCAGCAAGCACTGATAGAGGAATCAAGTTTAATACCACTGGCAAAAACAACACAAAAATTAATATCAAAGCACCGTGAAAAATTGCACTCAATTTAGTTTTACCACCTGAGACGAGGTTTGCACTACTTCGCACGATTACCTGAGTTAATGGCAGCCCACCGATAAGGCCAGAAACCATATTTCCCACACCTTGCGCTTTAAGTTCACGGTTAGTAGGAGTAATGAATTTATCTGGGTCTAGTTTGTCAGTCGCCTCAACACAAAGTAAAGTTTCAAGACTTGCAACAATAGCAATGGTAAATGCAGTCAGAATGACTTCAGGATTCGTAATTGCTCCAAAATCTGGGAAGGTCAACAATGTACCTATGTCCATTAGGCTATCAAGAACTTGAATTTGTACTAGGTGTTCTGGAATAATCTCCCAACTGCTTCCTTGCATAAGTAGCGTATAGGCAATTCCTAAAGCTACAACAACTAGAGGGCCCTGAACTATCTTGAATAGGGGAATTTTTTTCATAAATTCTTGTTCCCATAGAAACAAAAGAACTAATGAAGTGATAGCTAGTAATGTAGGACCAGGAGAGATGTAACTGACGAAGTTGAGTAATTCAGTGAAAGTATTTTGTCCATCAGGTTGCCCAAAAGCTAAGCTACCTTCATAGTCTGCATCGTAACCGAAAGCATGCGGAATTTGCTTGAGAATAATAATAATTCCAATACTAGCCAACATGCCGCGAATAACAGAATTCGGAAAATAGTAGCCGATTATTCCTGCTCGTAAATATCCTAACACTACTTGGATTACTCCAGCAAGTATAACAGCGGTTAGAAAGGCTTTAAATCCTAGCGAAGCAATTGCCGCAAATACTATTACTGTTAAACCAGCTGCAGGTCCACTTACACCAAATTTTGATCCACTAAGTGAACCAACAACAATACCTCCGACAATACCAGCGATAATTCCACTTAAGGGCGGGGCTCCAGAGGCTAAAGCAATACCTAAACAAAGTGGTACTGCAACTAAGAAAACAACCAAACCAGCGGATAAGTCTGCTTTCCAATACTTAAAGGGGTTACTTGTAGTGCTCATATACATATGTTTTTATTAGAGTTATTCAAATAGAATAATTCTGGTAGAGTGTATTAGTAAATAAGTATTTGATTTAGGAGAGAGAATAAAATCCTCCACTCTCTTTGTATTGAGATGTCTATTCTATCTAGTTATAGACGAGGCTAGAAAGCCAATTCTGGAGGGTCCAGGTGGTTTTTGGAAAAGTCAAAACCCATCAAAGCTTTGTAGCAATGATTGCGAGCTGCGCCATTTTTTGACGAATTAGTATAAAGCGCAAAGGCATGATCAGTCGTAGTTTTGTCATGTTCCAATCCTTTATACTCTATGGTTTCTTTTTCGGTCTCAACTTCATTGACCTCTTCACAAGCAAAAAGATCAACCGCATATATAACTTCTGCTCCCATGCTAAAAAGCACAGTAAGTATAAGCGTAGCTTGTATGATTAATCTAATTTTCAAAATAAAGTTATTAATCAATTATATAGTTAAGTTATCAGTTTAAATCTGTTGATTCTCGAGAACTAAGTAGTAGGACAACACTTGTAAGCACGGAAATGTTTTCCAATTCTACAGCATTTTTAGGAAAATCACTAGTTGGATAGATCACGCTTCATTATTAAAATTATCAATTGACGTCAAAATTTTTTTAAATTTCTTAATCCGGTCACCAATGCTATTCATATCTTCTTTTGTCTTGAAGAATATCCAATGATTTACTGCCCTAGTATTCTTAAGTCGTAGCTATAATCAATAAGATTCTGAATCACTCTTATGTAATTTATAACTCAAATTCTTTAATGTAATTCTCCCATCGCTCTTCTTTCTGATTTTGGGCTTTAAAACCAAAAGGTATGGTCAAGATCAAAAGGCATACTAAAGTTATTGAGCGTTTCATGAATTTAAAGGTCTTTAATCCTCTACTTCTGTTGAGGGTGCCAATTGATCGAAGCTAAGTGATTCACTATCAGAATTTCCATTGAGATTTACAAAGGTACACCATCTACAATCATCTTCCTTACAACCATGGAAATCTTGGTTCATAATCCCAGAATATGTCTCTACTATTTGTTTACTAACAATATCTTGCTCCATTGTAGATACATGAAATTCTCGTTCTACGAATTTTTCATTCTTCACTTCCAAAAATGGAATATAGGCTGATAACAATTTCCAGTCTTTGAAAGGATAGGCCTTGATCAAGAGAGAATAGAATACGATCTGCCTCCAGTAATCCCCTCCATTATCATCATCTGCTAAAGGGGGCTTTAGTTTTGGACTTGCTTTACTAGGGTTCCCTGTTTTATAATCATACACCATAACACCATCATCGTATTCCATCACACGATCTAGCATTCCGTTAATTGGAACATGCTTATGTGCAACATCCGCAATTCTTAACTCCAAATGATAGTCTCGAGCATTGTTCCAGTTCTTGCTGCGCTCATCAAAATACTTTGATAGATTTTCTTTTCCGTAGACTTGGTAATCTTCAAACTCTTTTGCTGTGAAGTGTGAGCGATACTTCAGCATACCATCTTCAAAAAACTTCATAAGTTCTGATTTTGGTGGAAGTACATGCTCGGGATGCGCTTTCAATTTGATGAAATACATTTCAAGGGCATAATGCATAGCGCTACCAAAACCATTGTACTTGTTTCTCGCTCCAGGAACTCTTAGAATATTCTCAAAGTAGAAACTCAAAGGACATCGTAGGTATTTGTTGAGTCCAGTAGCACTCAATGTGAATTTTTCAAGCTCCTTGGCAATGAGCTTTTGGTCTAGTAGCTCAATTTTACCCTGTTGGAATCTCAATAGCTGGTAGGTAAAGTTATTGATGCTTTCATCTTCTAATGCTATTAGTTGATGCTTGTTCGTGTCTGATTCTAATTCAATTACAAAAGAACATGGTTCCGTTTCCTTTCCATCTTCTTTCTGAATAGAATAAGTGATAAACAACTCGTTTTTTGCCCGAGTCATCGCCACATAAAATAAGCGCCTATCATCTTCTTGATTGACTTTATGAGCGGTTGGTGTTAAAGCATCGGGATAGCTATATTGTGTATTTCCAGTTCTAGGTTTCCAATTATGTGAATCACCGCGAATCAGAAAAACAATATCATATTCAAGTCCTTTTGAGCCATGTATCGTGGTGAACTGTACTCCTCCTTTTGCGAAAGCAGTCCTAACCAACTTTAATGAAAGATTAGCATCTTGCATTTGATACACTTTGTCAAGAATATCTTGAACAGTAAGTTTATAATCCTTGGCAGTTTCTTCTTTCATAAAGTTGAAGAAGGTATTTACTAATTGTAGTCTCCAAGTACTATCGCTAGATTGCATAATTGATTGCAGAATGCCAGCGTGTGTGAACAGTTTTTCAAAGAAGACTTGAGGTGTTTCGTTGACGATGTCAAGCGAAAGATCTTCAATGAGCTTTGCTACTTGGTAGATCTTTTCTGGTTGAGAAAGGCCTAATTTATGAAGCAGGTCTTTGTTATTTATTACATCTCGCCATTTACGATCGTCTTCTCGCTTATCTGTTCTCCTACTGCAGTAGATCGATAGTTTAGCTAAATCTCTTGCTACTAGATCGAAATATTCGTAATGCAGAATTTTGAAAAGTAAATCTTCAGCACTATGTATTTTTATGCTTTCAACTTGTATATATGTCATTATGTCTAGAATCCTTTGGATTTCATGCGATTGCAAGACATCGATCTCCCGCTTGATTTGAAGGGGAATTTCTTTCGCATTTAGATATTTGATCATATTTTCTACGTTCGAATGCTTTCTATAAAGCACAGCAACTTTAGAAAGATCATAACCGCTTTTATACAATGATTCTATTCGATCAAGAATGTCTTTTTCTTCATGCATGGTATTTACATAGCGGTGTATATGTACGTCAATTTCCGCTTGATTATCCTTCCTTGACCTTTTAAGGTTTTTGACAAGCGCGGCATCATTGACTAGTCGCTCAGTATTGTTTTCTATTAGCTCTCTAGACTTTTCGAGAATTGTTTGAGTAGATCGATAGTTGTCTTCAAGTACTATCAGATCTGGTGCAAATTTGGTTTTGAAATCAAGTAGATTACCCATGTTCGCACCTTGAAACCTGTATATAGACTGATCATCATCTCCAACCACAAAAAGATTTGGGTTATCCCAAAAAGAGGCAAGTTGGAAGAGAAGCTCGTTTTGTGATCCATTTGTGTCCTGATATTCGTCTACAAGTATGTATTGGAATCGCTCTTGGTAATCTGAAAGTAGGTCAGGACTTTTATGAAAAGCGTCAATGACCCATAGTATCATATCATTATAGTCAAATCTTCCCATTTCAAGCAGGTATTGATTATACTTATCAAGCTCTCCGACTCCAGCTAAGAGCAAATCAAACTTTTCTTCTTTTTTACGCCAAGCATTAATCTTAAGGTCACCTTTCTCAAAGTCTTTTGTTCGTCTTTTGTAATAGTTGTTTGGATCCTCTTTAAAATCTTCAAAATCTTGCTCGACAGCTTTATGAATTTCTTCCTTGGTCCAAGACTCTTGTTTGATAGTTGAGAATAAATTCTTCAAGCGCTTTGATTCATAGTATACATTACCGGATAGCTTTTTGAGTGGATGATCGTAATCAAACTCATCAATTATTCTCCGCAAAATATCTTCCAATTCTAGTTCAGAAACAGGCTGAAGATTTCTATACCCTCCAAAATACTCTACATTGTCTCTGATGACCCCTGAACAAAATGCATGAAAGGTGTAAATTCCGACTTTATATGCATCTGGGCCGATGAACTGCAATAGTCTTTGTCTCATAGCGACTGCACCAGCATCTGTGTAAGTTAATGCAAGAATATTTTGAGCTTGTTGATCAGTATTTTTGAGTATATATCCTATTCTGATTGCAAGTAGCTGAGTTTTACCTGTCCCGGGACCTGCAATAACCATTAACGGACCATCAATATGCTCGACGGCCTTTTTCTGTTGCTCATTTAGCTTTTCAAATGCATTATCGAAAGCGGCATCGTATGATTGGTTAGAATTATTTTCAAGTGATTTATGCATTTTTTGTACTTTTTAGTAATTCGATTTTTGGACTGAGGAATCGCAGTAATTCGGATGAAATCTCGGACTTCGAAATTAAATTATCAACCAATGCTTGAGCAATATTTATATCAGCAAAACTTAGTCGCTCATATTTTAGAAATAATTCTCGAGCTTGAGTCTTTTGATAGTGATATATTTTTTTACCTAGTTCTTGTGGTGTTTGTTCGCCCATTTTCCAATTTTGGAATTCGCGATAAAGTGAATCTAAGGCTTTTGATAGTTCAATATTATATAGATGACTTTGAATTGTAGTCATTTCTTTTTGCAAGCTGGATTCAGACATTTAACTCTAGTTATGGTAAACAAAGATACTTCATCAACCTTCATATTTCGAATTCAAAACGAAAAGGCTAGAGACTATATTGAGCTGTTGAAGCTAAGAATGGGAATCAATCCAAGTTGATTTTGGATATTGATTTCTTGTAATAGTGGATCATAATATGGATAAGCTAGGTTCTCAGCATTCAGGAGGTTCTGAATATCTAGTGAGAGCATGTGCTGTTTCCTTTTTCCCCAACTAAAATGACATTTAAAATCAAGACGACTAAAACCTGAAATTGCGGATTTTGACTGTTCTAGTTGATAAACGGTTGATTGAGATTCTTGGGAGGCAAATTCATCAATTGGAAGATGATTTTCAGCACCACGCATCTGATAGGCTAAACTCACCACAAAAGGATTCTCTCTGATATTCCATGTATATGAGCCCGAAACAGAACCTGTGTATCCGAAATCATAACTTGATTCAAGATCAAAAGGCGCATCTGAAGAGCTTCTAGCTTCTAGATTATAGATTGAACCAGCAAGAATACTTTGAAACCGATCAATTTTTAGCCATTCGTGTTGAGCCTGCACTCCAAAGAGTCTGGCAGAGCCATTTTGAGAAATATTATATCCTTGATCGATTCCTTGCAACATGAGATCGAGTCGATCTAGGTAAGTTACCTTCGTATTTGCTAACGTTGGGACTTTATCAAAATAGTGATAGAATACACCCAGTTGAATGTATGATTTATTTGTATTTAAGAAGTAATCTAGGCTCAGATTTTGCGAGGTGAATGCTCGTAAGCTTGGGGACCTATCCCAAAGTTGGGAGAAGATTGACTGACCTTGCATTGAATATGAAGCTTGCAATCGACTTGTTTGATTGACTTCATATTGTACTGAACTTCGAAGTTCTGGAAGTATTTGATTCAGACGGAAAGAGGAGAAGCCTACACCTACATTGACTGTGATATCGCGATATTTCTTGACTGTCGAAATTGCTCCATACTGTGTAAACCACCAATCTGATGGCTCGGATTCATATTGGAATTGATTAAATTGAGTTTGAGAATGTAGTGAGAATTCATTTTTTGCGATTCGAAAGCTTAGATTTTGCGCCCAAATAATCAATTTTTCATCAAGATCTATCATTGATGTCTTTTGCAATTCAGGGAATAAATCTGATACGGAAGAAAACCTAGAACTAGCCCTTTGAGAAAAATTAAGGGCAGTATTATAGTTGATCTTTTCTGTCACTCGTTCATAGCCAGCATGATGAATGATTTGTTGCCCTTCAAAATTGATTTGTTGTGCATCCTTATAACTAATTGATTCATTCCCTAAATCATCATGAATGTTTTTGCTGTTACCCCATAAGAAGTGATATTTCCAACGGTTTTTACCTTCAGATTTATTCAACATAAAGTGCAGGTCTTGAAATGAAATGTCTTCGTCACCTAAATCTACGCCCAGTGAAGAAAGTATGCCTAGTGTCGAATATCGATAAGATAGTCCCGCAGATACACCATTTGAAAAGTCGTGGCGATAAGAGAGTTCAGTACCTAATAAACCGAAAGCATACGAGAAGCCCTTTGGTGTAGCGAGTTTTGTATCAGAAATACCAGATCCTCCGTCAAACAATTGATTTGGTAATGGAGCTAAGAAGAAGCGATATTGATCGATCCATCGACCTGAAATCATGTTAACTCCCCCACCGCTTGCGGATGCTTGATCCGTAATCGAACCGGCATTGCTTAAGTGATTTGGATTTATAATTGCTGCGCCATCTATTGTCCATTTCGCCATATGTGGAGGTAATCCTTTAACTACAACTTGATTTGCTTGATCATTGGGAGAAGAAAGAGTAGGAAATCGAATTAATAGTCTGGATGGATCATCGAAACTTCCCGGCAGTCTTCTAAATAATGCATTTGATATTAGCAGTTCGTTGGGCTTTTGTAGGGCTTTTGCCCTTATCATAGGATAGGCGGTTAGGAGTGCGTCTGGTATAAGGACAACATCAATCTTTTGGTTAGAATTATCAAGGACGACCGAACGTCTGGAAGGTTTATAACCGAGGAATCTGACTTCCAAAACATAGATTGCAGAAGATGGTGGAGTTATTTGGTATAATCCGGAGGTATCTGTTGAAACAACAGTTATCAAAGAATCCTCTTGGTACAATAATACATTTGCACCAACCAATGCTGTTTTAGTATCAGCATCCGTGACATATCCGCTGATATTTTGGGCGAAAGCCCCAGAGGTAAAACCAAAAATTACTAAACCCACAATGAAAACCCTCAAGAACAAGCTCACTTTTCTATTCATTTTAACTTTTTCATTTCATAAGTTTTTCTTGGGTCTCGAACCATGTTATTAACTCAGAAAGTTGGGCATCTGATAACTTTGCTTCAGAATGCATCCATGTGTAGTTGTTCATAGGCATTTTCCCTTCACCTACTTCTTCGGCACATTCTTCCATTTTATGTGCTGCCTTTTTCTGCTTATAACTTCCCCATATAGAGAAGTTTAGATGACTTCTACCTTCTTTGATATGATCTTGGATCCACCATGAAACTGGAGCTATCTTTGAATACCAAGGGTAGTTGGTATCGTACGAATGACAATCATTACACGCATTTTTGAGTATAGTTTGGATAGATTCCGGTGCTTTTGTGAGCTCGACCAGTGTTTGATTGGGCTCATATTCAGGAACTGAGCGATCAACAGGTACTAGTTGAATTAATACAAGTACAGCTAGCAAGCCTAAGGCAATTTTCTTTATAAGTTTCATAGTTACATTATTACTCCGTTCTTTGCTTGGATCGCAGTTGGTAAGTTTTCTTCACCGAGCATTTCTAGCAAATCAATTTCAATAGTTCGACACAAAGATAACATTGGGATATCATTTCCTAAGCCTTCAAATGGATTCTCGCTATAATCTCCTACTAACTCCATGATAATGTAAATCCAAGAGACTAGTATTGAGAACGGCACAGATAGCCAGACGCCATTTGGTCCCAATTTTGAAAATTCACTAGCGAACCCAAATGGGACTAGAAAAATAAATATTGCTACCAAAATAAAGCTGGTTCCACCGTATTGTCTAGGAAAAGGAAATTTCTTAATTCGTTCAGCTTTACCCTGATGCACATAGAAGTCATTTAGCACTTTTTGTAATTCCATATGTCGAAAATCATCAATCTTGTTGGTTTTTCTAAGAGCACGTAGATCTTGGCTTTGTTGATCTATCAGCTGAGTCGCACTGTTCTTATATTCAATTATACGCTTCATTTCGTTCTTTTCGAGATATTTCTCAAGTTTTGATTCAAGTTAATCATCATTATACAGACCTACTCCAACCTCCTTCATCCGCTTCTCTGCCAATCTTCTTACATGTTTGTTTTGGCTTACATGCTCCCACTCCGTAGGGATTAGTAACTGACTTCTCAAGACATATAGGTAAGCGATATGCCTGTACAGTAAAGTCTTGTGGGTGCTTTTCAATGCTGTTTCTGTTGCTGTTGGATCAAATTGATCGCTAACGTAGGAACGAACTACTGCTCCCCACATTCTACTTGAGTTTATAATTGCTCCCCAGATTTTGCGAGCTTCCCACAGACGGTCGTATGAACTATTGTTTTTGAATCCAATGTAAAATGCTACAGCAGTTGCAACAATAGAAATAGGCAACCACGGAATATCTAACCATTCAGGATCAATAAAGTAGAAAAGAGAGGCGACTATTAATGACCAAGCTGATATCCAAACAATGTGAAACCAGCTAAATGCAAGAACACCCCTTAAGGTAAAATTCTTTTTTACGTACATAGGTTTTGATTTTCAAATTAAGGAAGCAAACGAATCAAGAAATGAAAGATCAAGATAGAAAATATATTCTTTGAAAGGTAGGATTGAGAATCCAAATAGCTAAACTTGAGCAAGCCAAAAAAGATAAAAACTACGATTGATTTATTTAGAAATCTGTACCTAATGACAAATGTACTCTTAGTGGAAGTGTTGCTCTTGTCTCAATTCCTCTCGCGAAATCCATCTTCACAAAATATCCAAAGACAGATGATCGGAATCCAAAACCATAACCTAAGACGAGTGGATCACGGAAATATTGGACATTGATTATTACTGATTCACCACTTTCAAATTGAGCAGAGTTGATCGGATTTTCTGGACTATAAGGACTTAATCCATGCCATGCTGTTCCTGAATCGAAGAAACCAACCACCTGAAATTCCCTCAAGAAATCATAGCGAATTTGATCTGAAAATATATGGCGGAATATAGGTACTCGCAATTCGACAGTACTTACGACATATGAAGTACCGTTTCGGATGTTACGATCAAAACCACGTAATTGCGGAGCTATATTTTCGAACGCAAAATTTTCGTTTGGTATGCCTGTAGACTGATCAAATCCTGAAATCAATGCGCGTTCGACACCACCTACATAATATAATATGCGCTCAGATCCGAGACTTGTTCCAGCAGAAAGTCTTGCAGCTAAAACAGATTTATCAAAAATTGGTAGATAGTATCGGCTATCTACACCCAGTACCGATAGGAAGCCATTATTGGGTTCAATAGTAAATGGATCCGCAAACTGCACCCTGAATCGATTCATTGCTTCAACAAAAAACTTGGTGCGTGAACCATTGTAGATATTCATGGATCGTTGCGAAGAATTGTCATAAACGTATTCAGCTCTAATTCCTAGTCTTTGAGTATTAGTGACTGGTTTTACGAATGAGTCATCATCAGTTATCAGCGTAAAATTCTGGTCACTCCTCAAAGTACCGCTCAAGCGAATACTCTGGAATTCATCAAAGGGGTATTTGATTTGATAGTAGAGTAGAAATGTATTCTCTCGATTGCGTTCCAAAAGATCGAATTGATCTATTCGCCGATTGGATCGAGATCTATAGTATGCAGCATAGAAGTGATCCCATTGTCTTTTGCGATCTTCAAATGTTAGAAACGCTTCGTATCCTGAAAAATTTGTCGCTAATCGCACTCCACCCTCAAATACGTAGTCTTCAAAGCTATCTCCAACTTGCATTTTCATCAGCAGTCCTAGTGGTGCAGCTTGATAACCGACTCTATCAGCAGCATAAGAATTCATACCAGTGAAAAGAGGTTGATTGTCAAGATTTGAACTCATGTTCTGAATCTTGAATCGAAGTCTTGACGTCGTAGTTCGCAACGGATCGTACTTGATAGCTTTATTTGCTTTAGATCCCGTTATCAAAGAAGGTTCAGAAGTGGAGTTCGCTTTCTCCTTGACAGGAGGGTCAGGGAAACGAGTATCAAAAAACCACCCCTCAGGAATGTTTTCTGTGTCTCGAACATCTACTTTTTCTTCTTCAATATTATTTAATAGAATTAATGAATTCGATTGTTTTTGAAGATATATTTCTTGGTATTTTGTAAATGCCGGTTTTGCTAGTTGAAACGAGTCGATAAATATCATGTCTCGTTTGTTATAATGTGTGCTGTAAACACACCAAGACTCTTTGCAAGACTGATCAATAATCTGACTTCCAAGTTGGATGATCTTGGGTTCTCCACTTAGTTTGAAGGTTTTGCTTAATTTTTGACTTACAGTTGTCTGAACGCCGTATTTATTTGTATTATAGCTTATAGCACCATTATTGTATTCTGCTTTGAATTCATCTGCCTGTTCTGAGTTATTTAGTCGAAATAGCTTGCCATTTTCCTCTAATGCAAGAAAGTAAAGATCAAATTGGCCAATCGTCAATAGTGTATCTAGTTCCACCGGAATGACATCTGATTTATCGCGATTAGAACTGAAGAGCACTCCTGGAATATCATTGATAACAGCGTATTTAGCATCTAAGTCATCATGATAATCAACCGTCAGATTGCGTTGAATACGAGTATTAAGATTATACCTATATAAATCTGAGAAACCATCTGTATTGGCACTTAATACCAGGTTTTCATCATCAATAAATGAAGCAGAATAAACCCTATTAAAAATCGGATTCATTGTATTCTTGTCAACCTCGTTGGTTTCCATATTTCTGATTCGCAACTGAAGGATATTTCGCTTTTCGTAAATGTAACCTAGTTGCTTGCTATCAGATGTCCAAAAGAAAACGGGATAGTTTTCGTCTGTTTCTCGGTACGGGTTATTATAACCCATTGAATAAAGCCTCTTCCTCTTATTTGACTTGACATCTTGAACATAAAATACCAGACGACCATTTTTATTCCTTGAGTAGGCAAATTTTTTACCGTCGGGACTTAGAGTAATATTGTCAAATGTGGCGAAATTGGAATTCTTGCTTACAGCGTCTTTACGTTTTGGAAATTCGAACTTACCTTTATCTTCTTTATACCGCTCTTGATAATAGGCATAGCAGTCATCAAGTACATCTTCGTATGTTTCTCCCAGAACATATTGGAATGCAGATCGAACACTTCTATTGATTCTCGTTAGATAAATAACATTGCTAATCGAGCTGATTCCGTAAGTTTCTCCTAGGTAGTACCAGAAAGCCTTGCCAGCTATGTCAGGTTCTCTTCGGGTCAGTTTATTGTAATTCCGATAAGGTCTCCTTTTTTCGTTCAGAAGGTATCGAAGATGCGTATCATCTTCGATGGTCCAACTATTCTTAGCATAAAGAATAATACCATTCTTGAACCATTCGGGCATCTCAGCCATAAAGGAACTTGATACGACCTCTTGAAAACTATTACCAAATAACATAGAGAAGATATACACTTTGGCAATTCCCTCACGGATGTTTTCTCTTAAATGGTTGTGATTTCCGTCAAAATGAACAAATAGCTTTGTGCCAATTAATTGTATGCTTTCAACATTTTGTGGGTCATCCCCTTGTAAGCCAATATTAGTTTGATATAATTCGCCTATATCGCCATACACGACTAGCTCGATTTTTTCATTAATTCGATGTTCGAGCATGTTCTGAATTTCATCAAAGTCGTATTCAGCAAGTTGCATTGCTGTGATGGCTACATTTCTGGATTTCCCATACCAGAATGTGACAAAATTTTCAGTTTCGTATTTAGACCATGAATCAAAGTCATCCGTATATTGAACCCGGTTCTTTCCCAATGGAGTATCAATCTCCTGGCTTACGACCAATGAAGGAAGTAAGCAAAAAGTGATAGAAACAAGAAAGATAATCGCACTTTTCAAAATCTGAACCTTTGGATAATTGTTGTTCTTAATGTTATTGGAAACGAAAATAAAACGAATATTTGTCATTATAGTTGTTTTCATTTGATAAGCTCTCATCCAGAATGACAAATTAGAGCACTTGGAGAATAAAGAAAATTGAAATTATGCTAGAATATGCAGTTTTGGAAGGTAATCCATTTATGGAAAATACATACTTAGTTTATGATGAAACTAGATCTTGTGTCATTATTGACCCGGGGTGCTATGATTCTGCTGAACGGAAGCGTTTAATAGATTACATCGAAGTAAAATGCCTTAAACCAGTTGCACTTATAAATACGCATTGCCACATTGACCACGTGCTCGGAAATTCATATGTCTCAAAGCGTTTTGGTCTAGAACCTGTTTACCATAACAAAGAGGAAATTGTTATGGCAAGCTGTGTTGAAGTTGCAGCTCGTTATCATATTCCATATACACCTTCTCCATTAGCTTCTAAGTATCTACTAGAGGGTGAATCTATTAGTTTTGGGAATAGTAAATTGGATATTGTTTTCACACCTGGACACTCTCCCGGAAGCATAAGTTTGATTAATCATGAGCACGGATTGATTTTCGCAGGAGATGTTTTGTTTCAAGGTAGCATTGGAAGAACAGATTTACCAGGCGGAGATTTTTCAGTTTTGGAACATTCGATTCGCACCCAGCTTTATTCTTTGCCAGATCATTTTAAGGTATTACCTGGTCATGGTGGTGAAACAACAATAGGTGCCGAAAAGCAAAGTAATCCGTTTGTTAAAGCTCTTTCGTAGTATAAATGTAATCTCTACATATACGTATTCTCGATAAATCGCGCTTTTTCAGGAAAGTCGGTTGTGTAGTGCAATCCGCGACTTTCCTTTCTCATTCCAGCTGCAGCAGTAACTAGATAGCCAATCGTGATGAGATTTCGAAGTTCACACAGTTGAGGAGAAAGCTTGTTTTCAATGTACAACATCTCTGTTTCTTTATACAGCAAGTAGAGTCGATCTAGCGCACGACGAATACGAACGTCACTTCTAACTATTCCTACATAGTAACTCATAATGTCTTTAAGCTCCTTGATGGATTGGGTGATCAATATTTGCTCTTGCGGTTCCGTAGTCCCTAGATTCTTCCACTGAGGAATGCCCGATTGAATGCTGATTTCATCAATGGTTTTGCTAATGTTTTCTGCGATTCGATTCCCGAAAACTAGTCCTTCAAGCAATGAATTTGAAGCCAATCGATTGGCCCCATGAAGTCCTGTGCTCGTGCATTCACCTGCTGCATACAATTGTCCAATGGACGTCTCGCCATTTTCATCTGTTAATATCCCACCACAGGTATAGTGACAAGCTGGAACAACAGGAATCATATCGACCATAGGATCAATACCAATGCTTACGCACTTATCGTAAATGTTGGGGAAATGGTTGTAAAACTTTTCTTTATCGAGGTGAGTGCAATCTAACAAGACAAATTCTTCACCTCGAAGTTTCATTTCATTATCGATCGCTCTTGCAACGATATCCCTAGGTGCGAGCGAAAGTCGATCATCGTATTTTTCCATGAAGGTTTTTCCATCGCTGGTCTTTAGAATGCCTCCAAAACCGCGTACTGCTTCAGAGACTAAAAAGTCAGGCTTTTCTCCACTTGGATTATATAAAGCTGTGGGATGAAACTGTATGAATTCCATGTTGGCAATATGTCCTTTTGCTCTGTAGAACATAGCAATTCCATCGCCTGTGGCAACGGTTGGGTTCGTAGTGTTTCGGTAAATTTGCCCTGCACCACCGGTAGCAAGAACCGTTGTTTTGGCGAGAAAAGTCTCGATATCTTTGTTCTCTTTGTCCATAATATATGCTCCAAAGCATGTAATTCCTGGAGTGAGTCGAGTGACATTTTTCCCGAGATGATGTTCGGTTAATAAGTTAATTGCATAGTAGTGTTCAAATAATTGAATATTGGGCAATGCTCGTACTTTGGCTGTTAGAGCACGTTGTATTTCAGCACCTGTTACATCTTTATAATGCAATATCCTATTTCTGCTGTGCCCACCTTCTTTACCAAGATCGTAATTGCCAGTATCTGACTTACTAAAGTCTGCTCCCCATTGAATCAATTCTTTAACTCGATCGTGCCCTTCTTCAACGACAATTCTCACTATCTTTTCATCACAAAGTCCATCTCCTGCATCCAATGTATCTGCTACATGAAGATCAAAACTATCAGATTCAAAATCCCATACTGTTGCTACCCCTCCTTGTGCCCAACTGGTATTTGTCTCAGTCAAGTGCGTTTTACTCACGATGGTAATATTGAGATCTGGTCGATTTTCTGAAATCTTGATTGCGCAAGATAAACCTGCGACACCACTACCGATAATTAGTACGTCTGATTTTACTAAGGACATTTATTATAGATTATGACTTGATCACTATTGCAAGTCTTTAAAGGTCATAAAGCTAATGCTTTCGCAAAAGTAGGAGTTTTAGCTACATCTGATAACAGAAAATTACTCGCGATTAAGTAAGCTAGAAGTTATTCTTAAAAAGTCAGTCTCAGTTATGATTCCAACGACCTCATTGCCGCTCACCACTGGAAGACAACCTACATTCTTTGTTTGCATTAGTTGTTGAGCTTCCATAACTGTTGCAGACGGCCCAATAGTGACAGGGTCCTTAATCATGATTTCCTCAACTGTTGTAAATTTCTTCAGCTTACTGTCTTTGGTTCTTATAAAATGTCGAAGAATAATTCTTGAAGACACTAAGCCCACCAAGGTTCCATCTTGATTTTCAACAGCAGTATATCGCATTTTTTTCCAATCCATCATCTCAGCAACAAGTTCGATGAGATCTTCCTTTTGAACAGTGAACAGGTCAGTATCCATAAAACCTGCAACTTTCAGCTTTCTAGGATTATACGATTTAAGATCTGTTAGTTCTGGCAGGTCCCATTTGTGAGCCGGAAGTGTTGTTTTTTGATTTTCAATCATACAATGAGTTAAAGTGCTTAATACCTCGTTTTGACTTGCTTTTCCAGATAACTTCACATATGAACGAAGTATCCATCTTGCACCATTCATGTGGTTTTCGGCTCGACCTTGAATAATACTAAGGTATTCGTCTATGTCTTTTTTAACTACTCCTTTGGACGCAAGTCCCTTTCTAGCAAGTGGAATTAACTCTTTAAGAACAAGATCAATAGCTGAAATTTTCTGATCACCAATCCAACTAAATGTGGTATCGATTCCGAACCTAGCTGCCTTTTCAAAGTTATCATGCGCATCCTCAAAACTCATATGCTCGCGGATATCATCATACTCAAGCGCCATACCCAACATTAACCCAATCCAAAATGCTGCATTTGCTACCTCATCCTTAACTGTCGGTCCACTTCCGAAAATACGATTTTCAATTCTTAGGTGTGGCTTGCCATTGTCACTTACTCCATAGCAAGGTCTATTCCACCTGTAAACTGTTGAGTTATGGACCTGCAAAGCCCTAAGTTTTGGTGTTTTACCAGATTTGATCATTTCGATAGCATCTTCATCGACATCAGCACTTAAAAGCACTCGAAATCGGGAAATGTCTTCTCGATATATATCAAGGATTGAATCATTTAACCAATGATTTCCAAAACTCACCCGCGCAGATCGATCTCTAATATGATCTGATGACATCCTTGTATCAATTGATTGCTGAAACATGGCGATACGAGATTCATGCCAAAGTTTCTTACCAAAAACAAGAGGGGAATTTGCTGCAATAGCAAGAACTGGTCCAGTAATAGCTTGAGCAATATTATACATCTTGACAAAATCATCTGGATCGACTTGCAGATGAACTTGGAAGCTAGTATTACATGCCTCCGTAAGCGGGGAATCATGAGTGATTCTTAGTTCGTCGATACCTTTTATATTCAATAGGTATTTGCGATCAACAAGTTGCTCATTAATTGCGTCTACTAGGGCGTGATACCGCTTTTTAGGTGTCAGATTATCAATATCTAAGTCTGATTTTACTAACGTTGGCAATATGCCTGTAAGCACAACATTCAAACCAAGTGGCTGGATGCGCTTTTCAATTTCTTGGAGTTTTGTCCTATTTTCTTCTTCAAGATCTGAAAAGCAAGTTCCCTTTAATTCTCTTGGCTCAAGGTTTGTTTCTAAATTGAATTTGGCAATTTCAGTTTCGACCCAAGGGCAATCTTTCATGAGATCGAGAGCCTCCATAGCTTGAGGAGCTGCGCGAAAGTCTTTTTGATCAACCAGTACCATCTCTTGTTCAGCGCCAATTCTAGAAATTCCAGTGTCAAACTTGTCATTTTCTAGCATATGCTCCAAAGCTTGCACGTCATTGAGTAGTGCCCGTACAAACTTTTGCATTTGTTTGCGGTCGCTTAGTTTAGAAACTCTCTGTTCTCCCATTATTTATCGTTTAGATGCCCAAGATAAATAGCTCACCGTGAATCGACTGAATAATTCATTGATTTTTTGACACATAAAAGGATAGTTTTGCGTTAGAATAGCATTAATAATTGAACATGGAATGCCGTTAGAGCTGCTTCTATCATAATTTTTCTAAATGAAAGCTTTGTATTTTTTGTGTCTTACCTTGGTCTTGGTTATGATGAGTAGTGGCTGTGGAGACCGTAGAGCAGAGCTTTTTTCGACGCAGTTTGAAGTGCGAATTGATATTCCTGGACCTCTAGAAGGGATTGTCACTCATGGAGTGAATCTTGAAGATATTGTAAATACATTTGAACTAGCAGCGAGTCAGAATGGATACAGCTTAGAAGATATTTCGACAGTAAATCCTTCTGTTGCGGTACTTGAGAACGTTTTTGGACTCGATAATTTTAGTAATATTTCTAGAGTGCGTGTTTTTATGTCCAATGAAGACCGTAGTATTAAGCGGGAAATATTTTTCCAGGAAACGATCAATCTCAACCACGAAGGGCCTCTGCAGCTTTTCGGATCATTGTCCGATGTTAAGCCGATGTTGGAAGATGAGTTATATCATTTGAATTTCGAAATCAACTTTCGCACGACCACCAATTCATTTTTGGAGAACCGATTGGTATACAATTTTGTTGCATACGGTAATGAATGAGTTTAAACAATATATGGTTGAATTTGACATTCTGCTTCCAAACGATCCAGAATTCATGGAAGGTATTTCTGAACAAACAGCTGCCATTAATCGCCTTTTCCATCAAGGAGTTCTTATGAGTTACAGTTTGAATATGGAGCGAAGCCGCTTATGGGCAATATTTCATGTCAATAACGAGAGTAAACTTATTTCTTTAATTGATGGGCTTCCATTAAGTCGATTTATGGACTATGAATATCAGGAATTAATGTTCCATAATAGCCTTCATATGATTCCAAGTATCTCTCTTAACTGATTTAGATTTTCAGTTTAGCGATTAATTAATTTTCAAAGATTTACATAATAACGACGGTTGAATTGAATAGCTGTTATTGCTAAGAGGACAGATTTTTTGAACCTTACTACTTATGAATCAGTTATCTATTCGTAATTTTGCGCTATGTTTTCAGAATATGATGTAATAGTAGTTGGTGCTGGGCATGCTGGTTGTGAGGCCGCGGTAGCCGCAGCAAATATGGGATCTCGTGTCATGCTAGTTACGATGAACATGAATACGATTGCTCAGATGAGTTGTAATCCTGCAATGGGTGGGGTAGCAAAAGGTCAAATTGTTAGAGAAATCGACGCTCTAGGAGGTTATTCGGGGATCATTACGGATCATACCATGATCCAATTCCGCATGCTTAACAAATCGAAAGGCCCAGCAATGTGGAGCCCTCGTGCACAGAGTGATAGAATGCTGTTTGCAGGCAAATGGCGGCAGATGCTAGAAGAAAATCCTTTGATTGATTTTTGGCAAGAGATGGTTACTGGTCTTGTTGTGAAGAATGGCGTTGTAAAGGGAGTAAAGACAGGAATCGGATTGGAGATCCCTGGTAAATCGGTAGTACTCACAAACGGTACTTTTCTCAATGGCTTGATTCATATAGGTGAAAAGCAATTTGGTGGAGGAAGAGCAGGCGAGAGAGCTTCAACAGGAATCACGGAGCAATTAAAAGAGCTTGGTTTCGAATCAGGTCGGATGAAAACTGGAACCCCTGCTCGTGTCGACGGACGCTCTCTAGATTGGTCTGCAATGGAAGAGCAACCTGGTGATGAAAACCCCACAGGATTTTCTTACACAGACACTCCTCGTTTGAGTAAGCAAGTCCCATGTCATATAACATATACTAGTCCTGAAGTTCATGAAGTGCTTAAGGAAGGCTTTCATAAGTCTCCGATGTTTAACGGAAGAATTCAAGGACATGGTCCACGTTATTGCCCAAGTATAGAAGATAAAATCAATCGATTTGCTGACCGTGATCGGCATCAGCTATTTGTGGAACCAGAAGGCTGGAATACCTGTGAGATATATGTCAATGGCTTCTCCTCGTCCTTACCTGAGGATGTGCAATTTAAAGCAATGCGAAAGATTCGTGGTTTTGAAAACGCCAAGATGTTCCGACCGGGTTATGCTATTGAATATGATTTCTTTCCTCCTCAGCAGTTGCGATTATCTCTAGAGACTAAATTGGTGAAGAATCTGTTCTTTGCTGGTCAGATAAATGGTACTACAGGATATGAGGAAGCTGGCTCACAAGGATTGATGGCAGGTATCAATGCTCATTTGGCAATTAATGAAAAAGAGCCATTTATTCTCAAGAGAAGTGAAGCATATATTGGTGTATTAATAGATGATTTAGTAAATAAAGGCACAAAAGAGCCCTATAGAATGTTTACATCCAGGGCAGAATACAGGATTCTACTTCGACAAGACAATGCGGATATACGCTTGACCCCCCTCGCTCACAAACTTGGGATGAATGGACTCGAAGAACGTATGGATCGAGTAGCTCTAAAATCAACGGCAATCAAAGATGTCATTAAGTTTTTTGAGAAAACTAGCGCAATCCCGGAAGAATTGAATACCATGTTGGCTTCAAAAGGTTCTTCATTGTTGAAACAGAAGGTAAAATTAATATCTGTGATTGGCCGTCCCAACATTAGTATCGATGGCATACGAGCTCACAGCCCAATGGTTGATGAATTTATGAATACTGTTGACAGTGAAGCGATTGATTCTGCTGAAATAAATATGAAGTATTCAGGCTACATCGAGAAAGAACAAGAAATGGTAGAGAAGATGAATAGACTTGAAAATGTCAAAATTCGTCCCGATACAGATTTCCAAAGTTTATCTTCACTTTCTTCTGAAGCCCGTGAAAAATTATCAACAATCCAACCATTGACAATTGGCCAAGCAAGTAGAATCAGTGGGGTATCACCTTCGGATGTATCTGTGCTCTTGGTCCATATGGGACGATAAATAAATATCGATTTGTACTTTTGGAAAGTTTACGTACTTATTGAAATTGCTTTTGAATTTAATTTTGCTAAAAACTAATTACAATGTTTACTATAAATATATATCTAAAGTTTGCTCTGATTGCTGTAGGAATCATCGGAGGTACGATATTATCTGCTACGATGGGTTTCTGGTATGGCTTTCCATTGATACTCGCAGGTCTAATTCTTCTAACTAGTTATTTCCTTTTGGGAACAGTCGCAAGCGCGGGTCAATTTGTGCAGAATCAAGACTTTGCAGGAGCTGAAAAGCGACTTGGATTAACATTTTTCCCTAAGATGCTCTATGTTACGAACCGTGCTATGTACTATATCATGGACGGTTCAATAGCAATGCAAAAGAAAGATAGCAACAAAGCTGAAGAACTTTTCAATAAGGCGCTCGCACTAAACTTACCAACGGACAATGAAAAAGCAATGGTCCTTCTTCAATTATCTAATATCAATGCTACGAAGCAGAAGTGGTCTCTTGCAAAAAGATATTTCCAAGACCTTAAGAAATTAAAAGTTACAGAACCGCAATTGAAAGAACAGATTGGAGTTTATGAAAAAGCACTAAACCAAAGTGGCCAGATCAAAGCTCAACAAGGAATGGTGGGGGGAACGAGAGGTAATATGCAAGGTGGAGGAAAACGTCGACGACCTAAAATGAGATAGGTAAATACTAATTACCATTGATAGTTTAAATATTTTGGGGCTTACCTCTTCTGGAGGTCCCTATGTTCCAGGCTCGTCATTCGACTCGTCCCTAGCGGGATGCTTTCTTCGTAAGCACCTTGCACAGCGGTAAGCCAAAGATGGTGCCTGATGCCGCTTTTTAGCTGATTGAAAATTATCTTATGATCGATTTCAATACAACGAGATCTACTTTTAGCTGAAATTTTCTATTGACAAGGGATGTCGAACTCCCCAAATGAATGATTTTCAACCAAATGTGAAAAACTATTTTGCTCAAACGGAGTAAAAAAAGCCCTAAATATTTTTTTAACAAGTATTTTTTTTGAAATTTGCCTTCCCGTTTGAAAAAGTGGGGTCAAATAAGACATAACTTATTAATAACCAAAGATATAGTTTAATGAGAAAGGCGGATTTAGTATCTATAATATCTGAAAAAACAGGAGTAGCTAAAGTAGACGTTTTAGTATCTCTTGAAACATTCTTCACAGAAGTTAAAGAGACACTTGGAAGCGGTGAAAATGTATATGTAAGAGGATTTGGTTCTTTTATAATTAAGAAAAGAGCGAAGAAAATTGGAAGACATATCAAGAAGAATAAAGCTATTGAGATACCTGAGCACTATATTCCTTCTTTCAAACCTGCAAAGGTTTTTGTTGATCAAGTTAAGACTAACGTGTCTGAACTTCCTTCAAGTTAATGAAGCTAAATCGACATCAACTTATTGCTATAGTTACGACAATCTTATTTGTCGGTGTCTTTTATTTTGGTTGTGAGACCAAAGATCCAAAGATGAAGCTCGCCGAAAAGTCTCGAGTTGCTAATTTTGAGGTTACAGGTATAGAGAATATTCGGAAGCAAGCTTTTGATTCTCTTGATGTATCGCAAAAATCTTACTTTGATGGACTGCATCTGCATCTGAAGAACAGTTTCGACGATTCAACGAAGGTAGAAGCGATGAAGTCAATCTCTGGATTTTGGTATAGCCTTGGTGAATATGCCTTAGCAGGTGAACAAGCAGAGGAAATTGCCAGTATTCAAGAAGACGAAGTGAGTTGGTCTATAGCAGGTACTACCTATGCTGCAGGAATTCAAAATGGAAAATCTGAAATTAGGCGAACTTTTAACCAGTCAAAAGCTGTTAATGCTTTTGAACAAGCGGTAAGTATTAATCCTGATAATGTAACTCACAAATTGAATCTTGCTATTGTTTATGCTGAAAATCCACCTCAGGATCAACCAATGAAAGGTATCCTGATGCTTTTGGATCTTGACAAGCAATACCCTGATTCGCCATCTGTGCTTTTTCAATTGGCCAGATTTGGGATGCAAACGAACCAATTTGAAAAAGCAATTGGTAGGCTCGAAAGAGTTTTGGCAATTGAACCAAATTCAGTAAAAGCTCATTGCTTGATTGCTGATGCATATCAAAAAACAAATAATACAGAGAAGGCAGCTTTTCACTTAAAGGTCTGCCAATCTGGAATGAAATAATTTTTAATAAACTTAAATTCTAATCTATGCCTTGCGGTAAAAAAAGAAAACGTCATAAGATTTCTACTCATAAAAGAAAAAAGAGATTAAGAAAGAATAGACATAAGAAAAAGAAATAAATAGAATTTGGGTTGCTTTTCCTTTGGGAAGGCAACCCTTAATTTGGAAGCGACAATCGTGGTTTCATACGCCCTATCTTTCTAAGTCCATACCAACTTAAAAAATTCTTTTAGTCCTCTTTTCATTTGATTGAAGACTAATTTCAGATCTATCAAAATCGTTGTATTTATTCACATTGGCTTTCCATGTAGATGGTAAAGCCTTCTGTCGTTGATGTTGACAGTTTGATGTTAATCCGTTTTCGGGATGGCCATCATTATATTTTGAAGAAAGCACAGTCAGGCCTATTTCAAAAGATCAGATGTATCAAAATAGTGTTAAGTACTTTTTTGATCAGTTGTAGGGATCAAAAAGTAGAGTTGATATTTATTCTATTCTAAGTTGATTTACCTTTCGTCTTTAACTTACAAGATATATTAGTGATAACCTAGAAAACTGAAAACCAATATGTTTAAAGAGAGTCCGATATTAATGCAAGTCCTGCTTTCTCATGCAGAAGAATAAGCCTCTCTCTTGATTCCTTTATCATATTAAACATAGAGAATACTTTTGAATGCAACATCTTAATTCAGAGAGATGATTAGAAAGTATCTAAGGAGGAAAACACAGTCAGACTATTACACCAACGACAATGACATGATAATCGCCGAAACTTAAAATAAACGTTTTGGAAAAAGAATTAATTATAAATTCCTCTGATGGCTTGGTCGAAATGGCCTTACTTGAGGATGGAAAACTAATGGTCGTACAGACACAGAAGACCACTGAGAATTTACTTGTAGGTGATATATTTCTTGGAAGTATCAAAAAATTGATGCCTAGTCTAAATGCTGCCTTTGTAGATATCGGCTTACGTAAAGATGCATTTCTGCATTATAGTGATCTTGGACCGCAACTGCGATCTTTGATTAACTTTACTGATCGCTCAAGAAATGGAAGAAACAGGAATGCACTTCTTGGAAATTTCAAACTGCAGCCTGACATCATCAAAACAGGTAAGATCGATCAAGTCTTAAGTAAGAAGAATCAGATCTTGGTGCAGATTACAAAAGAGCCAATTAGTACCAAAGGGCCCAGACTGACAAGTGAAATAACCCTGCCTGGCCGATATGTGGTGCTCTCTCCTTTCAATCAACATGTTGCAGTTTCGAAGAAAATTCCTGATGCGGAAGAACGTAAACGACTCAAGCTGCTTATTGAGAGTATTCGACCGAAGAACTTCGGTGTAATTGTACGTACTGCCGCAAAAGGAAAGAAAGTTGCTGATTTACATGAAGAGATTTCTCAGTTAACAGATACATGGCGTGATATTCACAAGCAACTGAAAGGTATGAAAGAACCTCAGAAGCTCATTTCCGAAATGGACAAGGCTTCCAGTTATATTCGTGATGTCCTCAACGAAGACTTTTCAAAAATAGTTGTCAATGATGCTTCGATTTATCGAGACATTAAGGGACTAATGAAAACCATTGCACCTAATAAAGTAAAAATCGTTTCGCATCATACGGGTTCAAAACCTATTTTTGAAGAGTATGGTATTAATCGTCAGATTAAAGCCTCTTTCGGAAAGACATCCACTATGAATAGTGGCGCATATTTGGTTATTGAGCATACTGAAGCGATGACTGTGATTGATGTGAATAGTGGTCCTAAAATGCAACGAACTGATCAAGAGTCGGCAGCACTCGCTGTCAATATGGAATCAGCCAAAGAAATAGCTAGACAGCTGCGATTGAGAGATATTGGGGGATTGATTATTATTGATTTTATCGATATGCGAAGGCAGGAAAATAAGCAAACTCTTTATAAAGCCATGAAAAATTTCATGGATACTGATAGAGCTCAGCATACGGTACTACCGCTTAGTAAATTTGGTTTAATGCAGATTACTAGACAAAGAACTAAGCCAGTAATAAAGATAGATACCTCAGAGAAATGTCCTACTTGTGACGGTACAGGAGTAGCGCAACCAACTATTCTCGTTTCGGACAGAATTGAAAACGATCTTGAAAGAGTAATAAAAAGTAATCCTAAATTGAATCCAACTTTGAAGGTTCATCCTTTTTTATATGCTTATTTCACACGAGGAGTAATCTCACCAAGAGTAAGATGGTTCCGTAAGTTTTACAAATGGGTGAATATCATTTCAGTAGATAATTACAATTTGGATGAATACCGATTTTTCAACAAGAATAATGACGAGATTCGATTATAATTAGAGAGGAAAGATGACGATATTGGATATGTTGCCGGGACAGAAAGCTCGTGTTATAGCCTTTACAAATAAGACCACCGAAACTAATTTTTTATCTTTTGGTTTACTTCCTAATTCCGTCTTACTATTGAGACGAAAAGCTCCTTTTGGCGGAAGTCTATATATTATTTTGGAATCTCACATTATGGCCATTCGTCGATCAGAAGCAGCTGATGTCTTAATAGAAATTATATGACTGAAGAGAAGAAGTGGGTAGCTCTTGTAGGAAATCCTAATAGTGGAAAATCTAGCTTATTCAATGCTCTCACAGGGCTGAGACAAAAAGTGGGAAATTTTCCTGGTGTAACTGTAGACAAGAAAACAGGTTTCTTTGAGGGAGAAGAGGGAGAACGCGTAGACTTGATTGACCTTCCAGGTCTTTATAGTTTGTATCCCAACTCTAAGGATGAGAAGATGGTCTTAGAGCTTTTGCTCAATCCAGACCATCCATTTCAACCAGAGAAAATCGTTTATGTGGTAGATCCGCTGCAAATGGAGCGACATTTACTACTTGCTACCCAGCTTGTCGATCTAGGTTTTCCTATGGTATTGGTCATTAATATGATTGATATTGCCTCCGAGAATAATATTGAAATTGACATCAAAAGACTAAGCAGAGAACTTGGAATACAAGTTGTTGCAGTAAGTGCTAGAACTGGCGAGAATGTCCAAGAACTAAAGACGCTTATACAACAAGACTTTAAGAGGAGGAGAAAGTCTCCTATTGTTGCGCTTAATCAATATAATACTAGAACCGCAACAGAGGTTGCAAATCTATTATCTCCAAAGCTGTTGGATATTCCTTTTGGAATTGAACGAGCTTTTCATGTTGCCCATCATTACACTTGGTTGCAAGGAATAGACAAGAAACGGGTTGAAAGTCTAGAGTCATTCCTAAAAAATGCTCGTTTTGATAGTCTTGATGAGCAAGTTCATGATACAATGTCGAGATACGCCTTTATCACTCCGCTTGTCAGATCAGTTGTTAAAAAGAAGGAGAAGAAGACAGGTGGGTTTACAGACAAAGTCGACGGAATAATCACGAATAGATTTTTTGGTCCAGTTATCTTTTTCGGAATAATGGCACTAGTTTTTCAAGCATTATTCGCTTGGGCTTCCGTTCCGGCAGATTGGATTGATGCTCTCTTTGGAACAGTAGGAGGGGCTATACAATTTGCACTGGGAGAAGGATGGCTGAGTGGTTTACTTGTAGATGGAATACTTGCGGGTGTTGGTGGAGTTGCTGTCTTCATACCGCAGATATTTTTACTTTTCTTGTTGCTTGGAGTACTAGAAGAAGTGGGATATATGTCTCGGGCAGTCTATATGTTTGACAATGTCTTACAGCGCTTTGGATTGAACGGAAGAAGTATTGTAGCTTTAGTTTCTGGAGGAGCGTGTGCTATACCAGCTATTATGTCAACCAGAACTATCAGTAATTGGAAAGAGCGCCTTACAACCATAATGGTGACGCCGTTAATTTCTTGTTCTGCGAGAATCCCAGTTTACATCGTTCTTGTTGGTTTTGTCGTTCCAGCTGATCAAAAATGGGGCTTTTTTAATTTACAAGGTTTGGTGTTTTTCGGGCTTTACGTTCTGTCAATAATTTCCGCATTAGTATCAGCGTGGATATTCAAAAAGGTCTTGAAAACGGGAGAGAAGTCAATGTTAATGATTGAATTGCCACTTTATAAAAAGCCAATTTGGAAGAATGTAATGATTAACTTACGTGAAAAGGTATGGGCTTTCGTTTGGGAAGCTGGAAAGGTCATTTTCTTCATTTCGATTATACTATGGTTTCTTGCGAGTTATGGTCCCAAGGAACAGATGAAGCAAGCTGAAGTAGAAACGGAGATCTACGCTCTGACGAATAACTTTACACCTGAGCAAACACAAAACTTACTTGCGGCAAGAAAAATAGAAGCTAGCTATGCTGGCCATATGGGTAAATTCATAGAGCCAGTTATCAAGCCACTTGGTTTTGATTGGAAAATAGGAATTGCACTGATTACTTCTTTTGCAGCAAGAGAAGTGTTTGTTGGTACGATGGCAACTATATATGCAATTGGTAGTTCTGATGATCAGGGCACTATTCGAGAGCGCATGGGTAAAGAGATTAATCAAGAGACTGGTGAGAAGGTTTATACACCTGCAGTAGCTATGTCTCTACTTGTTTTTTATCTTTTCGCTATGCAGTGTATGAGTACTTTGGCCATTACAAAGAGAGAAACCAATACATGGAAGTGGCCAATTGTACAATTCGTATACATGACGGCACTAGCATATCTTGGAAGTTTATTTGTGTTCCAAGTATTTGGATGATTAGCTACATTTTGAAACTTCTATTTAAATATGACGACCAAAAGAAACTCAACAAAGCTTAAGATCGTTGAACAAGTGGAAGTTTTCAAATAAAGACCTATCATGAACATCTTGATTTACTTGCTTTTGGTTTTTTTCTCTGATGTACCTGCAGAGCTACATGACTTTCACATGTCTAAAACGCTTGTGAAACATGTTCAGGAAGAGAAAGTGTTGCAAGTTACGATGCACTTGTTTATCGACGATTTTGAGGAAGCTTTAAGCATGTCCGGAGTTGATTCTCTGTTTATGTGTACTAAGATGGAAAATCCTGATACAGATATTTTTGTTCAGAGTTATGTAAGAGATCGATTTGTTCTTGAAATTGAGGGGAAGCGGGTTGAGTTCAAATACTTAGGAAAAGAGATCTCCGAAAGTTTAGATGGTGTTTGGTTATATATGGAGGCATTCGATATAGATGCACCACGAGATGTTAAGGTGACAAATAAGCTTTTGACTGAAGTTTTTCCCGATCAGAAGAATTTAGTTAACATCCGTATCCATGAAAGGGAGAAAATGTTGTTGTTCAGCCTTGATGAAGGCGTAAAGGATGTTTCATGGAGATAGTCTATAAATTATTTAAGGAGATTTTTATTCTACCAGTCAGATTATACAAATGGATTCTCAGTCCTATCCTTAATATATTTTTTGGACCTAGCTGCAGATATGAGCCTAGTTGTTCAACATATATGATTCAAGCAATTTATGAGTGGGGTCCGCTAAGAGGTGGTTGGCTAGGTCTCAAACGCATCGCTTCATGCAACCCATGGGGTGGTCACGGTCATGATCCCGTACCTACAAATCCTAAAAGAGCAGCCAAACAAAAGAAGGGAGAAGATTGAAATTCAATTTGAAAAGACTGTTGGGCTATTAAATCCCTAAAGGGGCAAGAAGTCGGAAAAATGATGTTAATTACGATAGTTGATCACGCCCTAAACAACAGTTTCAAAATAGTGTCTTTAATACCATTTACGAAATACTCTTTTGATAAAGATCCTTCCATTTAAGATGTGCTCAAGTAGTAATTTGTTTGAGGATTTTTTAAAATAGAGTCCCTTGAACAGGTCCTTCAGGCTTATCTGGTTTTTCTTCCTTCTTTTCAATTTCTTTAATCAACGAAGGATCATTATTTCTAACGTTTCCTACTGCTGGTCCAACTTCAACAGCCTGCATCCATTCGTCTGGGTAAGGTTCAATAATTTTAAGAGCTTCTTGAGGAGAAAGAGACATATCCAACCATGTTTGTTCTTGCTCTGGAAGAAGAATCGCCGGCATTCTATCGTGAATGTTTGACATAAAATCATTCGGTTCTTGAGTTAAAATAGTAAAGGTAAAAACTGGGTCGCCTGTGGATTTTGAAATCCATTTTTCCCAAAGACCAGCAACTGTAAAAATGTCGACATTGTTTGTAGTAACATAGAATGGTCTTTTTGTTTTTCCCTCTCGTTTCCATTCATAAAAACCATCGAAAGGGACTATACATCTTCGACTCTCCATAGATTTACGAAAGGCATTTTTTTCTAATACAGTTTCCTTTCTTGCATTAATCATTTTGTAGGCAATCTTTTCATCTTTAGCCCAGAATGGGATAAGGCCCCACTTGTAGAGATTAATATGATTTGGATCTTGATTAGTTATCACAGGATGAAGGTGAGAAGGTGCTACATTATAGCTAGGGAGAGGATTGTATCGGACCAATTCATCGCTGTAGAAGGTTGAATTAAATCGCTTCTCAATTTCCTTTTCATTCTTTGTTAAGCTTGATCTTCCGCACATGTATACTTGTTTTCGGAATTGGTATTACTTGATCACTCAAGTTTTCGAACTAAAGAAAGTTACAAGTTATTTACGTCTTTGCATGAGAATAAGACGTCTAAATTATTTGCAGTAATATTGAATCAGCAAGATCGTTTTACTGTCTGCGATGAACGTAAGAGTCAATTCCCGCAATCTTTAATGAGCTAGAAGTCTGGGATGCTGAACTACTCGAGTTATATCTTCCAGCACAAATTGAATGGTATTGTGATTGATCAAAATGGACGATTTCTGCATTTGAATAGCCCATCCCTTGTAGTTTGCGCACCATTTTTTTTGCATTTTCTTCCAACAAGTATGATCCAGCAATAACCATATAATTACCAGAAGAACTCGTTGAAGTGGCTTTACTTGCAGGTTTCGACGTAAAAGTTTTCTCATTGTCTTTTGTATTGGCTGCAGGTTGAGTTACTTCGCGTTTTGTTCTAGGCTTGAGACTTGTTTTTTCTTTTGACGTGTAGTCACCGGCAACGTACGAATCGTCTTCCTCAAATGTCTCTTGAACTTCCTCGTCCGAGCTTGGATTTTCAAAATCTTCAGTGGAATTTTCCGGTTGATCTGACTCACCTTCGAATTCAGTAAAATCTGAACCTGGAAGTTCATCATCCAAAAGTTGAACCTCTTCCTGACTAGCCTGTACCTCAGGTTTATTCCCATTACATGAATTCAACATGACCGTGATCCAAAGATAGATCAGAAAAAGTGCCGCTCCAGAAAGTGTAATTTTAAAGTATCGCATAGATAAAGTCTTATATATTATATTAAATTGCAATATATAAAGAATTATTAAAGTGAAACTTATGTAGGTACGACTTTAACAGATATTTATTTTTTGATTTATTCAGATTCGGAGACTAGTTCTTGTTTAATTATGTTGATTTGGCAACAATTTATTGGTTTTGAAATGACTTCTTAATCTAATAAATACGGTATTTTTGTAAAAAGAAAGATTATGAAAAATACGATGATTTTATTGGTTCTTGCCTTGTCTTTTTTCTTCATTGCTTGTAATTCGTCCACAGCTAAAAAAGAAGAAACCAAGAAGGTCGAGAGAGTTGACATGAACGGAAAAGAATACACTTCAACTTACATATGTCCTATGCATTGTGCTGGAAGCGGTTCCGAAGAGCCTGGTGTATGCCCAGTTTGCGAAATGGACTATGTGTTAAATGAGGATAAGGTTGATTCCGATAGTCACGAAGGTCATGAGCATGATGGGGAAGGTCATGAAGGTCATAACCATGATGCTGAGGATCAAGAAGAAGGTTAAGTAGTAGAGTTGTTCATTCTTGATGGCCCTCAAAATCAATACTGAAAGTATGCGGTATAAGCTCTTTTTACTACTTCTTGTTCTGTGTACTTTTGGCATAAAAGCGCAACCAATTGTTGAATTGGGTGAAGTAGCGTGGCTTCGCAATCTAGAAGAAGCTAAAGCAAAGGCGACAGAGTTAGACAAACCAATATTTGTTCTTTTTCAAGAAGTGCCAGGATGCCAGACTTGTCAGCGTTTCGGTCAACAAGTGCTTAAGAATCCACTATTGGTAGAGGCTATCGAAGATCTTTTTGTTCCCTTGGCGATTTATAATAACAAAAGAGGTCACGACGAAGAGGTTCTAGCTATTTATAAAGAACCGGCCTGGAATAACCCTGTTTTACGTGTAGTTGATGCGGAAGGGAAGTCGATTATTGATCGTCTTTCAGGACAGTACACACCGTATAGTGTTGTTCAGTATATTCAGAAGGCATTGATTGCGTGGAAGGAACCAATACCTCCATATCTTTCGTTGCTTGAAGAGGAACTTGCGGCTATGCGTTTTGGAACAAAAGAAACTTATTTATCTATGTTTTGCTTTTGGTCTGGAGAGAAGCACATTGGCCAGATACCAGGTGTAGTTGAAACAGAAGCGGGATTTATGGATGGAAAGGAAGTGGTTAAGGTTCGCTATGCTCCGGATCTGCTTGAATATAAAGATCTGCTTTCGAAAGCAAAGTCAGTGAGTTGCGCTGATGCAGCATATACTGACGATAAGGGCGAAGCAAATGAAGCTACCACCTTGTTCAAGTCAGGAGAGATTCGTAGTACTTCTAGATATCGCGTAGATCGAGAAGATAAATACTATTTACGAAGGTCAGATTTGAGATTTGTACCTCTCACCAAACTGCAGAAAACGAGATTTAACAGCATGATTGCACGAGGTCTTGATCCAACAAGCATGTTGTCTCCCAGACAGCTGAGTTTCCTCGAAAAAGTGGATATTACTAGCGCTCAAAGTCAGCTAGACAGAACGCTTGAAACTGCAGGCCAACTGATTGGAAATTAATGGAGAGGGATTTCCTCGCTGAATTTCTATGTATTGCATGCTGCCTGTATTGTTCTAGCATTATGTATTTTTAGTCTATGCAATTTAGAAATAAAACGATTTTAGTTCTTGCACCACACACCGATGACGGCGAGCTGGGGTGTGGGGCTACAATCCATAGAGCAATTCGTGAAGGGGCTCATGTAAAATACGTGGCGTTTTCTACCGCCGAAGAATCAGTACCAGAGGGTTTTGAAAAGAATCAACTAGAAAAAGAATTAAAGCGTGCAACATCTGTTTTGGGTATTCCCCAAAAAGATTTGATTGTTTTCCGATACGCAGTCCGTAAGTTGAATTATGTTAGACAAGAGATTCTTGAAGAGTTAATTAGGCTCAGAGAGGAAATTCTTCCAGACATGGTTTTTATGCCAGCATTGCATGATATTCATCAAGATCACAGCACCGTTGCAGCAGAAGGTCTAAGAGCATTCAAACATGTTACAATTCTAGGCTATGAGCTAATATGGAATAATCTTCAATTTAGCACGGATTGTTTTGTTAGCGTTGAGCAAGTTGATTTAGACAAGAAATGTGAAGCTCTTGCTTGCTATGAAACACAAAAGGGTAGGCCATATATGGAGCCATCGTTCATTTCGTCTCTGGCGAAAGTTCGAGGTGTTCAAGCGGGGATTGATTTAGCGGAAACTTTTGAAGTGATAAGATGGATGATATAGAATCTATATCCAAGCTTGCTATTCATCAACCAAATTTTGCTCCATGGTTAGGTTATTTCTTGAAAATGGCTCAAGCTGATACTTTTATATTATTGGATGATGTTCAATTTAGTAAAGGTTCATACACCCCTCGAGTTAGAATACATCAAAAGCTTTTTGACGGCAATCAATGGTTAACTATACCTATTAAGAAACACTCAGCAACAACTGCAATTAGTGAAATTCAGCTTGATAGATCTCAAGATATTGAGACAATGATCCTGAATAAACTTGATGCCGTTTATGGGAAGACTAACTATTACAATCAAGTAGTAGGCGAAATTGAAGTATTGATTCAAGATTTGAAGGAAACAGAATTACTAGCTGATTTCAATCAAAAGTGGATTGAATGGTTTCGCTCGGTTTTGGACATCAATACGCCACTGGAATATTCTTCGCAGATGGAAAAGACTGATTCAAATGAGCAAGTGATTTTGCAAATATGCAGAAGTAAAAAAGCAAGTGTCTATATTTCTGGACAAGGTGGGAAGTCTTATATCGACTTGAAAGCATTCAATAGATATGATATCGGTGTTGAGTTTGTGGACTATGGAAATTCTATTAAAAATCGATTTCCCAAAAGGGTAGATTCTCAGCTTACCAACAAATCTATCCTTTCATGGCTTATGTTGATTCCTCAAGAGGAAATCCGTCAGATTTTTAAGGATTCATGACCCAAATTTCAGCTTCTGTCTTGAAAAAAATGGTTAACTTTCCACTACATTATTTATTCAAAAATAAGTAACATGCACTACTATTCTCTAGGAGATATTCCAAATAAGCGACATATTCAATTTAGGAAACAAGATGGAAGTCTATATTCTGAGCAGCTCTTTTCTACAGAAGGCTTTTCAGATTTATATTCTACACTTTATCATTGTCATCCTCCCACTCAGATAGTGCAAGTTGGAGACCCTGTGTCTGTTGTTCCAAAAACGATACACAGTAAGCAACTTAAGCATCGAAGTTTGATGGGTTTCAATGTTAAACCAGAAGCTGACTACCTACAAAGTCGAAAAGCAGTATTGGTCAACAATGATTGCCAGATTCTATTAGCTGCCCCCACAAAAGGTACTGAAGGGTACTATTTCAAAAATGCAGATGCAGATGAAGTAATTTTTGTACATGAGGGAACTGGTACGATAAGGACTATGTATGGAAATATGCAGTTTAAGTATGGAGATTACATCGTCGTACCAAGAGGAACAATTTATCAGATGGAGTTTGATACACCTGACAATAGATTGATGATCACGGAGTCTTTTAGTCCGATTGTAACACCTAGGAGATATCGTAATGACTTTGGACAACTTCTTGAACATTCTCCTTTTTGTGAAAGGGATATTATTAAGCCTACAGTACTTGAAACACATGATGAAAGAGGTGATTTCTTATTGCACATAAAAAAGCAGAATCAATTGTATCCTTATCATTACTTGTCACATCCATTTGATGTTGTTGGTTGGGATGGGTTTTTGTTCCCTTATATATTCTCAATTCATAATTTTGAACCGATAACTGGTAGGGTACATCAACCACCTCCAGTTCATCAGACTTTTGAAGCTCGAAATTTTGTGATTTGTTCGTTTGTACCTCGTTTGTACGATTATCATCCACAAGCAATTCCTGCTCCTTATAACCACAGCAATATTGATAGTGACGAAGTCCTATACTATGTTGACGGTGATTTTATGAGTAGAAAGCATGTAGAGAAAGGAATGATTACGCTTCATCCAGGAGGAATTCCACATGGACCTCATCCAGGTACCGTTGAGAAATCTATCGGTGCAAAGGAAACGAAAGAACTTGCAGTGATGGTGGATACTTTCAAGCCTCTATTGATGACAGATATTGCTGCAGGAATAGAGGATCCTGATTACTACAAAAGCTGGTTGCCTTAGCGGCAAAATGTACTTTTAAGGTAACTTTATTTATCTGCGTTTTTGATCCAAACATCGCGTTGAGGAAAAGGTATCTGAATACCTTCGCGTTTGAATGCAATCCAGATTGCCTTTCTCACGTCACTTCGTATTTTGTCACCTCTAAAAACCTCACTTGAATAAAAGTACAGTTTGAAGTGAATGGAAGAGTCTCCGTAAGAAACTAAAAAAACAGAAGGTGTATAGTTCATCTTGAATTTCGAGAATGGCTTTACGACCTCTAGTAGTGTATTTTCAACTTTTCGGATATCGGATCCATAGGAAACCCCTATATCGACTGACAAACGAATGGGGGATTGCTTATGCGTCAGATTGTTAACTTGATTATTGACTAATTGCGAATTGGGAAAGATGATGATATGCGCATCAAGTGTTTCGATCTTTGAAGTGCGTAGTCCAATGAATTTCACACGGCCGATCTGATTATTAACCTGAAGAACGTCGCCTACTTCAATAGTACCATCGATAAGTAGTATTATACCTGAAAAGAAGTCATTGAATGTACCCTGTAGACCTATACCAATACCTACCAATAATGCTGCAGAACCAGCTAGTAGATAGTTAAGTTTTATACCAATAACATTTATGATCGTTATAAATACTACTGCGTAGATCAAGTACTTCACCAAGGTCAAAATGGTATAGGATCTTCCTACATCTACACTCCTTTTGTTAAAAAAGGCTTTTAATAGGCGTCGTACTACATAATTGAGTATCCTAGCAATTACTATCCCGAAAAGAAGAAATATGATAGACCCTACTGTTATGGTGACGTTCTCACCAAGCTTAAAGAGTTCATAGTTCATTATTTCCATAGAAGACATTCTATTACAAGATTACAAATTATATGCGAATTCTCTGTTTATTCCTTTAATCTACTATAATCCATCTTAACTAAGATAGCTAACATGATCGAGAAGAAAAATAGGGCAGTTCCTCCTTTGCTTAAAAATGGCAGGGGAATCCCGACAACCGGGCATATTCCCATGGTCATCCCTATATTTATAAAGAAGTGGAAAAATAGGATTCCACCAAGACCGTAGGCATATCTCCTAATAAAGAGATTTCGGGCACGTTCACCGATTAGAATGATTCTATAGATCAAAAAGGCGTAAAGAAATATGATACTAAGAACACCAATAAAACCTTGCTCTTCACCAATAATACTAAAAATAAAATCGGTAGTCTGTTCAGGTACGTGATTCAACTCTGTCATCGTTCCGCTTAGGTAGCCTTTACCTGTCAAACCACCCGAGCCAATTGCTGTTTTGGACTGTCGAATATTATAGAGAGATCCCCTTGGATCACATTCTTGAGGTTTCAACCAAACATTTATTCGATCTCTTTGATGCGGTTTTAGGACATTTTGGAACATGTAGTTTGTACCAAAAGAGATGATTGAAAGTAATACTACTGAAGATAGTAGAACGGTGACTAATTGACGCATTCTCTCTTTCCACATATATAAGCTTGCTGCTATAATCGCAAGGGTATCAAGTCCGATAGCTACTTTGGGCGTAAGCCATTCCCAGAAGAAGAAGTTCAATAGTGTGAAGCTAATCAGAATGAGTATCGGATATCTTTTTTTTGAAAGCTGAGTAATGTAAATGACAGCCACGACTCCTAGCAAAATCGGAATCATAACAAGGGGCGAGTAGATCAAGGTAAGGATAAAAGTCATCGCAAGCGCAAAAGCAATGTAATAGTAGTTGGGACTTAGACCTTCCCTATAAAGCACAATTCCGAAGGATGTAAATATCAGTGCTGATCCCGCGTCTGGCTGAAGCAAGGTCAATAAAATTGGAATAAATATTAGTGATAGTGCTATTAATTGTGGCCTGGTTTTACTTAAGTCACACTTGTAGTAACTCAGGTATGAAGCCAGTGCCAATGTAGTTGTCAATTTAGCAAATTCAGCTGGTTGAAAGGAAAAGGATCCTATTCTGAACCACGACCTAGCTCCCTTGATTTCTACACCCACGAGCAATACTAGAATGAGCAGTGCAATGGATATGCCGAAAAGTGGATAGGCGAAGGTATTCCACATTTTCCAATCGATATTTACTACCAACCAAAAGGAAACTAGAGATATTATAATCCAAATTGTCTGAGAACCTACGGTTGAGCTTAGTGAAAAAATATGTTGTTCTACATCTTTTTCATAAACTGCCGCATATAGCATCATCCAACCGATTATAACCAAGCCTACAAATAAGGCAATGGTTACCCAGTCATAAGTACGTTTTGAAAACTGGGTTGATTGACTCATCTAGGGAAGAAATTCTGTTTTATCGATTTTGTCTCGTACAGCAATTGCTCGAGGGAAATCAGGCTTCAATTCACGCAAAAAAGCCTCTAAATCCAATTTCTCCTTGTATGCACCTACCTTGACTTGATAGTATGGTTGGACATGTTCCCAAGTCATTTTTAAAAGAGGATATTGAGCAGCAAATTTGGCCCTTGCTGCTTCCATCTGCCTCCGATCGTCTGTATTGATGATCTGGATTCTCCAACCTTCGATTTGATCTTCATTGCTAGACAATGTTTTAAAAACATCCATAGCTTGGGTGATTTCAATTTCTTCATTGATTGTCACTTGCGCTTGAACTGTTGTCGTCCATAGCAACACAAAAATGATTGTCGTAAAGATTATACTATTTTTCATATGCTTCAATTATAGACATTCCAGCTGATGCCCCAATTCGATCAGCTCCTGCTTTTATAAATGCTAAGGTATCATCTAAATTTCGTATTCCACCAGATGCTTTAATCTTGAGTGGTCGATCACCAATCTGCTTTTTCCACTTCTTCACCGTAGAAAGCTGTGCTCCTTTTTCAGCAAAACCCGTCGATGTTTTGATGAAGTCAGCTCCTACTTCCATGCAGTAGTCACAGACTAAAACGAGTTCCTCATTATTTAAGTATGCTGTTTCAACGATCCACTTTACAATTCCATAGTGACTCTGTATCATGGAAGTTAACACACGCATTTCACGAAGAAGTTGATTGCGATCTTCGGGATTTTCAGACTTTAGTAGACCTTGAGGTATAACAATGTCGAATTCTGTTGCACCAGCTATTCTAGCAGCTTTTATTTCTGCTTTTTTAGAATCGATTGAATGATATCCTAGCGGAAAACCGATCACAGTGCAAACATCAACATCACTAGAAACCAACAGTTGGAAAGCCTGATCAACAAAAATAGGTGGTACACAAACTGAGCGAAAGTTTTTCTCAATAGCTTCACGGCATAGCTTAGCTATATCCTCTCTTGAAACAGTCGGCTTGAGAGATGTATGGTCGATATATCGCTCTAAATGCTCTATTTTCCGTGACACTGCTTGTATTTCTTACCACTTCCACATGGACATGGCTCATTTCTTCCAACTTTTTCTTCCTGTCGTATAAATTGTTCAACAGCTTTTCTAGTACCAGCTTTAGAAGCAGCAGCTCTTGCTGCTTCTGCTTCTGAATTACGACTAGTTTTAGTTTTGCTGTAGTCTGTTTTTTGTTGTTCAGCTTCTCGAACTTCACCTTCACCCTGAATGAGTACTTTACCTCGCATTAAGTAGGAACAAACGTCAGAATTGATTCTAGCAACAACTTGCTGGAATAGATTGAAAGCCTCTAGTTTATAAACAACAAGTGGGTCTTTCTGCTCAAAAGAAGCTGACTGTGATGATTCTTTCAACTCATCCATGTTTCTCAAGTGCTCTTTCCAATTCTCATCGATAAGCGCTAGAGTTACAGCTTTTTCGATCTCAGTCATAATCGCTTCTCCGTCGGTATTGACAGATTCTTCCAAACTTGCTGAAATAGGAAGTGGATTCGTGCGACCGTCAGTGAATGGAATCGCAATTCTTTTGAACCTGTGACCTTGAGTATCGTGGACACGTTTAATTGTAGGTAATAAAGCCTGATTTATTTGCTCTCTCTTTCGGAGATACAGCTCGATAACTTGTGTCTGATATTTTTGAAGAATATTTGAAATATTACCTTCATTCCAGTCAGCAGCTTCGATGTCAGGATCAACCCCCAATTCCAAAATTGAAGTGTTTACAAAAGACTCATATGTTCCTGCTGCTTTGTGTTCTTCAACAATCATTTCAGTCAAGTCAACAAATCTGTTGTATAAATCTACTGAAAGACGATCTCCAGAAAGTGCGTTGTTACGTTTTGTGTAGATAGCTTCACGCTGTATGTTCATCACATCATCGTATTCCAATAATCGCTTACGAATACCAAAGTTGTTTTCCTCTACTTTCTTCTGAGCTCTTTCAATGGTCTTAGTTACCATCGAGTGTTGAATTACTTCACCCTCTTTGTAACCAATTCTATCCATGAGTTTCGTAACTCTTTCTGTCGAAAACAATCGCATCAATTTATCTTCAAGAGACACATAAAACTGTGAACTACCTGGATCCCCTTGACGACCCGCTCTACCTCTTAACTGTCTATCAACTCGACGAGAATCATGTCGTTCAGTGGCTATTATCGCTAAACCACCAAGGGCTTTGATTTCATCTGTAAGCTTGATATCCGTACCACGACCTGCCATATTGGTCGCGATAGTAACCGCACTTCTTTTTCCTGCATCTGATACGATTTCTGCTTCTCGTTGGTGCAGTTTAGCATTCAAAATATTGTGCTTAATATTTCGAAGATTAAGTATTCTAGATAGTTTTTCAGAAATATCGACGGATGTTGTACCTACAAGTACAGGACGTCCAACTTCTGATAATCGCACGATCTCTTCTATTACTGCGTTGAACTTCTCTTTTTCCGTACGGTAAACTAGGTCATCTTTATCATCTCTGACAATCGGACGGTTTGTTGGTATAACAACCACATCTAGCTTGTAAATTTCCCAAAACTCACCTGCTTCTGTTTCCGCAGTCCCAGTCATACCTGCCAATTTGTGGTACATACGGAAGTAGTTCTGCAAAGTAATAGTCGCGTAAGTCTGTGTGATTTCTCCAATTTTTACATTCTCCTTGGCTTCTAAGGCTTGGTGCAACCCGTCCGAATACCTTCTACCTTCCATCATCCGACCAGTCTGCTCATCGACAATCTTAACTTGGCCGTCCATCACTACATACTCTTCATCTTTTTCAAACAGAGTATAGGCTTTCAAAAGTTGACTAGTGGCATGTAAACGCTTGGATTTGATTGTATAATCGCGAATTAGATTTTCTTTCTGATTGATCATTTCATCCTCAGAAAGTTCGGAATTTTCTTCGATCTCTTGCATCATGGAAGTAATATCCGGCATGATGAAGAAATTGGAGTCGGACTCACCTTGAGCCAGAAAATCTGCTCCTTTTTCCGTCAGGTTTACATTTCTGTTTTTTTCATCAATGGTAAACAAAAGTGGCTCATCTGCAATGTGCATGTTTTTGGATTGCTCCTGCATGTAGAAGTTTTCCGCTTTATTCATCTCTTGTTTAACTCCGTCCTCACTCAAGAATTTGATCAATGGACGGTATTTAGGAACTGCGCGATAAGCTCTTAGTAAAGCCATACCAGCTTCTCCTTCATTCGTCCCTAATTTACCTTCCGCATATAGCCTTTTGGCATCAGCCAAAAACTTAGTTGCTAGTTTCTTTTGTGCATTGAAAAGACTGAGAACTTTCGGATTTAGCGAAATGTACTCTTGCTCTTCCGAACCTTGTGGAACTGGTCCCGAGATGATCAATGGTGTTCTCGCGTCATCAATTAAGACTGAATCCACCTCATCAATCATACAATAATGATGTTTAGCTTGTACAAGTTCGTCTTGCGAGCGCACCATATTGTCTCTCAAATAATCGAAACCAAATTCGTTGTTTGTTCCATATGTGATATCTGCACGATAGGCATTTATTCTTTCTTTAGAATGTGGCCTGTGTTTATCTATACAATCGACCGTAAGGTGCAGGAATTCAAATATAGGACCTACCCACTCTTGGTCTCTTCGTGCTAAATAGTCGTTAACAGTAATGATATGCACTCCTTGTCCTGTGATACCATTCAGATATGCGGGGAGCGTCGCAACTAAGGTCTTACCTTCACCTGTTGCCATCTCGGCAATTTTACCACCGTGTAGCACCATGCCACCGATGAGCTGAACATCGTAGTGTAACATATTCCATTTTATAAGACCACCTGCGGCATCCCATTCATTCTTCCATATCGCTTTGTCGCCTTCGATTCGAACATAGTCTCTACCTTTTCCAGCGAGGTTACGATCTTGCTCTGTTGGCGTCACTTCAATTTCTGAATTTTCAGTAAATCTTCTTGCAGTTTCCTTTACGACTGCAAAAGCTTCTGGCAAAATTTCCTTCAATACAGATTCAAGGCCCTTATCTCGGTCTTTTTTTAGCTTATCTATTGTCTCAAAAAGCTCTTCTCGAACAGCTAAATCCTTTTCATTATCAGAATCTGCTTTTAGTCGATCTATATCAGCATCGATTTCACTTAAATAATCGGCGATTCTCGCTTGAAACTCAAGCGTCTTATTTCTTAGCTCGTCGTTGCTGATAGAATTATACGATTCGTAATGCTCATTGATCTTCTCAACGATTGGCGTATATTCTTTTACGTCTCGATCGTACTTCGTTCCAAAAATCTTTTTTATAAAATCTAACATGTAATTGTTTCTTTAATTGTAACTGCAAAGATAGCGATTTATCATACTGCATATATTGTTCCAAGCGGGATAATTCGACAAATCCGCCTATAATCGGACATAATGGCGCATGTATATTTTCTAGAGAATAGAAACGTATGCACAGCAGAGCCAAGTAGTTCATTGAACTTTTGATTCACTGAAAAATAGAATATTTCTTTGAATTTCTGAAAGCAATTAACGACCAAAATCGCCTAGCACGAGTGGTACGTAATAATTTTAGAGTTACTTCTAGCTATTTTTTTCGTTCGATACAATTTTTTTTCCAACTGCTAGCTCTTCTATTTGAACGGAAATCAATGCCTAATTTAAAGAAGATTAGTATTATAAAAACGGGAATAAATATTTGCGCAATCAGCCCTAGGAACCAATCGGCGAGATGAGGAAAGAAACTAAATATTACAATTTGCTCAAACAATAGCAAGAATGCAGCTCCAAGGAGACTTGCAATTATACCCGCTTTGATGAATTTGAGTGATTTTTGATGTGTGCTACGTATTGCGCAGAAAAGGACGCGTTTGGTATCTTTTCTTTCAGGGTTAATTTTCAAAAGTTCTTTCGAAACTTGTATGCTTTCATCGTATTGCTTGAGCTGATATTGCGCACATGCCATTTTGTGTAAGGTTTCTTCATACAAATCCTCTTCTTGAAAATAACTTATATTATGGTAAATAAGTCTTTGAAGGAGCTTCTGCGCTTTATCGATATATTTTCTGTATTCGCCGATCTGGAATAGCGCGGAAAGATATCCTGACTGAATCCATAATGAATCTTCAAGGCGCATGTTGAAGACATCGGACTCATTTTGTTCATAAAAACGCACCTTATCATAGTACGCTTTATCATCTAGATAAAGGTATTGGTTGTAAAGATTTCTTAGTCGCGTGTCTGGTTTATGTATGCTCATTTTTTCTTTAACTCATATATAATTGGTTTGCTAGGACTCACATCTAGCTCCAATGGACTTATCGACATTTGTAACAAATATAATCCATCTTTGATTACAGACGGGACGTAAATTAGTTCAGTAATCGTATTGGATGTCTGAATATCGTCAGGAATACCCCAGAATGCCTTATGCCCGACTAATTTACCTTCGTCTTGTTCGCGATCAACGGAGGGTAAATCAATCAAAAGGTGTCGAACACCTCGCTTACGTATAGTTTCCAGAAATTGTGGATCAACATATGGAGGATTCGTTCCAGAATAGTTTCGCTGCAATTTTTCATCATTATTTGGAAGGGTGCGTATAATTAATGCTGGGGGAAGGGGACTTTCGCCATCCGGCTCGTCCAAAAGGCGTAACGAATTCATAGTGAGAACGCGGTCTCCGTTTTCTAGCATCTCAGGATAAACAGAAAAAACCATAGCTGGAAAATGAAATTGAGAAAAAGTTTGATTTATGGTTGCTTTCGTATCATGTATGTGGGCATAGCATTCCGTATGTGTACCATTACCATGGGGATTCAGTTTTAAATTGAGAAAATTAAGCGCGCCTCCTTTCTCAATTGAACCTACAAAATCCCCTGCTATGACCGGACTCGTAGTGGGTGGAGGAGCATAGAAGCAGTTGGGGTTCACGTGATTTGGTCGAAGAGGAATCGATATATCTAATGGACTTCGGAGGTCTGCTAAATATTGTTCTCCAAGGTAATCTACATGAACTATCATTTTTCTTTTTTGGTAAAGTTATGAGTTTTCAATTGATCATGCGAGCTAGACTTTCAGATCGATTGTATGATGAAGACTTTCCACCGCATGTAGATGATTAAGGATATAAAATATGGCAAAAAAAATGCCCAAAGCTCAGAGCTTCAGGCATTTTGTATCTATGTTGATCAAAGTTTGCTTACTCAGCAACTACTTCGAAATCAATTTTAGAATCTACTTCAGGGTGAAGATTTAAAACTGCAGTATATGTTCCTAAAGTTTTAATATCATCTGGAAGAGCAACTTTTCTTCGCTCAACTTCAATGTTCAACTGCTCTGCTAGTGCATTTGCAATCTGTGCTGAAGTAATACTTCCGAAGATTTTACCAGAAGTTCCTGATTTAGCACCAATCTTTAATGTTTTATCTTTCAATTGGTCTGCAAGTTCTTGGAATTCGCTAAGTCTAGCAGCGATTTCTGCATCTTCTTTAGCTTTTAAATCATCCAATTTTTTAAGATTTGTCGCATTTGCAATTACGCCAACCTTTTGAGGTATAAGATAATTACGTCCGTAACCATTTTTTACAGTTACAACTTCGTATTTATCACCTACCTTATCTACGTCTTTTAATAATATGATTTCCATTGTCAAATTCTTTTTTAGATCCAGAAAATTACTTCAATAGGTCAGTTACGTAAGGTAACATAGCCAAATGTCTTGCTCTTTTAATAGCAGTAGCCATTTTCTTTTGATATTTTAATGAGTTTCCAGTGATTCTGCGAGGAAGTATTTTTCCTTGCTCATTAACAAATTGTAATAAAAAATCAGGATCTCTATAATCAATATGCTTGATTCCATATTTCTTGAATCTGCAATATTTCTTTTTGTTTTGGTTGATGTTCGGATTACTCAAGAACTTTATATCGTCTCTAGATGCCATCTTTATAAAATTTTATAGTTATTGTCTAAATATTATTCTTCTTCAGCTGCAGCTGGTGCTTTAGCCGCTGGAGCTGGTGCCGGTGCTGCAGCTGTTTTTGCAACTGGAGTAGATCTTCTAGAAGAAGACTTAGAACGGTCATCACGACCTTTCTTATTAGCACTTTTCTTTTCGATTTTCTTCGCTTTCCCGATTTTACCCGCTCGCTTGTCTTCGTTGTATTTCACACCGTATTTGTCAAGCTTGACAGTAAGGAATCGCATGATTCTCTCATCTCGTCTTAGAGCAAGTTCAAGGGTTGGAACGATAGTTCCTGTTTCTCCTGAAAACTCGATTGAATAATATATACCTGAGTACTTCTTGTTGATAGGATACGCTAGTTGGCGTAGTCCCATTTCTTCAATATGAGTTATTGAATAACCTGCGTCTTTCAATAAATTCTCATATATCTGAGCTGTCGATTTAATTTCATCGCCTGACAGTACGGGATCGACGATGAAAGTCACTTCATAGTTAAGCATTGTAAATCAATGTTTTAAAAGTTATTTAAAAAATGGAGCGCAAAGATAGGATATAATCATCGATAATACAATAGCTTGATTTCTAAACAGATAAATAAAGATTACGTAAGCTTTCTTCACATCTACTTATTTTAACCATTTTGTCAAATGATCCAGCTTTCATTGCATGTCAAACCGCCTTATTTTCCGACATACAATGTCAATATTTAAGGTTATCTGTCAATTTGTCATCGACTTTCCATTGGCACGCATATTGTTCATTGTGAAATGTATGTTTAATCAATAAAAACTAAAAAACAATGGAAAAAGGGAATATTTCGGTACAAGCGGAGAATATCTTTCCGATCATCAAAAAATTTCTATACTCTGATCATGATATTTTTCTTCGAGAACTTGTGTCCAATGCAGTAGATGCAACAACAAAGGTTAAAGCCTTGGCATTGAAAGGAGATCTTAAATCTGAGCTTGGGGATACGACCATCGAAATTATCTTGGATAAGGAAGCAAAGACCTTGACTATAAAAGACAAAGGTATAGGGATGTCAGAGGCAGAAGTGAAGAAATACTTGAATCAAGTTGCTTTTTCTAGTGCTGAAGATTTTCTAAAGAAGTTTAAGGACGAAAGTATTATTGGTCATTTTGGATTGGGATTCTATTCAGCTTTTATGGTTGCTGAAAAGGTTGATGTGATCACAAAATCATATAAAAAGACAGTAAAAGCTGTAAAGTGGTCTTGTGAAGGAGATCCTAGTTACGAAATGGAGGCTAATTCCAAGAAAGAAAGAGGAACTGAAATCGTTCTTCATATGGCAGAAGATAGTCTCGAATTCCTCGAAGAAGCGAGAATAGGTCAATTACTAAATAAGTACTGTAAATTCTTGCCAGTTCCGATCAAATTCGGAACCAAAGAAGAAAGTGTGTGGGAAGGAGAAGGAGATGAAAAGAAGGAAGTTAAATCTACTGTAGATAACATTATTAATAACACAGCTCCTGCATGGACAAAAAAGCCTACGGAGCTATCAGACGAGGATTATAAGAACTTCTATCAAGAACTGTATCCAAATTCACCTGAACCTCTATTTTGGATCCATCTGAATATTGATTTTCCTTTTGACCTGACAGGAATATTGTACTTCCCAAAACTGAACAATTCACTTGAAATACAGAAGAATAAGATTCAATTGTACTCGAATCAGGTTTTTGTGACGGATGATGTAAAGGAGATCGTTCCTGAGTTCTTAACACTATTACACGGTGTTATTGACTCGACCGATATTCCATTGAATGTTTCTCGTTCTTATCTGCAGAGCGATTCGAATGTCAAGAAAATCACGTCATATATCACTAAGAAAGTTGCAGAAAAACTCTCCAAGTTATTTAAGAAAGAGCGTGAGAATTATGAAAGCAAATGGTCCGAAATCGGAGTTTTCGTAAAATATGGAATAATCAGCGATGAAAAATTCTACGAAAAAGCTGTAAAATTTGCCTTGTTCCAAGCACTTGATGGGAAGTTCTATACAATGGATGAGTACAAAGAACATGTAAAAGAAGCACAGACTGACAAGAACGGTAAGATCATCTATCTATATGCTCAGAATGCAAAGGAACAGCATAGTTTCATTGAGTCAGCGAAAACTGCAGGGTATGATGTGTTGATTATGGATAATGTAATTGATAATCACTTCATGCAGCATATCGAGTTCAAAGATCAAGATATCAGATTTGTTCGTGTCGATTCAGAAACCGTCGATCAACTGATCCAAAAAGAGGAAGTTCGTGAATCAGTAATGAGCGAGAAAGATCAGGAAAAAGTTAAAGCGCTTTTTGAAACTGCTATCGAGAACAAGGCAACGACGATTGATATGAAGCCTCTTAGTCCAGAAGACCATCCAATCCTAATTACAAAACCTGAGTTTATGAGAAGAATGCAAGAAATGCAATCTCTTCAAGGAAACAAAGACGGATTTGGTGATTTCTTCAATGTGGTAATTAATACAAATCACCCACTAGTAGCAGACAAATTGGTGCGAATGAAATCTGCAGAGAAGAAAGATAGATTTGCTCAGTACTTATATGACTTAGCAAGACTAAATCAAAATATGCTGAAAGGTGAAGAGCTAAGTAAGTTTATCAAGAGCAGTCTTGACTTTGTAAACTAATATGAAATAGGCATTGTAGTATTTTACAATCCAGATATAGCTCATACTCGATTAATTTCGAGTATGAGCTATTTTTATGTTCCAATGCTTGAAAATAGATTGTTACATAATCTATTTTGCTTTTTACACATGTGTATGGAATACATTGATTTGTAGATATGCAAATGAGTAAAGCCATAATACAATTAAAAAAACCAATATGATAGAGTCAATAAATCTTGCGGAGAAGTTTGAGTTATTTGAGGATCAATGGACACCCAAAATCATTGGTGAATTAAATGGCCAGTATGTGAAATTGGCTAAACTTGAAGGTGAATTCATGTGGCATAGTCATCAAGATGAAGATGAATTATTCATGGTTATTAAGGGAACTCTAATCATGCATTTTCGTGACAAGATCGTTGAAACGAAGCCGGGAGAAATTCTGATTGTTCCTCGAGGAATTGAACATCTTCCTGAAACAAAAGAAGAAGTTTGGGTCATGCTTTTTGAACCAAAAGAAACGAAGCATACTGGAATGATTGAATCAGAACGCACTGTATACAGGCAAGATTGGATCTAAAATTGAAAGTCTATTCCTTTGCGATTCCGTAGAAGCGATTAAAGTCATCCCAGTCTATACAGTCATTATAGAATAGGTGAAATTCATGGAAAAGCGGATGTTGAGTTAATCGATAAAGATGTTTGAAAAGCCCCACATACAGTCCTTGATATTCTATGTTACTGAACTTGATCTGTTTCAAATTATGTAATAGATATTGCTTGTATTGGTATTCCGACAAGTGATGTAATAGAGATTTTATCCAATTGTCAGCTGTAAATTTATAGAACGCCTCCTCTGTTATTTGAAATAGTTCTATAGCGGCAATAATTGCGAAAATATGCCCATTTAGCACGTGATTGGCTGGTTTGTTGGGGTATTCTTCTACCCATTCGAGACCAGCTTTCGTCGCAGAAAGGAGACCTCCTTGTTCGATCGACACAAGATTCCAAGCAAATGCCTGTTTTGCCCGCTCGAGATAGATTTTGTCTTGTGATTGCGAATACGCTCTTAGATATAGGCAAGTCCCTAGTGATTGTGTTAATCCAGATTTCCAGGGGGCTTTAAGCCCAAAAAGCGAGAAATCATCTTGATAGTCCCAGTGAAATCCAAGCTCACTTTTTGTGCCGAGCTCATTCATCTGCTGCAAAATCGGAGCTAAATCAACTGTTCCTTTTGAAGTATTCCAACTCACCAATCCATAATAGATAGGAAATAATGGGTTTTTACTGGATTCAGATTTGAGTGATATCGGTACGCCATGCTCCCAACGATATACCTCATCGAAAATACTTGTATCATCCAGATAGTAGTATGTATAGAAATAAGATTGAAAAGCTGTGTATTGCAATTGAGTTTCCTCTAATTTACTTTCAATTAGATTTTGATGTACGCTGATTGCATTGGAATACTGCGGGTGTTTTCTAGAAATTGCAAATCCAAGTGCTTTCCATCGTAAAATGGCAGTTTTGATGTAATACTTTAAGTCTTTTCTACGCATTTACTATATTGGCTGAGCAGATTCAAAATTAGCAAAATGCGCGTTCTATTCATTCCTTCTTGGTATCCTTCAGACAAAAATCCTTTTGCAGGTGCATTTATACAAGATTTAGCAAACGAATTGGTTTCAAATGATATTGAGATTGAAGTAATCGCAACGCATCAGCACTTTAAAAAAATCCAATCTAAATCTTCAAAGTCGGAGCTAAGGCAGGATGTGAAAGTTCATCACCTTTTTGGTTGGACTCCACCTAAGATAAGCAAAAGGCTTCAAGAAATATGGCTAGAAGCTTGCAGCAAAAGAATTGCCCAGATCGTTGACTTTTCAACGATCGATATTATCCACGCTCAGGATTATGTCGGTTTTTTTTTAGCTTCGAGATTAGCAAAACAGTATGATAAACCGCTCATATGTACTTTACATCACAGCGATTTTTTGATGGATCTGATTCCAACTTGGAGAAAACTGATTCTGACAGATATCCTGCCCAGTACAGAATGTTGTATTGTTCCGTCAAAAGCAATGGCTACCGCGATACTAAGTCAAAATTATCTAGAAGAGGATCAATTAAAAGTGATCCCTAATTATGTAAAAACTGATAAGATAAAGAGCAAGGAAATTTTGGGCGAAAGCCCTCAGAAATTTATAATGGTAAGTAGCTCTGAGGCTGTAAAGAGACCGGAACTAGCTATTGATTGGATGAAAGTACTTCCGGGACAACTTGATATTTTTGGTTCTGTTCCAAATCGAAGGCGTTTAGAAAAGTTAATAGAAAAGAACGGTTTGAAAGATCGTGTCATGCTCTGTGGAGTACTTCCTCATGATCAACTACTACGAAAGTATAGTACTTACGATGCTTACATTTCAACGAGCTCACATGAAACATTCGGGATTTCGATCGTGGAAGCATTAGCAGCAGGGATTCCTGCGTTGGTATCTTCACGTACAGGGCCATTGGACTATATTGATGATCAAACAGGAATGATGATTGATCAGGTGGAGGACTTACATCAATTTGTGGAGAATTACCAGCACTATCACGCTGGAAAGATCCGTGAAAAGATCCATAGTCTCTACGATGTTTCACGAGTTATACCTCAGCACCTATCTCTTTATCGAATAATTTATGCAAGAAGATGTGTGGTATAGGACTAGCGTTCAGCAAAAAAAATCGAATAGAAGCAGCTGTATTTCAGCGATTTATGGATAGTGTGGCACATAGAGGTCCAGACCATCAAGCTTTTATAGAATTAAACGAGCAAGGATGGATCGGCTCAACTCGATTAGCGATCATCGACCAACAAGCTCGCTCCAATCAGCCATTTAGATTTCAACATCTTACACTGAGTTTTAACGGCGCTATCTACAATTTTAAGGATTTACGTTCCCAACTGACCAAAGAAGGATATAAGTTTGAAACTGAAAGCGATACAGAAGTTGTAATTAAGTCTTATGCTGCTTATGGACAAGATTGTGTCCATAAGTTTGAAGGGATGTGGTCTTTTGTAATCTTCGACTCTCTGAGGAATCAAGTTTTTGCTTCTAGAGATCGATTTGGAATCAAGCCACTTTATTTTCTAGATGGGGAAGATGATTTTTGGATTGGATCTGAATTGAAGCAATTCAAAGCAGCAGGACTTCAATTGACGATTAATTCAAAACAAGTTCAATATTATTTGGAAAGTGGTGGATTTAAGAACCACAGTTCTGCTACCTTCTTTAATGAAATTCTACAACTTGAACCAGGGCATAATCTATTGTTTGACTTTGAAAGTATGCAGCTTCGAGTAGATCGGTACTATAGTCTATCAGATGCACCTTTACCCGCGCCAGGAAACCTCACCGATGTCATCTCCAAGGCAGTTGAAGATCGTGAAATAGGAGATATAAACCCTGCAATGATGTTTTCAGGTGGACTTGATAGCTCCATCTTGTTACTGCATTTATTAAAGAATCAAGGACCTACTCGCTCATATTCATTTATTGAAAAAGCAGAATCGTCTTTGGACGAAAGTCCATATATATCGGCATTTCTCGAAAGATTTCCACATGAAAATCATCAGATGGAGTTTCCATCAACGCTTGATAAATTGATTGCTGAATGTATAGATGCACAAGACGAACCTCCAGCTTCATTGAGCGCTGTCGCACAATTTATGTTATATGCTCTAGCTAATCGTGTAGGAGAAAAATTGATGATGAGTGGTCAAGGTGCTGATGAGATATTTGGCGGTTATCCGAGATTTCTGAGTTTTATCCCGCGAGTGCATTATCTAGGGCATCCTATTGAGAGTATAGGCCTGCTAAGAAAATATGGCAAAAGACTACTTGGAAATCAAAAAATGCAAAAAGAATCGGTCTTTTTTCAAAAAGGAGATTTTGAGCAACCAAGTTTTAGTAATCAACAAGAGTACATGTTGTATTTATTTGAGAAGAATGGATTGAGAGACTTGCTGCATTATGAAGATCGCAATAGTATGGCTCATCATATTGAAACTAGAGTACCGTTTCTCGATAGAAGACTAGTTGAGTACGCCTATCATTTGCCGATAGAAGTTAAGATGCAAGGATTGAAAGGCAAGGGGGTTTTAGTGGAAAACTACAGAGAGATCCTACCAAAGAAAATTATTGAAAGAAAGGATAAACTAGCTTTTGATACACCAGAAGAACGACTCATTAACAACGGAATGATTAATGTTTCCGAGGCCTTAGATATTTGTATAGCAGCTTTTCCTGATTTGCAGTGGAATGAACTTCATTCAATCCTAGATCGCACAAACCCTATTCAGCAATGGCAGATATATTTCCTATCACGCTGGGTTAGACTGCATAGTTAGTCTGATAATATTGAACTTTTATCGAGTTTAATAATTCATTAACATGTTTACATCCTTTTAGTGTGTAACTTGCATCATAGTTTTGTAAAATTTTGATACCACTATCCCTGTAAAAAATTCAAATGAAAGCACTTCAATTTTTATTATTACTACTTCTATGTAGTTCTATTTCTGCACAATCAAACTTCAATATTAGGGGAACTGTGGAAGATACATTGAGTAATCCACTTATTTCCTCAACAGTTTTATTGATGATAAAGTCGGATTCGACTTTAGTAGAATTTACAAGATCTGAGTTAGATGGTAGTTTCGTTTTCAAAAGAATTCCAGCAGGTGAGTATCTAGTAAAAACAACCTATATCGGGTATATTCCTAGGACGGTTGATGCAAGTTCGGATGGAAAAAATATAGATCTCGGTGCAATCAAAATGCCAGAATTGGCAGCGGAATTAATGGAAGTTGTTATTAAGGCAGCGAAAGCACCGATCAAGATGCGTGGAGACACCATTGAATATGATGCGTCTACATTTCAGGTACCTGAGGGTTCTTCTGTTGAAGAATTATTGAGGAGATTGCCAGGTATCGAGATCGATCAAGATGGAGGTATTCAAGCTGATGGCTTGGATGTAGATAGAGTGACAGTTGATGGTAAGTCTTTTTTTGGATCTGATCCAAAAGCAGCTACCAAGAATTTGCCCGCAGAAGGAATTTCCAAAGTGCAGGTTTTTGACACTAAAACAGAGGAAGATAAGATTGCTGGGACAACTGGTATGGCAGAAAGTAAAACTATGAATCTCGAGTTAAAAGAGGATTTCAAGAAAGGCATGTTTGGTCGAGTGACAGCTGGAGCAGGAACGGAATCTAGAGCAGAGTTAAAAGGAAATATAAACCGATTCAATGAAAAAATTCAATTCTCGCTTGTAGGTGTTGCTAACAATACGGGAAGAAACGGATTGTCATGGGACGACTATCAAGACTTTATGGGGAGTAATTCTTTTAATTTCAATGACGACGGAGATTATGGCTTCGGAGGTGGAAGCGGAATGCGGTTTTTTAAATTTGGAGGCAGCAGTGGTAACAGTATTGAAAATAGTATACAAAGCGTTTTCTTTAACAATAGCAATCAAGGTGGGTTTCCTGAAAACTACAACGGCGGTGTCAACTTCAACTACGACCACAAAAAGACGCAATTGTCTTCAATATACTATTATAATCAGGCCGCTTTGGATAGGCTTACGCAATCGACAAGGCAGAATTTCTTACCGACTGCGACTATCTCAAATGCATCTGAAAATGTGAATATGGATTTTTCAGGTGGACATCGTGGAGAGATTACCTTAGACCAAGAAATCGATTCTCTACACAGTTTTAAAATTGAATTTAAAGGCGCGTATATTGATGAAATTAATGAGACTAACAATAGTGTAAGCCTTTCGCGTGATGGAGAATTAACAAGCGATTCGGAATTTGAAAACCTAAGACAAACAAATGGGTACTTATTGAATGGAGGCGTATTTTTTAGAAAGAAATTTCAGAAAGCGGGTAGAAGGTTTGGAGCGAATGTTTCATATCTGACTACTGAATTGGATAAGGACGAAGATCAGAATCAAGCTCAGCAGTTTTACACTGGCGGCACCACGATAGACAGTACTGCGTCAATTATTCGGTTGAATAAAGACAATGAAGATAAAACGCTTTTTAAAGTGAACGCAATTTTTGTTGAACCTCTCAGTAAAGTTCTTTTTTCACGAGTTTTTTACAATTACAGTAATAGAGTTGAATCTGGTGATCGCAAAGTAAATGAACTTGAAGACGATATTTTTATAAGGAATGATTTCTTGAGTAGAAATTATGAGAATACCATACAGTTGAATCGAGTTGGTACATCACTTCGATATTCTGACAAAGGAATGAACATAAGCGTGGGTGCTGCTTATCAGCAGTTTGACCTTCTTGGTTTTTACACGGGAACGGGTGAAGATCCTATCAACGGTGAAGTAGATCGACAATTCCGAAATTGGTTGCCTTATTTTGATTTTAATTTTTCTCCGAAGCGAGGAACATATATGAATTTTGGCTATAGACTTGATGCAACAGAACCTGGCATAGAGAATTTACAACCTATCGTAAATAATAGTAATCCACTTTTTGTATTTGAGGGAAATCCCGAATTAACTCCCGAACTAGCGCATAGTGTTAATATGCGTTTGAGATCTTACTACGCAATTTCGCAGATCCGATTGGGATTAAGTGGAGGATATACCTATTTCGAAAACAATATTATTACAAAGGAGCAAGTGGATGAAAATCTGATTACGTTTAGTACACCTGCAAACTTCGAAGGCGGGAATCGATGGAATATAAGAGGAGATTTCAGTTTTCCGATCATAAAAGGAAAACTAAAAGCATCAACTAATATGAGTACAACTATAGGAAACAGTTATGCGATAGTCAATGACTTCGTGAATAAAACTAGGTCTATGGGATATTATCCTTCAGCGAATATCACCTTTACGCCAAACAAGAAGGTATCATTATTTGCTAGTGGAAACTGGAACATTGTTGACACGCGTTATGAAATTAATACTTCACAGGATCAGGTAAATATTAATAACACCTTTACGCTTTCTTGTGATGCTGAGATGTTCTGGAAAACCTTCATTAATACCTCTTTTAACTACCGAACATTCAACAATGATCGATTCGGAGTAAGCCAGCAAATTCCAATTCTTAATGCATCTGTGTATAAGCAATTCTTACCTGGTAATAAGATGGAAGTTAGGTTGTCGCTTTATGATGCTTTCAATCAGAACCGAAATGTATCGCAGTTTGCATCCGGAAACAGTGTTCAAGAATCAAGAACTAACGCCCTAGCAAGATACTTCATGGTCAGCCTTTCTTACAATATTAAAGGTTTAAAGACTGGATTGGATAAAGGTGGTCGTTGGCACTAGATAAGTCTTTTTGTTCGACCAAAAAGTATAATTGGCTCGGAGGCCCAAAAGACGATACGGATTTGTTAAAATGTAGTAGTCTGTCTAGCGAAATCGTTAATACAATAGTACGTTTATAGCTGCAATAAAAGGAAAACATAATGAAAATGATATTTAGCCAAGGAATGAAGAGATTAGTGATTAGTTCAGTACTTGTTGTTTTTGCTTTGGGCTTATATGCTCAGAACACAAGTGGTATTATTAAATATGATCGAAAATCATACTGGATAAAGATCATGTCTGAATTACCTTGGATGACAGCGGAAGATATAGAAAGAAACCAACTTACATGGGGAAAAAATCAGGGACGACCTACTCCCTATGAATTGTATTTTATAGGTGACAAATCCGTCTATCAACGGGTCGAAAAAGAAGGAGGATCTACTGGCTGGTCAAGAAGTCAAGAAGAATATACACTCATTCGCGACTATAAGTCGAATAAATCCGAGGATATTGTAGAAACCCTAGGAAAAAAGTATGTGATTGAAGGCTTGCCAACTTACAAGTGGAAAATTCTAAATGAAATTAAAGAAGTTGGGGGTTATCTTTGTATGAAAGCAGAAACAACAGATGATGTAAAAGATCAGACCATTCATGCTTGGTTTACTGATGCGATACCAGTTCAAGGCGGCCCTGAAGGATTTTATGGCTTGCCGGGTATGATTTTAGAAATCGATATTAATGATGGAGCAACAGTAATTACGGCAACAGAAGTTAAAATAAATCAAACTGAAATTGACCTTCCTATTCCAAAAAAGATCAGAGGTAAGAAAATTGATAGAGCTAAATTTGATGAAATTTCCAAAAAGTTTATTGAAGATAGCTTTAAGAGCAAGCGTAATCCATTCTGGACCTTGCGTTACTAATTGTGTTTAGTTGTAATTGGCATGAATTGACCTTATAATAAGCAATAGCTTATTAGCAAGTGTTGACAATTAACTATCTTCATCTTCGGTATGTTGAACATATGGAAATATGACAATTTTCTGATTTAGATGTATGTTATAGCATTTGTAGCTTAGAATTTTATGAATAAACGATCGATATGGATGATAATCATTCTCATGAGCCTTGCTTCTGTGGGTATCATCTTTATTCAACTATATTGGATCAAATGGTTTGTTAATCTTAATGAGAAAAACTTCGATGATAAGGTTTATATGGCCCTAAACGAGGTGAAAAATCAGATTAATGAAAATGCTGAGGAACAACTAGGTTCGAGTTCGCTGTTTTCGGAGAATATTAAACTTGACGATAAGAATAAGTCATTTTTACATAAGAAATTTGATCCAGTACTTTCCAAAAGTGATAATTACAATCGAAATCGAATAATCTACGAGATTAGTTCAATTTCAAAGATGCTGAATGTTCAGGATTTATTGTTGGAGCTACAACCAGCTGTTGTTTCAGTATTGCTCGATAATGCTTTCAAGGATCAAGGAATTGAACTTGAATATGAATACGGAGTATTCAATAATGAATCAAAAGATTATTTCATTCTGAATGAAAACTATGCAGTTGATTTTGGAGATACAGAGCAAGCTACTGATCTGGGCATGCAAAGGAATCTAGACAAATCTGAGTACAAAATTCAATTATTTAGCACGGAGTACAGCTCACCAGGATTTTTGGCGCTTTACTTTATTAACAAAAGAGGTTTCGTTTGGTCCTCGGTATTGCCCTGGCTTGTTGGATCAATACTTTTTACCAGTTTGATTCTATTTTGCTTTAGTTATGTTGTCTTTGTAATATTCCGTCAGAAGAAGGTTTCAGAAATGAAGACCGACTTCATCAATAATATGACACACGAGTTCAAGACGCCTATCGCAACGATTTCACTAGCTTCGGATTCTATAAATAACCCAATTATTACTAAGAGTCCCGATAAGGTATTGCGATTTACCAATATCATAAAGCAAGAAAATCAGAGAATGCTTGCCCAAGTAGAAAAGGTTCTTCAGATGGCAACTATTGAGAAGAAAGATTTTGAACTGAAAATCTCTGATGTTGATCTAAGTTCAGTGATTGAGCAAGCTGTTGATCATGCTAACCTTAAGTTGCAGGGAAGGGGGACTGTACAAGTTGAATCAAAATTGGAAGATCAGACCATTGAAGCTGACCATACCCATTTGACAAGTATTGTCCATAATTTACTTGACAATGCGATCAAGTATACTCCTGAGAACGCTGAAATTTTTGTGAAAGCCGAAATTGTTAGAGATAACGTGAGAATTTCAGTTCGTGATAATGGTATCGGAATTTCTCTTGAATCGAAAAGATATATTTTTGATAAGTTCTTTAGAGTACATACAGGTAATCTGCATGATGTCAAAGGATTTGGTTTGGGGTTGAGTTACGTAAAAGCGATGGTTGATGCACATCGAGGAAGGATCAAAGTTGATAGTGAACTTGGCAAAGGAAGTACATTTACTGTAATTTTACCGTTGAAATACAAATCGAATTAGAATAGCTGATTCGTATATTTTTAAATATATAAGAGATGGGAGAGTGATTTAATCGAATTGTGATAAATTATTTTCTTTCTGCCCTTAAGGCAAAATATTTTGTTTAACGTGTGGTTTAAGAACTATAGAGCGTCTATATATTAAACTACGTATACTAATATGGAAATGGCTACAAAAATCTTACTAGTAGAAGATGACCGAAATTTTGGGGATGTATTAAGATCATATCTTGAAATGCATGAATATGAAGTAGACTTGGCTACTGATGGAGAAGCGGGAGCTGCAAAATTTGATGAAGGTGGATATGACATGTGTATTTTTGATGTGATGATGCCGAAGAAAGATGGTTTTACATTGGCGAAAGAAATACGAGAAAAAGACAAACAAACTCCAATCATTTTCTTGACTGCTAAGACTTTGAAACAAGACATTCTTGATGGGTTCAAAATCGGTGCAGACGATTACATAACAAAGCCTTTTAATTCTGAAGAATTACTACTTCGAGTACAAGCGATCTTGAGAAGATCTTTGAAGGAAGATGAAGAGGATGATGCTAAAACAGATTTTACTATAGGAGACTTTGAATTCAATTTTCCTTTGAGAATCTTAATTCACAGCGAAGGTAAAAAAGAAAAGTTGTCACCAAAAGAGGCGCAATTACTTCGTTTATTCGCTCTAAACCAAAATGAAGTTTTATCTCGTTCGGAGGCTTTGACTAAGATTTGGGGTGATGATAATTACTTCACTGCTCGTAGTATGGATGTTTTTGTAACTAAACTTAGAAAATACCTAAGTATCGACGATCAGTTAGAAATCGTAAATATCCATGGAAGTGGTTTCCGTTTAATAGATAAAAGAGTAGTAAGCGAGTAAGATATCGCAAGAAATACTGCAGCGTTAAAGCGAAAAAAGATACTAATCAAAAGAGGCTCTCTCAATACGAGATTGCCTTTTTTTTACGTGTGTAAGTTTTGCTTTTGAATTGTGAGAGAAAAACTACGAGCGTTTTCTCTAAGGCATACAATGAACTGTAATAGGGGTATCTTAAAATAAATACTATTATTCTGAATTTTGTTATCTTGCCATATCGTTGACAATCCTAGGATCAAAACGATCGAATCTGATCTAGAAGCTCAGTAGAATTGTGCACTATTTTGGGCGTAGACCCATCTAAAACAAGTTATCTATATGAAGTTATTGAACAAGTTAATCCTATGCCTACTAATTGTATCAAGTATTTTTGTCGTGAATTCTTGCACAAATGATTCAGATGAAACAACTGAGATTCCGACGAAGATAAAGGAATCCATAAGACCTTACAATCCCTGGGTTTTTCGATCAGTGATGGACAATAGACCTCGGATGATAACATGGGCAATAGATAATGATCTATATGCTTCTTATTCGACGCAGAATGGTTCGCTATATAAGGTTTGGAAAGGAGATGTGCTCTTTGAAGGCGCAGTTTACAATGCAGCGCATGGACCCCAGCCTATCTCTTTTGGTGATGCATATTTTGTCAACAAGTACGATAAGCCATGGAAGCTTATGAAAAACGGTGATGAAGTAGAATTTGATTTTCAATATCGCGGACATCGATTTACAGATGCAGATCATGCATATATGACCTATGATTTCACAGTTGATGGAAATTCTTTTCAAGTAACAGAAAGACCTGATGTTGTCAATAGCGATGGCAATCTTGTTTTTGAGCGAGTTTTCGAAACAATGAATATGCCTGATGAAGTGGAACTAGTCTTTATTACGAATGCTAGCTCAGTATTGCTGCCAGAGAATGTCGAAACAGATGGCGCATTGAAAATTGTTAATCAGTCAACAAGAACCGGTACCTCAGGAATCGAAGTGCATAATATTGAAGGCGAACTGACGCTAAATAAGAACGCAAAAACTCGTCTGGTAGTAAAATTAACAGATAAAGCACTTATTGAAAACCCCAACAATGCTCTAATTTCTCTTGAAGAGATGGAAGATAACGAAGGGAAAAACTTGATTGGCAAAAACGATTGTAAATCATGTCATAATACCTATGTCAAAACTATAGGGCCTTCTTATAATGCAATTGCTGAGAAGTATGCAACATCAGATGATAATGTCATATATCTCGTAAATAAGATCAGGAATGGTGGTTCTGGAATTTGGGGTCAGGTTCCCATGTCTGCACATCCAGAACTTTCAAAAGAGGACTCTGAAGTTATGGTAAGATATATTTTGTCTCTTGACCAAGAAGATGAGACAGCAGAAGTCAAAACAGATATTGCTTTAAGTGATTACATGCCAGCTTTGACTGATGCTGATGAGTCACCAATTCCAGGAGGCTTAGTAAAGATCTACGATATTCCGAAGAATACGAATAAGATGCCTGACTTTTCAACGATGAAGCCTAAGATGGGAGGAGTGATGGCTGAATTCGGTAATTTAGGCAACGCTGAATTCGTAGGTGTTGATGTGTTTTTTGGAATGACAGTAGAAGGATACTTGTCTATCGAAGAAGATGAAGAGATTACTTTTAGAATGTGGAGTGACGATGGTTCAAAACTCTATATTGACGATGAGTTAGTTGTTGATAATGATGGAAATCACGGAACCGAGTATAAGGAGAAGAATGTAGGACTAATGAAGGGCATGCATAAGTTCTTGATTGAGTACTATCAAGGAGTAGGAGGATCCTTTTTATCTTTCAATTGGAAACCAAAAAGTGCAGAGGCCTGGGCGGTGGTGCCGAGTTCTGTAATTTCTCATGATGCGGATTCTCATAGTACTATTAAAGGTCTGGTTCTGCCAATGTCGGCACTGACTCAGATTCCAGGTGATGGAAGGGCGGTTATGGGGGCGCACCCTTCTTTTGCAATAAATTCGCTTAGGCCAGAGACATTTTTACCGAAGGTTGGAGGCTTGGATGTTTTGGAGGATGGCCGAGTAATTCTGTCAACTTGGGATCCAGAAGGTGCCGTGTACATTGTTGACCATCAAAATGCAGAGAAACCCGAAGATATTACATATAAGAAGATAGCTGCTGGTCTAGCTGAGCCTTTAGGACTTCAGGTTGTGGGCGATGACATCTATGTCATGCAAAAGCAAGAAATGACGCAGTTGATTGATCATGATGGTGATGAGATTATTGATGAATATAGGGTATTGACCAATGACTGGAAAGTCAGTGCTAATTTTCATGAATTCGGATTTGGATTGGCTGAGAAAGATGACTACTTGTATGCAACGCTCGCCATTGGAATTATGCCAGGGGGAGCATCTGCAAAGAATCAACCTTCCGATCGCGGTAAGGCAATAAAAGTCAATCGCAAGACTGGAGAACTAGAGTTTTTAGCACACGGTTTTAGAACACCAAATGGCGTTGGAGTAGGATATAATGATGATATATTTGTTGCAGACAACCAAGGTGATTGGTTACCAGCTTCAAAGATTCTTCACGTTACAAAAGATGCTTTTTTCAATTCTAGAGCAGTTGATTTTGTAGGCACTAAAAACCTTGAAGTTAAAGATCCTGTAGTTTGGTTACCGCAAGATGAAGTAGGAAACTCTCCGTCAACACCGCTCAAATTGAATGTTGGTCCATATAAGAATCAAATGATACATGGAGAAGTAACTCATGGAGGACTAAAGCGTGTTTTTGTTGAAGAAGTAGAAGGTGAATTACAGGGAGCCTTGTTTCGTTTTACTCAAGGTTTTGAGGCGGGAGTAAATCGTATTGCATGGGCAGATGACGAAACGTTGATTGTTGGTGGCATAGGTAATCCTGGTAATTGGCAGCAGACTGGTACAAATTGGTATGGATTGCAGTCTTTTGAGTACACGGGTGATCCAGTATTTGAAATGCTAGCAGTGCGAGCAAAAACAAACGGGATTGAGGTCGAATTCACACAAGCTCTCGACCTCGATGACGGGTGGGACCCCACTAGTTATTCTGTCCAACAATATTACTACAAACCTACTGCAGAATACGGTGGACCAAAACTTGATTTGAGAAGCTTAAAAGTTGTTTCAGCAAATGTGAGTGATGATCGAAAACGTGTGTTTTTGGAATTGGATGGTATGAAAGAAGGACATGTTCTGCATCTAACTCTATTGGATCACTTTGTAAGTTCAAAGAATCAGGGCTTGTGGTCGACTGAGTCTTGGTACACAATGAACAAGATACCTCAGAACAATTTGGGAGCCGTTAAAGAGGCTCCTTCGAAAACTGGAGACAACACACTAAGTAATGCAGAGAAGGCGGCAGGTTGGAAACTGTTATTCAACGGTGAAAATACAGATGGAATTCGAAATTACAAAAAGCAAACACTAGGATCCAGTTGGAAAGCGGAAGATGGCATTTTGTTTTTGGACTCTCAAAAGAAAGATGATGGAGGTTGGCAAGCAGCAGATGGTGGTGATATAATTATTACAGATAAAGCATATGAAGATTTTGAGCTCAAATTGGAATGGAAAATATCAAATTGTGGAAATTCAGGAATCATATACAATGTGGTTGAAAGTGATGAACATGATTATGTATGGCAAACTGGACCAGAGATGCAGATTTTGGATAATACATGTCATCCTGATACGAAGTACCCGACGCACCGGGCGGGTGATTTATATGATATGATTGAGACAAAATATGTAACTGTGAAACCAGCTGGTGAGTGGAATCAAATTCGCTTGGTATCCAATAATGGTGTCATTGAGCATTGGCAAAATGGTCACATGGTTGTTCGATATGATAATAAGTCGGATGAATGGGTAGAAATGATCAAGAATAGTAAGTTCAAAGACATGCCTGCTTTTGGTAAGTCTTCAAGTGGTTTTGTTTCACTGCAAGATCACGGAGACCCGGTATTCTTCAAAAATATTAAAATAAGAGAGTTGTAAATCTCGGATGTATCATTCTCACGTCTAAACGAAAATTAAAATGAAATCAACTACCTACGCACGATTGTCCACCATGATGTTTTTGGAATTTTTCATTTGGGGAGCGTGGTTTGTGACATTAGGTACATTTCTGGGGAATAATATTCAAGCAACTGGAGGCCAGATCGGAATGGCATTTTCAACTCAATCATGGGGAGCTATTGTAGCACCATTCATTGTGGGACTTATTGCTGATCGGTACTTCAACGCTGAGCGTATTCTAGGGGTCTTACATCTTCTCGGTGCTGGTCTCATGTACATGATGTACGGAAGTGATAGCTTTAGTACTTTCTACCCCTACGTTTTGATTTACATGATATGCTATATGCCTACATTGGCACTGGTGAATTCAGTTTCATTTAATCAGATGACAGATCCAGCTAAGGAATTCTCTTTAGTGCGGGTTTTTGGTACAATCGGATGGATTGTAGCTGGATTGGTTATTAGTTTTGCTTTTAGATGGGATTCAGAAGCTGGAATTGCTGACGGCATGTTAAAAAATACATTTTTGATGACAGCTATTGCGTCCTTAGTCTTAGGAGTATTCAGTTTTACACTGCCAAAAACGCCACCTAAGATAAGTAAGTCAGATAAAGTAACTGTCTCTGATATTTTGGGTTTGGATGCTCTTAAGTTACTCACAGATCGGAATTTTTTGGTCTTTTTTATTTCATCTATCTTGATTTGCATTCCACTAGCTTTCTACTATCAAAATACAAATCCATTTTTGGTTGAAGTTGGAATGGCTAATCCGACAGCAAAAATGACGCTCGGTCAGGGATCGGAGATTTTGTTTTTACTGTTACTTCCATTCTTTTTCAAGCGTCTGGGATTCAAGTGGACAATTCTTATAGGTATGCTAACATGGGGAATTCGATATTTACTGTTTGCATATGGTAATGCTGGAGATTTGGCATTTATGCTAATTCTTGGAATTGCTCTGCATGGAATCTGTTATGACTTTTTCTTTGTTAGTGGGCAGATTTACACTGATTCCAAAGCAGGTGAAAAGATAAAAAGTGCTGCTCAAGGTCTGATTACATTAGCTACTTATGGTATCGGTATGCTGGTTGGATTTTGGGTTACTGGAAAAATCACAGATAATTATTTGTTGGATGATTCAACACACAATTGGTTGAATATTTGGACATTCCCAGCCATATTCGCTTTCGTGGTGTTCATTTTCTTTTTGGTAGCGTTTCGCAATGAGAAGATTGAGTACAAGAATGGCTAAAGAGCTTAAGTTTGAGGTGGTTCTCTAAAAAGGAAAAGGTAGTCAGTGGATGATCGATCAATGAAAGAAATTGCAATTGCAGGAATAGGTTGGAGGAGTACTTCAACAATCATTCAATTTGTGCTTTCTATCGTGTTGACGATTGTTTTTATGCAATATATTTCACCGGAGGGATACGGGATAATTGCTAAATTACTTATCATTTTAGGTCTTGTCAATATATTTCTAGACTTGGGTTATTCGCAATCCATAGTTCAACAGAAGTCCGAAGATTCAGAGTCGCTAAGCACTCATTTTTATTGGATTCTTTCGGTTTCCATTGCTTTGGCTACGATATTGTATTTGCTTTCCGCGCAAATTAGCACGGTATACCTCCAAGAAGAACTGAATCTATTGTTGAAGTTGTTCTCCATAACCGTAATTCTTGGTGGATCGATAATAGTTCATCGAGCACTTTTGCACAGACGAATGGAATTTAAGAGACTTGCTTTTATTGAGTTGAGTTCGTTTTTGCTCAGCGGAATACTTGGTCTTTATTTAGTGCTAAATGGGTTTGATTACATGGCAGTTGTTTACCAACTTCTCTGTGCTTCAGTTCTTCAATTTGTATTCTTCTGGGCAAATCGACATTTCATGCCAAAGCTTAAATTTGTATGGTCTAGATTGAGAGCAACTCGCGGTTTTAGTACGTTTATTTTTATTTCAATGATAACAGATTATGTGGTGCAACTTCTTGATCAGTTTTTGATTAGTGTATACTATCCTGCCGTGGTTCTTGGCCATTACAATAGAGCATCATCATTGGTAAAAACACCTGTTTCTCTCGTTCCTGGAACGATTAGTCAGGTATTGTTTCCGCTTTTTTCAGGTATGCAGAACACGGCTAAAGTTGAGAGTAAACAGAGTATTAGTTCAATCTATTTGAGGTCTCATGGAATTATTGTTTTGTTTTTTGTGCCCGTGTTTATAACGTGTTTTGTTTTCGCAGACAGTATTGTGGCTGTCTTATTTCCAGACTCATGGTTACCAATGATTCCTTACTTCAGAACACTTTCACTTATCGCTTGTGTTTCAGTTACCATGATCGAAGGAGCAGTTGTATTGAGTTATGGTGATGCAGATCGGTTCTTCTATGTATCCTTGCCAGGCAAAATAATCATTATCCTTTCGCTGATCGTGGGCGTATTTTTTGGTATTGATTTTATGCTATGGGGCTTGCTAATAGGAACGGTAGTTTCCAAAATTCTTTATCTAAATGCTTTGCATCGTTTTTTTAGCGTAGATTTCAGTTCTTTTAGACAAATTATAATGCCCGTATCTGTTCCAATTTTTGCTAGTATCTTGCTACTAGTAATTATAAGATTCTCAACGAAATCTGCATGGATACATCTTTCACTATCTGTTGCAGTTTATGTTGTCGTAACTATGGTTTTCTATCGCTTTGGAAAAGGGTATATCATCGAAAGTTTTAGAAAGCTGATTTCGTCCATCAAAGAATAATTTATGCAGATATCGATTGTTTTGTGCACATATAACGGTGCTAAGTATCTTGAAGAGCAGCTTGACTCTTTAATTCAACAGACAATGAATTGGGATGAGCTCATTATAATTGATGATGCTTCCACAGATGGAACAGTTGAAATTCTTACGCAATTTGAAAGTAACCATAAGAATGTAAGGCTTTTTATCAAGCCTAAGAATAAGGGTGTTACTCATCGTTATGAAGAGGGAATTAGAATTGCTGCATGTGACTATATATTTCTTTGTGATCAAGATGATGTTTGGGAAGAAAAGAAGTTGGAAAGAATGATAGACGTATTCAAAGAGACTGATGCGAAGTTGGTCTTTTCGGATGCTAGATGTATAGATAGTTCAGGTAATTCTCTAGGGTATAATCTTTGGGATCAGATAGGGTTTAACAAAGCTGAACGTTTACAAATGATGGAGGGTAAAGGAATGTTAGTTACGGTTAGACATAATGTTGCTTCTGCATGTTGCATGGCTTTTCACAATAGTTTGAAGGAGGATATATTACCTCTCATTCATGGTCACAAGCATTTACTTCACGATCGTTTTATTCTGGCAATGGCTGTTGCATTATATCCTGATTCGGTTCAGATTATTGATGAACAATTAATGAATTACAGAATTCATCAGGATCAAGCCATAGGATTGAATGAGAGTCACGAGTCTCATGGTTCACAAAGCAAAGAAGAGTATTATCAGGCAGAAGCAGATCTAATCGAACAGATTTTGGGACGCGTGGAAGATGCTGTTTATCGCAGAGGGCACTACTTTTGGACTATGAGATCTCAATCGCAGAAGCTACCTTTTTTACGCAGATTTATTATCCTAAATACGTTATTTCTTGAAGGCGACTACAAGAGATTTACAAATAGTCCTGTGCGATCTGCACTAGCTGATTTATGGGGTTAGAACCCCAAAATACATTTTTATTTTACTTTTCTGAACTATTATTTACTCCTAACAGTTACACGTTTATAAAATCAATGTTTAAACAATGAATCGGAAGAACTTCTTAAAAAACAGCCTATTAGGTGCAGCTGGAGTACTGGGTTCCAAAGTGGTAGCCAATGCTAAATCACCTAAGTCATCTACCTATGACAAATTGATGGAGCAGGTAGGGTTTAATCATTTACCAAATAAAGAATCAAAAACAATGAAATCTGTATTACATAAAGCCTCTACTAGGGGGCATGCAAATCACGGTTGGCTAAACTCACATCATTCATTCAGCTTTGCCAATTATTATAATCCTGAGAGGATGAATTTCGGCGTATTAAGAGTCTTAAATGATGACATCGTAGAAGCTGGAAAAGGATTCGGAAGACACCCTCATGATAACATGGAAATTATTTCGATTCCACTTGAAGGTGATTTAGAACACAAAGACAGTATGGGAAACACTGCAGTAATTAAGCAAGGCGATGTTCAGGTGATGAGTGCTGGAACAGGAATTTATCACAGTGAGTACAATAAGAATCAAGATCAAGCAGTCAAGTTTCTTCAGATCTGGCTTTTCCCAAATAAGCGAAATGTTGAGCCCAGATATGACCAGATCAGTATTGAGAATAAACTAAAGGATAATTCTCTGACACAAATTTTGTCACCTTCCCAAGATGATGAAGGTGTTTGGATACATCAAGACGCTTGGTTCCATATTGGAAAATTTGAAGCTGGGAACCAAGAGACATATCAGGTTAGAAAACCAAATAATGGTGTGTACGTTTTTGTACTAGAAGGAAACGTGTCAATCGATGACCAAGCATTGGAGCACCGCGATGGATATGGAGTATGGGATACTGATTCGATTTGCATTCAAGCTGAAAAAGATGCCAAAGTACTAGTGATGGAAGTACCAATGTCTGTGTAGTTCCATATAGATAAATGTAAGATTGAGTAAGCCTTTTGAGATTAATTATGATTTCAAAAGGCTTTTTTGTTTGGATCTCCCTTTCCATAATAAATTAGGAATCCCTTCATTTCTTACCTTTTGGACGTAAGTCCTCTCGAAGTTGACTATCAGTCCATCTTGATCATCGTACTCATAGAAATTTCGCCAGAATCTTGATAAATAACTATTCTGTAGAGGCCAGCAGTTAAATCACCAACATACCATACATTCGTTCTTCCAGCTAGTTGTTTTACAACTTGACCAGTAGTATTAACTAGTTGAACCAACTTGATCTGATTATATGGCATGTCGAGTTTGATGACATCCGAGGTAGGATTGGGGTATGCTCGGATTTGTCCTAGGAAACTCTCTTTGTTGTTCACGCTATTGTTTACAGTGGCAATGGACCAATCATCCACATAGAATCCATCGCCTTCGACAAATCCATCTGATTGGAATTGCCATAAGAACCGTACAGTTTTATCGGCATATTCCGAGATATCTATTTCTTCGCGTACCCATCCGAATTCACCATCATACAGTGGCTCTCCTTGAATTTGGTCGTTTGTGCCTTCAGACGAATAAGATCCACAAAGTGCCACGGGATCACTACCATTTGTGATGATACTGAGCTGAGCAAAGTCGTATCCTTTTTCAATATCTACTTTAAGATCAAATGAGACTTGCACAAAATCTTCATCTGGTAGACTGACAAGTTTACTGAATATTGCTTTATTTTGGTTTGGAGGATAGATTCCGTTGGACTCCGTGAGAGAGTATTCTGGACTGGTGAATTCATCTGTGGAGTAAAACCAATCAATATTGTCAGCTTCCCATAATAGATCTTCTCCAAACTCTTCTTGCACGATTACATTTACACTACCACCGTCTATGTATGTAAACCTGACTGTATCTGATCGAAGTGGCACTTGGCCACTGCTTTCAACTAAGATTTCCACTACATCTCCAAAACTAATATCACTATCTAATTCAAAATTTATGGTTGCATCATCTTCTTCTAGCAACTCAAGGTTATAGTTTATCGTGCTTCCAACGGTGACATTGTCAGAAATAGGTGAAACTTCAACCTCAAAAGAACTTGCTTGAAGACCGAGTTGAGTCACAGAATATGTTAAACTTCCCTCTAATGAATTATCAAAAACAGGCTGGCTAACATCGAGGACAGGATAATTCAATAAGAATGCAGCGGTTGAGATATTTGCTTGAACATTGGCTTGACAAAAATCTAGGATTTCAGTCATGGGTGGCCAAAATCCACCCAAACCAGCTTCTGGCGTCATCGAGTAAATTCTATTCTTAGTAGTTTGCTCGCCATACATCCAGTCGTCAGAAACGCCATTAACATTGTATCCTACCGTCTCTATTCCAGTTCCAGAAACGTAATTATTAAGTTTAGTCAGTTCTTTCGCTATTGCTTGGAAATAGTTGCTCTCAGGGGTAGGAGAGTCATTGTAACCCCAAGGATAAATGAGTAGATTTCCAAACGTATGATAATTAAGTGCAAACTGAAAATTATGGTTTTCAGCATAATACTTTACAGCTTGAGTCTCTGGTTCAGAGAAAGGAGCGGGACCTCTATAGGTATCATTACCTGTATCAGGTGAAGAACCTATGTCATTGAATCCCCATTCAAAACCATAATTGCGATTGAGATCAACTCCAAACGTACCATCACCATTGTCTCTTCTATTCTTACGCCATAGTCCGCCACCTTCAGGGGCAATGGTCTGATTGTAAATGTATCCGTCAGGATTAATGCAAGGAATGAAATGCAGTTGCGTGTTGTCAACAATTTCTTTAATAATGGGATCAGATTCATAGTTCTCGAGAAGATACCACATGTAGTATATCGTCTGCATGAGAGAATTTGGCTCTCGGGCATGATGAAGGGCCGTGTACAACGTCTGTGGCTCGTCTTCGGAAAGGTCGCCTGGATTATCCGAGATTACCAATGAATAAATCGGGCGTCCTTCATGGGTTTCGAAATCTGAAATTTGAGATTTGACAGAGATTAAGTTGGGATACTTTATATACATATCGTCAAGAATATCGAGCATTTCTTCGTATGTATAATAGCCTCCCATTGACCCCAAGGTGAAATTATCAGGTGTAACGTAATTACTATAGGCCGTACCATCGAAGCAGAGTCCATTCGGAACTTTGGTCAGAGATTCACCTAGCTGTTTAGCATAGAATGAACTTACATCTGAAATCAAAATCTTGGTTTTGAATCCAGCATCTTTAATGGACTGAATCTCTTTCTCTGAAAAGTCATTTTCAAGATAACGGCCAAGAGCCAAATGACCGTGATCCGTTTCCACTCCTAGTGCAGCTAGTTTCGTAATATCTTTATCGTGAAGATCTACACGTACTCGATGGTAGAGCTCTTGAGCACTTATATTATTTGCAAAAGTTACTAGAAGTAGGAAAGCTAATAAATAGTGAAATTTCATAGAAATTGCTTGGGTTATGCAAAAAGAAGTCTACATAAATACTGATAAAATCAGTAACACCACAAGCCATTGATCAATTTTCCGGTGGAATGTCCTGACATAACTCGATTAGGACACCATTTGAGTCCTTGGGATGCACAAAGCATATCAATTTGTTATCCGCTCCTTTCTTCGGTTCTTTATTTAGTAGTCGAAAGCCTTCTCTTTCCAAACGTTTCATTTCTTCAAGAATGTTGTCTACTGCAAATGCAATATGATGAATGCCTTCACGATTCTTTTCTAAGTATTTATGAATAGCTGAAGATTCATCTGTAGCAGCTAAGAGCTCAATCTTATTTGGTCCAGTGCGGAAGAACGAAGTCATCACCGCTTCACTTTCGACAAGTTCGTCTTTGTATGAATCGACTCCAAGTAAGCTGCGGTATGTTTTTTTCGCTGCTTTAAGATCTTTTACTGCTATACCGATGTGTTCGATTTTTTTCATGTTTCAGATTTCTTATCCTTTGCTAATATTCGATCTTAACGATATTTAATCGATTGTTCCTTTCGCTTGTAAGTAAGTAACTTGTTGGCGATACTTGAATTGACGATCGAATGCGTAGCTTAAGCTTTTGATAAGCCGTGCTAAGTACAGAATTACGTTCATACACTCCGGCAGGGTTGATTATGTATTCAGAAACCGTGTTGTTATTCTTGATTTCGTCATTATAAACTAAACGTAAAAGAGAGGGTGTCTGAAACACAAAAAACGAGGAGTAGATACCTTCGTCATCTTGACTAAATTGCTTTTTAGGAAGTATAGTATTCCAATTGAATTTTCCAGAGGGATTGATACTCATCACAAGAATATCTTCATTGTAATAATCTGTGATGCCACCTCGATAGCCCCCTCTCATTCCTCTAGGTCCAGATGTGGAACGATAAAACTCTTTGTTTGATTCCATAACGAAGATGTATCCTCCGTCATTTCGAAGGATAACTTCGTGGAGTCCATAATCCTCGATTCCCTCCAATTTTTTCTTTGATCCGATAGATATCGCATCGAGCATTTCGTCAGGAAATGGAATAGTATGGATACTATCACCTTCGTACACAAAATAACCAACGCTCATATTATCAAATTTCTCACCGTAAAGACCTACAAGATTAAAATCATTTGATTTATTGTTGCTAATCAAGGCAGCGCTAACTGTCAATTTTTTAGGTAAATTTATTCGAATATCTACAACTTTACCTGACTTGTCGAGGGTTACCATGCGATAGTGGTGTCTTTCTTTCCTGTAGCTATTATTGTTTTTTTCGAATAAGACAGCCAATTTGCCAGAGTTTGTAACTTCGATTCCCCTCAGATCTCTGCGCATGGAAACATCTTGAACGATCAATTTTGTTTCGTACAATTTCTCCATTTCTTGATTGTCATATAGTATTAATTGGAGTGTACTCTCATCGATAATATTATGAATTGCTATGTAGCGATCATCGTCTGAACCTGAGAACTGATAATATTCAGAAAGAAAAACATTTTCCCTTACAAAGACAGTGTCTTGAAAATATTGCTCACCACTTGAGCTCAGCTTTACAGATTTAATGTACTCTTTAGTATCGTCTCGGAAAGAATAATAACAGTTGAAATCATGTTCAGAAGTAACGAAACCGATAATGTTTACTTTACGATCTTCGAAGTCCATCGGAATTTCTTGAATGAATCCTAGACCGCTATTAAATATTGAAAGTGTCTGAGTATAACCTTTATTTCGTACTAGCAAGATCTTGTCGTCAACTTGACCTAGTAGTGCAAAGGAATAATCATCTCTGAGCAGAAGTTCAGGTGAGACTGTTACCTTTTGGGCTTGACCCAAAGAAGCAAAAACTGTTATAAAGACAACAATTCCTGAAACTATTTTACTCAATTGCAAACTATACATACATTCAAATTTACCATCTATATGGATTTAACACTGACTTTTTGAAAAGTATTACTGAAATTAGGATTTTTTTCAATCACTTTGGACTTATACTTGTTGAAGTGTCACAAGAAACATGATTATGGAAGAGATTATCTGCGAATTGAATGGAAGTGATTTTATCGAATTGAATTCGATGTTGAAATTGAAGAATTTGGTAAATTCAGGAGGTGAGGCAAAGATCAGAATATTGCACGGGGAGGCATTAGTTAACGATGAAGTTGAGATGCGTGTGAGAAGAAAACTCCGTGCAAATGATGTGGTTGAATTTGACGGACATGTAATTAGGATCAAATAGATGGGAGATCAAGTTACAAGCTTATCTTTCTTTTCATTTGAGGGCTTTGGGCCCAAATGGTGGGGCTTCAAAATGATGCAATTTGCACATGCCAAGATTGGGGAAATTGAAGGAATCGAGTTTTACAAATTGATGGGAAGTGGGAAAGGAGATGGTTTTAATCCTTGGCCAGATTTTTCAACCTATGCACTGCTTATAGTGTGGGAAAATGAGACTTCGGCAGATAAGTTTATTGACAGTCAAGTTTTCAAAGATTATCAATCAAAAGCAAGCTCTATTCATACGTATTTCTTACGTAATTTACATGCTCATGGAACATGGTCAGGATCAAATCCCTTTCGCAAAACATCCACCGCCTTTTCAGATCGGTTTCCAATAGCGGTCATTACACGAGCAACCATAAAACTGAGCAAGTTGAGGTCTTTTTGGAAATATGTTCCTACATCTAGTAAACCTATTGCTGATCAAGAGGGGCTACTTTTTACAAAAGGTATAGGTGAAGTTCCGGTGACTCAGATGGCTACATTTAGTGTTTGGAATTCAATTGAGGATGTAAAGAAATATGCTTATCAGTCTAAGGAACATAAGAAAGCTATAGAAATGACTCGAAATCTAAAGTGGTATAAAGAAGAACTATTTTCAAGATTCATAGTAGAAAAAGAGGATAACTGGCAAGCTCCAAAATGACTTATCGCATAATAATCCAACCTACAAAGAAACACAATATACCAAACGCTATGCTGAGCAAGAGATTACTTGAAAGCAGCCAATACTGACCTTGTTGTAATAAGAAAAAGTTTTCCTTTGAGAACGTACTAAAAGTACTAAATCCACCGCAAAATCCAGCGAGTAGGAATAGACTGAGCTGCTCAGAAATCGAGTTCTTAACCATATAACCTGCAATTAAGCCAAAGGCCAAACTTGCAATCATATTACTTAAAAAAGTACCGATGGGAAAATCAGTTTGAAATTTCTGATTTGACCAATCACTCAGTGCATACCTACACATGCTTCCTAATCCTCCACCTAGAAAAATGAATATGTAACTAAGCTTCATTAGCTTGCAATTTTTTGAGCTTTCTTCCTTTTTGAAATAATGTAGAGAATAGCAGTTAATGCAGTCGCTGAACCTAAGACAAGTATAAGTAAATTCATATTGCCAAGAAATTGAAATTTCATGACCATTGCAATAAATAACAAATTTACAGCTAACAAGACAAACGTAGCCTGCATGTGGGAGAGTCCTGTGTCAATCAACAAATGATGTATATGATTTCGGTCAGGACTAAAAGGTGATCTTCCACGAATCGCGCGCATCATAAAAACTCGAAATGTATCAAAAAGCGGTAAGATCATGATACCAATTGCTGCGGCAGGTGCTGCCCTAAAATAGTACTTATCATTCGGAATTATTCGATGCATTTCTATGAATTGGATAATTAATATTGCGCAGACTAACCCCAATAGAAGTGAACCAGTATCACCCATAAATATTTTTGCAGGTGTGACATTGTAACGTAAGAATGCAACTACTGCTCCAACTAATGAAAATGAGATAATTGCTAGTCCCATACTGTCAACAAGGAAAAACCAAGTTCCAAGCACAAGGGCTATTAAACTACCAACTCCACCAGATAGACCGTTGATTCCGTCAATTAAGTTAAATGCATTGATTACGACAAGAATGGTAAATATCGTTATTAGAATACTCCAAACTACAGGGATATCATATACTCCAAAGATGCCATAGAAACTTGTCAGTCGAATATTAGCTTTATAGACAAGAATAAATGCAGCAAGTAATTGACCAAGCATTTTCCGACTTGGACTCATCGGTAAAATATCATCCTTTGCTCCTATCAGAAATATGATAATGAATCCACCAAGTATATATTGTAAATCACCGAAGACTTTGAAAGGTGTCCACATGACGATTGAGAATATCATACCTGCAAAAATGGCAATACCTCCCAATGACGGCGTAATCTCGTCATGGCTGGTTCTATCACCAGGGACATCAACCAGATTTTTCTTTTTGGCGATGTTTATTATGGAAGGAATAGCTAAGTATGTTAAGGCAAAAGCCGTAATAAAACTTAGAATAATGTCATACATTAATTTTCTCTTGTTTTTAACCAGTCTTTCAGTTTTTCTCCCCAGTTGTTTATTTGGTTTAAAACTTCATCAACCGCTTCTTCTATATCTTCACCGTACATTTCTTTGAGCATATTCTGTAGGTCGACTTCATCAACTGATTCGATTATTTCGTCATAAATATCAACCGTTGATGCTTGATCTGCTCGTTCAATTTCTTTTAACGCTCCTGAGCCATGTCGGATAATCATATATTTAACATACTTTGTCCAAAAATTCATCTTTTCCTCACCTGTAAGACTCATTTTTAGTTCTGGATAACAATCATTGACAAATTGCTCAATTTTTGAGTCTTTCGACTTCCAATCTGCTTCTGTGTAATTTTCATGATTTTTCTCAAGATCCTTCATGAAATTATTATAGGTAGCGACAAAATAGCTCTTGTTTATGCACGCATCAATATTGCATGATTGAACAGACAAAAGCATAACAAATGCAAGTACTCCTAGAAAAATATGTTTCATCGGTTCTTAATTATAAAGCGAAAATATAAAATAGTTAGAAATATAACGTTAAGGCCAATAAATAAGCACAGAAATAGCTAGCTTATCTACAAAGCAATTGGTAAAAGCGACTAGTTTAGAGAATGCTTGGATAAGTGGCAGTTTCTATCAAAGTTCATATTTGTGGTTTTGCCAGTTATCTTAGATAAATTCTATTTGATTTTCGTGATATAGAGACGGCAGCTAATTGTTTAACTCGCATATTTTGTTTGCGATTCTAGAAATACCGCATTGCTTATCTTTTTAAGGACGTGGTTACCATAAGGGCATTGTAGGCATCTTCCTTGTGAGCAATATGATTTGTACAGATGTATCAATGCCTGAGTCTGATACGCGGTGTCAGGTTGTACTCCGAGTTTATTCCAAAGTCTAACTATTGCATTCTTCTCAGGAGCTAATTGGTTAAGAAGATCAAGAGCTTTTTGGATATATCGATCTTCTGATCGATGATGACCATATGCGAAAAGAAAAGGGATAATTGCATTTATAATAATACTGTGCTTTTTGTCTTTTCCTATTGGCTTACTAAGAAAGTCCGATTCCTTGTCAAACAGGTAATGCTGATCCCAGTACGTTGAAGCTTGAGCAGTCAGCAGTCTTTCTAGATCCTGAATAGATTCTGACTTTAGCACGTCTTGATGTAAATTATCCTTTAGGAAGTAAAGATCTGCAAGTTGAGCGATTCTAATTGTCGGGAAACCAACAGGTCTCATTCGCAGTAGCTTCCACTGTACTCCTGTCAAAGGATTCAATTGATATTTTTTTGACAAGAAGTTGTATTCTCTTTTCAAAGCAAGTGGATATTCATCATTATGATCACCGCCCAACATTCCAGCTTGTCCAAATAGTAAAGCTTCGAGTTGATGAAGATTGTCTCGGTGCTTCAAGAGGAGTTTGTAAGGCGTTTTTCGCGCCAAGCTTTCCATCGCATTAGCATTAACTCTTAAGCCAAGACTTTTGGCAATCAGTAGAAAGAGCAATTGAGACCAATCCATCTTATTATCTTCCAGTTCAAGTGCCAATGGATAGGCTTTCGTCTCAAGTCTTTCAATCAACATTCTGTTTAAATGAAAATAGAAAAGCTCATGATCGCCTTTTTCAATTTCTTCCGCGCAAGGAATTCGGTTTGTTCTGCTCATAAATCGTTGATATCCTTCAATTAGGAAATCGGAAATAAGGAACTTCATTTCAATACAAGGTATTCTGCTTCCATCGGAACGATAAATGATCTGATCCTCTTCCCACACTACATGAAGAATTACATTGTGATATGCTGGATCTTCAGAATGAGAATGCTTAATCCAGTCTGAGCTCAAAATATGCATTTCGATATGTCCTGCCCACCTTGTGTCATCGATGACTACTTTGCCTTCCAAAAAATCAGGACCGGCATTTTCATTGTAGATTCCAAAATTTTCGATTTTACAGGATTCACCTTCTGTTGTGTAAAGATCGCTGTAAGAAAACGACTTTGTTTTCCAAACATAGTGTAAGAGTGCTTCTTTCATGAGTGTCTTTGCTTATTAGTGTAATCAACGAGTAGTTTCGTTCCCTTTTTTTGGAAGTTTTTTGATTTTTCTGAGAAGTTGGTATGACAAAGTATTTATTTGAGACGTTGAATTGTTTTGCTTAATATGCACCGTATAGGACGATGGCGGCTCTTACAGTTGGAAAAGGAGATTGGGTTTAAGCCCAAAAAGTGATTTTGGTCTGAATTGAATGTAGTTGGTTTGGTTGATGTCATAGATAGACTAGTCTTCTTGATTGCTTGCAAGAAGTATGGGGTGGTGATTTTTGGAAAGAGTATGAATCGGGGGTCCGAACGAGCTGATTGGCTGGAAAATTTGAGGGTTGCTAGGTGTTTTGCGATTCAAGGTGGTAGATTTATTTAATTCCTGTAAATTTATCGCATGAATGCCACTACTCTCTTTTTTTCAACCACTTACGTTCCGTTATACACGCATCACAAAAGCACTCTCATCACCCATTGAATGCATTTCCAGCGTTGCTTTTATCCACTTTTCCAAATGCGTCATAGCATAATCTCCAAGTCGTAAGCATTTCAAAAAGCTACTACGTTTACCCACACGATTTTTACTACTCATTTTTTGTTTAACCTGATGATCATAATCTTTTATTTCATAGTTGTCAGCCAATGCCTGATATTTTTCCAACGGTTGTTCCAAATTGATTCCTTGATTCCTGACATTTTGGATATGCTCAAGACCTTCTTCCAATGTGTCCAGAATATACTTCCTAAACACTTGCATGGATGCGTTACCTTTTCGACCCCGCTTTTTATTTGTCCACCGCGTCATGCGAAGTCTCAGCATCCTAACTTGATTGCTAAGAATCAAATTGACATTCTGGAGCCTTGCAGTTTTGTTCCTGCGATGCTGGATGGTTTCATATGCACTGATAATCGCGGACGAATTCTTGATTCTAATTAAGAGATGCCATCCAGTAGGTGTAATGCAGTAGTCGTAGATATCTACAAATTCTCGAAAATGACTGTTGGCGAATATTAAGAATTGATCAACTTCTCGCTCGTTTTCAATAAAGTGTGTGTTGGCAGCATTTTTGGCTTCAAGGATGTAGAAACCTTTTTCTTGTAGCTTTTTGACTCGTTTCATGTGTTTGGTGATTAACTTCTAAGTAATTCTCTACTTATTAGTGTAATCACTAGACTTTTTGTCCCCTCTTTACTTCGTGTTTTTCTTTGAATTACCTGAATTTAGAGAAGATCTGATCGCTTCTAATGGTGTCTAGTTTAGTTGATATGTAGAGACCGAATCTAAGTACTTGTTCTGAAACAAATCAAAGAGTTTCTATGTCAGGTATTTTGTCAAGTTTGCGTGAAACAATAACCGTCTAATTGAGGAACTAAATTATTCGTAGATATTTTATGAAACTCCCCAATGCAATCAAACGATTGCTGTATTACAAGCTAATCCCAAAATTTTTAATAGCCGTTTTTGAGCCATTCCGAATTTAACTTTGAACTAAGCCCCTAAAATATATTTTCAGGCAATTCAAAAAGCTACATTCTACTGTTTTATAAACAATTAATTTCTCTATCTTTGCGCTGAATTTCAGAAAAGGCAATCTATACATGCGTAAGATTATTATATTCAATTTCTTATTCGTTTTCCTAATCTGCTCTCAATCAGCAGTTTTTGCACAGGATCACGGACACGAAGGGCACGACCACAGTACTCACGAAAATCACGACCATAGTACGGTCGATCACGACACCCATTCAGCCACTGCGGATTCGCATGATGATCATGGTGCAGAAGCTCATGGCGATAGTCATCATGGGCATAGTGAAGTAATCTGCGGTGTGGAAGTTGATCATTCTTTTGAAGTAGGTAAAACTGCAATGCATCACATCGGTGACGCAAACGTTTATAGCATTGGACCCCTCCAATTGCCGCTACCGGTAATCGCTTACTCAAACGATGGTGGACTTGACTTATTTAGCACTGCCAAATTTAAAGCTGATCTTCTAGGTCATGGAGATGGTCATGCAGCATACAACGGTTATGTACTTCATGAGGGTTCATTGAAACGCGTTGCTCCAGGACAAAATTTCCCAAATGGTGAAGTAAAAATTGCTGGATTTGTTCCAAAAGAGGAAATCGATGCAAAAGGAAAGAAGAAGGAAGTGATGTACGTTTGTGATTTCAACGAACTATACAGAATTCAAAATAAGAGTACTGCGGACGCAGGATTATTTGGTGGTGGAATAACATCGTTTTACGATTTTTCGCCAACCAAGAATGTTGTTTCTATGATTCTGGTAACGTTGTTTTTAGGATTTGTATTCAGAAGAGTAGCAAAATCTTACAAAACAAGAGAAGGAAAGGAGCCAAAAGGATTGCAATCATTCATGGAGACTTTTGTGGTCTTTATTCGTGATGAAGTAGCAAAACCATTTTTAGGAAACAAGTGGGAAAAATACTTTTCGCTCTTACTAGCAATTTTCTTCTTCATTTTAGGTCTTAACCTATTTGGTCAAATACCATTCTTTGGCGGATCTAACGTGACGGGTAATCTTGCAGTTACAATGGTTCTTGCAATCATTGCATTTCTGGTAACGAATATTAGTGGTAATGGACACTATTGGAAGCATTTGTTAGCTGCTCCAGGTGTGCCATGGTTTGTGAAGCCAATTTTGATACCAGTTGAAATCATGGGAATTTTTATTAAGCCTTTGACATTGATGTTGCGTTTGTTCGCAAACATTACTGCTGGTCACATCGTATTGGTCGTATTTGTAAGTTTGATCTTCATATTTGGAGATAGTGGACAGAATGTAGGAGGAGCTCTAGGTGCATCAGTTGGTTCTACCTTACTGACTTTATTTATGATGGCAATTGAGCTTATCGTTGCACTAGTTCAAGCCTTTGTATTTACGATTTTGACAGCTTCTTATATAGGAGCTGCAACTGAGGAAGTTGAACATCACTAGTTGATAAAAAGTAATTGACGAAGGTTGATTATTTAAAGAAGTTGAATTTATTTTTTTATACACATAAAATCATTTTAAAATGGTAGGATCTATAGTTGCTATAGGAATGGGTTTAGCAGTAATCGGAGCTGGTCTTGGTATCGGTTGGATTGGTGCAAAAGCTATGGAATCAATTGCAAGACAACCAGAAGCGGTTGGTGACATCAGATCAAACATGATCTTGATGGCAGCATTCATCGAGGGTGCGGCATTGATTGCAATCCTTCTTGCATTCCTAGTAGCAGGAGTCTAAGATGTATAATGTCGGGATGTGTAGCGATTGGCTGCCCTCCCGACGTTTTATTTGCTTGATTCTTAATTGTGTCAAGCACAAAATTGTGAGTAAAATCAATTTTGGACGCAAGTCCGATTATATAAAAGATATAATTTTTAATACATGCTATACTTATTAGAATTTTCACCGATTAAACCAGACATAGGACTAATTCTATGGACGACAATCATTTTCCTACTATTCTGGGGAATGCTCGGAAAATTTGCTTTTGGTCCTATCAAGGACGCATTGAAAAAGCGTGACATGGATATCAAAAGTGCCTTGGATAAAGCTGCAGAAGCTAAGTCTCAAATCACTAATTTGGAAGCAGAGCACAAAGCTCTTTTGGCGAAAGCCCAAGAAGATAGAGCTAATGTACTGAAGGAGGCAAATGAAACGAAAGCTTCTATTATAGATGAGGCAAAAAAGAAGGCGAAAGCTGAAACTGATCGTTTGTTGAATAACGCGATGTTGGAAATTGAGAATCAGAAGAAAAAAGCACTAACAGAAGTTAAGAACCAAGTTGGATCAATGGCAATTGAAATCGCAGAGAAAGTGATTAAGAAAGAATTAGCTGCTGATAAAAATCAACAAGCTTTTGTAAGTCAATTAGTGGACGATATTAAACTTAACTAATGTCAGTTAATACTATAGCAGCTAGATATGCAAAGACTTTGATCGAACTCGCAGTTGATCAGAAGAGTCTTGATGGCGTACTAGAAGATGTAAAGGGGTTTCAAAAAGCAACAGAACAGCGTGATTTTTACTTGCTTCTGAAAAGTCCTATCGTCAATACTGAAAAGAAGATAACAATACTCAAAGAAATTTTTGACGGAAAAATCACTCCGATCACAATGTCGTTTTTGACATTAATGACTAAGAAAGGTCGTGAAATGTATCTGCCAGAAATTTCAAGTGAATTCGTGAAGCTTTACAATGAGAGAATGAGTATTTCAAAAGTGCTTATTACTACATCAAAGGCCTTAAGCGACGCTGAGTTAGCTTCTATTAAAGCGAAATTGACTGAGAGTACTGCAACAATGAATAATCTAGAGATCGAAACAAAGGTTGACCCTTCTATTATCGGAGGTTTTGTTATCGAAATAGGAGATAGACTTTACGATGCTAGTGTATCGCATAAATTAGATGAACTTAAGAAACAATTTAGTGGTTCGTATGAGCCGGCTAATTAATATACATAATCAAGTAAATATTTAAGACAATGGTTAATGTAAAACCTGATGAAATATCCGCAATCCTGAAACAACAATTATCAGGATTCAAATCGGAAACAGAACTAGAAGAAGTAGGTACAGTACTCGAAGTAGGAGATGGTATCGCTCGTGTTTATGGATTAACAAAAGCACAAGCTGGTGAGTTGGTGGAGTTTGAAAATGGAGTACAAGCCATCGTTCTTAACCTAGAGGAAGACAACGTTGGTGTTGTACTTTTGGGGGCAAGTAACGAGATCAAAGAAGGTTCAACGGTAAGAAGAACAAGCCGAATTGCCTCAATTAATGTGGGTGAAGGTGTAGTTGGACGTATCGTAAATCCACTTGGTCAGCCGATCGACGGTAAAGGACCTATCACTGGAACGACTTACGAAATGCCTATCGAGCGTAAAGCGCCAGGTGTTATCTATCGTCAACCAGTAACAGAGCCACTTCAGACAGGTATAAAAGCGATCGATTCGATGATTCCTATCGGAAGAGGTCAGCGTGAGTTGATTATTGGTGACCGTCAGACTGGTAAAACAGCGATTGCCATCGATACAATTCTAAATCAAAAAGAATATTACGAAAAAGGAGAGCCTGTGCACTGTATTTATGTTGCATCAGGTCAGAAAGCTTCAACTGTTGCGCAGGTTGCAAAAGTACTTGAAGATAATGGTGCAATGGCATATACAACAATTGTTTCGGCTTCTGCATCAGATCCTGCTCCACTTCAGTTCTACGCTCCATTCTCAGGTGCATGTATTGGTGAATTCTTTAGAGATACAGGTAGACCAGCATTGATCATTTATGATGATTTGTCAAAACAAGCGGTTGCTTACCGTGAGGTTTCTCTTTTGTTGAGAAGACCTCCAGGGCGTGAAGCATATCCTGGTGATGTATTCTACCTTCACTCAAGATTACTTGAGCGTGCTGCAAAGATCATCGCTGATGATGGACTTGCTCAAACAATGAACGACCTTCCAGAATCTTTGAAAAAAGCTGGTATCGTAAAAGGTGGTGGATCATTGACCGCTCTTCCAATCATTGAAACACAAGCGGGTGACGTTTCTGCATATATTCCTACCAACGTAATTTCTATTACAGATGGTCAGATTTTCTTGGAGTCAAATCTATTTAACGCTGGTGTACGTCCAGCGATTAATGTGGGTATCTCTGTATCTCGTGTGGGTGGATCTGCTCAGATTAAATCTATGAAGAAAGTATCAGGTACACTTAAGTTGGATCAAGCACAATTCCGTGAACTAGAGGCATTTGCGAAGTTCGGTTCTGATTTGGATGCAGCTACGCAGTCAGTACTTGACAAAGGTAGAAGAAACGTGGAAATTTTGAAGCAACCTCAGTACTCTCCAGTGTCAGTTGAGAAGCAAGTTGCGATTATCTATTTGGGTACCAAAGGACTTTTGAAAAACGTTCCAACCAATAAGGTTAAAGAATTTGAATCAAACTTCCTTTCAACACTTGAGAAGAGACATCCTGAAGCATTGAAGGATTTCCAATCTGGTAAGTTGACAGAGGATGCTGTGAATGCTGTAACTGCTTTGGCAGGTGAATTATCAGCTCAATATAATTAATAAGTATGCCTTCCGCTTTTGGGTGGAAGGCGTTATTTTTAGCTAGTACTCTAGAAGTACTGCTATCACATAAAAGCTATTTTAAGTGTCAGGTGCATTAAAAGAAGTAAGAGATAGGATCAGTTCGGTGAAAAACACCCAGCAGATTACGAAAGCAATGAAAATGGTTTCTGCTTCCAAATTACGGAAGGCTCAGCAAGCTATTACTCAGATGCGTCCGTATGCTGATAGACTTGATCACATGTTGAAGAACATTTTGTCTAATCTTGACGGTGACGGTGGAACTGTTTATGGTGTTGAAAGACCTGTAACGAAGGCCTTGATCGTTGTTGTTACTTCAAATAGAGGACTTGCAGGTGCTTTCAATACGAATATCAACAAAGAAGCTTATAAGCTAATTGAGGAGCAATTCTCGGAAGTTGAAGCTGCGGGAAATCTTGATTTTCTATTTGTAGGTAAGAAAGGCGCGGATTTTTTCAAAAGAAGATTTTCGAATAGTAATTTCAATCGTGATTATGTTGAGATTGCAAATAGTCCAGATTTTGAAGAAATTGCTGAGGTAGCGAATTTCCTTATGGAAGCATTTAAAAGCGGTGAGTACGATAGTATTCAAGTGATCTACAGTAAATTCAGAAATGCTGCAACTCAAACACCAATTGCCGTTCAGTATTTGCCGGTAGCTAAGCCCACAGAGTTAGCTGTAGCAAAAAAGGAAAAGGAAGAAACTTCAAATTCTGATTACATTTTTGAACCAGGAAAAGTTGAACTTCTTGAGCATTTAGTGCCGTCTATTTTGCAGACATCATTACATAAATTCATTTTGGATACCGTAGCTGGTGAGCATGGTGCTCGTATGACTGCAATGGATAAAGCGACTGAGAATGCACAAGAAATGCTTGGTGAGCTTAAGAAGACATATAACAAAGCACGTCAAGAAGCAATTACAAAAGAACTTGCGGAAATCGTTGGTGGTGCAGCTGCATTAGAAGGATAAAAGCAAAAGCAATAAAAATACAAAGCCGTTCTAGATTCATTTCTGGGACGGCTTTTTTGTTCAATAGCTACAGAACTTTACCGAATAATCAAGATCATGGACTTTTAACCCGCATTATACATTAGATCTTTGTAATGAGAGCTAAAAGGTCCATAAAATAAGGGATTTTGCGAAGGATCCATAGTCTCCACTATGGTGAGTGAGCAAAATGCAGCTTGCGCCTTATTTTGCAGACGTTTTAGGTCGGAATAGATTATCTAATGCATAATGCGGGTTTAACCTTTCCTCCGCATTGCGTAAATCACAACCCTCAAGGATCGAGGTCGTCATTGTAGAATTCAACAATAGATAGCTGAAGTTTTTTTTATACCAGTTCAACTATAAGGTGTGGCACAAGTTTTTGAAGTTATTCAAAATCAAATGAGTTGAAAAATGTAGTGATAGCCATAGTTCTCACGAGGCTTTTCAGCGTAATATGATGAAGAATCAAGCAAAAAATTAGTGACATTCTATAGTTGAAATGGTATTACAAGGTCAGAAACCTGCACGAAGTAAGTATCTAGCAATTATAGTTTATTTCTCCATTCCGAAGTCGCAGAAGACGAAACCTTTGTAGGAAGATAGTAACACTGTGTGTCAGCTCCACAGGCGCTACAAGTTATTTCAGTGATAAATGAAATCAGTTTAGCTAAATTACCATTCAACAGATTAGTGTATTAACAAAAAGAGACTGCCACTCATGTTGACAGTCTCTCGATAACTTATCGTTCAATCATACTATTATTTCATTACAATAAAACGCTGAGTTGATTTTGTATTTGCTGAAACAATCGTATACAGTCCACTTGGCAAATTCGATATATCAACAGTACTTCCTTCTTGATATTCAAAATGCATGAGAATTTGACCAGCACTTGAAACGATCATGATGTCGGTTGTAGGAAGACCTTCGAGCATAATGGATTCAGAACTTGGATTGGGAACAACTGCGTATTCAACTTCTGCTTTACTTCTTCCACCAATTTCCCAATTCGTATCATTTTCTCTTGGAAGGGCAAAAACACGTGCAATATGTGTCTGATAATCACATTTGGATGCCAATCCACTAATCGAACTATCATTAGCAATCGTGGATAAAGGTTCGAAGATCGCTTCTACTAGCGCAAAATCTCTATTTCGGACTGCTGAATTTGCATCGCGATAGATTGATGCAATGTTTGTGTTCTCTTCAGCTATCTTAAGAGTGCAATCATCGTCATCTTCTTGTTGGAAGCATCCTTTACAGTCATCATCTAGTGCAATAGAAGCACACTGTAATTCAACTGGTCCTGTATTACCGTCAATTCCTGGAGATTTGATAACATTTGCTGCAGTTCCGTCGGCATTTACAATAGCCTCAGCTCCATCGAAGTCATACCATATATTTCCACGTAGATAGATATCACTATACGAAAATGTTGTATAGTTGATGTGAAACGTTACAGGAGAGCCTCCACCTTCATTTTTATTTTTTGGTCTGAAAGTATTGGCAGTGGACTGCTCATCAGCAAAGTAGAAATCAGCTTGTAATAAGATATCCTCACCGTCCACTCCATAGTAGTTATCTAACATTCTGACACATTCCATGTTGAGGTATCCACTCGATTTAATATTGACAGCATCGGAAGCGAAGCCATACATTTCTATTCCAGCGTAGTTATTTTGGAAAAGGGAATTTGTAATAAACAGGTTTGTAATATTCTGTTGATCAGAATCTTGCGGCACATTAATTCCTGTCTTATTATTGGTGAATTCAGAATCGGCAATATCTACTTGAGGGCAATCAATAAGCTCCAAAGCATATAGGTAGTCTGTATTGCCTATATTTTCGCCAAATCCGTTAAATGAACAGTTTAAAAGTTGTACGGTATTAATATTTGATAATGCTACTCCATTAAACCCTTCATAATTTCCACCAGTCGAACTTACAGGAATAGAAGTGAACTGTGATTCTTCCAAAGTTAGTTGATGGATATTTTTTGCTTGTATTGGTTTGTAGCAATTAGTGAAATTTAAGTTTGATAATTCTATACTGCTAACTTGCTGCATGTCGACAACTATGCTATTGGGCATATCTTTGGCAACGAAATCATCGATAGTTATAGATTCAAGATTTCTGAACTTAAACCTTGATCCAAAAGCACTATGCATCCCTTCTTGCTCCAATATTACGGACTGTAAATTCACTGTATTTTGCGAGCCGGAAGGTGATGATACCACTTCAATCTGAGCATCCGCTACCATTGTTATCGTCCCATTGTTAATGTCCAGTGATTGGTCGATGACGTGATGTCCTGCAATTGATAGTAAGTCAGATGAAATATCTTGCCCATTGATGGTTAGTTTTCCTCCGAGCTCGAACATGGCTGACGGATGGATTACAAATGTTCCCCCCATATCGATGGTCACGTCTCCGGTTGTATGCAATAATCCTTTCAATTCTATCCTTGATTCCTCAGACATCTCAGTCTGAAGATTTGAGCCTAGTTCCAGAATTCCATTTTCTTCAATGATTATTTTTCCATTGACTTGAATCGTAACGTCTCCTGTGGTTACTAGCTTACCATCAAGCTTTAATTCGGATTCTTCACCATTTATTCTAAAGTTAGATCCCGGATTTAGTAACAATTGTGAATTTTCAGCAATGCGAAGTTGAGATTTATTCTCCACAAACAATTGTCCTCCATTATTTACAACCATATCAGACCCGGCAGATAACAATAGATTACCTGATCTGAAATGATTTGTTGCAGCTCCCAAGGATACTCTTCCTCCATTATTAATGGTCACTGTGGTTTCACTGCATGTTGAAGAACTTGATACGACATCGTGAAATTCAGAATTAGCGTGACTCTGCGGATCAACGTCTATGAATCCTGTAAAACCTATATCGTTAATAGCTAATACACCATTTTTATTAAGGGTAATACTATTCAATCTATGAAATTGATGCGCAAAGTTGTACTTGCTTCCGTGCTCATCGGTCGGCAATGACAAATCTGAAGGAAATCTCATGATGTTCTCGTTTACTTTCTGTAGTAGAAAGCTGCGATTGTCATCGTTGACCTCTACGTGAGGTTCGTTATCTTGATCTAGAGCAGGATAGAAAATTGCGTCGAAGGGGGATCGTATTAGATCTTCCTTCAATGCATCATTAAGATCCATCAAATAATCATCAGTCTTTATCCCTAGAGTCGAAGCCGTGTTCATGAAAGTGGTGTTCTCCAATCCGCAAGACAACGAGAGATCAAAATCAACGAATATTTCTGAAAACCAACCTCCACCCAAAGGGTTGTCAACAGGATTGTCCACAACAAGTAATTCCAACTCTTCCTTTATCCCCTTAATATCGTTTCTCATACATCCTGGCGCTAAATCGAGTTCCTCCAATTGCGGACTATTGGAAATATGAATTTTGTTAAAACTGTAATCGTCTTGATTGATGTAGTTAAAAACAAAAATATTCTCTGCTACTGATCCCGCGGCATTTAATTCTACTCGAAGAAGATCATCTTCATATTTATCTGTTAGGTATGCACTGATGGCTTCTGCCAGGCTCAAGGAGATTAGTGGCACAGGTGGTAATACCAATGACTGATCTGCTTCATTATGTACTGCAGCTAGGCATATATCTCCGGGTTGCGACTGCCCAAAAGCAGAACCATTTGCGATCGCAACGTTGTAGGTCATTTTGGGTAACGATAGCTCGCTACGTTCGTTGTAAAACTGCGCTCTGAGTTGAGCTATCTTTGGGAATGATTCCGCAAACGGTAAAGAACTCTCTGTAACCACTAAGTCAAACTGTAGAAAGGAGAAATTTTCGACCGTATGATTATACTCTATCGTTCCTTTCTCAAGTTCAGCCATCAGATTATACTTCAACATCTGAGCAGCAGCAGGACGATTGAGTGCATGCCAACTCTGTTGTGCGGCTTCACTGTTTTGAAATTTTGCACCAGCATATACAAAGGCTTGAACAGCTAGTGGAATATTGGCATTAATATGTGGCGAGTCAAAACTAACGTACTCACGGCATCCATGATCAATGCCTGCTGCTTCAAAGTAGGATAGAGCAAATCGAGAAACTTGACCTCCCATGCTGAGTCCTAGAAGTACATTATCATAACCACACACTTTCTCTTCATTTACTTTCTTGATTACTTCTTGCAGCAGCTTGGCGCACTTCTGAATATAATCAGCGCCGTCTAGAAATTCTACAAGAATTATATCATAGTTAGCTTCTCCATATTGTGTTTGATCATTTCTTAATGCAGTAAGTGCTTTTGGATAATCCTTGAAAAGCTCATCCTCAAAATTTTCAACTACACCAGATAATAGCCCTTGACTTACATTCTCCCAACCTGTACTTCCATACCGTACAGGCTTTCCGATATTCGGGTCAATAACCACAGTTTCTGCAAAATCTACACCATCAACAAAAATGAGCGGTCTAGTCAACTCAGAGTTACCATCTCCTAGTTTAATTGTAGCAATGGCTTTTCCCTGAGATGGCTCATTATATTTCGCCCATGAACTATTTGCAGGATAAGGATTGACAACTGGAGGTTCATACAACTCAGGCAATTCAATCTCCCATACATCATCAGGTTGCAGGTAAGTGAAACCTTCAGGATGTTGTTTCACTTGAATTGAATGTGATGTTTGCAGTGATGTTTCGCACTCTGCTGAAATAAACTCGTACTTGAAATCGACATTGTAAAATCCAGCGTCAGCTTCTATTGTCACGTGACCATTTGGCTCTAGCGGATATTCTTGACCATCAAATACGACATACAATTGTTTGGAAGATGTATAAGTTTCAGCAACTTCGCCATATCCCTCATTGCATGGGATTTCGGCTATTTTGTTATAATATGGAGCCCTAAAAACAACCTTGTCATGATGGACATAATCTCGACTGATCCTATATAGATCAGATGAAATATAGATGTCGTACATTTCATAGGTAGAAGGAAATTCTTGGGCATAAAGGTACTGGATGAGTCCTATGCACATGCATAGACTCATGAGTAAATTTTTAATTCTCATGATAAATCGATTTTTGAAATAGCCTACTTTGGGGGCAGGGTTTTTCGTTGTTGGTTAATAAATATAATTGAGTTAGTACTTTAGAAAATAATCAAGCGTATCTAATGCTGGGATGTAAAAGCTATCTTGAATCGCTGAGCCAGGAATTGAATTGAATTTATAATTGATGACTGTGGTCGTATTCCCTCCAACTATAAAAACATCATTCAAACTCTCACCGTACAGATCATCAATATCATTAAATCTGTCTCCCCATACTCGACAATAGCTGCCTTCTATCTCTTCCACATCCTCGACATGCAATCGCAGATACGCATGTGGTGTCATGATGATTGCTGTTTTACGGTGTTCTAGGTGTCTAACTTGACGGCTAACAAGATCATTATTGACTATTTTAAAATGATCAGGAGCGTCAACTCGCTTGATAAAAAAAGCACCTAGTGAGTTGTACGTCTTGTTATAAGGATCTATGTCTGTTTCCCAACGAAAATGACCTTGCTCGTCTGTCACAACTGTATCAATTGGCCATTCGACAAACCCTTGAAATAGCCCTTTACTATATTCTTGATAGATTAACAATTTTGCATTAGCGACAGGATTAAGTGTTTCTTTCTGCAGTACATGTCCTTCGATGATCGTGGTTGTAGGATCATTATCGCAAGATAATGATGAAAAAAGTACAAGCGTAGTGAATAAAAATAGTATCTGTTTCATGTTTTTTTAAGTTTAAAGTTGCAAGTAATCATAGTCCCGGTAATAGACAATTTGTATAATAGATGTCGTACATTTCATAGGTAGAAGGAAATTCTTGGGCATAAAGGTTCTGGATGAGTCCTATGCACATGCATAGACTCATGAGTAAATTTTTAATTCTCATGATAAATCGATTTTTGAAATAGCCTACTTTGGGGGCAGGGTTTTTCGTTGTTGGTTAATAAATATAATTGAGTTAGTACTTTAGAAAATAATCAAGCGTATCTAATGCTGGGATGTAAAAGCTATCTTGAATCGCTGAGCCAGGAATTGAATTGAATTTATAATTGATGACTGTGGTCGTATTCCCTCCAACTATAAAAACATCATTCAAACTCTCACCGTACAGATCATCAATATCATTAAATCTGTCTCCCCATACTCGACAATAGCTGCCTTCTATCTCTTCCACATCCTCGACATGCAATCGCAGATACGCATGTGGTGTCATGATGATTTCTGTCTTGTGGTGATCAAGATGATAAACAGATTTGCTTACCTCTCCGTTATTTACGATTCCAAAATGATGTGAGGCATCGACGCGCTTAATAAAAAATGCACCATTCGTCGAGTAGGTATCGTTGTAGGGATCTATATCTGTTTCCCACTTAAAGTAACCATCATTATTGGTAAGGACGGTATCAATAGGCCATTCTACAATTCCTTGAAATACTCCCTTGGAGTAATCCTGATATATCAAAAGTTTAGCATTTGCTATGGGTGCGAGTGACTCTTTCTGCAGTACATGTCCTTCGATAATCGTGGTTGTAGGATCATTTTCGCAAGATAATGATGAAAAAAGTACAAGCGTGGTGAGTAAAAATAGTATCTGTTTCATGTTTTTTTAAGTTTAAAGTTGCAAGTAATCATAGTCCCGGTAATAGACAATTTGTATAAAAATACATTAAATATTATATAATATGTAAAATGCATTCACTAACATATCATACTACAAATATAAAGCCGAAATTAAGCTTAAGTTTTTCTTATTTCAATAAAAACAAATTTAAATTCCGCTATATGAGGAATTATTAGAAGATATGGCATATTATTTGCACTATATGAGGAATAATAAACAGGGTATTTCTTCACAGAAATAAAAACAACTATGACAAACTCTCATATTCCGTCATTTCAGGATCTTTTTGTTGATGAATTGATTACAAGATCAGGAAGTAAATCAAATTTGGTCGAACTTCTGCAGAATGAATTGAATCTTGCAAGTACTGCTGCGTATAACCGGATCAGCGGGAAGATCCTTCTTACAATGTCAGAAGCTCAGCGATTAGCTAAAATCTATAGTATTTCATTAGATCAATATATCTTACCCCATTACTCCAGAGTTACCTTTACTTCTGATGCGCTAAGGAAATTACCTAGCAGTTATGATCAGTATCTTACGAACGTCGTTCAAGTTTTGAAACATCTAAATAAACTTCCAAACTTGACAACTACGTCGATCGGAAATGAAATTCCACTCTTTCATTATGCAAGCTTTCCAAATCTGTATCATTTCAAGCTTTATTACTGGAAGCAAACATTTTGGCAGTTTGGTAATCATGAACAGCAATTTTCCCTCGGTTCAAAGGAAGTCGATCAAGATATTCATAACAAGACACAAGTTATAGGTGATGAGTACTATTCCATGAATTCCACGGAAATTTGGACAATAGATCTATTTACACCTATACTACAACAGATTAAATACTTTTTGGAGTTGGGTAGTTTTTCTGATAACGAAGATGCGCTTACCTTGATCGAAGATGTCAAAAAAATGAGTGCAAGACTTCAATCGTTTTGCCAAACGGGTAGGAAAGTGATGAATAACTCCCTCGCTACCAATTCAACGATCGAAGTATATTACAACGAGCTTCATGATGGAACGGATGCTTTGCTATTTGACTCAGGTGAGATGACATTTAGCTTTATCAAGTACGATGGACCAAACTTTATCCGGACACAACAATCAGAGTTTGGCACATACTCCAAGAAATGGATATCAAATATCATCAATAAATCATCAGGAATATCTGCAAGAGATGAGCGACACAGAAGAATGTTTTTTAAGAAAGTGAATGACAAAATTCAGAAGGCGGAAGGGAAGATTAGGCATATAATTGGTGGTATGGATTAGACTACTGAATGATCAATCCCTTGAAAAGGTGTCACGCTTGCTGCGGTGATTTAACCCGCATTATGCATTAGATAATCTATTGCGGTCTGAAACTGCTGCAAAACAGTTTGTTTGATTTGTTTGCATTCAGTCACCATATCTATGTATATGAACCATTCACAAAAACACTAATTTTATTGCACTTTCAAACCTCATAACACAGATCCGATGCAAAATGCGGAGTTATAAAATGCCAAACATGCTCCGCATTGCGTAGATCACAACCCTGAGGGGTCGAGAACGTCATTGTAGAATTCTACAATAGATTACTTTTCGAAGATATAATCTTAGCTTGGGAATCATGCCAGATGAAGTATCTGAGAATCGCCAAACATATCATCGAAACTGAAGTCTCGATTAAGCATTTAGGAAATTACGTCCTTGAAAGGTCGAGGTCATACTAACATGATCTAGATTTACAGCAGTATGAATATACTTTTCCAATTTACCTTCGTCTTCTACGCTTCTTTTTCTTCTTCTTTTTCTTCGAAGAGGTTTTAGCCGGCCTAGTAACTTCAAGTCCAATTCTGATTCCAGCTTCAAGCAAGATAGTTGAGCTAGATAAAGTCTGAAATTTATTAGTGATAAGACTCGTTTCTCGGTCAAGACCTATATCAAGTCTAGTCTCATTTCTGGAGCGTATTCCAACACCAACAAAAACATCAGTAGTTAAGGGAGAGAACAAGGTTTGAAAACCTGCACGAACTGAGTAATCAAAATTACGGACAGTCTCGTCTGCATATACATCAAGTTCGCGTACAAAGACATTGGTTTCTTGTGCTTGAAGTACATCGTAATTATTGGTGTGGTACTTTAAGTTTAAAGAGATATATGCATCCTCCGGAGCTGTATTGTAATAATAGAATTTGATGCCAGTGCTGATCCATCCACCGAGATTAGTATTTCTGATAGTGAAATCATTGTAGAAAGCTTGATCACAGATGTCAAAACCAGGCTCAAAATTGGTACTTGAACATGCAGGTGTAGTCAGCTCGTTGTAAATTTGAGTATATACATTTTGAAAACTTCCAATAACCGGATTAAAGGTCAATCCAAGTCCACCTTCAACTGAAAGAAAATCCAAAATCGGATATTCAACTTCGACAAATTGACGACCTGAAATCATCGAAAGTGGATTCGTTTTGATAACAAGAAAAGTAGGATCGATATTTCGACTTGTTCTAGGTCCGTCGTCGTCAAAGGTGATAATTTCAAGATCATCTTGCCCAAACGAACTACCGATAGTCAAAATTAGAAAGACAAGAGTGTATATAAATTTTATCATGGATCAATTTATTTCCGAGAATTGATTTTCTTTGTATGAAACAACATGAACAATATTATGAAAATTTTCAGTATCCTAGCTACTTTACTACTGTTGGCAGTCACGCTTCATGCACAAGATGTCAAATTGGAGTTGAGCTCTGAAATACGAATCGAAGATAGTAAGGTGCTGACAGGTCACCTTCACTCCAACAGTTCTGGTCACTATGTAGGTTTCCTTGAACGTCCATCTTTGTTTTCTTTTGGCAATAGCGTCTACTTGACAAAGTATGATAGGAAGTTTAAAGAAGTTTTTTCAAAGGAGTATCAAGTGGCAGATAGAAATGTTTTTTCGTTGGGTATGCAGTATTTCAAGGGAAAGTTGATCTGGATTCAGTACAAAAGAGATAATAGAAATGATGAACTCATATATTACGCTGTTCCTATTGATTTAAATGGAAAAGCAGGGAAAGCCAAAGCGATTGCGAAATTCAAATACAAGAATTCTAGAGATCTTCCCGATGTCACATGGAAAGTTAATCAAGATACTTCTAGACTTCTCTTTATTGCTGAGATGGACAGGAATAGATCAAGGGAGGATTATTCTGCTTACTTCGCTGTAATTGATACGGACCTTAATAAAGTATGGGATAATAAAGTGAAATTTCCAGAATCGGAAAGACAAGTAGAAGCGACTTCATTTGAGCTAGGAGCGAAAGATCAGCTGTATTTTGCTGCCAAGATTTTTGATACAAATGCGAGCTCAGGTGCGTGGAGGAAGAGTTTTGCGAGAATGGCAGAGTATAGTGTGAATATCGTAAAGGTTACGGGAGAAGGCTATGATAAGTATGAACTTGATTTAAAGGATCGATTTATTAAGGGAATTAAAATTGTCAGAAATCCTTTTGGTAAAGACATTGCTTGTGCAGCAATGATCGGAGATAGTCGGTCAGGTCCTATACAGGGAGTGAGTTACCTGAAGCTCGACTCAGAAACTGGAGAAGTACTATATGCTAAAAAGAGAAACTTTACGAGAAAAGAGTTGGAAAGTTTCGGAACACAGAATACTTCTAGGGATCGCAGAAGTGGTGACGAAGGATTGGATGATGAGTTCATTTTTCGTGACGTAATCTATAAGAAAGATGGTAGCTATACGATGCTTGCAGAAGAATACCGGGTAGAGGTTAGGACTTCAACAACAGCTAATGGAGTCAGTAATACATCGACAAGATTTAGAAATAATCACATCATAACGGCAAATTTTGATGCCGAAGGCGAAGTCGAGAGTATAAGGATGATTCCAAAGAAGTATTCTGCTTCTAAGAGCGGAACGCCTTTTGCCAATGATGCTCTGGAAGAAAAGACCCATTACATGTTTTTTTCTACCTTGAATTCAGGTGAGAATATTTACTATCTATATAATGACGATGAGAAGAACTTCTCAAGAAATATCACAAATCCAAATCGATATAAAACAGTTACTAACTTCAGAGAATGTGTTGCCGTTATCGCACACATTGACGAAAATGGCAAACTGAAACGAAAAGAACTATTCAAACGGGAAGATACTGGTACTCTACTTATGCCAAAATTCTCGACTGAAATTAGTCCAAATGAGATGCTTATATTTCTAAAGAGAAAACGGTTTATGGCAAAAGACGCGTTCCGATTTGGAATTCTATCCGTCAATGCAGAGGATTAGAAAGTTAGTTATACCATACGGCATATCGTTTCCGACGTAATTCTAATGCTAGCTCTTTTTCCATTGCTAGAGCTTCTTTTCTAGTTTTTGGGCGGAAGCCCTCTGATAAACTAGGTCGTAAATAGAGCCCGTATTTCTTTACAATTGATGCTGCTAGATTATGGCCTTTTTTACTCAGCGCACCTGTTTTATGTTGCTTGAATCGTGTTTCGGGAGACTTACTAGTCATTCCTACGTACAAGCATTCTGTGACCCCATTATACTGAGGATTTGCTTCTCGAAACTTACTATTTTCTGAGAACACTTTTCTAGAGAGTTCTATGACATAAATACTATAGGGCATACTTTGATGATACTAGAAATTGTGCTTAAAGGCAAAAGTTGAGACTAAGATAGAATATAACATTATAACTAATTTTGGTTGCAGATAAAAATACATGACTAGACCCTCTCTTTATTTAATCACTAGCATTGTCATCGTTGGTTTGATTGCCTGTAAGCAAGAGCAAAAAGTCGAGACTATTTCTTATTCTGAAGTTGAAGGAATGGCGCTCATTCCTGCAGGCATTCTCAGTATGGGAGGAGATGGCAAGGATGCTGATAGAAACGAGTTTCCAAAACATACTGTTGAGATTTCTGCCTTTTTGATGGATAAGACGGAGGTTACGAATCATGAGTTTGCTCAATTTGTTGAAGAAACCTCTTACAAAACGATTGCGGAAAGAGCTGTTGACTGGGATGAAATGCAAAAGCAATTACCTCCCAATACGCCTAAACCTCCAGATAGTTTGCTTGCTCCCGGATCTTTAGTATTTAGTTCAACAGAGCAAGTAGTCTCTTTCAATGACCCTTCGCAATGGTGGCAATGGGTCACAGGCGCAAATTGGCAGCACCCAACTGGTCCTCAAAGCACGATAAAAGAACTTATGGATCACCCGGTTGTGCATATCGCATATGAGGATGCCGTTGCATATTGTACATGGGCAGGAAAACGATTACCTACAGAGGCAGAATGGGAATGGGCTGCGAGAGGTGGAAAAGAAAACCTGATTTATCCATGGGGCAATGAGAATCCAGATACTGATAGAGTGAAAGCCAATCTTTATCAAGGTTTGTTTCCATATCATAATTCAGTCAAAGATGGGTTTGAATTAACCGCGCCAGTTAAGTCTTTTGAGGCAAATGCTTATGGATTATATGATATGGCAGGCAATGTTTGGGAGTGGTGCTCAGACTGGTTTGATAGTGCATACTATTCGAAAGCCTCTGCTTCCCAAGCAGACACGAAAGGCCCTTCGAAGTCCTTCGTACCTTCTAGACCTTATCAACAAGAGCGCGTTATCCGCGGTGGGTCCTTTCTATGTAATGATTCCTACTGCTCAGGTTATAGAAATGCGCGCAGAATGGGTTCAACAAGTGATTCGGGATTCAATCATACGGGATTTCGCTGTGTGAAGGATGTCAAGTAATTTCTTTTAGCTTTTGTCTAGATCAACAACTAGATTCTAGCTCCTTCAATGTAGAAAAAGTCTGCCTTCTTATTTCGGTCGATAGGATCAAAGTCTACAAGGAAGTAGTGTCCATAAGTTGTTCTTTTTTTCGAATATGATTTACATATTTCATTTAGTGGGTCTCTTTTATCCACGCTACACATGATATAATGAAGTTTGTTATATCGCAGGTCGGCAAGTATACAGTCCATCATGGGCTTGAATATACTAGGATTTCTATTTCGTGTCAGAATACAGCCAATCGTCGCGTAATCGAGAATAGTTTGAGCTTTCGGAAGACCTGATCGACCAGTAAACTTGGACAGTAGATTATACGCAGGACGTATTAGATTGTAAGTTTGGCTGTATGCGGTGACTCTTGTTTGCTTGTACGCCTTCAACGATAACAAACAAGAGCATCAGAGAAGATGTTATTGCAGACGATCCAAATGATCCGCCTGGAGGGACTTTTCCACCATCGGGACATGATCCTTCTGATCCCAACCCTTGGATGGACTATACACCACCATATATTCCACCATTTCTAACTGGTCCTCCAGATCGTGGAAATTATTATCAAGGAACAGTTTCACTTGTGTCATTTTCTGCTGTATTTGATCCATCACAGTTGATCAATCCACGTGATACTGCGGTGAGAAAAGCAATTCAGACCTATATTTCAACGGAAGATTGTACCTATGGGGAATTGTTTCCTAGAACTTTTTATCCTAGATATAAACAGCAAGATAGTAGCATTGTAAAATACGAGAAAGAAGTAACCCCTATTGATACAAATTTGTATTTTTATGGAAAACCATATACGGTGCGAGCACTTAATCAACCAATTTCTGTGGAGTTACAAGGTCAAGGCTTCGTTGCAATGCCTCTTACGTTGCTGATTGATCTGCCATCTTTGCCAGGAGACCCTATTGATCCCACGCAAGATTTCGGCGATAATGGACCATTTAATCCAGGAATAACTGGAGTCAACGATCCTCCGAAAGTAGTTCCTCAATGGTACTTGTATGATCACCTTGGAAACACAAGGTCTATGCTAAGCTATGATTGTTCTGACGATGAATTCTTTGTCACATTTGCTGCCGATTATTATCCTTACGGTAAAACCCTCTGGGAATACCACTTCACACATCTTGATGGAGAACCGCTAGAGCCAGGTTATGAAGAGAATGCAAGATATATGAGTACGCAGCACGAAAGAGACAAGCAAACTAACTTCGACTTCCGTGGGGCTAGATACTACGACAGTAACATAGCACGTTTCCTAAGTGTTGATCCACTAGCAGCTGACTACACCGCTTGGTCGCCTTATAATTATGTGCTGGGGAATCCGGTGAGGTATGTGGATCCGGATGATGACTGAACGATCCCTGAAAGAGTGGAGTACGACAGTGCTCCAAGTGAAGGAACCGCGAAAGCGGGTGGGTGGCATATAAAAATATCACCTCACACATCTTGATGGAAAGCCGCTAGAGCCAGGTTATGAAGAGAATGCAAAATACATGAGTACACAGCATGAAAGAGATAAGCAAACCAACTTCGACTTTCGTGAATTACTTCCTATTCCTTTAATGTTACTCATAGATGGCTTTCATGTTTAGAGTTAATGTTCAAGCATCGAGGACATTAAACAGTTCTAATCTTTTAGTATTGGGCAAAGCAGCAATATCTTCAAGACGTTCGAGCATAGACTCATCTTTTGCGGTCATTGACGACTTGCCGACAAGAAAATCCAAACTTACTTCGAGGACATCAGCAATTTTGGTAGCAATCTCAACAGACGGCATGTAGGCTTATTTCAAAATTGATAGGACTATCCTTATCGCCCGCATCAGCGCTGTGAAGTAGCGCGAAGGAGGGACGACTGAAGCGGATGCCGCACCATCTGATAATCAATCATCTATACACTCAATCATTTCTCAACATACTTAGTTTCTTAAGGCTTTCAATTGGCGGCACTGAACCGAATGGTGAACTACAAAACATAGCGACCCGCCAGGGTGATGCCCTACTTCACTTCTTTCTGAAGTTTCTACACGACAACTAGGATATGTGATTTTTGATTTGCAACGCTCTACTTATGCAGACATTTGCCCGTAAGCAAGTTATCCAATAAGACGTCCACACCAATTAGCAATAAATGATGCCTTTGGTATTATCAGAACAATTTTCATTAATTTTGGCGAGCTCAAATTTAAAAAGCATGAAGTCTTTTTTTAGTATCTGTTTTTTCACATTCATTTTATCCCTTTCATTATTCTCTCAGAATCCTACTGATTATAAAGTAGATGATTCTGGCATTTCGAGCTTGTTTAAAGCAGTTCCTAGGATCGATGATTCTACCCCAGAATGGGCACAAGTTATGTATAAGGAGTTCCTGAATTTCGAGAAGGTAACAAGATTGTATAAGGAGCATTACAAGATCAATGCTTTTGAAAAAACGATTCATACACAGAATTTCAAACATTGGTACAAACAGGTAAAAGATTTCGCCAATGATGAAGGCATGATTGAATTACCTGAGTCAGGAAAGATATTTCAGCATTACGAAAAATTAAAATCGAAATCAAATTCTAAAAGTCAAACAAATCAGTGGACTTCGCTCGGACCAGATGTTACATACAGTAGCAACGGCTCCCTCAATAAGACACCAACGCAGGCCAATGTTTACTGCCTTGGAGTTTCACCTTCAAATCCCAATGTACTTTACGCCGGAATGGAAACTGGTGGCGTGTTCAAAACGACCGACAAAGGTCTCAATTGGTTTCCAGTCACTCATGATTATGCTATTGGAAATATTCAAGATATCAAGGTTGACCCGCTTAGTTCTGATATTGTCTACGTTTCTCGAGGAAGCGAAGTGTACAAGTCTACAGACGGTGGAACTAGTTGGAATCTAATCTATAACTCAGCGGGAACTGTCGAGCAATTTTTCATTCACCCTACATCAACAAGCACCATATACGCTGCGACCAATGGCGGATTGCTAAAAAGTACGGATGGTGGAGCTAATTGGACAAGTCAGTTCACAGGTCGATTGTATGATGTCGAAGCACAGCATAATAACCCGAATGTTATGTATATCGCCGTGGAGAATACGACTCTAAAGCGTCCAGAAATTTGGAAGTCAACAGATGGAGGCACCACTTGGGTCCTAAAAGATAATCAGTTTTACACTCCATTGGATCCAAGTGTTGCAACGGTGTACGGGTGTAAAATTGGCTTGACTCCAGCTGATACAAATCGTGTATATGCTGGAATTATAGCTACCGGTAAGCAAAATGATAATGGTTGGATTGGGATATACCATAGCGCAGATGGCGGTGATAATTGGATTAACGAGAGTGGAGTCGACGGTGCATCGATCTTTGATGAAAGTACCAACACATGGTCTTATCCACCCGGGAGTGACATGAATACCAATTGGTTTGTCGCTGGTTATTCCAGCGGTTATCATCAAGGGTTTTACAATTTTGATATCGATGTTTCTCATAACAATGCTGATAGACTTTGGATTGGAACAATTTGGTTCTGTGAATCAGCAAATAAGGGAGCCAATATCGAGTATATAAGGGGAACTAGAGATCTTGCGATGCATGCCGATGTTCAAGACATTGATGTCATAGGAGATGATATTTGGGTCACATCCGACGGTGGAATAAATTACTCGAATGATGAATGCCAGACTACTGAAGTGCGGATGAACGGAATATCAGGTAGTGATTTCTGGGGATTCGGACAAGGATGGAACGAAGATACATGGGTAGGAGGCAGATATCACAATGGAAACGGCGTATACCACTCTAATTACGGTGAGGGCAAAACTATTTACCTCGGAGGAGCAGAGAATTCCACTGGCTATGTAAATCCTATTAATAACAAAAAGTCATATTACTCAGATATTGGTGGAAGACTTGCTCCCGATTCTTTGAATCAAAGTGCAGTCGGAATTCCAAACATCGGTCGGTACCCTACTGAAAGTTATTTTCACTTCTCATATAGTGAAATCGAATGGCATCCATACTATGCAAATATTGCTTATTTAGGAGATGATAACTCATTATTCAAATCAACTGACTCTGGAAGTTCTTTTAATGAGTTAGCCCAATTACCAGGAGAAATCCGAAGATTTGAAATCAGCAGAGATGATCCAAATTATATTTATTGCATTGTTTATATCAGCTATTGGGATTGGAAAGTTTACAAATCTACTAACGGCGGTGAGAATTTTACGCAAATAACTACCCCACCATATAACGGAGGAAGTTGGAGAAATCTATCTTTTACACTAAATCCCTTTGACAAAGATGAGATATGGCTGGCATCAAATTCATCAAATGACGGCAATAAGATATTTAGTTCAACAGATGGAGGAACGAGTTGGACAAATCGCTATACTTCAGATATTGCAGGACAATCAATAAAGGACTTAATCTACCATGCAAGCCCAGATGGAGATTTAGTCTATGCCATGACAAACGACAATTTCTTTTATTTCGATATAACCAATTCTAATTGGGTACAGTATAACACAGGTCTACCTGTTCTACATACTGGATTTATGATGCTTCCTTTTTATAAAGATCAGAAAATTCGACTAGCTGGTGCAAAAGGAATTTGGGAAGTTGAGACTTTAAGCAAAAGTAAAGTGCAGGCAATTCCCATGGTTAATCAGCAAGCTTATTTTTGTAGCAGGGATACCGTTTATCTAGAAAGCTATTCTATTATTGATGATTTAAATGCGCAATGGAAATGGACGATATCGCCAACACCTTTATATATTGACGACGACTCGATTCGAAATCCAAAGGTTATTTTAGGTTCTACCGATACATTTGATATTACCCTTGAAATAACGCAGTATGATGGTCAGACGGATACCCGAACTGTCGCTAATATGATCTCCATTGAAAGCCAATGCGAACCAGATCTTTTTCCAGGGAATGCTTTTAACGGAATGACAGATAATGACTATTTCGTTTCATATGATTCAAATTTAGATTCCATTACTCATTTTACAGTTACAGGATGGTGGAAGCCTGCCGAACTCAATGCTTTTTCTGCCTTATTCTCTAGTGGGGATTGGTGTGCGCATTGCGATGATACGGAAGCCTTGATGATTGATTATTGGGGTAATAGTGTTTGGTACAAATGGCCAGGAAATGCTGGCAATTGGGGAAGTAACAGCGGAATGAATATACCACTTAATGAATGGAGTTATGTGGCATTGGTCATTGACCCCACTGGAGCAACTATGTACTTGAATGATCAGAAGTATGTTCATAACATACCTCTCAATCCTGGATCAATCCAAAATTTTCATATTGGAAGAGGCCACTATTCAAATTCCTTTGTAGGGCAAATCGATGAGGTTACAGTTTGGAAAAGAGCACTATCCGAACAGGAGGTACGAGAATTACGACATCTCACGAAAGAAAATGCTATTGCTTCTGATCCAGACTTGATTGCTTATTACCAATTCAACGAAATTGTCAATGGGACTCAAGTTATGGACAAAGCAGGTTTAAATCATGGTTCTTTGCTCGCTAATTCGTATATCGACGCTTCGACTGTTCCAGTTGGAACTGGAGCTAGTGAATCTTTTAGTGTCTTTGGACAAGATACACTGACTTCAACAATAACGGGAATTGAAATGGTATTTCCAGACACTGGGCCCTATCCAAATGGCGATTTAGTTCTCAGTAGAATTAATATGACGCCAACAGCCCCACCGACACAAGGAATTATTTCGAAAAGTTACTGGATAATAAACAATTACGGTACTAATAAAACTTTCAATAATCTGTCTTCGCTAGAATTTCAAGATATAGGAAACATGACTCCTTATAATTCAGCTTCAGATTTTCAACTGCAAGAACGTGACGAAAACGCAGATACGGACTCTTGGGCTCCGAAAGGTATCGCAGGTTCTATTGATTTCGAAACAAAGAGTGTAACTACTACTACAAATCTAACTGTCGATTCTTTTGGACAATTCACTGTCCTCAATAGAAAAGCAGTGGGATGGATCGGTGTGATGAGTTCCGACTGGGATAATCCAGCAAACTGGGGGAACGGAGTTCTTCCAACTACAAGTTCAGATGTAATAATACCTAGAGACACTCCTTTTCAACCAATTGTGAATACAAATACAGTTATTCGCAGTATAACTTTGATGGAAGGTGCAAGCTTAGGAATTATGAACGGTGTTACATTTGAAACCAATTAGGATCCAGAATAGTCAATTGGAGATCAAGATTTTGTTACTCTTAATAGCTTTAATAGTCTAGTAGGAAGCTGATATCAATTAGCTAACTCACTAGGAAACATTTCTCATTGATTACTGCCTATAATAGGTAATTATTCGCCGAAAAACTAAATTTCCATGGGTATTTCTATGGATTGGCAGTATATTTGCAGCTAAAATTTTGGCGTCAAAAAATCGCCCATTTAGATTATGACAAATAACTATTCTTACGTTTTCAATGCACATCCGAGCTACATCGAGTCGATGTACACACAGTACAAGAAAGATCCGAATACCCTTGATGAAGGTTGGCGCGTTTTTTTCCAAGGCTTCGAGTTTCAAGATAATTCTCTTGATACTATAATTAGCTCTGGCTCTACTGGAGGTACCAGTAATCAAAACATGATTAAGGAACTTGGTGTACTTTCTATTATTAGGGGATTCCGTCAGCGAGGTCACCTCCTTTCTACAACCAATCCCATTCGTCATAGACGAGATCGGAAACCGCATTTAGATTTAGCAGATTACAATCTATCTGACGATGATCTTGACCTACCATTTTCTGCTGGATTAGAAATTGGAATCGAAAATGCGACTCTAAGAGAGATAATAGATCGATTACATAAGATTTATGCAGGGCACATAGGATTTCAGGTATCATATGTAGAAGACCAAGAAAGTCGGCTTTGGTTAAGAGAAAAGATTGAAAAACGAAGTCTTGAAGAGGATTATGGACTCAATTTAGAGACAAAAAAACAGATTCTCAAGAAATTGAACGACGCGGTAGTATTTGAAGAATTCTTACATACAAAGTATATAGGTCAGAAGCGATTTTCCCTTGAAGGTGGCGAAGCAACAATAGCTGCACTAGATGCTATTATTACCGCAGGAGTTCAGGATAAAGTACAAGAAGTTGTGATTGGTATGGCACATAGAGGAAGACTCAATGTTCTAGCCAATATCATGCAAAAGACATATGAAAATATCTTTTCTGAATTTGAAGGTACGGCAGTTCCTGATCTAGCTTATGGTGACGGTGATGTAAAGTATCACTTAGGGTTCTCTTCAATGATGGATGTGGACGGTAAAAAAGTCCATTTGAAATTGGTGCCAAATCCATCACATTTGGAGTCAGTCGACCCAGTTGTACAGGGCTTTACTAGGGCGAAAGCAGACATTCTCTATAATTCAGAATATGATAATATCCTCCCTATTTTGATTCATGGTGATGCAGCAGTTGCTGGTCAGGGAGTTGTTTACGAAACAGCTCAGATGAGCGAATTGGATGGATACAGCACCGGTGGAACAATTCACTTTGTAATCAATAATCAGATTGGTTTTACAACGGATTTTGAAGACGCAAGATCTAGTACCTATTGTACTGCAGCGGCTCAAGCAATTGGAGTTCCTGTATTTCATGTTAACGGAGATGATCCTGAAGCAGTGATTTTTGCCTCAAGATTGGCGATTGAATACCGTCAGAAGTTTAATACGGATGTATTTATTGATATGGTTTGCTACCGTAAACACGGGCATAATGAAGGAGATGATCCTTCTTTCACGCAACCAGAAATGTATCAGATCATCAAAAAACATAAAAATCCAAGAGAGCTTTATGTTGAGAAATTGACTGCTCGGGGAGATGTTCAACAGGCGCTTGCAGAGGAAATGGAGACGAGCTTCTGGAGTAACCTACAAGCTAGACTAGATGAGGTAAAACAGTCCAATATGCCTTATGAATATCAGGAGCCTGAGGTCGCTTGGAGAAGCTTGAAGAAACGTGTTTTTGAGGAATCAGAAGCAGTTACTCCTGTGACTGGGGTCAAAAAAGCTGATATTGATAAGATTATTAAACATTGCATGACCTTACCTGAAGGTTTTACACCATTGAGCAAGGTAAAGCGACTCCTTAAGGGTGCGCAGAAGTTGCTCGATGCAGGTAATTATGACTGGGCAATGGGTGAGTGGCTCGCATTTGGAACACTACTACTTGAGAATCACAATGTTCGAATGAGTGGCCAGGATGTAAAACGAGGTACTTTTTCACATCGCCACGCAATATTCAACGACGTAAAGACTTTCGAAGAATACAATAGATTCAATAATATCGCTGATAAACAAGGTCAGCTTCGAATTTTTAATTCGCTACTTTCTGAGTTCGCCGTGATGGGTTTTGAATACGGATATTCTCTTGCAACACCTAATGACTTGGTTATCTGGGAGGCGCAGTTTGGGGACTTTTACAACGGAGCTCAAACAATTGTAGATCAATACATATCTGCGGCAGAAAGTAAGTGGGGAAGAATGAGTGGCTTAGTTCTTTTACTACCACATGGGTATGCAGGCCAGGGCCCTGAACATAGTAGTGCTCGTGTTGAAAGATTCTTGCAGCAATGCGCTGAGTTCAACATGGTTGTGACCAATATTTCAACTCCTGCCAATTTATTTCACGCAATGCGTAGACAGTTAACTTGGAATTTCAGAAAGCCATTAGTCAATATGTCACCAAAATCATTATTGAGACACCCATTATGTGTTTCGAAGATGGAAGATTTTACCGGAAAATCGAAATTTCAAGAAGTCATAGATGATGCAGAGACGACAGTTAAGAAAGTGAAAAGGCTGTTGTTCTGTAGTGGAAAAGTCTACTATGATCTATATGAGAAAAGAGCTGAGCTAAAGAAAGAGCAAGAGATCGCGATTGTACGTTTGGAGCAACTATATCCATTCCCACAAGACCAGGTTGATGCAATTTTGAAAAAATACAAAGCAGCAAAAGAAGTTTTCTGGGTACAAGAAGAACCTGTTAACATGGGAGGTTGGAGTTTTGTAATGGGACGCATGCGACGTTCTTCGATCGAATTGATCAGCCGTAAAGCAAGCGCTTCACCTGCAACGGGATACAAGAAAGTACATGATGCACAACAAGCAGAAATCTTAGAAAAAGCGCTAGGATAGTAAACCTTAGTTGTTGATACTGATAAATGAAAGAAAGGACTAGCCGAAAAGCTGGTCCTTTTTTTTGCTTAAGAGCTAATGGTCACCGTTCGCTTCGAGCTCTAGCTCGCAATCGGATCTACATATCAGCCCCCGGACGATAGAAACAAGATTAGAAGCTAAAAAGTCACCTCCCCATCAACAAACTTCTATCCTCTTCACTCGCATGTTCCTTCAAAAAGATACGCCAATAATATTCTTTTGACATAGCATCCCAATGTAGCACTCCACGATTGTATTGCCACGATTGAAACAGATTTAGCACTACTAGAAAACAAACTACGGCGATGATCAAGTATTTTTTGATCTTGGACAAATTTATCACATCTTTTACGAAAATCGCTAGGGGAATAGCTAACAAGGGTAGCGTGTTGATCATCACACGTGATCCAAAACTTCCACCATAATACCATTGAAACCAAGAGAAGACGACATAAATATACGGTATGTAGAAAAGTAGAATAGCGACAGCATAATTTCGGTATTCTTTTTTGCGCCAAGCAACAAAAATGTAAAGGAAACCAATAAAGGCTATGGGCGTATAAACAAACCAGCCTTTACGATAACTAAATAATCCCTTCCATACTTGCGGGTTCGTAAAGTCAAATCCATATTCTGAATATGAGTAATATAGAAATTGACCCGTCGTTAGTTTCCAGTAAACAATTTGTGGTATCCAAGGAATCAAAAAGCAGAGCATTAGAACTAATATCTTGACTACATGTCTTTTTAAGAACCTGAGTTGAGCCATATTAAATCCTAGCCAAAGGCAAGGAATGATACAAAAGAATATGTCTACTGGCCTCACTAACGCTGCCCAACCGAGGCTAATACCCAAAAAAATGAAGTATTTCCAATCCTCGAATTTATATGCCCTATTTGTAAGAAACAAGATTGTAGAACAAAGGAAAAAAGAGAAGTTATGACTCATTCCATGTTCAAAAGCGGAATAATAATAGAAGTTAGTTCCAAAAGCTAAAAGAATAATTGCACATGAAATATGCGTTTCCTTTATACCAAAATCTCGTAAGAACCTTCGCAAGACTACAAGCCCAAGAAATGAAAAAAGAATAGATGTAAATTGAATAGCTAACTGATAAGGAATCGAATATCCATCTGGCGGATATTTTTGAGAATATGACGCATATGTATGTGCTATCAAAAATCCAGATAGCTCAAATAATGCAACTCCATAAGAATAACGATTGACAAGATGACCAGTCTGTTCTATTTGTACTAAACCATATTTGGAATTATTCTGAGTCAATTCATAAGTCGAATCAATATGGGAGATAAAGTGGAGTTCATCAAGGTCGTCGTATATTAATAAAGCTGGTAAATAAAGATAGTACCCAGCTCGGTCCCATGCTATGACATCATGCTTCTTGAATTTCCCTAGATTAAAAACCGTATAGATACAACAGAATAAGAAGAAAAAGCAAATATATAGGCTAGCTGATCGCCCCATAGAAATATCAATTATTTTCTAAAGATATAAATTGTAGCCATAGTGGATACCCGTTCGCAACGACCTGAGCTCGAATGCGGGTCTACGTGCATGTCTCATGACCGATTTAAATTAATTCTTTGTAATTTATTGAGTCATTAAATGAAGTCGAACTAGGCTTGTTTGAGATACACTATGCAGTGATTCGAGGGGACAGGGACGTGGCCAAAGCGCGGAGAATCACGAAGGCTGAAAGTACAATTATGTGAATACTAGACTGAAAGTAAAGTGAATGGGACGAGTTCGTCTAGTGAGAGAGGTTTTTTTGTTACTTTTTTTGACGGACAAAAAAAGTAAAAGCAACTGAAATTGCCCTTGCAAAAATAGAAAAATTCAATGCTACAAGGATTCTTGGTAATCTCCTATCAGTATACAGTTCCATTTGTTGACAAGAACTATTTTGAGAGCTCTAGGCCGAAAGAAACCAAATCACTAAATATAGATTTAGTACTTCCAATCTAAATTAGTTTTTTCGTATTAAGAATCGCTAAAGACTCTTTTTTGTCGAAAAACATTTCTCTCCATATTCACGTGCAAGATCTTTGTCTCTTATTTTGCTATTTTTGATTTTCCGTTTGACTTACTTAAAAAATGTCGGTATTTTCTGACTTAAATTGAAATAAATGAAATTAATACGTGTTTTATTACTCGCTGTAGTCTTGTGTTTTGGCAATCTAGCTTTTGCAGGAGAAGGAATGTGGTTGCCCCAGCTACTAAAAGCTCTCAACGAAGGTGACATGCAGACAATGGGAATGAAGTTGACTGCTGAACAGGTTTACAGCGTAAATGAAGGTTCGCTAAAAGACGCAATCGTTCACTTTGGTGGATTCTGTACGAGTGAAGTTATATCTCCCAAAGGTTTATTGTTGACAAATCATCACTGTGGATATGGTCAGATTCAATCACATTCAACGATTGAGGATAATTACTTGAAAAAAGGATTTTGGGCTGCAACTAAAGCCGATGAGAAAGCAAATCCAGGACTTTTTGCTCGTTTTATTGAACGGATCGACGATGTGTCCGAAATTATCCTTAAAGGAGTAAACGATGATATGTCACCTAGTGAAGTACAGTCAATTGTCGATAAGAATATCAACGCATATATGTCTGATAATCCAGGAAGTCAATATGAAGAATGGATGGTCAGACCATTTTTTAATGGAAACCAATACTTTGCATTCAAAACAGTTACATATCCAGATGTCCGTTTGGTTGGAGCGCCACCTGAGAATATCGGTAAGTTTGGTGCAGACACCGATAACTGGGTTTGGCCAAGACACACTGGTGATTTTTCATTGTTTCGTATTTATGCGGGAGCGGATAATCAACCCGCTGAATACAGCGCAGATAATCAACCTTTTGTGCCAAAACACTACCTACCTATTTCAATGGATGGTGTATCAGAAGGAGATTTCACGATGGTTTTCGGTTTCCCAGGAAGAACAAATCAATACCTTCCTTCTCAAGCTGTAAGACAAATAGTAGAAATCAATGATCCTGCTAAAATCGAAATTCGCGACGTAGCTTTGAAAATCATGGACAAGTACATGCGCGCAGATGAAAAAGTACGATTACAGTATTCTAGTAAGTTTGCACGTATCGCAAATTACTGGAAGAAGTGGATTGGCGAAAAGACGGGTTTAGAGAAAACTAATGCCGTTGCGAAAAAGCAAGATCTAGAAGAGGAGTTTACAAAAAGAGTAAAAGCAGATCCCAAGTTATGGGGACAATATGGTCACTTGATGAAGAAATTTGGCGAAAAATACGCAGCCATTGAGCGGTATTCTTTCACTAAAGATTACTATGACGAAGTTGTCCGACGGAATGTGGAAATCATGACCGTTGCATCCGTGCTAGACCGAATGGTGAGTAGATTTGAAAACAATGGCGAAGCTGGATATAATGATTTCAAACCACGTGTTGCAGGATACCTGGAGAATCACTTTAAAAACTATAATGCAGATATTGATCAAGAAGTATTTATCGCACTTTCGGATCTGTATCGAAATAATGTAGACAGAGGATACTGTCCTACGACATTTAGCGTTACTGCTAAGTCATTGGAAGTTGCATTAACAGATATATTCCAACGTTCTGCATTCAAGGATCAAGATAAATTGAAGGAGATTTTTGAAATGAGTCCAGAAGATGGAGTGAAAGCTATAAAAGGTGATCCCATTTATATTTTGTTTTCAGACTGGAAAGGTGTGTATGACGAGAAAGTCGCTGGACCTTATAGCGAAATCAAAGCGGAAATAGACTTGTTACAGAAGCGATATATGCGTGGACTTATCGATGCATTTCCTGAAAAGACCTTTTGGCCAGACGCAAATAGCACAATGCGAGTAACGTACGGAAAGGTGCAAGGCTACGAGCCAAGAGACGCTGTTTACTACAAACCAGTGACGCATTTTGATGGTGTTGTCGAGAAATATATTCCAGAAGATTACGAGTTTGATCTTGACGAAAAACTACTCGATTTATACAGAACAAAGAACTATGGTCCGTATGCCGACGCAACCGGATCCGTGCCAGTATGTTTCATTGGAACAAATCATACCACTGGGGGAAATAGTGGAAGCCCTGCAATTGATGCGGAAGGAAATCTGATTGGGCTTAATTTTGACAGAGCATGGGAAGGAACAATGAGTGATATCAATTACGATCCTTCAATTTGTCGAAATATCATGGTCGATATCAGATATGTACTTTTTGTTGTTGACAAATACGCAGGAGCTAGCCACTTGATCGAGGAAATGACTTTGGTGCACCCCAAAACCAAATAGTCTAATTAGATAAATCATTTTGGATGGTGCAGCACATTGTGCTTCGTATTTTATTATCTCCGATTGCCCTGATTTATGGGATTGTTATCGGGGCTCGTAATACACTATATCAGATAGGTTTGCTTCGTTCTTCGAAGTTTAATCTTCCCGTTATTGGAGTAGGAAATCTGTCTATGGGCGGATCTGGTAAAACCCCACATGTTGAGTATTTAATCCGACTTTTACAACCCTATATCAATCTCGGTATTCTCAGTAGAGGTTATCTCAGGAAAACCACAGGTTACATGGAAGTAATGAGTGGTCATGGTGTAGATCTTACTGGTGATGAATCACTTCAATACAAGTTAAAATATCCTGATGTCATCGTATCGGTTTCGGAAAGAAGAGCTATTGGTATTCCTCAGATGATTGGCGACCACCCTGATCTTCAAACGATCATCCTTGACGATGCATTCCAACATCTGTCTGTTACACCTGGTCTAAATTTGTTGGTTACGGACTATAAACAACCATTTTTTGACGACTTCCTGCTGCCAGCAGGTAGACTACGTGAATGGCGACGTGCCTATAAAAGAGCGCAAGTTATTGTGGTGTCTAAGTGTCCACCAGATATGACATCGGAGGAAATGGACAAGTGGGTTGAGAAAATCAAGCCTACAAATGAGCAAAAAGTATTCTTCTCGACCTATGAGTATGGTAAGCCCTACTACATGTATGACCATCGTCAGAAAATTGAATTAGATGCCGATACGGATGTAATCATGTTGACGGGAATAGCCAAACCTATCTATGTCCAAGAGTATTTAGAGGATCGCGTCAATTTTGTAAATGTCCATGCCTATGAAGATCATCATAATTTCAAACCACACGAAGTAAGCCTAGTACATCGTGCACTCCCTGAGTTGCAATCGAAGAAAAAAGTAGTTATTACAACAGAGAAAGATAGTACGAGACTCGACAAACACCGTACTTTTTTGCAAGAAAAGAAGATTCCGATATTTATTCTTCCCATCAAGGTTCGCTTTCTTGAGCATAATAAGAATAACTTTGATGAGTATGTCAAAGACTTTTTATTAAACTTCAGAGTGTGATTTTACGGATAGTACTTATTTTCTTGGGCTTGCTTTTCTATTTTAATTCTGTCTCTCAAGTGGGTCGGGTAGAGCAACGTGAGCGGGCGCAGCAGTTGATTGATCGTTACGAGATCAAGTATGGACACTACGAAGGGTTTATGGGGCTTTCGCCCAAAAGTAGAAGCGAAATTAGAGATTACTTCTTTCTGCTTGACAGTGTAGGTCTTAGCGAGCAAGAAATGTATGATCGTCAGATTATACTCGATGACATGGCAGAATTTCAAGTACCCATAGAATCAGATTCCAAAAGCTGGTGGAAGCATTTCTATGAGAACAAAAGTCACTTTTATTCGGTAAAAAAGAAAGATTTTTGGTTTTCAGCTAATCCGATTTTATTTCTTAAAGCTGGGCTTGACAATTCAAATGACCTTGTACTTCAGAACACAAGAGCAGCGCGTATCAAAGGTGCGCTTGGTTCCAATATGTACTTCTCTGCATCTATTTACGAGAATCAAGCATCTTTCCAAAGTTATCACGAGAAAACAATAAATCGATTTCAGACAATTCCTGGACAAGCATTTTACAAGGATTTTGATTTCGGAATCGATAATAGCGCTTTTGATTACTTAAACGGAGATGGCTTTGTGGGGATGAGCTTGAATAAGTTTACAAATGTTGAGTTTGGCCATGGAAGGCAATTTATTGGGCATGGAATGAGATCGCTCTTGCTATCTGATTTTGCCACCAACTATCTGTATTTACGAGCCAACACGAAATTTTGGAAGTTCAATTATCAGAATCTTTTCACTGAATTAACACCTTTCACTGAAAAACTTGTAGCTGGAGACGTTCCTTTACCGAAAAAATACATGGCGCAGCACCTTTTGAGCTTTAAGCCAAACCATCGCTGGGAACTTGCTGTATTCGAAACTGTCGTTTTTTCACGTGAGAATCAATTTGAATTACAGTATTTGAATCCGATAATGCTTTACAGAACTGTGGAGCAGTTTTTAAACAGCCCAGATAATGTAATCTTAGGTGCGCAAGCTAAATGGAATCCAATTAACGGGTATCAGCTATACGGCCAACTAATTGTGGATGAGTTCAATCTAGGAGCCTTAAGGGAAGATATTGCTTGGTGGGGTAACAAATTCGGAGCTCAGATAGGCCTTAAGGCAATCGACTTCCTAGGTATTCAATTTCTTGACTTGCAGGGAGAACTAAATGCAGTCCGACCTTATACTTATACTCACAGAAGGAGCTTTGACGATTATGAAATAAGCAAGGCAAATTATTCACATTTTAGTCAGCCGCTCGCTCATCCATTAGGAGCCAACTTCTACGAAATGATGTGGGATCTTCGTTATCGATTTGGTAATCGTTGGTTTATACATCCTCGTGTTCTATTAAGCGCACAAGGCGTCGACGGTGATGGTCCCAATATAGGTGCCAATATACTACTCGATAACCAGACTCGAGCTGGTACAGACAACCAACGTTTTCTCCAAGGAAATCGAGTTAATACACAACTATATGCATTTAATCTCAGTTATGAAGTTTTTAGGCATAGCTTCGTAGATCTAAACATTCAATATAGGAACGCAGTTAGTGCGGTTGAGTCTTACGACGACCGTAGTTTCTATATTGGTCTAGGTATACGCATGAATTATTATGAAGCATATCAAGATTACTGATGGCAAATAAAAACACAAAATCACAATTAGAAAATCTCCTTAAAAACCGAATCCTTGTTCTTGATGGTGCCATGGGTACCATGATTCAGAGATATAAGCTGACAGAAGAGGATTATCGTGGCGAGCGATATGCAGATTATCCATCTGATATCAAGGGTAACAATGAGGTATTATCTTTAACTCAGCCAGAAATAATTCAAGCTATTCACGAAGAATATCTCGAGGCAGGTGCCGATTTACTTGAGACCAATACATTTTCAGCTAACACGATTTCACAGGCTGATTATGACATGGAATCTGAGGTGTATGAAATGAATCTCGAGTCAGCTCGACTTGCCAAAAAGGCAGCTGATAAATATACTGAGATGAATCTCGACAAACCTAGGTTTGTTGCCGGTGCTATAGGGCCAACTAATCGCACAGCTTCGCTTTCACCCGATGTGAATAATCCAGCCTATCGAGCAATCACTTTTGACCAACTGAAAGATGCTTATTACCAACAAGCTTGTGCACTACAGGAAGGCGGATGTGATATATTTCTCATAGAAACGATATTTGATACACTTAATGCAAAGGCCGCAATTTTTGCGATAGAAATGCTTAATGATAAGCTAGGCTTCAAGGTTCCAGTAATGATTAGTGGAACAATCACGGATGCCAGTGGCCGAACATTGAGCGGGCAAACTGCTGAAGCTTTTTGGATTTCTGTGAAGCACGCAAATCCACTTACAATAGGACTAAACTGCGCTTTAGGCGCTAAGGAGCTTAAACCACATTTAGCTAGCTTATCTAAGATAAGTGACACCTTCGTTCATGCTTATCCTAATGCTGGCCTACCCAACCAATTTGGAGAATATGATCAGATGGCGGAAGAAATGGGTCGCTACGTAGCTGAATTTATGGACAATAATTTGGTACATATAATTGGTGGATGTTGCGGAACAACACCTGAGCATATTCGAGTGATGGCTGAAATTGCGTCAACATTTACCCCACCCGAAGTAAAACAGAAAGAAGCCTTATCCATGTATTCTGGGATGGAGCCGTTGATCGTCAGAAAGGACTTCAACTTTATAAATATTGGAGAAAGAACCAATGTTACAGGTTCTCGAAAGTTTGCGAGACTAATTCTAGAAGATAAATTTGAAGAAGCACTTTCTGTTGCGAAGCAGCAGGTAGAAGGAGGAGCACAGATCATCGATGTCAACATGGATGAGGGGATGCTAGACTCAAAATCAGCAATGAGAGAATTTCTCCATTTGATTAGCAGCGAGCCTGACGTGGCCAAACTACCAATCATGATTGATTCATCTAAGTGGGAAGTCATCGAAGAAGGATTGAAATGTGTCCAAGGCAGAGCAATTGTGAATTCAATTTCACTAAAAGAAGGGAGGGAGTCATTTGTACGTCAAGCAAAATTAGTGCAGAAATACGGTGCTTCTGTGATTGTAATGGCATTCGATGAGGATGGACAAGCAGATACGATTGACAGGAAAGTTGAAATATGCAAACGTGCATATGACATACTAGTCGATGAGTTGGGATTCGATCCAATGGATATCATATTTGATCCCAATATTTTTGCAGTAGCAACGGGAATAGAAGAGCACAATGAATATGCCATCAATTTTATAGAAGCTACAAGGAAGATCAAAGAGATTTGTCCAGGAGCGAAGATTTCTGGTGGAGTAAGTAATATATCATTTTCTTACCGTGGAAATAACGTTGTACGTGAAGCGATGCATTCTAGTTTTTTATACCATGCAATCAAGGCGGGCATGGATATGGGTATCGTGAACGCTGGTATGATCGAGGTCTATGAGCAGATTCCAGAAAAGCTTCTCACATTGGTAGAAGATGTGTTGTTTAATAGGTCTAAAGATGCAACGGAAGCCTTGACTCGCTACGCCGAAGAATATACAGGTGGTTCCAAAAAGCGTGTTCGAAATTTGGAATGGCGAAAATTGCCGGTACGCAAAAGGATTGAACACGCTTTGGTAAACGGTATTACAGAATACATTATTGAAGATACAGAAGAAACAAGGCAAACAGTCGATAGACCTCTAGAAGTTATTGAGGGTCCATTAATGGATGGAATGAATACGGTCGGTGACTTATTTGGATCCGGTAAGATGTTCTTACCTCAGGTTGTAAAAAGTGCGCGAGTAATGAAACAGGCCGTTGCCTATCTTGAACCTTACATCGAAGAAGATAAAAAGGAAGGTGAGTCTAGCTCTGCAGGTAAAATATTGCTAGCGACTGTAAAAGGAGATGTGCATGATATTGGAAAGAACATTGTTGGAGTTGTCTTGGCATGTAATAATTATGAAATCGTTGATTTAGGTGTGATGGTTCCACTGACCAAGATTTTAGATACAGCTGTCGAGGAGGGAGTTGATATAATTGGTCTTAGTGGATTGATTACGCCTTCATTGGATGAAATGGTTGATGTAGCTAAAGAGATGGAAGCTAGAGGTATGCAGTTGCCTCTGTTGATCGGAGGAGCTACTACTTCCAAAGCTCATACGGCAGTAAAGATCGAACCGCAATATTCGGGTTCTGTTGTCCACGTTTTGGACGCTTCGAGAAGTGTAGGTGTAGTAAGTACATTATTACAAAATGACGAGAACGAAAAGAGTAATTTCTTAATTGATCTTCGTCAAGAATATCAGCGAGTAAGAGATGCGCAGAAGGTCAAGAGTATAGAAGGGCGATATATTCCATTTGCAGAGGCGCAGAAGAATTCATACAAGATAGATTGGACAGACTATACACCTGTAAAGCCTAACAAACTTGGAGTTAACAAAATTAATGACTTTGATCTTTCTACCTTGGTTGACTACATTGATTGGACACCGTTTTTCCAAAGCTGGCAATTAGCTGGTCGATATCCCAAAATACTACAGGATTCAGTAGTAGGCAAAGAAGCAACGACCCTATTTAATGAAGCACAATCGGTGTTGAGACGAATCATTGATGAAAAATGGTTGACAGCTTCAATTTCATATGGAATTTGGCCATGTAATTCGCAAGGTGAGGACATCATTATATATGATCCTGAGAATCCAACAATAGAGATAAAAAGGCTGCATCATTTGAGACAGCAGCGAAAGAAAGCAAAAGCAAATAATAACTTATGTCTGTCTGATTTCATACTGCCAAAGAGTACTGAACAGTTGGATTATATTGGAGGATTTGCGGTAAGTACAGGTTATGGAATCGAGAAACATGTAAAGGCGTACGAAGCAGCAAATGATGACTATCATGCAATCATGTTGAAAGCTCTCGCCGATCGATTGGCAGAGGCACTGGCGGAATATATGCATGAGCAAGTACGAAAGGATCATTGGGGTTATGCAAGAGATGAAACCTGGAATAATGAGGATTTAATTCGCGAGAAATATCAAGGAATACGCCCAGCTCCTGGTTATCCTGCTTGCCCAGAGCATACCGAAAAGGGTAACCTTTTTGAATTGCTAGATGAGCAAAATATCAAATTGACAGAGTCTTACGCAATGTACCCAGCAGCTGCAGTAAGTGGTTGGTATTTTGCACATCCTAAGGCCAAGTATTTTGGACTAGGTAACGTTGAAATGGATCAGGTGGAAGACTATGCTAGAAGGAAGGGAATGACTGTAGAAGTTGCTGCAAAATGGCTGGGTTCTGTGATGGCATAGGATCTACTCAATCGGTGTTTAATCTTACAACAAACGACTTTAAAAATGGTCAAAAAGAACTTGAGATCACAAAGGATATTTTAAAAATTAATTCGAATTATGACCATTAGGACTATTCTTACTTTTGTTTCCGCAGTTATTTGCTCACAAAGTATATCACAAATTATTGTACTCCCTTCTGAATATATAATCACAACACCTTCTAAAGGAATTTTTAATTTCGAGGAGCTGAGCAAAGTACCTATGGCTGCTATTAATCGCAGTGACTTTGAATTAGAGGATTATTATAACGAGATTCTTCAAGAGTCGATGCAAAATTGGTTTGAGGATAACTATGAAGATGTTAGTTTCTATTCACTAGAAGACTCTTTGATCAACTATAGGGCATTTCAAGGTGGCGTCAAAAGAGAACAAGCTATCTACGAAGCATTGAAGTCGAAGCCTCTGTTTGGCTATAGTGGCTATAAACCTACACCAGGTCTGAACTTAAAGCATCATACCGTGAAGTTGCAAGAGGAGTTTAATAAAGAGTATATTATATATACAAATATTACTTCGTTGCTTAAGGCTTCTCGTCGTGATCGTAATGATAATCCAGACTATCGCGGGCATCTTACGGGCTATTGTTGGATAATTGATGCGAAAACGGGTGAAATACTTCAAGAAGCAATGCAAAAAGGACCAAAGAAGATCAAAAGTAGGTGGAGTATATTAGATCAGAAATTTTCTTATACTTACGTTCCAAGGTATAAAGTTGTAGATGAGGATTATGTCCTTCGATTTTCGAAAAAACTTCAGAAAAAGCTCAAAAGAAAATTAGCTAAAGAAGGATTTCGATAGTGCAGCAAATGTGATTTTTCATCGTAAAGACTCACCTTGATAATCTATATGATTAAAAATTTAAATGCCGCAACAGGGATAGTAAGTGTGCCGTTGAATAACGGCATCCCGAGAGACCTTGTCTCGAGTGGATGAGCCTAGTGAAACACTGCATAGCCCGGCAGTTGCCCAAAAGACCAAAATTATTATTTCTTCACGTTATGTCATTTCTAAAATTTAGCAATGGGAAAGCTAGCTCTTTGCTAAAGCCTGTTAATGAGCTGTTAATCAACAATGGATGCTAGAGTAATTGTTATTTTTGGTAAAAATTCGATTCGTGTCCAATAAGACTATAAGACGACTTCTTGTTCTTGGTGCATTTGCAATTTTGGGTATTGTATTTATCCAAGCCTATTACATGATCAATACATGGAATCTAAGGGATCAGGGATTCGACTCTTCTGTAAGAATAGCGCTTCGCAAAACAGCAGAGCAGCTAGCCACGTTCAACAATGCGCGACTTCCCAAGCAAAATATTATTCAGAGACGTTCAAGTAATACTTATGTTGTTAATATCAATGACGAAATAGATGCACGAATTCTCGAGGATTACTTAATTCAAAATTTCGAGAAGAGGAGCTTGGAGGCTGACTTTGAGTATGGAATTTATGATTGTGCGAGTAATAATATGCTGTATGGCGACTATTGTGACATCGGTTCTGGTTCTGCTGATAGAGACACAAGGATTAGAGGAGAGTTGCCCACATTTAAAGAACTCGAGTATTATTTCGTGGTGAGGTTTCCTTCTAGAGCGGGTTACTTGCTGAGTAACATGAGACAAGCCATGATCTTTTCACTGATTGCAGTTCTTGCAATTTCATTCTTTATCTATGCTACCTTTATAATACTGAGACAAAGACGGCTTTCAGAAATGCAGCGAGATTTCATCAATAATATGACGCATGAATTTAAGACACCGATTTCTTCTATAAAACTAGCTGCAAACACCATTGGAAAAGATGAGTCACTCAAAGACGATAGGCGTCTAAAGAAGTATGTACACCTTATAGACGAACAAAGTACCAGATTAAATCAACAAGTTGAGAAACTTTTGAATATTGCAGCTCTAGAACGGAGAAATCTAGATTTGCAATTGGAGCCAATTAATCTTAGCGATTTGCTTTCTGATATTGTGGAAGATCTTGAACTGCGCATCAAGGATGAAGAAGGTACAATTGAGTTTTCGAGGATATTGGAACCCCTGTGGGTTAAAGCTGATAAGATGCATTTGACGAATGTTCTATACAGCCTACTTGATAATGCCATCAAATACAGCAAGGAAGAGATCTCCATTACAGTATCATTGTTGGAAGATAGATTGATTATAGCGGATAAGGGAATAGGAATAGAACGTCAGCATCTATCAATGATATTCAAAAAGTTTTACCGTGTTCCTACAGGAAATGTTCATGATGTGAAAGGTTTTGGGCTAGGATTGTACTATGTTAAGACAATTATTCATAAATTGAACTGGACAATTTCAGTTGATTCTGAAATGAATGAGGGAACTAGCATTACAATATTTTTCAATTAGTATCAGATGACAAAAACGACAAAAGCCCATATCTTATATGTCGAGGACGACGCGACTTTAGCATTTATTACGAAGGATAACCTTGAACAAAAAGGTTATAAAGTAACGCATGCTGAAAATGGTGAAGAAGGGTGGAAGACTTTTAAGGCTGAAACTTTTGATCTCTGTATACTTGATGTTATGCTTCCAAAAATGGATGGTTTCTCTTTAGCAAAGAATATCAGGTCAATGCATGATAGCATACCCATCATATTTTTGACTGCGAAAACAATGAAGGATGATAAGATAGCAGGCCTGACATTGGGTGCAGATGACTATATCGTGAAACCTTTTAGTATTGAAGAGTTGGTCTTGAAAATCGAAGTTTTTCTTCGTCGTAAACATGTTGTCACACCGTCAGAAACCGGGATGTTTGAAGTCAGTCCGTTGATAAAATTGGATTCCAAGAATCTAAATTTAATTCGCCCTTCAGGAGACAAGGGTTTGACCCAAAAAGAGGCTGACCTTCTCAGAATGTTTGCTGAAAACAAGGGGACAACTTTGAAGAGATCGATTATTCTTGAGACAATCTGGGGAGAAGATGACTATTTCTTAGGACGATCATTGGATGTGTTTATTTCGCGTTTGAGAAAATACCTTTCTGAGGACAAATCTATCGCGATTGATAATGTGCATGGAGTAGGTTTCCGTTTGGTGGACAAATAGTTCTTTAATTGTTGGCCCAGACTTCCTCAAGGAGTTTTTCGATTTTAGCAATAATCGTTCTCGATGATACTGTATAATTATTGACCATCACGCTAAAGGCGATAGTGTCGCCAGATCTAGCTTTTAGAAAACCGGCATAAGCTCTGACTCCACCCATAGAGCCTGACTTCCCATAAATTTTACCCTTGAGATTTTTCGATAGAAAAGCTGACGCTAAAGTTCCGTCATAACCATTTCTTGCAAGTAAAGGATATAACTTATCCGACCCCATTCTGTCCAATTGATGCGCAAGAAAGCCCACCATTGTCCTAGTAGAAATGAAATTTCTTTGAGAGAGACCACTTCCATCTCTCTGTTGATACGCTCGCGAATTATCAATCAACTTCTCTCGCAGGAGATACTCCTCAATCACTCGAGTCCCTTTTTCTCTGTCACCACTTCCTAATTCCTTCAAAAACGCCTCACAATAGAGATTAATGCTTTTTTCTATTGCTGACTTTACTTGCATTTTGGCTGGAACACCTTTATGCGTCCAGATTTGTTTATCCTTTGAAATGGGATCATATGAAACCTTCACTCGATTTGATTTGATACTATTTGATTCTAGTGAAGATTGCAGATGTTGAGCGAAAAACAGCGGAGCATCAGGAATTGCACCACGTATTGAAAATTTACCTTTTCCTGCTGGTAAGGTACCGCGGATATGCGCTTGATATTGGTACGGGGCGCAAAAGATATAAGATTGGTCACCAGAGTTGGGAGCATTGAGTGTCAATTCATTCTTGAAATATAGCCCTGGAATAGGAGGACTTATTTGATCCAGCTCTAGTTTTCCACCCTTCTTGCTTCCTCTTCGAAATGAAAGAGAATATGCATTTTCATTTACATTCAAGCCCCATATCCCAGATGCGTAGTAGTTGCCTAGATCGTTGTATGTCCAAGTATGAGGAGTACAATCAGATCCATAGTAGGATTCATCAACAATGATATCACCATCAATACAAGTGATTCCAGCATATTGGATAGCCTTCACAATTTCTGACGTTCTTTTCGAAAGGCTATTTTTGTTACCATATCGCTCACTTCCAAAACTAGGATCTCCAGAACCTTGAATTATTATATTACCTTTTAAAGTACCATCTTTTTCTATTTTTCCTTGATAGTATACTGATGTTGAAAATTGAGATTTGTCACCTTTTTTCTCTAAGTATATTAGGGAAGTAATAAGCTTTATTGTAGAAGCTGGATTCAGTAGTTTTTCTGACTGATACTCTGCCACGATTTGATTATCATCGACCTTTTGGAATAGGTACGAAGCATGCGCCAAACCCATATCTTGGTCCGACTGCCAGTCAATAGTCTTCTGTCCTAAAACGACGATAGAAAAGAGACTTAGAAGGAGTGCGAGTCTATAACCTTTCATATTCAGTTGATATGTGAAATAGTGCATCCCCTTGATTGACAACACTTGCGTTATTATGTCCTATGATATAACCGTCTTTCGGCGCCATCACTGAAACAGTACTTAATCCTTGAGGGTCGTTAACAACTCCGATAATCTCATCTTGTTGGATACGCGATCCCGATTTCTTAGTCCACATAAATAATCCTGAGCGCGGCGCTCTGACCCAAGTTGTTTTTCCAAAATGTAGCAATCGATCGGGATCAGAAGTGTCACATTCTAACATCTCTAGATGGTTCAAAACTCTAAGAATACCATTCACTCCAGTAAAAATTGCATGTCCGTCAAATCGCAAAGATTCGCCACCTTCGTAAATAATAATTGGGACTTTCTTGTCCCTTGCAATTTTTCGAAGTGACCTTGTAATGACTGGTTTTTTGAGTATGAAAGGTGCACCAAACGCTTTTGCTAATTCAAATGCTTTTTCATCTGTTCCAGTATATCGGATTTGAGGATAGTTATATCTGCTTGCTCCGCCAGTGTGGAGGTCAATAATATAGTCAACATGTGGCAGAATCTTCGAAGAGATTACACGTGCGACTCTGGAAGCAAGTGAGCCGTTCATCGATCCAGGAAACGATCTGTTCACATCTTTTCCGTCTGGAACTGCACGAGAAAAATTAATGAATCCATAAATGTTCACTATGGGAATTGCCACAATCGTACCTGCGTTAATTTTTTCAAAATGTTCATCGGCAAGAATGGAGCGTATGATCTCAACTCCATTAATTTCATCACCATGAACGCCTCCTAAGACTAGTACTGTAGGCCCAGGTTTCAAACCATTAAACACATGGGCATTTATATTGATTTTGGTTCCAGACGGAAGCTTACCTACATTGATGCGTACTAGCGCATTTTCGCCGGGTTTGATCGTCTCCTTATGAATCGTGATATCGTCGATCGCAACGCGCTGTTTCTCTATATTCCTGTTCTTTGGTGACATAGCTACTTATGCTTTGATTTCTGCATTTCGCTCGCAAAATTGGATAATTTTTCCAGCAATGTCGATTTTAGTAGTAGTTTCTATTCCTTCGAGTCCAGGCGATGCATTCACTTCAAGAATCAATGGACCTTTCTTTGATCTTAGCATGTCTACACCACAAACATCTAGACCCATAATTTTGGCAGCTTGCTTTGCAGCATAGGCCTCAGCTTCTGTAAGTCGAACAACTGTAGAGTTACCTCCTCTATGTAGGTTACTTCTGAATTCTCCAGCTCGAGCTTGTCGCTTCATAGATCCAGTAATTTTACCATCAACAATCAAAACTCGAATATCTGCACCTTTAGCCTCAGCAACAAACTCTTGTAAAATCACCCGCTGTTTAAGCTTATGAAATGTCTCGATAATTGCTTCGGCATTTTTCTTGTTCTCAGCCAGTAATACACCAATTCCGTGTGTACCTTGCGCTAGCTTGATTACTAAAGGCATCCCATCTAGGTAGTCAAGTGTCTCCTCTATTGTATAAGGATTATTTGAAATTACTGTTTTTGGGACTCCAATTCCATGCGCAGCTAAAAGTTGAAGAGAACTAATCTTGTTTCTTGCTCGAAGTAGCGCTTCATAGTCTAATGTAGAAAAAAGTCCCATTAATTGGAATTGTCTGACTACCGCAGATCCATATGAGGTAGCTGCATCTCCGATACGAGGAATGATTGCATCGTAGTCGTCTATTAACTCATCTTGATAGTACACATGAAGATTCTTCCCTTCCATTACGAGATCACATTGCATATGATCAATCACTCGCACATAGTGCCCTCTTCTTCGTCCAGCCTTTACGATACTTTGAGTACTGTATAAACTACTATTTCTAGATAATACAAGAATATTCATACTTTCCTACATTAGTGAAAGGTGAAAATAGTGATATTATAGGTAATCGTTTATGCCACTGTCTGAAATTAATTTACTTGCCTAGTAAGACAGTCTAGCCAATATTGAATTGAAATTAGTAACTTGCCGATACAAAACAAGATGTGAAAGCAGTAATACAACTCAATAATAGAAAAATCATAAACGGCTGGGCCTTTTATGATTGGGCCAATTCAGCATATTTTTTAGTCATTTCTACAGCTATATTCCCTGCTTATTTTATGGGATATACTGATGATACGATCAATTTTTTGGGTTTCGAATTGGCAGACTCAGCTTTCTATGCTTTGATCGTTTCAATTGCATATGTCTTGATTGCTCTAAGTACGCCAATACTTAGTGGAATTGCAGACTACGGAGGAAAACGTCTTTATTTTTTGCGTCTTTTCACGTCGGTAGGTTCCATCGCTTGTATTTGTTTATACTTTTTTACTTCACCTGAGACTATGTGGATCGGAATCATAGCCTTCATGATCGCGACGATTGGTTGTGCGGGCGGATTAGTATTCTACGATTCTTATTTGCCCGATATTGCATCCGAAGATATGTATGATAAGGTCTCTGCAAGGGGCTATACCTTTGGTTACATCGGCTCTGTTTTACTACTAGTCTTTATTCTTTTGATTGCTTCGAAACCTGATTGGTTTGGTATTTCACAAACGGCCTTACCATATCGAATTGGCTTCGTCCTAGTAGGCCTTTGGTGGCTGAGCTTCAGCCAAATCACGTTTAGACGTATGCCAAAGTCAAAATTGACCCGTAAACTAAATAGAGAGGTACTAAATAATGGTTTTAATGAATTAAGAAAGGCATATCATAAACTAAAGCATCAACCCAATATTCGCAGATATCTCATTTCTTTCTTCTTTTACTCAGCTGGCGTACAAACAGTCATATATCTAGCTAGTGCTTTTGCAAGTAAGGTTCTAGGATTTTCGTCTTCCGAATTGATTATGATAATTCTCATTCTGCAAATAATTGCTATTCCTGGGGCTTATTTGTTTGCTCATATTGGAAAATTATACGGGAACTGGAAAAGTATGATAAGTATGATGTTCATTTGGGCACTTATTTGTTTAATTGCTTTTTATGTGCAAGGGAAACCAGCATTCTATGGGTTGGCGGGATTGGTAGGTCTAGTTCTAGGAGGAATACAATCGATGTCAAGATCAACTTATACTAAGTTGTTGGATCCCAATGAAAGCGATCTTACTTGTTACTATGCTTTCTATGATGTGCTTTTCAAGTTAAGTGTTGTATTTGGTACAGGGCTGTTTGCATTTTTGGAGATTCAGATGGACGATATGCGTTACAGTGTACTTGGTCTTGCTGTCCTATTTATTATCGGACTTTTGATTTTCTGGAAAGTGAAAATTGAAAGACCTATTGTAAATCAAAGTATTGCATGAAATATATACTAGGATTGGATCAAGGCACTAGTAGTTCGCGAGCTCTTTTATTTGATGAGGATGGAAAAATAGTGGCTTCTGCCCAAAAGGAATTTACGCAGTATTATCCAAAATCGGGATGGGTTGAACATGATCCAGAAGAAATATGGGAAAGTCAAGAAGCTGTTCTAAAAGAAGCAATTTCGAAGGCAAAAATTGAATGCTCGGATATACTTGCTATCGGGATCACCAATCAACGAGAGACGACGGTTGTATGGAACGCAGATTCTGGAAAGGCAATCTATAATGCTATTGTGTGGCAAGATAAGCGCACCAGCAAGTATTGCGAAGAACTTAAAGAGAGAAATCTCGAGTCTTATGTTCGTAATACCACTGGCCTAGTTATTGATTCATATTTTTCGGGAACAAAGATCAATTGGATACTCAATAATGTACAAGAAGCTGATGAACAGGCAAAAGCTGGAAAATTAAGATTTGGTACAATCGACAGTTGGCTAATGCACAAAATGACAGATGGAAAAGAGCATCGAACTGACTACACCAATGCATCACGTACCATGCTTTTCGACATTGATACGCTCCAATGGGATAATAAGCTACTGAGAGAGCTTGAAATTCCTACATCAATGATACCAAGGGTGCAATCTTCGCGGTCTCATTTTGGGTTTTATGAAATTGAGAATTGCAAGATTCCAATCCTTGGTGTGGCAGGTGATCAACAAGCTGCACTCTTTGGGCAGTGTTGCTTTGAAGAAGGTTCAGCCAAAAATACTTATGGAACAGGTTGTTTCATGTTAATGAATGTTGGGGATCAAAAAGTGACTTCTCACAAGGGGTTATTGACTACTCTTGCTGCAAATCCTGAAGGAGGAATTGATTATGCTTTGGAAGGAAGTGTCTTCATCGCAGGAGCTGCAATTCAATGGTTGCGCGATGGGCTTAACTTACTCGACAAGATTGACGACAGCGAAGCAATGGCCTTAGAATCTACGAATGAAGATGTTGTGGTAGTTCCAGCATTTGTGGGACTCGGTGCGCCATACTGGGATATGTATGCAAGAGGGGCCATATTTGGAATTACTCAAGATACTAGTAGAAATGATATAGCAAAGGCAACTCTTAAGTCCTTAGCCTTTCAATCTAAAGATGTACTCGAGGCAATGGAGAAAGATAGTGGTATACAATTGAAAAGTCTCAAGGTCAACGGAGGTGTTGTTTCCAATTCTTACTTAATGCAGTTTCAAGCTGACATTCTAAATGTGCCCGTCGAAAGACCTGCTGTTATTGAGTCAACAGCGCAAGGTGCGGCATATTTAGCAGGACTGGAAGCTGGCCTATGGAATATTGCCGATCTTCAGAAAATGCAAGAAATCGAAAAGGTGTTTCAAGTTGAAATGTCTACAGAGCTTCGCAAATCTCAATATGATCTTTGGCTTCAAGGGGTAAATAGGAGCCGATCGTGGCTAAAGGACTAGTTGCTCATGAACTAATCTTACTCTAGTCTTATATTTTGTTGTCTATAAATCAACTTTCAGAAACAAAAAAAGCACGCTTGAATTGGAATTCAAACGCGCTTTCGATTACGTAGTAATTGCCTAAGTTATTTCAATGGTATAAGTTCTTTACTCCTTCACAAATTTCTTTAAGGATAGAAGTTCGTTTGTAGTTTGATCTCGAATCTGAATGTAGTACATACCTGATATTAAGTCTCCCACATTTATTGTTGCTTTTTGAACTGCTTTGTTTTGACTGATTAGCACTCGACCTTGTAGATCAAGTAATTCCAGTTTCACCTCCTTATTCCCCAACTGCTGCATATCTACCGTTATCAATTCTTGAGCTGGATTTGGAAATACACTTACATTTAACCAGCTATAATCACTACTATTTGATAAAATCGTAACAACATATTGATGTGTATTCGTAAGAATTGGAGCATTAGAATCAAAGTAAATATTTGCGTAGTTATTGATTTCTGTTCCTGGTGCAAGTTCTTCTCGTAAAGTCACTTTATACGTGATAAACCCATGTGATAAAGGTTCGTTTTTGAAACTGTCGACAAGTTTGATGTCTGGAAATAAGAAACTGAGCATCCCATCGGAGTAACTCATCACATATTCATGACTTGCGTCTAAAGGACGTATTGTAGAAACGTCGAATACTGAACTCATCGGGTCATCTATTCTTACCGTGAATGCTGTGTCATTTCCGGTATTTTGGAATCGAATCATATAAGTCAATTCTGTACCTGCATCAACAAAGTTCAAAGGACCTTCTCCTTGAGTCAATCCGTTTTTGTCATTTGGATCATAAGACGCTACTGCTTCTTGGCAAGCCGATACCTCACTTTGAATGTATTCATCACAGTTTGGATAGATTTGAACAGGATCAGTTGACAAATCAAAACATAATGTATCTCCAGCATTTGTGGGACAAGGGGTGCTGAATCCTATTTGTATATTTTTACATGCACCCATTTCAAGTCCACTTAAACTGAATTGCATCACGCCGGTTGCGACATCAAAAGTGTAGGGGTCCATCGTATTTGTTGCTATTACATCTGATCCTTCGGGAAACTGCAAAGTTGCAGTATATGCTGAAAGGTCAACGGTGCCAATATTACAAACTTCGAACTGTACAAAGCTTGTTAGGTCACATGGACGTAACAACCATGGATTTAGAACAAGTGTTATTTCAGGACACAAAATATCAGCATCATATATCACATCAAGATCGGTAGTAACATCGTTATCAACAGTTACTGAAGTTGTTGCTGCACAAATAGACATCAGTGTCGAAGTATTTTCAAAAGTCATGTCATAAGTGCCATTAGCTAAGAATGCCTCATATCGTCCTTGTTGGTTTGCGGTTCTGATTTGAACGTTAGCTCCATCTGTAAATGTAACAATCGTTCCTTTTAGAGGATTTTCTAGCTCGGTTTCACATTCATCAATATTCAAAGTAGCATATCCTGACACGTTTTCATCATCGATCATTGTCCCGCATAAGTTTTCGAATGCATCCGTTATGCCATCTACAGATAGAAAATTACCGTAGTCCATTTCATCTGTTTCTACATATGGATAGTTGGGAGGTCCGCCTACAGTACTAAAACCATAGATAGTACCATCTGGGCAAAATAGAGCCAATGATGGCATTGCGAAGACGCCCATCGTATCCGTCGCCCAAGAAGGATCATCAAGATTAATTATTGGATAATTTATAAGACTTGTCCAGTTTGTAATTGAACCATTGGTGCCATTTTCTAAGTCTTCATCTGAAGTAAATGCGTCGATTTCAAATGCAAGCATCATAATTTGTCCTGATCCATTTGGGCCGTAATCGCTATATGCATTTTGCATACTCATGGTATCCATGAAAAACTCATCCCAAAAATTCCATGCAGCAAAAAAGTGGACAAGTACAGGGATTCCTTCATCTAGATAATCTGTCTGAAGGTCATGACTTACTCCATCAAGATCTGTAGCAGTTAAATTAGGGAATGTCTGTGCTTCGCCATGAATGCTAAAGAATTGGCAAATCACGACGAATAAAGTGGTTTTTAAGATTGTTTTCATTGTTTATATTTTGTAAGTTATATTATATATACAAGAAATTCTACGAAATCGCTGCGAGAGACTCCATATATATTTTTAGGACTAAGTTTAACAATAACCTAATCAACAGATTATAACTGACTTTCTGAAAAATAAAAATCCTTGTACCAAATAGCATTTTCAACCCTGATAATTGAAAGGGTTTCTAGACCCTTTTTTGCCAAAAATTTAAGAATCAGAACTACCAATTTCACAACTAACGACTATTTTTTGCATCTGTGAACCCCTATAAAAACTGGGTTTAACATTTTATTTGAAAAAAATATGAGAAATGAGGGGGACAAAACTAGGACTTGATTACACTAATAGAAGAAGTGCAGATGTAATGATAATTTGTAACGGCCGAAAAAGCATTCTGGGGCTTCATTTAAATATTTATTAATCGCCTGAATTTGGCAAAAAACAAAAATTATGAATATCGAAAATTCAGTAACATTAATCGGAAATCTTGGACGTGACTTTGAACTAAAAGATTTAGGTAACGGGCGAATGGTTGCAAAGAGCAGTCTCGCTACATCAGAAGGATACAAAAACAAAGATGGGGAGTTTGTCCAACAAACCGCTTGGCACAATCTTACAGTCTGGGGAAAGCGGGCGAAAGTCCTTTTTGAGAATACCAAAAAAGGCTCGCATCTTGCGGTATCTGGGAAACTTCAATACAATAAGTATGAAGGTAGCGATGGTGTTACTAGGTATGCAACCGACATAGTTGTAACAGACTTTAAGTTTTTGAGTGCAAAGCCTAGTAAGCCTCCATTCTAGGAAGTGAGCTTACTCATTAACACACTATTTTCTATTTCGGTCACCTTCGATTGACGGTGACCGAGTAGAAAATCATGAAACATTCAATACTTGATGTTTTAGTATTTGAGTCCTCGGATGTTGCCTATGTGAAAGTTCATTCAAAATATTGTAAAAAATCATAATGAATAGACATATTTATAGCAATAAACTATATATAATAGAATTACTTATATTAATTTCGTGGTTCTTAATGTATGAGGCTCAGAACCTCTGATCTCAAGTTATATTTTTAACATTATTGGTCCATTTTACCAGCTTCTTAGCAGTGTCATACTGAATCGACCAATAGAACCTTAACAACATGGCAGATAAAAAAAATGAGAAATTAAAAGCGCTTCAACTTGCTGTTGATAAGCTAGATAAAACCTACGGAAAAGGAACTATCATGAAGCTTGGAGACAAGTCAGTTATCGAAGCTGATGTAATCCCAACAGGCTCTCTAGGTCTAGATATTGCACTTGGAACAGGTGGTCTACCCAAAGGACGTGTAGTGGAAATATATGGACCAGAGTCTTCAGGTAAAACGACTTTAGCAATTCATGCAATTGCAGAATGTCAGAAGCAAGGCGGAACTGCTGCATTTATTGATGCAGAACATGCTTTTGATAGATATTATGCGGAACACTTAGGTGTTGATACTGAGAATCTTCTGATCTCACAGCCAGACAATGGTGAGCAGGCTTTGGAAATTGCAGAGAATCTTATTCGTTCCGGTGCTATTGATATCATCGTAATTGATTCCGTTGCAGCTCTAGTACCAAGAGCTGAGATAGAAGGTGAAATGGGAGATAGTAAGATGGGGCTTCAAGCTCGATTGATGTCTCAAGCATTACGTAAATTGACAGGTACAATTGGAAGAACGGGTTGTTGCTGTATATTTATCAATCAACTGCGTGAAAAGATTGGTGTGATGTTTGGAAATCCTGAGACAACTACAGGTGGAAACGCATTGAAATTTTACGCATCGGTAAGATTAGATATAAGAAGGTCTGGATCTGCGATAAAAGATAAAGAAGGTAACGTTATTGGAAACCCAACCAAAGTCAAGGTTGTGAAGAATAAATTGGCACCGCCTTTTAGACTTGCAATGTTCGATATCATGTTTGGAGAAGGTGTTTCTAAACTTGGAGAGATTATAGACCTTGGAGTTGAAGCGGGAATTCTTGAGAAGAGTGGATCTTGGTATGGGTACGATGGTACTAAAATTGCTCAAGGAAGAGAATCTGCAAAGAACTTCCTAGCTGATAATCCAGAAGTTGCACTCGAAATTGAAGCTAAAGTGAAAGCTAAGTACGATATTAAGATGCAAACAACTGAAAAGGAAAAAGCATAGTAATCGTAGTCTAATCAGCTACAGATCAATCGCACATAATACTAAGTCGAATAACTCTGATGAAAGAAGTTATTCGACTTTTTTTATTCCGTCCAAAGTTTTCCAATGTAATAATCATAGATAGTCTGTGTTGAGCTAAGAAGTACGATCAAAGTGTACTCCTATCAAAAGTGTATTTTTGTAGCGACTGAATTAGCTCAAACTATTTTTTTTAAGGTGTTAGTACTCCAGACTTAATATTTATAAAATGAAGTTTCAGGCAATTGTTTGTTTTTGTATAGCCATATTATTTCTTGGTTGTTTTACAGATAGTGCCTTCATCGAAAACAATGATGCTGATTTTGTAGTGCCCATGATTGTGCCTTCTGGATCTGAAAAGTACATTTCTGAGTCTTCCGATTATATTTTTGATCAAGATAAGTTGCACACTATTGAGCTCAAGATTCCAGGAAGTGCTTTAAATCGATTGGACAAAGATCCAAGTGCAGAAGAGTACGAAGAAGGAATGCTGATCTTTGAAGGTGATACGATTAGTCCCGTTGGTATAAGATACAAAGGTTCAGTTGGTGCCTGGGTTGGTTGCCTCTCAGGTAGTAATGTGTTCAATCCTGCTGGGTTTAAAACCTGTACTAAACTCTCGATGAAGATTAAGATAAATTGGGATGGACGAGATGACAAGTTTTTTAAACTTAAAAAACTACAACTTCACTCCCAAAACCATGATAAATCTCAGATGAGAGAACGTTTGGGTTACTGGTTTTTCAGAGAAATGGGTGTTCCTGCTCCTCGATCGGTTCATGCTAGACTTGTTGTTAATGATCAATTTATGGGTGTTTTTGCACTAACAGAGCAGATTGATGGAAGATTCGTAAAATATCGATATGAAGACGACGATGGAAATCTATACAAGGAAATATGGCCGCTAAGTAAGGAAGGTGAACCTTATCCTGATCAGGCTTACGTTGATGCATTAAAGACCAACGAAGGTGAAAATGTAAATATTGATTTGATCAAGAATTTTGGGGAGATGATTGCCTCAACTAATAATGATCAAGGACGTGATATTTTAGAATCTCGAATGGATATCAATGAAATAATCTCATACTCAGTCATTGATCGAACTATCAGACATGATGACGGACCCTTTCATTGGTATTGCAATGGTAATAATTGCTCCAATCATAACTACTATTGGTACGAAGAGCCAAATAATGAAAGGTTGCACTTAATTCCCTGGGATTTAGATAATGCATTCGAGAACATAATTAGTAATGAAAATGTCATTACTTCGATTGCTGATGAATGGGGCGAAGTGTCCAATGATTGTAAACCCTTTAAATATCTTGCAGCAAGACAATGGTCTGCAAGTTGTGATAAACTTACGGCACTTTGGTCTTCCTACAACGAAGAGTATGAGCAAAAGAAAATGGAATTTATTAATGGTCCTCTCACTCCTGCTATAACGAATTCAATGCTTGATCAGTGGTATAATCAGATAAAAGAATCCACGATTGAAGCAAGCGGAATTCACGAAGACGCTATTACTGTTGATGAATGGGAATCAGCATTCATAGAACTCAAGACTCAGTTAGATTTCGCAAGAAGTAATTGATTACCTGATGTACTATGTTAATAATAATGACTAAAGGCAGAAAGCCGCAGCTCAACTTTAATTGAACTGCGGCTTTCTTATATATTGATATTACAGTGAAATCTCACCTTATTTCTTCTGCAAAATTACTTTAGTAGAATTTCTTTGTCTCCTACCATCTTTCTCATATTTATCAAGGCATATCTCATTCGTCCCAAAGCAGTATTGATACTAACTCTTGTTAATTGAGATATTTCTTTGAAACTCATGTCAGCATAGTGTCTCAAGATTACAACTTCCCTTTGCTCTTCTGGAAGTTGATCTACAAGATATCTCAGCTTATCATTTGTTTGATTCTTGATCATTCGAGTTTCCATATTGTCGTCCTTGGATTCTAAAACGTCAAATATATCGAATGTCTCGGTTGCTGATACTTTTGTTTTTCTCTTTGATCTTCTAAAGTTATCTACACACATATTGTATGAGATACGAAGAGCCCATTGCAGAAACTTGCCCTCATGGTTGTATTTTCCTCTTCTTAGAGTATCTATAATTTTGATAAAAACATCTTGGAATATATCTTCAGCTTGGTCTCTATCCTTCGTAAAGAGATAAATTGAAGTAAAGATTTTTTCCCTATGTCTGTTAAGAAGTACTTCGAATGATTTGTCGCTACCTTCTAGGTAGTCGTTGATCAACTCTCTGTCTGTACGTTGAGATAATTGTGATACGCTCATGTCTACACTTTAATCGGTGAGTAATAGTCTTATTAATTATTCAGTGTAGATTTTTGGCTATAAGCGTTTTATTTTTAATTATTAGAATGACGACTCAAAACGTGTCTGTGACGTAAATATAAAAGCATTAAATTGATAAACCAATACTTTTTGCTGGCCATTAACATCAATTTAACGACTAACTTCTTTATTTTATGGGCTTTTCAGCACTGAAAAAAAATTATATTTTTTTATTATAATATGTTATTTCAGCAGTTTACAGCAGGAATGAAGCACTTTTTACCACTTCTTATCAAAGAATGTTCCCATGTTGATCATCCATTCCATTCGCGTTGGTTTACTATTTCCAGCAAATACATTTGGAGCATCATTTAGTTCATCAAGGAACCTTCCTTCAATTCGAATAAACGAAGATTCTGTTGGTGCATATTCATATCCTCCAGTGATACCTTGTATAGTATATCCAGAGAAGGGTTCCTCCATTGGGTTTAAAAAGTATCCGCCACCTATAAATCCTGAAGGGTCGTCAAAGTACTCATATCGAACCGTTAATGTTGATTTCTTTGTAAGTATAAATCTTACCGTACCCAAAAAGGCAAGAAAATTGGAAGGATCTGTAGTAAATTCAGTATTATTTTGCAAACCATAGTCGACACCAAATGTGAGCTTCACTTTGTTTTTGATATTACCATTATAGTAGAGGTTATGGTACGACCTCATGATTTCAGTGTTAGGAAGTATATCATTATTTGTTTCGTCACCTGTGAGGCTAGTATAAGTGACACTGTGCATATCTGAAATGTGATATGTGAAAAGTAGCCCAAGTGATTTCCCAGTATTGATATCTATAAACTGGTTGTATCCATTTGCAATCCAAAATTCCAAGTCAAATTTTTCACTTCCTTCGTAAGCTAGTTTAGCTCCAGCTTGATAAAAAGGTTCATTGTATGTTATGATGCTAATGATACTAAGATCATTGTTCTTTGGAAGAAAGCTTTCGGTTCCTATATGCGTTCGAAAAAGCCCTGCGTCTAACCACCAATTTGGAAATAAATGAACACCAACGTTTGCCTCTTGGACCATATTAAATGTATTGTCCCATGTTGCCTGAGCAATGTCTCCATAATGTAAGGTCATACTTGATCGTATGTCTTTTGAGGTATAATGTAAACCCAACTGGACATTATTTAGACCAATCGAATTTCTTGGAGAACTTGTTGAGTATGTTTGGAGTCCTGAAAAGCTATTGTCAGGATAATAACCGTAATAAACATCACCATATCCTTTTAACTCCAAGGTCGGTTTATCTTGCGCCTTTACAAATAAAGAAAATGATAGAAAGATGGTTGAAAAGATTAAAGTTGAGGTCTTCATTTTTTTGGTAGTTTTTATCTCAATTATGTAAAGCTAAAATAGAGAATGATCAAATACATAATAGCAGTAATTTACTGTCATTATCGATTTGCAAAACTCATTTTTGGTACTTTTAAAAGTACGTAAAATTGATTAAATCAACTTAGAGGATATATAAATTGATACAGCTGCCCTTAAACGAATCTGTTTCATAAAAGTGGAAATTAGAAATTATCCTAGGAAAACAGAATGATTAGACTCTCCGAACGTGTAAAGAACTACTTCTTATGATCTGGATTGACATCCGTGCATGTGTAATTTGATATTAGTTCTAACAATCTCATGACAATATTTTTTCTAGATTTGGCTACAAGGGATAAACTAACAATGAAAAATAAGCCTATACGTAATGCGACTGTTTTTGCCGCTATGATGTTTTTTACAAATGCGCTATTTATCCCTTGGGCGGCAAAAGATGAGTTAACCTCCAAGAGTATTCTAATTAATCTTGTAATCTGGGCACTATCGGGGTGTATATTTTTTCTTTTTCTGAAGAATACTCAAAACAAAGTATGAATTTACGCAAAAAGACCTTCAAAAAGTTCTGGTAGTACATTGATAGGGTGGACACGTATATCAAACCTTGCCTGATCGAGTCCCTTCACATTGAATTTTGGAATAAAGATATCTGTGAAACCAAGTCGGTTAGCCTCTTGGACTCTCTGTTCCATTCTACTAACACCCCTTATCTCACCAGATAGGCCAACTTCTCCAGCGAAAGCCATTTTCTTGTTGACAGGAATATCTTGAAGCGATGAAACAAGTGCTGCTACTACAGCTAAGTCCATACTCGGGTCAACTATCTTTAATCCACCAGCAATATTAAGAAATACGTCCATTGTCCCAAATCGCATGCCACAGCGCTTTTCCAGAACTGCTAAAAGCATATTCATTCTTTTGGTATCAAAACCAGTTGAACTACGTTGTGGATTACCATAAACCGCCGTTGAAACAAGCGCCTGGGTTTCTACAAAAAGTGGTCTAGCACTTTCTATCGCAGCTGCAGTTGTTGACCCGCTGAGGTTGAGATCATACTGATTCAAAAGCATTGCACTGGGATTTTCAACCATTCTTAGACCACTAGTGTTCATCTCATATATCCCCATTTCATCGGTGGATCCAAAGCGATTTTTTAACGAGCGAAGAATCCGAAATCGATAGTTGCTATCACCTTCAAATTGTAAAACTGTATCAACAATGTGCTCAAGGATTTTTGGACCTGCAATTGCTCCGTCCTTGTTAATATGACCAATAATCACAATCGGAATATTACTTTCTTTTGCAAAACGTTGAAGCTCAGAAGTTGATTCTCTTACTTGAGTCACACTTCCTGGTGCAGAATCCAAACCTGGCGATCGTAATGTCTGAATTGAATCAATGACAAGCAAATCAGGCTGAATTTTAGCTGCCTCTTTTAATATCTGAGTCGTGTCAGTTTCTGAATAGATAAGACATTCTCCTTGAGCTTCGCCAACTCTGTCAGCCCTCATTTTTATTTGCTCCTCACTTTCTTCTCCTGAGACATAAAGCACAGTGCCCCTGCCACTTAACGCAATTTGAAGTAAAAGTGTAGACTTTCCTATGCCTGGATGTCCGCCGATTAAGGTTATTGATCCCGGCACAATCCCTCCTCCTAATACCCTATTGAATTCATTATCCTGTGTAATTAATTTTCTGCGTCTGACCGACTCAATTAATTGTAGGTTAATTGGCTTGGATTTCAAACCATCTTGGCGATAGTTTGTTGTTAATTCTAATGGTGTTTTTGATTTTGAAACCACTTCTTCATGAAGTGTATTCCATTCGTCACATGCTGGACATTGCCCCGACCATTTGGAAGCTTGGTGCCCACATTTTTGACACAAATACACTGTTCTAAGTTTTGCCATAGTACAAAATAAATTGTATGCAAAGATAGTTTATACGAGTACGATTATTAGAATTCGTGTTTTAGAAATAATTATGACTTTTTTGAAGTAAAACATGTGTGTTGAAGAAAATTATAAGTCATAAGTTTAAGGTAGTGCAAAGTATTTGACTCTTAAGTTTAGACTAAATAAAAATAGTGACATTTATTTGTAAATCCAGGTAATTTGAATTATTTAATTAGCTATATTTAGTAATAAAAGTACTTTCTTTGTGCCTTGTTTGAAATTTTTCCTAAGGTACATCTTAGGTTTATATAAAGATGATTGTTTTCAATTGGTTTTTTGGGGTAGCAGGGCTTTCTTTCGGGAAGTCCTGCTTTTTTTTGGATTATGCATTCCAATTGCTAGTATTTCCGAAAATGCTGATCATATTTGTCGTAAAATACTAATTCTAAAGATGAGCTGTTCATGTTTAACAAGTATTACATCAAAAGAAATATATGCGCGTAGTAATTGCAGGAGCGGGAGATGTTGGCTTTCACTTAGCTAGGTTACTTGCATCTGAAAATCAAGACATAGTTCTAATTGACTTAAACAAGGAGCTATTGGATTATGCAGGTTCACACCTAGACGTTTTTACAATAAAGGGGGACGCTTCTTCACCAGAGATACTCGACCAGTGTGAACTAGCGCAAACAGAACTTTTTATATCTGTAACTGCCTCACAGAATACGAATATTGTTGCTGGAATTCTAGCAAAAAGGAAAGGAGCTAAGCAAGTAATAGCTCGGGTGAACAATAGTGAATTCCTTTTTGACGAGAACAAGGTCTGTTTCAAAGAAATGGGAATTGATAAAATCATTTCACCTATTACTTTGGCATCATTGGAAATTGAGCGATTGCTTGGACAATGTGAAGTCACTGATATATTTGAATTTGACGAAGGTAAAGTATCTTTAGCTGGTATATCTCTTGATGACGATTCACATATCAAAGGTATGACAATCGAAGATATCAGTGATTTGGACACGCACCATTCATTTAACCCTATTGCGATACTTCGTGGACATCATACATTAATCCCAAGAAGATATACAAGGTTAAAAAGAAATGACCACCTTTATTTTCTCACAGAACCGGACAGATTGGCGCCTTTGCTAGAAAGCGTAGGAAAAAAACACATAAAGGTTGCTAATGTCATGATATTAGGTGGGTCAACACTCGCTAAACATACGGCAAAAGCACTTGAAAATAAATACAATGTTAGTATTGTAGAACAAGATAAATCAATTTGTAAGGAACTAACAGCTGATTTACACAACTCGCTCATCATACATGGTGATCCTGGAAATTTTGAACTTTTGAAAGAGGAAGGGATCGAGGAAATGGATGTTTTTATTGCTTTGACAGGTAATTCAGAGACTAATATTTTGACTTCCTTGATGGCCGATGAGTTGGGAGTTTATAAGACTATTGCATTGGTTGACAATACATACTACACGAAGATTTCGCAAAATATTGGCGTAGATACAATGATCAATATGAAAATTATTGCCGCCAATTATATATTCCGATTTGTAAGAAAAGGAAACATTGAGGCGATTACAAGTTTGCATGGTGTAGATGCAGAAGTCATTGAGTACATCGTGAATAGAGAGAGTCGTTTAACGAAAAAGGCAATTAGAAAGCAGAATTTTCCAAATGCAATGGTTATAGGTTCAATTATTCGTGGAGAGGAAATCATTGTTCCCAATGGTGACACAGTTCTAGCTCTTGGAGATAAGGTAATCGTTTTGGCTCTTCCTCGAGCTATCCAGAAGCTTGAAAAGATTTTCTCATGATTAATTTCCAGCCAATTTCCAATGTGTTGGGTGCACTGCTAGGTCTTCTTGGTTTATTGATGGTTTTGGTTGGTTTGGGATTCTACGTGATAGAGGATAGCACTCTTTGGACTTTCGGAAAATCAGGAGTATTAACCATGTTCGTGGGACTGCTTTTGTATGTAATTCCATTTGGCACCCAGAAAAATGTAAATAAACGTGAAGGCTATCTGATAGTAGCTTTAGCTTGGTTTTCTATGGTGACATTTGGTTCACTTCCGTACTACTTCTCTGATGTCTGTACGCAGTTTAGTGATATGTTTTTTGAGTCTGTTTCTGGATTTACTACGACTGGGGCGACAATTTTCGTAGATATCGAATCCCTTCCCAGCAGTATCTTATTGTGGAGAAGCCTCACACAATGGATTGGAGGTATGGGTATTATTGTTCTTACAGTTGCAATTTTACCTCTACTAGGTATTGGTGGAATTCAGCTTTTTGCCGCTGAAGCACCCGGGCCAACCAGTGATAAGATTCATCCGCGAATACAAGGTACTGCCAAGCGTTTATGGCTTATTTACGTTGCTTTGTCTATGCTTCTAATTGTTATACTTTATTTTGAAGGTATGACCGCTTTTGACGCTCTAAATCACGGTTTGACAACGATGGCAACTGGTGGTTTTTCGACAAAAAATAATTCCATAGCTTTTTATAACTCACCACTTATCCAATATACTATTTGTTTGTTCATGTTACTTGCAGGAACTAACTATTCAGTAATATACTTTGGATTACGGGGAAGATTCAAAAACGTTTGGAAAAATGATGAGTTTCGTTTCTATGTACTAATAGTAGCAATGTTTACTTTGTTGATTACTGCCGGTATCATCCATAGGTCGGACTTTTCTCTTGAAGAATCTTTCAGAGGAGCACTTTTTCAAGTGATTTCTATCATTACAACGACAGGGTATATTACTGTTGATTATACGATTTTTTCACCCTTTGTAACTATCGCATTTTTTATCATGCTGTTTGTGGGTGCCTGTGCGGGATCGACTTCTGGGGGAATTAAACTAATCCGTCATCTAGTCTTAATTAAAAACACGTATTTTGAATTTCGTCGAATATTACATCCACGCGCGATCATTCGCGTAAAGATGAACAAGGAATTGGTGGCTCCAAGGATCTTGACTCATATTCTAGTTTTTCTATTGATTTACCTTGCAACTTTTGTTTTCGGAACTCTACTAGTAGCTACTCTAGATATGGATTTTCTATCAGCTGCTGGTGCTGTTGCAACATCTCTTGGGAATGTAGGTCCTGGAATAGGTTCTGTAGGTCCGGTCAATAACTTCGCTCATGTGGATTGGCTCGCAAAGTTTATTTTGGGTGTAATTATGTTACTCGGGCGGCTTGAACTTTTTACAGTTCTTGTGTTATTTACGCCATTCTTTTGGAAGAATAACTAACACACTTAAGTAATTAAGAATAAGGCTTACGCCCAAAGAAGTTTTAATCCTCTTCGGACTTGTCTTGAGACAAATGCGCTAATTTCTTATCATCAACTTCTTTGTTCAGAAAAGAATTCAGCTGATCGATATCGTAGTTTCCTTTGATTTCACCTAGCTCGTTGATTTTAATATCAAACCCTTTTAGTGCTTCATGTACTTCTGGATCTCCTTCTTGTTTCATTTTTTTTGGCATACCTATTTATTTGTTTGTCAATAGTTTAACGAATTTATTGGCTTTCAAGTTTCATAAATTGCAAATATTGAAAGGATCTACTGTGTAAATTGCCATTCGATCTGCAGTCTGCTTGGATCTGTCCAAAGTGACTTATTCTGATTGTCAATCCTGAGAATATTCCCTGGCTCCCAATGTATATTTTTTTTAGTTGAAGAAATAAATGTACCTGTTTTGTACTTTATATCAATTGACACTACTTCTTCATCATTTTGTTGAAGTTCAAATCTTTCAACGCGGAGACTCGAATCCCTTGCTGTATATACAAGTTGGTTACCCGTTTCTTCAACGGTGTATTTATCGTACCATCGTGGTTGATTAATGTTAAACTTTTTTAGGTACACCAAATTCTCTTCCTTATTGAAGTTCTCAATGTCACTGCTTTCTACTTTGCCATCTAAATTAATAATTCGCTTAACAGAAGGAAGTATTAATTCTTTGTCGAGTTGTTGGTCGACAAATTCCTCAAGATCGAAAAAGCCGTCCTGCGCAAATTCAGAATCCTGAACTTCGTTGTTACACGAAAAGGCAATTATACTTAAGCAGAAAATTAGAGTCTTATATTTCATTCAACTAAACTTTTACCAGTCATTTCTGAAGGCTGTTCAATATGCATCAGTTTCAAAAGTGTTGGAGCTATATCTCCAAGTCTTCCTGAATTGAGTTTTCCCTGAGGAGAGTTACTAACATAAATTATAGGAACAAGATTAGTTGTATGCGCTGTATGTGCTGATCCATCAGAATTTCTCATAATATCAGAGTTTCCATGATCTGCTATGATGACGATTTCATAGTCATGTTCTAAGGCCTTCGTAACAGCTCTCTTCAGGCATGCGTCGACTGTTTCAGTTGCTTTGATCGCTGCCTCCATTATCCCCGTATGACCCACCATGTCCGTATTCGCATAATTCAAACAAATAAAGTCAGGTTTCTCATTTTCGATGTGTTCACATACGCGGTTTGTAATCTCTTCAGCGCTCATTTGTGGTTGAAGATCATATGTTGCTACCTTAGGAGATGGTATCAAAATGCGCTTTTCTCCTTCAAATGCTTGTTCCCTACCTCCAGAGAAGAAAAAAGTGACATGAGGGTATTTTTCAGTTTCTGCTATTCTTAGTTGTGTAAGCCCTTCATTTGCGACTACTTCACCAATCGTCTTGGCGATTTTATCTTTTGTAAAAACTACATTGATCCCTTCGAAACTTTCATCGTAAGTTGTCATAGTTGAGAAATGCAGATTGAGTTTCTTAAGCTCGTATTCTGGAAAGTTTTTTTGTGAAAGAGCTGTTGTTAATTGACGAGGCCTATCTGTGCGGAAGTTATAAAATAGTATTGCATCTCCATTTTCAATATGAGCGACATCTTTACCATTTTCTTGAATAGAGATAGGATCAATAAATTCGTCAGTGACACCATCGTCATATGACTTCTGAATCGATTGAAGTAAATCATCGGTTTTTGAACCAGTCCCATGAACAAGAAGATCATATGCGATTTTGATTCGCTCATATCGATTATCGCGGTCCATAGCATAGTATCTGCCAACCACTGATGCAATTTTCGCTGTTTTCCCTTCACAATGATCACTCAGATCAGATAGGTATTCTTTACCTGCATGTGGTCCAGTGTCTCTTCCATCCATAAAGGCATGTATATATACTTTTTGGACGCCAGCTTGATCAAGTGAATCAACAATTGATTTTAGATGATCTATATGTGAATGAACGCCACCATCAGAAACTAGACCTAACAGATGGACTGCCTTATTTTGATTTTTAGCGTAAGCCACCAAATCCTGCATCACTGGCATGTCAATTAGTGTATTGTCTCGGCAAGCTTTGTTAATTCTAACTAACTCTTGATCCACAATTCGTCCAGCTCCAATATTCAAATGCCCCACTTCAGAATTTCCCATTTGGCCTTCGGGCAATCCGACCTCTTCACCGTAGGTAACCAATGTTTGGTTAGCATAATTGCTCACGAGATGATCGTAAAAAGGTGTGTTTGCCGAAGTAATAGCATCAACTGTAGGATCTTGTCCTAGACCCCATCCGTCTAGTATAATTAGGAATGATTTTTTTGTCTTCATTATTAAACGTAGCTTTAAAAATAGAACACTAAGCTTACAATCTTAGTTTGGAAATTTCTACTACTTTGAAACTTTAGTAGCTGTTCAATTCGTTAAATATGTGACAGCATGCCAAGCAGCCGTCTTACAATAAAACGAATCTCGTAAATATCCCTGTGAATTTGTGAGTTACAAACTTAAAAGAATTATTATGAAACATTTATTTCTTTCAATATTACTAAGTTCTACATTTCTAGTATCGGGGCAAGCTCAAAATGTATCTTCATATTTTGCTGACCTTGGTAATTCTGACTGGAAGACTATGGCTTCAAAATTCAGTTCTGAAATGGAAGTTTGTGTAAATGATTCGCAAGAATTCATGACTAGAGCAGAAGCAGTGCAAGCAATCAAGGGCTTCTTAAGTGATATAAAACCAATTTCAGGGTCTGAACTCCACAAAGGAAGTTCTAAGTCAAAGTCAACTCAATACCGTGTGGGTCAATTGAAGACTGCGAAAGGTAACTTTAGAGTTTTCATCTACCTTGAAGGAAGCTCGTCAGACTATGAAATTGTCGGTGTATTGTTTAATCCGGAATAGCTCGGTAAATACTTTTTAAGTATTTGGTATGTCTTTCTGATCAAAAAAATTCGCGGTATAATTACTTAATTGTTTAAGAATCTGGTCATTTGCTACAATAATACTTCTACCGTTGTAGTAACTATCTTGACCGAAATAGTCACAAACTTGGGCTCCAGCCTCTTTGCAAATAACAATTCCTCCCGCGACATCCCACGGATTTAGTGAGGTTTCATAAAAAGCCGTAAATCGTCCATTAGCAACGAATGCCATATCAAGTGCAGCGGAACCAAATCTTCTCATTCCACGTGCTTCTTTCATGATGACTGACATCATTTCGAAATAAGGTTTTTGGTTATAGTTTGCAGCATAGGGGAATCCAGTGGCAATGATACTGGCTGATAAATCCTCTGTACTAGCGCATTTAATATCCCTTCCATTCATGAATGCACCGCCATTCTTCCAACCGTAGTATAGTTCATCACCCATAATATGGTTGATTACTCCTATCACGAGTTCTTCCTTATGCTTAAGAGCAATGCTAGTAGAAAAATGAGGAATATTGTAAAGGAAATTGGTTGTTCCATCTAAAGGATCAATAATCCAAGTATACTCTTGACCGTAATGATCGACAGTATCTTCTTCTGTAATGAAACCGCTGCTCGGTATAAGTTTTTTAAGTCCTGTCACTAACATCTTCTCCGCCTCTTGATCTACGTAAGAAACCAAAGAGTTATGATCTTTAGTAACAATTTGGTCATGTTGAACTTTTCCAAGCTCCTCTCTTATGAACGATCCAACTTCACGAGCAATGACATTTACTTTGTCAGTAACAACTTCAAGATTAATCATTGGAGAACAAATTTAGATCTGAACAAGTAATTGACTACAACAAAGGTTTCTAACCAAACTAAACGCTGGCTGAGATAACAATACTTAATATAATAGGAACAGATAATATCTGCGGATTGGTAGCTTCTATTAGAGCTGAGATTTTTTCTAGCCCATTTCAGCGACGACTTCTTTCACTTCGGGTACCATTCTTTTGAGCATTCCTTCGATTCCAGATTTTAGCGTCACTGAAGAAGAAGGACATCCGCTACAAGCACCTTGAAGTATAACTGCAACTGTACCAGCCTTGAATGACTTGAACTCGATGTTTCCTCCATCCATTTCTACAGCAGGCTTTACATACTTGTCAATTAATTCTTTGATTTTTTTGACTAATGCAGCATCCTCCTCGCTATATTCTATATCAACAGACTCTTCTCCTTGCTTTTCGATAGCCTCGTGATAACCATCTTTTACAATTTCTTTTCCGGACTCCGCGTAAGATTTGATAAACTCCTTCAATCGAAGCATAATGTCCTCCCAAGGAAAATTAAATTCCTTGGTAATAGTAACGTAGTTATTATTTATGTATACTCCTTTTACATATGGAAGATCAAATAGTGATGTAGCGAATGGAGACCATTCTTCTGCAGCTTCTCTATTTCGAAAGTCAGCCAGACCGTCAAGCAACTTTACATTCAATACATATTTTAAAGTTTCTGGATTGGGAGTCTGCTCTGTGTAAAGCATTACCGGATGTTTAGTCATTGTGTCCATATGTGTAATTGTTTCCTTTATGTTTGTAATCTTCGAGCTATCGAAGGTATGTCTATCTCGCACCTTGGCTCGATAAAGATTGTAATTGTTGGATTAGGTTTGTACCAGATTGCATTCCTGAGGCTCTCCACTTAATCTCTCCTTTGTGATAAATAACGAAAGTGGGAACGCCCTTTATTTGTAGACTATTTGCTAAATTCTGATTCTTATCGACATCGATTTTTATCACTACCGCAGCATCTTTCGTCTGCTTTGCAACATCTTTGATAACAGGATTCATTGCTTGACAAGGTCCACACCAAGTAGCATAAAAATCAACCAGAACAGGCTTGTCGCCATTGATAAGATCATTGAATTTACTCATAATAGTTCTATTCCAAAGACTAACAATTTATAATTGATTAGGTTTAAGATGAAAATATTAAATTTTGAAAAAAATCAAGATATCAAATCGAAAACTGAACAATGGCTTGTAGATACGCTCAATTTATTAGGGTTTTACCCAATTTTAAAACAAAGAAAAACCCCATCGTATCAGAGTACAATAGGGCTTTTTGTTATTATTTTATTGTGCTTTCTAGTTTAGAAATTCTTGATTTTTGGTATAAACCCAAATAAGAAGTATAACAAACAAGATCACAAAACCTAGAAATCCTAGGAAATAAGCACCTTTTTTACCGTAGTTGTTATTCTGTTCCATATTATTTTATTCTTCTTCCGCAAAGATAAGTAAGCTTTGTAAATAATTCGAATCTTAGGGAGTAATTCCTAACTAGTTTAATGGTCGACACTTCATTTTCAACCATTTTTGTTCGTGATCGTCTAAATGCGGTGATAGTCTTTTATACACTTCGGCATGATATCTATTAAACCAAGCCTTTTCCCTTGCTGTCATGAGCGTCTCATCAATCAGCTTGATTTCGATAGGGAATAATGTTAAAGTTTCATGTGATAAAAAATTGCCGTATTCATTTTTTTCATCTTCTACGGTCAATAATAGATTTTCGATTCTTATTCCAAAACCTCCCACTTTATAAAATCCCGGTTCATTGCTCGTAACCATTCCAGGTTGTAAAACCGTTTTACTTCGAACTCCCCATATAGGTGCATAACCTTGTGGGGCCTCGTGCACATTCAATAGAAAACCAACGCCATGCCCAGTACCATGACCATAGTTCATTCCTTGTTCCCATAGATGCATTCGTGCAAGCGTGTCAAGCTGAATACCATGCGTACCATGAGGAAACTTGGCAAGATCGAGGGAAATGTAACCCTTAAGAACGAGAGTGAAAGCCTTTTTCTCTTCAACTGTCGGTGTGCCCAAATGAATTGTTCTAGTGGTATCAGTTGTGCCATCTAGAAATTGCCCACCAGAGTCCACGAGCAACATGCCATCATTTGATATTTCTGCACATGTTGACTCTTGAGGCGAATAGTGAATGATTGCTCCATTGGATTTGTATCCTACAATTGCACCGAAAGACTCACCTATGTAGCCTTCTTGTTCACTACGATATTTGATCAGCATATCTCGAACTTCGGTTTCCTTAACTTTCCTTGACTTTAATGTTTCCTCAAGCCATATGTACATTCTTGTCAGAGCAACTCCATCTTTTTCCATAACCCTTTTGATATGGCCAATTTCAGTGCTGTTTTTAATCCCTTTTGCTGTTCGGATGTAGTTTTCTCCAGAATGAATTTTCCCATTAATCGCCTTGTACATTGACATGCTAATATCGCTAGCTGAAACATGAAGTACGTAGTTCTCATCTAGGTTATTCAGATAAGCCAAGATGGATTCATAGGGGGCTAGCTTTACCTTGTCCTTGATTAGCCTGGATTGAATTTCTTCCGAAATCTTACTAGATTCTACGAAAAGTATGGCATTTGATTTTTGAACAATCGCATATGATAGAAACACTGGATTGCTTTCGACATCAGCGCCTCTAAGATTGAATAACCATGCAATGTCATCTAGGGCAGTAAGAAGATATCCGTCAGCATCTTCTTGGAATTTACTGCGTAGCATATTGAGACGTGTTTCACGGGATTCACCAGTATAAAATACGTCGTGCTCATAGATTTTTGCCGAAGGTAGGCTAGGACGGTCATCCCAAATCTCATCTATAAAATCAACTGAAGAGTTAAGCTGTATATCGGCTTTTGCCAAAATCTTTTCGTATTTTTCAATTTGGCTCTTTGAGAACAATAGACCGTTACAGCCCACAGTAGAATTCTTTGGTAGATTGTCACATAGCCAAGTTATAAATTCAGGTGTTCCTTGCTTTATTATCTTATGAAGTTGAAATTCATTATCAGCAAGTTGCTCCTCTGCTTGCAAGAAGTATCTCGAGTCCGTCCACAAACCGGAGTGATCAGATGTGACCACTGCTGTTCCTGCTGAACCATCAAATCCGGATATCCAAGCTCTAACTTTTGAGCGATCACAGACATACTCACTCTGATGTTCATCACTACTTGGAATTATGTAGGCATCCAACTTGAGAATCCTCATTTGTTTTCTGAAAGATGTGATTCGAGCATTAATACTATTTGACATTTGATCCTAATTTTAGAGACTAAACGTACGATTATTAACAAGTACAAACAAATAATCTAGCATAGAAGCTTAATTTGATTAGCATCAAAGTAAGGTGTTTGATTAGAAGTAGTTCACTCGTGAAAACTTTGATAGGCTTAATTATACCAGGAAAGATTACCCTCAAGAAGCGTCAATATTTGCTTTTTAGGAAGTTGGTGAACGGGAAAAAGGTAAAGAAAATTGCAAAGACACATTAAAAATATTTGTAATATGTTTTCTATTGTATATATTTGTTTCGTAAACAAATCGAATCTAGGTCCCGAAGAACCGATTACTTCCAGATCTTGACTCTATAAGCAGAATAGTAGTAGATGTGCGTTTGATTTCCCAATCAGATTTCTACATTGATGTTCTGTTTGCATCCCCAAATAGCAGTAAATTGCAATTTAGAAGAACTCCATGGAGATCTCATGCGTTATGAGAGTGCTCCATTGATAAAACAAAACCGATGTTAAAGCAGAGTTTAAGTCAAAAAATGCTCCAGAAGCTTTCTCCTCAGCAAATTCAGCTGATGAAGCTTTTGCAATTGCCCTCTACCTCCTTGGAAGAGCGTATTAAGGAGGAATTGGAGTCAAACCCTGCTTTGGAGGAAGGAGATGATTATAATGAAGTAATTGATCTTGGATCCGATTCCTCTGATGAAAGAGAAGAGCAGTTTGAACTTGATGATTATATAAAGGAGTATATAGAGGATGATCCTATTAGTTATAAATTAAAGGACAGCTATAGTTATACTGACGAAGCATATAAGTCCCCAGTTGTTCTTGAAAATTCCTTTCATGATTATCTTGAAAAGCAACTTGGGATGATGAATTTTCAAACAGAAGAAGAAGAGATTATTGCATTTCAGTTGATTGGAAGCATCGATGAAGATGGATATTTAAGACGTGACCCAGAAGCAATTATCGATGATCTACTTTTTTCCCAGAATATTGAAGTTGATGCTAGCACTGTAGAAAAGGTTCTTGCAAGAATTCAAAGACTTGAACCAGCAGGGATAGCGGCTCGTGATCTTCAAGAGTGCCTACTTATTCAAATGCATAATAAAGTTGATGCGCTTCCAGGTTTCCCTGAGAAAAAATATATTTTCGCTCTGAAAATTTTGGAAAACCACTTTGACGAGTTTACGAAAAAGCATTACGAAAAATTGAAAAAGAATCTCTTCCTTTCTGAGTCAGAGCTGAAGGAGTCAATTGACGAAATTCTTAAATTAAATCCAAAACCAGCTGCATCAATTGCAGAAGTAACTAATATACGTACGCAGTATATATTACCTGATTTTATCATCAAGAATAGAGATGGTGAATTGGAATTGAGTCTAAATAGTAAGAATGCTCCAGATCTAAAGATCAATGACCAGTATGTGGAGATGATTAACACATTTAGGGATTCTCAAAAATCAAAATCTACGTCTAAACAAACGAAAGATGCTGTAGTTTTTATCAAGCAAAAGATAGATTCCGCAAAATGGTTTATTGATGCGATTCGTCAAAGACATCATACCCTTTATTCAACCATGTATGCAATTCTGCAGTTTCAATATGATTATTTTTTGACGGGAGATGACAGAAGATTGAAGCCAATGATCTTAAAAGACATTGCCGAAATTACTGGTCTCGATATATCAACAGTTTCAAGAGTTGCCAATAGCAAATTTGTTGAAACTGAGTTTGGCACAAAAAAACTTAAATCTTTCTTTTCAGAGTCAATGACGACGCAAGAAGGAGATGAAGTATCGACGCTCGAGGTTAAGAAAATTCTAGAAGATATAGTTGATCGTGAAAATAAACGAAAACCATATTCTGACGAAAAACTAAAAGAACTTCTGAGTGCAAGAGGATATTCTATTGCAAGAAGAACAGTCGCGAAATATAGAGAACAGCTTCAAATTCCAGTCGCAAGATTACGCAAAGAGCTTTAAGTTGGCTAGAGAAAGGACCAAATAACACATTAAACATATATGCAATATTTAATTTATTGATTTACAGTATTTTTTGATTGTATTGTTTGTTTTTGTCAAAGATATATTGCTATATTAGCGCTTCGAAATAACACGATTTTATCAACTCGTAAAATCCGTTGAATCCCCAAAATTCGCGGCTTTTATTTCCCTCAAACAGTATTCCTTAAACCGATTATTAATGGCTAGAAAGAAGACTAGACAAAGAGGAAAGGTATCTCTTATTCCCAAATTATTTAAGGATGAAAGAATACCTAAAATAGGAGGAATCCTATGTTGGCTCACAGCTGTATACTTGAGTATTTCATTCTTATCATATTTCTATACGTGGAAAATTGATCAAGACAAAGTACTGAAATATTCATGGCAGCTAGTATTTGAAGGTGACTTATCAGTTTCAAACACCATGGGTCGCCTTGGAGCAATTGTATCTAATTTTTTCATCTATTGGGGAATTGGATTGCCATCGATTGTATTTATTGTGCTTCTCTTACGACTTGGGTATGTACTTATCAAACGCAAGAGCTTCTCTAAATTCTTCTTCACAGCTGTAAATTATTTGATACTTGCTTGCTTCGCTTCTCTCTCTCTAGAGTTTATTTTTTCAACTTCTGAGTTTGCATGGGGTGGAACATTTGGAGCAAGCACATTTACATGGTTGTCGCGATTTATCGGAACAATTGGTTTGTTTTTTCTACTACTTGCAAGCTCTGGGATTTTTATCGTTTGGTACTTCAATCCGAGTTTGAATCAGCTTCAAAGCGTAGAACTGCCAAAAGCCTCCTTTGCATCAGTTCGACAGTACTTTCAAGGTACTTTGAAAGAAGATGTAGACATTCGTGATACTAATAAAGAAAAGACTAAGAAAAAGTCAGTTGTCGACGATGATGACTGGGATGATGTTTCTTCTTCCCAAGAGAAGAAAGCAGATACTGCAGCGGAGGCTGTTTCAAAAACCGAAATCGAAGGTGCAACACAGGGAGATCAAGCTTCAGATTCGAAAGGATTAGAACTAGATTTTCCTGTCAGCTCTTCACCAGCTCGCAAACGCAAGAAACCAATATCCAACGAAGATGCAGAATTTGAAATCGACATTACTGGATCTTCAGCTTCTGTTTCCAATCCTACGGAAGCTCATCCTTTCGATAAGTTAGAAGATCTCAATCAAGAAGAAGGAAAGAAACACTTTGGTTTAAACACTCCTTTCGATCCCTACGCTGAATTAAGCAGTTTTAAGATTCCAGATGTTGAACTACTGAATAACTACGATGAGTTAAAAGTAGAAATAGATCACGAAGAGCTTAAAGCCAAAAAAGATCAGATTGTTACCACTTTGGAACATTACAATATCCGAATCGAAAAGATTCGAGCAACGATTGGTCCAACTGTAACCCTTTATGAAATTGTTCCTGCTCCAGGTATTAAGATAAGTAAGATCAAAAATCTTGAAGATGATATTGCATTATCTCTAGCAGCACTTGGAATCCGCATTATTGCGCCGATCCCAGGTAAGGGAACAATCGGTATCGAGGTACCTAATAAAAAGCCTCAGATTGTATCTCTGAAAGAAGTTCTGAAATCACCTAAGTATCAAGATTCAAAAATGGAACTTCCTATAGCACTTGGGAAAACCATTTCAAACGAAGTTTTCGTTGCTGATCTTGCTAAGATGCCTCACCTTTTGATTGCTGGTGCCACTGGTCAGGGTAAATCAGTAGGTATTAATACCATCTTGATGTCTTTACTTTACAAGAAGCATCCTTCCGAATTGAAGTTGGTATTGGTAGATCCGAAACGTGTTGAACTTCCTATATACGCAGACATAGAAACACATTACTTAGCGAAGTTGCCTGGTGAAGCAGAGGCCATTATTACTGATACTACCAAAGTGATTCACACGATCAATTCACTTTGTATTGAAATGGATAATCGCTACACTTTACTTCAGAAAGCTAGAGTAAGAAATCTAAAAGAATATAACGCCAAGTTCATTGATCGCAAACTCAATCCAAACGATGGGCATATGTTTTTGCCTTTTATAGTGTTGGTTATTGATGAGTTTGCAGATTTGATAATGACGGCTGGAAAAGAGGTAGAATTACCAATTGGTCGATTAGCACAATTGGCACGTGCTGTAGGAATACACTTAATTGTTGCAACGCAAAGACCTTCTGTCAAGATTATTACAGGTTTAATTAAAGCAAACTTTCCAGCTCGACTTGCCTTCAAGGTGACTTCCAATGTTGATTCACGTACAATCCTTGATGGAAAGGGTGCTGAGCAGCTGATTGGTCGAGGGGATATGCTTTTATCAGTCGGTGGTACTAGCATGATTCGACTACAATGCGCATTTGTTGACACTCCAGAAGTGGAAGATGTAATAGGTCAGATTTCATCCCAGAAAGGTTTTGGGTCCGCATATTTGCTACCTGAGTATAAAGGTGACGATGAAGGTAATGGAAGCTCTAGTTTATCCTGGGCGGATCTTGATCCTATGTTCGAAGATGCGGCGCGCTTGGTGGTAGGAAATCAACAAGGATCTACTTCTATGATTCAGCGTAAATTGTCACTTGGATATAACCGTGCAGGTCGAATTATGGATCAAATGGAAGCATTGAACATTGTTGGAGGTGCACAAGGAAGTAAACCAAGAGAGGTATTATTTCTAAGTGAAATGGATTTGGATGCATTTTTGAAGGTATTGAAACCATAGAAATATGTTAGAGCTTTCGCCAAGGAACTATCGCTTGATATAGACTAAATCATTCCTGTCCCAAACAGGATGGATAAAATAAATGTAAACCGATTTTTTCATCTCATATAAAACCCAAAAAGTATGATGATAGCAGTTTTTGCAGCAATAATCCTGATAGCATTTGCCAATGAGATTTTAAACAGAGGGATGCGTCAGAAGAATACTGATTAATACTGATTAATACTGGTTAATACTGAGTTTCCAGAGTGGGATTCCTCCCAAAGGCAGATCCACTTTACTCGAATAGATTCTTTTGGGTTTACCCAAAAACCGATCACATTTTTTGTGAAAACTATTTCAGAGTGATAATTGAACGGCCCGATGCGTTACAACCAAGCGCATCGGGATTTTTTTTGGAATTTATGGGATGTATTTATTCAGTTACAAAGACAATATATCGTGATAATCGCTAATATGTTAAGTGTTAGATTAGAAATACATTACTTTTGTTCTCGGCTGCTAAGAGTGTTTTGCCATTCGAAAAGCTCGCGATTATTAATTATGATATATAACTTATGACATTTAAGGAACTGGGATTAAATGAAAAAATTCAAGAAGCGCTTGAATATATGGGTTTTGAAAAAGCAACTCCAATCCAAGAACAGGCGATTCCTGAAATTCTAAAGAAGCGAGATATTTTGGCCTGCGCACAAACGGGTACAGGTAAAACCGCAGCATTTATTTTACCTGTTCTTCATCATCTTTCTGAAAAAGCATCCAATAAAACGCGATGTGTTGTAATTGCCCCTACTCGAGAATTGGCAATTCAGATTGATCAGCAGATTCAAGCATTCTCATATTTTGCAGGCGTAGGAACAATTCCCGTTTATGGTGGGACATCAGGTGCGGAATTTGAGGCTGAAAAGAAAGCGCTTAGAAATGGGGCTGACATTGTCGTTGCCACACCAGGAAAACTAATAACGCACCTCAACTTTAAGTACACTGATTTTTCCCAAGTAGAGTACTTGATATTGGACGAAGCAGATCGTATGTTGGATATGGGCTTCTATGATGATATCATGCGAATTGTCAGACACATGCCCAAAACAAGGACAAATCTACTTTTTAGTGCAACTATGCCGCCCAAAATTCGCGCATTATCAAAGAAGATGCTAAAAGATCATGCAGAAATAAGCATTGCAATCAGTAAGCCTTCAAAAAATATTCTTCAAGCTTCCTACTTGGTTTACGATCAATATAAGGCGGCACTTATAAAGTCATTAATTCACGATAAACCGAGCTACCATTCTATTATTGTGTTTTCGTCGACTAAGAAAAACGTCAACGGGATAGTTCGAGCACTTCGTGGAAATGGATATGAAGTACAAGCTGTTAGTTCAGATCTTGATCAATCTCAAAGAGAAGATGCCATCCGTAAATTTAGATCAAAAGAAACACGGGTTCTCGTAGCTACAGATGTACTTTCACGAGGAATTGATGTTGCAGATATCAATTTGATAATCAACTATGATGTACCTCGAGATGCTGAGGATTATGTTCACCGAATAGGTCGAACTGCAAGAGCTGAAACGACGGGTGTAGCAATCACTTTGATCAATGAAGATGACATGTACAAATTTGCTGGTATTGAGAAATTGATCGAAGCAGAGATTGTTAAAATGAAAACGCCAATCGAAATCGGCGAGAGTCCAGAGTGGAATCCAAAAAGTAGAGGCAGCAGTAGAGGAGGAGGCAGAAGCGGTGGACGAGGAAATTCTCGCGGCCGTTCTGGTGGTAATAGATCAAAAGGTCGCCGTTCAGGAAACTCAAAGTCTAGATCGAATAGCAATCGAGGAGGACAGGCCAAAAGCTCAAATAATCGACCACCAAAGTCGGATTCTAAATCATAACCCATTCATCAATTATTTGCTCTGTGAGCTAGGGATTGACCGGGACATGCTCCATCAGATAATTGGTAAGTAGATTGTATAGGTGTCTTCGCGTATTCTTTCCTTCATAAATGCCATGCGAGCGATTGGGATAAGCCATAAAATCAAATTGCTTATTCTGAGCAATCAATTCATTGATCAGTAGCTCGGCACTTTGATAGTGCACGTTGTCGTCGGCGGTACCATGAATAATCAGTAGATTACCTTCCAAATTTTTTGCTTGTGAAATAGGAGAACCTTCTTCGAATGCTTTCGGGTCATCCTGAGGTAAACCCATGTATCGTTCTTGATAAATATTGTCGTAAATTAGTTGATTTGATACCGCTGCGATTGCCATACCTGTTGTGTAAACATCTGGGTGTCTAAACATAAGATTTAAGGTCATGGATCCACCTCCACTCCATCCCCAAACGGCTGTTCTAGTTTCATCAAGGTAGGGCAGTTTCAATATTTCTTTTGCTGCTGTTGCTTGGTCGTGCGTATTAAGCACACCTATCTTCTTATAGATGCTTTTGCGCCAAGCACTTCCCTTGAGACATGGTGTTCCGCGATTGTCAATATCGATGACAACATATCCTTTCTGTGCCAGCATTTTGTCCCATAAAGATACCTCTGTGTCTGTAGCTACTTGTCCCCAAGGTTCCCCATATACATGAAACAATACTGGATATTTAGTTGATTCGTCGAAATCAAGCGGTAGCACAATTCTAGCATCCGTCATATAACCATCATCGATAGGTATTTGCATAAATCGCACTTCAGGTATTTTGAGTTTTGAAAGCGCTTCTTCGTATTTATTATTATCAATTAGTGTGCTTATAATTTCATGTCCTTCAATGCGGATCAGATGAACGGTTTTTACACGTTGGCTACTATTATTATAGTGGATTGCATATTTACCATTTGGAGATAGATTGTACGTGTTGACTCCAGAAAAGCTTTTGGGCGTAAGCCTCATTTCTTTTCCTGAACCATCTAGCGAAGACCTGTATAGATACCGTTGAGTACTGTTGCCAGGAGATGCAATGTAGTACAAATAATTGTCATCCGTACCTGCAATTGAAGCTACATCATAATCACCTAGAGTAACTGTCGTTTTTTGACCAGTAGCTATGTCAACCTTAACTACACGACGCCATTTGTCATTTTCGGTCATTCTTAAAAACGACTTGTTATCGTCAACCAAGATTAAGTCGTTTTTACCCCATGAAGCTGAAGAAATGTCAGGATAGTTAATATCGACCCAAGTTTCCTCAATTTCTGTATACACCTTCCGCATATTATCAGTGGAGGGCTCGTAGGCCCAAATAGTCAGTTTATTTTGTAGTCGATTCATCTGCTGAATAAGCAACAGGTCATCTTCGATCCATTGCATGGCAGGGATGTATGCATCAGCTTCCATCTCTTCAAGAGGAATAAATCGAATCCGTTCGTTTTTCATATCTACTAGTCCAAGACGGACTACGGATGGGTCTTGACCTACCTTAGGATACTGCAAGGGCACTGGTTGGGAATAGATGGAATCTATATTGTTGATCATATAAAATGTGCCAATTTCTGAAGCATCAACTTGCCAAAAAGCTATATAGCCAGATTCTGGACTCCAACTGAACCCATCTCTTTTGCCAAATTCTTCCTCGTAAACCCAGTCAAATGTGCCATTAATTAGGTCGCGATTTCCATCTTGTGTTAATCTTAGTGCGAAATCATCGTCATAATCCTCTAAATAGATGTTGAAATCATGAACGTATGCAACTAAGCTCTCATCGTGGTTGAACTTTGCAAACATTAAAGAGGAACTTGGAAGATCTCGACCCAGTTGCTTGAGTTTTTTAGTGTTGAAATTATATACGTAATAGTCACCCTTCGTATTGGTCCTCCATACACGGCTCGAATTGGTAAATAGTATAATCTTTGAACCGTCTTTGCTCAGACTAAAATCTTCAATTGTCATTGCTTCGCCTTCTAAACTTATAGCAGAAGCTGAAAGAAATACTGTCCTATCAAGTGATTCAGATTCATAGCGAATCAATGCGTCACCTCCATTTTCTTTTTCGATTGTTACGAAAGCTGCTCCATCCTCAATCCAATGAATTGGTCTCTGGTATTCTTGACGGAACTCCGAGGAGTAAATTCGGTCAATCGTCAATAGGCTAGAATCGATTTCCTGAGCAGATGCAGTGAACGCTGTAATAAGTAAAATAAGGATTTGAACTCTATGTAAATAATTCATGGTTTCCACTTTAATGAAGAACTTCTGCTAAGATACAAAAAGTGCAAGTTTGAATACTCCAATATGCTTATCAGACTATTGGTTTTTAGTAACGAGAGCGTTGGATTTATTGCTGATCTGGAGAAAAACAAAATAGTCACAACTATTTAAATGCAACAATGTTGCATTTAAAACTTTTCTTTCTACCTTTGTACCATATGGGCAAACTATTTTACTATTCTGTTTCAAAAATTTTCACTTTGGTAGTTTTCCTACTCGGTGTAAATTTCTGTTTTGCTCAGACAGATCCATGTGAACGGGTTATCCAAGGTTATGTGCTAGATATTGAGACAGACGAGCCTTTGATAGGTGCTGCGGTACTAGTCCAAGAAACTGGACAAGGTGCTTCAACTGATTTGACTGGTTTTTTTGAGATTACAAAAGTATGTGAGGAAGAAACAGATTTAGTTATTTCCTATTTAGGGTATAAAACCATGAAACATCATCATGATGCACACCACTCCATTGTGAAGGTTTATCTAGCCGCTGATGGCACTATGCTGGAGAGCATAATTGTAGAAGCTGAACGCATGTATTCTGGAATATCGACAGGTGCAATTCAGCGCTTGACTGAAGATCAAATGCTGCTAGCTATCGGCGAATCTCTTGGGTCTAAATTGACACAAATTCCAGGAGTAACTACGATTCAAAACGGACAGAACCTTATGAGTCCGGTTATTCATGGATTAACAGGAAATCGCATTGTAATCATGAATCAAGGTGTGCGACATGAGTACCAAAGCTGGGACACCGATCACGCACCAGAAATTGATGGTGATTCCTATCAAACGATCGAGGTTATCAAAGGAGCAGCATCAGTGAGATACGGAGCAGACGCATTAGGAGGTGTCATTCTCTTGGAAGGAAAACCAATCGAATTATCTTCACCTTTAAGTGCTAGGGTCGGGTTATTGGGCATGGTAAATGGAAGAGCAGGTGGAGTTCAATCACAAGTTCGAAAGGGTTTTAAAAATGGAACCGTCGAACTGCAATCAAATCTTTATCAACAAGGGGATTTGAACGCTCCAGAATACATCATGACTAATACCGGTATGAGTACAGTGAGTCATTCTCTTAGAACTCGATTTCACCTGTCGTCCAATCTCGATCTGGAAGCCTCCATAAGTGACTTACGTCAAAAGATTGGGATTTTGCGTTCAAGCGTTGTCGGAAACTTAGACGATTTAGAAATAGCTCTTAAGGCAGAAAGTCCATCAATTCAGGATGATTTTAGCTATGAAATTGCTCCTCCTAGACAACGGATAGTCCATCAAATGGGTCGAATTGCTTTAGAATATGTCGATGATCATCAAGCTTTCAAGACTCAGTATAGTTATCAGCGAAATCTTAGAGAAGAATACGATGTTAGACGCGGCAACCAACTAGAAATTCCCAATATCGATGTCCAATTGGAATCACATATTGTTGATTTGGATTGGACGCATCCTAGTTGGAATCATATGGATGGGCATATAGGTGCACAATGGAAATTCAATGATAATCGAAATATACCAGGTACAAATACGGTTTCTTTTATCCCTAATTATATTAGCCATACAGCAGGTCTCTATGCTATCGAGCGGTATACGAAAGGGCAATTTGTATGGGAACTGGGAGCTAGATTAGACTACCAGTTTAGTAATATTCGAGGCCTAGACGAGAATAATGATTTGTATTCAAATCAACTTCAGTTTTTCAATACATCAGGTATTCTAGGATTGGCCTATCAGTTAAACGACCATATTCAATATACAAGCAATCTTTCGACAGCATGGCGCCCTCCAAGCATAGGAGAATTGTTTCGCTTCGGGCGAAGAGGTTCATTTATCGAGTACGGACTTTGGCGTTATCAAGTAGATGACGGCACGTTAAGTACTGCTGTAGTTCAAGATCAAGAGTCTAAGCCGATTGCCGCCGAACAAGCTTTTAAATGGGTCCATGAAATAAGTTTTCAGCAAGAAAAATGGTTTGTGCAAGCCACAGTTCATGGTAGTCTTATCAATAACTATATATATGCAAGACCTGGCGGTGTTAGTCAAACGATCAGAGGTGCTGCACCGGTCTTCATATATGATCAAGATGATGTATGGATCTGGGGTGCTGATTTTCAATCAAGTTGGAATCATCATCAACAATGGTTGAGTGATTTTTCAGCGCGGTACATTCAGGGGCATATCAGGAGTTCTGATTCACCAATTCCCATGTTAGCACCAGCACAAGTAGCTTATAGGTTAAATTACAAAGCGGATATTCCATGGTTTGATAAATTTAATTTGTCATGGAACACAGAATATACTTTCCAACAATGGGATCATCCGCCGATAGTCACGGTAGACCAACTCATAGCTAATGACCCTGACAATCCGACCAATTATAGTCTTACAGATCCACCTTTTGATATTCTAGCAGCTCCAGAAGCATATTTTTTGCATGACTTTTCATGCTTAATACAAAAGGATCGTTGGCAAGTTATTTTACAAGTACAAAATGTATTTAATGAATCGTATCGATCATACACGGACCGAATGCGATACTTCACTGATAATATTGGTAGGCAAATTAACGCCTCTATTTTTTATTCAATTTAAAATTTAAAGTTATGACAAAGTTTATGCCTTTTTTAATGCTATTGTTTTTGGGATTTTTCATTGCTTGTGAGCCAGAAGATCCAGGTCCAGAGAATGATGAAGAGTCTATAACGGACATTACCTTGAATTTTGTAGACGATTCTGGAAATACTTTGACAACCGTTGCATCCGATCCAGATGGAGACGGCCCAGAAGATGTTCAATTTGAAGAGGGTTTTACGCTAAAAACTTCGACTCAATATACTTTATCAATCGATCTTTTCAATTCAATGAACAACGAGGATATCACTGAGGAGGTACAAGAAGAAGCTGCTGAACACCAGATGTTCTTTGCATGGTCAGACGGTCTATTTTCCGATCCTTCAGGCACAGGAAATATTGCTGATGCAACTGGAACAGTAAACTACAGTGATAGCGATTCGAATGGCAATCCACTTGGAATTGTTACTGAATGGACTACAGGAACCGAGGTAGGTACTGAAAGAGATTTTCAGATTATTTTGAAACACCAACCCGATATAAAGACAGCTGATACAGGTGCTCAAGATGGTGAAACTGATATTGATTTGACTTTCACAATTTCGCTTGAAGATTAAATTTTGATACCTCGCTGGCTATGATCAAACAGATTATATCTGGCGAGGTATATTTTTCATATCTTCATCCTTGTATATTTGGTGAAGATAATCGGATCAATGAAAAAGCATATTTATATAGCTGCAACAAGTCAGCATGTCGGAAAGACTACAACAACTTTGGGTCTCGTGGGTGGGCTCCTCACTTTAGGAAGAAATGTAGGATATTGTAAACCAGTAGGTCAACAGTTCTTGGACATCAATAATTTACGTGTTGACAAAGACACCTTACTCTTTTCTGATCTGATAGACTTTCAACTTGATCCTGATATCCACTCACCCGTAATTCTTGGTAGGGGTGCGACCTCGATGTATTTAGATGCTCCTGAAAAATTTAACCTAGAGTCTCGTATAATCAATGCTGCCACGCAACTCGATGAACGGCATGAATTTGTGATTTTTGAAGGTACTGGACATCCCGGTGTAGGTTCTGTTGCTGATGTAAGTAATGCAAGAGTGGCTAAGATTTTGAACGCAGGAGTTGTCATGGTCGTAGAAGGTGGAATCGGAAACACCATTGATCGTCTAAATCTTTCTTTGGCATTATTCCGTGAAGAGAACGTTCCTGTTATCGGAGTGATTATCAATAAGATTCGTCCAGATAAGATTGAGAAAATCGGCCATTATGTAGGAAAGTGGCTTGACAAAAAGGATCTTCCATTATTGGGTTTGGTACCATACGAACAGAGTCTTGCGTATCCATTAATGAAAACCGTATCCAAAGCTATTAGCGGTAAGATAATTCATGGGCCGCAATTTATGGAAAATAAGGTCGAGGATGTTATTGCGGGTAGTTTGGTCGAATACAAAGAGTTGAAAAAATCTGAAGACCTTTGTCTAATTGTAAGTATTCGTAGTTTGAATAATGCAATCTTAAAAATTGCTGGCATGTCAAGTACCCTGGGACTGGTAAATTCTCCATTATCGGGTATTGTCATCACAGGCGAAGGCGAAGTTGAGGAAACGGCTATGAACTATATTAAACAGCATAATCTTCCTGTAGTACAAACTAATTTCGATACGTACGAAGCTGTAATCAAAATTTCTCGTATTGAAGTAAAAATCAATAGATCAACGCCATGGAAGATCAGACGTGCCATAGAATTGATGGGAGAACATGTCGATCTTGAACGCATAATGGATTATGTGAAATAGGGTTGGATCTAGTTGATCTACAAATTTCAGCTAGAATGAAATGTGTTGTACGAGAATACCCCATCAGTTATTAATTTTCGCATTAGCACAATATACCTAAGGTGTCGCACCTACGGAGCTGGAATACAGTGTTACTATCTTCCTACAAAGGTTTCGTCCCTACGGGACTTCGGATTCGGATCTTATAACGTACAAGAAAGACTGTTCGCACCACATTTACTGTTCGTTTGAAATTCTACGTTGGGACGCATTGCATGCGTCCTCATCGTCCTGTACATTTAGTCGAAATTAATCAATGGAAATGGTTAACTAAATATCGATGTTGCAGGATCGAAATAAATGTAAAGTAAAAGACGAGGCTGAAGCCTTGATGACATGTTTCGCGATTCTTTTAAATGAGCTACAGCAAAGTGACAGCTTTGTATAAAATCTTACCCAAAAAGATTCTAAAACTCTTTTGGAGTGACCCCTTTTGAATGGACCTACTTAACGATTCGTTGGCGCAATATATATTATTTTTTTTTGTAATTTGTATATTTGTTGTTTGCAAGTAATTACGAACAAATCTTAAATTTCCATTCGATTGTCTGGTACTTATTCATATCGTCTCAAAAAAACTTCCATCGGATTATTTCTGCTTGGATTTCTTTTGTACGCGTACACGATAAGTTTCGACTATGCTCAAGATGATGCTATTGTCATTAAAGAGAATATGTTTACCCAAAAAGGGCTGAGTGGAATTGAGGGCATATTTAGTTACGATACCTTTTATGGGTTCTTCAAACAAGAGGGGAAGGATCAGCTTGTTCAAGGCGGGCGCTATCGACCGGCAACTTTAGTAACATTTGCGATTGAGCATTCAATATTTGGTAATAATCCGCATGTAAGCCATTTCATAAATGCATTGCTGTACGGATTTTTATGCACGCTAGTGTTTTTGTTTGCTTGGCAGTTTTTCTACACTGCCTTCAAGGACAATTCTCGTTTTTACTTTGCCTTGGCTTGTGGAGTTGTTTTTGCAGCTCATCCAGTACACACAGAAGTCGTAGCTAACATAAAGGGACGAGATGAAATCTTTGTCGCCTTATTTTCGCTCTTGAGTCTTTATTTATTGATAAGAGATAAGATCAAGTTATGGCATTTATTTGCAGGAAGTCTTGCTGCTCTAATTGCTTTTTTCTCTAAGGAAAATGCAATTGCGCTTTTAGTCCTTTTTCCACTAGCAATCTGGATTTCGCATGATCGACTGAGTAATAAAAAATCTGTGTGGCTATCCTACGGACTAGTCCTACTTGCAGGAGTTTTATATCTCATTGTAAGGTCGTCCATTCTTGGTCCTACCATATCTCAAGCTTCAACTGAACTGATGAACAATCCTTTTTTGAAGTTTGACGGAAGTAATATGATTCCATATAGCTTTGAAGAAAAGTGGTCGACAATCATCTACAACTTGTTAAAGTATATCGGGCTCTATCTTTTCCCATATCCTTTGACGTCTGATTATTATCCTTACCATATTACCGCTAAAAATTTTGCAAATCCATGGGTCATCATTTCGATTTTGGTTCATGGAGCGATGCTTTTTGCAACAGCTTGGGGATTGATCAAACAGCAGAAATGGGTGATCGGCTTGCTAGTATATTTTGGCTATTTATTTTTAGTATCAAATGTACCTTTTAACATAGGCACTAATATTTCAGAGCGTTTCTTGTTTGTACCTTCATTGGGTCTTGGTTTTTTATCGATGTATTTTCTGATAGGCTTTTTGGGCGAAAGCCCGCAAAAGATCATTTACTTCTTGATTCCTGTTGGTCTACTTTTTTCAAGCTATACTCTGTATCGGAGTCAAGTTTGGAAGAACGATTTCACCCTACTTACTACCGATGTTAAAGCATCACCAAATAGCGCGAAGGCATTGCATGCAGCTGGAGGGGCGCTTTCGACAGCCTCTGTAAATGAAGATGATCCGGAGAAGAAAGCTGAGATGATTCGACAATCCAATGAGTATCTTAACCGAGCGCTTGAGGTTTATCCCTTGTACATTAATCCCAATTTGTTACTAGCCAATAATTACTATTATCTCGGAGATTATGACAAGGCGATTACACAGTATGAAACGCTACTTCAACTTGATCCAGATAATGAAAACGGCTTGCAAAATATGGCGGTTGTCTATAGGGATGCAGGACGATATTACGGTGAAAAAGAAGGAAATTTGGTTAAGTCCATTCAATATTTGAAAGAGGCATACAAAATTGTTCCTGATGATTATGAAACGTTAAGATTACTTGGCGTGAGTCATGGAGTTGCTGGTGATCATCAATCAGCCGTAGAGTATTTTAAAAAAGCCACAGAAATCAATCCTGAAGTGGCATTTGCTTGGTTTAATTTAAGCCGAGCGCATTCGATGGCAGGAAACGAAACACAAGCTCTGTCTGCCATGCAGCGAGCTGTAGAGATTGATCCAGAAATTCAAAAAAAATAAGTAGTACAGGAGGGATTGTTTTTAGTAAATTCAGCGTTAAATAAAATATGAAAAACAAAGGAAGATATAGGAGCACGAGGATGAGGAGAACTATGAGCAATCTACTATTGCTATGGTTTGCAAGTGTGTCTTTTGTTTTTGCACAAAATGAACCGGTTCTCATGGACATGCGAGCTGAGTGGGTTGAATCTACACTCAATGACATGACTATGGATCAAAAGATTGGTCAATTAATGATGATCCGAGCTCATTCTGATCTCGGTGAAGATCATATTGCCTCCGTCAAGAAATTAATTGAAGATTACGATGTTGGTGCTTTGTGCTTCTTTCAAGGTACACCACTGAAGCAGGCAGAACTAACAAATACATATCAATCCATTTCTCGTATTCCATTGCTCGTCGCTATAGATGGGGAGTGGGGCTTGGGAATGCGCTTTAAGAAAGATGTGATTTCTTATCCAAGGCAATTGACACTTGGAGCGGTACGAGATAATGAGCTGATTTATGACATGGGCAAGGAAGTTGCTTACGAACTAAAGCGATTAGGGATTCACTGGAATTTTGCTCCTGTTGTAGATGTGAATAACAACCCTAAAAATCCAGTCATTAACAATCGGTCTTTTGGAGAAGATCGAAATAATGTAGCAGCTAAATCTTATCAATACATGCTTGGTATGCAAGACGCTGGTATGATTGCTTGTGCCAAGCATTTTCCCGGACACGGAGACACAGACGCTGACTCACACTATGAGCTACCTGTTATTAACCACGATCGGAAGAGGCTTGATTCGATCGAATTATACCCTTTTCAGATTATGATGGACCGAGGTGTAGCTAGTGTCATGGTCGCTCACTTGCAAGTTCCTGCACTCGAAAGCAGAAAGAATAGACCTACTTCGCTATCTAGAAAAGTGGTAACTGGTTTGTTGAGAGATACGATGGGTTACGATGGAATCATTATTACTGACGGTATGGAAATGGAAGCAGTGACAAAGCATTACAGGCCTGGAGTTGCAGAAGCGGAGGCAATATTAGCCGGAAATGATATGATTTGTTTGCCCAGAAATGTGAAGACTGCTGTGAGGGCAATCAGATATTATGTAAAAGAAGGGCTTATTCCAGAAGCTGAGCTTAATGATCACGTGCGAAGAATTTTACGTGCCAAATATGATTTAGGACTGACCATTGCTCCAAAAATCATGTTGAACGAACTACCTGAGGATATACTACATCCGGAAGGCATTGTATTACGATCCAAGCTTTTTGCGGAAGCGGTCACTTTAGCGAAAGACGAAGAAGCTGAGATTCCTTTTCGGAGACTGGATTCAATAAAGTTTGCAACGGTTGCTTTCGGTTCTCGAGGGCTCAATACTTTTCAGCAACGCGTAGAAAGCTATACGGGTGCTAGTCATATAAACCTTTCCTACAATCCGACACCTCAAGCTGTACAAGCTGCAATCAAATCATTGTCTAAGGTCGATCATGTGCTTATTTCGACCGAAGATATGAGCAAGTACAGTAGTAAGAACTTTGGAATCAGTAAGACTTGTAGAAATATCATATCTCAGATAGCGAAGATCAAGCCAGTTACGTTGGTGATTTTTGGCTCGCCGTATTCCTTGAAGTTTTTTGATGACTATGATCGTGTAGTGATGTCGTACACGGATGATTCAACAATGATGGACAAGACAGCGCAGGCGATTTTTGGGGCTGCAGCCATTCAGGGTTCATTGCCAGTCACCGCGTCTGAGGAATTCAAGTACGGTCAAGGTGAACGAAGAGTTAGTCTTCAGCGACTAGGCTTTGCTGCTCCGGAAGAAGTTGGTATGAGCTCAGATACCTTGTTGGGAATCGACGAATTGGTCGATGAGATGATTGCTATGAAGGCTGCACCTGGTTGCCAGATTTTTGTTGCCAAAAATGGTCAAGTGGTCTTTAATAAGGCCTACGGAACCCATGACTACAGCCGTTCGCACCCTGTTCAATTAACCGATGTCTATGATGTTGCATCTGTAACGAAAATTGCAGCTAGCACCGTTTCGATCATGCAGTTATACGATCAAGGAAGATTGGACATAGATGGAACTTTACAGCCTTTTGTAACAGGGATCGATACAACAGATAAGAAAGATAAGACCATCCGAGATATGATGGCACACCATGCTGGTTTAGCAGGATGGATACCTTTTTATAAAAGTACGATTGATTTAGCATCGAGAAAAACAAAACCACTAGATAAATACTACCGAAGCATTCCAACTGATTCATTCCATATACAGGTAGCTAGTAATCTCTTTATGCGCACAGATTATATTGACAGTATGTGGGCGCGGATAGTTACTTCTGATCTACGAAAGAATACGAATTATCGCTACAGTGATCTAGCCTTTTATATGATGATGCGCGTTGTGGAATCTCAGAGTAAGATGAAACTCGATCAATATTGTACGGAGCGATTTTATCAGCCTCTGGGAATGCGTCGAACGTGTTTCAATCCTCGTAATACTATTCCATTAAAAGAGATTGTGCCTTCAGAGAAGGATAATTATTTCCGTAATCAGGTAATCAAGGGATATGTGCATGATATGGGTGCTGCTATGCTCGGAGGTGTGTCTGGTCACGCAGGGCTATTTAGCTCCAGTTACGATTTAGGAATCTTGATGCAGATGTTGTTAAATGGTGGATATTATGGGGGAGAGAGCTACTTCAAGCCTAAGACAGTAATCGAATTTACGACGAGGTATCCAGCCTCGACGCGCAGAGGAATTGGTTTTGATATGAAAGAGTTGGATGAATCCAAATACGAAAATATGTCACCCCTTGCATCAGCTAGTACATTTGGTCATCTGGGGTTCACAGGAACATGTGCGTTTGCTGATCCCGAAAACGAATTAGTCTATGTGTTGCTGAGCAATCGTACTTATCCTACTATGGAGAATAATGCCTTTGGACGCAAAAATTTCCGACCAAGGATCCAAAGCGTGATCTACAATTCAATCACACCTACTAAGATTTTTATACACCAGGGTGCAGAACTCGATGCGTTGATTGAAGAGTGAAAGATATTATAAGTAAACTATTGTCGCATAAGGCATTAAGGCAAACGTTGTGTTGATTATTCACGTTCGTTGCGATAAATAATTTATATATTACAGTAAAATGATTACTTAATTTGCCAAATAACTTACTATGAATCTCCAAAAAATGTCTAGTATTCGCCTATTCGCCTATTCGCCTATTCGCCTACTTCCTAGTGCTTATGTCTTTTGCTAATCTCCAAGCACAAAACTGTGCTGAAAATTGTCAGAATCTAGTTCAAAATCCTGATTTACTGGAGAGCAATTTGCCAAATCCCGCCGATCTTTCTCAAGCATATGATCTGGGTTATATAACTGGCTGGACTCCTACATTTAATTCACCTCATTTGGCCTATCAGCAACAAAACGGGCAATGTCAAGTACCATCAAATTATAATCCTGCAACTGGTAATACACTCTTTAATTGTATGATGTCTTTTGAAAGTACTAATCAATTGTATTACATAGAGGGAATTAAGACTGATATAGATTTTACAGATGATCCTTTCTTAAGCTACTGTATATCTTTAGAAGCTAGAGCGATTTCTTGCTCTCCACCAATTTCTCCAGAATTTGGGACTTTAAACCTAAGAGCAGCAACAGGTCTAACACAAGTGTCGAATAATCAACTTGATCCAACAAATTTACCAACCATTGTAGGTCAGGACATAGGAAGTTTTAACGTTAACTCTACACTCTTTCAGTCTTTTTCTGTAACTAATTACGTACCAAATGATGACTATGATGAATTTGAGCTTTATGTAGTTGAAACTACTACCAACGGCAATAGCAATTTCTTCTGCAACATCAGAAATGTCGAGGTTACGTGCGAAACTACCGCTTTAGACGGCATAACAAGCAGTATCAATGGATCTGCAGCCATTTTTAAGGGCATAAATTTATCTGGTGATGATTTTGTTAGTTATTTATGGGATTTCGGAGATGGTACTAGTTCAACGAATGAGATTGGTACACATATCTACGATGCAGCAGGAACATATCAAGTGTGTCTGTCAATTGTAGACGTCAATGGTTGTTGTGCAACAATATGTGAAACTGTGGTCATATCAGAAATGACATTGCTAGAATGTGATGTTACAGGTGAGAATTATCTATTTTTTGATGGCAATAATACTCAGATAGACCAACTTAGTGAACTTGTTGCAGCAGGAATCTTTGTTAACAACCAGACGATATCCAATATGGAAATTGTCGTTGACGGAAATTTCACATTAGATGCTCCATCCCTCTTCACTGATTGTCATTTCTTTTTTACTCCCGGATCGGGATTCACCATAGATCTAGTTTCTTCAATAAGACTTAATAATTCTACATTAGAGGGATGTGACAAAATGTGGAAAGGTATACATGTTTTTGGTTATGCACCAAACCCTCCAAATTCAGCTACCCCAAATTTTGCATTTCATCAGAATACAATAAAAGATGCTTATACTGCACTTGTAATAGGAGAATACGCAAATATTTCGAATCGAGAAAACGTGTTTGATGAAAATTACATTGGCGTTTATTCTCCACCCAATGGTACTATGAAAACGCACTCTGGAGGAGGAATCATAGGCTGTACTTTTAAGTGCTCTGATCAACTAAAGCCTGCGTATACTGGTCAACCACATTGGGCTGATATTACACACGCTGGAGTTATGATTTATGATCTGAACAATATTGTCATTCAAAAAGTCGAGAAAATGCTACCTCCCTTTAATACCAAGGTGGAATATATCAATTCTTTTGAAAACATAAGCAATGGAATCTTACTTCGTAATACAAATAATACAATTATAAAAAATGAGTTTCTTAATATGCTTGGAGAAGCAGGTACAATTGGAATTTCATCTGTTTCGAAAGGTTATGGCATTAAAATAGAGAGAACGCCCGTGACGCTTGTGCAGTCGAATTCAATGCAAGGAGGCTTCAGAGCAATAGAATGTTCAAGAGCTAATGCAGGTATTACACAGATTGAAAAGAACACAATTGAAGGCTCACCTGAAATTGATGACTATGAGTATGGTATTCGAGTTTTCTCGCTGGAAGGTGGATTGGTCAGTGTGCAAGAAAACATCATGCATTTTCAATCTGACGGATTCAACAGCTCGCTTGATATTCATCAATTGAATAACATGACCAATTTTATAGTGGATTCAAATGATGCAGATGTTAATTCTTGTTTTAAACCGAGTATGAGATTTTATGAGGTGAATATGGCACAGAATGAATTTGGATTTGTTCGTAATAATAGCATTTCGAGCGTTTCTTCAGTAAATCTATGTTCTGGAAATACAGCTGAAATGTCATTCAGTCTTTGTGAAAACTTATCTGTCGAGAACAATGTCCTCACAACAGATCTGGAAGGGCATGGAGGAAGCATCGGGATTAGTTCAACCACCATGTGTCATTTCAGAGAAAATCAGATTATTAACAATGGTAATAATCAAGGTACATGGGGGTTCAATGTGATAGCTTCACCAAGCAATCTTTTTTGTTGTAATGAGGTAAGTAACTGTTGTAGCCAAGGAAATACCATTATAGGAATGGCATTTACGGGTCAATGTAATAATACTAATCTTTCAACAAACACGGTCGACAACTACTTTCATGATTTTGTGTTATGGGATGCAGTAATTAGTTCTCAAATCAATAAAGGAAATTTATGGGAAGTTAGTCCATCTAGGGCATCCATTTTTTCTTATATTACAGGGCATCCAAATAGCTATTTTAGTGGATTAGCGAATCAATCTACTTTTGAAGAAAATTTCTTAACTGCTTTTGTTAATCCTAATAATCTATTTCCGACTTACCTTGTAGGGACGTGGTTTATTAATGATGTAAATCTAATCACACCTGCTTGTGAGGATGTAGTAACTTGTGGAGTACCACTTTACGGATTTAAGGAATCTAACAATCCAAGTAAGTCCAGTCCCTGCGTTCAGTTTGAGTCTATTCTTGAACAGCTAAATAATCATACTTTAGCCGATGAATATTCTACACAAGGCGATTGGACTTTTGATTACTATCTATATCTTTATTTACAGACCAAGCACAATAGTGAATGGCAATTATGCGATGAATTTCTAGATTATTTTAGTAGTAAACAAGTTGTTAAGGAATACGTTGATGTAAATGCTGAAATTACAAAGGGTGTGAATCCAGATTTAGTGGTAGAATTGTTCAGTTACAACGAGACTATACGCGAAACGCTAGAAAGTATTCGTGAGTTCTTACTAGCGATGGAAAGTGACTCAACTATATCAACGCAATCGGAAGAGTATGTTATTTTAGTCGAGCAGTTAAGTGATGAAATTGATGCAGCTGAACAGATTTCAGTTCAACTAGACGAGCAAGAAGAAGCTTGGCTTTCAACAACTACTTCACTGATTGAGAATTTGCCAGAAGAGGCGTATTTTCATGCTGACTTGAAATTCGCCATAAAAGAAAACTTATTTCATAGATTCAATTCGCAAGATTTAGATATCGAAGCACTAAAGGTCATTGCTAGTAAATGTTTTATGAGATATGGTCAAGCGAGCTTAAAGGCAAATGGCATATTGCAATACCTAGGTCACTCGGATATGCTCAATGCTGCAAATTGTGGTGATCTCGAAATGGATGAAGATAAGACCTCTGACGAAACCTTACCAGCTGAAATGAATACATACGCGAGTCCAAATCCATTGACTTCGAATGAATTTACGATTAAGCTTGATTCAAAGATTGATTTATCGACGTTAGTTTTAAAAATTACGACTGATAAAGGTCAATTGGTAGAATATTCATCAATAGCGGAAGAACATACAATTCAAGTTACCCTTTTTGAAAATGTGTCTGGTTTTATTATAGTCCAAGTATATCAGGGCTCAGAGTTGATTGATGTCTTAAAAGTACTTAAAATATGAGGTCCATTCTAATTTTCTGTTACGTCTTTATCGTAGCTGTACTTAATGGACAGAAAGAGGATCTGATCTGGTTAACTGGTAGCACTCTTGCTGATAACTTTGATCCTACTTTGATCCTTGACAGTACAGCTGGAGCAACTAATATAGACTTCAATTATAATCCTGTCAAAATTTACTATGATTCTTCACGATTGGTAGATGTTTATCAGACATGCAGCTCAGTCTGCGATTCTACTGGAAAACTTTTAGCATTTACAAATGGTATGGCGATATATGGAAAGGAAGATTTTTATATCGAGGATACTATCAATTTCAATGATTTTTGGCAAACTAGGATTTATTATCAAGATGGGAGTTATATTGAAGTTGGCATAAATACAATTCAAGCAGCACTCATGTTGCCATTAGGAGATTCTATATTTACCATCTATCAACAATATCAAGCGGGGGAGAATATAACGGATAAAGTCCTATACGCAAGCTTTACCTCGATCGGAGATAATAGTTTTAGTCCAGTTAATAAGGATCAATTGATAATTACGGATTCTCTAGGAACAGGAAGAATGAATGCCGTGCGTCACGCCAACGGACGTGATTGGTGGTTAATCTTTCCTGAGCTTCGCAGGAATATTTATTATGTAACTCTACTTACGCCCGACGGATTTTCGGAGCCGGTGAAACAAATCGTTGATGGCTCGGAGGAGACATATGGAATCGGACAACTGTATTTTTCACCAGATGGATCGAAGATTGCCGTGAATTCGTTTCATACACTGAATCAACCAGATGGCGGTCATATCAGTATTATGGACTTTGATCGATGTACCGGATTGATCGGAGATGCGGTACATGATGAGATTGCCTCATTCGGATTGAGTTTTGGAGTATCTTTTTCGCCTTCTGGACGGTTTGTTTACGCTAGTAATGGCCTGAATATGTATCAGTATGACACACAAGCAGCTGATGTGATCGGATCGCGTCAAGTGGTCGCAGAGTATGATGGGTATCTGTATTATTATCCTGAGGATACAGCACAAACCTTCGGTTGGCCGACATACCTTGCACATATGGGTTTAGCTCCCGATGGGAAGATTTATATCACTGCTGGATCAGGATCAAACCGTAAGATGAGTGTCATACATTATCCAGACCAGCTTGGTCCAGCTTGTTTTGTCGATCAACATGCGGTACATATTACTACAAATTATAAAAGCACAATGCCGAATTTTCCGAATTTCCGCCTCGGTCCGCTGGATGGAAGTTCCTGTGATACACTAGGGCTCGATAATTATCCTGTTGCGAAATTTCGCTGTGATCAGGATACCTCGGATGCTTTTCATATTTTCTTCAATGACTTATCTTATTATAATCCTGCAGACTGGTCATGGACGATCGATGGACAGAGCTTTGAGGATCAGCATATTGATTATACCTTTTCAGAAGGCGGGAGCTATGAAGTATGCCTGACGGTAAGTAATGAATATGGCACTGATGCATATTGCAAGACGATAAAGATTGGTATGGTCAGCAGTACGAAAGAAGAAATAAATACGAAGGTCGACTTGCATCTGTTTCCGAATCCAGTAGTAGATCAAACAACGCTGAGTTTTCACGATTATTTTCCGATTGATGCGATGCTTCATGTGCATGATGCAACGGGACGTCTTCGATTGTCAAGGTCGCTAGATAGCAATTGGAATAATTTGTCTTTATCAGGACTAGAAGCAGGCGTATATTTCTTGCAGGTATATGATCAGGGTGTGTTGCTCGATGTGATGAAGATGGTGAAGAGGTAGGGAGGGAGTAGGTAATTTAAGTCGCTCTATTTTCTAAAAGTCCAACTAGAACTGTTTGAGAAGAACCGTGCAGAGATTCGGAGGGACAGGGACGTGGATATAGCGGGGAGAATCGCGAGGGCTGGAAGAACAATGAAGAAAAGACTAAACTGGAAGTAAAGGGACTAGGACGAGTTTTCTAGTGAGAGAGGTTTTTTTGTCGAGTACCAATTAAGTCTAAAATTACCTATTAGTTTTTGATAAAGTTAGCTTTCTACTGCGTTAGCCTACCCGTCAGAAACATCAAGTTTCTGTTCACTCCCTATTTCGACTTCATCGTCGAAATTCTTGCGAAGCAAGATCAGTCCCTCATTCGATGTAGCTACGTCTACAGCTGCGTTTTCCGCCTTGTATAAAACGAACTTTCTCGGAAACCTAATTAGGCATCTCAGTCATAATTGGTACTGGTTTTTTGCCTGACAAAAAAAGTAAAAGAGCCAAGACCAAAATCTTAGGCTAAATATTAAAAAAAAGAAGCATTAACTGGATCATTGCCATCCCTAGAAAAGTGAAAAGCTACGTTTAGAAATTAGTGTTTCTCCTATTTTAACAAATTTACGTACCCAAAAATCACCTCATTTAGATACATTGGACATGAAAGTTTATTGATCTAGAACTTTAGCAAATCGGTCTATTTTATAGGGAATGGCACTTATTTTCGATTAATTTTACTTTTTTATAAGAATTATCAAGCTTGATTTTGAGTTTAAATTATCAAACATCATCAAACTTTAAACCTATGCGTATTTCCTATAATTCTCCTGTGATTTTGACATTTGCGTTGATCTGCACAGCTGTATTCTTCATGGATCAGTTTATGGCGAATCAACTGATGCCTTACTTTGCAGTAGGTACTCAGTTCAGTGCCCATCCTTTAATGATATTCAGTTTGTTTTCGCACGTAATTGGACATGGAAGTATAGAGCATCTTCTGGGGAATATGACTTTTGTGCTATTAATAGGGCCGATCATTGAAGAGAAATATGGCTCATCAAAAACACTTTTGATGATAGCTGCTACCGCACTTATAACAGGACTAATTAATGTGCTTTTTTTCAGTACTGGATTATTGGGAGCCAGTGGGATTGTGTTTATGCTGATTCTACTTGTAAGTTTTACCAATGTTACCGATGGTAAGATTCCATTGACATTCATATTGGTAGCACTGTTGTTTATCGGTAAAGAAGTGATCCAATCGATGCAGGCCGATCATGTTAGTCAAGCGGCTCATATTATTGGTGGACTTTGTGGAAGTGTTTTTGGTTTTATTTTGGGGAAGAAGAAAGGGTAGGGTAGATTTTGTACTTTAGGCCAAGAGGTCTAAGTCCCGCAATTTCTGCGGGATGGCTCGGTTATGTTTGATTGAACAGAATTTTACTGGAGAGGAAGGTCTCCTTGTTACTGAGCTCTGTCGAAGTACTCCTCGTAAAAATTTATCTTACCATAAACTATTTAAGCCCTTTAGGTAATACTTCTTTGACAGTATAACATCATCTTTGCAACATGGAATACTCGATCATCATCCCGATATACAACGAAGAGGAGAACATTCAGTTGCTCCATGATCGATTGCATAAGGTAATGACGCAACTTTCATCTTCTTTTGAATTTCTGTTTGTAAACGACGGAAGTAAAGATAAATCGCTTGATCTAATCAAGGGTCTGTCGAATCAGTATACATATATTAAGTACATTGATTTTAGTAGAAATTTCGGTCATCAGATCGCAGTTACGGCTGGGCTCGACCAAGCAGTAGGTAATCGAATCGTGATTATTGATGCCGACCTTCAAGATCCACCAGAGTTGATTTTGGAAATGGCTCGTAAGATGAATGAAGGCTTCGAAGTGGTCTTTGCAAAGCGAAAAACGCGAAAGGGTGAGAACTGGTTTAAACTGCTTACTGCCTCTCTCTTCTATAGAATTCTGCGTTCTATTACCTCAATCGACATCCCTCTCAATACGGGAGATTTCAGAATGATGGATAGGAAGATTGTCGAGGTATTGAAGCAGATGCCTGAGCAGAATAAATTCTTGCGTGGTCAGATTTCATGGATTGGCTTCCGTCAAAATTACGTAGAATACGATCGCGATGAACGGCATGCTGGTGAGACGGGCTATCCGCTCAAGAAGATGCTGAGATTTGCCCTAGATGGGATAACGGCATTCAGTGATGCACCCTTGAAGTTTGTCTTTACCTTGGGTATCGTTGTATTTGTTTTGGCATTTTTTATGATCATTTACACATTGTATTCGTGGTTGTTTCTTGATTCAACCGTTCAAGGTTGGTCTTCGATCATGGTTAGTATTCTATTTATTGGAGCTGTTCAGATGATCGGTATCGGAATAATCGGTGAGTATCTCAGCCGAATGGGTAACAATGTAAAAGATAGACCTCTGTATATTATTCGAGAGAGTAATATTGATGAGAAAAGTTAAAACCGACTGTTAGCAATGTCTAGATATCGAACGTATATAAATATATTCATATATTAGGTGCTTACTTTCAAATATTCAAACTAAACTAACATGATCAAGGAATTCAAAGAGTTTATCATGAAAGGCAATGTGCTTGAGCTAGCCATTGCTGTAATACTAGCTGGTGCTTTTGGGCTAGTAGTAAAGACATTTACTTCTGATGTTATTATGCCAGTGGTAGGGTACTTCATCGGCGGAGTTGATTTCGCTGACTTGAAGATCGTTCTTAAAGCTGCGGCAGGAGAAGATGTTCCAGAAGTTGCGATTCTATGGGGTAAGTTCGTAAACACGATTATTAACTTCTTGATTGTTGCTCTTGTATTGTTTTTCATAATTAAAGCATACAATAAAATACAAAAAGAGAAAGAAGAAGCTCCAGCACCACCTGCAGGTCCTTCTCAAGAAGATCTTCTTGCAGAAATTCGTGATTTACTCAAGAAAAAAAATTAAGAGTTTTGTATATTGTGCAAAATGCTTGATTAGTAAAATGATCAACAAAACGAAACCAAATCTAAAGGCTATCTCCTCTCGAGGTAGCCTTTTTGGTTTGTATGGCATAGAGTTGAAATCGCTATTGAAATGTATCGAAGTGTTTAAGACGTCTATTTTCTTTTAAATAGAAATCTAGGTCGCATTTCATGTAATAGAAAGAAAATAGCGCTGCTAATACCACCTAGGTTATTTTGAATCTTTTTCCCTTTTGCAATCCGAATCAACTGTTTGGCATAGTACCCTCCTTCAGCTACATCGTCTAATGCCTTGAACCCTGATTTGATAATTCGTGCATCTAGGTGATCTATACTTCCAGCTAGAAAGTCAGAAATGTCATCCAAGTTGGTTATAAATGGTCTTCCCATACCAATAATATCAAGCTCTCCACTTGCAAGTACTTCTTCGCAGAATGTACGTGTTCGAAATCCTCCTGTTATCATTAACGGAATATCGCTTACCTGCCGGATTCTGCGTGCAAAGTCAATAAAGTAGGCCTCGCGCTTGACCGTACTATCCTTTTTGGTTTCAAAACCAGCTTCAAAGAATGCTAGTCGCTCGTATGTTCCACCTGAAATCTCCAATAGGTCAATTCCAACTTCATTTAGCATTTTGATCACCTCGAGGGAATCATCTTCGCTAAATCCTCCACGCAGAAAATCAGCAGAATTAAGTTTTACAGAGATTGGATAGGATGGTCCTACTGATTTTCTTACTTGTTTGACTATTTCAATCAGAATTCTTGCTCTATTCTCAATTGAACCTCCCCACTTGTCATGACGAATATTGGTTTTTGGAGAAAGGAATTGACTAAGTAGATAGCCATGTGCTGCGTGAATCTGAATACCCGTAAATCCAACTTCTTGACATAATTTAGCAGCATAAACAAACTGTTGGATGACCTTCATTATCTCATGCTCGGTCATCGCTTTTGGTCTGCCGAAAAGTCCAAGCTTTTTTAACTGAATGGATGAAGGTGCAAGAGGCTTCCGAGTATGAAAACGATTCGTCTGCCTTCCGGCATGATTTAATTGGACCCATACTTGATTGTCTGGTGATTTGGCAGCGCTTGCCCAAGATTTCAATGCTTCTTTTGAGCTCGACTCATCCATAATCACATTTCCTCGTGATTCCAAATGAACTTCATCAACCAGAACATTTCCAGTAATCTGCAATCCAGCTCCAGTCCTAGCAAAACGTCGATAAAGTTCACAGTGTAATTCAGTAGGATTGCAACCAGCATCACTCATCCGCTCTGTCATTGCAGCTTTACAAAGACGATTTTGGAGCTTGACTCCACAGGGTAACTCAAATGACTCATTTAACAGTCCAGACATTAAGCGTTCAACTTAGTATTCAAGCCAAGTTCACGCATTATCTGAACAAACTCATAATCCACCTTTACCTTATGGCTTTTACTGCGCATTTTTAGGGATTCGTTGGTTTCTGTATCGATAATCGTCATGTTCAAGCGGTGCTCACCTTTACGATCTTCCATAACTTTTTCGATTCGTTGCAGCATAACATCGTCTAAACGTTGTAGAGGAATATACAGTCGTATAGAGTTTATCTTGCTCTCCCCCAAAGTGGATAAAAGCTGCATCGATTGCAGTTTGAAATAACTATTCCCATTTTTCCACGTTGAAAACATCCCCTCTACATAAAGGACCTCTCCAACTTTACAATAATGATTGTATTTTGCAAATTCCTCACCTCGGATATAAAAATCAAAGGAACCAGTCATGTCCTGTAAGGTGAACTTGGCAAACATATCACCACGCTTGTTGGTCGCTGAAAATGCTTCTGTGACCATTCCAGCAACCTTAGCTTTAAGTCCTACTGGTTCTTGACTAAACTGCTCTAATGACAGGTTGGTGAAATTTCGTATTTCAAACATGTAATCATGAAGCGGATGACCGCTGATATATATGCCGGCAACTTCTTTTTCTTTCTCGAGTTTTAGCACATTGCTCCACTTCTCATAATTAGGAAAAGCTGGGATTGTTACCATCGAATCACTTAGATCACCAAACAATGAGTTTTCAGAGGATATTTTCTGCTCTTTATAGCTGTTTCCAAAACGAATACCATGTTCAATCAGCGTATCGAAATTTCCAGACGGCGCAAAATACATAGAGCGATCACCAGTATCAACATTGTCAAATGCTCCACCTTTCACGAGTGATTCAAGGCACTTTTTATTAACAGCGCGAAGGTTTACCCGCTTCATCATATCAAAGAAGCCTTCGTAGTCACCATTTTCTTCACGTTCCCGTACCAATTCACCTACAGGGCCTTCACCCACTCCTTTTAAAGCAGAGAGCCCAAATCGAATATTGCCGTCTTTGTTTACACCAAATTTGATATTACTCTCATTGATATCTGGTCCCAATACTTCTATACCCATCCGTTTGCATTCTCGTAGATACAGATTGATTTTATCCATATCACTCTTGTTGTGATTCAATACGGAAGCCATGAATTCTGCAGGATAATGAGCTTTTAAGAATGCGGTTTGGAAAGCGACAAATGCATAGCAAGTAGAATGCGACTTATTGAAAGCATAGGAAGCAAACGCCTCCCAATCCTTCCATATCTTCTCTATGATTTTGACATCAGTATGCCCTTGATCAATACAACCTTGTTTGAATTTAGGCCACATTTCATCAATCAGCTTCTTCTTTTTCTTACCCATCGCCTTTCGGAGCATATCCGCTTCACCTTTGGTGAATCCAGCGAGTTTTTGCGAGAGAAGCATCACTTGCTCTTGGTAAACGGTAATTCCATAGGTTTCCGCGAGATATTCCTCCATCGCATCGAGATCGTACTTAATTGCTTGTTTACCGTGTTTTCGTGCTACAAAGTCCCCAATATAGGCAAGCGGTCCAGGTCGGTAAAGTGCATTCATCGCTATGAGATCTTCAAACTTGTTGGGTTTAAGATCTTTCAGGTGTTTTTGCATACCTGCGGATTCATACTGGAATATAGCTAAGGTGTGACCTTCTTGGAACAGTTCGTAGGTCTTGGTGTCTTCAAGATCAACGAGCTCGATATCCATTTCTACACCCTTTGATTGTCGAACATTTTCGAGCGCATCCTTGATGATCGTAAGCGTCTTAAGACCGAGGAAGTCCATTTTTAGTAATCCTGAATCTTCCGCTACAGAGTTGTCAAACTGCGAAATAAGCATGTCCGAATCTTTAGCTAACGAAACAGGCACATACTTGGTAATATCGTCTGGAGTAATAATTACACCACAAGCATGAACACCAGTATTTCGTATACTTCCTTCCAATTTACTGGCTTGACGGATCATTTCTCCGACCATGTCGTTTTTGCCACTTAATTCTCGGATTCGTCTTGCTTTGACGACATCGTCATCGTTCATGGCTGATTCCAAATCCTTGGAAATTCCATCTTTTTTAAGCAACGCTTTTAAAGTGGCTTTGTCGTAAGACGGTAAGGATTTAGCTATTTCATTGACTTGAGGAATCGGGACATTCATAACTCGGCCGACATCACGGATACTAGTCTTGGCCTTCATAGCACCGTAAGTGATGATCTGCGCCACTTGATTCTTACCGTATTTGTCGATCACGTAATCGATCACTTTACTTCTCCCTTCATCATCAAAGTCAATATCAATATCCGGCATTGAAACCCTTTCTGGATTTAGAAATCTCTCAAATAGTAAGTCGTACTTGATCGGGTCAATATTCGTAATTCCGAGCGAATATGCTACAGCACTACCTGCGGCTGAACCTCTACCAGGGCCAACTGCAACTCCTAGTTCCCTAGCTGTCGTTGTGAAATCTTGCACAATCAAGAAGTAGCCCTCGTAGCCTGACTTATTAATTACATCTAGCTCGAAATCGAGTCGTTCTTGTACAATCGGTGTAATGGAACCGTATTTCTTCTTGGCACCTTCGTATGAAAGATGTCGTAGGTAACTTGCCTGAGTTTTGAATCCGTCTGGCATGGGAAATGCAGGTAGCAAAATGTCTCTCTCAAGTTTGAGCAAATCTACTTTGTCTGCAATTTCAATTGTGTTTTCTAGTGCTTCAGGAACATCGCTAAATGCACGTTCCATTTCCTTTTTTGTCTTGAAGAAGAAATCCGAGCTAGGAAATTTGAAGCGTTTTGTTTCCTCCAAAAGCGAACCAGTGTTAACACATAATAATATATCATGTGGCTGCCAATCTTCTTCTTCCACATAGTGTGAATCATTGGTTGCAATGACTTTTACATTGTGTTTTTTTGCAAATTGAAGAAGCGTTTGATTGATGTCTTCTTGTGAACGCCCGATGCCATCAATGTTTTCTAGTCCTTTGTGGCGCTGAAGTTCGATGTAGTAATCTTCCCCAAAAATATCTACCCACCATTTCAACTGCTTTTCAGCTTCTTCGACTTTACCATGAAGTATCAATTGAGGAATTTCTGCTCCTAGACAGCAACTCGTAGCAATCACACCTTCTGAGTATTTCTGAATGATCTCCTTATCAATTCTAGGGAACTTACTATACAACCCTTCAATGAATCCGATAGAACACATTTTGGAAATATTCTGATATCCGATTTCGTTCTTTGCAAGAAGTAGTTGATGGTAACGGCGATCTTTTTCTCCTTTTGATTTTAAGAAGGATTTTTTGTGACGATCTTCAACTAGATAGAATTCACAACCAATGATCGGCTTTACTCCAGCCTTATTTGCCTCTCGTACAAATTTGAATGCGCCAAACATGTTTCCATGATCCGTCAAGGCCACTGCTTTCTGACCATCGGATGCTGCTTTTTCCATCATTGTCGTAATGTCGGAAGCTCCATCTAGAAGAGAAAACTGCGTATGGCAATGCAAATGACAAAAATCAGGCATAGAGGTTCTATTTTATGTTATTGTGGTGGCGAATCATCTAAGATTCTGAACAATATTACGAAATGGTTGGCTGGAAATTTCGTTGTGAATCGTTGGCGTGAAGTTATTAATATTAAAGGAGAATATGATATGTGATCATTTGTTTTTTAACCTGTATTATTCATTAGATCTTTGTCATGAGAGTTAAAAAGTCAATAAAATAACGGATTTTGGGAATGAATCATAGTCACCACTATGGTGAGTGAGCAAAATGCAGCTTGCGCCCTATTTTGCAGACGTTTTAAGTCGCAATAGATTATCTGATGAATAATGCGGGTTAAGTTACAGGGATGTTTTTTAAATAGAGGCTTACGCCCAAAAATGTAGTATAGTAAGTGGTTTGAGAAAAGACGTAAACCCTTATCATGGAGCGTATTAGATGATAAGTGCAAATCAAAAGTGGTTTAAATGCCTAAATTGCCTAGTTTTGTGATCTCAACGGAAGGAAATCTTATTGAAAAAATTGAATTTTCTTTTATAAAGACTTGTGTAATCACGAATTATCGCTATCTTTGCGCTCCTAAATATTTAAAATAGAAAGTAATGGCTAATCATCAGTCCTCAGTAAAAAGAGTAAGACAAGACGCAAAAAAGCGCCTTCACAATAGATACTACAAGAAGTCTGCTAGAACATCTATCAAGAATCTACGTGACATGACCAATCAAAAAGAGGCAGAGGCATTTTTACCTAAAGTCTTCAGTATGATTGACAAGTTGGCAAAGAATAATAGTATTCACAGAAATAAAGCTGCCAACCTTAAAAGTAAACTAACTAAACATGTGCAATCTTTAGGTTAATACCTAATTACATGCCAATATACAAGCATTATTTCTGTAGTGGAAATGATGCTTTTTTTATGTCCATGAGATAGATTTATCATTCTTGATTTAGACAAATAGAAAAGCCATTGCTAATTTATTAAGATTAGCAATGGCTTTTTATACTAATTGAACTCTATAATGACTGTAATTTTTCGCTTTATTCTTTGATAATCGTCGTCGAAAATGCTCGCCATAGCTACGGCTATGTCTGTGCTTTTCTTCTTGATTATCTATGAATAAATTCAAAACCTTATCCGCAACTATAGAATACAATTAGTATTACTCTCGGACTAAGTCCTAGTATATACTGTATCGAAATCCAAGATAGATATTTCGTCCCATGATAGGCCCCCATATCATAGAGCTATCATAGAATTGACTGTAAGGATCACTCGCACTTAAGATCGGACTAGCTTGCACGAAATTCAATAGATTTTCACCTCCTAGATACACGTTTAGACCAGTTTTCCATGTCTTGGAAATCTGCGCGTTTAGTGTGTAAAAAACTGGACTTCGCTCAGCAAGTTGATAAATTTCAGGATTACTTGAGGTATTGGGCAATCTTTTGCTACCCTGAAGGTTGAAAGTAGCATCGGCATTCCATCCTTCAAGGAATTCATATCCTATATTTAAGAATCCACGATGACGAGCTATCAATGGTTTTTCCAGTCGACCGCTCTGGAAATCCATCTGAACATCATTAAATCGATAAGCTAGTCGAAGATCGAGTCCTTTGATCACTTCGTAATCTGCTTGCGCTTGAACGGAGTGGGAATAAGAACTGCCGTCGAGATTGTACACATAAACGTCTTGTGGACTGAAATCAAAGTCGTATATCACTTGATTTTCAAAAAACGTGTAGTAGTAATCAGCACTAACAACAAGTGATCTAGCTTGGATAATAAACTCTTTAGTGACATTAAGACCTGCGTTCCAAGCTATTTCTTGGTCAAGTCCGTAGGCTTTGTCAGATGTTTCATCGCCTTGCAACCGAATAACTCGATTACTAGCAAAAGCGCCGATATTCTCTGCAAAAATGGTCGCTGTTCTCTGTCCTTTACCTGCCACTAGACGCACAGCTAAATCTTCTTGAGGTGCATACTTAACATGTAAACGAGGTGTTGCATAGAAACCGTAGATCGAATTATAGTCTCCTCGTAAACCAGTGATTATATCCCATTGATCGTTTGGTGACCAGAGGTATTCACCATAAACTCCAGAAAGCCATTCATTTCGAGCAAAATTTCTATTTATTACAGATTCTTCAATTCCGTCATAATTGGTGCTTGCTCCAGCACGGATTCTGTGTTTATCAGAAAAGAGGACGCCTTGGTAAAGAAAATTAGCATATAAGTTGTTCTGAATACCATCGAACACTCTTGGTCCAAAGTTTGACTTTTGATCATGAGTTGAAGCTGTTAGTTGGAATCCAAATGAGTTTTGTGGATTGGCTAAAACCTTTCCCATTTTAAACCATCCTTCGAGTCTTTGATTCAGAAAGTTTACTTGCCATAGCTCTTCAGATTGTTGTCCTGTCTTAGAGATTTGTCCTGACATTCGATTACCATAAGTACCTTTAATTCCGACTTGCGCATTTAGGCCTTTACCACTTCGGTATTGCCACCGATTCATCAAAGCATATTGTTGACTAATTGGTGCATCTAAGAAGCCATCACCTTGGATGTCTGCTTTTCTGCTTTGATTACTAGCATGTCCCAAGTATGCAGTACTCCATTTCTCAGTGATCTTTTCAGAGCCATTGATGTTCATTTCAAGCCGTTGAAATGCATTAGCATATCCATTAATAAATAGTCTTTCACTTTCGTTAGGCTTTTTTATTTCGACATTGATTTGGCCGGTCAAAGCTTCGGGACCGTTTGTAATCGAACCAGCTCCCATATTTAGTTGCATACTTTCAATCCATGTACCAGGTGTATGATCTAGTCCGCGTATTGCAGCGAGGCCGCGTGTGAAAGGTAGTCCTTCACGCATCATTTGAACATAGGGTCCTGCTAATCCAAGAAGTTCAATTTTACGAGTTCCCGTCACTGCATCGGTAAATGACACATCTACAGAAGGAGTCGTTTCAAAACTTTCAGAAAGACTACAGCAAGCAGCTTTCAAAAGCTCTTTCTGATCAATCTGTTGAACTTTCATTGTATTTACAAATGAAATCTGTGTCGATTTTTTCCTATAGACAATACTTACTTCATCAAGGATTAAATTATTTTTTAATTTAACTTCTACTGCTGTCTGACCTTCCATATTGATGGTGTCATTTGGATAGCCAACATAGCTCACTACAAGTTGAGAGGTAGAAGGGTCATTATCTATGTGAAAATAACCATCATTGTCACTGCTAGAACCATTAGTCGTGCCTGCCCAAAAGACAGTAGCTCCCACCACAGGAATGAGTGCACCTTTTTTCGTGTTTTCAACGATAATCCCATGTACATCGTGATCATCATCAAAGTCCGGTAATAAGGATTCTTCTTCGGGTGCATGTGATGCAATAACATCAGCATCTCGATATTTACAGCATCCGTGTAAAGATTCGTATGCCATCGGTGTGGCTTTACGTTCTTTTGTGTCATGGCCTATGGAAACCATTGCACGATGGATTCGACGCATTTTGAATTCATCGTTTGTTCCTAAATGCAATGTCCTTGATTCGATATCCCAGTATGCAGAAACAACACCAACTTGCTCTTTGGCTTCCGCTTCTATACGATCTTGACACATTTCGCAGATACCGTCAACCCACACTTCTTGGTGCCCTTCTATCAATGAATAATCAATAGGTTCTTCAACTGCTTCTATTTCTTCGACAGTTTCAGGGCGATAATTACAGCATGCGTCCAGTGCATTATATGCGTCGTCTGTAGCTAGGACTTTCTTCGTGTCGTGTCCAACCGCCGCAAGGCGAATATGTAGGAAGTCTTCAATAAAGGATTCATCAACTTCGATATCTAGCATTTTGGTTGCTTCTGACCAAGAAGCACTATTGACTCCGCCAACTTCCATAGCGGCCGATTCTATTCGGTCTTTACACATTCCACATGTTCCATTTACCCATATAGACATTGTGCTTTGAGCATAAATTCCGGTCCCTACAATCATTGAGAGGAACCATATATATATTGTTCTTTTCATCGTATAATTTTTAACATGAGATGACTCTTAGTCATCAAAAAGTAGCTGCTAAAAGGCAGACTAATCCATTGAAAAAATCAAATTATACGAGCGGGGGATGGAAAATGGAGAAGTTAAAATCCTTGAAGTAGTCAAACTTCCAATTATACTGCGACTCGTCAAAGATATCGTCTGTCAATGACTCTAAACCCATTGACTTACAGTAAACGACATGTAAGCAACAGAGACAATGGCAGTCTCCATCGGAGCAACAGTCTTTTTTATCAGTGTCGTGTGATGATTCTGAGGATTTTTCGATACTAAGATCAGCCTTAGTGTCGCAGGCACTTTTGGCACTGCTACAACAACTGTGATTCGCTTCTGTCTGAAATGCCATATCCGCCATGGCCTGCACAGCGGGCACCAACTTCAATGAAGTTATTAGTAGGCTTAGTATGATCAGAGAAGCGATCGATTTCATATCGTAAAGATAATAGATATTTGTCATCTATTAAAACGATGTCATGTTAACGATTGTTTAATTAGATAATGGTAATTTCACACTAGCGAAGTCGGTTTAAAGATCTTTTTATGGATTCCAGTACAAGTTTGGAAGTATTGTCACTGTACGGGCGACCTGTCATCCATTATGGCTTGCATTTTTTAGCTCCTGGATTGATTGCTTATTTGTTTTGGAAAGCTAATTGGAAGCGAGCATGGCTTATTATGTTGGCGACGATGATTGTTGACTTAGATCATCTATTGGCTCAACCTATTTTTGATGCAGATAGATGTAGTGTAGGATTTCATCTACTTCATAGCTTTCCTGCTATGTTAGTTTATGCGATAATGTTGCTATTTCCAAAACTACGTATCATTGCTGTGGGATTGCTATTTCATATGCTGACTGATCAGATTGATTGTTGGTTGATGAACATCTAGCTGCCTTTAGTAATTTTGGCCATATTCAAAAGTGCTGTTTGAGAAATTCCACCTGCACTTCTATTGATAACTCGTCCATTTTTATCTAGAAAGAGTAATGTTGGCAGTTCATCAGCTTGAAAAAGTAGTTTAAGATTTGCACCATTGTTTTTTTCTACATCTACCTTGTAGCTAATAAAGTTCTCGTTAAAATATTTGAAGACTTCTCTTTGATTAAATACTTCTTCGTCCATCATTTGGCACGGTAAGCACCAACTGGCACAGAAATCAACAAAAACCAGCTTGCCTTCCAATTCAGCTTTTTCAAGGATTTCGGTGAGGGTGTAGTTATGGTTTAATTGAAACGCGACTCCTACTGGTGGAACTATCTTCGCTGGTTGGATTTGTTTTGAACTTGAACAGCTTAAAGCTAAAGCTAACAAACAAAAGATTACTGCGATATTCTGGTAGCAGTTGAGATTTGATTTCATAAGATCAATCAGTTTTGGACAACTCACGATAATACTTGTAACGTAACGCTACCATACGAGATTCTCTTTTAGCTAATAAAAATCCTGCCTTTTTATCAAGAAACCCAAGTTGAAGAACAAACATTCTGAAGAATCGGAAAGCTGGACCAAAAGTCTGTTTGATCCAAGCGACTTTTTTGCCATTGGCTACAAGGTGTTTAGCGCCAAGCATGGCATATTTTTCCCCTTTGTGTAGATGGTCTTGAGCTGTTCTGTAAGAGTAGTGATGAAGAACATGTTTGAATCGGACGATATTTCTATCTCCTTGCCAGGAAAGGTTTTCGTGTACTTCTCTCTCATCCCATCTCACTGTATGTCGATGGAATAATCGTTTCTTATAGCTTGGAAACCAGCCACTGTGATAAATCCAATCGCCACAGTAATTGGGTAGAATATTAATTGCGTAGATATTTTTAGGGTCGAGTTTGGAATGCTTAATTTCTTCGATCAGTTCTGGCGTTAAAACTTCATCTGCGTCGATAGATAAAATCCAATCGTTTTTGACCAAGTCATTTGCCATATTCTTAGTGGGGCCATAGCCTTTCCATTCAATCGAGATAATTTTGGCTCCATTTTTAGTGGCAATATCCTGGGTTCCATCAGTACTTCCCGAATCTAAAACGATAACATCGTCTGTTACTTGTTTCAGAGCTTTTACACAATCTTCAATATTGCGTGCCTCATTCAGTGTTATGACGACCGCTGATATCATATAGGATTGGCACTTGCAATGAACGGAGGATTATTGAGAGTTGTCTTGTTATAGGTAATCGGTACTTGAGTTTGAGAATGAACTACCGATCCACCAGCCTCTTCAAGGATGATCTGACCTGCCGCAATATCCCATTCTTTGGTCTTTTGATCAAATCGTGGATAAATGTCTATTGATCCTTTTGCGATCTCGACCATTTTCAGAATGGAACCTTTCGTTTTGTAAATAGGGTTTTCGAATTTTTCTATGTAAGAGTTGATGTCTGGAGAACGGTGTGACCTACTTACGGCAAACCGCAGTTTTTCTTGACTCGGGTCAAAAGGAGAAGTCTTAAGTTTTGTGCGCAAACCTGCTTTTTCAATAAATGCGCCCTTGCTTTTAATCGCGAGACATAGCTCTTTTGCAGTTGGAGCAAATACAAATCCTACAACAGCTTTTGATTTATGAATGAGCGCAATACAAATAGCAAATTCTCCATTACGATTAATGAACTCCCTAGTTCCATCCAATGGATCTACAAGCCAATATGTTTCTAATTTTTGACGTTCTTCTGCAGGTATTTCAAGGTTTTCTTCTGAGACGTAAGGATATTGGACAGATAGACCATTCAAGCCTTCTTCAATAATAGCGTTACTTCGCAAATCAGCTTGTGTCAGTGGAGAATGATCTTCCTTTAAATCAGCCGGTGAAAAGTCTTTGGAATACTCTTCCAATACAGCGTCTCCCGCGGATCTAATTATTTGACAGATTCTGGCGATATCTTGGCTGCTTAGAAAATCATTATCCATACTTCAGCTACTAGATTTTTCATCTTCTTTAAGTATATAGATATCACTAAAGTCTCGTGCTTTTCCGTTGAAGTCCATTCCGTATCCGATAACAAAAGGATCGTCAATTTCAAAACCTACGAAGTTTACTCGACTCTTTATCTCTGAGTTTTTGTTTTTGACCAAGAGGCTACATATTTTGAGATCCTTTGGATGATCTTCTATCACTTCAGATAAAAACTGTTGAAATGTAATTCCGGTATCAACAATATCTTCAAGGACTAAAACTCTACGATTTTTGATATCTAAGTCTTCTGGTAAAACGAACTCAACTTGACCTTTGGACGAAAGTCCAACATAAGAACTAGACTTGACAAAATACATATGTAACGGAAAATCTAGTTGGCGCACCAAGTCAGCTGCAAAAACAAATGCACCGTTCATCATCACTATTATGTGAATAGGCTCCTCATAAATACCATCGTAGTACTCATTGATTTCCTCAGCGAGCATGCGAATCCTTGCTTGTAATTCTTTTTCGCCGATATATAGTTCAAATAATTTACCCTCTATGGCTACCTGCTTCATTATAATCCATATTGATCTATTAGATAAACAATGCTGGTCATCGCAGCAGCTCCTAATTCAAGTTCGCGCTGATTGACTGTTTCAAAGGTATCAATTTCCGTATGGTGGTAATCAAAATATCTTTGTGAATCTGGTCTTAGACCTATTAGTATTCCTTTCTGACTCTTAAGTGGATTTATGTCTGCACCACTTCCACCTTTTGTAATCATCAAACCATAGGGCTCAAGCAAAGGTGAAAAGTCGTAAAAAGATTTGAATTTTTGATTGAATACCTCAACTTCTGCATCGCAAGAGAATCCACGAGGAGAAAAACCTCCTGAATCTGATTCTATCGCAGCAAGATGGTATTCTTTCTTTTCATTACTCTCTTTAGCGTAAGCTAATCCGCCTCCCAAGCCATTTTCTTCGTTCATGAAAAGCACAACTCGGATTGTCCTTTTTGGCTTATAGTTGATTTTCTTTAAGGTATTCAGTACTTCCATTGCTTGGACACATCCAGCTCCATCATCATGCGCACCCTGACCAACATCCCAAGCATCTAAGTGACCTCCAACCAAAATAATTTCATCCGGAAATTCAGAACCTTTGATTTCACCGATGACATTGTAAGACATCTTCGGCGATAACATCTCGGACGTATTACGCATAAAAACCTTGATTTTTTCGCGTTTTAGCAATCTGCTTAGCAATTCGGAATCGTTGGTACTAATAGAAATTGCTGGAATCTTTTTGATTCCGTCTCTGTATACAAGCGTTCCAGTATGAGGATAATCATCAAGTCTAGTTGTCATTGATCTAACTAGAACTCCAACTGCACCAAATTCTGCCGCTTTGGAAGCTCCATAAACTCGTTGATCAACAGCTCCTCCGTAAGCATTAAATGTCCGTATTTGAGTTGGATCCATAGGCCTGTTATAAAAGACAATCTTGCCTTCGATATTACTTTTTCCTAGTTTTTCAACTTCGTCAAGCGACTTCACTTCAACAACTTCTGCAGTTAATCCAAGCTCTCCTGTCCCTTCCGAGTTACCAAGAGCTAGGCAGTTCATCGAATATGAGCCATATTGACTAGACAGTACAATTCTCGCTTCTTCTTTTATTCCTCGATTCCAATGCGGCACCTCACAATCTTGAAGAGAAGTAGCATCAAGGCCAATTGTGTCTAACATCTGCTTCGTGTAAAAAACCGCCGCCATCGAAGCAGGAGACCCTGCTAATCTGCCTCCGATGCTAGTTGTGAGATATTCTAGCCAACTATAGCAACTACTATTTGTCAAACTTTGATCATAAATCGCTCTGATCATTCGTACGTCGTTATCAGTTGTTTCTTGGGCATGCAAGTTGAAACTAGACACAGTAACGAGAAAGAAAATAAAAATAAGTCGCATAAATTATGAATTGAGTTTGTTTGAAGATGGTAAAAATAGGATTCTTCAGGGAATAATGTTGCTGTTAACTTTTAATATACTACTATAAAATGTGTGTGTCTTTTCATATCTGCCACGTCACGTATTTGTTATTTTTGCCCAGATTGTAATTTTATGATCTATCACAAATGTTTAAAAATTATAATTTAGTAAAATGAAAGCACTAAAAGTAAGTGTGTTATCAATGTTGGCGATGTTTTTTTGTTTACAATTTATAAATGCTCAGGAGACACTTGAGGAATTGCAAGCTAAGAAGGCAGAAGCTGCTGCAAAAGTAGCTGCAGCAAGTGCTGAATTGTCAGCAATTGAAGGCTCGATTGCAAAATTACCAGGTTGGAGAATAGGTGGAGTAGGAGTTGTTGGTGTTGATTTTAGTGGAAACAATAATTGGTATGCTGTAAATAGTCCGGATGCTACAAGTAATGGAATCGGAATTGGATTCAATGGATATGCAAATAATATTCAGCCTAAATTCTTTTGGAGAAACCTTGTAAATGTCACTATCCAACGCACTGTAACTGATAGTAACGAGCCAAACACTAATCGGGTTGTAGCTCTTTCTGAGGGTCTTGACTTATCGTCTTTATCTGGTTACAGAATAAACCCTAAGCTTGCTGTTTCAGCTGAAGGTAAATTCACAAGCTCTATCATTTCTTATGACAGTACTACAGAAAAATATGAGCAATCTCTATTTGATCCAGCAAAATTAACTGTGAGCGCTGGACTTACTTGGACGCCTCTCGATGCGTTGGTTGTGTTGATTCATCCTTTAGGTTATGAAAAGAACTGGCCGGGTGAGTTTATTTCTGCCGCTGGTGCAAAGATCGGTGCGCAGTATTCTGCAGTGATTTTCAAAGGAATATCTTGGTCTTCTAATTTAAGTCTTTTCGTACCATACTCAGGTGAGCAAACGGTCGACTACGATATTGATGGAACAATCGTACCAGTGACTTATGCTGGTAGTGATCTTATAAATTATACATGGATTAATGGTTTTTCAGCTAAGATATTTAATGGAATTGGTGTAGCCCTCAATGTTGGACTAAGAGGTGATAATCAAATAGCTGATCGAGGTATTTTAATGAATGATGTTGCTTCAACTGAAACAAATCAGTTTGTGACACAACTTTATTATACTTTAGGACTCGCTTATACTTTCTAAGAATAAGCTTAAAAATAGTACGAAATATAGAGGTCATCTTGCTTAATTGCAGGGTGATCTTTTTTATTGCACCTAGCATATGAGTAGTATAAATAGTTGTAAAATCTCACTAGGATTCTGTAATTTGCGCTGTTTTTTATAAATGCTTCAAAAGAGAATTGGGCATTTGAGTTGAATTCAATGATTACATATCACAAATCACATGTATCAGAATCAAGCTAATGTACAAGAATCGTTTCCAGGGACTATAGAAAAATCATGGTCAAAAAATGATTCATATTATTTTCAAGATGCTCAGGGCGTAATACTTTGCGTATCTATTTATAATCAAGACGTTATTCGTATTCGTTTTACCGTCAATGGAGTTTTCGAAAAAGACTTCTCATATGGAATATCCAATAAATTTGCAAAAGAGCAAGTAGACGTTGTAGAAATAGAAACGGCTAAGTATTATGATATTTCGACGCCTTCAACAACCATCAGGATTGAAAAGGCAACCATGAAACATCAATTTCTAGATGCTCATGGTGAAACTATATGCAATGATGAAAAAGGCTTCCACTGGGAAGATTACTATGATAAGGGAGGATGTATCGTTCAGATGAGTAAAGTTGCTCAAGACGGTGAGCATTATTACGGATTGGGAGATAAGCCAATGCATCTAAATCTCAGAGGAAAACGCCTCCAGAATTGGGGAACCGATGAATATGGGTTTGCAAAAGGCACGGACCCACTTTATAAAAATATCCCATTTTATATTGGATTCCATAGCCATAAGGCATATGGAATATTTTTTGATAATAGTTTTCGTTCATTCTTTGACTTTGCAAGTGAAAGAAAATCAGTAACTAGCTATTGGGCAGACGGAGGTGAAATGAATTATTATTTCATCAATGGTCCAGAATTGATGGATGTTACTAAGAGATATACATCACTCACAGGAAAACCTGATATGCCACCTCTATGGGCACTAGGATACCATCAGTGTAAGTGGAGTTATTATCCCGAGTCTCAGGTAAAAGAGATTACTTCAAAGTTTAGAGCACTAGATATACCTTGTGATGCGATCTATCTTGATATAGATTACATGGATGGTTTTAGATGTTTTACTTGGGATGATGATAAGTTTCCAGATCCCAAAAGGATGATTTCAGAACTTGCAGAAGATGGATTTAAAACTGTAGTAATAATTGATCCAGGTATAAAAGTTGACCCTGATTATTGGGTCTATCAAGAAGGAGTTGAGCAAAATATGTTTTGTCGACGTGCGGATGGGCCTTTTATGAAGGGTAAGGTATGGCCTGACGATTGTTATTTCCCTGATTTCACTTCTTCAAGAGTTCGTAAATGGTGGGCTGAACTTTTCAAAGGACTAATCGATACGGGAGTACGAGGAGTTTGGAATGATATGAATGAACCAGCTTTATTTGAAGTTCCTTCAAAGACTTTTCCGGACGACGTAAGACATGATTACGATGGCAATCCTTGCAGTCACAGAAAGGCACACAATGTCTATGGAATGCAGATGGCAAGGGCCACGCAAAAAGGAGTAAAGAAGTTTCTCCGAGCTGAAAACAAAAGACCTTTTGTCATAACAAGATCAGCCTATGCAGGAGCCCAAAGATATACTTCGGCTTGGACAGGAGACAATATAGCTACTTGGGAGCACCTATGGGTAGCAAATGTGCAATGTCAGCGAATGGCGGTTTCTGGTTTTTCTTTCGTCGGTTCAGACGTAGGAGGTTTCACAGAGCACCCGACTCCAGAATTATTTACAAGATGGGTTCAATTGGCTACTTTTCATCCATTTTTCAGAACGCATAGTTCAGGAGATCACGGAATTCAAGAGCCGTGGACATTTGGAGATCAGACGCTAGAAGTTGTAAGGAAATTTATCAAATTCCGATATAAACTACTACCATATCTATACACCACTTTTTATCAGTATGTTTCAGAAGGTGCACCTATGGTAAGACCAATTGCATTCTATGACCAAACTGACAGGGAAACACTATACCGTACTGACGAATTCTTGTGTGGAGATCATATACTTGTATGTCCAATAGTTGAGCCAAATTTGCAGGGAAGATATGTGTATGTTCCTAGAGGTACATGGTATAATTATTGGTCCAACGAAGCAGTAGAGGGAGGAAAAGAGACTTGGATCGCAGCTGACATTGAAACTATACCTGTTTTGATCAAAGCAGGAGCTGTCATTCCATTTAATCCGACGATGAATTATGTAGGAGAACACAAGGTAGAAGAATTACTTCTTAAGACTTACTATGGTGGTGATGATTTAGAAAGTGTACTATATGAAGATGCTGGTGATGGTTACGAAAATCGCGATGGAATGTACAATGACAAGCGATTTCTAACTTCTTCAACAGAATCTTCATTCAAACTAGTTCAAGAAAGAAAAGGACATTTCGATACGGACTATGATACCTACAAGCTTCGCTTTATTGGAATTCCGTTTGAAGTGAAGAAAATCTTACTAAATAACGTTGAAGTATCTGTGGATAGGTTAAAGCTTGTTGGCGGTGCACATGAGTTAGTAGTTGATAAGAAATTTTGGGAGGTGAGTTTATTTGCCTAGTATTTCGTTGAGATATCGTGTTCATTAAAACCTTAACTCGACATTAACAACAGTTTGAAAGTGCCGAATAATGGGACAATTTGACTTCTTATAGCGCTAGAGCTTAGTTGTTTAGCGATGAAATGCGAGTTAAATTAATGCAACTTTCATGATTTTAAATTAATTTTACTCTGGTATTACAAACTACTTGCTTTTATTGGAACAATTTTTGGAAAATAATCGTGTTAGAGTTGTATACTGATTAACAATTAAACAAAAAAAATAAGAAATGAAAAAATTAATGTTCGTTCTAGCATTTGCACTTTTTGGTACAGCTGGTCTTATGGCTCAAGAAACTGCAAAAAAAGCATGTAGTAAAACTGCGGCATCTTCTTGTTGTGCAAAAAAATCTGCTTCTACTGCTACTACAAGTACTGCTATGAATACTAAAGTATTAAGTGCTGCTGAATCAAGAGCAGAAGCTGATGCATCAATTACAAAAAGAGTTTGTGCAGAATCTGGTACAGTTTCTTTCTACAAAGAAGAGAAATGTGAAACAAGTGGTAAAATATCTTACAAGCAAGTATCTTTCGATGCTGAAAAGAATGAGTTTGTAAACGTATCACCAAATGACATAGGAAATGCAAGTAACGGAGAGATGATCAAGGTATCTGACATGGAAGAAGGTGCTACTCCTGATAACGCTAAAAAGAAAGCTTGTTCTAAAGATGGTAAAGCTGCTGGTTGTTGCAGTAAAAAAGAAGGTAAATCTGGTGCTTGTTGTAGTAAGAAGCCGAAAACAGAAGAGAAGTAATTCTTTCTTTTGTTCAAGAAATTTGAAGTCCTTTCATTCTAGTAATGGAAGGGCTTTTTTTGTTTACTAAAATTTCTTTACCACTAAATTTTTGATTCACCAAATGTTCACGACCAAGTAATTTTCGACATAATCACATTTTGATCTTACATTTGTCCAAAATTTTAACTCTAGGTAATTTTGTTGGAAATCATTAGCATCTTTACCACTTATTCAAATGCACCGTCCTTATGACATTTAAAGAAGCAATTCAAGAAGGAATACCGACTAGTTTACCTTCCAATAATAGCCTTGATTCCACTGTGAGTCATGCTCCAGTCAGAAATATGCAAGGAGTGCTAACATCCGATGAAGAAGTCCTAGCACTTGAAAATGCGCTGCGATACTTTCCTTCTGAATGGCATGAAGCACTTGCTCCTGAGTTCTATCAAGAATTAAAAGAATACGGTAGGATTTATATGCACAGATTTCGTCCCGAATATGATATGTATGCGCGGTCAATCGAGGAATATCCAAGTAAGAGCAAACAAGCAGCTGCAATAATGTTGATGATCCATAATAACCTAGATCCTCTGGTCGCTAAACATCCTCATGAACTCATCACTTATGGAGGAAATGGCGCGGTTTTTCAAAACTGGGCTCAGTATCGATTATGCATGCAATACTTGAGTGAAATGACCGATGAACAGACTTTAGTTTTGTATTCTGGCCATCCTATGGGCCTCTTCCCTTCACATGCCAAAGCACCACGTGTAGTTGTGACGAACGGGATGATGATACCCAACTATTCCAAGAAAGAGGACTGGAATAAATATAATGCGCTAGGAGTTACTAGTTACGGACAAATGACGGCTGGTTCATTCATGTATATTGGGCCGCAGGGCATTGTACATGGAACAACTATTACATTGTTGAATGCAGGGAGATTGAATGGCCTTCAGGATTTACACGGTGAAATTTTTGTTACATCGGGACTAGGAGGAATGAGCGGTGCACAGGCACTTGCGGCAATAATTTGTGGTTGTGTAGGTGTGATTTCTGAGGTTGATCAAGATGCGGTAGATCAAAGAATTGCAGATGGTTATATTCTTGCTGATAATGTTTATCAAGATATACCAGCGCTACTAGATCGTATTGCGAAAGCTCAAAAGGAGAAGGAGGCCATTGCTCTAGTTCATCACGGAAATATTGTAGAATTATGGGAGGCATTTGCAGATTCCGACCTTAATATTGCCTTGGGTAGTGATCAAACTTCTCTGCATAATATTGATGATATGGGCTATTGTCCTATAGGGTATAGCTTTGATGAGGCGAAAGAACTTTTACTAGAGGATAAAGCGAAATTTAATGATGAAATAAGAAAGACTTTATGTCGACATGTTGATGCAATAAATAAGCTTTCAGATAGGGGAATGTATTTTTGGGATTATGGAAATGCATTTCTTAAAGAAGCGGGTGTAGCCAATGCAAATATTTGGAAAGATGAATCTAAAGGCTTATTTAGATATCCATCTTATGTTGAAGACATCATGGGGCCAATGTGTTTTGATTATGGCTTTGGACCGTTTAGGTGGGTTTGCGCATCAGGAGACCTAGACGATCTAGCTATAACCGATAAGATTGCTGGAGACGTATTAGAAGAAATTGCTGCCGAAGCTCCGGAAGAAATTCAGGAACAACTATCTGACAATATAAATTGGATAAGAAAAGCTGGTGTAAATATCCCGGTTGTTGGATCAAAATCACGAATCCTTTATGCTGACGCTGTTGGCCGAATTCGTATTGCACTAGCATTTAACAAGGCTTTAAAAGATGGCAAACTGAAAGGCCCTATTGTATTAGGTCGAGATCATCATGATGTTTCAGGGACAGATAGTCCTTATCGAGAGACTGCAAATATCTATGATGGTTCTAGATATACAGCTGATATGGCAATTCACAATGTGATTGGGGATTCGTTCCGCGGAGCAACCTGGGTTTCCATACACAATGGTGGTGGAGTAGGATGGGGTGAGGTGATAAATGGAGGTTTTGGGATGTATATTGACGGAAGTGATGTTTCAGAAGAGCATATCCGCTCCATGTTGCATTGGGATGTTAACAATGGAATTGCTCGTAGAAATTGGGCGAGAAACCCGCACGCAATTTCGACGATTAAGCGTGCAATGGAGGAAGACCAGAGACTTAAAGTCACTATTCCTCAATTAGCTGATTCAAAAAGACTAGAGGAGATAGTCAACGGATCTAAATGAGTGTAATTTGACTTGGTAATAATTTTTCAGCACAAAAAAATTTACGATAAATGATTCATATGCAACGTATATTAAATGTATTTGTACTTGTCTTTTTGGCTTGTAATATCAACGCTCAGACTGATGTACAAGAGAGAGTTCTGAAATTATTTCCCGATGCTAAGCTTGAAACCTTTGATGTCAAGCATCACTATTCGGAATCTTATGAGATTATGATTGACCAGTGGCTCGATCATGACGATCATTCAAAAGGTACTTTTAAGCAACGACTTTTTCTCTCACATGTGGATCGTAAATCACCCATGTTATTTGTAACCGAAGGATACGCGGCAGGCCCTCGTCATTATGAACTTAGCGATCTTTTGCAGAGTAATCAACTGATCGTTGAATATCGATTTTTTGGAAAATCTGTTCCAGATAGTATAGATTACAAGTACCTGATGAACGAACAAGCAATGCAAGATTTGCATCGAATCAGAAAAGCATTTGGAAAGATTTATAGAAAGGAGTGGATCTCAACTGGTATAAGTAAGGGTGGCACGACTTGCATGTATTATAAGGCAACTTATCCAAGAGATGTGAAAGTAGCTGTACCGTATGTTGCTCCGCTACCTAATGCACGTGAGGATAAACGTTGTGATGAATTGATATCTACAGTAGGAACTGAGGAATGCCGCAACAAGCTCTTTGACTTTCAACGTCACGCTCTTTCTATTCAAGACAGTTTGCTATCGTACGCAAAAGCAGATGCAACATCCAATGGTATGACTTTCAATCGAGTCGAAGGTATCGAAAAGGCTATCGAATACGCAATACTTGAATACCCTTTTTCCTTTTGGCAGATGGGCTATGTTTGTGATGCAGTTCCAAGCGAACCTGATCCTAAAACATGCTATAACCATCTTAAAATGGTCGTAGGAATTGCTTTCTATAGTGACGGAGTGATCAGTTACTACGAACCTTCCTTCTATCAATTTATGACTCAGAATGGTTATTACGGATTTATGCATGATCATCTTGATGGACTCATTAAGCATGTGAAGGTGTATGATAATTCGATTTTTGCACCGAGAGGTGTCTCTTTGGATTATGATCCTTCTTATAATGAATGGGTGAAATCTCGCTTAGATAAAAAGGGAAAACGAATGATCTATATTCAGGGAGAATATGATCCTTGGGGTGCATGTACATATATCCCGCCAGTTGGGAAAGACGCAATGTTGATGATTTTGGATCAGGGTTCGCACAGAACCAGAATGGCAAGCTATCCTGAAGATCAACAAGAAATGATGAAAAAAGCGCTTGATCGTTGGTTGAAGGCACCTCTGAAAAGTAGCGAAAAGAAGTCGTGAAAAAAGTTGTGACTTTTTCAGGCTCACCGAGGCAAAATTCAAGTAATAGCAAGTTGCTTCGTAAGATTTCTACATTGAGAAATGACCTAGATTGGCAATTTACCGATTTACCTTCTAGATTACCACTTTACTTACCGCAGAGAGATGTATCGCCATGGCCAAATGAAGTAACCGAATGGAGACAGCTTATCAAGGAGGCAGATGCCATTGTTATTTCTAGTCCAGAATATTTACACAATTTGCCAGCTAATCTAAAGAATGCTCTTGAATGGCTTACCACATCTGGAGAACTCATGTCGAAACCAGTATTTCCGATAACATTTACACCTCATTCTCCTAGAGGAGAAAAAGCTATGAAATCACTTTTGCGGTCACTTGAAGCATTAAATGCTCGAGTTGTGGCTCATCTTGATTTGTATCAGTCTGAAGTGAAAATTGACCAGAAACTGGATCTAAATACTGAAGAGCTACTATGCGAGTCGCTTAATATCTTGATAGGTGCCGCGTCCTCTGTATAGTCTCAGTTAGTTTATATTTGACTGATTTTAAATTCATGTAGCTTTGCCTTATGAGTAATAAATGGCGTACCGAACTTCAATTAAGCCTAGCAGAACCTGTGATACATCATCACGATCGTCTAATGTTTCTAGGATCTTGTTTTAGCGAAAATATAACGGCGAGGTGTTCTTATTTTGGGCTCAGGGCCCAAAAGAACCCCGTTGGCATCTTATACAATCCGGTTTCCATAGCAAGGGTTTTGACCATGTTGGTCAATAAGGAATCGCTGGATGAAGCATCCATTATCGAAAGAGATTCGATGTATGTTTATGATCACTTTCACGGGGATTTTAATGCAAAGAGCAAGAAAGAATTGGTTGAAAAATGGACAAGATGCATAGATTCGTTCCATGTCTTTTGGGCGAAAGCCAAGTTCCTATTAGTTACACTAGGATCGGCTAATGTCTACACCAAAAGGCAAACAGGTGATATTGTAGGTAATTGCCATAAACAACCCAGCAAGGTATACGAAAAATCCACTTTAAGCATCCAGAAAATTTCTGATTCACTCCGACAAATCCACTCATTGTGTGTAGAATCTGAACATCCAAAAGAACTCATCTTGACCTGCTCACCGGTCCGTCACTTGCGCGATGGTCTTCTAGAGAACTCAAAATCAAAAGCACATTTGCTTTCAGGCATTCACCAAGTAGTTTACTCTACAACTGCTGTCTATTTTCCATCTTACGAGTTGATGATAGATGATCTACGGGATTATAGGTTTTATAAGGATGACCTTTTACACCCAACAGATAGGGCTGTTGACTATATATGGGAGAAATTTAGCGATCGGTTCTTCGATTCTAAAACCAAGGAACTAAATAGGTCAGTGGAAAAACTGAGGAAGCAGCAACTACACAGATCTTTTCACGAAAATAGTGAAGCGAACAGACGATTTCAGCTAAAGATTCGCGAAACAGAAAAGATGCTAATAAAACAACATCCGTATCTTGCTGAAACAATTGAGAATAAGTAGTGAATTTGACCCTGTAAAGCAACTCAAATTGTTCTTGTTTACTATATTTGTGCGAACTTAAAAAACCTCCGAAGTGACGTATATAGGAACCCACTCCGCTACCCTTTTATTCGAAGATGGCACTGTTTTTAAAGGCAAAGCCTACGGTAAAAAAGGAACAACTACTGGTGAAATATGCTTTAATACCGGTATGACTGGCTATCAAGAAGTGTTTACAGATCCTTCTTATTACAATCAAATCTTAGTAACAACCAATGCACATATAGGGAATTATGGCACAATGAACGCCGATTCTGAGAGTGATCGGGTTCAAATTGCGGGTTTGATTTGTAAGAACCTGACAGTTGATTATCATAGACCTTTGGCTGATCAGTCGATTCAAGAATACATGGAACAAGAAAATTTGGTGTGTATTTCAGATGTTGACACGCGTGCTATTGTCCGTAAGATTCGTAGTGAAGGAGCAATGAATGCGATTATCTCATCGGAGCATGAGGACATTGAAGTATTAAAGAAGCTTCTTGCTGATACTCCTAGTATGGACGGTCTAGAGCTAGCTAGTAAAGTGACCACGAGCGAGCCTTACTTTGTAGGAGATGAAAACGCAGAAGTTAAGATCTCTGTAATGGACTTTGGAACAAAGAGGAACATTCTACAGAGCATGGCTGATAGGGGAGCGTATCTGAAAGTATTCCCTGCTAAAACTCCATATTCTGAAGTTGTGTCTTGGGACGCTGATGGGTATTTCTTAAGTAATGGCCCAGGCGATCCATCAAGTATGGATTATGCTATCGAGACTGCCAAACAAATGCTTGAAAGTAATAAACCAATGTTTGGAATATGTTTAGGGCATCAGATCCTTTCATTAGCAAACGGTATTTCTACATATAAGATGCACCACGGTCATCGTGGGGCGAATCATCCTGTTATTAACCTTCAGTCTGGCAAGTGTGAAATCACAACGCAGAATCACGGATTTGCAGTGAATCGACAAGAATTGGAGGAAAAAGCTGATACGATTGAGGTTACACATGTAAACTTAAACGATGATACAATTGAAGGAATTGAATTGAAAAATAGACCTGCATTTAGCGTTCAACATCACCCTGAAGCGAATCCTGGTCCTCATGATTCAAGATACCTGTTCGACAAGTTTATCGACTTAATTAAAAATCACAAATCCAAATAATTATACATTATGAGCATAATTACTGACATACGGTCAAGAGAAATTCTTGATTCTCGTGGGAATCCCACAATTGAAGTTGAAGTACTTACAAAAAATGGACATGTAGGTAGAGCGGCAGTTCCATCTGGGGCTTCTACCGGAAAGTACGAAGCAGTAGAGCTGCGAGATAATGATAAAGATAGATTCCTTGGAAAAGGAGTTCTTCAGGCATGTGAAAATATCAATGGTCCAATTTCTGAGACACTTATCGGCCTTGAAGTAACTGACCAGATTCAGCTTGATGAGATGATGATCGAGCTTGACGGCACTGACAATAAAGCAAACATGGGAGCAAATGCCATTCTTGGTGTTTCTCTAGCTGCTGCTAAAGCTGCTGCAAGTGAATGCGGTCAATCTCTGTACAGATATATTGGTGGTGTAAACGCACATGTTTTACCTGTACCGATGATGAATATCTTGAATGGTGGTTCTCATGCAGATAACAGCATTGACTTTCAAGAATTCATGATTATACCAGTAGGAGCAGATTTTTTCTCTGAAGGGTTAAGAATGGGAGTTGAAGTATTTCATCATCTAAAAGCCGTTCTAAAGAAAAACAACTACTCCACTAATGTTGGAGATGAAGGTGGTTTTGCACCGAATATCAAGAGTAACGAAGAAGCAATCGAAATTGTACTAAGAGCTATCGAGTCAGCTGGATATAAGCCAGGTGTTGATATGATGATTGCAATGGATGCTGCAGCTTCTGAATTTTACAATGCAGAAGAGAAAGTATACCATTTTCATCAGTCAACGGGTGATAAATTATCTTCATCGGATATGGTATCTTACTGGAAAAACTGGTGTGATAAATATCCAATAATTTCGATTGAAGATGGACTGGACGAAGATGATTGGTCTGGTTGGTCATCACTTACTCAGACGCTAGGAGATCGAATTCAACTTGTTGGTGACGATTTGTTTGTAACTAATACGAAGCGTCTGGCAAGAGGTATTGAGGATGAATGTGCAAATTCGATTTTGATTAAGGTAAATCAAATTGGTACGTTGACAGAAACAATTGATGCAGTGAACATGGCGACTCGTAATGCTTTTACAAGCGTGATGTCGCACAGATCAGGAGAAACTGAAGATACCACTATTGCTGATTTGGCAGTTGCATTGAATACGGGACAGATAAAAACTGGTTCTGCATCAAGAAGTGACCGGATAGCTAAATACAATCAACTTCTCAGAATTGAAGAAGAACTTGGAGATATGGGTATTTATCCAGGTAAAGCTATTTTCGGAGTGTAGTTATTCCATCTTGATATTGAAAGGTAGATATCATCAGAACAAAGGTTTCTTGAGTATCTATTTTGGGGAAATATTTCAAATTTGTTTGCACAGAAGTTTCATTTTATGAAGATTACATCTTAACTTTTTTTGTAATATGTAAAGTGATAATCAGCTAAATAGTATACTTTTGAGGAAATAGATTCTCATAAGTTTATAGATGGCATGCAATTAAAGGAAATATTTCTAGCATTGAAACCTAAGGTTTCAAAATTGTGGTACAACAAGTATGCATTAGCATTTGTTGTTTTTGCTGTGTGGGTTTTGTTTTTTGATAAATTTAGTTTTCAAACGCATCGATCTTTATCGCACTCTATTTCAAAATTGGTTCAAGAGAAAATTCAGGTAGACGAGCAAATTATCGAAACTAAAAAGCAACTTTTCGATATTGAAAACAATAAAGAGAAATATGCACGAGAACGATATTACATGCACAAACCAAACGAAGAAATAATTGTAATAAACTTAGAAGAAAAATAATTTATGAGCGTTTTAGTCAATAAGGATTCTAATATAATCGTACAAGGATTTACAGGTAAGGAAGGAAGCTTCCATGCAGAACAAATGATTGAGTACGGAACAAATGTCGTTGGTGGAGTTACTCCGGGTAAAGGAGGACAAGTGCACCTTGGAAAACCAGTATTTAATACAGTTCAGGAAGCTGTTGATAAGGCTAAGGCTAATACGAGTATTATTTTCGTTCCACCAGCATTTGCTGGAGATGCAATCATGGAAGCTGCAGCGGCAGGAGTTCAAGTAATTATCTGTATTACGGAAGGTATTCCTGTACAAGACATGGTTAAGGTACGTGAATATTTGAAGGATAAACAAGTTACTTTGGTAGGGCCAAATTGCCCAGGTGTGATTACGCCGGATGAAGCTAAGGTAGGAATTATGCCAGGCTTTGTATTCAAAAAAGGACGAATAGGAGTTGTATCTAAGTCAGGTACGCTAACTTATGAGGCGGCAGACCAAATCGTGAAAGCTGGTCTTGGAATTTCAACTGCCATTGGAATCGGAGGAGATCCGATTGTTGGAACACCTACCAAAGAAGCAGTTGAGTTATTGATGAACGATCCTGAAACGGACGGAATTGTGATGATTGGTGAAATCGGAGGTAACTACGAAGCTTTGGCATCTGAGTATATCAAGAGTACAGGAAATAAAAAGCCAGTTGTAGGATTTATTGCTGGTCAGACAGCACCGAAAGGACGTACTATGGGTCATGCTGGTGCAATAATCGGTGGAAAAGATGATACAGCTGAAGCAAAGATGGCCATCATGGCATCATGTGGAATTCATGTTGTAAACTCTCCTGCCGAGATAGGTAGCACAATGGCTAAAGTTTTGAATAAGTAAAATATTTTAGCCCAACATCTAAGGCTATTCGGATATAGAATTAAAGCCCTTCAGATTTATTTTGAAGGGCTCTTTTTATGTACTAGTGCATGGAGGCACAGCACAGAAATAACGTTTTCTTGCGCTGGAATTACATGTTTGAACAAGTCTTTCTGTTGTAGAAATCGCCTTGTGTTTGGTAAATGTCAAAAGACCAATTCTATTCAGTACGTCTAGAACTATTCCTTAATGATTACCGTTATCTAGTATAAGTAGGATAGAATGTGTATCTTACTGTTAGGTAATTTAATAAATCCAATAACACAATAAAATAGATAATGAATTCAAAATCCTTAGCTAAATTTATACCCTTCATAATTATAGGAGCATTCCTATTCATACTTTTATCTAGTACAACGTTTCTGACCATCAATCCAGGTGACAGAGGTGTCTTGTTTAAGCGTTTTGGGGATGGTATTGATCCAACAAAGACCTACGATCAAGGCTTCCATGTAATCGCACCTTGGAACAAAATGTATGTATATGATGTGAAAGTAAACGAGGCATTTGAGAAGATGAGCGTACTTTCTAAGAACGGTCTTAACATTGAGATAGACTTGTCGTTTAGATATTATCCAAAGCGTGACTCTATTGGTTACTTACACAACGAAATAGGTAAAGCATATAGAGATAGAATCATCATTCCTGAGATCAGATCAGCAACGAGAGAGGTGATCGGTAAGTATCTTCCTGAGGAATTGTATTCCACTAAAAGAGAAGCAATTCAGGAAGAGATATTGGGTATCTGTAGAAGCAAGATTTCCAGAAAACACCTCGTACTTGATGATGTACTGATTCGAGAAGTGAAATTACCGCAGACATTGCAGAATGCGATTGAATACAAGTTGAAAGAAGAACAAGAGTCACTTCAGTATGAATACAGACTTCAAAAAGAGAGAAAAGAGGCTGAGCGAAAAGTGATTGAAGCGCAAGCAAAAGCGGATGCAAACCGAATTTTGAACCAGAGTTTGACTGACAAAATTCTACAAGATAAAGGAATTGAAGCCACATTGGAGCTAGCAAATTCGCCAAATTCCAAGGTGATTATTGTAGGAGGCCAAGAAGGTGGACTTCCATTAATTCTTAATAACTAAGAATAGTTAAATTCTTAAAAGTAATCAATAAAAAAGCAGATATTCTTTCTCAAGAGTATCTGCTTTTTTGTTTTTAACTGGTACAATTTTAGTAAGCTAGTAGATCTTCCATTGCTGTTTTTACTTTTGCAATTGAAGGAATCATTGTTTTTTCTAGTATCTCATTTAGTGGAATAGCAGGCATTTCTTCGGATCCTACCACCATAACTGGAGCATCTAGATCTTGAAAGCACGCTTCACTAATTCTTCCAGCAAGTGCTTGCGCAAAACTATTGTTTTTTGGTTCCTCGGTTACCACAAGACACTTGCTATGCGATCGTACACTAGCAAACACTGTTTCTTCGTCAAGAGGGTAGAGGGTTCTTAAGTCAATTATTTCCACCCTTCCTTCAAAGTCTTTTGCTGCATTTAATGCCCAATGCACACCCATACCATAGGTAATGACAGTCATTGTCGAACCTTTTTCTTGATTTTGGGCGGAAGCCTCTAGAGTTGTTGCTGCCTTTCCAAATGGCAATACATAGTCCTCAGCAGGCATGACGCTTCTCGCAGCATCAGTTCCTTTGACTTTACTCCAGTATAAGCCTTTATGTTCAAAGAATACGACTGGATTGGGATCCAAAAAGGCAGCTTTAATAAGTCCTTTCATGTCAGCCCCGTTACTCGGGTAAGCGATCTTTACTCCTCGGATATTAGCAACGATACTCTCAACGCTTGAACTATGATATGGGCCACCACTTCCATATGCGCCGATAGGAACACGCAGAATCATTGAAACTGGATATTTTCCGTTACTTAAGTAACAAGAACGGGCTACTTCAGTAAATAATTGATTAAGTCCTGGCCATATATAGTCGGCAAATTGTACTTCCACTACGGGCTTTAAACCAACAGCACTCATGCCTACCGTAGACCCTACAATAAAGGCTTCTTGAATAGGTGTATTGAATACACGTTCTTTTCCATAGATGCCAGCTAGCGTTGCGGCTTCGCGAAAAACTCCACCTAATCTGTGTCCTACATCTTGTCCATAAATTAAGCACTCAGGATGTTTCTCAAGTAATTCTTTATAAGCAAACAAGGCACTATCAACCATGACTTTTGTCTCGCCGTCCTTAGGAGATCGTTCACCTGACTCTTCTGTCACTGGCGTAGGTGCGTAATCATGAGTAAACAGATCTTCTGGCGTTGGATCAGGCTCCAATTGAGCTTTTTCAAAATCCTTCTTCACAAGTACCTTTGCTTCTGTCTCTATTTTTAGAATTTCTTTGGCTGAGATTTTTTTCTTTTTCAGAAGCTCAATAAGCTTCGGATATGGATCATCTTTTTTTTGTTCTTCAAGATCGTCTCTATACCATTCCATCCTAACTCCGGAAGTGTGATGATTCAAAAGCGGAACGCTTGCGTGAATTAGGAAGGGTCTTCGCTCCTTTCGAATTAATCCAAAAACTTCTTCTACTGTATCAAAAGCTTGTTGGAACGAGCTACCATCGATCGTGCGCGCCTCTATTCCTGGAAATCCTTGAATATACTCGTATGCATTCATAGCTCGTACTTCATCACTTGAAGCCGAGATATCCCATTCATTATCTTGCACCAAAAAACAAATAGGTAACTGCTTAAGAGCAGCCATTTGAAAAGCCTCTGCTACCTCTCCTTCCGTTACGGAAGCATCTCCAAGTGAGCAAACAACAACTGGTTTTTTTGATAATTTATCTGCACCGTCAATATTAAGTATTTCCTTATACTGAACACCGATGGCAACCCCAGTAGTCGGAATAGCTTGCATACCCGTAGCCGAAGACTGATGAGGGATTTTGGGTTTGTCCTCATCTTTTAAACTTGGATGGGAGTAATAAGACCTACCTCCTGAAAAAGGATCAGATTTCTTAGCAAGTAACTGCAACATCAGATCAAAAGGACGCATTCCGATAGATAGTAGCATCGAGTCGTCTCTGTAATAAGGAGCTACGAAATCTTGGCGTCAAAAGTTGCATTCCTACGGCGATCTGAATAGCTTCATGTCCGCGGGAGGTAGCATGCACGTATTTGGAAACAACTTGAAAGTTTTCCTCGTATAATTCCGTCATGGCTTTTGCTTGCGCCATGAGCGTAAATGCTTGTTTCAGTTTTGCTTTTGAAAGCATATTTTCCTACTTTTTTCCTTTTAACAATGGTCTAGATTTATCGAAATATCGATGAGTAAAATTGTATTCTCTGGAATACTGAAATTGGACTTAGCTTATCGATTTAGAAATTTGCTTATGGAGTCTTTTGAAAACTTGGAAAGTACAAGTTTCCCACTCATTTCTGCCCTGGATTCTAGTAAGTTGTCCCAATCTTCAGTGCCCTTCCAAAATACTTTCTTCAATAAACTTATAGCCTCAGGATTCATACTCAATAGTTCTTTAATAAAAGTACCTAGATATTCATCCATAGATTCAGTACTCTCAAAAACTTCAGTATATAGTCCTTTTGTTTTTGCCCATTCTGCTGTTTGCCAAGTATTAGGTGTAATAGACATTTGGCTAAATGCTGAAAGACCAACTTTTCTTTCTACTGCTGGTCCGATTACAAATGGACCAATTCCTACCGCTAGTTCACTCAACCTAATGCTTGCAAATTTGGTTGCTACGCAGTAATCAACTGCACTCGCTAGTCCTACACCACCACCCACAGCTTTGCCTTGAATACGACCAATGACAATTTTTGGGCATTTTCTGATAGCATTAATTACAGTGGCAAATCCCATAAAGAACTCTTTTCCTCGTACTTCATTATCTATTGCTACCAATTCGTCAAAAGAGGCACCAGCGCAGAATGTTCTAGCACCACCGCTACGAAGTTCAATGAGTTTTACATCTGGATTCTCTCCAGCTTGCTCGATTGCTTCTTTTATTTCTTTCAATAAATCTCCCGGAAGGGAATTATGTGAAGGATGGAAAAACTCGATTCGCTGCAATCCTTCTGATAATTCTGTATGAACATATGGACTTGCTTGTGCGGTCATGTTTATGTGTTTTTGTTATTATTCGTTTGGTATGATTAATTACTTTGTTTCTATTTCGATTGTGTGATCGGGATCTAGTTGATTTATCAAAAATCTTGCATAGATGGCACTAATGATATCAACTCCGAGGTGAAGTACCATGACGATGAAAAACGAACCTGATAGCAAATATACAGTTGACAAAATCATTGAACCAAGAAGAATTTTCAATACTGCCCATTTACCTTGATAGAGGTGCCCTATCGCAAAAACTACCGCAGGTACGATAATTGCAATCCACAGACCTAAGGCTGAACCTGGAACAAACGAATATATGTAGTGAATTAGAAAACCTCGAAAGAGGATTTCTTCGCACACTCCTGCTGCGATCGCCAAAAACATGTAGTGTTTAAATTCTTGTAAATCCGAAGGAATAAATTGGAGATTTTTGGTCCAATCCATTTTTCGCTCTTGCTTGATAAATATGTGCTTAGAGATCAGCTCAACTAGGTAGAGGATAATAAATAGAAGCGTAAGTACCCATACTATCCAGTTCCATGCTGGCATTGAAAAACCAAATTGTTCAAACGATCTAGCCTTAAAATTAAAAGTGGTCAGTACGATTAAAGCTAGAATCCACAGAAAGAAGCCATTTGAGTAATAAAGATTGATTTTCGTTTTTTTATCAAAATGAAAATCTTGCATTCCTTGAGATGAAAGTAAACTCATTGTGGGAATTAACACAGCAAGAAAGAGGAACATCAGATGATCCATCAAAGAAAGGTCTATTATCTGAAGGTTTTCTATCACTTATTTCCTGTGTAATAAATTCTGTAAATTGTATCGGCAAAGTCATCTGAAACTAATATGGAACCATCACTCAATTGCTCAAGATCCACAGGTCGACCCCACGCTTTTCCATCTTGTAACCATCCTTCCGCAAACATTTCATAGCCTCCAGAGCTTCCGTCCGCAAGAACAGGTACTGTGCTTATTCGGTAACCGAGAGGATCATCTCGATTCCAACTTCCATGTTCAGCAATTAGTATTCGATTTTCGTATTCAGTTGGAAATTGCGATCCTTCATAGAATTCCATTCCAAGTGGTGCTACGTGCGGTCCTAAATTCTGAAACGGAGCGACAAACTCATCGCAAGATCTCTTCTCACCAAATTCAGGATCGGCAATATTTCCTTGGTGGCAGTAAGGATATCCAAAATGTTCACCTTCTTTATTCATGTGATTTAATTCACAGGCTGGCATATCATTACCTAGCCAATCACGACCATTATCTGTAAACCATAAATCACCATCTTTTGGATCCCAGTCAAAACCTACGGTATTTCTAATTCCACTAGCTACAATTTCCATACCTGATCCGTCCGGATTTATTCTTGTAATCGTATTAAAAATTGGATCTTCTGACTCACAGATATTACATGGCGCACCTACAGGAACATATAATTTATCATCGGGACCAAATGCAATATATTTCCAACCATGATGCGTTTCTTCAGGATATTGATCATAAACTACAATTGGATCATTTTGCTTTCCTAGTCGCTCAATTACCTTTTCATACTTTAGAATTTTACTTACTGCTGAGACATACAAGTCTCCTTTACGGTATGCAACTCCAACAGGCATTTCTAGACCCGTATCGATAACGAAAAGTGTATCTGCATGATAGTCGCCATCCAAATCTTGAAGAGCATATACAGTACCTTCTCCTCTCGAGCCAACGAAAATAGTCCCATCAGGACTTTGAGACATACCTCTAGCGTTTACCACATTTTCAGCGTAAACATCGATTTCAAAACCTTCCGGTAGCTGAATCTTCTCCAATGGAAGATCGGTTGCTTTCTTTTTAAATGGATTTGATGTACCCGCAGTATTGACTCCACATCGAGAAGAACTTAGAAGTACAAAAACACTAAGAAAAAGAATAAGGCTATAGAAATTTGTTGATTGCTTCATTTGTTACATGTTTCTTCTATATTGACCTCCAACTTCATACATCGCATGCGTTAACTCTCCTAAGCTACATACTTTTGTTGCCTCCATCAGATGCATAAATATATTTTCATGAGAGACTGCTGCCTCTTGTATCTGCGTTCTCATCTCTGCCCGTTTTTCTTCAAATGCAGCTTGAAGCTCATTTTTTGATTTGATCTGAGATTCTTTCTCTGAAGTCTCAGCTCGTATCACTTCTTTTGGCAATACGGTAGGAGAACCATCCTTACTTAGGAAAGTATTGACACCTATGATTGGGAATTCGCCAGTGTGTTTCAGAGTTTCGTAGTACAAGCTTTCATCTTGAATTTTCCCACGTTGATACATACTTTCCATAGCTCCTAGCACTCCGCCTCTTTCGGTTATTCGATCAAATTCAATTAAAACAGCTTCTTCAACGAGATCGGTTAGTTTCTCTATAATGAAAGAACCCTGAAGCGGATTTTCATTCTTAGCTAGTCCTAGCTCATGATTGATGATCATTTGAATCGCTACTGCTCGACGAACACTTTCCTCGGTAGGAGTTGTGATCGCCTCATCATACGCATTAGTATGTAAGGAATTACAGTTGTCATATATTGCGTAAAGTGCCTGAAGCGTCGTACGTATATCGTTGAATGATATTTCCTGTGCATGCAGTGACCTTCCGCTTGTCTGAATATGGTATTTAAGTTTTTGAGATCGGTCGTTGGCCTGATATTTTTCTTTTAGGGCTTTCGCCCAAATTTTACGAGCAACTCGTCCAATTACGGCATATTCAGGATCAATACCATTCGAAAAGAAGAATGATAGATTGGGAGCAAATGCATTGATATCCATACCTCTTGCTAGATAATACTCTACAAAAGTAAATCCATTTGCAAGCGTAAATGCTAGCTGCGTAATTGGATTTGCTCCTGCTTCAGCAATGTGGTAGCCTGAGATTGAAACTGAATAGAAGTTACGTACAGATTGATGAATGAAGTACTCTTGAACGTCTCCCATCAGTTTTAGAGAGAACTCTGTAGAGAAAATACAAGTGTTCTGTGCTTGATCTTCTTTCAAAATATCAGCCTGTACGGTTCCTCTTACTTGTGATAATGCATGTGCTTTTATTTTTGCATATACTTCAGGTTTTAGAATTTGGTCACCTGTTACACCAAGTAGCATCAGACCTAAGCCATTGTTTCCTTCTGGAATAGCTGCGCGATAGGTTGGACGAGGTAGTCCCCTGTCATCATAGAGTTCTTTCTTTTTGGCTTCTACTTTATCTTCCATTCCATGCTCTCGGATGTACATTTCACATTGCTGATCTATAGCAGCATTCATAAAATATGCACAGATAATAGAAGCTGGCCCATTAATCGTCATTGAAACCGAGGTCTTTGGATTACATAAATCAAAACCTGAGTATAGCCTTTTTGCGTCGTCAAGCGAGCAAACACTCACACCTGAATTACCTATTTTTCCATAGATGTCAGGACGGCGATCGGGATCTTCTCCGTAAAGCGTAACTGAATCAAATGCGGTGCTTAATCGATTTGCAGGTGTTCCTAGTGATAAGTAATGGAAGCGTTTATTTGTTCTTTCTGGTCCGCCTTCACCTGCAAACATACGAGTAGGGTCTTCACCTTTTCTTTTGAAAGGAAATACACCTGCAGTATAAGGGAACTTACCCGGAAAGTTCTCTTGCCCTTGCCATCTTACTATGTCCCCCCAGTCATGAAAAGTAGGAGTCGCTATTTTAGGAATAGAAGTGTGCGATAAAGACTTGGTGTGAGTTTCTACCTTGATGTCTTTATTTCGGACCTGATAAACGAATTCGTCTGCCTGATAAGCTTTTATTTCATTATCCCATTTTTCGAGATTTTGGGCCACAGCCCCATCTAAATACTTGTACTTTTCTTCATACAGTGACTTAAGGCTATCAGCAGTTTCAGTAGAGCCACTTGCTTCTAAAACCTCAGCAGATTTATTCAGCGCATACAGATCAGAGGCTAATTTTGCTTGTTGCTCAAGGTGATCATTATATGAACGTATTCTTTCCGAGATCTCAGATAGATATCGCACTCTAGCTGGTGGGATGATGTAGATCTTTTCGCTTTCTCCAGCAATCCATTTGCTATGAAGATCGAAGTCTGTTCCTAGTTTTTCGTTCATGCTAGCGATGATCGATAGGAATAATGCATTTACGCCAGGATCATTGAACTGACTTGCTATTGTTCCGTAAACTGGAATGTCCTCATCTTTTATATCCCAAATATTATGATTCCTTTTGTACTGTTTTTTAACATCTCTAAGGGCATCAAGAGCTCCACGTTTGTCAAACTTATTGATAGCAATTACGTCAGCAAAGTCTAGCATATCTATCTTCTCGAGCTGAGTCGCAGCACCGTATTCAGGTGTCATTACATATAAAGACATATCCGAGTGATCGACAATTTCAGTGTCTGATTGACCGATTCCGGATGTTTCCAAAATAATGAAGTCAAATCCCGAAGTTTTTAGGATATCAACGGCTCCTTGAATATGTTTAGATAAAGCTAGATTTGATTGACGCGTTGCTAAAGAACGCATATATACTTGATCAGCCTTTATAGAATTCATTCTGATTCGATCACCTAAAAGAGCGCCTCCAGTTTTTCGCTTCGATGGATCAACAGATATGATACCGATTGTCTTTTGTGGGTAGTCAATGATAAATCTTCTAATTAACTCATCTACTAAAGAAGATTTTCCAGCTCCACCAGTACCAGTAATACCTAATACTGGAGTTGTAATTTGAGCAGCGTCTTTTTGTATCTGAGCGAGTACTTCCTCGTTTTCCTCTGGATAATTTTCAATGGCTGTAATCATGCGTGCAACTGAGCTGAAAGAGCCTTCTTTATGTTTTTTTACTTCTCCATTAAGATTTTCTCCCAAAGGATAATCGCACTTTTCCAAAAGGTCGTTTATCATTCCTTGTAAGCCCATTGCTCTTCCATCGTCAGGAGAATAGATGCGTGAGATGCCGTATTCGTGTAATTCACTGATTTCTGTTGGAAGAATGGTTCCACCACCACCACCAAATATTCTTATATGACCGCAACCTCTTTCTTTCAGTAAATCATGGATATACTTGAAGTATTCCATATGTCCTCCTTGATAAGATGTTATTGCGATTCCTTGAGCATCCTCTTGAATTGCTGTATCAACTATCTCTTGAGCAGATCGATTATGTCCAAGGTGGATAATTTCTGCACCTGAACGTTGCATGATTCGTCGCATAATATTTATTGCGGCGTCATGTCCATCAAATAGAGCAGCGGCTGTTACTACACGGATTTTATTAGAAGCTTGGTAAGGTTGGACTTCTTGCATATTGATTTAGGTTTGTCTGCAAATTTAATGCTTTATGTACGTTACGCATCAAATAAGACTTAGGAATATATCTATAGCAAGTTAACAGTAGTCGAACACATCTAGTTTAAGCCAAGTGTATAAGATTAAGTCCTAGGTGACCAAATACAATATTTGGAGGATTTATT